>JBPBPC010000037.1:0-442731 GCA_050954665.1 Janthinobacterium lividum
GCTTTGCCTGACAAATGGGGGGCCAAAGCGGCCCACGCACGGTTACTGATTTCATCCAGATTAGTCACGAACGCAAAGATAATTGTCCGTACAACCTAATTGAGCGTAAGTAGGCGCATAAGAAGAATTGAGGCGGGCCGATTTTTTAAGGTATAATATCGTTGTGTCTAAATAAGAGATTTGCTTGGTTGCAAAAAACATGCTTCCGTAACTAACCGAAGCATCATACCAAACCCTGGCATTACTAGCATTGCTTATGACAGCCGCTCTGAAAAAAGGCAGTGATTCTCTTTCTTTTCCTTGCGAACCCAAAGTACTGCCGAAACCCCAGTTTATTTGTTCATTGAGGCTGTCAAGCAACCATGCTTGGTTGAACCGGTGCATGGCTACATCCACTTGATTTTTAGCCAAGTAATTCCAGCCGAGTTTTACCAATTCGCTTGCTATTTCTTCTCGACTCCCAAACTGCTGTTCATAAATTAAAATTTTTTTATCGTCTTCTATTTGCTCAGGGCATTTTTTAATTCGTCCAAATCTAGGAAGTGTATTAATGTTTTTAGGACACGGCGAAGCAACGCCCAAGCAAGTAAATAATGTTACAGCCACTGGTAACAGTTGCGATTTCATATGATTTAATTAATATAATAGTTGAACTAGTAACTCAAGATAGCAACAAAACGGCCGCCCCAGAAACTGAGGCGGCCGTTATTAAAAACTGCGAGAATAGTTGGTTTACTTCTGCGAAAGCTGGGCCCCGCCGCTTTCCTTCAGGCGGATCAGGTTCAGGGCCGAGCCGGCTTTGAACCACTCGATCTGGCCCTCGTTGTAGGTGTGGTTGAGGGTGATGAGGTCCGTGTCGCCGTCGTCGTGGCGCAGGCGCGCTTGCAGGGGCTGGCCGGGCTGGAAGTTCGTCAGGCCGAGGATGTCGATAAGGTCGCCTTCCTGGATCAGGTCGTAGTCGGCCTTGTTGTCGAAGGTGAGGCCGAGCATGCCCTGCTTTTTCAGGTTGGTTTCGTGGATGCGGGCGAAGCTCTTCACAATTACGGCGCGCACGCCGAGGTGCCGGGGCTCCATGGCGGCGTGCTCGCGCGAGCTGCCTTCGCCGTAGTTCTCGTCGCCGATGACGACCGTGCCCACGTTCATGCTCTTGTAGGAGCGGGCCGACTGCGGCACCGTGGCGTAGCCGTCGCCCTGCACGGCAAAGTTGCGCACCGAGTTGGTCTCGTCGTTGAAGGCGTTGGTGGCCCCGATGAGCATGTTATTGGAGATGTTGTCCAGGTGGCCGCGGTACTTCAGCCAGGGCCCCGCCATCGAAATGTGGTCGGTGGTGCACTTGCCCTTGGCCTTGATGAGCACGCGCAGGCCGGTCAGGTCGGTGCCTTCCCAGGGCTTGAACGCTTCGAGCAGCTCCAGGCGGTCAGAAGCCGGGTTCACCAGCACTTGCACGGCCGAGCCGTCGACGGCGGGGGCCTGGAAGCCGGCGTCCTCCACGGCGAATCCGCGGGGGGGCATTTCCACGCCCACGGGCTCGTCGAATTTCACGGGGCCGTTGGTGCCGGGCAGCGTGTCGGTGAGCGGGTTAAAGGTTAGGTCGCCGGCGATGGCGAAGGCCGTCACGATTTCGGGCGAGGCCACGAAGGCGTGGGTGTTGGGATTGCCGTCGTTGCGCTTGGCGAAGTTGCGGTTGAAGCTCGTGATGATGGAGTTGCGGCGCTTGGGGTCGTCGGTGTGGCGGGCCCACTGCCCGATGCACGGGCCGCAGGCGTTGGCCAGCACCACGCCGCCCATTTCGGCAAACGTGTCGAGCAGGCCGTCGCGGGCCACGGTGTAGCGCACCAGCTCCGAGCCGGGCGTGATGGTGAACTCGGCGGCCACGTGCAGGCCCTTGCTCACGGCCTGCGACGCGATGGAGGCGGCGCGGGTGATGTCTTCGTAGCTTGAGTTGGTGCACGAGCCGATGAGGCCCACTTCGAGCTTCTCGGGCCAGCCGTGCTCCTTCACGGCGGCGGCAAACTCCGAGATGGGCCAGGCAGCGTCCGGCGTGAAGGGGCCGTTCACGTAGGGCTCCAGCTCGCTGAGGTTGATTTCGATGAGCTGGTCGTAGAACTTGGCCGGGTCGGCGTACACCTCGTCGTCGGCGCGCAGGTGGGCCCCCACGGCGGCGGCGGCTTCGGCAATTTCGGCGCGGCCGGTGCCGCGCAGGTAGTCGCCCATCTTCTCGTCGTAGCCGAACACCGAGGTGGTGGCCCCGATTTCGGCGCCCATGTTGCAAATGGTGCCCTTGCCGGTGCAGCTCAAGCTTTCCGCGCCTTCGCCGAAGTACTCGACGATGGCGCCGGTGCCGCCCTTCACGGTGAGGATGCCGGCCACTTTCAGAATCACGTCTTTGGCCGAGGTCCAGCCGCTCATCTTACCGGTCAGCTTCACGCCGATGACCTTGGGAAACTTCAATTCCCAGGCCATGCCGGCCATCACGTCCACGGCGTCGGCGCCGCCCACGCCGATGGCCACCATGCCCAGGCCCCCGGCGTTGGGGGTGTGCGAGTCGGTGCCGATCATCATGCCGCCGGGGAAGGCGTAGTTTTCGAGCACCACTTGGTGGATGATGCCGGCGCCGGGCTTCCAGAAGCCGATGCCGTATTTATTGGACACCGAGGCCAGGAAATCGTACACTTCCTTGTTTTCGGTGTTGGCTTCGGCCAGGTCTTCGGTGGCGCCGTCTTTGGCCTGGATGAGGTGGTCGCAGTGCACGGTGCTGGGCACGGCGGCGGTGGGCTTGCCGGCCTGCATGAACTGGAGCAGCGCCATTTGGGCGGTGGCGTCCTGCATGGCCACGCGGTCGGGGGCAAAATCAACGTAGGAAACCCCGCGCCCGTAGGCCTGCTTCACTTCGCCGCCGTAGAGGTGGGCGTAGAGAATTTTCTCGGTGAGGGTGAGCGGACGGCCCACCGCGGCGCGGGCCGCCTCGATGCGGGCCCCCATGCCGGCGTACACGCCGCGAATCATTTCCAAGTCGAAAGCCATAGGACAAGTATAAAAGGTGGTTGTGCAAATGTAGCATACCCGGTCAGGTTGCGCCTAATCCGGCGGGCAGCCGTTATTTAGCGGCCCGGCCTGTACTTATAACTAAGTTGAACCGGTCTGGGTTGTGGCCCTTCACGTTTGCTTTTTGCCGTTGCCATGAAGAATGTTGCGCTTGCCCTGCTGGCCGGGGCCCTGCTGGGCCTGGCGGGCTGCCAGGGTAGTTCCACCAAAACCGAAACCGCGGCCGGTGGCGGCACCGCGGCCGCCGCGCTGCTCACGCTGGGGCCCTGGCGCGCCGAGCTGGCGGTGCAGGGCCAGCAGCTGCCGTTCCTGTTCGAAGTAAAAACCGAGGCCGGCCAGCCGGTGGTGTACCTCGTCAACAAGGGCCTGAACGGCGAGGAGCGCCTGCGCTGCCCCGAAATCTCGGCCGCCGGCGACTCGGCCACCGTCAAGCTGCACGCGTTCGACGCGGCCCTGGTGGTGCGGGCCGACGGCCCTGGCAAACTGAAAGGGGCTTGGGTGAAGTACGACGCCAAGGGGCCCTACCGCGTGCCGCTGACGGCCACCGCGGGGGCTCAAAAACTGTTTGCGCCCTCGCCCACCGGCCAGAGCAAGCCGTTTGCGGGCAAGTGGGCCGTCACCTTCACCGGCGACGACGGCAAGCCGTACCCCGCCATTGGGGTGTTTCAACAGCTGGGGCACGACGTGACGGGCACCTTCCTCACCAACACCGGCGACTACCGCTACCTGGCCGGCCAAACCGTGGGCGACCAGCTGAAGCTGAGCACGTTCGACGGCAGCCACGGCTTCTTATACGTGGCCAACAAACCCAACCCGACGCAGATTAAAGGAGACTTTTACTCCGGCAAAAGCGGCCACGAAACCTGGACGGCCACCCTCGACCCCAAGGCCAAGCTGCCCGATTCGGACACGCTCACCTACCTCAAAAAGGGCGAAAGCCGGCTGAGCTTTAAGTTTCCGAGCATTGCGCCGGGCGGCAGCGTTTCGCCCACCGACGCCAAGTACCGCGGCAAGGTGGTGGTGCTGCAAGTGCTGGGTTCGTGGTGCCCCAACTGCATGGACGAGACCAACTTCCTGGCCCCGTGGTACGAGAAGAACAAGCAGCGCGGCGTCGAAATCATCGGCCTCGGCTACGAGCGGATGCCCGAGTACGACAAGGCCGCCGCCCGCCTGCGCGGCATGAAAACGCGGTTCAACATCGGCTACGACCTGGCAGTGGCCGGCGTGTCGAACAAGGACTCGGTGGCCAAGTCGCTGCCGCAGCTGGCCAAGTTCCTGGCCTTCCCCACCACCGTTTTCATCGACAAAAAGGGCGCCGTGCGCAAGATTCACACCGGCTTCAGCGGCCCCGGCACGGGCAAGTACTACGCGGAGGAAACGGCGGCTTTCAACCAGGAAATCGATAAGCTGCTGAAGGAATAGGGGCCCAGGGCTCTTTGGGTTGCGCAAAGCAAGCACCCATCAACGGATAGTTTTTTGAGTGGACCTTAAGCGATTTCGCGTACCAACGCGGACGACAGTTTAGGGTTGGCCAGCGGGCTGCTTGTCGCTCAGGTGCTCGGCCTTCCACTGCATGGCCATGCGCACGCGGGTGTGGCCGCTGGGGTGGTCGAAGAAAAGGAATTCTTCCAGCGGGCCGGGCGAAATTTTGCGGTACTCGGAGAGCTTCATGTCCACGGTGGCTTCGCCGTCGGGCTGACGGGCGGCGTTGTAGCCGAACTGGTCGGCCTCGATTTCGGCCGTGCGGATGATGGTGTTGAAAACCGGCTTGGCCAAGAAGCCGATGAAAAAGGAGAACAGCACGCTCAGCAGGGGCAGCCCGCCCACGTCGGCCAGCCCGCCGATGCCCCAGGCCGGCCCGTGGCGCGCCACCAGCCGCCGAAATGCCCAGTCGGCCGCGGCGAAGCCGGCGAGGATGACCAACCCCATTTCCAGCAAGCTTTTCCAGCCGTGGTTCAGCACGTAGTGGCCCATTTCGTGGCCCATCACGCCCTCAACCTCCTCGGGCGAGCAGCGGTTCAGCAAGTTGTCGTTCAGCGAGATGCGGATGGTGCTGCCGATGCCGCTCACGTTGGCGCTCACGCGCTTGCTCTGGCGCGAGGCGTCGACCAGGTAAATGTTGGTGGCCGGCACGTCGTTGGCCCGCGCCAGCGACAGCAGCCGCGCGCGCACCGGGCTGGGCGGCAAGGGCGTGTACTGGTTGAACAACGGGCTGATGAGGACGGGCCCCAGGAACGAGCCGATGGCCAAAAACACCACCGTGCCCGCCGCGCCCCACGCCCACCAGCGCCGCCCCGTGCGCCGAATGGCCACGTACAGCAGCATGATGAGCGGGGCCCCCGCGGCTACGGTCAGCGCCAGGCCGGTTAGTTGCTCCGCCAGCCACGCCCCAAACGTTTGGTTGGACAAATCGTACTGGTGCTCGCGCACGAAGTCGACGTACACCGCCCACGGAAAGGCCAGCGCCGCGGCCAGCAGCAGGTACAGGGCCCCGTAGGCCAGGGTGCGCAGGTTCACGCGGCGAATGCCGCCCACCCAGCCCTGCATCCGGCGCGACAAGCCCAGCGGCAGGAACACGGCCGCCACGGCCACGTCCACCAGCAAGCCCCAGAGCAGGAGCCAGTACCCGCCTTCAAAGTAGGCGTCGGACTTGGCCTTTTGGGCCGGCGTGAGCGTGTCGAGGTAGGCTTGGGTGGCGGTCTCGACGTTGAAGTGGGGCCCGGCCTGCGCCCCGGCCGGCACGACGAGCACGGGCGGGGCGGCCGGGGCGGCCGGGGCGGCCGCCAAGGCAGCGGCGGCCGGCGGGGCCCCGGCGCCTTGGCGGGCCCCCAGGACCAGCAGCAGCAAGAAGAAAATGCGGAAAAGTCGGTTCATGCGCAGGGCCTTAGCAGTGGGCAATACATGAAAGTTTTGGCCGGCAAGTTAAGCGACTTGCCGACCAAAACCATTACACAACCAACGCAACCCCTTCACCAACAGGGTCCCTACCGCAGGCGCAAGCGCACCCGAAAGTCGCCCCGGGGCCGTAGCGTGATGAGCGGCTGCGTGGCCACCGGCGGCTGGCCGGCGGGCCATTCCACGTCGAACACGCGCAGCAGCTCGACGGCCACCAGCTGCATTTCGGTGAGGGCAAATTGCAGGCCCACGCACAAGCGGGGGCCCCCGCCGAAGGGCAGGTAGGCAAACGGCACGAGCGGGCGCGGCGCGTCGGGGGCAAAGCGGGCGGGGCGGAACTCGGCGGGCGCGTCCCAGTGCTGCGGGTCGCGGTGCAGGCCGTAGAGGTAGAGCGAAAACAGCGTGCCCTTGGGGATGCGCAGGCCCCGGTAGTCGTCGTCGGCCAGGGCCACGCGGTCCACCATCCAGGCGGGCGGGTAGAGGCGCATGGTTTCCTGCACCGCGTATAGGGCCCGCCCGAGGCGCGGCAAATCGGCGAATGTGGGGGCCCTATCCCCCAATGCCTCAGCTACTTCAGCTTGAATGGCGCGGGCCTCGGCCGGGTGGTGGGCCAGCAGGTAGAGCAGCCAGGTGAGGGCGTTGGCGCTGGTTTCGTGGCCGGCCACGAGCAGGATGAGGGCCTCGTCGAGCACCCGGTCGGGGGCCATCGGCTCGCCGGTGTCCTCGTAGCGGGCGTCGAGCAGCATTTGCAGCAGGTCGTCGGGCGGGGCGGGGGCCCCGGGGGCGGCGCTGGCGGCCTGGCGCTGGGCAATGTAGCGGCCCAGCAGCGCCCGCAGCTCGGCCGTGAGGCGGTCGTGGTGGCGGAATTGGCCCCGCAGCCGCCGCCACCAGTTCAGGTAAGGCTGGCGGATGGTGCGCACGTAAAACGCTTGGATTTCGGTGATGAGCTGGGCCAGGCGGTCCAGCTCGGCCTCGGCAAAGCTGGTGCTGAACACCGAGCGGGCGATGATGCGGAACGTGAGCCGCGTCATCAGCGCGTGGGCCGGCACGGCCACGGCCCCGCCGCCTTGAACGGCCGCCTGCGCCAGGGGCCCCAGCGCGTCGGCCACCACGTCCTGCATCAGCCCGGTGAGGCCGGCCACCCGCTGGCGGTGGAAGCCGGGCTGGATGAGCCGGCGCTGGCGCAGCCAGTCGGGCCCGTCGTTGGTGAGCAGGCCGTGGCCGATGTAGCGCGCAAAGCCGAGCGTGAAGCTCGATTTGGCGTAGTTGCGGTGGTTTTTCTGCAAGATGTGCTGCACCAGGCCGGGGTCGCGGGTGAGCACGCTGGGCTGCACCCCGCCGATGTAGAGCCGCACTGTGGCGCCGTAGCCGGCGTGGATGGCGTCGAGGGCCCCGATGGGGTCGGCCACGAGCTTCAACGAGCTGCGCAGCGAGTGCAGGCGCGGCACCTGGGGCAGGGCCACGGGCGGGGCGGGGGCCCCCAAAGTATCGTCAGCCATAACGCAAACCGGGCCCGGCGGAGGCCCGCCCAAAGGTAACGTGGGGCCCCGGCCCATCCTTTTGCGGAGCCGCCGCGTAAACCCGGGCAGGCCCCGCCGCGGGCCGCCGCCCTTTCCCCAAAACCAACCCGATTGCCCCATGTGGATTGCCCAAAACCCCGACCAGAACGCCCCCCTCGACGCATTGCAAGGCCGCGCCGTGGGCCTTAAATTTGAGTGCAACGAGTGCCACACCGAAGTATTTACCGACCTGCTCGGCGTGCCCACCCCCGACCCCATGGCCGACTCGCTGGCCGACACCGACCAGTTCGAAAAAGAAGAAGTAAAATGCCCCGGCTGCGGCATGATCCACACCCTCGAAGTGGACGCCACCTTCGACGGCGTGAAATTCAAAGTAAGCGACGTGGCCCCCGGCAGCGTCAGCTACCAGGTGGCCGAGCCGAGGAATTAATTACGAATTAATTAATCATAAAAAAAGCCGCCCCAATGGGTGGCTTTTTTTGTGGCTTACCGGGGCCCCAGGGCCCTATTTTTCCCGTTCGATGGTGTAATTAATTAGCTGCTCCAGCGAGGTGCGGCTGGCCGACGCGGGGAAGGTGTGCAGAATTTTCAGGGCTTCGTCGCGGTACCGCTTCATGGTGGCCACGGCGTAGTCCAGCCCGCCCGATTGCTTCACGAATTCGATGACCTGCTGCACCCGCTCGCGGTGGCCCTCGTTGTTTTTGACGTTGAAAATCATGCGCCGCTTTTCCAGCCAGCTGGCTTGCTGGAGGGCGTAAATCAGCGGCAGCGTCATCTTTTTTTCCTTGATGTCGATGCCCACCGGCTTGCCAATTTCGGCCGTGCCGTAGTCGAACAAGTCGTCTTTTATTTGGAACGCCATGCCCACCTTCTCGCCAAAGAGGCGGGCGCGCTCCACGGTTTCCTTGTCGGCGCCGGTGGAAGCGGCCCCCACGGCCGTGCAGGAGGCGATGAGCGAGGCCGTTTTCTGGCGGATGATGTCGAAGTACACGTCCTCCGTGATGTCGAGCTTGCGGGCTTTTTCGATTTGCAGCAACTCGCCTTCGCTCAGTTCGCGCACGGCGTTGTTCACGATTTTCAGCAGCGCAAAGTCGTCGTGCTCCAGCGCCAGCTGCATGCCGCGCGAGAGCAGGTAGTCGCCCACCAGCACGGCTATCTTGTTCTTCCACAGCGCGTTGATGGAAAAGAAGCCGCGGCGGTAGTTGCTCTCGTCCACCACGTCGTCGTGCACCAGCGTGGCGGTGTGCAGCAGCTCGATGAGGGTGGCGCCGCGGAACGTGGCTTCGGGCAAGGGCCCCGTGGCGTCGGGCAGGGCGATGCGGGCCGAAAAGAACACGAACATCGGCCGAATTTGCTTGCCCTTGCGCTTCACAATGTAGCCCATTATTTTGTCGAGGAGCAGCACGTTGGTGCGCATCGACTGGCGGAATTTGTGCTCAAACTCGCCCATTTCGGCCGCAATGGGGGCCTGGATCTGGTCGAGGGAAACGGAGGAAAGCTGCGGCATGGCGCGGCAATGATACGGCGCAATGGCCGAGGCGGGGGACCGGCGGGGCGGCAAAACTTTTGCGCGCCGAATGCCTTACTTGCGGGGCCCGCCCGCGCGCTGCGCCGCGGGGCCCCTGCCCCACCCCTGCCCTTGCGCCCATGCTCGCCCACGTTCCGTTCATTCTCACCGGCTTGCGCCACGGCCGGCCGTTTGCCGCCGACGCCACGTACCGCGCCGACGGCCGCGCCAAGCCGGTGGTGGTATTCGTGCACGGCTTCAAGGGGTTCAAGGACTGGGGCCATTTCCCACAGCTGGCCGATTTTTTTGCCGCGCAAGGCTTCGCGTTCGTCAAACTGAACCTGTCGCACAACGGCGTGGTGGTGGGCGGCACCGGCGACTTGGAGGACTTGGACGCCTTCGGCCGCAACAACTTCAGCCTGGAGCTGGACGACCTGGGCCAGTTGCTCGACGCCCTGGGCACGCCCGGGGCCACGCCCCTGCCCGCGGCCGAGCTGGACTTGGCCCGGCTCTCGCTGGTGGGCCACAGCCGCGGCGGGGCCCTGGTGCTGCTGAAGGCCGCCGAGGACGCCCGGGTGCGGGCCGTGGCCACCTGGGCCGCCATTGCCGACATCGACCAGCGCTGGGGCTCCGCCGTGCTGGCCGAGTGGGCCCGCACGGGCCAGCTGCTGGTGCCCAACAGCCGCACCGGCCAGCCCCTGCCCATGTACTACCAGATTGTGGAGGACTACGAGGCCCACCGACCGCGGCTCGACGTCCTGGCCAACGTGGCGCACCGCCTGCCCCAGCCCCTGCTCATCGTGCACGGCGACGCCGATGAAACCGTGCCCCTGGACGCGGCCCACGCCCTGCGCGCTGCCAAGCCCGGCGCCGAGTTGCTGCTGGTGCCCGGGGCCACGCACATGTTCGGCGGGGCCCACCCCTGGCCGGGCGCCGCGCTGCCCGAGCCGGCGGGCCTGGTGGCCGCGCGCACGGCCGAGTTCCTGGCCCAGCACGCGTGAGTGCGCCTGCTATAGCTTACCTATTGCTGGGCAGCAACCTCGGCAACCGCGCTGCCTACCTGCAAGCCGCGCGCACTGGCCTGGCCGCCGCTGGCGAAATCGTTGCTGCTTCGGGCCTTTACGAAACCGCCGCTTGGGGCCCCGCCGACCAGCCGGCGTACCTCAACCAAGCCGTGGCCCTGCGCACCGCGCTGGCCCCGGCGGCGCTACTGGCCCATTGCCTGGCCACCGAAGCCGCCGCCGGCCGCGCACGGCACGAGCGCTGGGGCAGCCGCACGCTCGACGTAGACATCCTGCTTTGCGATAACCTCGTCCTCAACACGCCCAGCCTGACTGTGCCCCACCCGCGCCTGCCGCTGCGCCGGTTTGCGCTGGGGCCCCTGGCCGAAATCGCCGCCGCTGCGGTGCACCCGCAACTGCATCTCACCATTGCCGAGCTGCTCCGCCGTTGCCCTGACCCGCTGGCCGTGCAGCCGTGGGCGGAGGAATAATGGATGATTGCGTTAGGGAAAGTAAAGTACACCCCGTCGCGCTCGCCTCGCGGCGGCGGCCCGCTCAAGGTTGGGGCCCTATTATGGGCGGGCGGTGGCGCAGCTCCGCCACGTTGTGGCCCACACGCAAGGCCGAGTAGCCGAGCCAAGCGGCCAGCACGAGGCCATTCAACACTTGCCGCCAGCGCACCAGCCCGGCGGCCGGCCAGCGGGCCAGGGCCAGCAGCAGCACGGGGCCGGCCACCGGGGCCATGTAGCGTTCGGCGTCGTACACCCCTCCGGTACCCAGCCGGTAAGTAACGGCCACCATGTGGCCCAACACATTGGCCACCGTTAGCCACCAGCACAGCTGCAAGGCGGCGGTGGGGGTAGCCAATCCCACGCGCCACGGCCGGCCCGTGGGCCATAGCCACGCCAGCAGGACCACTGTGCCCAGTGCCCAAAAGGCAAAGGGCACGGCTCCGTACCACCCCGCGGCCAAGGGGCTGAACCAGCGCAGCACCACAAACCCGTACTGGGCCTGCAATTCGGCGAGCATGGACCACCCACCGGGCACCCTAACCACGCGGGGGCCCGCCAGCGCCGTATGGACATTCCAAAGCATTGCCCCGCTTGCACAACCAATGCCGTGCGCCGCCAACTGCCAGCGGCTTCGCGTGCGCCAAACCCCGTTCATCAAGAGGCCCGCACCAGCCCCAAGCAATAAAAATGCCCCGGAAGTGCGCTGCAAAGGCAATAAAAACCCAACCAGCGTGGCCCAACCCAACCAGTGCCCGCTGTTCGTACGCAGCCAAGTTAGCAGCGCGCCGCTGTAGGCCGCCGCTAAAAAGAAGAACACCGGCTCCGACCAGATGAACTTGGCCGGTACCAACACGGCCGTGCTCAACGCCAGCGCCAAGGGAAGTATCCACGCCCGGCGCGCGGGCAGCAAATGGCTACCGGCCCCGCTCCACAGCAGTAAATGGCCCAGCAAAGCGAGCCCATACAAGCAGCGAATCGCTGCAAAAGAGCTGAATACACTTAGTAAGGCCGGGAACAGGGGCCCCCACAGGCGATAGGGCAGCCCGTCGGGGCCCAGCAGCCGGCCGCTGGCGCGCAAGCTGCGGGCCGCGGACAGGTAGCTGTACGAATCGCCGGTGCCACCGAAACCGCCCTGGCTGAGCACCCAATACAAGCCCAGCAGCGCCACGGCGGCCCCAGCAGTGGCCCCAATGAACCGTGCCCGCGCTGGCCCGGCGCCCAGCTTAAGCAGCTTGCTCACTGCGCCGAGGCGGCGGTGGCCAGGGGCACAATTTTCTTCACCAGGCCCTGGAGCACTTTGCCGGGGCCGCACTCCACAAAGTCGAGGGCCCCGTCGGCGGCCAAGCGCTGCACCGATTGGGTCCAGCGCACGGGGGCCGTGAGCTGGGCCAGCAAGTTGGCCTTGATTTCGGCGGGGGCGCGGTGGGGCTGGCCGTCCACATTTTGGTACACGGGGCAGCGGGCTTCGCGGAAGGTCGTTTTTTCGATGGCCTCGCCCAGGGCCGTGGCGGCCGACTGCATCAGCGGCGAGTGGAAAGCGCCGCCCACCGGCAGCAGCAGGGCGCGCTTGGCCCCGGCGGCTTTCAGCTGCTCGCAGGCCAGCTCCACGCCGCGTACCGCGCCCGACACCACCAGTTGGCCGGGGCAGTTGTAATTGGCGGCCACCACCACGTTGCCGGCGGCGCTAATTTCCTGGCAGATCCGCTCCACTACGTCGTCGGCCAGGCCCAAAATAGCGGCCATCGTGCCGGGCTGCTCCGCGCAGGCGGCCTGCATGGCCTGGGCGCGGCGGGCCACCAAGCGCAGGGCATCGGCAAAGTCGAGCACACCAGCCGCCACCAAAGCCGAAAACTCGCCCAGCGAGTGGCCGGCAGCCATGCCCACCGCCCGGTCGGGCACGGCCACAAACTGGGCTACTGAATGCGCAAAAATGGCCGGTTGCGTCACGTCGGTACGGCGTAGGTCGTCCTCCGAGCCGTTGAACATCAGTCCGGTAAGTGAAAACCCGAGGATGTCGTTGGCCTGGGTAAGGAGCTGGCGGGCGGAATCGTTTTGGGCAAACAGCTCGCGGGCCATGCCCGGAAACTGGCTGCCCTGGCCGGGAAATACAAAGGCCGGAGCCAGCAGCAAAGACGAAGAAGGAGGATTCACGGGTGGAAAGTGCAGCAGCTAAATTGGGTGGGAAAAGTGCCTCGGGTGATCAACAGGGGCGGCCGCTCCCCGGGGTCCAAACGGGGCGCAAGCTGCACAAAAGCCCGCGGCTCACCAAATCGGCGCCGCTCTTCCAGGGCCCCCACCGCCCACCGCGGGACCCCAAAAAACCAAAAGTCAGGCAACTCCCTTTAGGAATTGCCTGGCTTTTTTCGCTGGCAAAAGTTAATGGACCGGGGCCCTAACGCACAATCTGCACCCAGCCTTTGTAGGTGATTTTTGTGTTGGCCGCGTCAGCAAATTCGACTTCAGCCAAGTAATAGTAGAGGCCGTCCGACACCTTGCCGCTGCTGCCGCTTTCGCCCACGGCCCCACCGCCGTCCCAGTTGATGAAGATGCGGGACGTAGTGGTGCTCTCGAAAACCTTCACCCCCCAGCGGTTGAACGCCATGAAGTGCACGCTCCGCAACGGGCTGGCCGACTTGGGCTGGAAGATTTCGTTCACCCCGTCGCCGTTGGGCGTGAAGATGTTGGGCAGGATGAAGAACGGGCAATTGTTTTGGCACACCACGTTGCTGAGGGCGCTGCGCAGCCCGCCCGTGCTCACAGCCTGCACGGCGTAACAGCCGCCCAGTTCGGGCAGGTTGCGGTGCACGTAGCTCATCGTGTTGGTGGAATCGAGCAGCGTGAGGGCCCCGTCGGCCGTCGGCCGGTAGAACACGCGGTAGTAAGCAATGGGCGCACTGCAACCGGCGGGCGTGGTGCCGGCGGTCCAGCTCAGGGAGTTGGCGTAGGCCTGGCCATCGGCGGGCGGGTTGCGGGCCAGGCTGTCGCAGTTCACCAGGGCCAGCGACAGTACCGGCACGCAGGGCTGGTCCGTCAGCGTGGTGCAGATGATCTGGCTTTTGTTGAGCAGCTCGCTGAGATAACCCGTGGGATTGTACTGACCGTTGGTTTGCACGTAGTAGCAGTAGGTGTTGCCCTTCACGAGCGCCGGGTCCTTGTCCACGTAGGTGCCGCCGGCGGTGGTCGACGTCACCGTGCCCACTTGCGCAAACGGGCCCCCGGCCGTGCCGCTGCGGAACACCAGGGTGGGCTTCAACGTGTTGTCCCACGGCGTCTGGTAGGTCCAGCTCACGGTAATCTGCTTGTTGGGGCTGTCGGGCACCAGCGCGGTGCGCACGCTGCTAGCGGTACCGGCCGGCTCCACAATCTCGGTGGTGCTGCCCGCTGCCGAGGCGTAGAACAGGTCGAGCTTGTAGGTGTACTGGTTGGCAACGGTGTTGACGTTGGTATCCACATACACCGAATCGGTCAGTGCAAACGGGGCGGCGCGCACCACCGTGTAGGCGGTAGCGGCGGGCGCCAATCCCACGGCCCGCGAGAGGCGGTAGCCCGAGGGCGTGCTCAGCAGCTGCGTGTTGGCCAACTTGGCCGGCGACCAGCGCACCGTAATCTGGCCCGTGGCGCTGGTTTGGTCCACATCCACGTTTTTGAGGCGGGCCGACGAGCCGCCAATGGTAGCGCACGCCTCGGCCGAGGCAATGCTGGCCCCAAGCGCGGGCAGCGGGAAATCGGCGTAGATGCGGTAGCAATACGTTTTTCCCCGCGCCAGGCCTTGCCCGGCGTTATCATCCTTAAAGGCCGACAAATCCGCCGTCACCGAGCCCACCAACGTGTAGCCCGCGCTTGCTGGGATACCTGTTTCGCAGGCCCCCGGCACCCAATTCGACGGGTTTTCCTTGCGGTAAATGCGAATGAAGCTGGCGTTGGAGCAGACGTAGCGGTTCCAAGTTAGCGTCACCTGGTTGCCAGTGGGCACGGCCTGCAGGTTTATGGGCGGGGGCCCTACCACGGTGATGCGCCACACTTGCTCGTCCACCAGCGGTACGTCGGGAGTAGGCGGACTGTCCTGCGCTCGGAATACTACCGAATACGGCTCCTTGGCCACATTGCTGCAATCAGTGGCCCACGTGAAACTGCCGGTGGCCGTAGGTGGCCCCTTGGACGCTTGCGTGAACCGGGCTGGCGGGAGAATGCCCGAATAGGCGTTAAGGGTGATGGGTGTTTGCGCTGCGCTGCCCGCAGCAATGCCATCAGTAGCCGTCACGGTACCAGTCACGGTGGTGCCGGCTATCACGCAGAGGTCGGGCGGAATCGTGAGGATGGGGCGCAGATTATTAGTGGCCACCACAATGATCTGCATATCGCGAATTACCAACCCAATTTGGCGCGCGCCAAATTCACTTCGTCGCCATTCTTCTACCGTAAAAGCTACGTTATAGAAACCGGTTTGCAGCGGTGTATTCCATGTGATTTGGCCAGTGTGCACATCTTGCACAAAAATAGCCGCGTTCTTGGGGACCCCTGCTGGCACCCCATTGTAAGCTACCTGCTGGGCTGTGGAGTTGCCCGGCGTTTTATCGGGATACACAAAACCGGCAATGACGTCCGGCACTGGTGTATTGTTACTAGGCATCGAGGGAGCCTGCTGGCAAGAACGCAACTTGAATGCCATCGAGTCACCGTCGGCATCGTAAGCCCCCGGATTGTGCAAATACACTTGGTTTTGGCCTGCCTTATCGACGGCCGGAGTACGCAATACAGGGCTGTGATTTAGACCTAGCGCGGGATCAATTATGAAAGTTGTGCTAACGTAAAACGTTTGCGTATTTGACATAGTGCCAATAAAATTCAATATACCAGCATTACGATTCTCCCCAATAAAACTAGCAGTGTACTTATTAGCACCAGAGTAGGTATGGTCGAAATAGAAGATATCTACCCCAGTATCGGTGTTGTTGGGAAGAGGAATTACTTGCCTTGGACCTGTTCCAGATATACGATCTGACGTTTGCGAAGTACCATCTCCAAAATACAGGGTAGCCATTGGCTGATCGGCACTTCCTGAAGCTAAGTCCTGGTAGATTGTCAGCTTAAAAAATATCCGGTTGGGATCGTGTGCGGCCGTGGTATCTACTTTGGCTTCGATGTTGCCGGCGCGAATGTGAGAGGCGCGCGCCGTACCCGGCACTAGGACTCCCAATGCCAGCAATAGTCCCATAGCGGCCAACTGCCAATTGTACCAAATAGCGGAAAGTGCCTTCATAACCGTTTCATTGTGATTGAGGGTCCGCCAGCCTGCCCGCCGCGGACGCGTAATAAACCTGTATGCGAAGCTAACTTTTTTTTGCCTCTGCGGGTTGTCTAGGCAACCCGTAACGCCGCCAACGACAGGGGCCCCTGATAAATTCACTGCCCCCAGTGTGTGCTAGCCAACGGCCTGGTTTTTTTGCCCGCTTAGCCCCTCGGCCCTACCTTTGGGCCGCACAAACCTACTATTTCTCCGCTCTGCGGACCGTTTTATGAGTTGGATTTCCAAAACTTTCTCCAGTAGCATCGGGCGTAAGATTGTCATGTCCCTCACGGGTTTGTTCTTGTGTACGTTTCTAGTAGTGCACCTCGTAGGCAATTTGCAACTGTTCAAGCACGACGGTGGCGCGGCCTTCAACGCTTATTCACATTTCATGGGCACCAATCCCATCATTCGCACCATCGAGTGGGGCTTGGTACTGGGTTTTGGCTTTCACATCTACGAGGCGCTGATGCTGAGGCTTCGCAACCGCGCCGCCCGCCCCCAGCAATACGTGGTGAACCACTCCGAACAAAATTCGGACTGGACCCCGCGCAACATGGGCATCCTGGGCAGCATCATCCTAATTTTCCTGCTGGTGCACCTCTACAACTTCTTCTGGCGCGCTCGCTTCGGTGGCCTGGATAAAATCGGGGGCACCAATGTCGAAACCCGCGACTACGACAACTTGTACATGGCGGTCGTGGCATCGTTCCACGTGTGGTGGTATGTGCTGCTGTACGTGGCTGCGCAGGCTTCGCTGGGCTACCACCTGTGGCACGGCTTCGGCTCGGGCTTCCAGACGCTGGGCCTAAACCACCGCAAGTACACGCCGCTGATCAAAGCTGTGGGCCACGGCTTTGCTGTGGTGGTATCGGCAGGCTTTGCCGCGATGCCGCTTTACTTTTTCTTGTTTACCAACGCCGACGGCCAGCTTACGTCGGCCGTTGCTCCCCTGGTCCACTCCCTCACGCTAGCCCTGAAATAAGTATGTTTCTGGATTCAAAATCGCCCGAAGGCCCCCTAGCCGAGAAGTGGGACCAGCACAAGTTCAACGTCAAGCTCGTTAACCCCGCCAACAAGCGCAAGTACGACGTGATTGTGGTGGGCACTGGCTTGGCTGGTGCCTCGGCGGCGGCTTCGCTGGCCGAGTTGGGCTACAATGTCCACGCCTTCACTTACCACGACTCGCCGCGCCGCGCCCACTCCATCGCAGCGCAAGGCGGCATCAACGCTGCCAAAAACTACCAGAACGACGGCGACTCAGTATTTCGCTTGTTTTATGATACCATCAAGGGCGGCGACTACCGCGCCCGCGAGGCCAACGTGTACCGCTTGGCTCAAGTATCGGTGAGCATCATTGACCAGTGCGTGGCCCAGGGCGTGCCCTTCGCCCGCGAGTACGGCGGGTTGCTGGCCAACCGCTCCTTCGGGGGGGCCCAGGTGAGCCGCACGTTCTACGCCCGCGGCCAGACCGGCCAGCAGTTGCTGCTGGGGGCCTATTCAGCCCTGAGCCGCCAAGTGGCCTACGGCAAAGTGAAGCTGCACACCCGCTCGGAAATGCTGGACTTGGTGGTGGCCGATGGCAAAGCGGCTGGCATCGTGACCCGCAACTTGCTGACTGGCGCTATCGAAAAGCATGCTGCCCACGCTGTGGTTCTGGCTACTGGCGGCTATGGCAACGTGTTCTACCTGAGCACGAACGCTATGTACTGCAACGTAACTGCCGCTTGGCGAGCCCACAAAAAGGGGGCATACTTTGCCAACCCGTGCTTCACCCAGATTCACCCCACTTGCATCCCGGTGTCGGGCGATTACCAGTCGAAGCTGACGCTGATGTCGGAGTCGTTGCGCAACGATGGCCGCGTGTGGGTACCCAAAACCAAGGAGTTGGCTGAGCGCTTGCGCAAGGGCGAAATCAAGGTGAAGGATTTGAAAGAGGACGACCGCGACTACTTCCTAGAGCGCAAATACCCGGCCTTTGGTAACCTCGTGCCGCGCGACGTGGCTTCGCGCAATGCCAAGCTGATGTGCGACGAAGGCCGTGGCGTAGGCAGCACCGGCTTGGCCGTGTACCTCGATTTTGCTGACATCATCCAGCGCACCAGCGCCCAGGCAGTGAGCCAGAAATACGGCAACCTGTTTGAGATGTACGAGAAAATTACCGACGAAAACCCCTACGAGTTGCCAATGCGCATCTACCCGGCGGTGCACTACACCATGGGCGGCTTGTGGGTTGACTACAACCTGCAAACCACCATCCCCGGCCTGTACGCCACCGGCGAGTGCAACTTTTCCGACCACGGCGCCAACCGCCTCGGGGCCTCCGCCTTGATGCAGGGCTTGGCCGACGGCTACTTCGTGATCCCGTACACCATCGGCGATTACCTCGCCAAAACGGCCCCTAAGCCAGTTGACGTCAACCACCCTGCGTTCGCCGAAGCCGACAAGGCAGTGAAGGAGCGCACAGACAAGCTGCTCAGCATCAAAGGCAACCGCACGCCCGACCAATTCCATAAGGTACTGGGCCACATTATGTGGGAGTATTGCGGCATGGCTCGTAACGCCAAGGGCCTCACCCACGCCAAGGCCGAAATTCAAAAGCTAAAGCGCGAGTTCTGGCAAGATTTGAAACTGACTGGCGCAAACGAGGAGATGAATCAAGCGCTGGAAAAAGCCGGCCGCGTAGCCGATTTTATTGAACTTGGTGAGTTAATGGTAGACGACGCCCTCGATCGCAACGAGAGTTGTGGTGGCCATTTCCGCGAAGAATACCAGACCCCCGAAGGTGAGGCCCTGCGCGACGATGAACACTACGCTTACGTAGCAGCCTGGGAATTTATGGGCGAAAACCAACCCGAGCGCCTCAACAAAGAGGAGTTGCAATTCGAGAACGTGAAGCTGACCCAGCGCAGCTATAAATAATTAATTATAATTCTAGAATTGTAAATCATGAATTATTAATTGGGACTTACTAACTGCCGGTTACAAGGCATGAAGTTGCAATTCATAGCTCACGATTTATAATTTATAATTCAATAGAAATGGCTGGTTCTAACCCCAACGCTAAACCGATGAACTTGACCCTGAACGTGTGGCGGCAACCCAACCGCGACGCGCAAGGGCAGATTGTGGAATACCACGTGAAGGACATTTCGCCCGAAATGTCGTTTTTGGAAATGCTCGACGTACTGAACGAAGACTTGCTGCACAAAGGCGACGACCCAGTGGCGTTTGACCATGATTGCCGCGAAGGTATCTGCGGCTCGTGCGACTTGTTCATCAACGGCCGCTCGCACGGGCCCGAGAAGGGCACCACTACTTGCCAGCTCCATATGCGCAAGTTTTCGGACGGCGATACAATCACCATCGAACCCTGGCGCGCCAATTCTTTCCCGATCAACAAGGACTTGAGCGTGGACCGCTCGGCCTTTGACCGCATCATTCAGGCGGGTGGCTACGTGAGCGTAAATACCGGTGGGGCCCCTGATGGCAACGAGATTCCGATTCCGAAAGACATTGCCGATCGGGCTTTCGAAGCAGCCACTTGTATCGGCTGCGGGGCGTGCGTAGCGGCGTGCAAAAATGCCTCGGCCATGCTGTTTGTGTCGGCTAAAGTGTCGCAGTTGGCTTTGCTGCCCCAAGGCGACGTGGAGCGCAAAACCCGTGTTGAGAACATGGTAGCGCAAATGGACATCGAAGGCTTCGGCGCCTGCACCAACATCGGTTCGTGTGCCGCCGAATGCCCGGTAGGCATTTCGCTCGAAAACATTGCCATTCTAAACCGTGAGTTCCTGACGGCTAAAGCCACGTCGAACAACTTGGCGTAGGCTTTCACTGGCCACAAAAAGGGGTGTAGCGGCTTGGCCGTTGCGCCCCTTTTTTGTGGCCGCTTTCCTTTTTTGCCCCGCTATTTTTGTGCCGTGCCCGCTCCACCCAACCACCGTTTGTCCTGCTCTACGCCATCATTTTGGTGGCCGTGGTGGCCGGGGCTGCGGTGGGGCCCGTACTGCCCGAGTTCGTGCGGGGACTGCGCAAACCGTAGTTGGGACTATCGGTGGGCACGGGCTTGTTTTTGAGGGTGCAGCTGTTTTCGGCCCCACTGCTCGGGCGGTTGAGTGACGGCTACGGCCGGCGACCCGTTTTCATTCTCTCGGCCATGGGCACGATGCTGGCCAACGCGTTGCTATTGCTAGTGCGGACCGGGCTCTACTTTGCCAACCGTACCGCCGACGGCCTTATCAACGGCATGTATGCCAGGGTGCGCTCGGCCAATCACCAATGCATCACCGCCAGGCCAGTTATTCCGCAACTTTGGCATTAAAGGCGCCATTATTTCGCTGGGTTTCGTGCTGGGCCCGTGGCAGCAGACTCGTTATTCACCACCCTGCACGTGCTACCTAGCCAGCAAGCCACCTACGTTATGCGCCTAGTGGTTGCCCTGGCGGCGCTAAACGTGCTGCTAAGCTACTGGCTGCCCGAAACCCAGGCGCAACGCAACGGCGTGCAGGGCCCTGCGCTGTGGGCTGACCCCGGCCGGGCCGTCACTCCCTTCAAGCTGTGGGCCCGCCTGCAAGCCAAGAATGCCGAAAGCCCCGGCATTCGGCGCTTGGTGCTGACGCAGGTGGCCCTCACGCTCAGCACGGGCTACTATTTCTATTTCGTACCCTTTGTGAGCCGGGGGCCCCTGCACCTCAATGCCCGCGACATCTCCTATCTGTTCATGTATTTCGGGGGGCTGAGTGCCGAATTGAACTAGGTATTTTACACGTATTTAGCCGACCACCTCAACCAGCGGCGCTCCACTGCGTGGTTGGCAGCGCTGGGGATGTCTTGCTCGGCTACGGGTTGGTGGGCACATCCAAGGCCACGTTCTACGTCATGGTCACGCTCGATTGTTCCACCCTTCCCCTCATGCAAGGACTGCTCGAAGGCCGATTGGCTGGCTGCACCACCGAGGCCAATCGGGGTGAGGTTTTTAGATTGAATCAAACCTTCCGAGTTTTAGCCAGCTTTGCCATTGCGCTGATTTTTGGCGGTTTGTCGGTGCTTGATTTGAGGCTGCCGTAGGCTGCCCTGTGCTTGGCGGCGGTGGCCGGCCTAGCCGCTGGCCAGAAGGCCACCACCACCGGGGGCCCATCGCCCAGCCACGGCCGCACAACCAACAGCCGCGGGAACGGTTTAAACGGCGACCTTTGCTTTCTAACCTGCTTTTGCTTTGATTACCCTAATCGTCGGCACCAACCGCCCTAACTCCCGCGCCCGCCGCGTGGCCAACCTTTACGCCCCACTGTTGCACACGCTCGGTGTCGAAACCCAATTCCTAGATCTAGCCGACCTGCCCGCTGATGCCCTGGAAAGCGCTTTGTACCACAATGCCGGCAAACACGAGGCTTTCAACCGACTTGCTGCTGGTCTCGACGCCAGCGACAAAGTAGTTTTTTTCGTACCCGAATACAACTGCTCGTTTCCCGGGGCCCTCAAGCTATTCATTGACGGCCTCCCCTACCGCGGCGGCTTGCGGGGTAAAAAGACCGCCCTCGTAGGCCTGGGCACTGGCAGCCAAGGCGGCAGCCTGGCCCTAAGCCACCTTACCGACGTGTTGATGTACTTAAATTCAGCCGTGCTGCCCCAGCGTGTACGCCTCCCCTTCATCGACAAAGAGCTAAGCACCGAAGGGCACTTAGCTACCCCTTTGCTGATGGAATTGCTGCGTGAGCAGGCGACGGCACTGCTGGCATTTTAGTTTTGCGGAACTCGCCTCTTATTTCATTCCGCTTATCTTGTCTGACATCGTTTCCGTCGCTCCTATTCCTGTGGGCCCTGCCGTGCCCGGCGGCTTGCCATCGGGCTACCGCCCGGCCTTGAACGGAGTACGGGCCTTAGCCGTGTGGCTGGTCATAGTGGAGCATTGAACGCTCTCGCCCTTTTCGGTGGGTGAAATGGGGCGGCTGACGTTCTTTGTGGTCAGCGGACTAACTCATACCGGGTATTGTTTGGAAGCAGGGGCTTTATTAGGGCCCCGCGCGTCGGTGGTGGGGGCCGCTGCGCACCTTCTATTTGGGCGGGTATTACGCATTATTCCTCCCTACTACATGGCCCTGGCCACCCTACGCGAGTACCCAGCTTGGTTCTTGTTACCAGTCTCCAACCTGTTGTTCTACCGCCTGCAACACTGGGGCGAAGGCGTGGGCCATTACTGGACCATGGCCGTTGATGAACAATCTTATCTGCTTTGGCCACTGGCTTTAGCCGTGGTAGGCCGCAGCACCGCGGCCTTTTTGGCAATAGCAACGGCCAGCCTATTATTCCGCATCGTTTGGCCTTCCTACCAAGAAGCTGGTTTCGTACTGGTACTTCTCTCGACTTATTTGCTTTCGGGGCCATAGTAAAATCAGTTGAGCGCCAACCGTATGCCCAACGCCTAGCGCAGGGACTGTGGGCTAGCTTAGGTTGGGTGATTTGGGTAGCTCTGTGGCTCGTCACGCACCCCATCGATTCCCACGGTCTGTGGCTACTTGTTTACCCTACCGTGGGAAGCGGAGCCGCCTTCCTCACCCTGCACTGGGTACTGAACTTGCCCACCCGCCCCCCGCTGGGCGCCGCCCCAGCCCGCTGCTGCACCCCGCCTTACGGTGGCTGGACCAGCGCGGCTACGGCTGCTATCTTTACCATTTTATGCTGCCAGTATGCTAGCAGCGGGTCGTTTACCGGCTGAGTTGCTGGGGCCCCTGCCCACAGTCCTGCTTCTCACGCCAGTATTGCTGGCACTAACGGCAGCGCCTTGGCATTGGCTGAAAGCTCTGCTCGACCGTTTTAAGCACCGGCTTTCTTACGTGCCAACGGGCACTATTTTGTAGAGCACGAATAAACTATTTAAATCTTTTGGAATACGAAACAACCCGCACCGAATTAATTCAGTGCGGGTTGTTTCGTATTTGGTGCAAAGCAACGTGTTAGTCCACGTTGTCGTGCAAAAAGCGGTTGTCGCCCAGCAACTCGCTGTCATCCGACAAGTTGAAGCGGGAAATATTTTGCTCTGAACTGGGCACTACCGTTTCCAGCTTTACTTGGCGGCGTAGGTAAGCAGGGGCCTCGTACTGCGTCACGGCATCGGGTGGCAGGCCGTGGCTCAACTCCTGCATGCGGCGGCGGCGTTCTTCGGCTTGGGCATCCATCGGGCGCGGGCGGGCCGGAGCCGCAGTGGTGTTGGCCGGCAATAGTACTGGCTCGCCAGGGCCGGTGATGGGCTGGCCCGTTAGCGGCGGTGTATTGCTGGGCAAGCCAGGGCCCTCTAGCGCAAGGTGCACCCGGGCTGGCTCGGCGGGGGGGGGGCCAAAACTTGGCACAAACGGTGCAGTGGGGGCCCCGGCAGTGCTAATAGGCGGCGCAGGCTGGCGCTCGGCTGGCTCAGGAGCAGCTTCGGCGGCGGGGCGTTGGCCAGGCGTGGTGATGGAGTGCGCGTCGCGGGCGAAACCCGTGGCAATTACCGTTACCCGAATGTTCTGGCCCAGTGTGTCGTCAATGCCGTGGCCAAAAATCATCTCGGCGTCCTGCCCAGCTTTCTCCTGGATGTATTCCGTGATTTCGGTCAGTTCATCCATCTCCAACTCGTGTTCGGCGCCCGACATGATGGAAAGCAGAATTTTCTGCGCCCCCTGAATATCCGTGTTGTTAAGTAGCGGCGAGTTCAGGGCTTCCTCGGCGGCGCGGCGGGCCCGGTTTTCGCCTTCGGTCATGCTGCTGCCCATTACGGCAGCGCCGCTGTCCTTCATCACCGTTTTCACGTCCTCGAAGTCCACATTCACGTCGGCGGTCACCGTGATAATTTCGGCGATGGATTTGGCAGCCGTGGTCAGCACCGTATCAGCCTTAGCAAATGCGGCACTCATGGTCAGGTTGCCATAAATCTGGGGCAGTTTATCGTTGAGAATTACCAGCACCGTGTCACAGTGTGCGCTCAACTCCTTAATACCTTCTTCGGCTTGCAAACGCTTTTTCTTGCCTTCAAATAGGAAAGGTGCCGTCACGATGCCCACCGTCAGAATGCCCAGCTCCTGCGCCACTTGCGCAATAACGGGGGCGGCACCGGTACCGGTGCCGCCGCCCATGCCGGCCGTAATAAAGAGCATTTTAGTGCCTTGGTTCAGCAGTTCACGAATTTGCTCTTTGCTTTCTAGGGCAGCCTGGCGGCCGCGCTCGGGCTTGGCGCCTGCCCCGAGTCCCTCGGTCAAGTCCACTCCAATTTGGAGCTTGTTGGGCACCGTGGAGCTTTGCAGGGCCTGGTGGTCGGTGTTGCAAATGATAAACTCCACATCCTTGATGCCCTGCTTGTGCATGTGCTTCACGGCGTTGGAACCACCACCGCCCACCCCAATCACTTTAATGATGGATTTGGTTTGGGCGGGAATATCGAATTTGTAATTCATATTTTTCAATTATGAATTATAAGTTATGAATCATGAATTGAGCGTAGATGAAACCATAAGATTATCAGCTTACTAATTCATAATTCATAATTCATAATTAATTTCTAGTATGATTTATCGTCGTAGTCGTCGATCAACAACCCTTTGGTACGGCTGAGAATATCCTTAAAAAATCCCGCAGCGCGGCTGGGCTGCTTGGGCTCTTTCTTAGGCTCGGGGGCCGGGGCAGAGGCCGCCACCGGGCGCGCTGGCAAAGCCGCCTGCGGCGCGGATGCAGCAGGCAACGCCGCGGGCTGCACCACATGGGCGCTGGGCTCCTCATCGAACAACGAGCGCGGGCTGCGTTCTTCCAAGCCGTGGTAGCCCGAAAGCACGAGGCCCACGGTGGTAGCGTACATCGGCGATTTTACAGCCTCGATGCGGCTCTTACCCAAGTGTTGGTTGGGGTAGCCGATACGGGTATCTAAGCCGGTGATGTACTCGGTGAGTTGCTCCAGGTTTTGGAGCTGCGAACCGCCGCCGGTTAGCACAATGCCAGCCGAAAGCTGGTCGTGCAGGCCCATGCGGTAGATTTCAGCGTACACCAGCTCCATGATTTCTGACATCCGGGCCTCGATAATGTAGGCCAGGTTTTTCAGCGATACCTCTTTGGGCGGGCGATTGGGCAGGCCGGGAATGCTCACGATTTCGTGGTCGCTAGCTTCCTCGGCAATGGCCTTGCCGAATTTTACCTTAAGTTGCTCGGCTTGGCCAGGAGCCACGTTGCAGCCCTGTTTAATGTCCTGGGTGATGATGTTGCCCCCAAATGGCAGCACCGCCGCGTGGCGGATAATGCCATCCTTAAAGATGGCCACGTCGGTGGTGCCGCCACCGATGTCAATCAGGGCGACGCCAGCCTCCTTTTCCTCTTCCGAGAGGATTGACATGGAGCTAGCCAGCGGTTCCAGGATGAGGTCGGCAATTTCCAGCCCCGCCTTGGTTACGCACTTGTTGATGTTATTGATGGCCGTGCTCTGGGCCGTGATGATGTGGAAATTGCCCTCCAGCCGCACGCCCTCGTAGCCTACCGGGTCCACAATGCCCTCCTCGTAATCCACCTTGTAATCCTGGGGCATTACGTGGATGATTTGGGAGCCGGGCTGCGTCACGAGCCGGTACATGTCCTGGGTGAGACGGTTCACGTCGTCGGGGCCAATAGTATCGGCCGAGTTGCGCGTGATGCTGCCGTTGTGGCGCAGGCTCTTGATGTGCTGCCCGGCAATGCCCACGTTCACCACGCCGATGCTGATGCCCGACTGCTCTTCCGCCTGCCGGATGGCCCGCCGGATGGCGTCCACCGTCTTGTCAATGTTGAGCACAATGCCCCGCGAAACTCCCTCCGACACGGCTTTGCCCATGCCCAAAATTTCGAGTTTGCCGAATTCATTTTTGCGGCCCACCAGGGCGCAGATTTTTGTGGTGCCGATGTCGAGCCCGACGACGATTTTGTCCTGTTGCATGAGAGAGGTGCCTGGCGAAAGCAGTGGGGGCGGGTAGAAAGAAGAGCGGGCCTGCGCCCAATGTAAGTATATATCAGCGAATTGCTATTCGCAAATGATTTGGTTCTGATACTCTACGTTCACCCGGTGGTAGGTGTCCCACCCGAGCACTGAAGGAATTTGGCGGTAAAATACCATAAGCTTAGCGAATTTTTCGGGAATGTTGTCCGGGAGCCCAAATTCTACGCGCTGGTCGCCCACTTGCTGGGTGAAAGATAAGCGGCCGTCAGCCCCAATTATTACCTCCGCTACCTGAGCCCGCCAAAAAGGGTGTTCGTCCACAAAACGGAGAAACCCGAGGCAGCGTTGCCCGGTGCTGTCCTGAAAAAAACTGGCCGGCAGGGCCGCGCCACCCGGCCGCGCCACCGTGGCCACCCGCGCCGTGTAGAGCGGCGAAAGGGGCAACGGCCGGCCGGCAGCGTCCACGTAGGTATCGAGGCGCGCGTCGGGGTGCGTGAGGCGGGCAATGGGGCGGTTCTGGGTCACATCGGCGTGCAAGTCGCCGGCCAAGTCGCGGTACACCTGGGCGGTGCGCACGAACGGGTGGGCCGCGAGGCGCGCTTCCAGCTCGCGCAGCCGGGGGCCCTCGGGGCGGGTGCCCAGCACCGGTTCCTGGCCACCTTTGGTGAGCAGGGCCGTTACGCCCCGCTCGCTGATGAAGTAATTATCAAACTCGTTGGCGATGCGCACGTCCACGGCCCCAACTGGCCGGTTGGCCTGGCGTACGGCGGCAAACACGCCCAGGCCGCCCAGCACCAGCAGGCAGACGAAAACAACTGAAAAATTTCGAACGGTGCGGTGCATAAATTATGGAAAATCGAAGAAATAAATTAATTATTACGCTTCGCAGTATCTAAAATTGGCTGGCAGCTTTGATTTAATCAAGCCAAGAATTTGTCGTTGCCGAATCAATTAATTTTTCCAGCGCTCGGCAAAGATTAATTTTAATTCCGGCACAAGGGTATCAATGTCGCCGGCGCCCACGGTGGCCAGCACTTCAAGGTCATCGGTTTGGGCCGCGGCCAGCACTTGGGCCTTGGTTTGGATGGACTTGCGCGGGCTGGTGATGCCGGCCAGAATAATTTCCGACGTGACGCCGGGCAGCGGCAGTTCGCGGGCGGGGTAAATATCCAACAGAATCACCTCATCCGCAATACTTAAGCTTTGGGCAAAGCCCTCGGCGAAGTCGCGGGTGCGGGTGAACAAGTGGGGCTGGAACACCACCCGCAGCCGCCGCCCCGGGTACAGGGCCCGCACCGAACGCAAAAACGCCTCGATTTCGCGTGGGTGGTGGGCGTAATCGTCCAAGTAAACTTGCCCCTGGGGGCCCGTCGCCACGAATTCAAACCGCCGCTTCACGCCCCGGTAAACCGCCACGGCCGCCGTGATTTGCGCCGCGTTCAGGCCCTCCAGCTGCGCCACGGCGGCGGCGGCCAGCATGTTTTCCACGTTGTGGAAGCCGGGCACGGCCAGCGCCAAGCCGGGCAGGGCCCCCAGGGGCCCGTGCAAGTCGAAATAAAATTCGTGCCCCTGGGCCGTTACGTGGGCGGCAAACAATTCGCGGCCCGGAGCGGCCGCCAAGCCGTAGTGAATAACGCGGGTGCCGGCCGGTGCGGCCGCGGCCACGCTGGGGTCGGCCGTGTAGTTGACGAGCAGCGTGCCGCCGGGCTTGAGTTGCCCCACAAACTGCCGAAACGATTCAATCAGGGCCCCTTGGGTGCCATAAATGTCGAGGTGATCGGCGTCGGTGCTGGTCACGATGGCCACGTCGGGGCGCAGCGTGAGGAAGCTGCGGTCGTATTCGTCGGCCTCCACCACCACGGGGGCCCCGGGCGACTGCGGCAGCAGCAGGTTGCTGCCCAGGTTCACGGCAATGCCGCCCAGGAAGGCGCCGGCGTCGTGGCCGGCGTGGTGCAGCAGGTGGGCCACCATGCTGCTGGTGGTGGTTTTGCCGTGGGTGCCGGCCACCGCAATTGTGCGCCGGCCCTGCGTGAGCACGCCCAACACTTGGCTGCGCTTGCGGATGTTGTAGCCCTCGGAGCGCAGCCAGGCCCACTCGCGGCTATCGGCCGGAATGGCGGGTGTGAGCACGACCAGCGTTTGCGCTTTGTGCTCCCGCACCGCGGCCGGAATATTGGCCACTGCGTCGGCGTAGTGCACGGCAATTCCTTCCGCGGCCAGCGCTTGCGTGAGCGGCGTCTCGGTTTTGTCGTAGCCGCTGACCTGGTGGCCGTTGGCGCGAAACCACCGCGCCAGCGCCGACATGCCGATGCCGCCAATGCCCAAGAAAAAAATGTACGGAAACTGGTCCAAGGGCTAATCGACAATTAGAAACGATAAATCGCCACGGCGCTTTAATTATAAAGAACTACCGTTTAATTAATTTTAATAATTCGTCGACGATGGCCGTGGTGGCGTTGGGCCGGGCCAGTGCGCGCACCCGTTCTTGCAGCTGCTGCTGGCGGGGCCCGTCGGCCAGCAGGTGCAGGGCCTCGTCGTAGAGGCGCTCGGCGGCGTGGGCGTCGGTGATGAACACGGCGGCCCCCTTGCCCACCAAGGCCAGGGCGTTCTTGGTTTGGTGGTCTTCGGCCACGTTGGGCGACGGCACCAGGATGCTGGCCTTGCCGGTGAGGGCCAACTCGCTCACCGACAGGGCCCCGGCGCGGCTCACTACCACGTCGGCGGCGGCATAGGCCAGGTCCATGCGGCGGATGAACTCGTGGGCGTACAGGCCGTCGGCGGCGTAGGGCGCGGCCTGCTGCTTGGCTTCGGGGTGGTAGAGCTTGCCGGTTTGCCACAGCAGCTGCACGCCCGCGGCTTGCAGGCGCGGCAGCGCCGCGGCCGTGGCCAGGTTGAGGGTGCGGGCCCCCAGGCTGCCGCCCACCACAAGCAGCGTTTTTTTGGCCGGGTCGAGGCCGAAAAACGTTTGGGCTTCCGCTAGGTCGCCGCCCACAATTTCGGCCCGCACGGGGTTGCCGGTGAGCACCAGCCGGTCGGCGGGGAAAAACTTCTCCATGCCCTCGTAGGCCACGCAGATGCGCGCCACCCGGCGGCCCAGTAGCTTGTTGACCAAGCCCGCGTAGGAATTCTGCTCCTGGATGAGCGACGGGATAGCACGGCTGGCGGCGGCCAGCAGCACCGGCGCCGAGGCGTAGCCGCCCACGCCCACCACGGCGTCGGGTAGGAATTCCTCAATGAGCTTGCCGGCCCGGCGCACCGAGCGAAACACTTTTACTGGAAATAGCAGGTTTTGGGGCGTGAGGCGGCGCTGCAAGCCGCTGATGTCGAGGCCCACGATGTCGTAGCCGGCCTCGGGTACGCGCGTCATCTCCATGCGCCCGTTGGCCCCCACGAAGAGCAGGGCCGCGTCGGGGTGGCGGCGGCGCAGCTCGTTGGCAATGGCCACCGCCGGGAAAATGTGCCCGCCGGTACCGCCGCCGCTGATGATGATTCGCAAGGGATTGCTCATGCCAAAACGAGAGAAGAACTACGCGTAGGACGGGTTTTGGCGCGGGATGCGGGGCGCGTCGGGGTCGGCGCCCACCACGGGGCGGATCTCGGGCTCGCCCCGGCTCACGGCCAAGATGATGCCGATGCTAATGCCCGTGAAAATCAGCGAGGTGCCGCCCATGCTCAGCAGCGGCAGCGGCAGGCCCGTGATGGGCCCCAGGCCCACGGCCACGCCCATGTTCACGAGTGCTTGCAGCACCAGACTGAAGCTGAGGCCCGCCGAGAGCAGGCCCCCGAAGGCGCCGTAGCTATTCATCACCGTTTTCAGGCCCCGGTACAGCAGCGCCAGGTACAGCAGCACCACCACGGCCCCGCCCAGCAAGCCGTATTCCTCGATGATGATGGCGAAAATGAAGTCGGAGTACGGGTGGGGCAGGATGTTGCGCTCGGTGCTTTTGCCGGGGCCCTTGCCGGCCACGCCGCCGGTGGCAATGGCGATGTAGCTGTGTTCGAGCTGAAACGGCGTTTTTTTGTTGGGATCGGAGAAGCTCGACACGCGCGACATTACGGTGCCCAGGCGCTGCCCGGCGGCCAGGCCCGCGCCGCCCAGCACCACGCCGATGGCCACCATCACGGCCATTTGCTTGAGCGGCACGCGCCCGATGAACATCAGCAGCATGCAGGTAGCAAACAGCAGCAAGGCCGTGGAGGCGTTGCTCAAGATGATGAGGCCGCAGATGACGCCCACCCACAGCATCACCGGCAGCAGCGTGGACTTGAAGTCGTGCAGGTGCTGCTGGCGGCGGCTGAGCATGCTGGCCAGGTGCGAAATCAGGGCCAGCTTGGCCAAGTCGGACGGCTGGAAGGTGAGGTGGATGACCGGGATGGTGAGCCAGCGCGAGGCGTCGTTGAGGGTGGTGCCGCCCACAAAAAACGTGAACAGCAGCAGCGGCACCGAAATCAGCAGCGCGTAGAGCGACAGCCGCGAGTAGTGGCGGTAATCGACGCGGTGCGCCAGCCACATCAGGGCCAGGCCCATAAAAATGAGCCCGCTGTGCTTGAGCACAATCATTTCCGCCGAGCCGGGCCGGCCGCGCAGCTCGTTGCGGTAGGCCAGCGTGCCGGTGGCCGAGTACACCACGGCAATGCTGATGACGGAGAAAATGAGCACAATGGCCCACAAAATGGGGTCTCCTTTGAGGTTGCGTTGGAGCCAGTTGGGGCGGAAAGTGGTTTCCATGGGGTTTTAGCGGAAGGCTAGCAGTGGATGGCTGCTAGCTTTTTTTGGGTAGAAATTTACTTTTAGCCGAGAGCCAGCGGCCGTCAGCCAACGGCCGTCAGCCAACGGCCAGCTCGCGCACGGCGGCGGCAAACTGCCGGCCCCGGTCTTCGTAGTTCTTGAACAAGTCGAAGCTGGCGCAGCAGGGCGAGAGCAGCACCACGTCGCCGGACGTGGCCAGGGCGGCGGCGCGGCGCACGGCGTCGGCCATGCTTTGGGTTTCTTCCAAGTGCGGCACTTCGGACTCGAAGGCGGCGCGCAGCTTGGCATTGTCCACGCCCAGGCACACCAGGGCCCCCACTTTCTGGCGGGCCAGCGGCTGTAGCGAGGTGTAGTCGTTGCCCTTGTCGGTGCCGCCGGCAATCCAGACGATGCGCTTTTTAAGGCCGTCGAGGGCGTACCAGGCGGCTTCCACGTTGGTGGCCTTGCTGTCGTCGATGAACTGCACGCCGCCGATTTCGGCCACCAATTGGAGGCGGTGGTCGGCGTTGTGGAAGGTGGCCAGGGCCCCTTCGATTTGCTCGGGCGAGGCCCCCACGATGCGCGCGGCCAGGATGGCCGCGGCCAGGTTCTGGCGGTTGTGCTGGCCAATGAGCGGCGAGTTGGCGATGCTCACCTTATCGGGGTGGCGGTCTTCGATGGGCAGGTGCACGCGCAGCGTGGCTTCGTCTTCGTAGTAGCCGGCCAGGTGGTAGTCGGGCCGGTGGTGCAGGCTGAAGGGCAGCACGAAGCAGCGCATGAACGCCGTGGGCAGGAAGCGCTCGGTGTTTTCGTCGTCGGCGTTGTAAATCAGGTAGTCGTCGGTGACCAGGTTTTCGGCGATGCGCATTTTGGCGTCGGCGTATTTCTGGAGCGAGTACTCGTAGCGGTCGAGGTGGTCGGGGCTGATGTTGAGCAGCAGCGCAACCCACGGGTGAAAATCCTTGATGTCGTCGAGCTGGAAGCTACTCAGTTCCAACACGTAATACTCAAAGGCATCCGCAATCACCAGTTCGGCCAGCGAGTGGCCGATGTTGCCAGCCAGGCCCACGTTGAAGCCCGCGCTCTTCAGCAAATGGTGGGTGAGCAGCGTGGTGGTGGTTTTGCCATTGGTGCCGGTGATGGCGATGAACCGCGCTTGGGTATGGCGGCTGGCAAACTCAATTTCCGAGGAGATCTGGATTTTTTTCTCGCGCAGGGCTTTGATCACCGGAGCCTTTTCGGGAATGCCGGGGCTCTTGACGACCTCGTCGGCGGCCAGAATCCGGTCCAGCGAGTGCTGGTTTTCCTCAAACTCGATGCCCGCTTGCACCAGTTTTTCCTTGTAGCGGGCCTCAATGGGGCCCCGGTCGGACACGAACACGGCGTAGCCCTTGGCCTGCGCCAGCAGCGCCGCCCCTACCCCACTTTCGGCCGCGCCGAGGATGACAATGTTCATGGCTTAGCGCAGCTTAAGGGTAACCAAAGTAATGACGGCCAGCATGATGCCCACGATCCAAAACCGCGACACGATTTTGGATTCGTGGTAGCCCAGCTTCTGGTAGTGGTGGTGCAGCGGCGACATGCGCAGGATGCGGCGCCCTTCGCCGTACTTGCGCTTGGTGTACTTGAAGTAGCTGACCTGGAGGATAACCGACAGGTTCTCAATCAAAAACACCCCGCAGAGGATGGGAATCAGCAACTCTTTGCGCACGATGAGGGCCAGCACGGCGATGATGCCGCCCAGCGCCAGCGAGCCGGTGTCGCCCATGAACACCTGCGCTGGGTACGAATTGTACCACAAAAAACCAATGCAGGCCCCCACGAACGCGGTGCAAAAAATGACCAGTTCGCCCGAGTCCGGAATGAACATCACGTCCAAGTAATCCGCTAGCAACGCGTTGCCGCTTACAAAGGCGAAGATGGCCAGCGTGATGCCGATGATGGCCGACGTGCCGGCCGCCAGCCCATCGAGGCCGTCGGTGATGTTGGCCCCGTTGCTGACGGCGGTAATCAGGAAAATGACAATCGGGATGTAGAAGAGGCTGTACAGGCCGTTGAAAAACGTGCCCGCCGTGGCGAACAAGTCGCCGTAGTTCAGCTCGTTGTTCTTCATGAACGGCACGGTGGTGATCATCAAGTGGATGTCGTGGTACACCTTGCTGGCGTCCACCTCCGACAGGGCCCCGTTGGGCAGCAGGTACTGGCGCACGGTCACTTCGTTGGAGAAAAACAGTACCCAACCCACCGTTACGCCCAGCCCCACCTGGCCCAGCACCTTGAAGCGCCCGCTCAGGCCCTCCTTGTTTTTGCGAAACACCTTGATGTAGTCGTCCAAGAACCCAATCAGCCCGAGCCACACCGTGCTCAGAATCATCAAGATGATGTAGATGTTGCGCAGGCGGGCCAGCAGCAGCACCGGCACCAGAATGGCCAGCAAAATGATGAGGCCGCCCATAGTAGGAGTGCCTTTTTTCTCGTTCTGGCCCTGCAGGCCCAGGTCGCGGATGCTTTCGCCCACCTGCTTTTTCTGAAGCACGCGGATGAGGCGGTGGCCGAAGATTTGGGCGATGAGCAGCGACACCACCACGGCCAAACCGGCCCGGAACGTGGTGTACTGAAACACCCCGGTGCCGGGCACGTGAAAATGTTCGTGGAGGTAGCGAAAGAGGTAATAGAGCATGGGTGATTAAGCCGGGGACTTGAGCTAGAATTTGACCGTCATGCTGAGCGCAGCCGAAGCATCTCTACTGCTCACTATTTAATGATTACTGCCGCAGTAGAGATGCTTCGGCTGCGCTCAGCATGACGGTCTATTGTTATTTGTTTATTACTTGTTCAAAGTTTCAAATAATTCGAGCAGGACCTCCTTATCGTCGAAGTGGGTTTTCACGCCCTGCACGTCCTGGTAATTTTCGTGGCCCTTGCCGGCCACCAGCACAATGTCGTGGGGCCCCGCCCACGCCAGCGCGGCCGCGATGGCGGCGCGGCGCTCGGGCAGGGTCCGCACGCGGGCGGCGTCGGGGGCCAGCACGCCGGCCTGCATTTGGGCCAATATTTCGAGTGGGTCTTCGAAGCGGGGGTTGTCGGAGGTGAGCACCACTTGGTCGGAGAGGCGGGCGGCGAGGGCAGCCATTACGGGGCGCTTGGCCGCGTCGCGGTTGCCGCCGCAGCCCACCACCGTCACGATGCGCTGCTCGGGCCGGCGGATTTGGTGCAAGGTTTGGAGCACGTTTTCCAGCGCGTCGGGCGTGTGGGCGTAGTCTACCACGGCCGTGATGCGCTGGCGCGGCGACACCACCGGCTCGAAGCGGCCGGGGGCCGTGTTCAGGCCCGAGAGCACGGTGAGCACCTCCGTGGGGTCTTCGCCCAGCAGCACGGCGGCCCCGTACACGGCCAGCAAGTTGTAGGCGTTGAACACGCCGATGAGCCGAAATTGCACCTCGCGGCCGTCAATTTCCAGAAACAAGCCGTGCACCTCGTTGGCGATGAGGCGGGCCCGGAACGTGGCCGCCCCGCGCAGCGAATAGGTTTCGCGGCGGGCGGCGGTGTTTTGCAGCATCACGGGGCCCCGCTTGTCGTCGGCGTTGGTGAGGGCAAAGGCCGTTTTGGGCAGCGCGTCGAAAAAGCTCTTCTTGGCCTTCAGGTAGTTGTCGAACGTGCCGTGGTAGTCGAGGTGGTCGTGGGTGAGGTTGGTGAAAACGCCGCCCGCGAAGCGCAGGCCATCCACCCGGTGCTGGGCCACGGCGTGGCTGCTCACCTCCATGCAGGCGTGGGTGCAGCCGGCGGCCACCATGCGGGCCAGCAGCGCGTTCAGCCGGATGGCATCGGGGGTGGTGTGGGTGGCGGGAATGACGTCCTCGTCGATCTGGTTCTGCACCGTGCTCAGCAGGCCGGCGTGGTAGCCCAGTTCGCGCAGCAGCTTGTGCAGCAGCGTGGCGCACGTGGTTTTGCCGTTGGTGCCCGTCACGCCAATCAGTTGGAGCCGGCGCGACGGGTGCCCGTGGAAGGCCGCCGCCACCAGGCCCAGGGCCCCGGCGCTGTCGACCACCCGCACGTAGGCGGTGCCGGGATGGAGCACGGCCGGCAGCTCCTCGCAAATGACGGCCGCCGCGCCCTGGGCCACGGCCGTTTCGATGAATTTGTGGCCGTCGGTGGCCGTGCCGCGCAGGGCACAAAACGCCACCCCGGGGCCCGCCTCCCGCGAGTCGAGGGCGAGGCCAGTGATGGGCACGTCGGGGGGCCCCTGCTGCTGGAGCACGGCCACGTCGGTGAGCAAGGAAAAAAGCGGAAGAGAAATCAAGGGCAAACCCGCGGGGCGGGGCTTCGGAGGCGGAAAAGTAGGCTAGGCGTTGCGCGCCGCTTTGCGGGGCTTGTCGGCGGCCAGGCGGGTTTTGGCGGGTTTGGCTTTAGCGTCGGGCTTCGGCTTGTCGGCTTTAGTTTTTTCAGCCTTGGGCCTGGCGGCGGGTTTGGCTTTGGTTTCCGCCTTGGCGCTTGCCTCCACCTTGGGCTTGGCAGCGGCGGCTTTGGGGGCCCCGGCCCGGGCCTTGTTGGGCGCGGCTTTGGCAGCCGCCGGCTCGGGGTCAGCGGGGGTCAGGAGCTTGTTTTCTGCCAGGTCGGTGTGCTCGGGCGCGGGCAAGGCCCGGGGGACGTCGTCGCGGGGCCCCGTCTCTACTAGCGTGAGGGTGATGGCGTCGCCGCGCTTGAAGGGGGCCCCGGCAGCCAGGCTCTGCTCGCGCACGCGGCCCGTGCCCAGGGCCCGCACGTGCAGGCCCCGGTTCTCGAGCAGAAACAGCGCGTCGCGCAGGCTCAGGCCCCGGGCATTGGGCACGCGGCCGGCGCGCACGGGGTTCACCACCAGGGCCACGGTGCGGGCGTGGAACGCCGTGTCCGACGCGCCCCGCACCCACTCCTCGCCGCCGGTGGCCTGGGTGTTGCCGGCCAGGCCCAGCTTTTGGCACACCAGGGCCAGCTCGTCCTGCATGCCGGCGCGCACCAGCGGCACGCGGCTCTTGTTCAGGCGGGCCTTGGCCAGCAGCGGGCGCTGGCTCAGCAGGTCGCGGGCCATGCACTTGTCGGCCACTTCGCGGAACACCGGGGCCGATACCTCGGCTCCCGACCAGTTGTCCTTACTCGGCGAATCAATCACCACGATGCAGCTGTACTTGGGCTTGTCGGCCGGAAAATAGCCGCAAAAGCTGGTCGAATACGTGTGGGTGTAGTGGCCGTTCTTGAACTTCCAGGCCGTGCCCGTTTTGCCGGCGATGGTGTAATCCTTGGGCCGAATGCGGCTAGCAGTGCCCTCGGCCACCACGCCTTCCAGCATGGCCTTGAGCTTGCGCAGTGTGTTGTCGGAGCAGATTTTGGGAATCAGCACCCGGGGCGCAAATTCCTGCACCACTTGGTCGGCCTCCTTAATCTGCTTCACGATCATGGGGGCCACCTTCGTGCCGTTGTTGGCCACGGCGTTGTAAAAGGCCAGGGTTTGCAGCGGGGCCAGCTTCAGCTCGTAGCCGATGCTCATGGTCGAGAGCGAGGTGCGGCTCCAACTGCGGTCGGTCGGGTCCTTCACGTAGGGCAGCGCCTCGCCGTTCATCTGGAAGCCCAGCGGCTTGTCGAGCCCGAATTTTTTGAGGTAGTCGGTGTACTGCGTGGGGTTGCCGGCGAAGTGCTCCTGCACCAGCCGCGCCACCCCAATGTTGCTCGACTTCTCGAACACCTGCTGCACCGTGATGCGGCCGTTGGGGTGCGAGTCCGTTTTCACGGCCCCGCCAATGGCCATGCGGCCGGGCCCCGTGTCCACCACGTCGTCGAGCGTGATGTCGGGAAACGCCTCCATCAGCGCCATCATCGACGCCAGCTTGAACGTGGAGCCCGGCTCGGTGCGGCCCTGGTCGGCGAAGGCGTAGTTGTAGTCTTCCTTATAGGTGTCGTCGGCGGCGCGGCCCAGGTTGGCCACGGCCTTGATTTCACCGGTCGCCACTTCCATCAAAATCACGCAGCCGTACTGGGCGTTGTTGTCCACCAGCGACTTGTAGAGCGCGTTTTCAGCTACGTCCTGCAAGTTGATGTCGAGCGTAGTTTTGACGTCGTAGCCCGGCTGGGGCTTGATTTCGGTGCCGTCGTAGAGCGGCTTCACGCCCCCCGGTACCCGCTCAAACAACGCCTCGCCGGCTTTGCCCGCCAGGCTGGGCCCGAAAGTAAACTCCAAGCCGGCCCCGTGCTGGTCTTCGTTGATGAAGCCCACCGTGCGCTGGGCCAGGCCCCCAAACGGCCGAAACCGCTTGTCTACTTTCTCAAAAATGGCGCCGCCGCGGTTGCGCTTCGCCCGGAAAATCGGCCACTGGGCCAGCAGCTTTTTCTCCTGAAAATTGATCTGGCGCGAGTTCAAGCGGATGTAGCGCAGGGCCGGGTCCTTGGCGCGGCGGGCGTTGGTGAGGCGCTGCTTGTACTCCTGCTTGGTGCGGTCGCCGAAGAAGTGCGACAGCTGCCAGGCCAGCGAATCGACCCCGGCCTGAAACACGGCCTCTTCCACCACGGCCGGGTCCCACGCCACCCGGTAGAAGGGCAGCGACGTGGCCATGATGCTCTCGTTGTCGGAGAAAATATTGCCCCGCGTGGCCGGCACCGGCTGGTAGCTGATGCGCCGTTCCTGCTCCAGGGCCCGCCACTTGGCCCCCTCCTGAAACTGAATGCGCGTGGCTTTCCACAGGATAAGGCCCGAGAACACGGCCACCCCCAGAAAGGCCAGCCGCACCCGCGTCACAATCGACTTTTTAACGCTGCCTTTCATCGACGGTGAGTGGTAGTGGTTTGGGTACGAACAGCTTGTTTTTTGTGCTCAGTTGTACTCTTAATACTTTTTTTAACTGGTTTCTTATCGCTGGATTTATGAGTGCTTCTAGCATTTGGCTTGCTAATCAGTACTTTAGCGGCCCGGCGGCTAGGTGCCGGCGCTACGGCGGCGAGCGAGTCTTCGGGAATAGCAGCGGCAATTTCGGGTTCGCCATCGGCGCCCGCATTGGCATAGCGGCGGCGGCCGGCCAGGGCGTCGGCCCGCTGGGCGGCCAGCGAGTCGCGGCCGGCGCGGGCAGCGAGGGTGTCGGCCGTCAGCACGGGCATCAGTTCCAGGGCCGCGGCGTCGAGGCGCCCGGCCGGCACTTGGATGCGGAAGGGTGGCGACGAGCTTTCGACCAAGCCGAAAGCAGCCACTTTGCGGGCCACCTCGCTCTGCTTGCTGGCCTCCATGTAGTCCGATTTCAGGGTGGTGTAGTCGGCTCGCAAGTCTTCAGTTTCTTGCTTGAGGCGCTGGATGTTGCGGCTCATGCGGTTGCCGTAGTGCGTGTTGCCGATGTAGAGCAGCGTGAGCAGCATCACGAACAGCAGGTGCGGCAGGTAGCGCACCGGCAGCCCCTCGCGGAAGAGCCCGTCCACGCTCGTCATCCGGTCGAAGACCGAGAACAAACTCCACGTGCGGGGCACGCGCGGCGGGCGGGGCGCGGCGGCGGGGCGGGCCGGGCGCTCGGGGGCCGCCGCGCGCGGGGCCTCCACCACTGGCGCGGGAGCGGGTGCGAGGGCAGGCGCTGCCGGCTCGGGTGGGGGCCCGGGCGCTGGCTCGGGGGCCCGGGGCACGTTGGCGCGGCGTGGCGCTTCGGTAGGTTTATAAGTGTTGGCGGCCATGCGGTGGCGGAAAGGCGAAAGGATGGGGCGGCCCGCCGGGCAACACCCCGCAACAGCCACCTACTTGACTCAATTTCTTAACTACAAATTTTTTACGCTAGAATAACTCCTCCCAACAACGCAGTTTATTGTGCTCAATTCCGCACCGCAACCCGCAATTTAGCACTGCGGGCGCGGCTGTTCAGGGCCACTTCTTCGGCCGAGGCCTCTTCGGGGCGGCGGTTGAGGGCGGTGAACGGCTTGGTTTCGTGGCCGAAAAAGTCCTTTTCTACCTCGCCAAAGAACTTTCCCTTGCCGATGAAATTCTTTGCCAATCGGTCTTCCAGCGAGTGGTAGCTGAGCACCACGAGCCGGCCGCCGGGGCGCAGCACGGCGGCCGTTTGGAGCAGCATTTCCTGCAAGGCGTCCATTTCCTGGTTCACCTCGATGCGCAGGGCCTGGAAAACCTGGGCCAGGTACTTGTTCTCTTTGCCGCGCGGCATCACGCTTTGAATGGCGGTTTTCAGCTCCTGGATGGTGGCCAGCGGGCGGCCGCGGCGGGCCTGCGCCACGGTGGCGGCCAGGGTACGGGCGTTGGTGACTTCGCCGTACATGCCGAAGATGCGGTGCAAGTCGGCCTCCTTGTAGTCGTTGAGCACGTCGGCGGCCGTGGGGCCCCCACCGGTGTCCATGCGCATGTCGAGGGGCCCGTCGAAACGGGTCGAAAAGCCCCGTTCCGGCGTGTCAAACTGGTGCGAACTCACGCCCAGGTCGGCCAGCAGGCCGTCCACGGGCAGGGCGTCGCGGCGGCGCAGCTCGGCGGCCAGGTCGCGGAAGTTGGCCCGCACGAAGGTGAACTGCGGCCGGGCCAGGCGGAGGGCTTCGGTCTCGGCGTCTGCGTCTTGGTCGAAGCTGTAGAGGTGGCCCGTGGTGAGGCGCTCGAGCAGGCGCGCCGAGTGCCCACCGCCGCCAAACGTCACGTCCACGTAGCGGCCGCCGGGCTGCACGTCGAGCCCGGCCAGGCATTCGGCCAGCAGCACGGGGCGGTGGTAGGCGGTATCGTTGGGGCGCGGTTCCATCGTCAAAAAGCCGGGGCGGCGTCGGTGGCCAAAAATTTCTGGGCCTGCTGGCTAAAGGTCTGTTGGTCCTTGATCAGGAACTCCTCGTAACGGGCCGGGTCCCAGATTTCGCAGCGGTTGCCCAGGCCCACCACAATGGCTTCCTTCTCGATGCCGGCGTAGCGCAGCATGGTGCGCGGCAGCATGAAGCGGCTGATGCTGTCGAGCTCCACCTCCGTCATGCCCCGGAAAAAGTTGCGCTGGAACTGCCGGTACTCTTCGTTGAACTCGTCGAGGGCCATCACTTTCTCGTGGATGACGCGCCAGGCGGCCCGCGGGTACAGGACCAGGCAGGGCTCAAACCCGCGCACAAGCACCAGTTGGTTGCCCGACTCGTCGGGCAGGTTGCCCTTCACCTTGGCCGGGAGCACAAGCCGCCCCTTGGGGTCGAGCTTGCATTCGTATTCGCCGGAGAGCAGGTGCATGGCAGGGCCAGGTAAAGGGGAGGGAAGCAAACAAAAGTACGGGCCGCTTTTCGAATAACAACCACAATTTACCATTATTTACCACAATTCGAAACCCGCTCTGGGGGCCCCAGGGGCACATTTAGTGGCGCCGGCGCGGGCATTTGCCAAAATGACAGCTACTTTCGGGGAACACTAACCCGTTCTGCTCATGCGCTCTTTTGCCTGGCGTTTCCCTATGTTTTCCCTGGCTGCCGGCGCGGCGCTGCTGCTGCTGAGCCCGGCGGCCGAAGCCCAAAAACGCCCCCGGCCGGGGGCCCCGGTGCCCATTTTGTTCGTCGGCAACAGCTTCTTCCACGGGGCCCGCCTGCCGGTGCTGACCTATAACAACGCGGCCATCACCGACGAAAACTACGGGCAGCCCGCGGGCACGCCCCGCGCCGAAGGCAACGGCCGCGAGCCGGGGCCCTGGGGTGGCATTCCGGCCATTTTCAAGAAGCTGACCGACGAGGCGGGGCTGAACTACGACGTGCACCTCGAAGCCATGAGCGGGCAAACGCTCAAGTTTCATTACCGCAACGCCCTGGGCGTCATCGACCAGTCGCGCTGGCAGGCGGTGGTACTGCAAGAGTACAGCACGGGGCCCTTGCCGGAGCGGCACAACGGCAAGCGGGCCGAGTTCTACGACTACGGCACCCGCCTCGAACAAGCCGTACATAAGGCCAACCCCGCAGCCAAGCTGTACCTGTACGAAACCTGGGCCCGCGCCGACCTTACCTACCCGCCCGACAAGCCGTACTCGGGCCAACCCGTTGATTCGATGACGGCCGACTTGCACGCCGGCTACTACGGGTTGGCGCAGGCCAACGGCCATTTTGCGGGCGTGGCCCCGACCGGCGACGCCTGGCTGCGGGCCATCCGAACCGGCGTGGCGCTGCCCAACCCCTACGCGCCCGCCGCCGGCCAGCTCGACCTCTGGGCCGACGACCACTACCACCCCAGCCCGTGGGGCGCGTACCTCAACGCCTGCGTGCTGCTGGCCACCGTCACCGGCCACGACCCGCGCACCCTGGGGCCCCAAGAGCGGGCCGCCGCGGATTTAGGCATTGCCCCCACCGACGCCGTGGCCCTGCAGCGCCTGGCCTACGAGCAGGTGCAAGCCGCCCCACCGGCCGAAGCCATGCCCCGCCGCGGCAGGCTGAAAACCGAGCACCGGCGCGCCAAAGCCGCGCCGGTGCGCTAAGCGGAGCGGCAAAAGCTGTGCACGCGACGGGCCGAATTCTGCGCGCCGCCGGGGCCCCCAGGCCGTACCTTTGCAGCGTGCAACCCCGTCCCCTCGCCCACCGGATTGTTAGCCTTTGGCTGGCCGCGCTGGTGCTCACCGCTTCGGTGGGCCTCACGGTGGAGCGGCACACCTGCCGGTTCAGCGGGCGCAGCCGGGCCGGCTTGGCACTGTTGGGGCCCGCGCCGCGCGGGTGCTACGGGGCCACGGCGCCGCTGCGCATTAAGGACAACTGCTGCGACTTCAGCAGCCACTTGCACAAGCTGACGGCGCCGGCCCACGCGCACGCTTTCGAGCAAGTACCGGTGCCGGGGCCCCTGCTGGCGGCGGGGCTGCCGGCCTTGGCTTGGCCGTCGTCACCGGTTTTCGGGGCTTCGGGAAGCACTGCCGGGCCCCGTTGGTTTGCGGCCGATGCTTCGCCCCCGCCGCGGGGCGGGCGGGCGCTACTGAGTTGGGTGGGCAAGCTGGTGGTTTAGGGCTTTCGGATAGTGCGGCCGCTAGGAAGGCGGCCGCCGGCGCGGCTTTATAAGCCCGGCGCTTTATCTTCGAAAGACTTTAACCTATAGCTATTATGAAACTATTGCGCGGGCTCAGCCCGCTGCTACCCAGCGGCTTGCTGCTGGCGCTGGGAACCCCTGCTCCGGCCCGGGCGCAGGCTGTTCCCGGCCCGGTGCGGGGCGAAACCACGGAGCAAACCACGGCCGCGCCCTTGCCCGGCGCGCTGCTGCACTGGCTGGCCGACGCGCCGACCGCGGCCGATAACTTCCCGACGGCCACCGCCGATGCGGCGGGCCATTTCGTACTGGCCCGCCCGGCCCGCGCCGCTGGTCGCTTGGTGGTGCAGGCCCTCGGCTACCGGCCTGACACGGTGGCGGTGCCCGCCACTGGCAGTCCTTACCTGCGGGTGGGCCTGCGCCCCGGCCTGGCGCTGGGCGAGGTAACGGTGACCACGCGGGCCCCCGCCTACTCGGCCGTCACGCCCGCCAACACGCAGGTAATTTCGGCCCGCGACCTCACCAAATCGGCCTGTTGCAACCTGGCCGAAAGCTTCGAAACCAACGCCGCGGTGGAGGTCACGACTTCCGACGCGGTGTCGGGGGCCAAGCAGATTCAGCTGCTGGGGCTCGACGGAGCGTATTCGCTCTTGACGGTGGACAACCAGCCGGCCTTGCGCGGGCTGGCCGCGCCTTACCGCTTGGGCTACTTGGCAGGGCCCTGGATCGAGAACATCGAAATCATCAAGGGCACGGGCTCGGTGGTGAACGGCTACGAGGCCATTTCGGGCCAGATCAACGTCAAGCTGAAGGAACCCGAAAGAACCGATCAGCTGCTGTTTAACGCCTACGCCAACGACTTGGGCAAGTTCGACGTCAACCTCAACACTTCGGCCCGCCTCAACCCGAAGTGGAGCACGGTGCTGCTGCTGCACACCGACCACCTGGGCCGGCGCACGGACCGCAACGGCGACGGCTTCCTGGACCTGCCGCTGGCCACGCAGTTCAACGCCGTGAACAAGTGGAAGTACATTTCCGGCCACGGTTTCGTGACGGAAGTGGGCCTGGGGGCCCTGCGCGAAGACCGCCAGGGCGGGCAGCTGGGCTTCCGGCCCGATGCGCCCGACGCCTACCGCCAGGCCTACGGCACCACCAACGCCACCCGCCGCTACACGGCCTTCACCAAAACGTCGTACACCTGGCCCACGCGCCCGTTCCAGAGCCTGGGCCTGCTGCTGAACGGCACCAGCCACGACTTTAACTCGACGTACTCGTTCAGCGAAGTAACGGGGCCCCGGCGCTACGACGGCACCCAGCGCACGGGCCAGGCCACGCTGCTGTTCCAGAGCATCATTGGCAGCACCACGCACGGCTACCGGGCGGGGCTGAGCTTTTTGTACGACGACTACCGCGAATTTTTGGGCACTGGGCAAACCAACGCGGCCGAAACGCCCGACGACGCCTACGCTCGCGAACACCGCACCCGCCGCGAGCTGGTGCCCGGGGCCTTTGCTGAGTACACGTACCAAAACAGCCGCAACCTGACCGTGGTGGCCGGCTTGCGCGCCGACCGCCACAACCTGTACGGCTGGCAGGTGACGCCGCGCTTCAACCTAAAGTACGACGCCACGCAAAATTCCATTTTCCGGCTCTCGGCGGGCCGCGGCTGGCGCGTGGCCAACCCCATCGCCGACAATGCTTACCTGCTGGCCAGCGCCCGCACCTTCGTCATCGGCAACGGCCTGCGCCCCGAAACGGCCTGGAACATGGGGGGCAGTTTCACGCAGTATTTCACGCTGTGGGGCCGCCAGGCCACGTTTGTGGCCGACTACTACCACACCGAATTCGGCAACCAAGTGGTGGCTGACATGTACAGCGCGCCCCAGCTCGTGCTTATCAACAACTTGGGCCCCGGGGGCCGCTCCTTCGCCCGCAGCGTGCAGGCCGAACTGCAAGTCGAGCCCATAAAAGGCTGGCAGGTGAAGGGCGCGTACAAGTACCTCGACGTGCGCACCACCTACGGCGACGAGCTGTTGCCCAAGCCCCTCACTCCCAGCCACCGCGCCTTTTTAAACCTGGGCTACGCCTCGGCGTTTGACAAGTGGCGGGCCGATTTTACGGTGCAGTGGTTCGGGCAGCGGCCGGTGGCGCATTTGGGCAGCGACGCCACCCACCAGCACGCCGCTGGCCAAGCCGCAGTGTACTACGCCCCGCGCTACGCGGCGCTCAACACGCAAATCACCCGCGCCTTTAAGCGGCTGGAAGTGTACGCTGGCGTCGAAAACCTCACCAACTACCGCCAGCCCAACCCCATCGAAAGCGCAGCTTTCCCGTTCAGTCCCACCTTCGATGCCGCCATGGTGTGGGGCCCCGTATACGGCCGCCTCACCTATGCCGGCCTCCGCTACCGCATCGAGTAACCGTTTTTGCGCCAAGCCGAGTGGCGCTGAATTTGCAAAGTAAATCTCATCAAGTTTCTTGGTTTAAGGGTGGAGTTCTGACATGAAATTTGGCTTCTTTCCGCACTAATTTTTCGTTAAATTTCTTTTCATTTTATGAAAGCTATTCCGTTTTTTCTCTTCGCCGCCCTGAGCGCGGCTAGCCTCAGCACCCAAGCCCAAACGTCCCCTGCCGCCGCCAAAGCAGTTGCTGGCACCGAAACGGTCAAGTTCAAAACCTCGGCCGTGTGCGACATGTGCAAAGCCCGCATCGAGAAAAGCATGGCCTACGAAAAAGGTGTGCAAAGCGCGACCCTCGATGTGCCCACTAAGGTGCTCACCGTGAACTACCGCCCCGAAAAAACTAACATTGCTGCCCTGCGCACCGCCGTTCAAAAAACCGGCTACGACGCCGATGACCAGACCGCTGAGGCCCGCGCCTACAGCCGCCTGCCCGAGTGCTGCAAAAAAACTGCTGCTGCCCACCAATAGGGACCTGGGGCCCCCAGCCAACAAAAAGGCCCGCTGAAGCGGGCCTTTTTGTTGGGGCAACGTTTGGCGTCGGTCAAGCCTTTGTGCGCCACAGCCGCCACCAAGGCAAGTACGGCTGGTCGTGGTGCTCGTAGTGGTAGCCAAAGAAATAGCAGGTGACGAAGGCCCAGGCGTGGTGCCGCAACTGGCTGCGCGACTTGTGCTGGTTGCCGGCTTCGTGCTCGCCGCGGTGCGGCAAATAGGTACCGAAGAAGAACAGCTGCAACGTGGCCAGCACCGCCGGCACCATCCAAAAGGCGATAACGTTGGCCTGTGGAAAGTAAAGTTTCAACACGTTGTAGGTCACAGCCATGAGCAGCACCTGCCACCAAGTCACGTAGTTCCAGGCGAAGCGAGCCAGCCAGGGCAGAAAGCCGGCGTGGTCTTCGGGGTGGAAATCGGGGTCGGCTTGTGTGCCCACGTGGCGGTGGTGGTCGTGGTGCTTGGGCACTTGGTTCGGGAACCAGTTGTAAGCAAACAGCAGGGCTGCTACTGTGCCAATGGCATTATTCAAACGCTTACCAGGGCTCACCACGCCGTGCATGGCGTCGTGGGCCGTGATGTACAACCCAGTGTAAAGGTGCGTTTGGAGCAGCACCAGCAGGTAGGGGCCCGGCGCGTGCCAATTGGGCCGGTAGCTAGTCAGCAGCCACGCCAGCAGTCCGCCCCAGGCCCCCAGCACCAGCAGCGCCGCGGCCACGCCCTTGCCTGCGAGCGGCGCGGGCGCCACGCGGCGGGCCGAAATGCAGGAGGCAGTGGGCGCACTCATGGGCTAAACCAATAGAACTACAGGCCCACCAGCGCCTCGCGTACCTGCTCCATCAGCCACATGGGCGTGCTGGTGGCCCCGCAAATGCCCACTGACTGCCCCGGCCGGAACCAAGCGCGGTCAATGTCGTCGACGTTAGAGATGAAGTGGGTATCCGGGTTCGTGTCCTTGCACACTTGGTAGAGCACCTTGCCGTTAGAGCTTTTGGTGCCCGACACGAAGGCAATCTGGTCGAACTGCGCCGCGAAACGGCGCAAATCCTTGTCGCGGTTGCTCACCTGCCGGCAAATGGTGTCGTTGGCGTTCACCTGGTAGCCCCGGCTTTCCAGCTCGCCTTTGATGCGGTAGAAACTCGCGGTGCTCTTGGTAGTCTGGCTGTACAGGGTCAGGGCCGACGGCAACTCGTGGGTTAGCAGCTCGGCCATGTTCTCAAATACGACGGCGCGGCCGCCGGTTTGGCCCAACAGGCCCAGCACTTCGGCATGGCCGTGCTTGCCGTAAATAAAGATTTGTTCACGCTTGTCGAAACTGGTCTTGATGCGGTTTTGCAGCTTCAGCACCACCGGGCAACTGGCGTCGATCAAGGTAAGGTTGTTTTCGAGGGCCAGCTGGTACGTACTGGGCGGCTCACCGTGGGCCCGGATGAGCACGGCCTCGTCGCGCAGTTCGGCCAGCCGCTCGTGGCAAATGATGCGCAGGCCGCGCCGTTGCAGGCGGTGCACTTCCTCGTCGTTGTGCACAATATCACCCAGGCAGTACAAATAGCCCTGCTCGTCAAGCAGATCTTCAGCCATCTGAATGGCGTAAATCACCCCAAAGCAAAAGCCGGAGTTGGGGTCGATGCAGACACTGAGCGACAAGGGCAGCATATGCCAGGGTAACCGGAAAAGTCTACTTAAGGTTGCGGCTACAGTTTTCCGAAGACCCGGCGGCCCTCAAAATCTTGGATTACTTGCGCTTCCACCGGGCTGTCCTTGCTCACGGCATTGTCCCGCCAAAACTCGGGGTGGTAGCGGCGCTTTTTAATTTTTGCCAAGTCCGCCACGTCCTGGGCCGTGCCGCGGTACTGCTGGCCGGGCGTCGGCGGGCCGTACCCGTAGAGGGAAAATTGAGAAGTGGTGGTCGTTTCCGATGGCCCCCCTTAACTGTCATTTGGATGTTGGCCACGACCTGCGGGCTGGCCAAGCAGCCGAGCGAATCGTCCAGGGCCCCAAAATTGGTGGTGATGCGCAGCGCGCAGGGCCCGAATTGATGGGATTGCTGGAAGTGAACAGGCCAGCCGTGGGCATTTCTCGTTCGAAGCGAAACAGCGCGGCCGTGCGCGCATCGATGTAAAGGGTACCGCGGGCCACTGGGTCACCGGCAATGCGGGGCCCGAAGTCAACCACAGCCAGCTCGCGGCCCTGGTCACGCAGGGTTTGGCGCAGCACAAATTGAAAATGCTCCGTGGCGTTAGGCCCCAGGGGCACGGCCGTGCGGCTGGCTCCGCCGGGCAGCACGAACACAGGTAGCGCCCGCGTGTGGATGGAGAGGTTATTCATGCCCACAATGCCCGGCGTTGGCACGCACTGTCACCTCGGGCAGCTGCACAGCATTGGCTTTAAGCACAATGGCAGCTGGCAGGGCCCCACCTGCGTAGCCAGGGCCCCGGCGCGCCCGTAGCCGATTCTCAGCACCGTGAGCGGCTGCGGCAACGCGGGTACGCGCAAGCCAAACTCGCCTATTTCGTTGGTTGCGGTGCCGGTGCGGCCATGGGCCAGGGCCACACTGGCGTAGGGCACGGGCTGGCCCTTTTCGTCCACCACCCGGCCCGTCACCAACCCTTGGGCAGCAGCGGGGCAATGGGCCCACAGGGCCAGCAGGGCCCCAGCAAACAGCAGGAATAACGCATAGCCGCAAGGTAGCCCCAGCCCATCACCACAAAAAAAGGGCCTTCCGCAGTAGCGGAAGGCCCTTTTTTCACTAGTTAACGGTGCTTAGTACTTCACCACGCGGCTGCGCACTTGCTGGCCGCCCACGTTGATGAGGTACGTGCCCACGGGCAGGGCCCCCAGGTCAACCTCACCCGAGGCGGGTAGGCTTACCTCTTGCACCACGCGGCCCATCAAGTCGCTGATGCGCACGCGGGGGGCGCTAGCAGCCAGGGCGGCGGGTAGGGTAATGGTCACCTTGCCGGCGGTTGGGTTCGGGTAGATGCTGATGTCCACTGTGCCGTCGCTTTGCACCGACACGGTAGGCGAGTACGCCACCTTGCCGTCGATGTCGATTTGCTTGAGGCGGTAGTAGCTCAAGCCCGGCAGCGGCTGGCGGTCCACAGCGTCGTATGTAGTGCGGGCGCTGGTATTGCCTTGGGCCGCTTTGGTAAGCACCGTCGTAAACTTCTGGCCGTTCGAGCTGCGCTCTACCTCGAAGCTGCGGCTGTTCTTCTCACTCGCCGTAACCCAGTTCAGGTTCACCTGCTTGTTGCGGAGCTGCGCCGTGAACGACACCAACTGTACTGGCAGCGGCGACAAAGGCTGGTTGTTGGGCACGAGGTAGTTCTCAGCGCTCAGCACCCCGTCGTTGTTGAACTCGAAAGCGTAGAAATAGTACTTAGTGCTGGGGTCTAAATCGGTTAGCGTGAAGTCGCCCGATGCCCCACTGAACACCACGTAGGTATTAGTAGACGCCTCAATGGCCGTGCCTGTGCCAAACTTATAGGCGCCGCTGTTGTCGGTAGTGCCAGGGTTGAAGTTTTGCTTGTCCTGCGGAAACAACGTGGTTGGCAAGGACGAGTACGTGGTGCTGGCAATTACCAAGCGGTTCTGGCCGTAGGCAGTTCCGGCCGGCGGGTTGCTCAGGTTGAACGTGATGGTGGCATTATTGCTATCCGGGGCCCTCGTAATGATAGCCGTTGACTGCTCCGACGGCTCGGTGGCAATGGCAAAGCCCGAAACCCGCCCGTTGCCGCTGGGCAGCGTGTAGTACTGGCCTCCACTAAGGCTCGGGTTTCTAAATTCTAGCTCTTGCGCCGCATTGCCCACCCGCACCGGGTGGAAGCGCACTAGCAAATCTTGGGTAAAATTGCCAGTCGTCACATCAGGCGTTATCGTAGCCGTTTGCACGTAGGTCGTGCCATTGTCCAGCGAAAATTCGAACTGCGGCGTCCTCAACGGATTACGGGACGGGTCGGCCACATCGTCGGGGAACCGGACGTCTACGTTGCCGCCCAGCAAGAAGCCTTCTAGGCGGACCGATTTAGGGGCCGTGGTAGTGCCCACCACTACGTTGCTGGGGAAGGCTTGGAGCACGTCGCTCAAGCGGATTGTTGGCTGGCTAATGCCCGTCACGGACACGTCGCCGTTAGGGGCCGGCGCACTCGAACTGCGAATAATTCCGGTTACTGTCAACGTGTTATTACCTGGCACAAAACGCACGTAAACGGTTTTCTGGGATACGTTGCCGTTTGCTTCGCGTGGGAAGGTGAGCGAGGAAACGAAGTTGACGTTGTCGCTTGATATCTGGAAGGACCCGGCCCCGTCGCCACTAGACGCTACGGCCACCGTCAGGTTTTGCAGTAGGTTGGTGCCCGATACACGAAATGATTGCGAGGCCGATATCGTGTTGGGCCGAGTGGCAAACGTGAAGCTGTTGCTGTTAGGGTTGACGACCGAAATATCCGAAATCGACCCACTGGTATTGGTGGCCATGATGGCAACCGATGAAGTGGCAGTAGTGCCGCTAACCAGCTCAATGGTTTCCGTGTAGTTGCCCGTCGGCACGGTAGGTCCCAGTTTTACTTCGATGGTCTGCGTGGCCACCGATCCGTTGGTGCGGGCCAGCGTGAGGGGGTTATTCGAGAAGGCTCCCCCAGCCGATACGTTGCGGAACAGAATGGTTGACTTGCTTGGCGTGAGCACAATGTCATCGGTGAGGTTTGTGCCGCTCACTTCGAACGTAAGCGTACTGGGGCTACCACTGTTGGTAACCGTTCCAAAGTTGAGGGCCCCCGGGTCCACCACAATGGTTGCGTTGGCAGGGGCGGGCGTGCCTTCCCCGCTCACCGCGACGCTCTGGGTAGTGGTGGCACTGCCGTTGGGCGTCGCCACGCTCACGGCGGTGTTGTACATCTGCACGTCCACAGGCGTAAAGCGCACGTCAATTGTCGTGCTGGCTAGGGTTCCGTTGGTCGGCGTCAGCACAATGGCGCTGGTCGCAAACAAGTCCGTACCCATGCGGATGCGAAAGCCGGCGGGAGGCGTGATGGTCACGTTGCCTGACAGGTCTTGGCCATCAACGGTAAACGAGCCGATGCTGCTGCTGCTGTTGCCTACCACTACCTGGCCAAAGTCGGGCAGCGTAGCGGGCGTCACATTCAGCACCGGGGTGGGCAGGATGCCAGTGCCCGAAACACCCACCGTTTTACTTACCAGGTTACTCCCCGAGCCACTGGCCAGCGTTATGGTACTCACATAGTCCTTCGCTGTTTTGGGCGAAAATTCCACGTACAAGGTTGCATTCACTACCCCATTGCTTTGTACCAGCGTCGCCAATGCGCCGTAGGTGACATTGTCGCTGCTTACCAGGAAATCCGTTGGCGCCGTCACCAAAATATTATCCGTGAGCGACGTACCCGTCACGCTCACCGTCATGAAGTTGGACGTGGTGTTGGTAATTTGGTTGCCAAAGGCCAGGGCTGCCGGGTTCACCGTTATGGTTGGCGTGCCGGCCGTGCCGGTACCAGTCAAAGGAATATTGGATGAGGTAGTTGTCAGCGAGTTTCCACTTGCGTCCGTAATGGGAACCAAAAAATTTCGGTTAATTATGCCAACCGCTGTTGGTTTGAATCGGATGTAGATTTTTGTAGCGGGAATCATCCCGTTGCCATCTGGTGTCAGGGTGACGCTTGTCAAACCAAAGGTTGTGTTATCAGTACTTCCCTCAAACCTGGACGGGATAACGAAAGTAACATCATCTGACATGCCGCTCCCACTTGCGGTATATGCCTTAGACGCGGACGTAAGCCCAACCGCTACCGATCCGAAATCCTGAGGACTGCCGGGGGTATCAGCAGTCAACGAGACCGTCTGGGCCATACCCAAGCCAGGTAAGGCCAGTAGCAAGCAGAGGCAGAGCCACCGCAGCCAGCTTATTAATGGTGAGTAAGGATGTTTCATTGCGATAAGGTGTCGAGTGAATCTGGTGGACAAGAAATTAATTATGAAGGATTTAATTGCATTTTATAAAGTGGTTGACTTTGCTTTACATCAGTATTTATCATCGGAGCAGGAACAAATTGTATTATGCTACACATAACGATTCAAAATATGCTCTCATGAGGTGTTAGTGGGTTATTTCAATTGACGAAGTTATACTAATCTAAGCAAACCTCCATTACTGGTTAACCAATTATTTAGTTACCGACTTTTCAATGATTATAATTTTTATGCAATTATTTCGAATAATAACAGCAGTCGAAAAAATATATTTCTTTCTAGTAAATTGATATTCAGCAAGTTAATATTTAATCATAGATACTCATACTCAGTGTTTTTAAAGTGCATATAAAGTTGTTTTACTTGCTTAAAAAATTAATTAGTCCAATAATGACACAATTCTTACCTCCATATTATTGCACTTTACTTATTTTTAATTCTGCACGTGCATGCCCACTGCGTAAAGCAACGGGCCCCCAGCAGTTCCTCCCGGTTAGGAGAGCGCTGCTGGGGGCCCGTTATGTTTTCTAAAACTGCTGTTGCGAACCTTGGTTACTCTGGCACCTCGCCCAAACGGGCGGCGTCGGCGGTGTTCACGTGGCCGCGGGCCACCAAAAAGTTGCGCACCGTGCGAAAAGACTCCGCGTCGAGGCCCGATCGGGGGTGGGCCAAAGCCGAACTGAACAGGAAGGCCTTGTCCTCTTCGACGTGCGGGCTCAAGCCCAGAAAAGCCGGCAGGTTGCTTTCCACCGAAAAGCGTAGGAAGCGGATTTCGGCGTTTTCAGGGGCCAGTGCCACGGCCTGGGCGAAGGTGCGGGCCGCGTCCTGTACATAAGCTAGCTTGTTGAACATCGGCGCGTCGCGGGCCCGGATGGCTTGGGCGGCGGCTTTGTAGCCCAGCACCAAGGCGTCTTGAGCGTGGTACTCGGCCAAGAGCTGATAAAATTTTTCGCCAGCGGCTTTGTCGGCAGCGGCAAGTTCGTAGTGGCGGCGCAGCAGCGCGGGTTCGTAGGGAGAGGGCATGGCAAGAGAATACGCCACCGGGCGCGCCGCGGCCGCCACCGGGGCTAGGGCAAGGAGCAAGGAAACCATTAGGCAGTTCATGGGGCCCCCAAAGTTACCGTCCCGTTGCTGCCCACTCACAGGCGCGCCAGTCGGTAGCGGAAGTAAGAGCCCAGCAGCAGCAGCAGCTTGGTGTTAGTAGGCACCCGCACCCGCTGGTGCAAAATGTGCGCAGCGGGCAAGTTCTTAATCTTATAGAAAAGCTTCAAATAGTACACGTATGCCAAGTACACGCCCAGCCGGGCCGGGCGCGGGAGCTGCTGAATGCCGGCGTAACCGGCCTCAAAATCGGCCCGAATGTCGGCTTCGATGGCACGCTTGGCACCGTCGTCGAACCGGTGGTACGCCACGCCGGGGAAGTACACGCGGCCCCGGTCTTCGTAGTCGGAGCGGATGTCGCGCAAAAAATTCACTTTCTGAAATGCCGCCCCTAACCGCCGCGCGGGCCCCCGCAGCTGCTCGAACATGGCCGGCTGCCCGTGGCAAAAGATGCGCAAGCACATCAGCCCCACCACTTCAGCCGAGCCGTAGATATACTCATTGTATAAGCCCGGGTGGTAGTTCTGATCCTCCAAGTCCAGGGCCATGCTGCGGAGGAAAGCGTCGATAAATTCCTGGTCGATGCCGTACTCGTGCACCACCGCTTGGAAGGCATGCAGCACCGGGTTCAGGCTGAGACCGGTGGCCAAGGCCTCAACCGTTTGGCGCTGGAAGTCGGCCAGCAGCGCCGCTCGGTCGTGGCCGTGGAAAGTATCCACGATTTCATCGGCCCAACGCACAAAACCATACACCGCGTACACCGGCGCGTGCAGGCGCTCGTCGAGCGTGCGGATACCCAGCGAAAACGACGTACTGTAGCGCTTGGCAATGAGCTTACTGCACGCCAAGCTGGTGTCAGTGAATAGTTTAACGTGGTCCATTTGATGGATCAAGAATTAAAGCGCGCCGGGCCAGAATCCCACAGACCGCCTAATTTTTAATGTCAATTTTTGATTTCTTTCAAAACTTCCCCCGCCACCACTTGGCCCGAAATGAGCGAAGGCGGCACGCCGGGACCCGGCACGGTGAGTTGCCCAGTGAAATACAAGTTACTCACCTTCTTACTTTTAAGCGTAGGCTTAAGAATAGCAGTTTGCTTCAGGGTGTTGGCCAGGCCGTAGGCGTTGCCCTTGTAGCTGTGGTAATCGGCTTGGAAGTCGCGGTGAGCGTAGCCGCGCTTGAATACCACCGCGTCGCGGATGGGGTGGCCGCAATGGCGCTCCAAGCGGTCCATTAGCAACTTGTAGTACCGCTCGCGGGTGGCTTCGGTGTCGTCGAGGCCGGGGGCCACGGGGATGAGCAGGAACAGGTTTTCCTGGCCTTCGGGAGCCACCGTGGAGTCGGTTTTGCTGGGCACCGAGGCGTAGAACAACGGCCGAGTCGGCCATTGCGGCTGGGCGTAAATCTCGCGGGCGTGCTGGGTCAGGTCTTCGTCAAAGAACAGGTTGTGGTGGCGCAGCTTGTCGAGCTTGCGGTTCACGCCCAAGTAAAACAGCAGCGACGACGGGGCCATGGTGCGGCCATCCCAGTATTTTTCGTCGTAGTGGCGGTACTGAGGGGCCAGCACTTCCTGCTCGATGTGGTGGTAATCGGCCCCCGCCACCACAGCATCGGCTGCGAAGAAACCTTGGGCGGTACGCACCCCAGTGCTGCGGCCGTGCTCGACCAAAATTTCCGTTACTTCTTGGTTGTAAATGATTTCTACGCCTAACTCTTGGGCCAGGCGCACCATGCCTTCCACAATTTTGTGCATGCCGCCCAGCGGGTACCAGGTGCCCAGGGCCAGGTCAGCGTAGTTCATCAGCGAGTACAGCGCCGGCGTGTTCTCCGACACGGCCCCTAGGAACAGGATCGGGAACTCGACCAGCTCCAGCAGCCGCGGGTCTTTAAAAAAACGGCGCACGTGCTTGTGCATGCTTTGGAGCACGTCCATGCGCAGCATGTCCACGAGCAGGCGAGGGTCGGCAAACTCCAGCACCGAACGGCTGGGCGCGTACACCAGCCGGTTGATGCCCACTTCGTACTTGTAGGCGGCCTGCTTCAGAAATTCGTCGAGCCGGGCCGCACTGCCGGGCTCGTAGCGCTCGAACAGGGCCCGCAACTCGCTCATTTTCGCGGGAATGTCTACCGCCTCGGGGCCCTTAAAGATGACTTGGTACGACGGGTCGAGGCGCACCAAGTCGTAGTAGTCGGCTACTTTCTTGCCGAAACGGGCGAAGTACTTCTCAAACACGTCGGGCATCCAGTACCAGCTGGGGCCCATGTCGAAGGTGAAGCCCTGGGTTTGAAACACGCGGGCACGGCCCCCGGGGCCCTCATTTTTTTCGAGGAGCGTGACGCGCCAACCGGCCTGGGCCAGGGTGCTGGCGGCGGCCAAACCGGCAAAGCCGGCCCCGATGACAACGGCGCGGTGAGAAGCGGTGGGAATGGGCAAAGCAAAGGAAGAAGTTGAACCGGCAAGCTAGCAACGCCACTGGTGGATAGGGCCGCTAATAAAGCCGCCGGCCCCGGCGTTGCAGATGCAACGCCGGGGCCGGCGGATAGTTTTAAATGAAGGCATTTTTGTATTTAATCCTCGACGGCATCGCTCACATCAGCAGCACTAGCGCCTACCGGGGCGTAAACCTGCAAGGCTGCTTTCAATTCTTTGCGGGCGATGTGGATGCGGTTTTTGACCGTGCCAATGGGGATTTGCAGCTTCTCGGCAATCTCCAAGTACTTGTAGCCGATGTAATACATCATGAACGGCGTGCGGTAGTCGGTGCCCAGGCTGGCAATGGCCTCGTTGATGTCGCGCACCACGAAATCGGACGTAGCTCCGTTGTGGGTGATGTAATTCTGGTCGGTGTTAAAATATTGAAAATACTCCGTCGAATCAATGTTGGAGCTGCGCTTGGTGATCTTATTATAATTATTGATGAAGGTGTTGCGCATGATGGTGTACAACCACGCCTTCAAATTGGTACCCGCTTTGAATTTGTCTTTATTCAAGAGGGCTTTAAGTAACGTTTCTTGCACCAGGTCCTTCGCGTCGTCAGCATCGCGGGTCAGGTTCAGAGCCGCGGGCCGCAGGGTGAGGGATATCCGCTGCACTTGCGAAGTGAATTCTAGCGAAGTCATAGAGCCTTGGTTTCGTGACAAAATAAGCAACCAACGACCCAGCCGAAAATCCGTTGAGAACCCTAGCCTGGGGGCCCGTTTCCTCAACCCGGCTGGGTGATGCCGCAAGTTACGGCAACTCGCTGGGCCGCGGCTGAAATATTGGGATCCAAAATGTTAATTTTTACAATTCTGCCATAAGGATTAGTTATGGCAACGTGCCAAAAGCAAGTAAACCACTGGTTAATAATGTAGGTACACCGATCTACTGCTGGCGGCTTATTCGCCTACTGGAGCTGGGGTGCGCCGCAGCGATTGAGCCCGGGCCATGCGCAGGTATTTGGGCGATACCCACAGGAGGCCGAACTCGGCCGAGCCATCGCGACCGGTGGTTTTGTGGTGCATCTTGTGAGCCATATTTAAGGCCCGGAGGTAGGTGTTTTGGGACTTTTTCCAGAACCGCAAGCGACCATGAATCAGCACATCGTGCACAAAAAAGTACACGGCACCGTAGGCCGCGATGCCCACGCCCACCCAAAACCACCAGTGGCTGCCGTTGCCACCGGTGATGAACAGCGCCGCTGACAGGGCCCCGTAAATCACGAAAAATAAGTCGTTGCGCTCGACCGGGTGCGGGTGGCGCACGTGGTGCGAGCGGTGCAATACCCATAGAGGACCGTGCTGCACAAACTTGTGCATAAACCACGCCCAGAACTCCATGAAGGCAAAGGTGGCAAGGGTGATGGCGGCGGCGAGCAAAGCGGGCATACGGGGCTAACCAAGCAAAGCGGCGGTTGGTTTTAGGACGGGCCGCGGGGGCCCTACCAGTTGATTTTTTCTTTATTCAAAAAAGCGCCGATGCCGCGGCGGCAATCGTCGGAGCCACGCAGCTCGGCGTTGCGCTGGGCGGCGTAGCGCAGGGCTTCTTCAAGGGCCATTTCGGGCAAGGCAGCCAGCATTTCTTTGGTCACTTCCATGCTCTGGCCCGAGTTTTCGCGGCACAGGCGCTGGGCGTAGGTGCGCACGGCGTCGGCCAGGGCATCGGCGGGGGCCAGGAAGTTGACGAGGCCGAGGTCGAGGGCCGTTTGGGCCGATACCACCTCGCCGCTCAGCAGCAGCTGCTTGGTGCGGGCCTCCCCTATTTTACGCAGCAGAAACACGCTCACGATGGCCGGCAAAAAGCCTATCTTAACTTCGGTGTAACCAAACTTGGCCTCGGGCACAGCAAACGTGATGTCGCAGATGGCGGCCAGGCCGCAGCCGCCGGCAATGGCGTGCCCCTGCACCTGCCCAATGACGACTTTCTTGAGGGTATAAATCTGGTGGAACAGCTGCATGAGGTGCGTGCTGTCTTCCAGGTTGTCGGTGTAGCCGAAGCCTTGCAGCTCCTGGATGTAGGCCAAGTCGGCCCCGGCGCAGAACACCTCACCAGCCGCACGCAGCACCACCACTTTGCAGGCTTCGTCGTTTTCGGCGTGCTCAAAGGCGTGCTTTAGCTCGGCTACCACGTCGGCGTTCAGGGCGTTGCGTTTCTCGGGGCGGTTGAGGGTGATGTAGGCAATGCGGTCCTCGCAGTCGTAGGTGAGGTAGCGCAGGGCTTCGAGTTCGGGCGTAAGCAGGTGGTCCATGAGCGAGCGAATGAAGCGTGGAGCGGGCCAACGGGCACCGGGGAAAGAATTCGGATGGCCACTCAACGGTGGCGTCCCGGTAGGTAAGTAACGCAAAAAACCGGCGAGTGGTCGGTGTAAGTCGCCCGGCTCAGCCCTTCACTCGTCCGAATTAGTGCTGCACCCGCCCGTTACCCGACTCCGGGACCGGTAACCGGCGGTGGGCTTCAGCGCTCGGTGGGCGCAGCCGGAAGGCGCCTTGGGCCGCTACGTCCCAGGTGCGGAAGCCCTGGGCGCGCAGGGCTGAATCGTGGCGGGCTACGTACCAGCTTTTGCACGACGAATCGAACACCACCTGCGCTTGGGGGCCGAAGGCGGCCGCCAGGGCCCCGGGCGTCACGCGGGCGTTGCGGCGCAGCACCAGCACGTCGAGCGGCGTGGGGCGGGCCGCCGGGGCCAAGCGGCCGCTGACGAAGCCCAGGCGCAGGCCGCGCCAGTGGGCCAGCACCACGGGACTGGTTTTCAAGTAGAACTTGGGGTTGGCGCTGTCGGCATCGGCGAGGCGGCGCGTGGGCACGGCGGCCCCGCGCCAGCCCACGCGGCACGCCGGGGCCCGGGCGCCGCGCTGGATAAGGCCGGGCAGCAGGCGGTAGGTGCGCTCGGTTTCGGAGAGCGGCAGCGAGTCGGCGGCCACAAACTCGGCCGTGGCTCCTTGCCAGAAGCCCACCACCGAACGGCGCGGAACGCTGTACACAATGAACTCTTCGAGCGGGGCCCCGGCGCGGGCTTCGGCCACGCGGCTACCGGCCAGGGCCACCGCCACGCTGGCCGCGGCCCCCAGCCACGCCAGCCGGCGCGTGCGCTGCCACACCAGCCACGCGCCCAACAGCCCGAACACGAGCACCGTTTGCCCGGCCGTGACGTGGATTTCGCGCACCAGGGCCCCCGGCAAGACCCGGCCAATCCAGCCGATGTACTCGTTGAAGGCCCAAATCATCCGCTCAAATACCCCGGCCAGGGCTTGCGGCAGCAAGTCAAGGGCGGCGTTGGCAGCGGCGGGCAGCACGGGTCCCAGCAGCGCCAGCACGCCCTTAAGCCCCAGCAAGACCAAGCCCACGTACACGGCGCCGCTGGAAATGGGCACGGCTACCAGGTTGGAAAACAGGAAGCTGAGCGGGAACTGGTGGAAGTAGTACAGCCCCAGCGGAAACGTGGCCACCTGCGCGGCCAGGCTCAGGGCCGTGGCTTGCCACACGGCATCGGCGGCCCAGCCGGCGCCGCGCCAGGCGGCCTGCCCGGCCTTGGGTTGCCAAGGGCGCTGGCGGCCAGCAAAATACGCCTTGGCGTTGACCCAGCGGGCGATGCGCGGCTGCAAGTACACGATGCTCAGCACGGCCAGAAACGAGAGCTGAAAGCCCACGTCGGCCACTAAAAACGGGTCGTAGAGCAGTAGGCAGAAGGCAGCCACGGCCAGCGTGTTCACGATGCCCTCCTGCCGGCCGGCGGCGCGGCCCACAATCACGAACGAAAACATCACCGCCGCCCGCAGCACCGACGGCGAAAGGCCCGTCAGGAACGCATAGGCCCAAATGATGGCCAGCCCCACCCCCGCCGACCAGTACCGGAACCCGCGCACCCGCCCGAAGCCGAGCCGCAAAACCCACGTGAGGGCCGCAAACAGCAGCCCCACTTGCAGCCCCGACACGGCCATGATGTGCGTGGTGCCGGTGGCAGCGTAGGCCTGCTTGGTTTCCGCGTCCACGTCGTCTTTGATGCCCAGCACCAGCGCCGAGGCTAGCGCGTACTCCCGCTTCTCCTTCAGGTAGTGCTTGAACACGCCGTCGAGCTGTTTGGCGGCCCGCATACTAATGGCCACCAGGTAGTTGGGCGGCGCTATTCCCAACACCCGGTACTGGTCAGGGTGAATAAATTGCTGGTGATACACTTGGTGAAACGCCAAATAGCGGCGGTAGTCAAACTCGCTGGGGTTGAGGGGCCCCTTGCTGGCGTCGGGGTGGCCGCGCACGAGCCACACCTCGCCGTAGCGCGGCGGGGCCCCGCCCCCGGCGCGCGGCACCGACACGCGGATGCCGCCGGTGGCCGTGCGCCAGCGGCCGGCCACGCGCACCGCTTGCGCCCGCAGCGTGGTGGCGTAGGTGGCGGGCCGCGCCACGGTGTAGTCGTCCACCACGGCCCGATAGGCCTCTACACGGGGCCCCAGCTGGGCAAGGTGGTCGGGGCGGCGGCTCTCGGTGGCGCGTTGGGCCAGGGCGGCCCCCAGCCCGGCCACGGCCAACAGCGAGAGCAGCCCGGCCGCGTCGGTGGCGGCCGGGTGGGGCCGGCGCACGGCCCAGGCCAGCAGCGCCGCGCTGGCGGCGGCCACGCCCAGGGCCCCCGGCCCCAGCGTCGGCCAGTTTTCGCCCAGCACCAGGTAGGCCACGATGCCCAAAATCAGCGCGGGGGTGTAGCGCAGGAAGGGAAACGTGGCCCAGGTAATCATGCTAAAATTGGCGGCTTGGCAAGTATTCAGCCGCCAAGATAGTCCCCGGGGCCCCTACCCCAGCACCATCCGGTAGTGCTGAAGGCCGGCTTCCTCGAACATTTCGCCTTCCGCCCGGAAGCCGTGGCGCTCATAAAACGGCACGGCGCGGAGCTGGGCGTTCAGGTACACTTCTTTGTCGGGCAGCTCGGCGCGCACGTCGGCCAGCACGGCGTGCAGGAGCGTGGCCCCGATGGCTTGGTTGCGGAACGCTTCGAGCACGGCGAAGCGCTCCAGCTTCACGCCGTTTTCGGTTTCGCGCCAGCGGGCGGCCCCGGCGGGCGTGCCGTCGGCGGTGCGGGCCAGGTAGTGGCGGGCGTCGCGGCGGTCGTGCTCGTCGTTTTCGAGGGCGGCGGGCACGCCCTGGCCCTCCACAAATACTTTTTCGCGGATGGTGAAGGCGGCATCGAGGTCGCGCAAATCGGCGACGCGGTAGGCAGAAGCAGGCATGTAACGGAGTGGCTGAAAACCCATGAACGGAAAACGGGGCCCCAGCTGAAAAGCTGAGGCCCCGCGAATATTCCAAAAAATTACCCAAAAAACGCCAACCGGCCGGCTACAGCGCCTGCTCGTGGTTCACGGGCAGTTCGGTTTCGGGGGCCGGGGCGCCGGCTTCCTGCTGCTCGCGCAGGCGGCGCTCGTGGCGCTCGTCGCGGCGGGGCGGGGCCCCGGCCTGGCTGGCCTGGCGGCTCATTTCGTCGGTGTCGTACTTGTCGTAGGCTTCCACGATTTCCTTCACCAAGCGGTGGCGCACCACGTCTTCGGAGGTCATCTCGACGTAGCCGATGCCCTGCACGTTTTTCAGGATGTCCATGGCCTGCATCAGGCCCGATTTCTGGCGCGTGGGCAGGTCAATCTGGCTGCGGTCGCCGTTCACCATCACCTTGGCCGTGGGGCCCATGCGGGTCAGGAACATCTTGATCTGGCTCGGCGTGGTGTTCTGGGCCTCGTCGAGCAACACGAAGGCGTTGTTGAGCGTGCGGCCGCGCATGTAGGCCAGCGGGGCGATTTCGATGATTTTGTTTTCCTGGTAAAACTTCAGCTTTTCGGCCGGAATCATGTCCTCCAGGGCGTCGTAGATCGGGCGCAGGTAGGGGTCCACCTTCTCCTTCATGTCGCCGGGCAAAAAGCCCAGGCTTTCGCCGGCCTCCACCACGGGGCGCGAGATGATGATCTTCTTGACCTCCTTGTTTTTCAGCGCCCGCACGGCCAGCGCCACCGAAATGTAGGTTTTGCCGGTGCCGGCGGGGCCCAGCGTGAAGGTGAGGTCGTGCTTCATCACCGTGTCCACCAGCTTTTGCTGGTTGGGGGTTTTGGCTTTGATGACGCCGCCCTTGGCCCCGAACAGGATGACGTCGGGCGAGGCGGCCAGCACGCGGCCCTCGGCCTCCTCGCTGGTGGCGGAGAGGAACAGGTTCACGTCGCGGTCCGTGACGATGCCGTACTGGTGGTAGTGCTCGATGAGCGAGCTGAGGATGTCGTTGATGCGGGCGATGACGACCGTCTGGCCCTGGATTTTGATTTCGTTGCCGCGGCTGATGATTTTGGAGCCCGGAAACGCGGCCGCCAGCTGGCGGATGTTTTGGTTGTCGGCCCCGAGGAAATCCACCAGGGAGACGTTTTCAAGGGTGATGACTTTTTCGACCAATCTTTTGGAGGTGAGGAAGTGAGGGAAAACGGGGGCCCCGGGCCGCGCAAAACGGCCCGGGCATCCGCCCAAACCGGCTACTTTTGCCCCGGCGCGGGCGGCTCAACAATACTACGAAAAACTACGGAACGCGGGCATGGGCTTGATAACGCTGCTGACGGATTTTGGCTACCGCGACCACTACGTGGCCGCGCTGAAGGCCCAGCTGCTGCGCCTGGCCCCCGGTGTGCCGGTGGTCGACCTCAGCCACGGCGTCGAACCCTTCAACACCGCGCACGCCGTGCACGTTCTCCAAGCCGTGTTTCGCGACTTTCCCCTGGGCACCGTGCACGTGGTGGGCGTGAACGACCACGGCGCGGGCCCCGAGCCGGTGTGGCACGCGGCCCAGTACCAGGGCCACTACTTCGCGGTGGCCGACAATGGCATCCTGGCGCTGCTTTGCGACGGGGCCCCTGAGGCGTGGGTGGCGCTGCCGGCCGCCGCCACCGCCTCGCCCACCCGCGACGTGCTGCTGCCCGCCGCCGTGGCCCTGGCCCAGGGCGCGCCGCTGGCCAGCCTGGGGCCCCAAACGAGCGAACTGTACGTGCGCACCAACCGCCAGCTGCGCCTGCAGGACCACCGCATCACGGGCCACGTGGCGCACGTGGACCACTACGGCAACCTGATCACCAACATTTCGCGCACCGCCGTGGAGGCCGTGGGGCACGGCCGGCCGTTCAGCGTGCACTTCGGGCGCGAGGTGGTGAAGGAGTTGCAGCCGCACTTCTCGGCCGGGCCCGCCGGCGAGGCCGTCGTCGTGTTCAACAGCCAGAACTGCTTGTGCCTGGGCATTTGCGAGGGCAACGCCGCCGAACTGCTGGGCCAGCACTTCGACTCGCAGGTGGACGTGCGCTTCGCGGCAGAGTAGGGCCCCGGCGCGGTTGGGCCAACGCACAACAGGGCCCCCGCCGACGACGGCAGGGGCCCTGTTTCGTTGAAAACGCAGCGGCGCGGCCTACTTGCCGAACGCTTTTTTCAGGTCGTCCACGGCCAGTTGCTGGGCGTCTTTGGCCTGGGGCACCACGGCGGCCATGCCGAAAAATTCGTGCGTCGTGCCGGGGTAAAGCTTGTAATCGACCTTCACGCCGGCTTTCTCCAGGTTGTCGGCCAGGGTTTTGCCTTCGCTCATCAGCGGGTCAATTTCCGCCCCGATGATGGTGGTGGGCGGCAAGCCTTTCAAGTTGGCCGCCACCAGGTTGATGCGCGGGTCTTTGCCGTCGGCGGGCGTGCGCAGGTAGTTCTTGAAAAACCAGCCCATCAGGGCCTTGTTCAGGGGCACGTAGTCGGTGGCCTTCAGGTACGAAGGCGTGTTTTGGTCGTAGCCGGCGATGGGGTATACCAGCACCTGGTACTTGGGGAGGGCCACTTTCTTGTCGCGCGCCATCAGGCTGACGGCCCCGGCGAGGTTGCCACCGGCGCTTTCGCCCACCACGGCCACCTTGGCCGGGTCGCCCTTGATGCTGGCGGCGTTCTTCAGCACCCATTGGTAGGCGGCAAAGCTGTCGTCGTGGGCCGCCGGAAACTTGTGCTCGGGGCCCTGGCGGTACGCCACCGACACCACCACGGCACCTACTTTTTCGGCCAAGGCCTGGGCCGACGCATTATACGTGTCGAGGTTGGCGATGACCCAGCCGCCGCCGTGGTAGTACACGATGACGGGGAACGGCGCGGTGCCCGCCTTGGGCGTGTAGATGCGGGCCTTCACGCCCGGCGCCAGGGTTTTGCCCACGGTGTCCACGTTCATGGGGGGCATGGGGATGCCGGCCACTTTCATTTCCTTCATGGCCGCGTCGGCGGCGCTGGGCTGCTTGCGGGCGGCCTGGGGCGTGAGGGAAGTGAGCGGCGGGGCCTTGAAGCTCATCAGTTGCTCAATCACGGCCTGCATTTCGGGGGCAATGGTGGGGCCCCAGGCGGGCTTGGGGCCGGTGGGCTTCGCGGCGCCGGTGCCGCCGGGCGCGCCGGCCACGGTCGCGGTGCTGTCGGAGGCTTTGTTGGTTTCGCCGGGCACCACGGCGGTTTTGTCGGTGGTGGTTTCGGTGGGCTTGCTGTTGCAGCCGCTCAGCAGCAAGCCAGCGGTGGCCAGCGCGGCCGGGTACGAGAAAATGCGTTTCATGCGCAAGGGTGAGAATTGAGAAGGTTTATTCCTCCCTTACGGCGCCGCAGCAGGCTAGTTACGCCCCGTTCTATTTTGCCCAGATGTCGCAGTTTCGGGCCCCGGCGCTGGCCTCCTGGGGCCCTAGCGCCAGCCGCCGCCCAGGGCGTGGTAGAGGTCGGTGGTGGCCTGAAGCTGCTGGAGGCGGTCGTTGACGCTGCTGAGCTGGGCGGCAAGCAGGCTTTGCTGCGAGGTTAGCACGTCGGTGTAGGTGGCCGAGCTGTACTTGAGCAGTTCCTGGGTGAAGTCGACGGCGCGGCGCAGCGCCACCAGCTGGTTGGTGCGGATGGCCACCTTCTGGCCAGCCGTTTGGTAGGCGTACAGCGCGTTCGACACCTCCTGGCCGGCCCCCAGCAAGGTTTGCTGATAAGTGAGGCGGTATTCTTCCTCCAGGCCCTGGGCGTTGCGCAGCCGGGCCCGGTTAATGCCTTGGTTGAAAATGGGTTGCAACACCCCGCCCACCAGGGTGCCGAACACAGCGCTGGGCGAAAACAAGTCGCTAATGGTCGTGTTGGTGAGGCCGCCGTTGGCGGTGATGGTAAACGAAGGGTAGAAATACGCCCGCGCCGTGTTGGTCTGCTCGAAGTAGGCGCGGTACAGGGCCTCGGCCTCCTGCACGTCGGGGCGGTTGCGCAGCAGCTGGCCGGGCACGCCGGTTTGCAGCAGCGCGGGCTGGGTTTGGGCGGCCAGGGTGCTGCGCTCCACGGGCCCCGGGGCCCTGTTGAGCAAGATGCTCAGCGCGTTTTCCGTTTCGCGCACGTTGCGCTCCAAGTCCGGAATCGTGACTTCGGCCGCGAAGCGGTTGGCCTCGCTCTGGGCCACGGCGGCACCGGTCACGATGGCCGCGTTTTTCAGCAGCTTGGTTACTTCTACGTCGTTGATGCGGTTTTGCACCGTTTGGCGGGTGATGGCCAGCTGCTCGTCGTAGGCCAGCAGCAGGTAGTAGTAGTTGGCCACGTTGGCCAGCAATTGGGTTTGCACGGTGCGGCGGTAGGCTTCGCTTTGCAGCAGCGCGGCCACATAGCTGCGCTTGTTGCTGCGCAGCTTGCCCCACACGTCGGCCTCCCAACTCGAGCTAAGCGTGAGCAAATACTGCTGGTTGAACCGGCTGGTAACCACGGTGCTGGGGTCGGTAGTAGTACCCGTCCCGGTACCTGTACCTGTACCCGTCCCGGTCCCTGTACCAGTTCCGGTACCCGTGCCTGTACCAGTTCCGGTGCCCGTGCCTGTACCAGTTCCGGTGCCCGTGCCTGTACCAGTTCCCGTCCCAGTACCGATACCGGTGCCCGTGGTGCCCCCGGTGCCCGTGCCGGTGACGGTGCCCACGCCGGTGGTGCCGTTCGACCGGGCTTCGGTGGCGGTGCCCCGTACCGAGAGGCTGGGCAGAAATGCGGCGCGGCTCTGGGCCAGGTTGGCCTCGGCGCGCTGAATGCGGGTGAGGGCGATGCGCAGGTCCAGGTTTTGGGCCAAGCCTTCTTCAAGCAGCTTTTGCAACTGGGCGTCGGCAAACACCGTGCGCCAGGGCAGCGTGGCAATGGTAGCCGTGTCGGCGCCGGCCGCCACGCCCCGGTAGAGGGTGGGCGCGGCGGCCTCGGGCCCCTGGTAGGGGTGCAGCACGCCGCACGCGGCCAGCAACGGCAGCGCCAGCCAGGGGCCCCAGCGGTGGGCATTTTTTAGCAATAATAATTTCACGGCTAGCATAATACGTCCATTACAGCAAATAGGTCCCGGGGGCCCGGCCCTAGCCCGCCACGGGCTCCGGCACGGCGGGCGCGGGCGCCGCTGGGGCCCCTTCGGCCTCCTCGCGCTGCAACTGCTCCAGGTGCTCCTTGGGCGGGCCACTGATGCGCTCCTGCAAGCCCTCAAAAATCATGTACAGCACCGGGATGACGAACACGCCCAGCAGCGTGCCGAACAGCATGCCGCCGATGGCCCCCGCGCCAATGGACCGGTTGCCGTTGGCTCCCGCGCCGCTGGCAAACAGCAGCGGCATGAGCCCAAAGATGAAGGCAAACGAGGTCATCAAAATTGGCCGCAGGCGGGCCTTGGCGCCTTCCAGCGCGGCATCGGCAATGCTCAGGCCCTTGAGGCGGCGCTCGGCGGCAAACTCCACGATAAGGATAGCGTTTTTGGAAAGCAAGCCGATGAGCATGATCACCGAAATCTGGAGGTAGATGTTGTTGTCGACGCCGAACAGCTTGGCAAACACGTACACTCCGCTGAGGCCCACGGGCAGCGACAACAGCACCGCGAACGGCAGCAAGTAGCTCTCGTACTGCGCGCTAAGCAGCAGGTACACGAAAATGAGGCACAGCGCAAACACGTAGATGGCCTGGGCCCCGCTGTTGCTTTCTTCGCGGCTCAGGCCCGAAAACTCGTAGCTGTAGCCCGGCGGCAGGTGGGCGGCAGCCGTGGCGGCAATGGCCGCGAGGGCCTGGCCGGTGCTAAAGCCCACGTTGGGCGCGCCCTGCACGGCCATGGAGCTGTAAAGGTTGAAGCGGGCCACGCTTTCGGGGCCGTAGGTGCGCGTCAGGCTCACGAACTCGGTGATGGGGGCCATCACGCTGGAGCCCGTGCGCACCTGCACCCGGCCCAGGCCGGCCAGGTTGGCCCGGTAGTTCGTATCGGCCTGCACGACGACGCGGTACTGCTTGCCAAACTCGTTGAAGTTGGAGGCGTAGAGGCTGCCGTAGTAGCCCTGCATCACGGCCAGCACGTTGCTGACGGGGATGCCGGCCTCGGCGCACTTCACGGCGTTCACCGTCAGCAGGTACTGCGGGAAGGTGGGGTTGAAAGAGGTAGTGGCGTACTGGATTTCGGGCCGCTGCCCCAAGGCCGCCAAAAAGCTTTGGGCCACTTTGTAAAACTCGTCGGTGCTGTGGGCCCCGCGGTCTTGCAGCTGAAACTCAAAGCCCCCGTTCAGCCCGAAGCCTGAAATGGTGGGCAGCGAAGTAAACACCAACTTGGCGTCGCGGATGTAGGCGGTTTTCTTCTTCAACTGCGCAATTACGTCCTCGTTGGTGATGCCCGGGCGGTTTTTCCAATCTTTGAGCGCCAGCACTTCCTGGGCGTAGGAACTGCCCTGGCCGGCCAGCGAGTTTTGGCCCACGGTGCGCAGGGCGTTGGCCACGCCCGGCACGGTGCGCGCCACGCTGTCCACCTCGTTGGCAATGGCGGCGCTGCGCTCCAGCGAGGCGGCCGGCGGCAAAGTGATGTTGACGAACACCACGCCCATGTCTTCGCTCGGCACGAAGCTCGACGGCGTGGTTTTCATCAGCAAGTACAGGCCCCCGCCGAACGCCGCCACCAGCACCAGCGCCAGCCACTTGCGCGCCGTGAGGAACCCCACCCCGGCGGTGTACTTGCCCACCAGCGCGTCGTAGCCGGCGTTGAAGGCCACACCGAAGCGCTGCAGGTAAGTGCGCTGCTCGCCCGCCGCAGGCTCCTCGTGATGCGCCGGCGGCTTGAGGAACAGGGCCGCCAGGGCGGGGCACAGGGTCAGGGCGTTCACGGCCGAGATGAGGATGGCCACGGCCAGCGTGATGCCGAACTGCTTGTAGAACACGCCCGTGGAGCCGCTGATGAACGTGACCGGGATGAACACCGCCGCCATCACGAGCGTGATGCTGACGATGGCCCCCGAGATTTCGCCCATGGCGTCGATGGCTGCTTTGCGCGAGGAAGTGTAGCCGCTCTCCAGCTTGGCGTGCACGGCCTCCACCACCACGATGGCGTCGTCGACCACGATGCCGATGGCCAGCACCAACGCAAAGAGCGTGAGCAGGTTGATGCTGAACCCGAAGGCGTATAAGAAGAAGAACGTGCCGAGGATGGACACCGGCACCGACACGCCGTGGATGATGGTGGACCGAAAATCCTGGAGGAACAGGAAAATCACCAAAAACACCAGCGCGAAGCACTCCAGCAGGGTGTGAATCACCTTGTCGATGCTGGCGTCCAGGAACTTGTTGATGTCGACGAACAGCGTGTAGTGCACGCCGGCTGGAAAATCCTGGGCCGCCAGCGCCAGGGCTGCCTTGGAGTCTTTGATGACCTGCGAGGCGTTGGAGCCCGCCACCTGGTTCACCGACACGCTCACCGAGGGCTTGCCGTTCACGGTGGTGCGGGTGCTGTAGTCCTGGGCCCCCAGTTCAACGCGAGCCACGTCTTTGAGCAGCAGCAGCTGGCCCTGGGCCTGGTCGCGCAGGATGATGTTGCCAAACTGCTCGGGCGATTGCAGCTTGCCGGTGTAGCGGATGACGTACTGAAACGACTGGTCGCCGTTTTCGCCGAACTTGCCGGGGGCCGCCTCCAGGCTCTGCTGGTTGAGGGCGGTGGTGACGTCGGCCGGCGTGAGGCCGTAGTTGGCCATCACGTCGGGCTTCAGCCAGATGCGCATCGAGTAGGTGCGCTGGCCCGAAGCGGCGGCATCGCCCACACCGCTCACCCGCTTGAGCTGCGGGATGATGTTGATTTCGGCGTAGTTCTGAAGAAACGTCTGGTCGTAGGCCGGGTTGTCGCTGTAAATAGCGGCCGTTATCAGGTTGCTGGTCTGGCGCTTGCGTACCTGCACGCCGGCCTGCGTCACCTCCTGCGGCAGCACGCTGGTGGCGCTGGCCACGCGGTTCTGCACGTTCACGGCGGCCTGGTCGCCGTTGGTGCCCACCTTGAAGTACACGTTGATGGTGGCCCCGCCCTGGTTGGTGGCCGTCGACGTCATGTAGGTCATGCCCTCCACGCCGTTGATTTGTTCTTCGAGCGGCACAACCACGCTTTTCTGCACCACGTCGGCGCTGGCCCCGCTGTACGAGGCCGACACCTGCACCGTGGGCGGCGAAATGTCGGGGTACTGGGCAATGGGCAGCGCGTAGAGGCCCAGCAGCCCAAGCAGCACGATGAGCACGGAAATGACCGTGGACAAAACCGGCCGCTCGATGAATACTTTTAGCATAGTCTTTTAACTATCAAGCGCTAATCATTTGTTCTCACTGCCCGCCGCGCCCCCCAGCACGGCGGCAAATACGCTGTCGGCCCGCACCGGGCGGGGCTTGATCTGGCCGTTGTCTTTGAGGCCGTTCACGCCTTCGAGCACCACGGTTTGGCCTTCTTTCAGGCCCGACTGCACCACGAAGAACTGGCCGTCGGGCGTGGGCTGCACCGTAATTTGGGTGTTGTGCACCTTGTTACCGGGGCCCACCGTGTAGAGGAACTGCTTGCCTTGCAGCTCGTACGTGGCGCTTTGCGGCACCAGCAGCGCGTCCTTCACGGTGCGCGGCGAACGGATGGTGCCGCTGCTGCCGTTGCGCAACAGGCCCTGCGGGTTGCTGAACGAAGCCCGGAAGCCGCTGGAGCCCGTGGCGGTGTTGATTTGGCCAATGGCGGTTTCCACCCGGCCGGTTTGCTTGTAAAGGGTGCCGTCGGCCAAGAGCAGCTGCACGTCGGGTAGGCTAGCCAACTTGGCTTGCAGCGTCGCGCCGGGAATGTCGCGGGTGAAGTTGAGCAGCCTTTTTTCGTTCAGCGAGAAGTAGGCGTAAATGTTAGCGATGCCCGTGACGGTGGTGAGCGGGTCGGTGGACGTGGTGCTGATGAGGCTGCCGATTTTGTTGGGGATGGTGCCCACCACGCCGTTCACCGGGCTCAGGATGCGGGTGTAGCCCACGTTGGTGCGGGCGTTGGCCAGCGTGGCCCGGGCTTGGGCCAGGGCGGCCTCCTGCCCTTGCAGCGTGTACTGCGCCTCCTGCAGCGCATACGGGCTGATGATGTCCTTGCTCACCAGCGGGCGCAGCTTCTCCACGCCCATGCGGGCCGAGTTCACGTTGGCCACGGCCGTTTGAATGCCGGCCTGGGCCGTGCGCACGGCCTCTTCGTACTGCGGCGCGCTGATGTGAAACAGCGGCTGCCCCTTCTTTACCGGGGCCCCCTCGTCCACGTAAATGGCTTCTACGAAGCCGTCCACCTTGGGCCGAATTTCTACGTTTTGCTGGCCCTGGATGGTGGCCGGGAAGTCGTTGTAGAGCACGGTGGTGCGCGGCTGCACCTGCACCACGGCGTAGGGCAGGATTTTAGGCGGGCCGCCGTCTTTGCCGCCGGGGCCCTTGCCGCCCGCGGCCCCGCCGTCGGCCGCTTCTTTTTTGCCGCCGCAGGCCACGGCCAGGCCCAACAGGGGCCCCAACGTAGCAGCGCGGCGCGCCCAACGAACGAACGGTAAGATGTTAAGAATCATAAACAGAAAGTATTCCGTTCTTAACGAAAAAACCCTGCCGCTGGCCAATTCCGCAGGGCCGTTTTCGCCGGAGCCCACCGTTGTGCCGCCAAACCGGGCAAAACCATCGGGCGGCTTTGGTGGTAAGCAGGGGCCCACCGCCCGGCCTTGCGCCGGCTTACCTTCACCCATGCCCGACGCTGCCCCCGCCCCTGCCGACTACTTTGCCTTCTATGGCTTGCCCGAGTCGTTCCGGCCCGACGAGGCCGCCCTCAAGCGCCTCTACTACGCCAAAAGCCGCGAAACCCACCCCGATTTCCACGCCACTTCGGCCCCCGACAACCAGGCCGAAATGCTGCGCCAAGCCACGCTCAACACCGACGCCTACCGCACCTTGGCCGACGCCGACCAGCGCATGGCCTACCTGCTGCGCCACCACGGCCTGCTGGTGGAAGGCCAGTCGGAACAGCTCCCGCCCGATTTTTTGATGGACGTGATGGACCTCAACGAGCAGCTGATGGAGCTGGAGTTAGACCCCAACCCCGCTGCCGTGGGGCCCGTAGCCGCCGAAGCCCAGGCCCTGGCCGACACCCTCGACGCTGGGATAGAACCCGTACTGGCTGGCTACGAGCAGCTTCCCGCCGACCACCGCCCCGCCGCCCTGCGCCAGGTGCTCACTTACTACTTAAAGAAGCGCTACCTGTTGCGCATCCAGCGGCAAGTGGCTACCTTTGCGGCCCGCTCCTGATACCGGCAGAGCGGAATTGTTCTGCAAAGTTCATCCTGCCCGGATGGCGGAACCGGTAGACGCGTTGGTCTCAAACACCAATACCGCAAGGTGTGCCGGTTCGACTCCGGCTCCGGGTACTAGGCAACTTCTTTTGCGCTCCTAACGGGGCAAACCAGCCGAAAAACGACCTTTCCAGCAACCTGGGAGGGCCGTTTTTCGGCTTTTTGGCGTGTGCTTTTTAGCAATCATTTATCAGTAAATTTTTCTACTGAAATCAAATTGCGGTGCCCGGCACGCCGCGACGGCACCTGCCCCATCCTGCTGCAAGTCATCGTAGGCGCCGAGGTGTGGCCCCGGAGCTTGGCGCTGAGCTGGCCGGAACTGCTCTTCGACGAGGCCCGGGGCGAGTGCCTGGCCGCGCTGCCCGCGGCGGCCCGGCCGCCCCACTACCCACAAGTGCTGGCGCTGGCCACGCACTTGGTGGGCGGTACAACGAAGGGCCTGGCCCAGCGCGCCAGCAACCACACAACAAGGCGCTGGGCTACCTGTGCAATGCCCAGGAGGAAGAAGAGTCGACCGGCTTTTATAACTATCCTGGGGCCCGCGCCGCTGGCGGTGCGCTACTGGTTCAGACCCGAGGGCGCCTCGTCCCTGCACTCTTCCCTCGACTACGCGGTGCTGGGCAGCAATAATGTGAACGTCACCTTCGGCCAAGCCGGCACCGAGACGTACGCCGAAATCCGGTTCAACCCGGCCCTGGGCAGCCGCGCGCCGCGCAGCACCACCGGCAACGTGCAGTATTGCCTCAACAAGGACGATTGGTCGTTCTTCGCCCAAGCCAACGACTTCTCCTTCCTGCCGTTCAGCCTCGAATTTGCCGCCAATGACCACATGACCGTGTATCAAAAGGACCGACTCGTGTACGGCCAGGAACCAGCCGGGGCCGCTGGGGCCGCCGCTGCCCTGGCCCGCCGGGGCCCCCAGGCCAAGGCCCTGGCCGCCCCCGCCGTGGCGCAAGCGGTGAGCAGCTACCCCAACCCCTTCACGGGTGCTACCACGCTCGCTTTTTTTAACACAAGGTCGCTTATTACCAGATCAATGCATACGATGGCACTGGCCGCCTAGTGCAGCACCTGGCCGCCGGACAAGCCGCGGCCGGCGAGCTGGTGCGCACCGAGTGGCAGGCCCCGGGCCTTTACCTGGCCCGCCTCACCACCGGCGGCACCGTGCAGAGCCTCAAGCTGGTGAAGCAATAAACCGCGCAGCCCTTGCCAAATGGTTACGAAAAAGCCGGGCCCCGTGGGGTCCGGCTTTTGTATTCAGTGTGAGGCGGGATTTATCGTGGCGCGAGCGGCTATTGCTGGTACTCGGCCAGCACGTGGCGCAAGTCGTTCAGGCGCCGCGCTACGGGGTCGAGCACAGCTTCGGGCACGGGAATTTGCGCGCTGTAGCGGGTGATGAGGTAGCGCACCAGGGCCCCCAGGGCGGCAAGCTCTTCCACCACTTGGCTGCGCACGGCCCGCCACCGCGGCTCGCCTAGCCCAGCGCTGGTGAGGCAGTAGTGGCGCACGGCAATGGTTTGGCCCACCAGCTGGGCCAGCTGGTCGAGCACTTGCTGCTCGTCGGCGCTGAAGGTACGGGGGGCGCGGTCCACCACGCACAGCGTACCGATGTTGCGCTGGTCGGGCATGCGCAGCGGGGCCCCCGCATAAAACCGCAGGCCCTTGGCCCGGGCCGCCGCATCGGCCGCGGCCGTTAGGCGCAGGGCATCGTCCTGGGTAAGGTCGGCGAGCACCACGGCTTTGTTGTCCCGCACCACCATCGAGCACAGGGCTTCGGCGCGCGGTTGCTGGGCCAAGCCCGGCAAGCCGTGGCTGGCATGGTAGTACACCTCGTCTTCGTCAACGAGGGCAATAAGTGAGATGGGCAGGCTGAAGACGCGCGCCGTCAGGGCCACAAACTCGTCAAATACTGCCTCGTGCAGCGTGTGCAAAATGTCGTAGTGTTGCAAAGTGCGCAGGCGTTCGGCGTCGTCGGGAGGCAAGAGCGAAGCGGAAGTCGGGGCCATGGCGAGCAAAAAGCAGATAATCTGCGGCTCTGGCCGCTGCGAGCAAAGCTATTGGATTAGATTTTCCCACAAGGCATTGCAGTAGCGTAACGCACTAGGTTTTTAGCGCTTCGTGGGCAAATTTCTTGATCATCAAGTACTTGCTAGCTTTTCAGCCCAGCGAGGCGCTGCCCTGCCGCCTCCGCGCCAGGGTGCACGGCCCGACCGCCAGCAACCCTCACGACAAGCCCCTACAAGCAGAGCGACGCAAGGCTAACAATCCAGGAACTGGCAATGCCGCCCCGATAGGCCATTGAGAGCCTTAGGCGACTTTCTATTTAAGCAAAGCCGTGGGATTAGCTCGTCATTAAGACAAATAATGCACACAACCATCAGGTGTTAAATAATTTAAGCTCAACGCTATGCTAAACGCAATAATCATATTCGTCGTTAAATAAATACTATGCGTTGTTAAATACTTGATTCATCACTCACAAAGCGCGCTGTGGACCTTGTTGTTGTTGTGCCAGTTGGCCCCAAATGCCGCCTGTAGTTTGTGCTGGACACACTCGAAAGCATCGGATACTACGTGCATAGCTCGTACCAAATCTTGGTGCCCAACGATTCGCACGACCCGGCCATGGAACACGCCATTGCGGCGCGGTTTCCAGAGGCCGTGGTGCTGCCCGCCCGCGAGAACTACGGCAAGGGCTTGGGCTTGTACGAATCGCTGTGCTACACCTACCGGTATGCCCTCGACACGTTTGAATTTAAAGCCTTGCTGCGGCTCGACACCGATGCCCTCATCATCGGGCACGGCCCCGGGCTGGCCGCCTTGAATTTGTTACGGCGCGACCCGTCCGTGGGCTTGGCCGGCCGGTACGTGCGGGGCCTGGCCTCGCCCGACGAGTTTGGCAACGTGTGGAACAACGAAGCGGCGCGCGACGTGTACACCAGCATCGCCAAGCTCCTGACGCGCCGCGTGCTGCGGCAGCCGCTGGTGAACTGGCGCATCCGCACGCGCTTGTTTCAAGCGCTGTGCAACGGCTACGAACTGGCCGATTTGGTGTTTGGCGGCGCATACATCTTCAGCTGACGCGGGCTGGAAGCCTTGCGCGACCAGGGCCTGCTGCCGCTGCCGGGCGTGCGCAACGCGTACCGGATGGAAGAAGACCATTTCTTCAGCACGCTGATGGCGGCAGCCGGCCCCAAGCTAGGCGACTTGGCAAGCGGCGACCTCCCGTTCGGGGTGGGGTGGGTGGGGCTGCCGGCCGCTCCGGAGGCCTTAGTTCGGGCCAACAAGAAGATTATCCATTCCACGCGCTCGTGGCGCGGCCTGAAAGGGGACGACATCCGGCAATATTTCCAGCAGCGGCGCACGGCCACTGCTTCCCCGCCCCGGGAACCGCGCCGGTGCCCCCGGCCACGGCCTAGCGGGCCGCACCGGCGGGAGATGCTTAGCTGGGCGCCGCCCCGCCCCGCCACTCCCGCGACGCGTACGGCTCGCCGATTCTGGCGCGGGCAAACGCGGTGGGGCCCACCTCGGCGTAGCTGCCGTCGTCGGCCACCAAGTAGTGGCGCGGGTTATCGAGGTTGTGGGGGCCCGCGTTGACCACCGGAGTGGGCTTTTCGGCTACGCGCTTGGCCACCAGGGGCGGCACGGGGGCCCATTCGCACCAATAAATGTAGTAGCTGATGAGGGCGCTGCACAGCAGGAAAATCAACAGGATTTTCATCAGAGCAAGTCAACAGGTCGTGGGTTTCAGCGCGCGGCGCCCACCGCAATATGCGGCCTTCACCCCAATTTCACGCCCCCTGGGCTCCCCCAGTTTGGACACCCAAGGGGCCCCAACGCACCCAAAACGCGGATGCCTCCGTGCAGGTCCCTGTCCACACCCCACGGGATTTTGTCGAAAACATTACACGACCAGCAAATAATTCCTTGGAAATCACTGCTGATGATCGACGTAAGTCTTTGTTTTAATGATTGTTAATCACCCACAATGTTGTGCGAATGACGTAGGCCTCACCGCCACACCAGGGCCTGAGCGAATACCAAGGCATGACGCGCGCCCACTATTGCCGATCTTAAAAAACTTATAGATATTTACTCTTCCTCGTAAAGTTTTTTGCTTCTCGTTTTGTTCAAATTATTGCTTCGAGGTTTTTTTATTTTTAATCTTTCTTAGATCCTATGTACTCCAGACAGTAATAACTCAACTGTCAAGAGTTAGGCGGAGCAATAATGACTGAAGATACTGCGCACTGACAAGCTATAAGCATCCTTAGAAAAGTGCAGTACCGGCGTTTATCAAAGCGCCGCCTTTTTGGTTTGTAACGCACAATGGTCAAGCTCTGCGCGGGGCCCCATTGTTCATCCCACCGTTGCCGCCAAAGCTGTGCTGCCGCCTTGGTCGTCGTCGGTGACGAGCAGCAGTTCTTGGGGGGCGCCAGGCCGGCGCGGTCGCAGGGCCAGGCCTTCCACTTTGCCCCGGTAGGCGCGGCCATCGGCCCAGGCCAGGCGGGCAAAATCGGCCGTGCCCGCAGCTAAGTCGAGCACGCCCACAAACGAGCCCAGCACTTCGCCGTCGAGCACAGGGTCTGCGGTGTTCTCCACCGATGCCGCCACCCACAAGCGGCCGTCGGCAAACGTGGCGCCGGAAAACCCCGCCGGGCTACCCTCCACCACCGGCAGCCTGAACGCCTGCGCGGCGGGGCGCGGTGGGGGCCCTTGCCCGGCCAGGTGGGCCAGCGCGGCGGCCAGCGGCAGGCGCAGTACCACGGCCGGCCCCTCCGCCCCCACTCCACGCTGCAACAGCAGCAGCTCGGTGCCGGTGGCCGCGGCGGCCTCAATGTTAAGAAGCGCGCCGGCCGGCAGGGCAGCCTGGATGGCGGCGTAGAGGGCGGCTAGGTCGAGGGCTTGGGGTTGCTGCGCCAGGGCAGCGCCGGGCGTGGGCAGCAGCGGCACCCAGCAGCCCCGCCGCCGCTGCGGGGTGCTGCCGGAGCCCAGCAGCAGCAGCCCCGCGCCGCGCCCAGGCCAGGTGCAGGCCGTTAGGGCCTCTAGGTCGGGCTTGGTGGCCTTGGGCCAGCGGCCGGCCACCACGGCCGCGGGGTCGAAAAGCTGCACCTGGCCCGTGGGAGCCAGCGTGGCGGCATCGAGGGCGTAGAGAAACGGAGCATCGTCGGCGATGACGTAGGCCGTGGGGCCCACAATTTCCACTCCTGAAGCCGAAGGCAGATCAGGTAAGACGGTCTCAGAATGGATGATAGCCGTCATGTAGAAGGGCCCGACGGGGCGAAAAAAAGCAAAACAGCGCCTGGGGCCCCGGGGCCCCAGGCGCTGCCAAATTTAGGCAGTGGCAGCCCGGGCGCGGGCGCTGCCGACCGCGCCCGCGCCCGCGCCAGGGCCCTGAGCAAGCAGTTTTTCTTCATAAAATGTCTACTTCCAGACCCTTTTTGCCAGTAGCCGTAGACGCGCGCATCACCCACCGGTTTTTTCCGCGCCATGCCCGACGACCAAAAAGAACTGCAATTTCCGCTCTACGTGAAGGCGCCGCTGGTGCTGTTGGGCCTGGCCCTGGTGGTGTTTACGCTGCACATCGCCTCGGACCTTATTTTTCCGATTTTTTTCGCGGCCATTTTCGCCATCATGCTGCACCCCATCGAACAGTGGCTGTTGCGGCGCAAGGTGCCGCCGCTGCTGGCCATTGCCCTCACGGTGGTGCTGGGCGTGGCGGCCCTGCTGGCCTTGCTCTATTTTATCTATTTGGAGGCCATGCAATTATCGAGTCAGCTGCCAATGTTTAAAGCAAAATTGTTTCACACGGCTCAAACAGTGGAGCAATGGCTAAACACCCGCTTCGGCATCACCAACCAGAAGCTGATGGGCTACCTCAACGAGGCGGGCAGCCGGGCAGCGGGCCTGGCCGGAGGTACGCTCACGGCCGTGTCGGGCCTGCTGGTGGTGGCCACGCTGCTGCCAGTGTACATTTTTTTACTGTTTCTGTACCAAAAACGGCTGGTAACTTTCCTCACTCAGGTGTTTTCGGGGCGCAAGCCGGGCAATGGCGTAGCCGAGGTGCTGCACGAGAGCAAGGCCGCCATCCAGAGCTACATGATTGGCCTGCTCATCGAGGGCAGCATCGTGGCCGTGCTCAACGTGGGGGCCCTGCTGGCGCTGGGCATTCCGTACGCATTGCTGCTGGGCGTGCTGGGGGCCCTGCTCAACTTCATCCCGTACGTGGGCGGGCTGGCGGCCATTGCGCTACCGGTGCTCATGGCCTTCGTTACGAAGGACGGCCTGGGCTACCCAGCGGGCGTGGTGGCGGTGTACGTGGTTATTCAATTCATTGACAATCACTTCCTCATCCCGCGCATCGTGGCTTCCAAAATCAAGGTCAACGCCTTGGTGGCCATCGTGGGGGTGCTGGTGGGCAACGCCGTGGGCGGCGTGGCGGGCATGTTCCTGGCCCTGCCGGTCATTGCCATCCTGAAAATTATTTTCGACCGCATCGAGTCGCTCCGGCCCTGGGGCCTGCTGCTCGGCGACGAAGAAGCCACCGAGAAGCCCGCCGCCGACGGGGCCGCCCTGCGGCGCCGGCCGTTGCTGCGCAACAGCAGCGGCCGCCCGGCGAGCGTGGCCGGGTAGCAGTGCCTAAAGCGCCACGCTTACCAGCCACGCTTCAGCCGCCGTTAGGCCGGGAAACCGCTTAAATACAAAATCTTTGGGGGCCGTCGTCACTACCGATTCGGTGGAGAGGCGGTGCACCGGGTCGGCCCCTTCCACGATAGCGCAGTGGTAGGTGCGGGCCTGTCCCATGGCCCGCGGAATCCAGTTTTGGGTGAGCCACTGCTGGGCCGCGGGCTGCAACGGGGCGCGCTGCCCGTGGTCGGACAGAATTTTGCGGGCCCCGGTGGTGAGCAGCACGCCCAGCGCTTTTTCGTAGTACAACTGCACCACGTCGAGCGGCACACGGCCGGGGTTCCACGCCAGGCGCACATGGCCCGCGGGGTGGTAATAGACCTGACCTGCGGTGTTATTAAATGATAATATTTCTTGATTAATCATTAACGATATCATAAATAAGGAAGGAAAAATGTAATATAAACGTGGAATGGGCTAAAGATAGGGGAAGCCGTGGCGCATTACCAAATGGTGCTTGCACAAAGCACTGCGGCCGCCGTTATCTTGCGGGCCGCAACCCCGCTTTTCTCTGCTCATGCCCGCTTACCTGCCCGGCCTGCACATTTTGGCCACTTTTGGGGCCCCTGCGCCTGCCCTGCGCGACGCGGCCGCCTGCCGCACGTTCTTCGACGAGCAAATCCGGCGTTTCGGGCTGGAAAAAGTGGGCGAAACCTACCACGCCTTCCCGGCCGACGGGGGCTTCACGGCCGTGCTGGCCCTCACCGAATCGCACTTGAGCTTGCACACTTGGCCTGAGCACGGCCTGGCCACGTTCGACGTGTTTTTGTCGAACTTCCGGCGCGACAATTCGGCCACGGTGCGCGGGATTTACGCGGCCACGCTGGCCTTTTTCGAAGGCACCGAGCAGGCCAAAACGGAAGTGTGCCGATGAACGCGCCCACCGCCCTCGGCGCCGCGCCCTCGGCCCAGCTCGCGTGCCCCGAGTGCCAGCAGGCCATTACCTACTACGACGCGGAGGGCAGCGAATACTACGCGTGCCCCCACTGCCACAGCTACTTCCAGTACCGCGGCGAGGGGCCCCCGCAAGTGTTTGGCAAGTACAGAAAAGTGCCCGCGGACCTGGACGTGCTGCCCGTGGGCACGCCGGGCGTGCTGGCCGGGCACGCCTGCCGGGTGGTGGGCTACGTGCGCCGCGCTGAGGCCAAAAACCCGCGCTATGAATGGACGGAGTACCAGCTGTTTCGGCCCGCCACCGGCGACTACGTGCAGCTCGCGCAGTACCACGGGCACTGGATGGTGATTCAGCCCGCGAAGCGCAACTACGACGTGCAAGCCGCCCATACCCGGCACGCCTACGTGTCGCAGCCCGACGCGCAGTACAAACTTTACAACCGCTACCAGGCGCGGATCTGCTTTGCCGAAGGTGAATTTGACTGGGACATTGAGGGCGACGACCAGACGCAGTTGAATGAATTCATCTGCCCACCCATCATGCTAGTGCAGGAGAAAAGCAAGACCGGCAACAACTGGTACCGCGCCGAGCACGTGGAGCCCGCCGCCGTAGCCACTGCCTTTGGCCTGAACCCCGATGCGCTGCCGCGCCGCGAAGGCGTGGGCGCGGTGCAGCCCGACCCCATCGACGCCGTGTGGGCCGGCCTGCGCACGGTTACACTGCTGGCGCTGTGTTTGTTAGCCATTACGCAGTGGGTACTGAAGGATTCTAGCAAAGTGCTGCTGGCTACCGAATTGCACGTGGTGGCCGACCCGGCCAGCGCGCCCGGCACGGGCAAGGTGCTGGTGTCGCCGTCGTTCGCCCTCGACCACCAGGCCCCCCTGGAAGTGGCCCTCACCACTACGCTCAACAACCAGTGGCTGGAACTGCCCGTGAGCCTGGTGAACGAGCGAACCGGCCAGGGGTTTGAGTTCACCAAAAACATTGAATTCTACAGCGGCGTGGAAGGCGGCGAAAGCTGGCGGGAAGGCAGCCGCGACGCCGACGCCGTGCTCTCGCGGGTGCCGGCGGGGGACTACCACCTCAACTTCTACCCGTTCAGCGAAGCCGGCCCCGCCGCCCCCGATATTGCGGTGACCGTAACGGCCGACCCGCCGCTGTGGTCCAATTTCTTGCTGGTGCTGCTCCTAATACTCGCATTTCCGGCCTTTCAGCTCTGGCGCAGCATCAACTACAATGCCCGCCGCTGGAGCGAAAGCGACTACGCGCCGAAGACCGATAGCTGAGCATTGCCAAAAACTTCTTTTTAGTCTTTACACCCGCCCCGCTTTGCTCAAATTTTTCACCTCCCTGCGCCCCGTGCGCTACTACGCGCTGCTGGTGCTGCTGGCGCTGGGCTGGTTTGCCTGGGGCACGGCCACCGGCACGCGCCTGCTCGGCGACGACAACGAAAGCACCGAAACCCTGGGGGCCCCGGGCACCCGCGGCGGCCACGGCTCGGGGGGCCACGGCCTGTATTTCCACAAATAACGCCTTGGTTATGAACCTGCTCCAATACCATCCGTTGCTGGCGTCCGTCGTTTATTCCGTGGTGGGCATTGCCATTTTGGTGGTCAGCTTTTTCCTCTTCGACAAGCTGACGCCGGGCACGCTGCGCAAGGAAATCCTGGAAGACCAGAACACGGCCCTGGCCATTCTGGGCGCCGCCTTCATGCTGTCGGTGGCCCTCATCATCAGCGCCGCCGTGCATGGCTGAGCTGCTGGACGAACCCGCGCCGGTGGCCGCCGCGGAGGCCCCGGCGGCCGACGCCCGCCTGCCCGGCCTGCTGCTGGTGGCGGTGGCCGTGATTGCCACCTGCGGGCTGATTTACGAGCTGATTGCCGGCACACTGGCCTCGTACCTGCTCGGCGATTCGGTGACGCAGTTTTCGACCATCATCGGGGCCTACCTGTTCGCGATGGGCATCGGCTCGTGGCTCTCGAAGTTCCTCGACGGGCCCCTGCTCAAGTGGTTCATCCGGCTCGAAATCCTGGTTGGCATCGTGGGCGGGTGCATGGCGCCGCTGCTGTTTTTGCTCTTCGAGTACGTCACCTCGTTTCGGCTGCTGCTCTACGCGCTGGTGGGCCTCACGGGCGTGCTGGTGGGGCTGGAAATTCCGCTGCTGATGCGCATTCTGGAGCACCGCTTCCCGTTCAAAGACCTGGTGGCGCGGGTGTTCACCTTCGACTACGTGGGGGCCCTGCTGGCCTCGCTCATCTTCCCGCTGGTGCTGGTGCCGCACCTGGGCCTGATTCGCACCTCGCTCCTCTTCGGGGCCCTCAACCTGGTGGTGGCCAGCGTGGTGCTGGCCCGCTTCGCGGAAACGCGGCCCTACCGGCGGCGGTTTGCGGGGGGCATCGGGGCGGCGCTGGCGGGGCTGGGCACACTGTTTTATTTTGCCAACGACCTGCTGGCCCACACCGAAACCCTGGCGTTTCAGGACCAGGTGATATATTCTAAATCAACGCCTTACCAGCGCATCGTTCTCACCCGCAACCCGCGCGAGCTGCGCCTGTTCCTCAACGGCAACTTGCAGTTCAGCTCGCTCGACGAGTACCGCTACCACGAAGCCCTGGTGCACCCGCTCCTGCAGGCCCTGCCCCGCGCCCGCCGCGTGCTGGTGCTGGGCGGCGGCGACGGCCTGGCCGTGCGCGAGCTGTTGAAATACCAGCAACTGCGAAGCATCCGCTTGGTTGACCTCGACCCCGGCATGACGCAGCTGTTCCGCCACAGCCCGCTGCTGCTCGCGCTGAACAAAGGGGCCCTGAACGACCCCAAGGTGCAGGTCATCAGCGCCGATGCCTACCAGTGGGTGCGCGCCGACACCGCGCATTACGACGCCGTCATCGTCGACTTTCCCGACCCGTCGAACTACTCCATCGGCAAGCTCTACTCGGCCGCTTTCTACACGGAATTGGCCAAGCGGCTGGCCCCCGGCGGGCGGCTGGTGGTGCAAAGCACCTCGCCGTACCTGGCGCGGCAGTCGTTCTGGTGCGTGGCGCACACGCTGCAAGCCGCGGGCCTGCACGTGGTGCCGTACCACCTCTACGTGCCCTCGTTTGGCGAGTGGGGCTACGTGCTGGCGGGCCCCGACGCCCAGTGGCGCGGCGACGCGGGGCCCCTGCCGGCGGGCCTGCGCTACGTCACGGCCGGCACCATCCACGACATGCTGCGCTTCCCGCCCGACATGGCCGAAGTGCCCACGGAGGTTAACCAACTGAACAACCAGGCGTTGGTGCGCTACTTTGAAGAAGACTGGGGGCCCTATGTCCATTAGCCGGCGCTCGTTTTTGGTGCGCGGCGGGGCCGCGCTGTCGGGCGCGGCGCTGGGGCCCCTGCTGCCGGGCTGCGCGCCGGCCGCGGCCGATTTGTCGCACATCCAAGGGCAGCTGCTGGGGCCCAGCGCCGCCGCCGGCCACCTGCTGCGCGACCCCCGCCAAATTCCGGCCCCCACCCGCACCGTTGACACCGACGTGCTAATAATTGGCGGCGGCGTGGCGGGGCTCTCGGCGCGGCGCTGGCTGCACCGCCACGGGCTGGCGGACACGCTGCTGGTGGAGCTGGAAGGCCAGGCGGGCGGCAACGCCGCGGCCGGCCACAACCCGGTTTCGGCCTACCCTTGGGGGGCCCACTACCTGCCCGTGCCCGACGTGCGCAACCGCGAGCTGCTCGATTTTTTGCAGGAAGCCGGCACGCTGACCGGCTACGCGCCCGGCGGCCTGCCCATCTACAACGACTACCACCTCTGCGCTGCCCCCGACGAGCGCCTCAATATCAGCGGGCACTGGCAGGACGGGCTGGTGCCGGCCGTGGGCCTTTCGGCCGACGAGCAAGCCCAAACGGCGCGGTTTTTCCAGCTGGTGGAACGCCTGAAAACGGCGGTGGGAAGCGACGGCCGCGACGCCTTCCGCATCCCGCTCGACGCCTCGTCGGCCGACGAAACCTACCGGCAGCTCGACCGGATTTCCTTCGCCGATTACCTCGCGCGGGAGGGCTACTCGGCCGCGCCGTTGCGCTGGTACCTGAACTACGCCTGCCGCGACGACTACGGGGCCCCGGCCGCGCAGGTGTCGGCCTGGGCCGGGCTGCACTACTTCGCCTGCCGCAAGGGCCGCGCCCACAACGCCACCGGCGGCGACGTGCTGACCTGGCCCGCGGGCAACCACTTCCTGGCCGAGCACCTGCGCCGCCAGGCCCCTGCCCCGCTGCAAACCAACACGCTGGCCTACGACCTGCGCGAAACCGCCGCCGGCGTTGACGTGCTCGCCTACGACACCGCCGCCCGCCAAAGCACCCGCGTGCGGGCCCGGCGGGTGCTGCTGGCCGCTCCGGCGCACGTGGCGCGCCGGCTGCTGGCGGCCGTGCCGGGCCACGCGTTGCCCCCGGCCGAAGCCTTTTACCACGCCCCGTGGCTCATCGCCAACCTCACCGTGGCGGGCTTGCCCCAGGGCCCCGGCCGCCCGCTGAGCTGGGACAACGTGCGCTACGGCAGCGCCTCGCTGGGCTACATCAACGCCAACCAGCAGGACCTCGGCCAGGACGCCGGGGGCCCCAAGGTCGTCACCCTCTACTGGCCCCTCACCGACGAAGCCCCCGACCTGGCCCGCCGCCGCGCCTACCAAACTTCTTATACTCAGTGGCTCCCGCGCGTGGCGGCCGAAATGGAAACCTACCACCCCGGCGTGACGCCCTACCTCCGGCGGGCCGACCTCTGGGTGTGGGGCCACGGCATGGTGGCCCCCACGCCCGGCCTGCTCTGGGGCCCCGGCCGGGCCGCCGCGCAGCAGCCGGTGCGGGGCCGCATCTTCTTCGCCCACACCGATTTCAGCGGCATTTCCATTTTTGAAGAGGCCTTTTACCAAGGCATCCGGGCCGCCCAGGAGCTATTAGGAACCGCCTGAATTCTTTCCTGCGTGAACGCCGATTCTTCTTCCCAGCCCTGGATTCGTTCGGCCCGCTACGACGGGCTGCTGATTTTGGCGCCGCCGTTCGTGGCGCTGCTGGCGGTGCTGGCGCTGCCCGCCCGGTACCGCGCCACCAGCGAGCTGCCGCTGCTGGCCTGGGTGGGCCTGGTGCTGCTCATCGACGTGGCGCACGTGTACGGCACGCTCTTCCAAACCTACTTCGACCCCGTGCGGCGGCGCGAGCAGCGCACGCTGCTGTGGGCGGCGCCGCTGGCCTGCTACGCGGCGGGCGTGGCGCTGCACAGCGCGGGCGAGCTGTGGTTTTGGCGGGCACTGGCTTACCTGGCGGTGTTCCACTTCATCCGGCAGCAGTACGGGTTTTTGCGGCTGTACGCCCGGCGCGAGGGCCCCGCGCCGGGCCAGTGGCTGGCTACGGCCAGCATCTACGCGGCCACGCTGTACCCGCTGGTGTACTGGCACTTGGCACCGCCACGCAACTTCAACTGGTTCGTGGACGGCGACTTTGTGCAGCGCGACTGGCCCGCGGGCCGGCACCTGGCCACGGCGCTCTACGGGGCCCTGCTGCTGGCCTACGCGGGGCGCGAGGGGTGGCTTTGGCGCCGCACCCGCGCCTTTAACGTGCCGCGCAACCTGCTGCTGGCCGGCACCGCCGTTTCGTGGTACGCGGGCATCGTGTGGTGCAACGGCGACTTGGCCTTCACGCTGCTCAACGTGGTGTCGCACGGGGTGCCGTACCTGGCGCTGGTGTGGCAGGGGCGGCCGGCGCCGGCCGCGGGGGCCCCGGCGCCGCGCCGGGGCCCCTGGGCGGGCAAGTACGGCTGGCTGGCGTTTCTGGGGTTAATTGGGCTGTTTGCCTACCTCGAAGAGGGGCTGTGGGACGGGCTGGTGTGGCGCGAGCACGCGGCGGTGTTCGGCTGGTTCCAGGGGCTGCCCACGGTGTCGCGCACCGCGTGGCTGGCGTGGCTGGTGCCGCTGCTGGCCCTGCCCCAAAGCACCCACTACGTGCTCGATGGCTTCATTTGGCGGCGTGGGGCCAGCGGCGGCCCGGGGCCCCAGGGAGTGGCGCAAGCCAGGATCAATTAAATGCCAATAAAAATCTTGTAAAAAGTCAATAATTATTTAAAATGTACAATTCGTAAAACTGCCTTACCTTCGCAGCACCCGCCACGGATTTTTTAGCCTTTATCCTATTCGTTACCGCTATGCTGCGAACCACTCCTTTCCTCCTTGCCTGGGGCCTTTGCGCGGGCGCGCTGCTGGGCGCCGCCCCGGCCCGGGCCCAAGTTGACAGCGTGCGGGCCAGCACGCTGCCCGGCCGGCAGCTGGCCGAAAAAGCCTACAACGCCGGCCTGGCCAACTACACCGCCCAGAACTACTCGGCCGCGCTGGCCAGCTTCAACCAGGCCCTGGCGGCCAAGCCCGACTTTGCGCCCGCCTACGCCAACCGCGCCGCTACCCGCCTGGCCCTCAAGAACTACCCGGCCGCCGTGGCCGACTACGACCAGGCCCTGAAGCTGGAGCCCGGCGCCTACGCCCACTATTTCGGCCGGGCCCAGGCCCACGAGGCGGCCGGCGAGGGCCCCGCGGCCGAGTCCGACTACGGCGCGGCGCTGCAGGCCAACGCCGCCTACGCCCCGGCCTGGTACAACCGCGGCGTGCTGCGCTTCGAGAAAGGCGAGTACCAGGCCGCGCGCGACGACTTTGATGGCGCCGTGAAGGCCGACCCCAACTACGCCTACGCCTACCACGACCGCGCCAGCGCCAACCTGGAGCTGGCCAACTGGCCCGCCGCCGTGCAGGACTACACCAAGGCCCTGGCCTTGCAGCCCGCGCTGCTGCCGGCCCTGCTGAACCGCGCCGCCGCCGAGCGCCGCACCGGCCAGCTGCCCGAGGCCCTGCGCGACTACGACGCCTACCTGGCCCAGAAAACCGACAACCCGCTGGCCTTCACCAACCGCGGCAACGCCCGGTACGAGAACAAGGACTACGCCGGGGCCCTGGCCGACTTCGACCGCGCCATCGCCCTCGACGCCACGTACGCCTACGCCTGGAACAACCGCGCCGCCGCCGAGCTGAAGCTGGAGCACTACGCCAAGGCCAACGCCGACGCCACCGAGGCCCTGCGCCTCCACCCCAAGTACGCCGAGGCCTACCTCAACCGCGGCCACGCCCGCGAAATGCTGCGCCAGGCCGACGAGGCCTGCCAGGACTGGCACCAGGCCGCCGCCCTGGGCCTGGCCGTGGGCAACGACTACGCCGCGGCCGCCGGCTGCGCCGGCGACGCCGCCGAAGTACCGGCCGGCAAGTAGCCGCCAGCCCCCGCAACCTTATTCATTACTGTCTATGATACGTGCTATTACCCGGTCCGTGCTGCTGCTCAGCGGCTTGGCCGCCGCCACGGCCCACGCCCAAAGCGTGGAGTTTACGAAGGAGAAATTTGGCGGCGACAAGGACGCGCTGAAGGACGCGCTGCGCGAGCTGCGGGCCGGCGACGACGCCTACGCCGCCGACCCGGCCAACTACGGCGCGGCGTTGCCCCACTTCCTGCAGGCCCAGCAGCTCAACCCCGACAACGCGGCGCTCAACAGCAAGATCGGCGACTGCTACTTGCACTCGGGCACCAAGGCCCTGGCCCTGCCCTACTTGCAGCGCGCCCAGGCCCTGGCCCCGGCCGACGATGCGCGCACGCACTACCTGCTGGCCCGCGCCCTGCACCTGAACGCCAAGTGGGCCGAGGCCATCAAGGAGTACCAGCGCACCGCCCCGATGGGCGGTGGCAAGCGCGCCGCCGACGGGGCCCTGATCGTGACGGCCGACGACCTGGCCCGCCGCCTGCGCGAGTGCCGCAACGGCCAGGAGCTGCAACAGCACCCCGTGCGCGTGTTCGTCGACAACGCCGGCCCGGAAGTGAACTCGGCCTTCTCCGACTACGGCCCCGTGGTGTCGGCCGACGAGGCCACGCTGCTCTTCACCTCGCGCCGCCCCGGGGGCCCCGGCGCCAAGAAAGACCCCGACGGCGACAGCTACTACGAAGACATTTACCAAACCGCCTGGCAGGGCAAGCGCTGGCGCCCGGCCGCCAGCCTGGGGGCCCCGGTGGACACTGAGGGCCACGACGCCACCGTGGCCCTGGCCCCCGACGGCCAGCGCCTGCTGGTGTACGCCGACGAGAACGGCGGCGACCTCAACGAATCGAACCTCAAGGGTACGGCCTGGGGCAAGCCCTTGCACCTGGGCAACCGCGTGAACACGCGCTACCACGAGTCGTCGGCCTCGTACTCGCCCGATGGGCGCTACCTGTACTTCGTGAGCGACAAGCCCGAGGGCGGCCGCGGCGGGCGCGACATCTACAAGATTGAGCTGGAAGGCAAGGGGCCCGCCGAGAACCTGGGCGCGGCCATCAACACGCCCTACGGCGAGGAGGGCGTGTTCATGATGCCCGACGGCCGGACGATGTACTTCTCGTCGGAAGGCCACAACTCGATGGGCGGCTACGACATCTTCAAGTCGACGCTGACCAACGGCCAGTGGAGCCCGCCCGAAAACCTGGGCTGGCCCATCAACACCCCCGACGACGACGTGTTTTTCGTGACCTCGGCCTCGGGCCGGCACGGCTACTACTCGTCGGACCGGCCGGGCGGGCAGGGCGGCAAGGACATCTACCGCGTCACGTTTTTGGGCCCCGAGAAGGTGCCCGCCCTCAGCGAGGAAAGCCAGTTGCTGGCTTCGCGCCTCGCGCCGGTGGCCCAAACCCTGCTCTCGCCGCCGGTGGCCGTGGCCACGGCCCGCGTCACCATCCTCAAGGGCACCGTGACCGACGACGCCACGCACCTGCCGCTGGAAGCCATCATCGACCTGGTGGACAACAAGCTCAACCAGGTGATTGCCAGCTTCCACAGCAACGCCACCTCGGGCAAGTACCTCGTGAGCCTGCCCTCGGGCACCAACTACGGCATCGTGGTGCGGCAGGACGGCTACCTGTTCCACTCCGAAAACTTCGACCTGCCCGCCGAGGCCACCTACGCCGAGGTCGTCAAGGACGTGCCGCTGAAAAAGCTGGAAGTGGGCGTGGTCATCGTGCTTAACAACATCTTCTTCGACACCGGCAAGGCCATCCTGCGCCCCGAAAGCACCGCCGAGCTGGAGCGCCTGCAAAAGCTGCTCGCCGAGCAGCCCACCCTGCGGCTCGAAATGGCCGGCCACACCGACAACGTGGGCAAGCCCGCCGCCAACCAGGACCTGAGCCAGCGCCGCGCCCAGGCCGTGGTGGCCTACCTCACCCAGCACGGCGTCGCCGCCGCCCGCCTGGCCGCTGCCGGCTACGGCGACACCCGCCCCGTGGCCCCCAACGCCACCAAGGCCGGTCGCCAGCTCAACCGCCGCACCGAGTTCAAGGTGACGGGCAAGTAGGGCCCCGGGGCCCCGGCAAAAAGAACGGGCCGGCTGCGCAAATGCGCAGCCGGCCCGTTCTTTTTGTGGAGCAACTCTATTAGCCGTCAATCACCTACGGGGTGTTGGTGCCCGCTAGCTGGAACGGGTAGCCGGCCACCACGTAGTTGCCGCCAAACTCGAACTCGGCCTGGCCGTTGGCGCCCATGCCGTAGCTACTGCCGCCGTTGGTGTAGTAAATGATGGGGCCGTAGCGGTAGTTGGACACCTGCTTGCCGCTGTAGTCGGCCACCGTCACCACCGACGACTGGGTGCCGTGGTTGTCGTTGTCTTCCACCCACACCGGGTCTTTCAGGCGGGTGTCGCGCAGGGTTTTGAACACGCTGGCCGAGTTGCCGTTCAGGCTCACCCACTTGATGGCGCGCTCGCCCCGCACCGCCACGATGAGCTGGTTGCCCAGCGTGCCCGAGGCGTAGAACTTGTCTTTGGAGTAGGCGATGCTGGTGGGGTTGGCGCCCACGGCCACGCTGCCCACTTCGGCAACGGCCGAGGGCGTGCCGCCGCTGGCCGTGCCGTAGCCGCCCACGCTAAACAAGTGCAGGGTGCCGTCTTGCGTGGCCACGTAGGCTTGGTTCACGCCCGACACCACGCTGGTGCGCACCGCCGTGGGGGCCTGGGCCAGGTCCACGGTTTTTACCACCACCGGGGCGGCCGCGGGCGTCACAGAGAAGGCGAAAGGCCACTGCGCGGGCTGTTGCCCCAGGTTACGGGTTAGGTTGAAGTTGGCCGGCGTGGTGAAGTACATCGTCCGCACTTGGTCAAACAGCGGCTTCAGGTCCAGAAACACCGCCTTCTTCTCGGCTTTGCTGATGACGACCGCAAAGCCGGCTTTGGAATAGCGGTTCTGGTTGGTGCCGCCCACAAAGCTCTGGCGGTTGATTTCGGTGGTGAGGGTGAGCTTCTGCTCGGTGTAGCGGCCGTCGTTGCCGTCAGGCGAACGCATCCAGCCCTGGTACTCGTCGCGGGAGGCCGCAAAATCGGTCGAAGCCGAAATTTCGGTGGGCTGCGTCACGCCGGCGGGCAGGTCCACGTAGCCCAGCAGCTTGATGAAGGTGAACAGCCCGCGGTTGCGCAGGCCGGGGTACACTTCGGCCCAGTCGCCCCAAAAGCTGTTGCCCGTGCCCAGGGCCAACACGGCCACCTGGCCCTTCTGGGCGTTGGTGTCCCACACCGTCACCAGGCCAAACTCGTTGTTGCTTGTGATGGCCACGGCCGTGGGCACCTTGTTGGCGGGCAATTTCACCGACACGTTGCCGGGGCTGGTGTTGGTGCCAAAGGCAGCGATGAGGCCCGACTGGAACGCCACCAAGTCGTTGGACGCCCAGCCTTCGAACCCGTAGGAATGGCCCACGGCCGTGGGCTGGCGCAGGGCAGCGCCGTTGGCCGTGGCGTAGCGGCCCACCTCGGGGTCGGGGTGGCCGCCGCCGTAGTACACCCAAGGCAGCTGGGGCTTCTCGCTGAACATGCCGGCCCCCATCAGCAACTGCTGGATGGCGTCCACGCCCGCGTCGGCGCTGTTGTCGGCCACGTGCAGCACCTGGCCGATGTTGCTGCTGTAGTCGTTCTTGGTGTAGTCCACGGCGCCGATCTGGAAGTACCAGCCGTTGCCGTTGCCCTTGTTGTCGTAAAACGTATCGTTGGGCTTGTACTGGGTCGGCAGGCCGCCGTCGGCTACGGTGCTGGGCGAACCGTAGCGGTAGGTCATGCCGGCCGCCTGCGAATAGCTCTGGGCCAGTTGCTGGTAAGCGGTCAAGGTGGGCGCGGCGACCACCGGCACCGTTACGGGCGTGGCAGCGGCGCCCAATTCGTCAATCTGCCAGCCCTGAATGCAAGCGCCGGCCACGGCGGCGGTCACGGCGAGGTTCGACGGCGACGACGCAGCAGACGTGGTGAGCGACGGGGCCGTTGCCGAAATGGCCGGCAGCCCGCCTTGCGCACCGCCGGTGGCCGCCGCGCCTTCGTGCGCCACCAGCAAGCGCTTGCGCAGCTGCTGAGGGCCCTGGCCCACGGCCAGCGAGTAGGTGCCCCCGGGCAGTTGGCTCACGGCCAGGCGGCCGGTGCCGTCGAGGGGCGCGTGGGGCACGAGGCGGCCCAAGGCGTCGTACACGGCCACGGGGTCGGTGGGGCGGGCGCCGTCGGGCAGCAGCACCGTCACGAAGTCGTTGGCTGGGTTGGGGTACGCCGCCAGCTGGCCGGTGGTGGCCGCGGCCACCGTGGCCGTGCTCGGGCTGGCCAGGCCCTTGGCGGCGCTCAGGGCCTGGGGGACGTAGGCCGACGTGGCGGCGCAGGATTGCGGCGTTACTTGCTGGATTGCCGCCCCGTTGGCCAACGAGCCTCCGGCCGGCTGCATGGCCAAGCCGCTGTGCTTGGACGTTAGCGTGTAGCCGCCGTTGGGCAGGGCGTCGATGTGCCACCGCTGGTTGTCTTGCCCGTTGTCGGTCCACTGCAGCAGCGATGCGCCGCTCTGCAGCGAGGCCCCGCCCACATCCAGGCACTGGCCGCTGTTCCGGGACACTATTTTGTAGTAGCCGCCGCCCGCGTCCACCAACTGCCACTGCTGGTTGTTCGACCCTGCGTAGTCCCACTGGATTAGCCCGGCCCCGTTTTGCACCGAAGCCCCCCCGATATCCAACGAACGGCCGCTGATTTGGGAGATAATCCGGTAATACGAACCCGATTTGAATTGCGCTTGCGCTGCACCAGTTACTAGGAATAATCCTATAGCAACTGTCCAACGAGAATGGTTAGAGAATTTTGCCATAAAAAGAGAATTGCATTCTTAAGAACACCGAGTTATTAAGTTTTATTATGATTTAGGATTCCCACACTTAGGACAAACATAGGCACCTATGCCCATAGTACTGACTCAGAGTGCCCCTATACCCGCATGAGTGAATATATTTTTGGCAATCAACGCCTGCACCGCAAGGGGTTGTTTTGTTGCGCAGGGCTATTCTTCGGTGCTTTATCCCTAAACGCAACGCTTATGCAATGACAAGATTTTGCACTTTTTTTTGCCTTAGCAATAAATTCGTGATACGGTCGAGATTGAATTTTTAGAATGAAAACTTAGCTCATCTGATAAGTACAATTTCATATTTATTCAAATACTTATATTCAATCCAGATGCCCCTGGGGCTCGTTTGCAGGGCAGCGGCCGTTCAGTTCTGAATGCCCTCTCCCTCGAAGCAGCCGCGTTGTCCTTGGGCCAGTTCCCACCTTTAAAAAATGCACTACTTTGAGGGCCCCGCGCGGGCGCGCCCACCTAGACAACGGAAGCATACTTTCGGCAGCGGCCGCCCACCCAGTTGCCCGCCTCACGGGGCGGTTGGGGCCCTATGCGTCCTGCCGCAGGCCCCGCCGAGCGCCAGGCCCCCAACGCCGCGCCATTGGAAGCCTTGGCCGCCGGGACACCCGTGGAGACGGTGCCAGGGCGTAAGTCTTGCGTCGGGGCGCTTGCTGGGGCCCAAACGCACGCGGGGTTTTCCGGCCGGGCCGCCACACTATATATATAGCATAGCGGTCCGGCCGGAAAACCCCGCGTGCGTTTGGGGTAACCCAGTAATTACTTCACAATCACCAGTTCCACGCGGCGGTTGAGGCGGCGGGTTTCCTCGCGGTCGTTGCCGAAGCGCGGGCGTGAACCCCCGTAGCCCACGGTGCTGATGCGGTTCTCGTCGACGCCGCGCTTCACGAGGTAGCGCTTCACCTCGGCCACCCGGTCTTCGGAAAGCTGCTGGTTTTTGTCGGCGGGCCCCACGTCGTCGGTGTGGCCTTCGAGGCGAACCTTGATGCCGGATTCGGCCTGCAAGGCAATGGCCAGGCGGTTCAATTCGGTGTAAGACGTGCCGAGCAGCACGGCTTTGCCTTGGGCGAAGATGATGGTGGGCAGGTCCACTTTCTCGCCCACGGCGGCGGGGCGCAGCAGCAAGTCGCGGCCCGAGTTGCCGGTAAAGGCCACCGTATCAATGCTGGAGAGCAGGCCGCTGGTTCCGGCCACCCGGTAGCGCCCGGCCAGCAGAGACAGCACGAAACTGCCCGCGGCGTCGGTGCGGGCCGTGGCCTCGAACTGCACGCCTTGGGCGTTGGGCAGCAGCACGGCTTTCACGGTGGCCCCGGGCACGGGCTGGCGGCTGCGGGCGTCGAGCACCCGCCCGCTCACGAAGGCCCGATCGGCCTCCGACACCGGGGCGGGGCCGGCGGCCACGGCGGCGGTGTCGGGGGCAGCGCGGCCGGCGCGGAACAAATCGGCCGAAGCGTTGGCCGTGGCCGACGACGCGAAGTAGGCCGTTTCGCCGTCGGCGGCCAGGCTAAAGTAGGCGTCGAAGCCGGGGCCGTTCAGGGCGGGGCCCAGGTTCTGGGGCTCGCTCCAGCGCGTCCACGAGTCGTCGAGGCGCTGGCTCACGAACACGTCGGCGCCGCCGTAGCCCATGTGGCCATACGAGCTGAAGTACAACGTTTTGCCGTCCGGCGTGAGCCACGGGGCGAAGTCAAAGCCCGGCGAGTTCAGCACGGGGCCCAGGCTTTGGGGGGCCGAGTAGCCGCCCGCGCCGGCGGGCCGGCTGACGTACAGGTCGTTGCCGCCCTCCGAGTCGCCGCGCTCGAGCGAGAGCAGCAGGATTTTTTCGTCGGCCGTCATAAAAAAGCCCGTGGCGGGCACGGCGGTGTAGTAGTTGGCCACGTCCACGTCCTCGGAATGCAGGTTTTTGAGCGTGCCGCCGGGGGGCCCGGCGGCGGCGCGGCCCACCCGGCTCACGCCTTCGTCGCGAAAGCCCTCGCGGTTGTAGGTGCCGCGCACCAGCAGCGTTTGGCCCTGGGCCCCCACCACGGCCAGCACGCCGTTGTTTTGGGGCGTGTTCAAGGCGTCGAGGCGCTGCGGGGGGCCCCAGGTTTTGCCCTGGTCGGGGCTTTGGGCGGCCCAGGCGTCGCCGGTGTCGGTGTTGCCCTCGGTGTTGCCGGCAAACTTGGTGCGGCCGAAGTACAGCGTTTGCCCGTCGGGGGCCAGCACCGGGCCAATTTCGTTGCCGGCCGAGTTCAGCGCCGCCAGCGGCTCGCGGGGCCCGAAGCCGGGGCCCGGCGCCACGTTCAGGCGCAGCTTAAACAGGTGCCACTGCTGGCTGGCCCGGCCGTTGGCCTTCTGGGCCTGCAGGGGCGTGCCGTTGAACTTGTCGGCGGCGGCCAAGCTGGCCACACGGCCTTCCAGCCGGTTTTCAAACAGGAAGCTGCCCAGAGGCCCCGCCGGCACCAGCCGCCACTGCTGCCCCAGCCCGCCCTGAAACGGCTGCTGCACCAGCGGCACCGCCTCGCCGGGCTTGGGCACCGTCAGGCACAAGGTGCTGTGCTTGGCCTCGATGCGGAAGTATTCGCTGCCCGCCGCCACCGGCACGAAGCGCCACTGCTGGCTGTTGGCGTGGGTGAATTCCCACTGCACGGCCGCGTCGCCGGCGTTGGTGCCGGCGCCCACCACGTCGAGGCAGCGCCCGCTGCCCCGGTCGATCAGGCCGTAGTAGACCCGCTCGTCGGGTTGGAAGGGGCCCTGGGCCAGGGCCCCCAGCGAACAAAACAACAGCAGCAGCGGCAACAAACGAAGCATGGCAGGAGCGCACGGCCGGGCCGCACGCATTAGTTAAGACAGGCGCAAAAGACGCTATGAACGACTAAAACGCCCGCCGGGCTGCATTTCGCTTGGGCAGGACTGTTTTATTTCAGGAAACGACAGCAAAAGCTGCCCAGGCGATTAAACCGGTCCCACGCATCTGGCGTCCGCGCCGCCGAAGCACCTCTGCTGCAGCCGTAATCAGTGATTGTAGCAGCTTTTAGGTCAATGTACGTGTACCGCCAAGCTGTGCTTGGCCTTGCGCTAGGGCCCCAGGGCAACGTAAGCAAGGCCAAGCACGGCTTGGTGCTACAGGCTAGGTACACCCAATCAAACTCCAGTTGCGCGGTAGAGGTGCTTCGGCGGCGTGGACGCCAGATGCGTGGGACCGGTTCCTTACTTGTTAAATGCCTCCCTAATTCAGGCCATACTTGCCCAAAAACTTGCGATTCAAGGCCGTTTGCTTGGTTTCGAGGCTGACGCGGCGGCCGTCGATGAAGGCGCTGGTGACGTTGTTGGTGCGCATGTCGAGCAGGTCGCCCTTGCTGAGCACGAGCGTGGCGCTCTTGCCGGTTTCGAGCGAGCCGTAGGCGTTGGCGATGCCCATGAGCTGGGCCGGGGCCAGCGTCACGGCCGTCAGGGCCTGCTCTTTGGTGAGGCCATAAGCGGCGGCCGTGCCGGCTACAAAGGCCAGGTTGCGGCCGCCGGGGGCCTCTTGGTCGCCCTCGTAATCAAGGCAGTAGCGGATGCCGGCGGCTTGCAGCTGGGCGGGCAGCTTGTAGGGCTGGTCGTAGTCGTCGGCGTCGCGGCGGGGCAGCGCGTGCAGGCGGCTCACCACCACGGCCACGTCGTTTTGCTTGAGAAAATCGAGCACCATCCACGCGTCGCGGGCCCCCACCACGGCCACCTTTTGCACGCCCAGGCGCTTAGCGAAGCGCACCGACTCAATGATTTCCTTGCCGTAGTCGGCGTGCAAGTACAAGGTTTTGCTGCCGTCGAACAAGCCGGCCAGGGCCGTCAGGCGCAGGTTTTCGCGGCGGCCGGCGGGCAACTGGCGGTAGGCCGCGGCCTCGCCAAAGAGCTGCTCCAGGTCACGCAGGTTCGTTTCGCGGGCTTTCTGGCGGCGCTCCAGGGCGGCGGCGTCCTCGGCCGGGTTGGTGCGGATGACGAGGGCGGGCCACATCAGGTGCTGGCCTTCGTCGGCGCGCACCACGGCGTCTTGCCAGTTCCAGGCGTCGAGCTGCACCACGCTGCTTTGGCCGGTCAGCAGGCCGCCGCGGGGCGTGGGCTGGGCCAGCAGCACGCCGTTCACGCGCAGGGTGGGCAGCACGTCCGAGTCGGTGTTGTAGGCGATGAGGCTGCGCACGTTGGGGTTGAGGATGCCCACTTCCTGCTCGTCCACGGTGGCCCGGATGGACTCGATGTCGGTGAGGCCCAGCGTGGTGTTGGGCAAAATCAGGCCCGGGTACAGGTCCTGGCCGGTGCCGTCCACGGTTTCGTAGCCCGCCTTGTCGGCGGTGAAACCGCTGGCCGGGCCAGCATAGGTCAGCTTGCCCTGGGCAAACGCCACGGCGGCGTTGGGCACCACCGTGCCGTTGCCCACGTGCAGCGTGGCCCCGGTGATGAGCACCGGCTTGGTTTGGGGCCCCGCCGGGGCGGGCACCTGGGCCAGGGCCGGGGCCCCCAATAAGGCCAGTAGGAAAGTAAATTGAAAACGCATGGCGTTGGTTATTTATAAGTTAACGGAAGTCGGCGCTACAGCTTATTCGGCCAAATCCTTTTCCTCGCCCAAGGTGTCGCAGTGCCAGGCGCTGTTGGCGCGGGCCACGGGCGGGCGCGTGGGGGCCCCGGCTTTCTTCTCGGCCAGCATGCGCTGCACGAGGCGCTCCCGCTCGCGGGCCAGGTCGGCGCGCAGGGCCCGGTCGCTTTCGAGGCTGAACAGCTCGCGGCCGTCCACGAAGGTGTAAGCGGCTTTGGCGTAAATGCTCAGCGGGTTGTCGGTCCAGAGCACCACGTCGGCGTCCTTGCCTTCCTTGATGGAGCCCATGTGCTGCTCCAGGTGCAGCATCTTGGCGGGGTTGATGGTGACCAGGCGCAGGGCTTCTTCCTCGCTCAGGCCGCCGTACTTGATGGACTTGGCGGCTTCCTGGTTGAGGCGGCGGCTCATTTCGGCGTCGTCCGAGTTGATGGCCACGTTCAGGCCCGCCTTCGTCATGATGGCCGCGTTGAAGGGAATGGCGTCCTTCACCTCGTTTTTGTAGGCCCACCAGTCCGAAAACGTGCTGGCGTTCACGCCGCGCGCCTTCATTTTGTCGGCCACCTTGTAGCCTTCCAGGATGTGGGTGAAGGTGTTGACCTTGAAGCCCATGCGGTCGGCCACGTTCAGCAGCATGTTGATTTCCGACTGCACGTAGCTGTGGCAGGTGATGTGGCGCGTGTCGTGCAGGATTTCCACCAGCGCCTCCAGCTCCAGGTCGCGGCGCGGGGCCTCGGCCGTGGCCTGCGCTTTCTTCGACAACTTGCTGTAGGCCAGCATTTCCTTCTCGTATTCCTTGGCCCGGGTGAAGGCGTCCACGAACACTTGCTCGGTGCCCATGCGCGTTTGGGGGAAGCGCAGGATGTTCTGCTCGCCCCAGTTGCTCTGCTTCACGTTTTCGCCCAGCGCAAACTTGATGAAGCCCGGGGCCCCCGCTATTTTCATGGCCTCGGCCGGGGCCCCCCAGCGCATTTTAATGAGCGCCGATTGGCCGCCGATGGGGTTGGCCGAGCCGTGCAGCAGCTGGGCCGCCACCACGCCGCCGGCCAGGTCGCGGTAAATCCCAACGTCCTCGGGGTCAATCACGTCCCCAATCCGCACTTCGCTCGTCACCGACTGCGTGCCCTCGTTCACGCCCTCCGAAATGGCCAGGTGCGAGTGCTCGTCGATGATGCCCGGCGCCAAGTGCTGGCCCGTGCCGTCGATGCTACGGGCCCCCTTCGGCAGCGCCAAATTCTTGCCCACGCGGCTAATTTTGCCGTTTTCGAGCAGCACGTCGGTGTGTTCGAGCTTGCCGGCGGCGTCGCTGGTCCACACCGTGGCGTTTTTGATGAGCGTGGCGGTTTGGGCCGGCATTTGCGGCCGGCCGTAGGCGGCGAAGGGGTACAGGAGGGCCCCCAGGGCGGGCGCCGGTTTGGCCCGGGCCGTGTCGAGGCGGGCGGCGCGGGTGGCCTCGTCCTGGCGGCGGGCGGTCCACTTCACCGGCGTGCCGTCGGCCAGCAGCCCCTCGCCCTGGAAGGTGCGGCCCTCCTGCGCGTAGTAGCCGCTGAGGCGCGTCGCGCCCTCGCCGGGCGCGGGGGCCCCGGGCGCAGTGCTGGGCTTTTGGCCCTTGCCGATTTTGTCCTTCGGGTTGAAGACGATGGTGGCCAGGTCGCTGGTCACGGCCAGGGTGGCGCGAATGGTGTCGCCGGCGGCGGGCACAATCTTTAGCTCGGGCGCCTCGGGCTTGCCCTGCACGAGGAAGCGACCTTCGGGCTGCTGGCCAATTTGCAGCGTGTACACGCCGCGGTAGTCGGCCGGCACGGTGCTGAGCTGGTAACGCTCGCCCTGCACCCAGTTGTCGAGCAGCACGTTGTCGTCGGCCAGCAGGTGGGCCGAGCACACCACGAAGTTGGCCACCAGGCCCGGGCGCAGGGCCCCCACCTGGTCCTGGGCGCGCAGCAGGCGGGCCGGCGTGTCGGTGAGGGCGCGCAGGGCGGCGGTTTCGCTCAGGCCGTACTGGCCGGCTTTGCGCAGGTTGGGCAAGAACTTCTTCTTGTCCTTGAGGTCGGCCGCCGTCAGGGCGAAGGACACGCCGGCCTGGGCCAGGCGGGCGGCGTTGGCCGGGGCCAGCTCCCAGTGCTTCAGGTCTTCGAGTGGGATGCGGCGGGCGTCGTACACGTCCTCCACGTTGTAGGCGTCGGGGAAATCGAGCGGCACCACGAAGGTGGCCCCCGTGGCCTTTATTTCGTCAAGGCGCTGGTACTCGTCGCCCCGCCCCTTGATGATGTACTGCACGCCGGCCTCGTCGCCCACGCGGTCGGCCCGGATGGCCGAGAGCTTGTCGCGCACCTGGAAGAGGGCGGGCAGGGTTTTCTGGGCCGTGAGGGCTTGCAGCGACAGGTTTTGCTCGCGGCGCGGGTTGCGCTGGTTCCAGGCGGCGTCGAGGTAGGTTTGGCGCAGCAGCGCGATGCTGCCCATCAGCGAGCCGGGGTAGTCCTGCGTCGAGCTGCCCTTGTCGAACGAGAGCGCGGCGGCGGCCTTGCCGAGCAGGATCACCTCGTTCTCTTTGCGTTCGGTGTTGAGGCTCACCAGGGCCCCGGTGCCGCGCATGATGCCGTCGGCCTGCTGCGTGAGCACCGCCCCGAAGCCCAGGGCCCGGTACGCGGCCGCCGCGTCGGCGTTCACCTTGAACAAATCGGCGGCGTTCACCTCGGGGTGCACGGCCTGGTTCCAGTCGTAGGCCCCGGCCTTTTGCGAGTCGAACTGGGGCCCCGCGTCGCGGCGGCCGCGGCGCTCGGGCGCCTTGGTTTCGGGCACGCCGTAGGCCGTGTACACGTCCACAAAGCCGGGGTACACGAACTTGCCTTTGAGGTCCTGCACCACGGCCCCGGCCGGGATTTTCACTTTTGCGCCGGGCCCCACGGCCTCAACTTTGCCGTCGCGGATGACGAGCGTGGCGTCCTCCAGGCGGGTTTGGTAATCGGCGTAGAGCGTGGCGTGGGTGAAGGCGTACAGGCCGGGGCGCTGGTCGTACACGCCGTTGCGCGGGTAGGTGCTGGGCTGGGCCACGGCCGCGCCGCCGGCCAGCAGCAGCCCGGCCAGCAAGGGCAAGGAAGTAGTAGTTTTTTTCATGCAGTGCGGAAAAGGCAAACGCCCGGCGGGGGCCCCGGGGCCCGGTGCGCGCCCGGGCACGGCCTAAAAGTAACCGCCCGGGGGCCCGGGTTGCAACGGCCGGGCGGCATTGGCAGTAAGTAATTATTCAATTGTTTCTTCCTCCCCTCCTACCCCATGCGCAAAGGCACCCAAGTATCCTGGAAATACGGCACCGGCACGGCCACCGGCAAAATTGAATCGGTGCACAAAGAACCTGTCAAGCGCACCATCAAAGGCGCGGAAATCCACCGCAACGGCTCGGCCGACGACCCGGCCTTGGTCATCGTGCAGGACAACGGCGACCGGGTGCTCAAGCTGCAAAGCGAGGTGAAAGCCGCGGCCAAATAGCTACCCCGTCCAGAAGCGTGTCCTTTGGGGCCCGTGCCCCGCGTTCGTGCTCCCTTTCCCTGCTTAGCACGCCGCGCACCACCGGGCCCAGCCGCCGCAGGTGCGCGGGCAAGTGCTTCGCCCAATGTCCAAGTGGCAGCTACGTTTCGGGCCGGCTGGTTTACCAACGAAGCCGAAGCCCTGGCGGGGCTCGTCCAGCAGCAGCCGGGCCCCGCAGCACGGTAGAAATCACTTCATCAACGCAACAAAAAAAGCCCCGCTACTTGGTAGCGGGGCTTTTTTTGTTGCGTTGAATTCAGCCCAATGGTTAGCGGTTGCGGGGGTCGGGCTTGACGAAGGCTTCCTTCTCCATCTCCTCCGGCACCACCACAATGCCTTGCTGGAGCTTGGAGTTGTTGCGGCCATAAAGGAAATACACCACGAAGCCCAGCAGCATCCAGCCCAGGGCCACCTTGAGGGTGAAGGCGTCGAGCGCCACGATGAGCAACAGGCAGATGGCGGCCCCCAGGACGGGCACCAGCGGGAAGCTGGGCGTGGAAAGCGGCGCGCGGAATGGCCGCGGCTGGTCGGGGTCGGAGCGGCGCATGATCCAGATGCCCAGGCTCACGAGCACAAAGGCCAGCAGCGTGCCGAACGAGGTGAGGTCGCCAGCCAGCGAGCCGGGCACGAAGGCCGCGAATAAGCCCACGAACACCATCAGCATGAGGTTGGACTTGTAGGGCGTGTTGAAGCGCGGGTGCAGCTCGGCGAAGGCCTTGGGCATGAGGCCGTCCTTGGCCATCGAGAAAAACACGCGGCTCTGGCCCATGAGCATCACCAAAATCACCGAGGTGAAGCCCAGCAGGATGCCCACCGTGACGGCCGTGGCCAGCCAGCCGTAGCCGGGCATGTGGGCCCGGATGGCGTAGGCCACCGAGGCCTCGCCGCCCAGGGCCGGGTCGGCAAATTCGCGCCAGCTGGCCACGCCCGTCAGCACGTGCCCGAACAGGATGTAGAGCACCGTGCAAATGGCCAGCGAACCCAGGATGCCGATGGGCATGTCGCGCTTGGGGTTTTTGGCCTCCTGCGCGGCCGTGCTCACGGCGTCGAACCCGATGAAGGCGAAGAACACGATGGCCGCGCCGCCCAAAATACCGCCGTAGCCGTGCTTGTTCCAGGCCGCGTAGCTGTGGGGCCCAATGGGCGGCTGGTCGGCCGGGATGAGGTAGGGCGTGTGGTTGGCGGGGTTGATGAACTGCCAGCCCACGGCGATGAACACCAGCACGATGGCCACTTTTAAAATCACCACGACGGCGTTGAAAACGGCCGATTCCTGGGTGCCTTTCACCAGCAGCAGGCTCAGGGCCACGATGACGAGCAGGGCCGGCAGGTTGAGGAGGCCGTGCACTGCCACGCCGTTCACCACGGCGTGCTCGAAAGGCGAGTGGCTGAGGTTGTACGGAATACTGGTGTGAAAGACCTCCAGGAGCTTGTTCAAATACTCGCTCCAGGCGATGCTCACGGTGGCCGCACCCAGCGCGTATTCCATGATGAGGGCCCAGCCGATGACCCAGGCCACGAACTCGCCCATCGTGGTGTAGGCGTAGGTGTAGGCCGAGCCAGCGATGGGAATCATGGCCGCAAACTCGGCGTAGCACAGGCCGGCAAACACGCAGCCGATGGCCGCCACGATGAAGGCCAATGTGACGCCGGGCCCCGAGGCCTGGGCGGCAGCAGCAGCGGTGCGCACAAACAGGCCCGCCCCGATGATGGCCCCCACGCCCAGTGCCACGAGGTTGCCCGCGCCCAGCGTTCGTTGCAGGGTGCCGTGCCCGGTCGAGTTGGCCTCGCCCAGCAGCACGGCCAGGGGTTTTTTGGCGAAAATATTGGCCATATTTTAGAAAAAATGAGCGTTTAAGAAGAGAAACAAACCCAAAGCGCCCGCGCCGCACCACGGCACAGGGCCCGAAATATAGGCAGCTTTTTTGGGCCCCGGCCTAAATTTTGGCACCCTGCTTGCAAAGTGTTGGACGCAGCCGCTTAAACCGGACGAGCCGGCCGCCCGCCAACTCCCTCCCACTCCTTCTCTTTATTCGCCGTGACGAAGCCCCTCGCCCTGCTGGCCGCCCTGGCCTTGGCCACCACCGGCGCCTTTGCCCAAGCCGCCCCGCCGGCCGGCTCCGCGGCCCCGCCCGTGGCCTTAAAAAGCCACCACCGGATGAAACCGCCGCAGCAAATGGCCCAGCAGCTCGGCCTCACCCCCGACCAGCAAAGCCGCCTCCAGGCCGCCCTGCTGGCCGAGCGCCAGGGCATGACCGCCGCCGCGCCGCCCCCCGCCGACCGCCAGGCCCTGCGCCAAGCCATGCAGGCCAACCACGCCCAGTACGAGGCCCAGGTGCAGGCCATCCTCACCCCCGCCCAGTTCGCGCAGTACACGGCCGTGCAGCAGCAGAAGCGCACCGGGATGAAAGCCAAGCGCCAGCAGCGCATGGTCCTGGCCCCCAGCACCTAACGCCGACGTTATTCCACCGCGCGTGGTGTAAAAGCCCTGGCCGCCTGGCCGGGGCTTTTTTGCGTTTGGGGCGGGCCGGGGGGCCCGGCGGCGGGCGGGCGTTGGGCCAGGCCGTTTATATTTGGCTAAACCGACGGGGCCCGCACGGGGTTACTTCGGCTTCGCCGGGGCTCCGCCGCCGCGCTTCCACGCAAAACCTCCCCCATGCCCCCCCTCCCCAGTAGCGCGGCCCCGGCCGTGCAAATCCAGCAGTTTTACGACAAGGGCCTGGCCCACGCCAGCTACGCCGTGCGCAGCGGCCGCCAGGTGGCCCTCATCGACCCGAGCCGCGACCCGCAGGCGTACTACGACTTTGCCGACGAGCACGAAGCCAAAATCGTGGCCGTCATCGAAACGCACCCGCACGCCGATTTCGTGTCGTCGCACCTGGAAATTGCCGGGGAAACCGGGGCCCTGATTTACTGCAGCAAGCTGCTGGGGGCCCAGTACCCGCACCAGAACTTCGACGACGGCGACCGCATCGCCCTCGGCACCGTGGAGCTGCACGCCGTGAACACGCCCGGCCACTCGCCCGACAGCATCAGCGTGGTGCTGCTCGACGACCTGGCCCAGACCCGCGCCGTGTTCACCGGCGACACCTTGTTTGTGGGCGACGTGGGCCGGCCCGACCTGCGCGAGGACGCCGCCGGGGGCGGCCACACCCGCGAGGCCCTCGCCGCCCAGCTCTACCACAGCACCCGCCGCAAGCTGATGACGCTGCCCGGCACCACCAAGGTGTACCCCGCCCACGGCCCCGGCAGCCTGTGCGGCAAAACCATCAGCCCCGACCTCGACAGCACCATCGCCAAGGAGTTGGCCACCAACTACGCCCTCCAGCCCATGTCGGAGCCCGAGTTTGTGGCGGCGCTGCTCGCCGACCAGCCGTTCGTGCCCAAGTACTTTGGCCACGGCGTGCGCCTCAACAAGCTGGGGGCCAAGGCCTACGAGGCCAGCGTGCGCGCCGTGCCCTACCTGCCGCCGGGCGCCGCCCCGGCCCCCAGCGTGCTGCTGATCGACACCCGGCCCGCCGCCAAGTTTCGCGCCGGCCACCTGCCCGGGGCCCTCAACCTGCTGGACGGCGGCAAGTTCGAAACCTGGCTGGGCTCCGTCGTGGGGCCCCAAGAGCCGTTTTACCTGATGGCCGATTCCAACATTGCGCTGGACGCCGTGATTCGCAAAGCCGCCAAAATCGGCTACGAAACCAACATCAAAGGGGCCCTGCTGGCCCCCACCGCCCTGCCCGCCACCGCCCCGGAAGTGGACGTGGCCGCCGTGCGCCAGCACCCCGAGCGCTTCACCATCGTCGACATTCGCAACTACGCCGAGGCCCAGCCGCCCCGCTTCCCCGGGGCCCTCAACATCCCGCTGCCCGAGCTGCGCGAGCGCGCCCACGAAGTCCCCACCGACAAGCCCATCCTGGTGCACTGCGCCGGCGGCTACCGCTCGGCCGCGGGCGCCAGCATTTTGGCCGCCGCCCTGCCGGGCGTGGAGGTATTCGATTTGGGTGAGGCAGTGGCGGGGTTTTGAGAGTAGATTCTCCCGTAATTATCTATTCAAATTATGAACCTTGAGAAATATGCCCTGAAGGCTGGGGAAGACTTGACTATTTTTGAATTTATCAGTGAGGGGCCCAAAGGAACTATCCGTAAACTCATTCAATTTCAAGAAACTACCGAGCCCGGTGTTTATAATCTGGCTTTTGGCGATAAAAGCCAGGTTACGGGCGATATTGACGACTTGGCCGCTTCGAACAATGGCGACACTGACAAAGTACTTGCTACCGTCGTAGCCGCTCTGTACGCCTTTTTTGACCGTTACCCCGATGCCTTCATTTACGCAACTGGTAGCACAGAGGCCCGCACCCGGCTCTACCGCATGGGGATCATTCGCTTTTACCAAGAGCTGCAGCGGGACTTCTACTTATTCGGACAAGTAGGGGATGATTTTCAAAAATTTGAAAACGGTACGACGACGTACAAGGGGTTCTTAGCACAACGAAAATTTGATTAAATTGCTGTTATTATGAAAAAGGCTCAGGCTAGTACCGATCGAGAGGTGCCTATTGTGCATGTTGATCATTCTTTGGACCAATACCGTAACAAGGTGCTATTTCCCGCCAAGTTGGCTAAGACAAACGAAATGCTGAAGACGGCCAAGCTGCCGGCTAAGCGGCACCACAGCTAGACATTTCCGGCGGCCCTTCTCCGATCCGACCTTTTGCAATGCCCCGGCGCTTTCCCGCCGGGGCTTTTTGCTTCCCGGTCACCCCGGTACCTTTGCCTTTCTACCTATTGATATGCGCGTACTGCACACCGCCGACTGGCACCTGGGCCAGCACTTCCTCACCGGCCAAGAGCGGCTGACCGAGCAGCGGGCGTTTCTGGCGTGGCTGCTGGGGGCCGTGCAGGCGCACGGCGTGGACGCGCTGGTGGTGGCCGGCGACGTGTTCGACACCACCACGCCCTCGCACGCGGCCCAGGAGCTGTACTACAATTTCCTGGTGCAGATGCAGGGCACCAATTGCCGCGACATCGTGGTGGTGGGCGGCAACCACGATTCCCCCACCCTGCTCAACGCCTCGCGGCAGCTGCTGCGGCGCCTGCGCATCCACGTGGTGGGCGGCGTGCCCACCGACCCCGCTGAGCAGGTACTTGCCCTGGCCGAGACCAGCGGCCGGCCCGCGCTGGTGGTGTGCGCCGTGCCGTTTCTGCGCGACCGCGACATTCGCTTGGCCGTGGCCGGCGAAACGCCCGACGAGCGCCAACTCCGCGTGCGACAGAGCATTGCCGCCCACTACGCCGCCCTGGCCGATGGCGACGCCGTGCGGCGCCTGCGCGAGCAAGACGTGCCCGTGCTGGCCACCGGCCACCTCTACGCGGCCGGCGGCGAGGCCCGCGAGGGCGCCGAGCGCGACGTGCACATCGGCGGGCTGGGCTCGGTGGGGGCCCCGGATTTCCCGGCGGCGTTCGACTACGTGGCCCTGGGGCACTTGCACCGGCCACAAGTGGTGGGCGGGCAGGCGCACATCCGCTACGCGGGCTCGCCGGTGCCGCTCTCGTTCACCGAGGCCGACGACCGCCAGCAAGTGCTGCTGCTGGATTTTGCCGGCGCCGGGGCCCCGCAGATTACCGCCCTGCCGGTGCCCGTGGCGCGCCGCCTCCAGCGCTTCCACGGCACGCTCGACGAGGTGGAAGCCAGCATTTTGGCCTACGACAACGCCTTCGAACTGGTGGCCTGGGCCGATGTGCAGGTGCGCTCCGACGAGGCCCCCGCCGAGGTGCAGCGCCGCGTGCAGGCCGTGCTGAAGGAGCGCGCCGCCCACGTGCAGGCCCCCCGCGGCGCCCGCCACCAGCGCGCCACCGACGCGCCCGACCTGGCCGCCGCGGCCGCCGGGCCCCTGGCCTTCCTGCGCGATTTGACGGTGGACGAGGTATTCGGCCGGCGCGTGGCGGGCCTGCCGCCCGAGCGCGCCGCCGCCCTCACCGCCACTTTTGGCGAGCTGCGCCAGCTGCTGGCCGAGGCCGACCCGCAAGCCTGGGGCGGCGAATAGCAACAACTGCGCACCTCTTAAAACCCATAAAGAAAGCCCCCGCCGCCCTACACTTAGCGGGCCAGCGGGGGCTTTTGTTTGCCCAACCGTCTACCGACGTTTCTTCTTCAGCAACAGCCAGGCGCCGCCGGCCAATAGCGCGGCTACACCGGCCACCACGGCCGCTTTGGGCACTTTTTTCTTGGCAACGGGGGCGTGCTGGGCAACGTCGAAGTCGAGGAAGCGCCGGCCGCCGGTGGCGGCCAGGATGAGGCGCACGGTTTCGGCGGGCTGGTCCCACTGCGGCACGTGGCCGCAGTCATCGAACCAGTAGAGGCGGGCGTCGGGAAACTTTTCGAGCGCCAACTTCGACTGCTTCGGCGGGCACACCTGGTCCTGCCGGCCCCAGCCGATGACCAAGGGGCCCCGGATGCTGCCCTTGGGGGCCCCCACCTGCTCGTCTTTCACCAGGCTTTTCAGCAATTCTTCGAACGACGGGGCGTGGGCAAAGCTGCGCGTTTCGTCCAACGCCACCTGGGCCGGAATTTTCCACGGGTGGTGCGAAAATTGCGAAAACAGCACCGTGCGCGTCACGGCGTTGCCGGTGAGGAACGGCATGGCGGGCTGCAACGCCTTGATTAACTTGCCCGAAAGGGAAATTTTGCCGTAGAAAAACGGCACTTCCAGGCCCTGCCAGAACCCGCCGGGGTCGAGCGCTACCACCGCGCCCACCACGCCCGGGCGCCGGGCCAGCTCCAGCACCAGCCGGGCCCCCATCGAGTTGCCCACCACATCGATGCCCAGCAAATCGTGCTGCGTGAGGAAAGCCGTCACCGCGTCGGCCAACGTGTTGACGGTGACGGGGCCCGCGAGCGGCGGCGTGTCGCCGAAGCCGGGCAAATCCACGGCGATGACGTCGCGTTCCAGCGCCAAGTCGTCGAGAATGAGCTGCCACGTGCGCCAGCTGCTGCCGATGCCGTGCAGCAGCAGTAAGGGCTTGCCGGCGCCGCGCCGGACGTAATGCATTTCCATGGTTGTCAACTAAATAATGAGCACGAAGGAGAGAAACTGGGCCCCACGCTGCGCGCCGGTCAGCGGCGCAGCGTGGGGCCCACAGCGTCAACGGCCGGCTCGCTTGCCGGGTTGTGGGGCGTGGGCGCGGCGGGGCCCCGCGGGCGGAACCCATCACGTCCCGTTTGCCTTTTCCAGCCGGGCCAGGGCCCCGCGCCGGCCGTACCTTCGGGGTGTATTGTGGGAAATTTGCCAGCATGAAAATCATCAGCGTCCGCTTCGCCAACCTCAACTCGCTGCCGGGCCCCTACCTCATCCGTTTCGACGCCGCGCCGCTGGCCGACACGGGCTTGTTTGCCATCACGGGGCCCACCGGCGCGGGCAAAAGCACGCTGCTCGACGCCATCGCCGTGGGCCTCTACGGCCGCGTGCCCCGCCACGACCGCCAGGTGGGCGAGATGGTGAGCCGCCACGCGCCCTTTGCGTTTTCGGAGGTTGAGTTTGAGGTGCACGAAACCGACGCCGACACCGGCGCCGTGGCCCGCGTGCGCTACCGCTCGCGCTGGGAAGTGAAGCGCAAAACCCGCGGCGACGACAAAGGCGGCCTCGGCCAGGACGCCATGTCGCTGGTGGTGAGCACTTCCAACGCGGCCGTCGTCAGCGGCAAAGAGGCCGTGCCGATGAAAGTAGGCGAGCTGTCGGGGCTCGATTTTGGGCAGTTCGAGCAGTCGGTGCTGCTGAGCCAGGGCAAATTTGCGCGCTTCCTGCACGCCCCGGAAAAAGAGCGCAGCGCGCTGCTCGAAAAGATGACCAACGTGGGCGTTTACTCGCGGCTGTCGGTGGCGGCGTTCGAGAAAGCCAAAGAGGAAGAGTTGGCCACCAAGCTGTTGCGCGCCCAGCTGGACGCCACCCGCCTGCTGACCGAAGAGGAGCGCGGGGCCTTGGAAACGCAGCTCGACCGCCTGCACCACGCCGCCGAGGGCCACCACTTCGAGCAGCAAGAGCTGCACGTGTTCCAGACCTGGCGCACCATCCTCGACCAGCTTGAACGCCAAACCGCTGACGCCGACCGCCAGGCTGGGGCCCTTCACCAGGCCGACGCCGCCCTGCAGCCCACGTTTGCCCGCCTCGCCGGCCACCTGCGCGCCAAGGACTTGGCCACGCCGTTGGCCCTGGCCGCCGAGGCCGAAAAAGCCCTGGGCGGCGACACCGCGCAGTTTCAGCAATTAGCCGACGCCTTGCCCCGCCTCGCCCGGGCCGTGGCCGCCGCCGCCGAGCGCCTGGCCGCCGCCACCGCTGCCCACGCCGCCGCGCTGGCCGAAGAAAACCACCGGCGCCCCCAATTGGAAGAAGCCGGCAAGCAAGACGCCGCCATTGCCGTGGCGCAGCAAGAGCTGGCCAAAAAAAGCGCCGCCCACGCCCAGGCCCAGCGCGCCCACGCGCAGGCGCGCACCGACCTGGCCCGGCAGGCGCAAGCCATTGAGGCCCTGGAAACCGAAACCGCCGCCCTCGACCGCTGGCTCATCGACCACAGCCCCGAGGCCGATTTGAAAAACCAGCTCATCGCCCTCGACCGCGAAATCATCGACTTGCAGGGCGCGCAAAAGGAGACGGCCGTGCGCGAGGCCCGGCGCGACGAGCTGCGCATTGCCCAGCGCACCACCGGCGCCGACCTTGCCCGCCAGCGCGGCCTCGAAACCGAAGCGCTGGCCCGCCAGCAATCCGTAAAGGAGGAAGGCCAGCCGTGCCGCACCGAGCGCGACGCGCTGCTGGTGGGCACCACCGCCCCCGCCCTGGCCCAGCGCGCCGACGACCTCACCGCGCACTGGCAGGGCTTGCAGCTGCTGTTGCCTAAAGCCGAGGCTGTCCGGGAGCACCACGCCCGCGCCGGGGCCCTGGCTGCCCAGGCCGCCGGGGAAGCCCCGGTGCTGGCGGCGGCCGAAACGGCGGTGGGCCACCTCGAAACCCGCCGCGCCGACGGCCTGCGCCTGCTCGACAGCTACCGGCGCGAGCTGCGCGCCCAGCAGGCCCTGGCCGACCTCAACGCCCACCGCCAGCACTTGCGGCCCGGCCAGCCCTGCGCCCTGTGCGGGGCCCGCGAGCACGTTTTTGCGGCCGATTTTGCGGCCGAGGCCGACGAGCAGGAGTTGCGCGTAGCGCAGCAACAACAGGCCTTGGCTGCGCTGGACGACGACTTGCGCCGCACCGCCCACGACTTGGCCCACCGCCAGGCCGGGCAGCAGCAGCGCCAGCAGCTGCACAACGAAGCCGCCGCCGCCGCCGAGGTGGCCCGCCAGCAGGCCGCCGCCCTGGCGGGGGCCCTAACCCCACCGCCCGCCCAGCCCGCCGACCCGGCCGCCGTGCGCGCCCTGCTCGACGGCGCCGCCACGGCCCAAACCGCCGCCGTGGCCGGCCGCCGCCGCCTCGCCGTGCTGGACGACACGCTGGCCGCGCTGCGCGAGAAGTACCTGAAAGCCGGCGAAGCGGCCACCGCCGCTCAGCGGGAGATTCCGCGGCTGGTGGACCGGCAGCTGACCACCGAAGTTGAGTTGACGAAGCTTGCAAACGAGCTGGTGGACTGGTACGAGCAAGCCGATGCTTTCCAGGGTTCCATCCGCGACCTGCTGCGGCCACACCAGCTGGCGCTGCCCGCCCGCCCGCCCTACGACGGCCTGCTGGCCACGCTGGCCGAGCGCGCGGGCTTCTACGAAACGCAAGTGGGAAACCGGGAAAAAATCAGCGGCGGGCTGCTGGAGCGCCGGATTCAGCACAAAGTCCACGCGGAGAAGTTGGGCGACCGGGCCGGTGAGCTGGCCGTGGAAGCCGCGGCGCTGGCCGCCGACCAGTGCGCCATTGAGCAGCGCCAAACCGCCCGCCAAGCACACTACGCCGGCCCCGACCCAGCCGCTGCCGCCGGGCAACTGCGCCGCGCTACCCAGCAGCTGGCCGATGCGCTGCAGCACGCGCAAAACCAGCTGGCCAACCAGCAGCAGGCGCTGGCCATCGAGCAAAGCGCGCACGCCACGCTGCAAACCCGGCTGGCCGAGCACCGCACCGCGCTAGCGGCCCGGCAGGCTGAGCTGGCCGCTGCCCTCGCCACCGCCGGCTTAGCCGATGCGGCCGAAGCCCGGGCCCTGCTGCTGCCCACCGCCGAGGCCGAGCGCTTGGCCCAGCACCGGCAAGACCACCTCACGGCCCGCGCGGCCACGCGCACGCTGCAGGACCGGCTCGGGGCGGAACTGGCCCAGCACCAGGGCGATGCCCTATCGCCGCTCTCGGCTGGGGCCCTGGCGGCGCAGCTGGCGGAGCTGAACAAAGCCGACGACGTTTTGCAGCAGCAGCTGGGGGCCGTAAGCAACCAGCTGGCCCAGGACGATGCCGCCCGCTTGCTGCTGGCCGACGGCCTGCGCGCCTTGCAGCAGCGCCAGCTGGAGGAGCAGCGCTGGCAGGATTTGAGCGAGCAGATCGGCTCGGCCAAGGGCGACAAGTTCAGCCAGTTTGCCCAGGGCCTCACGCTGAGCCACTTGGCGCGGCTGGCCAACCTGCGCCTGCGCCAGCTCACGGGCCGCTACACCATTCTCAAGACGCCGAACCGCAACCTGGAACTGCAAATCATTGACCACGACCAAGCCGATACGGTGCGCCCGATGGCCTCGCTTTCGGGCGGCGAAAGCTTCCTGGTGAGCCTGGCGTTGGCCTTGGGCCTGAGCGAGTTGGCTGGGCACAAGGCCCGCATCGAGTCGTTGTTCATCGACGAAGGCTTCGGCACGCTCGACCCAGAGGCGCTGAACACGGCCCTCGACGCGCTGGAGCGCCTCCAGCACTCGGGCAAAATGATCGGCATCATCTCGCACGTAGCCGATTTGAAGGACCGCATCGGCACCCAAATCCGCATCCAGCCCGGGGCCGGCGGCACCAGCACCGTGCGCGTGGTGGACGTGATGGGCACCGAAACCTCGTGCGCCGTGTAGCGCAGCCGCCGCGCGGTTGAACGGCCTAGTAGGGCCCCACACGCCGCGGAAGCGCGGCGGCCATGTTACGCCCCAATGGCCTTCACCTCGGCCCAGGTCCAGTATTTCTTGGGCTGGATGTTGGCGTAGCCGGCGCGCAGAAACGCCAGCACCTCCTGCTCCATCGCCGCCGGGGCGAGCGACGAGGCGTAGATCGGGCGGCCGTCAGGGTCGGCGTAGCGCTGGGCTTTGCTGAGCTTGCGGGGGCCCGCCAGGCGCAGCAGTGGGCCGGTATCGGTGGGGCCGTCGGCCACCCAGGTGCGGCCGCTGGTTTCCAGCGCGTTGAGGCGGGCGGCCAGGGGCCCCAGGGCCAGGCGCGGCAGCGTGGGCCGGCTGTCGAGGTCAATCCAGGTGGTGTACTTGCACTCCAATTCGTAGCGTTGGCCGTCGTACAGGCTCAGCACCCAATCGAGCCCCGCCGTGGGCCCGAACAGCGCGTAGTACGGCAGCGGCGCGGGCGTGCGAACGACGGCCAGGCCCACGCTTGCGTAGGCAACGCGCTGCGTAACAGGGCCCTGGGCCACGGCCGCCGCTTGCTTGACGCGGGCGTACTCGGGGCCCCAGGCAGCGCGGCCAGTTTCGGGATGGGCCAGGATTTCGGCGAAGCGCGGCAGGAACCAAGCGAATTTTTCGGCCGACGCTTCGTCTTCGCGCCGCCGCCGGGTGGGGGCCCCAAAGGGCTCGTAGAAGCGCGCTTTTTCCTCGGCGTTCAGCCAGCACACCAGCTGCAAGGCCCGGTCGGCCAGCGGGTGGGCCCAGTCCAGTTCGCGGAAGTCGCCCAGCGTGGCCACCAGGCGCAGCAGCTCCTCGTGGCGCAGGGCCAGGGCGGGGTGCAGCAGCGCCCACACGCCCACGAAGCCGTCGATGTCGAAGTGGTTGGCCGTCACGGCTTGGGCCCCGAGGCCGGGCGTTTCGGGGCGGTGCAGGGCGCGCAGGGCCGAGCCGGCGCTGGTGTCGTCGCGCAGGGGCGCGGGGGTGGCCGCGCCGCGCCAGTGCGCCAGGGTGAGGGCCGCGCCCAGGCCCACGCTATCGACTACAATAGTAGGTTGCTGACGCACGGCAGCAAAGGGCACGAAGTAGCGGTTCATGGCCCCAAAGAAAGCGCCTAGGGCCGCCCCCGGCGGTTGGTGATGCGCTCGACGCGCTGCTTTTTCACCCAGCGCAGGTAGGTTTGGAGCTCTTCGGCGGCGCGCAGGGCTTCCACCGTGGCGTATTCGCGGGCCAGGGCCCGGTTGCTGAAGAAGCGGTGCACGCTGCTGTGGCAGGGCTGGCACAAGTCGACGGTGGGGCCGTAGCGGCCGCCTTCCTCGCGGGGCACCAGGTGGTGACGCGAGGTGGCCTGCACCTCCCGCTCGCACAGGCCGCAGCGCGGGGCCGGGGGCCCCGGGGCTGGGGGCCAGGAAGCAGGCAGCGAAGCGCGGCGGCGGGGCATGGGCACGGGCCGGCGCAAGGGCTGCCGGCGCCAAATAAACCCCGTACGCCGCCACCGAGTTGCCCCATTTTCAAGAATTTTCGGTAAAATTCTTACCTTGGCCCGGAACCGCCAAATGCCAATTTTTAGCTAAATCTACTTTCATCCCTTCTTACAATTTTTTCTTATTTAACCTCTATGAAATTTATACGCTACTCGCAATCAGGGGTTTCTGCCGTTCGCCGGGGCCGGGTGCTGGGGGCCCTGGCGCTGCTGTGGATGGCCGCGCCGGCGCCGGCCCGCGCCCAAACCTGGATGGTGAGCACCACGGCCCACGTCACGCTCGGCGTGCTCGACAAGTTTGGCCAACTGGGGCCCTACACGGCCACGTTTGTGGTGCACAGCGAGCGCACCGGCAAAGACTACCAGCTGGTGCGGACCGTTGAAAAGGGCCAGAACGGGGTGGACGTGCTGTTCCCAAGCGAAGCCTCGGCGGCCGACTATTTTAAGGCCACCACCGGCGAGGCGGCCCCCGCCACCCCCGGCCGCTACACCTGGGAGTGCTTGGTAAAGGGCAAAAAAGCCGTCGGCGGCCACTTTGCCCTGCCCGAGGTGGGCAACGACGTGACCGTGGTGCAGCAACAGCGGCCGTAGCCGGCGCCCCGCTGGCCGCGCCCGGCCGTTTTTTTCGTTGCGGCTCCCAAAAGCCCGGCCGCCCGCCGGGCTTTTTTCGTTGAACGCCCGGGGCCCGCCGGGGCCCTGCTCACCGCTAACATTCTCTGCCATGCCCCGCAAGTCCTTCGCCGAACTCATCGACAGCCCCGGGATGCCCGTGCTGGTCGACTTCTACGCCGACTGGTGCGGCCCGTGCAAAACGATGGCCCCCGTCCTTCAGCAGTTTGCCGCCCAGCACCAGGGCAAGCTGCGGGTCATCAAAATCGACGTGGACAAGAACCCCGCCGTGGCCCAGCAGTACCGGGTGCAGAGCATCCCGACGCTGATTCTGTTCCGCCAGGGGCAACCGGTGTGGCGGCAGGCCGGGGCCGTACCGGCCGCCGAGCTGGCCCGCGCCGTGGGGCCCTTCGTGGCGCAGTAACCGGTGCGGTGGGCTGGGGCAACGCGCATTTTGGCCACGCCGCCGCCGAATGCGGGGCCCCGGCGCACTAGTTGAGGCCGGCTGGCGTTGGGGCGGCGTACCTTTGTTGCGTTTTACCCGTCGCCTATGCAATTGATTACCCTAGATACGCGCCGCTGGCCGGCGCTATTCTTAGTTATTGGTTTATTGCTATTTACCGTCAACACGGCGGCCCGGGCGCAGGCCAGCTTCACGCTGAGCGGCACGGTGCGCGCCGCTGGCGGCGAGCCCCTGCCCGGGGCCAGCGTGGCCGTGCCCGCCCTGAACACGGGCACGGCCGCCGACTCGCTGGGCCACTTCCGCTTGACGCTGCCGGCCGGGCGCTACCAGGTGGTGGTGGCGTTTGTGGGCTACGAGCCGCTGACCAGCGACGTGAACCTGACCCGCAACCAGCGCTTCGTGTACCCGCTCACGGCCAGCGAAAACGCCCTGGACGAGGTGGTGGTGCAAGGTACCCAAACGCTGGAGCAGAAGCTCAAGACTCCGCAAATGGGCGTCGAGCACCTCAGCATCCGCGAGGCCAAGCTGCTGCCGGCGCTGTTCGGCGAGGTCGATATTTTGAAAACTTTGCAGCTCAAACCCGGCGTGCAGCCCGGCGGCGAAGGCACCAGCGGCCTGTTTGTGCGCGGCGGCTCGGCCGACCAGAACCTGTTCCTGGTGGACAACGCCACGGTGTACAACCCCAGCCACTTGTTCGGGCTGTTTTCGGTGTTCAACTCCGACGCCGTGCAGAGCGTGGACCTGTACAAGGCCGGCTTCCCGGCGCAGTTCGGGGGCCGGCTCTCGTCGGTGGTGGACGTGAAGCTGCGCGAGGGCGACCGCCAGAACTACCACGTGACGGGCGGCCTGGGGCTGATTTCGTCGCGTCTCACTTTCGAGGGGCCCATCAACAAGGGCAAGGGCTCGTTCATCTTGTCGGGGCGGCGCACCTATTTCGACATTTTTACCCGCGCCTACAACCGGGCCAACGTGCACAAGGAGGACTTCACGCCCATCCCCGACTACTACTTCTACGACCTCAACTTCAAGGCCAACTACACGCTGGGGCCCAAAGACAACGTGTACCTGAGCGCCTACCTGGGGCGCGACAAGTTTGGCTACTCGGGGGCCACCAACGGCTTCGATTTCAACTTCAACTGGGGCAACACGTTAGCCACGGTGCGCTGGAACCACGTGTTCAACCCGCGGCTGCTGGCGAACACCACGGCCACCGTGACCGACTACCAGTACAACCTGACCAACGCCATTGACCAGTTCTCCTTCGTGCTCGGCTCGTCCATCCGCGACTACAACCTGCGCACCGATTTTGAGTATGTGCCCAACGACCGCCACGCCCTCAAGTTTGGGGCCGCCGCCACCGAGCACCGCTTCGGGGTGGGCCGCTTGCAGGCCGGCTCGGGCGACGGCTCGGTGAACTTCGGGGCCGACGTGGGCTACACCGCCAACGAGGGGGCCCTGTACGTGGGCGACAACTTCCGGGCCACCGACAAGCTGCAAATCGACGCCGGCCTGCGCCTCTCGGCCTGGCACAGCGGCACCAACAACTACGCCGGCCTGGAGCCGCGCCTCTCCGCGCGCTACGCCCTGAGCGACAACGTGTCGCTGAAGGCCAGCTACGCGCTGATGTACCAGTACGTGCACCTGGTGACGAACTCGGGCGCGACGCTGCCGACGGACATTTGGTACCCGTCGCGGCTGTCGGTGCAGCCGCAGCGCTCGCAGCAGGCCAGCACCGGGGTAAGCTTTTTGCTGGGCGGCGGCAAGTTTTTGCTGACCGACGAGCTGTACTACAAGTGGGGCAAAAACCAGGTTGACTTCAAGGACGGGGCCCAGCTGTTTGTGAACCCCGAGCTGGACACCGAGTTCCTGTTTGGCAAGAGCTGGAGCTACGGCAACGAGCTGTACTTGGAGAAAAAGACCGGCAAAACCACCGGCTGGGTGGGCTACACCCTGGCCTGGGCCTGGCTGAACATCGGGCCCCAGCGCGGCACCACCGGCGTGAACAACGGCCAAGACTACCACCCCAACTACGACCGCCGCCACAACCTGACGGTGGTGGTCATGCACCAGCTCAACACGCGCATCACCCTCACGGCCAGCTACATTTTCACCAGCGGCAACCTCACCACGCTGCCGCTGGGCCGCTTCGGATTCCAGGACATCACCGGTTCCAACATCAACACCAACGCCGGCAACACCACCGGCGGCACCGACCCGCGCCCCATCCCCATTTACCCCGACCGCAACACGTTCCGCCTCATCCCCTACTCGCGCCTCGACCTGGGCCTGGTGTACAAGCTGCGGCCCACCCAGCGCGGCGGCGAGCGCGACTTCACCTTCAGCGTGTACAACGCCAGCAACCGCCGCAACGCCTACTTCGACTACTTCGAAACCGTGCGCGACAAGGTCACCGACCGCATCACCGGCTTCCGGGCCCAGCAAGTGTCGCTGTTCCCGTTCATCCCGTCGGTGACGTACAACTTCAAGTTTTAAGCCCAGGTTTTGCGCCGGGGCCCCAGTGCCCCGCGCCCACGGGCCAGCCGTTAGCCATTCGTTATGAAGCCGATTCACTTTCGTTATTTCGCCGCCGTGGGGGCCCTAGCGCTGGCCGGCTGCGGCAAGTTCTCGAACGACTTGGCCGTGGTGCTGCCCGAGTACGATTCGCAGCTGGTGGCCGAGTGCTACCTGGAGCCGGGCGTGGTGCCGCGCCTCGCCGTCACCGAGTCGCAGGCGTACCTGTCGGCGGTGCTGCCCATGGTGCCCACCGACGTGACCGTGAACCTGACGCTGCCCAACGGGGCCCTGGTGCCGCTGTACTACCGGCCGGGCCAAGACCCCGTTACCAAGAAAGTGTACACCCACATCGGCACCGCGGCCCTGGTGGCCAAGCCCGGCGACACGTTTGGCCTCGACGTGCAGGACACCAAGGGCCGCCACCTCACCGGCACGGCCACCATGCCCACCACGGTGCCCATCGACTCGGTAAACTACAAGTTCAACGACGGAACCGGCGACAACCGCAAGGCCTACTTTCTCACCTACTTCCAAGACCCGGCCGCGCCCGACGACGACTACCGCCTGCAATTGCACAAGGGGCTGCGCATCTACAGCAGCCCCGATGTGGACATGACCATCCAGGACCGCCTCACCAACGGCCAGCGCATCACCTTGGGCACCAGCTACCGCTTCAACCCCGGCGACACCGTTACGGCTACCCTCTACCACCTCGACCCCGCCTTCTACCGCTTCCGCCAGTCGGTGAACGACGCGCGCAGCGCCAACGGCAACCCCTTCGGCCAGCCCTCGGCCATCTACAGCACCGTGCAGGGCGGCGTGGGCGTGTTCACCGTGCTCAACTCTACCAGCAAAACGGTATTTCTGTCGAAATAACGGGGCCGGTAACACACTAAAAAAGGCGGCCCTGCTGAGCGGGGCCGCCTTTTGTTTGGTTTTCCAATCGGGCCCTGGGGCCCCGCTACAGCCCCGCCACCACGGCCCGCAGCAGCGCCGTGAGGCGCGGCTCGGCCTGGGCGGCGGCGGCGAAAATATCGGCCAGCACCACCGGTTTGAGGCGGGCGGGGTCGGCCAGGTCGGTGATGACGGAGGCGGCCAGCACCGGCAGGCCCAGGTGCCGGGCGGCAATCACCTCGGGCACCGTGCTCATGCCCACCGCGTCGGCCCCGACGAGGCGCAGGTAGCGGTACTCGGTGGGGGTTTCGAGCATGGGGCCCGGCAGGGCCGCGTACACGCCGCGCCGCGTGGTGGAGCCCTGGCCCAACGCCTGGGCCGCGGCCTCGGCGCGGGCCAACAAGTCGGCGTTGTAAGGCGCAAACATGTCGGGGAAGCGGGGGCCCAGCGCGTCGAGGTTGGGGCCCACCAACGGGTTGGTGGGCAGCAGGTTGAGGTGGTCGTCAATCAGCATGATGTCGGCCAGCTGGAAGTCCGGGTTCAGGCCGCCCGCCGCGTTGCTCACCAGCAGCTGCTCGATGCCCAGCAGCTTCAGCACCCGCACCGGAAACACCACTTGGGCCATGCTGTAGCCCTCGTAGTAGTGGAAGCGGCCCTGCAGCACGGCCACGTTTTTGCCGCCCAGCGTGCCCAGCACCAGCCGCCCGGCGTGGCTCTCGACGGTGGAGAGCGGGAAGTGCGGAATGTCGGCGTAGTCGAGGGCATACGCCACGTCCACTTCCCGCACCAGGGCCCCCAGCCCGGTGCCGAGGATAATGCCCGTGGCGGGCCGGAAACCATTGGACTGGGCCCGGATGTAGGCGGCGGCTTCGTGCAGGGCCCCCAGGGCCCCGGCTGCGTCGGAAATGTTCATAGCTAGTGGGTTACTTCACCGTCAGGCGGTCGTTGCTCGTGTCGGCGTCCATATAAATGCCGTTCACCAATTCCACCGTTTTGATGGCCTTCGGGCCCGGCAGGGCAATGGTGGCCTGCCGCTCGTTGGCGCGCCACACGGCCGGCGACTGGTGCACGGCGGCCGTGGTGCCGTCGGCGTAAGTCACCTTCAGGTTCACGGGCACGGCGAAGCCGCCCACGTTGCGCACCGCCACGGCGGGGCCCTGGGCGGTGGCCGCCGCCGGCTCCAGGGCCAGGTCGATGTAGTGGTTGGTGAAGAACCAGTTGTTGAAAAACCAGTTCAGGTCCTGGCCCGAGGCGCTGGTCATCGAGTTGAAGTAATCCCACGGAATGGGGTGCTTGCCGTGCCAGCGGGCCATGTACTCGTGCAGGCTCTTCTTGAACAGCTCATCGCCCAGCAGGTCCTGCAGGGCCAGGTAGCTCAGCGAGGCCTTGCCGTAGGAATTGTTGCCGTAGCCCGCTTTCAGCTCGCTGCTGGGCGTGATGATGGGCAAGTCTTCGGCCGTGCTGGGGTCGTGGATCCAGCGGTTCACCCGGAACTTCCGGTAGAACTCGTCGGCCTGCTCGGCCCCGTTTTCGGCACGCCCGATGAACAGCTCCAGCGTCGTGGCCCAGCCCTCGTCCATGAAGGCGTAGCGGCTCTCGTTGATGCCCATGTAGAACGGAAAGTACGTGTGGGCAATCTCGTGGTCGGCCACGAGCTGCGCAAACTTCAGGTCCTTCTCGGGGCTGTCGTTCACCATCATCGGGTACTCCATGTCGGCAAAGCCCTGAAACACCGTCATTTTCGGGAACGGGTACGGCACGCCGGGCAGGTTGCGCGAGAACCAGCCGAGCGCGTTCTGCCCGTTTTTCACAGCGTAGTGGAAGTCCGCCGTCGAATCGGCGAAGGCGGCCTGCACGCTGGCGCGGCGCTTGGTGGCGGGGTCCACCACCACGCTGGCGGCGTCCCACACGTAGTGGTCGCTCAGGCCCAGGGTCACGTCCGAAATGTCCTTGGCCGTCCACACCCAGGTGTTCAGGCCCCCCTGGGCGGTGATGTTTTTCTTGGCCAAATCGGCGGCCGTGGCCACGTGCAGTACCGCGTCGCTGGTCATGGACTTGGCCAACTGCTTGGCGAAAGCCGGCTGGAGCACCTGCCGGGGGTTTTGCAGCGTGCCGGTGGCCCACACCAGGTAGTTGGCCGGCACCTGCACCCGCAAGGTGTAGTCGTTGAAGTCGTTGTAGAACTCCTTGCTGTCCACGAAGTTCAGCCGGTCCCAGCCGTTGTAGTCGTCGTACACCGCGATGCGCGGGTAGAAGTAGGCCAGGAAAAACGTGGTTTTGTCGATCATGCCCTCCCGGCCGCTTTCCAGCGAAATGGGGAAGTGCCAGGCAAACGCCAGCCGCACCGAGTCGTGCGGGGCCAGCGGCTTGGCCAGCCGGACGACTTTCCAGGTGGCGGGGCCCTGGCCGGCAAACGGCCGCGCCTGGCCCGCCACGGCAAACGAGTCAACCGTCACGCCTTCCGTCAGGTAGTTGGGCGCGGCGTCGCCCTCGCGCGCCGCGCCGGGCTGGTGGATGTTCTGGATCAGCCGGACGGTCACGCTCTTAAGCGTGTCGGGGCTGTTGTTGAAGTAAGTAATTTTTTCCCGCCCCCGGATGTCGCGCGCCGGCGGCGCGGCCTGCACCGTGATGTCGTAGCGGGCCCGGTTTTGCCAGTATTTGGGCCCCGGGCGGCCATCGGCGGCGCGCGTTTGCTTGGCAAAAGCCTGCTTGATGTCGCGCGGCTGGTAGAGCACCTGGGCGTGGGCATTTTGCTGGGCGAAGGCCATGATGGCCAAACCAGTTAAAAGAAAACGATGCATTTTTATTCGTTGCGTGAAAGATATTGCCGTGCCGGGGCACAGCTGCTATTACGGAGCAAAGTTGTCATTCCGAGCGCAGCGAGGAATCTGGGGCCCCCAGATTCCTCGCTGCGCTCGGAATGACAGTTCTGGAATGACAGTTTACAGAAGCTACCGAATTTCCAGTTCGTACGGCAGGCGCGCCTGTACGCCGCTCATGGTCAGCAACTTCTGGTACTGGGCGTACACCGGGTACAGGGGCCCCAGCTTGGTTTTGAGGGCGGCTTGCACCTTGGCCTCGTCGTCGCCGCCGGTGAAACGGGATAAGAAGGCTTCAATGCCCGAGCGGCGGCGCGGCAGGCGCTGCACCTCGTAGTCATCGGCCTTGAGGTGGGCGCGGGCGGCGGCGATTTTCAGGGCGGTTTCGTAGTCGCCGAGCACGTCCACGAGGCCGTTGGCTTTGGCTTCGGCGCCGCTCCACACGCGGCCCGAGGCCAGGCGGCGCAGGCGCTCCACGGGCATGTGGCGGCCCCGGGCGGCCTTGCCCGTGAAGTCGGCGTAAATCAGGTCCACGCTGTGCTGCATGGTCTTTTTCTCGTAGTCCGTCAGGGCCCGGGTGATGGTGGGCAGGTCGGAAAACTTGCCCGTCGTCACGCGGTCCACCGTGATGCCGAGCTTGTCGGCCAGCAGCGGCTGGATGTTGGGCAGCACGCCAAACACGCCAATCGAGCCCGTAATCGAGTTCGGGTGGGCCACGATGGTGTCGCAGGCCATGGCGATGTAGTAGCCGCCCGACGCCGCCACGTCGCTCATGCTGGCGATGATGGGCTTCACCTTTTTGGTCAGCACCACCTCGCGGTAAATCACGTCGGAGGCCAGCGACGAGCCGCCCGGCGAGTTGATGCGCAGCACCACGGCCTTCACTTGGTCGTCGAGCCGGGCCTTGCGGATGGCTTCGGCAAACTTGGTGCTGCCGATGTTGTCGTCCGAGCCGCGGCCGGTCACGATGTCGCCCTCGGCGTAGATGACGGTGATGCGGTTGCCGCTGGTATTGCCTTCCTTCTCGTCGGCCGGGTCGTCGTCGGTGTAGTCGCTCAGGCTCACCAGGTTGGGCTTTTTGTCTTTGGCCACGCCCAGCTTGCCGCGCAGGTAGTCCTGCACCTCGTCGAAGTAGCCGAGCTTGGTCACCAGCTTCAGGCGCAGGGCGTCGTTGGCGTCGTGCACCAGCATCGAGTCGGAAATGACGTGCAGGCGGGCGGGCGCAATGCCCCGCGCCGCGGCCACCTGGCCAATCAGGTCGTCGTTGAGCGAGCGCAGGTACGACACCGTTTGCAGGCGGGCCGAATCGGAGAAGTTCTCGCGGAAATACGGCTCCACGGCGCTCTTGAACGAGCCCACCCGGAAGATGTAGGGCTCGATGCCGGCCTTCTCGAACAGGCGCTTGTAGAACATTACCTCCGAACTCAAGCCGTTGAATTCCAGCAGGCCCTGCGGGTGCAGGTAAATTTCGTTGGCCACCGACGCCAGGTAGTAGCTCTTCTCGGAGGCCGTTTCGTGGTAGGCCACCACGAACTTGCCCGATTTCTTGAAGTCGAGCAGCGCATCGCGCACCTCTTCCAGCGAGGCCATGCCGCCCTGCACAATGTCGAGGTTCAGCAGGATGCCCTTGATGTCGCCGTCGGTTTTGGCCCGGCCGATGGCTTCCTTCAGCGCCACCAGGCCGGTGGACGACTGCCGGCCGCCCAGCGGGTTGAAGTCGGTGGCCTGGCCGCGCTCGGTCAGCGGCTCGTTCAGCTTCAGTTCCAGCACCGAGTTGGCGGCCACGCTTTTGGTTTTGCTGGCGCTGCTGGCCACGCCCACGAAGACGGCGAGCACGGCCAGGCTGAGGCCGAAAAACAGCACCAGCCCGACCAATGTGGCCAGGGTAAATTTAAAGAACTGACGCATAGAACAGGATGGTTTTTAAACAGAGTAAAAGTAGCCCGGCCCGGCCGAAGCCCGCGCGCCGCCACCGGGTGGCCGGCCGCAGCGGGTTCATCGCCGCCAGGGGTGCGCCACTACCAACAGCGCGGCAGCGGGGCCCGTTCTGGGGGCCCTGGGCACGGGCCCGCGGCGCGGCCGCGCCGCTGCTTTTCAGTAGCCGTACTTCTCGCCCCACCAGCCGCGCAGCTTCTCGCGGATGCGCTGCTCGGCGGCGTTTTGGCCCGGCTCGTAGAAGGCGGTGCCGCTGAGCGCGTCGGGCAGAAACTCCTGGGCCGCGAAGTTGCCCGCGCCGTTGTGCGAGTATTCGTACGCCTGGCCGTAGCCGAGCTGCTTGAGCAGGCGGGTGGGCGCGTTGCGCAGCGGCACCGGCACGGGGTGCACGCCCCGGGCCCGCACCTCGGCCTGCGCCGCCCGGATGGCCGTGTAGGCGGCGTTGCTTTTCTCCGACGTGGCCAGGTAGATAACCGTTTGGCTGAGAATCAGGTCCGACTCGGGCAGGCCGATGACGGTACACGCCTGGAAGCAGCTCGTGGCTAGCAGCAGGGCGTTGGGGTTGGCGTTGCCGATGTCTTCGGAGGCCAGGATGAGCATGCGGCGGGCAATGAATTTCACGTCCTCGCCGCCCTCCAGCATCACGGCCAGGTAGTAGAGCGCGGCGTTGGGGTCGGAGCCGCGGATGCTTTTGATGAAGGCCGAAATCACGTCGTAGTGCATTTCGCCGCCCTTGTCGTAGCGCGCCAGCGGGCGCTGCGCCACTTGCTGCACCACGGCATCGGTGACGGTGACGACGCCCTTTTTGTCGGGCGGCGTGCTCTGCACTACGATTTCGAGCAGGTTCAGCAGCTTGCGGGCGTCGCCGCCGCTCAGGGCCAGCAGGGCGTGGTCTTCCTTGATTTTGACCTTCTTCTGGCTTAGGGCCGCGTCTTCGGCTAAGGCCTTGGCCACGAGGTCGCGCAGCGTGTCGGGCCCCAGCGGCTCCAGCACGTACACCTGGCAGCGCGAGAGCAGCGCCGGAATCACCTCGAACGACGGGTTTTCGGTGGTGGCGCCAATTAGCGTAATCGTCCCATTTTCCACAGCCCCCAGCAGCGCGTCCTGCTGGGCCTTGCTGAAGCGGTGAATCTCGTCAATAAAGAGCACCGTGCCGCGCTGCCGCTTGGCCCGGTCGATGACCTCGCGCACGTCCTTCACCCCGGCGTTGATGGCGCTGAGGGCCGCGAAGGGCTGCTTTAGCTCGCTGGCCAGCAGCAGGGCCAGGGTGGTTTTGCCCACGCCCGGGGGGCCCCACAGCAGCAGGCTGGGCAGGCGGCCGGCGGCCAGGTAGCGCGTGAGCACGCCCTGGGGGCCCAGCAGGTGGGGCTGGCCGGCGTAGTCGGCCAGGCGGTGGGGGCGGCGGCGCTCGGCCAAGGGCGCGTCGGGGCCCGGGCCGGGCGGCGGGGCAAAGGCGGCGGGTTCGTCTTCGGGAAAAAGGGAGGACATGGCGGAAGGAGCGCGAACTTTGTGGTTCGCGCCGGGGCCCGGCAACTGGGCCCGGCGCGAACCACAAAGTTCGCCCCGCGACGACCCAATCCCCCATGAAAAACCAATACCGCGTCCACGCGGCCCTCTTCGTCGTCGCGCTCATCTACGCCGCCAACTATTCGCTGTCCAAAGACGTGATGCCCCGGTACATGGGGCCCTTCGGCATCGTCACGCTGCGGGTGCTGGGGGCCTCGCTGTTCTTCGCCCTGGTCAAGCGCGTGGTGGCCCCGGACGATAAAATCCGCGGCCGGGCCGACACGGTGCGCTCCATTTTGTGCGGCATCTGCGGCATCGGCGTCAACCAGTTGCTGTTTTTCGCGGGCCTGAACTGGACTTCGCCCATCTCGGCGTCGCTGCTGCAAACCATCGCCCCCATCGTGGTGGTGCTGGCCTCGGCCGTGCTGCTGCACGAAAAAATCACCGGCTCGCGGCTGCTGGGCATTTTGGTGGGGGCCGGCGGCGCGGCGTTGCTCATCCTCAGCCGGCCGGCGCAGGCCGCCACCTACCCGCACGCCACGCTGGGCAACCTCTGCATTCTGGCCAACGCCACGGTGTTTGGGCTGTACCTGGTGCTGGTGCAGCCGCTCATGCGCAAGTACCACGCCTTCACGGTGTTGGGGCGCATCTTTCTGGTGGGGGCCGTCATTGCGGTGCCCATCGGCTGGCGCGATGCCCTGGCCGCCGACTACGCCCACTTCCCGGTGAAGATTTGGGCCGAAATCGCCTACATGATTGTGTTCCTCACCATCCTGGCCTATTTGCTGAACAACTGGGCCCTGAAATTCGCCTCTCCTGCCCTGCTCGGCGTCTATATCTACCTCCAGCCGGTACTGGCCGTGCTCATCGCCGTGGCCCTGGGCAAAGATTCCCTCAGCTGGGACAAGGCCGGGCAGGCCGTGCTCATCTTCCTCGGCGTGTGGCTGGTGAGCCGCAAGCCCAAAGTTGGGGCCCCAGCGGCAGTGCCAGCGGCAGCGGCAGCGGCAGCGGCAGCGGTGCAAGATTAATTATCCTGGTAAATCAGGTTCACCACCAGCGTCACCAGCGTGGCCTTGCCTTCGGGCTTGCTCTCGGCGATGAGCAGCGTGAGGGCCACCAGGGCATTGTCGGCCAGCCGGCGCGAGCCGTCGGGGTGGTACAGGCAACGGTTCCGGTCGAGGAACCACGCGAACAAGAACGCGGCAATGCGCTTGTTGCCGTCAGAAAACGAGTGGTTTTTCACCACGAAGTACAGCAGGTTGGCGGCTTTTTCTTCCCACGCGCGGGTACAGGTCTTCGCCGCCGAAACTCTGGCACTAACTGTCTTTTTGGAGACATCAAATAATTTCGCCATCTGCGCCTGCGTCAGCCACACGGTTTCGTGGTCGAGCTGTACTTCGAGTTGCGTTTGCCCGTTGGGGCCCTGGTAAAGCAGGATATTTTCGGCGGGGGCCATGGGAACAAGGAAGGGTAATTGACCGGCAAAACACGCCCTGATTTTCGGCGCAAACAAAAAGGCCCCAACTGCACAATGCAGCCAGGGCCCCAGCAGTATTACAACCGAAAAGCCTACAGGTGAATCACTTCGCCGTAGGCGGCGGCGGCGGCTTCCATGATGGCCTCGCTCATGGTGGGGTGCGGGTGCACGGCTTTGATGATTTCGTGGCCGGTGGTTTCGAGCTTGCGGGCCACCACCACTTCGGCAATCAGCTCGGTCACGTTGGCCCCGATCATGTGGGCCCCCAGCCACTCGCCGTACTTTTTGTCGAAGATGACCTTCACGAAGCCGTCCTTGGCGCCGGCGGCACTGGCCTTGCCCGAAGCCGAGAACGGGAACTTGCCCACCAAAATGTCGTAGCCCTTGGCCTTGGCCTCGGCTTCGGTGAAGCCCACGCTGGCAATTTCGGGCTGGGCGTAGGTGCAGCCGGGGATGTTCTGGTAATTGAGCGGCTCGGGGTGGTGGCCGGCGATTTTCTCCACGCAGATGATGCCCTCGGCCGAGGCCACGTGCGCCAGCGCGGGGCCCGGGATGATGTCGCCGATGGCGTACACGCCGGGCACGTTGGTCTGGTAGTAGTCGTTCACGATGACGCGGCCGCGGTCCACCTTGATGCCCAGTTCTTCGAGGCCGATGTTCTCGATGTTGGTTTGCACGCCCACGGCGCTCAGCACCACGTCGCAGGCAATTTGCTCCTCGCCCTTGGCCGTTTTCACGGTCACCACGCAGCCGGGGCCGCTGGTGTCCACCTTGGTCACTTCGGCGCTGGTGAGGATGTTGATGCCCATTTTCTTGTAGGACTTCTCCATCTGGCGCGAAATTTCCTCGTCTTCCACCGGCGTGATGCGGGGCAGGTACTCCACGATGGTCACGTCGGTGCCCATGGCGCGGTAGAAGTAGGCAAACTCGACGCCAATGGCCCCCGAGCCCACCACCACCAGCTTCTTGGGCAGTTGTTCCAGGGTCATGGCCTTGCGGTAGCCGATGATTTTTTTGTCGTCAATCGGCAGGTTGGGGAGCTGGCGGGCGCGGGCCCCGGTGGCCAGGATGATGCTTTTGGCTTCCACGGTTTCCTTGGTGCCGTCGGCCTTGGTCACCTCCACCTTGCCGGGGGCCACCAGCTTGCCCACGCCCATCACGGTTTCAATCTTGTTCTTTTTGAACAGGAAGTTGATCCCCTTGCTCATGCCGTCGGCCACGCCACGGCTGCGCTGCACCACCTTGGTGAAGTCGAAGCCCACGTTGTCGGCCGTGAGGCCGTAGTCGGCGGCGTGGTGAAAATATTCGAACACCTGCGCCGATTTCAGCAGCGCTTTGGTGGGGATGCAGCCCCAGTTGAGGCAGATGCCGCCGAGGCTTTCGCGCTCCACCACGCCCACTTTCAGGCCCAGCTGCGACGCCCGGATGGCCGCCACGTAGCCGCCCGGGCCGCTGCCCACCACCACCAAATCAAATTGCAATGCCATAAAATCTTACAAAAGAAGAGAAAGGAAAATCGCCGCCCGGCCACCGCCCCGGCCGGTGCGCAAAGATAGCCGCACGCCCCGGCACTGCCCCCAACCCTGCCGGGGCCCCGAACGTGCCCACGCCGGGCGGGCAGCCATCGGGCGCACCGGGCCGTATAAGGCGCGGTTTTGGCCACACCGGCCGAAGCGGCTCCGCTATCCTCTGCCCTATGCGCACCTCTACTTTCTTTCCGCTGGCGGCCCTGGGCCTGCTGGGGGCCCTCACCAACTGCGCCACCACCACCGAGAAGGACCGGCCCACCAACGCCGCCAACGTGGCCGTTGCGGCCCCGCGCGTCGATTCGGCCGGGGCCGCCCGCTCGGCCCCCGACGCCCGCGCCGGCGTGCTGGCCACCGAGGGCGCCAGCGCCGGGGCCCCCTCGGCCCGCGAGGCCTCGGCCGAGCGCACCCGCGAGAAGAAAATGACCAACGCCGAGTACCGCCAGATGCTGGCCACGGCCGACGCCGCCCTCAAGCGCAATTCTAAAGACCCCGCCGCCCTGCTCCAGCGCGCCAAGGCCAAGAGCTACCTGCACGAATACCCCGCCGCCCAGCTCGACTACTCGGCTGCCCTGCGCTACCAGCGCAACAACCCCGACGCCTACTACAACCGCGGCGTGAACCACCTGATGCTGAAGCAGTACAAAGCGGCCGCCACCGACTTCGCCGGGGCCCTCAAGTACCGGCCCGACGACAAGGAATCGTTCTTCGGCCGCGGCGTGGCCAAGATGCAGATGCTCCAGTACAAGCCCGCCGTGGCCGATTTCACCCGCGCCATCCAGCTCGACTCGGCCTACGCCGACGCCTGGGAGTACCGCGGCATCAGCTACGCTTCGTTCGACAAGCTGCCCGAGGCGCGGCGCGACCTGGAGCACGCCACCGGCCTCAACCCCGAGGCCGCCAAGAGCTTGCGCCGCTACGTGGGCCACGACGGCAAGGAGCCCATCAAAGCAGCGCCCGCCCGCACCCCGCGCCCCACAGCCGCTAAGCGTTAGCGCGGGCCCAGCATTTTCAGGGTTGGGCTCCTCGGCCTGGGGGGCCTAAAATTGTCATTTTCCGCCGAACAGCAGTTTGAAATAGAAGCTGGGCTGGCGCAACCGCTCGCGCAGGTCCAGGTCGAGGAACATGGCCGAGAGGGTTTCGGCCAGCGTGGGGTTGCGGGCGGCGCGGTTGGCCACGATGTTGAACAGGCTGGGGAAATTGAGCAGCCGCTGCATGGCCCGGCTCAGGCGCAGCTCCTGCCAGAGGCGGTTGTACACGGCCTTGTCGTAGTTTTTGAGGAACGCGGGGCTGAAGTCGGCCCGGGCCACGGCTTGCGCGGCCCACACGGCCGCGTGGCGCCCGCTGACCATGGCGTGCGAAATGCCCTCGCCCGAAAACGGGTCGATGAGCGAGCCGGCGTCGCCGAGCAGCAGGTACTGGGGCCCCGACAGCGCCCGGCGCTTCGAGCCCAGCGGCAGCCCGAAGCCGCGCACGGGCCCCAGCCGCTCGGCCTGCGCGAAGCGCGGCGCCAAGGCCGGGTGGGTGGCCAAAATCTCGTCGAGCCGCTGGCGCAGGTTGATTTTTTTGGCCGCCACGGTTTTCGAGAGCATGCCCACGCCCACGTTGGCCTGGCCGTTGGGCAGCGGAAACACCCACAAGTAGCCGGGCAAAAAATCCTTAATGAAGTGCAGCTCGATGAAGTTGTCGGGGCTCAGGCCCGCCACGCCTTGGTAATAGGTGCGCAGGCCGGCGCAGTGGTGCGCCGGCTCCAGGGCGTGGCCGGCCACCTGGCGCGCAAACGCCGACTGGGCCCCGTTGGCCACCAGCAGCAGGCGGCAGGTGGCCACTTCCTGGCCGGCTTTGTCGAAGAGCTGCCAGCCGCCGTCCGGCGCGCGCTCGGTGCGGGCCACGTCCACGTTTTCGCGGAAGTCGATTTCCGGCCGCTGGCGCACTTCGTTCACCAGGAAGTTGTCGAAATCGAGGCGCTTGGCCACGTGGCCGGCGGCGCGGTCGGTGGCTTTGTCGAACTTCGGCTTGAAGGGAATGGCCAGGCGGCGGCCGTTGGGCGCGAAAAAGTCAATGCCCCAGCTCGGCACTTGCGTGGGCAGGGCCCCCAGCCGGGCGGGCAGCGTTTCGTCGATGCGCTTGAGCTCCATCAACACCTTGCCGCTCAGCGCGTCGCCGCACACTTTGTCGCGCGGGAACGCGGCGCGGTCGAGCAGCAGGCAGGACTGGCCGGCGTTGGCCAGGTGCAGGGCGGCGGTGGCCCCGCCGGGCCCCGCGCCCAGGATGCAGATGTCGTGGTGAGGCATAATCGGGGGCGAAGGTAGCCCGGCGCTGCGCGCCTGCGGGCGGTGCCAGCCCGGTAGGGGCCCCAGCTTTCGGCGCCGCGGGCCTGCTTTCCCCGCGTTGCCGCGCGGCCGTTGCCGTTGGGTGGCCGTTGGGTGGCGCCCCCAACGGCCGCGCTCCTTACTTTCGCTCCATGAATCAAACTCTCGCCGGAAAAGTAGCCCTCGTGACCGGGGCCTCGAAAGGAATTGGCCGCGCCATTGCCGCGCATTTTGCCCAGCTGGGGGCCCAGGTGGCCTTCACGTACTTGTCGTCGGTGGAAAAAGGCCAGGCCCTGGAGGCCGAGCTAGCCGCCCACGGCGCCAAGGCCAAGGGCTACCGCTCCGACGCCTCGGACTACGCCCAGGCCGAAAAACTGGTGGACGACGTGCTGGCCGACTTCGGCAAGCTCGACATCCTCGTCAACAACGCCGGCATCACCCAGGACGGCCTGCTGATGCGCATGAGCGAGCAGCAGTGGGACAACGTGCTGAGAGTGAACCTCAAATCGGTCTTCAACCTCACCAAAGCCGCCACCAAGCCCATGATGCGCGCCAAAACCGGCTCCATCGTCAACATGACTTCCGTGGTGGGCCTCAAAGGCAACGCTGGGCAGGCCAACTACGCCGCCAGCAAGGCCGGCATCATCGGCTTCACCAAGTCGGTGGCCCTGGAGCTGGGCTCGCGCAACATCCGCTGCAACGCCGTGGCCCCGGGCTTCATCGAAACCGAAATGACCGACGCCCTCGACGCCAAGCAAGTGGACGAGTGGCGCAAGGCCATTCCGCTCAAGCGCGGCGGCTCGCCCGACGACGTGGCCAAAGCCACTGCTTTTTTAGCGTCGGATGATTCGAGCTACATCACCGGCCAGGTGCTGCAAGTGGACGGCGGCATGCTGACGTAGGATAATGAATATGGACTTACCCGACAAATACGATTCGCTTGAAACATCAGCCATACAAAATCGTCCAGATTTTGTGTCCTTTCTGAACCGATTACTTACTGATTATCAAAGCAACGGTGAAGAGTGGGAAAATCAGAAACTTGGTGATTTTCTAGAAGCCTTGGCTACTTATGCAGCTGATATTGATGGTTTTTATCAAAATATTTCGTCCGTAGATAAAGTAGCAATAGACGCAGATGTTGTTAGCTGGCGCGTTTTTGCTGATATGTTGCGCGGTGCCACGATCTACGAGTAATTGAGCAATTACCATAGCACAATGGCTACGCCGGAAGAACACGACGCACACGACGCGAAGGCGGAGAAAAAAATCATCAGCGACGTAGAGCAATATGGATTTCATGTTGCCCAGTTTCATGGCGATGGCTATTCGCCCAGCTTTGCCTATACCATTGGGCTGTTCAAAACCTACGGCTACCCAGAACTCATCTGCTTCTCACTGAATCAGGACTTGCTGCACTCGATGTTTTGGACGGCGAAAGAACTGTTCGATAAGCAGCCGCAGCCAGACCTTGCCATCGGCTACCCCGATTTTATCGGCGACTTCGATGTACGCTTTCTACGGGTTGCCAAGGCCAACTACGGCAATTATTTCGGCTACGGCCACTGGTTTTACAAGGGCTGGGATTTCCCCGCTCTGCAAATCGTGTGGCCGGATAAGCAGGCAATTTTCCCGTGGGAGGAGGGCTTTACCGCAAGCTGGAAGTTCGGCCAGCCACTGCTCGACCGAAATCACAATTTCAAGTTTCGGGAAGAGCACGGCCTGAGCGTGTACGCCACGCGCCAAGTTTTGGAAGGCCAACCCATTTTGCACGTAGTGCACAATGCCGATGGCAACTGGCAGTTTCTCAGCGGCCCAGACTACGATGCAGACGACCTAAGAATGGCCGCACTGGTAGAGATTGTGGCCAAAGACTCAACCGTTAACGAGCTATTCCAACTGAACTACGGTTGGCGCGCCAGCCGAACGGTAGTAGGAGAAAAGTGGCAGAAAGAAGAATTTGAGGACGAGGAAGACGATGCCGAATGAAACGCGGGCTCTTCCTCCCCGCCTTGCTTTTGGCTGCCCTTGCGGCCTTTGCCTACCCTCGCCTGCACCGCGAGCTACTCCGCTACCAAAGCCACCGCGCGGCAACGGCGACAACCGCGGCGCTGGGCCCCCAACTGCACGACGGCGACCTGATTTTCCACACCTCGCAATCGGCGCAGAGCCAGGCCATTCAGCTGGCCACGCACTCGGCCTACAGCCACTGCGGCATTCTGTACAAAAACGCGGGCCAGTGGCAGGTGTTCGAAGCGGTGCAGCCAGTAAAACTGACGCCGCTAGCTGACTGGGTAGCGCGGGGCCAAGGCGGCCACTTCGCGGTGAAGCGGCTGCGCGACGCGGCCACGGCGCTAACGCCCGCCGCGTTGGCGAACCTGCGAGCCGCCGGGGGCCCCATGCTCGGGCACAACTACGATCTGTATTTTGGTTGGGCCGACGACCGGATTTATTGCTCCGAGCTCATCTGGAAAGTATACGACCGGGGCCTGCACCGGCAGCTGGGGGCCCTGCAACACCTGCGCGACTTTGACCTGCGCGCCCCCGCCGTGCAGGCCAAACTGCGCGAGCGGTACGGCAACCGCCTGCCGCTGGACGAGCCGGTTATTTCGCCGGCCAGCATCTTCAACAGCCCCGAGCTGGTGACGGTGGCGCGGCGCTAGCCCCTACCCCACCCGAATGGCGCGAATCTTCGCCGCCGACAGCTCGGAGAAATCCTGGATCACAAGGTCGGCCTGGCGCAAGTCTTGCCCGGGCGAGTGCGGGCTGGCGTAGCCGATGCAGTAGATGCCGGCCGCCTTGGCCGCCGCCACGCCGTTGGCCGAGTCTTCGATGACCACGCACTCCGACACGGGCGTTTCCGCCAGGGCAGCGGCGTGCTGGAAGATGGCGGGGTTGGGTTTTGACTGCGCAAAATCTTCGCCGCTGACCACGTGCCCGAAGTAGGGCCCCAGGCCGAAGCGCGCAAATACCCGCCCGATGGTGGCCTTGGACGCCGACGAGGCCAGCACCAGCGGCACCTGGTGGGCCCGCAGGTCGTCGAGCAGCCCGCGCACGTTGTCGAGCAAATCCAGGGTGGGGTCGGTGTCGAAGGCTTGGTTGAACAGCGCGCGCTTGCGCAGGAGCAGCGCGTCCACGTCCTGCGGCAAGCCAAATTGCTGCTTGAGCTGCTGGAACACGTTGCGCGTGGACGAGCCCAGGAACGAGGCGTACTGCGCGGCCGAAACGGTGATGCCCAACTCGGCAAACTGCGTGAAAAAGGCGTGGTGGTGGATGGGTTCGGTGTCGATGATGACGCCGTCCATGTCGAAAATCACGGTTTGAATCATGGGGCCGCTTACGAAGGTTGCGGGCAAAGGTATTGGGGCCCCGGGGCGGGCGCCGCGCCGCTGGGGCCCCAGCGGCCGGCGCGGGGGCCCGCGGCGGGACTATTTTTGCTTCGGGCCGCGTTGGTGTGGTCCGGCCCGGGGCCCTCTTTTTTGCCGCTGCTTTTGCTCACGACCCAATATTCCGCCTGGTTTATCCCGCTGTGCCTGCTGGTGGGCGCGGGCTACGCCGCCCTCCAATACTCGGCCCGGGCCCCGTGGGGGCCCCGCCTGAACTACGCGCTGGCCGCGCTGCGCTTCCTGGTGGTCAGCTTTTTGTGCTACCTGCTGCTGGGGCCCCTGCTCACCACCGCTACCACGCGCACCGAAAAGCCCACCGTGGTGCTGGCCGTTGACAACTCGCAATCGGTCGAATTATTCACGCCCAAGCCCGTGCTGGGCCAGGCCACCGCCGGCCTGGCCCAGCTGGCCGCCACGCTGCGGGGCAAAGGCTTTGCGGTGGAAACCCGCGCCTTGACGCCCGGCCGCACCCCGGGGCCCGATTCGCTGCGCTTCACCGCCGCCAGCACCGACCTCGACCAGCTGCTGGCCGGCACCCGCACCGCCTACGACGGCCGCAACCTGGCCGCCGTGGTGCTGCTCAGCGACGGCATCGCCAACCAGGGCCGGGGCCCCGCCACGGCCGACTACCCGTTCCCGGTTTACGCCGTGGCCGTGGGCGACACGGTGCCCAAGAAAGACTTGCGCCTGACGGATTTGGCCTACAACCGGGTGGCGTTCAGCGGCAACAAGTTTCCGCTGGAAGCCGAGTTGGCGTTTGAGGGCTACGCCGGCGGCACGGCCACGGTGGAGCTGCGCGAGGGGCCCCGGGTGCTCGAAAGCCGCCGCGTGGCCTTGCCCGCGGGCCGGCGGCGGGTGCGCACGGCCTTCCAAGTGACGGCGCCTGCGCCCGGCAAGCGCCGCTACGAGGTGCGCGTGGTGCCGCAGCCCGGCGAGTTCACGGCCCTGAACAACGCCCGCCCGGCGTTTGTGGAGGTGGTGAAGGGCAAGCTGCGCGTGCTGCTGGCCGGCGCCGCCCCCCACCCCGACCTCAAGGCCCTGCGCGCCGCGCTGCAAACCAACGACAACTTCGACCTGACCCTGGCCGTGCCCGGCGTGGCCCCGCTCAAGCCGGGCACCGATTTCGACGTGGCCATCCTGCACCAGCTGCCCACCCAAGGCGGCTTGGGCAACGACATTCTGGCGCAGGTGCAGGCCAAGGGCGTGCCGGCGCTCTTCGTCATCGGGGCCCAGTCGGACCTGGCGGCTTACAACCGGCTCGGCACGGGCCTCGCCATCCAGCCCCGCGGGGCCCAAACCGACGCCGTGACGCCCCTGCCCAACCCCGGCTTCACCCGCTTCGCCCTCGACGACGAGGCCGCCCGGCGCTTCGCCCAGTACCCGCCCGTGGCCGTGCCCTTCGCCGACCTGCGCCTGGGCCCCGGGGCCGAAGCCGCGCTCTGGCAGCAGGTGGGCCGCGTGGCCACCCAGCGGCCGCTGCTGGTGTTTGGGGGCCCCGCCGGCCGCCGCCAGGCCACGCTGCTCACCGACGGCGGCTGGCAGTGGCGCCTGAGCGAGGCCGTGGCCCACGACGACCGCCCCGAGGCCTACGACCGCCTCATTGTGCGCACCGTGCAGCTCCTCACCCAAAACGCCCGCAAAAAGCGCCTCGACGCCTACCCCACGCAGGACGCCTTCGGCACCCAGGACGACGTGACGCTGGCCGCCGAAACCTACAACGCGGTGTTCGAGCGCATCTACGACCAGAAAATCGCCCTCACCCTCACCAGCGACAGCCAGCGCGTGCGCCGCTTCGCCTTCAGCAACGGCGCCGACGGGGCCCCGCTGCACCTGGGGCCCCTGCCCGCCGGCCGCTACCGCTACCAGGCCCGCGCCACCCTCGGCGGCCAGGCCCAGCAAGACGCCGGCGAGCTGCTCGTGCAAAACCAGCCCCTCGAAGCCCTCGAATCAAAAGCCAACCCCAACCTGCTGGCCCAGCTGGCCCGCCGCAGCGGCCAGCGCCTCTACTACCCCGCCCAGCTCGCGCAACTCACCCAGGACTTGCTGAAAGCCAACTACAAACCCATCTTGTCCCGCGACGAAGACCTGAAAGACTTAATTGACCAGAGGTGGCTGTTCTTCGTGCTCCTGGCCTTCGTAACGGCGGAATGGGCCGTGCGCAAGTACTCGGGCAGCGTGTAGTTGGGTGTTTAAATCTTAATTAGCAGTCAATTAGGCCGTCATGCAGAGCGCAGCGAAGCATATTTCCCGCGTAACTAATTATGGTTACTGCTGCGAAAAAGATGCTGCGCTGCGCTCTGCATGACGGCCTTTTATGACACGACGGCCTTTTATAATTAGCCGTAAAGCAAAAGCGCCGTTCCTACGTCTGCCCGCCAATACCTTTTGCTATTTCTATGAAACTACGCGTCATTCTCACCGGGGCTACTGGGATGGTGGGCGAGGGCGTGCTGCTCGAGTGCCTGCAAAACCCCGCCGTGGCGCACGTGCTGGTGCTCAGCCGCCGGCCCAGCGGCCGCAGCCACCCCAAAATGACCGAGCTGCTGCACGCCAACTTGCAGGAGTTGGGCCCCATCGAAGGCCAGCTCGCGGGCTACGACGCCTGTTTTTTCTGCGCCGGCATCTCGTCGGTGGGCGTGGCGAAGGCAGAATACGAGCGCGTCACCCACGACCTGACGCTGGCGTTTGCCCGCACCCTGGTGCGCCTCAACCCGGCCCTGACGTTCATCTACGTGTCGGGCGCCGGCACCGACGGCGCCGAAAAAAGCCGCCAGCACTGGGCGCGGGTGAAGGGCCGCACCGAAAACGCGCTGCTGGCCCTGCCCTTCCGGCGCGCCTACATGTTCCGGCCGGGCTTTATGCAGGCCACGCCTGGCCAGCGCAACGTGCTGAAATGGTACCGGTTCATCGCCTGGCTGTACCCACTGGCGCGCCGCCTAGCCCCGGCCTACGTCAGCACCATGCAGGAAGTCGGCCAAGCCATGATCAACGCCGCCCTGGCCGGGGCCCCCAAGCGGGTACTTGAAGTGCCCGACATTGTGGCGCTGGCCCAGGCCCCACCCGCCGCCCATTCGTAATTCCACCCTTTGAAAACCTTTCTCTTGACGACTGGCGGCATCCTCGGGGCCCTGCTGCTGGCGGCGGTGGCCTTCACCGGCCTCAGCCCGCAGCTGGGCGGCACGCCCACCAAGGCCGACCGGCAGCGCTTTGCGCAATCAGGCCACTACGTGGACGGCGAATTCAAAAATTTGCTGCCGACGGTGGTGACCACGGAGGGCAGCACGGCGTCGATTTTTTGGAACATGCTGTTCCGCAAGCACCCGAACACCCAGCCGCCGGGGCCCCTGCCCACACAGCCGCTCGACTCGCTCGCCATCGTGCGCAAAACGCCGGAGCTGGTGCGCATCACGTGGTTTGGGCACTCGGCCAGCCTGGTGGAAATGGCCGGCCAAAACATCCTGCTCGACCCCATGCTGAGCGTGCAGATGGGGCCCCTGCCGCTGGTCACGCCCAAGCGCTACAACCCGGGCCTGGCCATCACGCCCGAAAAGCTGCCGCCCATTGCCGCCGTGCTCATCTCGCACGACCACTACGACCACCTCGACTACCAAACCGTCCGCAAAATCAAGGATAAAGTGGGGCATTTCTACGTGCCGCTGGGCATCGGGGCCCACCTGCGGGCCTGGGGCGTGCCCGCGGCGCGCATCACCGAAATGAACTGGGGCGACAGCGCCCGGCTGCCCGGCATCACGCTGCGCTGCACGCCGAGCCGCCACTTTTCGGGCCGCGGCCTCACCAACCGCAACTCCACGCTGTGGTGCTCGTGGGTGCTGCAGGGCCCCACGAAGCGCGTTTTTTACACCGGCGACGGCGGCTACGGGCCCCACTTCGCCGCCATCGGGGCCCGGTACGGGCCGTTCGACTTGGCGCTGGTGGAGTGCGGGCAGTACGACCGGCAGTGGGCCGAAATCCACATGCGGCCCGAGCAGAGCGTGCAGGCCGCCCGCGACGTGCGCGCCGCCGCCATGCTGCCCGTGCACTGGGGCGCTTTCACCGAGGCCAACCACCCTTGGAACGAATCCGTGACGCGCGCCAGCGCCGCGGCCGCCCGCCTGCACCAGCCCCTCACCACCCCGCGCCTCGGCGAGCCCGTAACTTTGGGCGCCGGGCCGCTGCCCACGGCGCCGTGGTGGCGCTAGGGCCCCCAGCTTATGCGCTACCTTCTCCTCAACAAGCCCTACGAAGTCCTCACCCAGTTCACCGACGAGGCGGGCCGGGCCACGCTCAAAGATTTCGTGCCCGTGCCGCACATTTACCCCGTCGGCCGGCTCGACTTTGACTCCGAAGGCCTGCTGCTGCTCACCGACGACAAGGCCCTCCAGCACCGCCTCAGCGACCCGCGCTACAAAGTATTCAAAACCTACTGGGCGCAAGTGGAGGGCGAAGTGACCACCGAGGCCCTCGAAAAACTGCGCCGCGGCGTGCTCATCAAAGAAGGCCGCACCGCCCCCGCCGAGGCCACCGATATGCCCGCGCCCGACGGCCTGTGGGCCCGCAGCACGCCCATTCGGTACCGGGCCAGCATCCCCACCGCGTGGCTGGAAATCCGCATTTCGCAGGGCATGAACCGCCAGGTGCGCAAGATGTGCGCCGCCGTGGGCCTGCCCTGCCTGCGCCTCGTCCGCGCCCGCATCGACGAGCTGGGCCTCGGCGAGCTGGCCCCCGGCCAGTGGCGCGAGCTTACGCCGGAAGAGTCGCGCAAGCTCAAGGCCAAGTTCTCGGCCACCAAGCTGCCCGCCAACCGCACGGTGGCCGCCAAACCCACTGCCGGGGCCCCCGCCGCCGCGCCGCCGCGCCGCCCGGGCCCCGGCAGCGGGCCGGCCGAGCGAAGCACCTCCCGCCGCCCACGTTAGTGCCCCGGCTATGCCTGCCAAGTACTTGCGCCGCCTGCTGAAAGCGGCCTTGCTGGTGTTCGGGTTGCTGAACGTCGTTGTCTTCTTCCACGCCTGGCGCCTCACCCACTTCGGCCCCGCCGCTGGGCCCCGCACCCCGCCACCCGAAAAACTGGGCTTCTCCGCCAAGCTTTGGGTGCTGCTCACCGGCGTCAGCAACCCCCGGCCGGTGAACGGCCCGCCGCCTGCCTTCCCGTACCAAACCGTTTACTTCGGGGGCCCCAACGGCCGGCTGCAAGCGTGGTACGGCCTGCCCGCGGGCCCGGCGCGCGGCACGGTAGCCCTGTTCCACGGCTACGTCGGCGACAAGTCGCGCCTGGTGGCCGAGGCGGCGTTTTTCCGCAGCCTGGGCTACGCCGTGCTACTGGTCGATTTTGCCGGCAGCGGCGGCTCGGCCGGCGTGCACACCACCGTGGGCTACCGCGAGGCCGACGACGTGGCCGCCGCCGTGCGCTGGCTGGGGGCCCGGCCGGGCGGCCCGGGGCCCCTGGTGCTCTACGGCGTGAGCATGGGCGCGGTGGCCATCCTGCGGGCCGAGGCCGAGCTGGGCGTGCGCCCGGCGGCCAACGTGCTCGAATGCCCCTTCGGCAGCCTCCGCCAAACGGCCCGCAACCGCTTCGCCGCCCTGCACGTGCCGGCCTGGCCCCTGGCCGACTTGCTGGTGTTTTGGGGCGGTCTGCAAAACGGCTTCTGGGGCCCCGGCCTCTCCGCCGAGCGCTACGCGGCGCAGGTGGCTACTCCCACCCTGCTGCTGTGGGGCACCGCCGACGCCCGCGTGACCCGCGCTGAAACCGACGCCGTTTTCCGCCACCTCCGGGGCCCCAAGCAGCGGCACGACTTCGTGGGCGCGGGCCACGAGCCGTACTGGCACCGCTACCCGGCCGCCTGGCAGGGGCAAATGCGCGGGTTTTTAAGCCGTTGATTAACAGATTATTTTTTTAGCCAATGGACTTATTACAACGAATTCAGCGCTGGTACACCATCAATTGCAACGGCGATTGGGAGCATTCCTACGGCCTTTCTGTTTGGCACGGCATCTCAGTTCAGACGCTGGATAATCCGGGCTGGATAGTTTCAATTGATTTAAAAGACACCTGCCTCAATGCAAGCGCGTTGCCTTATGTTTTGCACGAACGAAGCACAGTAAACTGGTTTGGCTATAAGGTCGAAAAGGACAAATTCGAGGCGGTTGGTGGGCCGGAAAATCTTACTGAAATCCTCACCTACTTTCTTGATATTTTCATTCCCGAACATATCGACCAAAGCTCTACACTTGAGCTGTATTTACCCGTACTTGGGTATGCAGAGCAATTATGGCTGCGTGCTGAAGCAAGAATGATTTCAGAATCAACACTCGAAATCATTTCTATTACTGACCCAGAATCGTCAAACGCCATTTCGTGGCGTTCCGATAAAGAGTTGGATTTGTTGGCTCAGCCAGGTACTTCAATTGCCGACTTGCAAACAAACTTTGCAGTTGGTGACTGGGTAGAGCCTACCGTATTCCAAGCAGACGACAATATGCTTCGCACATTTCTAGTTGCTCCGGCTAAGAAATGACGGTTGGGGTGCTGATTGTTCACCAGCAACTACCCTCTCTGCACACGTGTCAGGAAAGCTTTCCCTACGCAAAGCAAACCCGGCCACCTCGTCGGATAGGCCGCCGGCTGGGGCCCAATCGGTGACACATTGTCACCAAAACGGGGCTGGTACGTTGCTTGTAAAAGGACCCGCAGCTACCCACGGGCAGCTTTCTATTGACAAACTATCCACTTCTAACCTAGACACCCCAACATGGGCAAAATAATCGGCATCGACCTCGGCACCACCAACTCTTGCGTGGCCGTGATGGAAGGCAACGAACCCGTTGTCATTCCCAATTCCGAAGGCCGCCGCACCACGCCGTCCATCGTCGCATTCCTCGACAACGGCAAGGGCGAGCGCAAAGTGGGCGACCCGGCGAAACGCCAGGCCGTTACCAACCCCAAGAACACCATTGCCAGCATCAAGCGCTTCATGGGCCGCAACTTCTCGGAAGTATCGGCCGAGAGCAAGTACGTGGCCTACGACCTGGTGCCCGGCGCCAACAACACGGTGGCCGTGAAAATCGGCGACCGCAACTACACCCCGCAGGAAATTTCGGCCATGATTCTGCAAAAAATGAAGCAGACGGCCGAAGATTACCTCGGCCAGCCCGTCACCGAAGCCGTCATCACGGTGCCGGCTTACTTCAATGACGCCCAGCGCCAGGCCACCAAAGAAGCCGGCGCCATTGCCGGCCTCGACGTGAAGCGCATCATCAACGAGCCCACGGCCGCCGCGCTGGCTTACGGCCTGGACAAGAAGCACAAAGACCAAAAAATTGCCGTGTACGACCTCGGCGGCGGCACCTTCGACATTTCGGTGCTGGAGCTGGGCGATGGCGTGTTTGAGGTGCTGAGCACCAACGGCGACACCCACCTCGGCGGCGACGACTTCGACCAAGTCATCATCAACTTCCTGGCCGACCAGTTCAAAGCCGACAACGAAGGCCTCGACCTGCGCAACGACCCCATGGCCCTCCAGCGCCTGAAAGAAGCCGCCGAGAAAGCCAAAGTGGAGCTATCTAGCTCGAACGAAACCGAAATCAACTTGCCCTACGTGACGGCCACCGCCAGCGGCCCCAAGCACTTGGTGGTGAAGCTGAGCCGCGCCAAGTTCGAGCAACTCTCCGACGAGCTGGTGCGCCGCTCGATGGAGCCCTGCAAGAAGGCCCTGCAAGACGCCGGCCTCTCGGCCAGCGACATCGACGAGGTGATCCTCGTGGGCGGCTCGACCCGCATCCCCCGCATCCAGGAGGAAGTGGAGAAGTTCTTCGGCAAAAAGCCCAGCAAGGGCGTGAACCCCGACGAAGTGGTGGCCATCGGCGCCGCCATCCAGGGCGGGGTGCTCACTGGCGAAGTGAAGGACGTGCTGCTGCTCGACGTGACCCCGCTCTCGCTGGGCATTGAGACGATGGGCGGCGTGATGACCAAGCTCATCGAGTCGAACACGACCATCCCGACCAAGAAATCGGAGACGTTCTCGACGGCGTCGGACTCGCAGCCGAGCGTGGAAATCCATGTGCTGCAAGGCGAGCGGCCCCTGGCCAGCCAGAACCGCACCATCGGCAAGTTCCACCTCGACAGCATTCCGCCCGCGCCCCGCGGCGTGCCGCAGATCGAAGTCATTTTCGACATCGACGCCAACGGCATCCTGAACGTGACCGCCAAGGACAAGGGCACCGGCAAGGAGCAGAAAATCCGCATCGAAGCCAGCAGCGGCTTGTCCGACCAGGACATTGAGCGCATGCGCCAGGAAGCGGCCAGCAACGCCGACGCCGACAAGGCCGAAGCCGAGCGCATCAAGAAGGTGAACGACGCCGACTCGATGATTTTCCAAACCGAAAAGCAGCTGAAAGAGTACGGCGACAAGCTGAGCGGTGGCAACAAAACCGCCGTGGAAGGGGCCCTCGCCGACCTCAAGAAAGCCCACGAGAGCAAAGACCTCGGCGCGATTGAAACCGCCATGACGGCCATCAACGCCGCCTGGCAGGCCGCCTCGCAGGAGATGTACGCCGCCGCGGGTGCCGATGGCGCCGGCGCGGGCCAGGGCTTCCCCGGGGGCGACGGCCAGCCGCAGGGCGGCAACGGCCAGCCCGCCGCCGACCACGTAACCGACGTGGACTACGAGGAAGTAGACGGCAAATAAGGACCGCCAAGTCCGTGAATTTGACGGATAAAACGGATTTTAGCAGTACTGAAAAAGGCCGGAAGCGCGTTGCTTCCGGCCTTTTTTTGTGCGCGTAGGGGCCCTGGGCGCTCAGTATTCGCGCCGAATGAGAAAGCCGTCCGTCATGGCCTCCAGGCCAATTTTGGGGTAATAGTCCATCGCTTCCGGGGCAGCGCGGAGCAGGAGCGTGCTGCCGGGGCCCGCCTTTTCTTTGGTCAGGGCCAGCAGCTGCCGGCCGATGCCCTGGTGCTGGTACGCTTCGCGCACAGCCAAGTCGGAGAGGTAGCAGCAAAAGCAGAAATCGGTGAGCGCGCGGGATACGCCCACGAGCAGGGCCCCGTCCCAGGCCGTGGCGACGAGGTTGCTGTGGGCATACATCTGGGCAATGCGGGCCGGGTCGTGGGTGGGGCGCGCCAGGCCGGCGCTCCGGTACAGGTCGATGGCCTGGGCGGCGGTGGGCATCCGGTCGAGGTAATAGGCAATGGGCACGGGCGGGCAGGGCGTTTGGTTTTCGGCGCAAGGTAGTCCGGGCCGGCGCAGGGCGTAAATTGCCTTTAGGTTCGGTTGGCCCCGCTGGCCGTTTGCTTTGCCCCGCATGGATTCCGTTGTCATTGCTTACCAGAATTTTCCCACGCCCGAGGCCGCCCAGCCGCTGCTGGCCCTCCTCGACGCCCACCGGATTGCCCACGAAGCCCACCACACGCGGCCGCGCTTTAGCGCCGTGCTGGGCACCACATCGGCCGAGCAATTCGTGGTGAGCCTGCTGCCCGAAGATTTCGCCCGGGTGCGCCAACTCGAAGAGAGCCAAGCCGCTAGCACACCAAGCAATTTTCCGTCGGACTACTACCTGTTCACCTTTACCAACCAGGAGCTGTGGGAGTTGCTGAGCCAACCCGACGCCTGGAGCAGCCACGACGTGGCGCTGACAACCCAGCTGCTGCGCGAGCGCGGCGAAGATGTATCGGACCACATCTTGCAGAACCTGCGGGCCCGGCACACCGAAAACCTGGCCGCGCCCAACCCCCGCCCCACCGCCTGGATCATTGCCGGCTACGTGCTGGCCCTGGCGGGCGGCGTGTTCGGGCTGGGCATCGGCTGGTCGCTGTGGCGCTACTGCAAAACCCTGCCCGACGGCCGCCAGGTGCCCGGCTTCGCCCCCGCCGACCGGGCCCACGGGGTACGCATTTTGTGGCTGGGCGTGGCCGGCGTGCTGTTTTGGGTGGCGGTGCGGGTGCTGGCGGGGTAAGCCGGGCACCGGTGCCCGGTGCCCGGCCGGGGCCCAGGGGCCCTGAGGCAGCCTGCACCAAGCCAAGCGCCGCGGGGCGGCCGTGCAGTTGCGCGGCGGTTAGCTGGCGAGCTGGGCGGGGTTCTCGGCGGCATCGGCCACGCCGTCGGCAATTTTCTCGGCGGCTTCTTCGCGGTCTTCGGCGTCGGGCATTTCCAATTCCTCGGTTTGCTCGCGCCAGCCGGCCGGCTCGTAGCTGAGGCGGATGTAAATGGGGAAGTGGTCGGAGCCCATGTGGGTGAGGCGTTCGAGGTGCTGCAAACGGAAGTGGGCCGAGTGAAACACGTGGTCGAGGGGCCAGCGCAGCAGCCGGTGGTCGGCGTGGAAGGTGGGCAGCAGGCCCCGCCCGATGCGCGGGTCGAGCAGCCGCGAGAGCCGCCGGAACAGCTCGGAGGTGTGCGACCACGCCACGTCGTTCAGGTCGCCGGCCACCACCGTGGGGCCGTCGTGGTGCTCAATTTCGCGGCCCACCACCAACAGCTCGGCGTCGCGCCGCACGCTGCTCTTGGCTTCGGCCGGGGCCGGCGGGCGCGGGTGCAGGAAGTGCAGCCGCACGGGCACGCCGTTGGGCAATACCACCTGCCCGTGAAACGAGGGAATGTCGGCCTCTAGCAAGAACCGGATTTCGGCCTGGCGCAGCGGCAGGCGCGAAAACACCAGCATGCCGTAGGTGTTGGGCAGCGGGGCGTGGCACGTGTAAGGGTGCGTTTTTTCGAGGCTTTGAAGCTGCTCCAGCCACCAGGCGTCGGTTTCCACGGCCAGCACAATGTCGGGCTGCCGCAGGCGGATGTGGCCCAGGATGCGCGCCGAATCGCGGTTGTACATCAACACGTTGGTTACCAACAAGCTCAGGTGGTTGTCGAGGTCGCCGGCGGGGCGGCTGGCGTTGGCCACCTGCTTGCCGTGCAGCGGCGTGTAGGGCCAAATGCGGTAGCCTTGGTACCCAATGGCCGCCGCCAGGGCCCCCACCAGCGCCAGTTGCCAGGGCCCCGGCAGCGGCAGCGCCAGGGCCCCCGCCAAGCTGAGCACCAGCCCGGCCACGATCTGCAAGCGGGGGAAATCGCAGGCCCGCACCCACCACGCCGTTTGGCGAAGCAGCGGCAGCACGGTGGCCAGCAGGGCCAATGCGCCCAGCAGCCACGTCAGCCACTGCGCCAGGGTAAGCAATGCGTTCATTGCGAACAAAGGTAGGCGCCAGCTTAAGCTCGGCCGCAGCCGTTCGGCGGCTGAACGGCGGCGTTGGCCGAGCGCCCCGGGCCCCGGCCGGGGCCCCGCCCTACCTTTGGGGCATGGAAGTTCTGCTGGCCACGTTCACTACCCTCTTTTCGCTCGTGAACCCCTTCGGGGCGATGCCGGTTTTCCTCACCCTCACCAGCGACGACAGCGGCACCGAGCGCCTGCGCATTGCCCTTCGCGCCTGCCTCTACATGATCGCCATTCTGAGCGTGGCCTTTTTGGGCGGGCAGTACATCCTCAACTTCTTCGGCATCAGCATCCAGCACCTGCGCATCGCGGGCGGCATCCTGCTCATGCGCTCGGCCTTCGACCTGCTCACGCCCGGCGCCAACCGCGACCGGGTGGGCCCCGCCGCCCTCGAGGAAAGCAAGCTCAAGGACGACGTGAGCTTCACGCCGCTGGCCATGCCCATGCTCTCGGGGCCCGGCTCGATGGCCATCTGCATCGGCCTCATCCGCCCCTCCTACACCGACAAGGCCCTGACGCTGGTGGGCTTTGCGCTGGTGGCGCTGGCCAGCTTCGCGGTGCTGGCCTCGTCGCTGCGCCTCACGCGCCTGCTGGGGCGGCCGGGCATGGCGGCCCTGGCGCGCATCATGGGCTTCATCACGCTGGCCATCGGGGTAAATTTTTTCGCCACCGCCATCGGGGTCCTGTTTCCGGGGTTGACGAAATAGGAGACCCGCAGCGGCGGCGGATGCCGGCGGGCCCCGGCGCCGGCCGTACTTTTGCGCCCGACTTATGACGATCAAGAACGACCTCTACCTGCGCGCCGCCCGCGGCGAAGCCACCGAACGAACGCCCGTGTGGCTCATGCGCCAAGCCGGCCGCATCCTGCCCGAATACCGCTCCCTGCGCGCCCGCCTCTCCGGCTTCAAGGAGCTGGTGGAAACCCCCGAGCTGGCCGCCGAGGTCACCATCCAGCCCATCGACGCGCTCGACGTGGACGCGGCCATCATCTTCTCCGACATCTTGGTGGTGCCCGACGCCATGGGCCTGCCCTACGAGATGGTGGAGGCCCGGGGGCCCCTGTTCCCCAACGTCATCAAAACCGCCGCCGACGTGGACCGCCTGCGCGTGGCCGACCCGCACGAGCACCTCGGCTACGTGCTCGAAGCCCTGCGCATCACCAAGCGCGCCCTCAACGGCCGCGTGCCGCTGATCGGCTTCGCCGGGGCCCCCTGGACGATTCTGGCCTACATGGTGGAGGGCCACGGCTCCAAAACCTTCAGCAAAGCCCGCGGCATGCTTTACAAAGAGCCCGCCCTGGCGCACCGGCTGCTCGAAAAAATCACCGCCACCACCATCGCCTACCTGCAAGCCCAGGTGGAAGCCGGGGCCCAGGTGGTGCAGGTGTTCGACTCGTGGGCGGGCATCCTGCCGCCGGCGCACTACGCCGAGTTTTCGACCCGCTACATCGGCCAGATTTGCGCCGCCCTCGCGCCGCTCGTGCCCGTCACGGTGTTTGCCAAGGGCGCGTGGTGGGCCGTGGAGGACTTCGCCGCCCTGCCCTGCCGCACCATTGGCCTCGACTGGACCGAAAACCCCGCCGCCGTGCGCCGCGCGGTGGGCGACAAAACCCTGCAAGGCAACCTCGACCCCTGCGCCCTCTACGGCACCCGCGCGCAGGTGCGGGCCGCCACCCAGGCCATGCTGCGCCAATTTGCCGGGGGCCCCCACATCGCCAACCTCGGCCACGGCGTCTACCCCGACACCGACCCCGACAACGTGCGCGTGTTCGTGGACACGGTGAAGGAATGGCAGGGGTAGGCAAATAGGCGCGAAACAGAAAACTGCTTGCGCTCGATTTTTAATCCGTCCGTTTTCAGCCGTGTCCGACATTGCCGACGCCTACGACCACCGGGCGGCTTAGTACGACGCCAACCAGCACAAAATTCGCAACCTGGGAGGTTACGCGCTGCGCACGCTCGCTGGGCAGCATCCAGCGGCTACTGGTCCGCGTTTGAGGGCCGGGCCGGCGGTAGCGCGATGGTGCTAAAAACGGAGTTTCTGAAAAAAGCGTAGCCGCTTCTTACCTAATGCTTAGCGAGAAAGAAAAGATGCTGGCTGGCGAGCTGTACGCGGCCGGCGACCCAGTTTTAGTGCAGGAGCGCACCCGTGCCAAGCAACTGCTGCACCGCCTGAACGTGACGGAGTACCTGATTACGGACGCCGCCCGCCAAGTGCTGGCCGAGCTGGTGCCCCACGCCGGCCCGAATTTCTACGTCGAGCCGCCCTTTCACTGCGACTACGGTAGCAACATTTACTGCGGCAGCAACGTGTATTTCAACGTGAACTGCGTGGTGCTGGACGTGGCGAAGGTTACCATCGGTTCCAACGTCCTATTCGGGCCCGGCGTGCAGCTGTACGCGGCCACCCACCCGCTCGACGCCGTGGTGCGCCGCACGCTGGAGCTGGGGCGGCCCCTCACCATCGGCGACGACTGCTGGATCGGAGGCGGGGCCATCGTTTGCCCCGGCGTCACCATTGGCGCGGGCTGCGTCATCGGGGCCGGCGCGTTGGTAACGAAAGACGTGCCGGCGTACTCGCTGGCCGTCGGCAACCCAGCCCGGGTGATTAAAAACCTGGAGGGCCCTGCTTAGGGCCCCAGCACTACAGCCCGGCTGCCTGCGCTTCGGCCAGCAGCCGCTGCTTCTCGATGGGCACCACGCCCACCTGCTCGCACACCAGCCCGCCGCCCAGGTTGGCCAGCGCGGCCAAAAACGGCACGGGTTGCCGCAACGCCACGCACAAAGCCGCGATGCTGATGACCGTGTCGCCGGCCCCCGATACGTCGGAAATCGTGCGCAGGTGGGCCGGCAGGTAGGTTTTGTGGTCGGCTTGCTGGGCAAATACGCCGTGTTCGGAAAGCGTCACCAGCACGATTTCGGGCTGCAATTCGGCGCGCAGCCGGGCCACCCCGGTTTCAAAGCCGGGCCGGTCGGTAGCAGGGTCGCCAAACTCTAATTTCAGGCCTTCGCGCAACTCTTTCAGGTTGGGCTTAAACAAGGTGCAGCCGCGGTACGCCAGAAAGTTCTTCTTCTTAGGGTCTACTACCGTGGGAATGCCGCGCTGTCGCGCTCGCGCGATGCAAGTCGCAATAAGGTCCTCGCGCAGCACGCCTTTGTCGTAATCTTCAAACACCACCACGTCGGCCTGGGCCAGCAGGTCGTCGTAGGCCCCCAGCAACTGCGCCGTTTCCTCGGCGTTGAGGTCAGTTTCCACCTCCGAATCGATGCGCAGCAGCTGCTGGCCGTGGGCCAAGATGCGCTGCTTCACGGTAGTAGGCCGGTGCGCGCTGCGGACGAGGCCGGTGGCGGGCAAGCCGCGCTGGCGCAACAGGTTCAGCAGCTGGTCGCCGCCGGCATCGTCGCCAATCACGGCGCAGAGCAGCGGCGTGGCCCCCAGGGCTTGCACGTTCAGGGCCACGTTGGCGGCGCCGCCGAGGCGGTTTTCGGTGCGGGCCACGTGCACCACCGGCACGGGCGCTTCGGGCGAAAGGCGCGTGGCGCGGCCCCACACGTAGGCGTCCACCATCACGTCGCCCACGATGAGGACGCGCAAGCGGTTGAAATCGGCAAAGAGTTGGGAAAGCGAATCGGCGGGCATTGCGGCGGGAAGAATAGGGCCCCAAAGGTAAAGGCCCGCGGCAGGAGCGCGCCGGGGCGCGCCGCTGCCGCGGGCCTTGCCGCTAATCTGTCTTACTTACTGCAACTGTAGCGCGGACTTTGTAGTCCGCAACTATCGCTTCGTCCTGCCGAATTACCGGGCAGCCCGCGGACTACAAAGTCCGCGCTACAGCTCGTGCTACGGAAACTACAATTTAGCCAGGCTCTTTTTGATGCGCTGGAAGGCTTCCACCAGCTTGTCGTCGGCCGCGGCGGTGCTGAAGCGCATGCACTGCGGGGCCCCAAAGGCCTCGCCCGACACGGCGGCCACGTGGGCGTCGCTGAGCAGGTAGAGGGCCAAATCGGCCGAATCTTTGATAATCTGGCCCTCGGCCGTGGTGCGGCCGAAGAACGCCGACACGTCGGGAAACACGTAGAACGCGCCGCTCGGCGTGGGCGTCACCAGGCCGGGAATGTCCTTGGCAATGTTCAATACCAGGTCGCGGCGGCGGTGGTAGGCCGTCACCATCTCGTCGGCGCTGCTGTGGCCGCCGAGCAGGGCGGCGGTGCCGGCCTTTTGGGCGATGGAGCAAGTGCCGGACGTGATTTGGCCCTGGAGCTTGTCGCAGGCCGAGGCAATGTCGGCGCGGGCGGCAAGGTAGCCCAAGCGCCAGCCGGTCATGGCGTAGCCCTTCGAAAAGCCGTTGACGGTGATTACCTGGTCTTTCACCTCGGGGAACCGGGCCAGGCTGTAGTGCTCGCCCACGAAGTTGATGTACTCGTAAATCTCGTCGGCCAGGGCAAACACCTGCGGGTGGCGGGCCAGCACGGCGGCCATTTCGCCCAGCTCCTGCTGGCTGAACACCGACCCCGTGGGGTTGCACGGCGAGGAATACATGATGAGCTTAGTGCGCGGCGTGATGGCGGCTTCGAGCTGCGCGGCGGTGGCCTTGTAGTCGTTTTCGAGGCTGCCCACCAGCGGCACGGGCACGCCCTCGGCCAGCTTCACCATCTCTTCGTAGCTCACCCAGTAGGGCGAGTAGATGATAACTTCATCGCCGGGGTTCACCAGGCTGAGGATGGCGTTGGCCAGGGCCTGCTTGGCGCCGGTGCTCACCACAATGTTGGCGGGCAGGTAGTCCAAGTCGTTTTCCTTCTTGAGCTTGGCGCAGATGGCCTGGCGCAACTCCAGCGTACCGGGCACCGGCGTGTAGAACGTGAAGCCGTCGTCGACGGCCTTTTTGGCGGCGTCTTTGATGTACTGGGGCGTCTGAAAATCGGGCTCACCGAAGCTCAGGCTGATGACATCGACGCCCTGCGCGGCCAGCTCGCGGGCTTTTTTGGCCATGGCAATGGTCGCCGATTCCGTCATCGCCAGCAGGCGGTTGGAGAGCGGCGACGCGGGGGCAAGTACTTCGGGCATAGCGGACAGCGGAAAAATTTGCATTGCAAAGGTATTGGCTGCGCCCAGCCAAACCGCGCGCCGCCCTATTTTTCCGCCGCTGGGGGCCCCACGGCCTGCCCCAGCCGCCGCCAGCAGCGCCACAGAATGCCCAGGTCCTGCCCCGGCGCGTAGTTTTTGGCGTACAGCAGCTCCAGGTGCTGTTGGGTGGCCGCGCCGAGGGGAGCGGGCGCCTCGGCGGCATCGGCGGGCGAGAGCACGGCGGGCCGGGCCTGGGCCGGGCCGGGCGTGTGGCGCAGGCCCACCCACGTGGCGCGGCCCAGCAGCACAGCCGCCGCGTTGCGCACAAAGCCCTGCCGGTCAACCTGAAACCACACCAGCAGGGGCCCCAGCAGCAGCAGGGCGGCGGCGCTCAGCACATCTAGTAGGCGCTTGGCACGGGCGGGGCCCGGCTGGTGCAGGTTCAGGGCACTGTGGAGGGCGTAGTAGTTGCCGGGCGCATCCTTGCGGCTGCTGCCGATGATGTAGGCGCTGGCCTCGGGCAGAATTTTGTAGGCCACCGGCGGCGTGGCGGGCAGCGCCAGCATGAGGCCAATGATCTGGCTGGCCGGCAGGTCGCGGCCGCAAAAAATTAGCTCGTCCAGCGCGTACAGGCGCACCAAATCGGGCAGTTGGCGCAGCTCGCCCAGGGCCTCGGCCGGCGCATGCGCGAAGGAGCGCTCGGTAGACGGCGGCGCCAACACGTCGTCGATTCGGGGCCCCACGGCCACGTAGCCGACGACGTGGGCGGGCACAGCGGCGGCTTTGAGCAGCTGGCGCACGCGCTGGCTTTCGGCCGCCGACCCCACAATGGCGATGTTTTTCGGGCGGGGCTCCCCCAGGTGCAGGTTGTGGTACTTTACGAAGTGCGTGGCCAGCTGCCGCGCCACCAGCGCCACCAGCGCCCAGGCCCCGCCCAGCACGATGAGCGCCTTGGAAAACCGCCAAGCATCGAGGAAATTCGACCCCGCCGAAATCAGCACCGTGCCCACCAGGATGCCCCGCGCCAGGCGGCCCACTTTCATGGGCCGGCCGTAGCCGCCGCTTAGGTAGGCCGAGGCCAGCCATACGGCAACGTAGCCCGGCACGGCCACCCGCAGAAACCGCGGCGGATAGGGCCCTGGCGGGTATTTGATGTGGGTTTCCCAGTACACTTTTAGCAAAAAAATGCCCCCGTACACTAGGCCGGCGTCGAGCAATACCGGCGCGGCGCGGCGAACCAGTCGCTCAAAAATAGCCGCCCCCGCCCGCAGCCAGATGGCGGTGTTGATCAGCAGCGACACCAGGCCCGCCTGCCCCGGCGCGAAGTGCTTGCGGGCAAAAATGACCATGGCCCGGTAAAACACGAGCACGTAATTCACGCTCGTGCGCCGGGTGCTTTCGCCCTTGTAGTGGATGATGCGGGCCCCGGGGAAATAGTAGTTTTTCCAGCCGCCCAGCGTGAGCCGGTACGAGAGGTCGATGTCCTCGCCGTACATGAAGTAGTCCTCGTCGAGCAGGCCCACCTGGGCCAGGGCCGTGCGGCGCAGCAGCATGAACGCCCCGCTGAGCACGCCGACCTCGTGGGTTTGGTTTTTGTCCAGGTACCCCAGGTGGTAGCGGCCAAAGATGCGTGAATGGGGCAGCAGCCGGCTCAGGCCCAGCATTTTGCACAGGGCCACAAAGGGCGTGGGCAGGCCGCGCTTGCTTTCGGGCAGGAAGTGGCCCTGGCCGTCGAGCATGTGCACGCCCAGGCCCCCGCCAGCGGGGTGCGCGTCCATGAAGTCGCAGCAGGCCCGGAACGTGTCCTCCTCCACCACCGTGTCGGGGTTGAGCAGCAACTGGTACTGGCCGGTGGCGCGGCGCAGGGCCTGGTTGTTGGCCTTGGCGAAGCCCGGGTTGTGCTTGTTTTCGATCAGGATGACCTCCGGGAACCGCGCCCGCACCATCGCCACCGAGTGGTCGGCCGAGTTGTTGTCGACCACGAATACTTCCACCGGGGCCCCCAGCTTTTCGGCCGCCCGCCGCACCGACAGCAGCGCCTGCTCGAGGAAGTAGCTGACGTTGTAGCTGACGACGACGACGGAGAGCTTCAAGGATAAGCGGTTAGCGGATGGCGGGGAGGCGTTGGCGTTGGGGCAGCGGGCGGGCGGCCGGCGCAAACCGGCCAGCAAAGCTAGAGGCTGCCGGCCATCGGCGGGCGGCTATCGTTTGCGCAGCACCCACACGTCCTGGCTGGCGGTGGGGCCCTGCCGCTCGCCGGGCACGTGGCACAGCACCGCCCACTGCGCGCCGAACAGCGCGCGCAAAAACGCGGGGGGCTGAAACGCGGCGTACACCCGGTGGCCTTCCCGCGCCTGGCGGCGCTCCACCAGCTGGCCAGCGTCGAACCGGGCCCGCTCGGTTGGCGTCAGCAGGGGCCGGAACGCCGCGCCGTGCGTGGTGAGCAGCAGCACGCCGCCGGGCCGCAGCACGCGCCGCAGCTCGGCCAGCCACAGGGCGTGGGCAGGCCCCGAGAGGTGCGTGAAAATGGAAATGCCGTAGGCCGCGTCGAAGGCCCCGGCGGCGGCGGCAAGCGGCGGGCGCAGGCCGTTGTGCAGGAAATCGAGGCCGGGCAAGTGCGCCCGGCACCAAGCCACCGATTGGGCGTTGGCGTCGGTGCCGGTGAAGCGGCCGCCCGCGCCGACGACGGCGGGCAGGTGCCGGATGACGCGCCCCGGCCCGCAGCCCCAGTCCAGCAGGTGCGCCCCCGGCAGGCGCAGGTGGGGCCCCAAGTGCGCCGCCAGCCACTCGGCCGTGGCGCGGCCGCCCTCGTAATAGCTGCGGTAGTTGAGCTTAAACGACTCGTACATCAGGTAGTCGGGCGGCAGGGCCACGGCCGGATTTGCCCGGCGAAAACGCTGGTTTTCGGCGCGGTGGCGGGCTTGCAGCAGCCGGAAGCGCAGGGCATCGGCCAGGTGCACCAAGCCGGCGCGCCGGAGCCAGGTGCTGAGCGCGGCTTTGTTCATGGCGGCAATATCGGGGCGGCCACGAAAAAGCCCCGCCGCCGAACCGGCCGCGGGGCTTCTCCCTGAAAATTTTCTGGGGCCCCGGGGCCCTAATTTACTTGCCGCTGGCGGTCCACGATGCTGCGGCCGAGGGTGATTTCGTCGGCGTACTCCAGCTCACCGCCCATCGGAATGCCGCGGGCAATGGTGCTGATGTGCACGTTGGGCAGGTCGCGCAAGCGGCGCGAAAGGTAGAAAGCCGTGGTGTCGCCCTCCATCGTGGGGCTGATGGCGAGGATGATTTCGCGCACGTCCGAGCCTTCGGCCGCCGCCCGCTCCACCAGCGAGTCAATGTGCAGGTCGGTGGGCCCCACGCCCTCGATGGGCGAGATGACGCCGCCCAGCACGTGGTACACGCCGCGGTACTGGCCCGTGTTTTCAATGGCAATGACGTCGCGCACGTCGGCCACCACGCACACCTGGGCGTGGTCGCGCAGCCGGTTGGCGCAAATGCTGCACTCTTCGGCGTCGGAAATGCTGTGGCAGGTGCGGCAGTAAGTAATTTCGAAGCGCATTTTGGCCAGCGCCTCGGCCAGCGAGGCCGTGGTGTCGGTGTCGGCCTTCAGCAAGTGCAGGGCCAGGCGCAGGGCCGTTTTTTTGCCGATGCCGGGCAGGCGAGCCAGCTCGCCCACGGCGTTTTCAATCAGCTTGGAAGGGAAATCCATTTAATCGGCTAATAGCGTGTGGCTGTGGGCCGTTGGCTTGCCAGAAGCTCCAGCCAACGTAGCCGACCGCCAACACTGCAAGCCAACAGCTTAATCAAGAAATATCCGCCGAGATGCCCCGGTCGTGGATGGCCGTGCACAGGGGCTCCAGCTCCTCGTACGAGCCGTTTTTGACGCTGCACTTGCCTTTGTAGTGGATGAGCAGGGTGCACTGCTCGGCCTGCTCGGGCTGGTGCTGGCACACGTCAATCAGGGTTTTGGTGACGTGGGCGAAGGTGTTCACCTCGTCGTTGTACACCACGAGGCTGCGTGGCTCGACGGTTTCTTCGAGCAGCAGTACGTCCTCATCGAACTCAATTTGGGGGCGGGTCGTCATGGGGCAAATTTACGGCGGCGGGCCGGGGTTGGCGGCATTTGTAAACGCCCGGGCCCCACAAATCGTTTCGGGCACTGGGGCCCCGGGGCGCAGGGCCGGCGTAATTTTCCGCGGCCAAGGGCCAGCGCGCCCCGCCGGCCGCCGGCCAGCCGCCTCCAAACGGCGCCGGGGGCCCCTGCTGGCCACCGCGCGGCCACCGAAAAGCCGCCCGGGCCCGGGGCCCCACTGGCGCCTTTACCAACTGCTTCTTGCCCATTGCCCCATGCCCGTTCCTGCGCCCGAATTTAAAAAAGCCCTCAAGCGCCTCGGCGAAGCCGAGAAGGAAGCCCTGCTGCTGCGCGCCGTGCGCCGCGACGCCGAGCTCTACGAAACCTTCCGCTTCGAGCTGCTGGCCGACGTGTCGCTGGCCCAAATCCAGGAAGAAACCGCCGACCGCATCCACGAATTGTTCAACCTGGCCGTGAGCGGGCGCCTGCTCAACCGCAGCCTCGTAAAGGCCCTGCGCACCAGCGTGCAGGAGGCCGCCCGGGCCCGCCGCATCACCAAAAGCAAGCAGCTCGAAATTGACCTGCTGGCCTACACGCTGCGCCTGTGCCTCGACCACTACTCGGGGCAGTTCGACAGCGTGTACGACGGCTTTTACAAGGCCGTGGCGCGGCTGGCGGCCCGCTTACCCGCCCTGATCCTGAAGCACCTGCACGAAGATTTGTGGGTCGAATACAAACCCGACTTAGACGATGCTCTAAATGACTTGCACCGCCGCAAGAAAAGCGCAAACCTGACTTTTGAGCTGCCCCGGGCATTGATTATTCCGCACTAGCTTGCGCATAGTAAAAAGGGCCCTGCCAACTAATTGGCAGGGCCCTTTTTACTATGCGCAAGCGGTAATTATTGCTTGGCAATCACGTTGAAATCCAGCGTAAAGTCGTCGTTGATGGCTTTGTCGCCGATGCTCTCGAAGAACGATTTCGAGCCGTATTTCAAGCCAAACTTGGTGCGGTCGATGGTGACCTTGCCGCTGGCGGCGGCCACCCCGTTTTTCACGCCCACTTTGGCGGGGAACGTGATGCGGTTGGTAACGCCCTTGATCATCATGTCGCCCACGATGGTGGCATTATCGGCGGTAGCGGCGGCCCCTTTGATGGGGGTGACGCTCACGATTTTAAACGTGGACGTGGGGTTTTTATCGGCAGCGAAGAAATCGTCGCCGCCCATGTGGCCCACAAACTTGGCTTGCGTCTCGTCGTCTTTGATGTCGGTGGCCTTAATGGTTTTCATGTCCACGGTGGTAGTGCCGCCCACCACGGTGTTGTTTTTCACCAGCAAGTCGCCGCCCGTAAACTGGATGGTGCCGTTGTGGCCGTGGGTCACGGCCTTGCCTTCCCAGCCCAGGGTGCTCAGCTGGGGCTGGAGCTTGTAAGCGGTTTGGGCTTGGGCAGCGGGGGCGGCCACGAGGCCAGCAAAAGCCAACAGGGCAGGAAACAGAATTTTTTTCATGGTTGAAAAAGGGTAAAAAGAGAAAAAAGGAAGCAGATGGGGCCCCGGTGCACGGGGGCCAAGAGAAGAATGGCCAGTAAACTACTTAATCGGTCGCCCGCATTTTATCAAGCAAGTTGCTGAGCTGCTGCAACTCGTCTTCGGAAAAGTGGCCCAGGCCCAGGCGCGCGGGCTCCAGCACGTCGTCGGCTTCGAGGCGCAGCAGCAGCGCCAGGCCCGCTTCTGTGATGCGGATGTCCACGGCGCGGCGGTTGGCCGGACACACGGTGCGCGTCACGAACTGCTTTTCTTCGAGCCGGTCCACGATGCGCGACGCGTTGCTGGTTTTGTCCAGCATTCGGTCGATGAGCAGGGCCACGGTGGCCGGGCGCGGGTGCTGGCCGCGCAAAATGCGCAGCACGTTGAACTGCGGCAGCGTGAGGCCGAAGGGCTTGAAGGCCCCCGCCTGCCGCATCTCCAGCCAGCCAGCCGTGTAGGTCAAGTTGATGATGGCCTTTTCGTAGGCGTTGCGGAACACGGGTTGCTTGATTTCGTCTTCGATGCGCATGGAACAACTGCGATTGACGGTGCAAATATATGTACGTACATTTAATGTTGCAACATTGTTCCGCTTAATCTTCCATTATTTTCTTGGTCCCGCGCACGGCTGGGGGCCATCGGTTGCCGTATTGCTGGCTGATTATACCTAAAAACGCCAGCTTTATATGAAGCATTTTATTTTGGTAGCTGGCACGGCCGGCGCATTGGCCGGCGCCCCGCGCTGGGCCGCGGCCCAGCAGGGCGGCTACCCGGTCGCCACCACGGCCCAAACGCAATTTGTGTACCAGAACGGCGCGGTGGCGCGGCGCGAGGGCTCCACCACCACGCCCCTTGCCCAGAATGTGCGCTTGGCCAACGGCACCAAAATCAACTACAAAAGTGGCATCGTGGAATTTCCAGGCGGCAAGCTCACGACGCTCAAAGAAGGCGACTTCGTGCGGCCCGACGGCGGCCTCGTATTTGCCACGCCGGGCAGCGCCGCGGCGGCCCGCGGCGACGGCCCAGCGCCCACCGGCGCTTCGTTCAGCACCTACACGCTGCCCACCCGCGTTGTGCCCGGCAATGCCGCGGCCGAGAACGGGGCCCTCCAGCTGCGCGTGCAGCTGTTGGAACGCAAGGTGGAGCTGCTCAACCGCAAAGTCGCGCTGCTGGCTCAGGGCCAAGCCGCTTCGCCCGACACGCATCAAATTGACCTAGACCTGACGGCGCTCGATGCGCAGCTGCAAACGGGAAAATAGCTTTTTAACGGCGTCCACGCCGCCACGCCGGGCCTGGCCTGGGCCGCATCTGGGGCCCCTTGATGCAACGTGCACAAAGGCCAAACACAGCGTGGCGGCACAGGCATCAGGCCAGCGTCAGGGCCCCGTCGGCTTCGTGCACCAGGCCAAATGGCTCATCCTTGATGATGAGAATACCGTCGAGGTCGTGCACGTTGGCCAAAGCACTGATTTGCAGCGCAGCAGCGATGCCCAGGCTGGTTTCAACCATGCAGCCCAGCATGGGGCGCAGGCCGTGGGCGCGGGTGCGGCGCAGCAACTCGATGCCGCGCCGGTAGCCGCCGGCCTTCATCAGCTTCACGTTCACGCCGTGGAACTGCCGGGCAATTTCTTCAAAATCCGCCGTGTCCGTTACCGACTCGTCGGCCAGCAGCGGCACGCCGGCCCGGGGGCGCAGGTAGCGGTAGTCGGCGGCGCAGGCGGCGGGCAGGGGCTGCTCCAGCAGGGCCAGGTGCAGGCCGGGCACGGCGCGGGCTTGCGCGAGGAATTGCAGCAGGCCGTCGGCGTCGGCCCAGGCCTCGTTGCCGTCCACGAGCAGCGGGTGGCCGGGCAGCACCCGGGCCACCTCGCGCAGCAAATCGAGGCCCCCGGCGGCGTCTACCTTCACTTTCAGCAGCTGGAACCGCGCCGCCCGCTGCACCGCCAGGAACGCCGCCACCTCGCCGGGCGGCATGATGGGCAGCGTGAAGGCCGTGGGCGTGGCGGCGGCCGGCGGCGGCACGCCCAGCCACCGCCACACCGGCTGCCCGGCGCGGGCGGCCAGCCACTGCACCAGCGCCGCCTCCAGGGCAAAGCCGAGGGCGTGGGCCACGGGGTGGGCCCCCAGCAAAGCGTCAAAATCTTCCAGCGTTTCCACCCGCGCCAGCCCCGCGGCTTGCAGGGCCCCAAACTGCTCGGCCAGCAGCGCCGGCGACTCGGCGTAGCGCACGTTGGGCGCGGCCTCGCCCCGGCCGGTGTGGCCGCGCCCGCCCACCTGCACCACCAGGTTGGTTTTGGCGGCAGAGGCGTTGCGGGAGATTTTCCAGACGAAGCGCAGCGGCAGGTCGAGGGCGGTGAGGGTCCAGGTGGGCATGGGCGGGGCAAAAGGCGCGGGCGGCCCGAAGATGCGGCAAAAACGGCACTGGGCGCACCACCGGGGCCTCGGCGCCGGGCAGTTGGGCCAGCACACCGGGCGGGGGCCCCGGCCCTTACCTTTGCCTGGCCCGTGTTTTCTTCACCCGGGCCACATTTTTTGTTGCCCCTATGAAGTTTTCGCGCGTTGCCGTTGCGGCCTTGGTTTTGCTCTTGCTGGCCGTTTTGCTCACCGTTCTGGCCCAAACCGGGCGGCTGGCCCTGCCGGCCGCCGTGCCCGTGGCCGCCCGCTGGGTGGCGCTGGGGGCCCTGGCGCTGGCCGTGGCCCCGCGCCGCTCGCTCACGGGCTGGATTGTGCTGAGCATGCTGGTGGGCATCGAAATCGGGCACGACGCCCCCGCCGTGGCCCTGCCCTTGAAAGTGCTCAGCGACGCGTTTTTGCGGCTCGTGAAGACCATCATCGCCCCGCTGGTGTTTGCCACGCTGGTGGTGGGCATCGCCGGCCACGCCAACCTCAAGCAAGTGGGCCGCATGGGGCTCAAGGCCTTGATTTACTTCGAAGTGGTGACCACGTTTGCCCTGTTCATCGGGCTGGCGGCCATCAACTTCACCAAGGCCGGGGTGGGCATCCAGCACGTGGCAGTGGTCGAAAAGGCCGACGCCATTGCCGCCGCCGCGCCCCAAACCGCGGCCGACATCATCCTGCACATCTTCCCCGAAAACATTGCCAAATCGGTGGCCGAAGGCCAGGTGCTGCAGGTGGTGGTGTTCGCCATCATCTTCGCCATCGGCCTGGCCCTCACGCCCGAACGCCCCCGCCGCGTGATGCTGGAGATTTGCGAAAGCCTGTCGGAAGTGATGTTCAAATTCACCAACGTGGTGATGTTTTTTGCGCCCCTGGGCGTGGGCGGCGCCATGGCCTACACGGTGGCCAAAATGGGCTTCGGGCCCCTGCTCAACGCGTTTCAACTGCTGCTCACGCTCTACGGGGCCCTCATCGGATTCGTGCTGCTGGTGCTGCTGCCGGTGGCGCTGCTCATGCGCATTCCGCTGCGGCGCTTCGTGGCGGCGGTGGCCGAGCCGGTGAGCATCGCCTTTGCCACCACCAGCAGCGAAGCCGCCCTGCCCCGCGCCATGGAGGCCATGGAAAGCATTGGGGTGCCGCGCCGCATCGTGGCCTTCGTGATGCCGACCGGCTATTCCTTCAACCTCGACGGCACCACGCTCTACCTCTCGCTGGCGGCCGTGTTCGTGGCCCAGGCGGCGGGCGTCACGCTCTCGTTTGGCGACCAAATGCTGCTGGTGTTCACGCTGATGCTCACCAGCAAGGGCGTGGCCGGGGTGCCGCGGGCCTCGCTCGTGATTCTGCTGGCCACGCTGCCCTCGTTCAATTTGCCGGCTTGGCCGGTGTTCATCATCCTGGGCATCGACGCGCTGATGGACATGGCGCGCACCGCCGTGAACGTGCTCGGCAACTGCCTGGCCTCGGCCGTGGTGGCCCGCTGGGAAGGCGAGTTCATTGACGACTACCAGGGCCCCGACCCGGCCGCGCTGCCCGAGCCCGTGGCCGCCGTAGGCCACTAGCCTTCATATTTAACCTTTCCGTTACGGCTGGTAAGTCCTGGCAAACTGCTACCTTGGGCCTTGCCGCGCCCTAAAGCCCATTTTTGTGTTTTTTAGACATCTTTATCCAGCAATTATCTATCAAATTCCAAATTAATCGCATGCGTTCTATAAAAATAAATTTGCACTTTACTTATATAATCTTAGTAATTGCCGGGCTGATGGCCAACGGTTGCAAGTCGGCCAAGGTACCGCTGGCGGCCACGCCCTCTGCCCCGTTGCACGAGCGCCTGCCCCCGCTCGAAACCGCCGCCGACCCGGGGCCCCTGGGCGTCAGCGACGGCATTTTACCCGAGGACCCGCTGCGCCTGCTCACCAACGAGATGCAACGCAACCTGGCCGAGCCCACCGACTCGGCCACTTACGGCTACGTGCGCCTGGTGATTACCCAAGCCGCCGAGCGCCGCCTCAACCGCGGCCTGCAGGCCGTGCAAATGACGCTGCTGCTCACCCCCACGTTCCTGGGCGTGCCCCTGGAGACGTACCAGACCGACCTGACGGCCGAATTGCAGATTTCTGACGCCCAGGGCCGCCTGCTGGGCACCTACGCCGGCAAGGGGCGCGGCCGGGCCCGGGTGGCCATGTACCACGGCTACGCCCAGAAAAACGCCCCCCGCCTGGCCGACGTGCTGGCCCTGCGCGACGCGCTGGCCCACATCCGGCCGCAGCTGGACACGGCCACCACCCGGCTGCGGCCGCTGCTGCTGGCCCACCCCGTGGACAACCCCACGCTGCCCACCACGGCCGCGCGCGCGCGCCGCTAGGGGCCCCGCCGTATCTTTGGGGCATGGCTGGGATGTTCCGATTGATTGCTTTGCTGGGGGTGGCCGGCGCGCTGGCCGGCTGCTGCGCCAACAACGTGTGCGACTGCGACGACGAGCGGGCCGATGCGTTCTACTTCAAGTTTGACACCGGCCCGGGCGGCTTCGTTTCGGCCACCGAACTCGACACGGTGGTGCTTAAGCGCTACACGCTGCGCCTGGACGCCAAAGGCCTGCCCGCGCTCATCAAAACCAACTTGCTGACCTATACGGCCTATGCTGACTCGCTTAACAACGCGGGCACGTTCGACCAGGTGAACGTGGTGCGGAATGTGGATGCATTGGCCACGGCCCTCCGGCCCCGGGTGCCCACCGACACCGTGATTATCAACAACAACGCGCCGTTTACGCAGTCGGGCTCGCGCAAGCTCAACACGTACTTGTACCGCATAGAGGTGCGGCGGGCTCCCGGGCAGCTGCTGCGCAACAGCCCGCGCCGCTACGAGTTGAACAAAATTTCGCTGACGGGCGAGTTTTACGGCACCGGCTGCTGCACCTGCTACCGCAACCTTTCGAAAACGGGCACCTTGACCAACCTCGACACTGGCAGCGCCACGCCCGTCAACGCCACCGAGACCGGCCAGGTGGCGCCGATCATTGTCACCAAGTAAGCGCCCGCTCGCGGGGCCCCAGCGCTTTTGGGTTGCCCGTTGCCGCCGTTTTTCGTTTCTTCGCTGCTTATGCCCGTCTCTGCTGTTGATGCCGCCGCGGCGGCCCCCTTTGTGACCGGGGCCGCGCTGGGGGGCCCCGCGCCGGGGCCCTCGGCGTTTCCGTTTGCCACGGCCCTGAGCCTGGAGCCGCTGCTGGCCTACTGGCGCGCCCGCGAAACCGACACCAACCCCGGCCTGGCGCTGCTGGCCCGCGCCATTGCCCGGCAGGCGGCGCGCACGCCCGCGCTGCGGGGCCCCCTGCCCGACGCGGCAGTGCTCGACCAAGCGCGCGACCTGCTTGAAACGATGATGCTGGCCGTGTTTCCGACGGCGGCCACGGGCTCCACCATCAGCGGGGCCATTCCGCCGTTTGGGCGCACGAGCTTTTACTACACGCCGCGCTTTGCCGAGGTGCTGCTCAACCGGGAGCGCGCCATCAAGCAGCCCCTGAACCTGAACCTGGTGCAGATGGAAGTGTACATGGCGCGCATGGCCTACCAGCTCGTGCTGCACCGCGTGTACGGGGTGGAACTGCCGACAGCGGGGGCCATCATTTTCACGGTGCCCGACTACAAAATCGGCCTCTACCGCCACTACGGGGTCAGCGTCGATTCGTCGTTCATGCAGGTGCGGGTGGTGGGCGAGGCCCCCGTGCTCACGCCGGCCCAGCGCGAGCAACTGGGCCACCAGCGCCACAACCTGGCCGTGTGGAGCGAGTTGCTGCCGCCCGAGCACTTCGCCCTCGAAGGCTTCAACGTGCTGCAATTGGTGGACGTGACGGACCAGGAAGTACTATCGGAGCTGAAGTACGACCTGCTGGAGCGCGACGTGCTGCAAGCCTCCGACCGGCTCGAGCAGATCCAGGAGAAGCTGCGGGTGCTGTTTGCGCGGCCCGCGTTGCAGCTCGGCATTGCGGCCTACGACGAAAAGAAAAAGGATTTTGTGGACTTCGGCCGCAAAATCAACCACAGCTTCCTCACCAAACAGGTGCAGCACAACCGGGCCGACAGCGGCTTCCGGCAGATTTACGAACGGTTGCTGCGCGAGCGCCGCCCACTGGTGCTGTCCGATGTGGCGCGGGCCGACATTCCGGACGACTTGCGGGCCCAGATCCTGGAGCTGGGCATTCACTCGGCCATCCTGGCCCTGCTGCCCTACGGCGGCGACACGGTGGGCCTGCTCGAAATTGGCTCGCCCAACGCCGGTGACCTCGACGAGTTCGATTTGGAGAAGGTGGCGCAGTTTGTGCCCCTGTTTGCGGTGGCCGTGAAGCGCAACGCCGAGGACCTGCAAACCCGCATCCAAGCCGTGATGCAGGAGCGGTTCACGCCCATCCACCCCACCATGGAGTGGCGTTTCACCGACGCGGCCCGCCGCCTGCTGGCCCGCCACGACGAGGGCGAACGCGGGGCCGAAATGGAGCCCATCGTGTTTGCCGACGTGTACCCGCTGCACGGCTCCTGCGACATCCGCGGCAGCAGCACGGCCCGCAACGCGGCCATCGAGGGCGACCTCATCGAGCACCTCACCCTGGCCCACCGGGTGCTAAAAAAAGCGTCGGACCACCGGCAGCTGCCCATCCTCGACGAGCTAAAATTCTACGTCAACAAGAACCTGCGCCGCCTGCGCCAGGGCATCATCAGCGGCGACGAGCTGAGCATCTACGAATCGCTGCGCCAGGAAGTGGAGCCGCTGTTTGAGTACCTGGCCCAGCACACGCCCGAACTGCGGCCGGTCATCACGGCCTACTGGGCCAACATCGACCCGCGCCTGGGCATCCTCTACAAGCGCCGGCAGGCGTTCGAGCAGAGCGTGACGGCCATCAACGACGCGGTGAGCACCTACCTCGACGACGAGGAAGCCAAGGCCCAGGCCATGTTTCCGCACTACTTCCAGCGCTTCCGCTCCGACGGCGTGGAGTACAACATTTACGTGGGCGAGGCCCTGGTGCAGGACAAGCCGTTCGACCTGGTGTTTCTTAAAAACCTGCGGCTGTGGCAGTTGCTGACGATGGTGGAAATCACGCGGCTCACCCACGCGCTGGTGCCCAGCCTGGCCGTGCCACTCGAAACCACCCAGCTCATCTACATCCACGGCCAGCCCCTGAGCATCCGCTTCCGACAGGACGAGCGCCAGTTCGACGTGGACGGGGCCTACAACATCCGCTACGAAATCATCAAGAAGCGCATCGACAAGGCCACCGTGCTGGGCACCGGCGAGCGCCTCACCCAGCCCGGCCGCCTGGCCCTGGTGTACGCCCAAACCCGCGAGGCCACCGAGTACCACGAGTACATCGACTACCTCCAAGACCGCGGCTTGCTGGAGCCCGGCGTGGAAGAATTGGAGCTGGAAGAGCTCCAGGGCGTGAAGGGCTTGCTGGCCCTGCGCGTGCAGGTGAAGCTCTGAGGCGCTAGCGTTCCGCCGGCACTTCGGCCGCTTCCACCTCTTTTTTCTCCTTCCAGAACAGCCGCACGCCGGTGCGCAGCAGCACCAGCCACGCGGCCCCACCGGCAAAACCGGCCACCACGTCGGTGGGGTAGTGCACGTGCAAGTACATGCGGGTGAGGCCGATGAGTAGGGCAAAGGCCACCAGCGCGATGCTCCAGCCCCAGCGGCCGGTGTGCTGCACCACCAGCCAGGCCAGGCAGCCGTAGTAGGCCATGCTCATCATGGCGTGGCCGCTGGGAAAACTCAGGCCGTACTGGTAGATGAGGGCCGTGGACGGACGCGGCCGGTGGAAATACGCCTTCAGCAACTCGTTCAGGGCCAGGCCGCCGCCCATGGCCAGCAGCAGCTCGACGGCGTAGCGCACGAAGCCGCGGCGGTGCAGCACCAGCGGCACCAGCAGGCTGGCCGGCACAAAAAACATCACCGACCCGAAAAATGTGAACCGGAACACCCAGGCCGTCAGCCACGGAGCGGCGGCCCGCAAGCGGTCCATTTGCGCGAAGCCCCAGTCGTCGAACACCGCCGATTTTTCGGCGAACACCTCGCGGGCCAGGTAAAAAAACACCCCGAACGCCAGCACAAATACCAACGCCCCGCCCACGGCTTCGGCGGTGAGCAAGCCGGCCAGGGCCCCCCAGCGGGACGGCGGGGGCGTGGACGGAGTGGAAGCGTTGGGCATGGGCGGGGCAGCAAACGAAAAGTACGTTGAACGGAATTGCTCCAGAAATGGCCACCGCGGCGGGGCATTACGCGCACAACGAGCGCACAACAAAGAAGGCCAACCCTTGCGGATTGGCCTTTTTCGTTGTGCGCTCGGGGAGACTCGAACTCCCACACCTTGCGGAACTGCCGCCTGAAGACAGCGCGTCTACCAATTTCGCCACAAGCGCAGCGGGACCGCGGCGGCAAACTTCCCGGGGGAGGTTGCCGTTTGGTGCTGCAAAGGTAAGCGGCCGGCGCGGCGCGGCGCAAGCAGCGAACTGTTTTTTTCGGTTGTGGCGGCCATTGGGGCCCCGGGCTGGTTGTTTGTCAATCGGTTGAAGCCGCACATTTTTTTCGATTTGAACGCAAACCTGCTCATTCCCCGCTCCAATTCCCTGGCCGGGGGCCCCACAGCCCGCTTCAGCGGCAACTTCGACCGCATTGCGTGGTGCTACGACGCGCTGGCGGGCCTCGTGTTTGGCGGCAGCTTGCGGGCCGCGCAACGGGCCGCGCTGAACGGGCTGCCCGCTGGGGTCCCGCGCGTGCTCATCCTGGGCGGCGGCACGGGCTGGGTGCTGGGCGAAGTGCTGCGCCGCCGCCCCGGCGCGGCGGTGCTCTACCTCGAAGCCTCGGGGCCAATGCTGGCGCGGGCCGTTGCCCGGCTGCGCCGCGAGCAGCCAAGCGCGGCCGGGCAGGTTGAGTTTCGGCTCGGCACGGAGGCGGCGCTGGGGCCCGGCGAGCGGTTCGACGCGCTGGTGACGTTTTTCGTGCTCGACTGCTTCGCGCCGGCCGCGCTGGGGCCCGCCCTGGCCCGCCTGACGGCGGCCCGGCAACCTGCGGCGCCCTGGCTGCTGGCCGATTTCAGCCGGCCGCGGCGGGGCTGGCAGCGGGCGCTGCTGGGGATTATGTACCGGTTTTTTGGGGCGGTGGCAGCGTTGCGCGCCCAGCAGCTACCCGACCTGCACGGGGCCCTGGCTGGGCTGGGGCTGCGCCCGGAGCCCCCGGCCTACTTCTTCGGCGGGGCGGTGGAGGGCACCGTGTTCCGGCCCGCGGGGCCGGGCGAAACGGGCGCGTAGGAGCAGCCAATTATTTTCCTACATTTGGGGATTCGACAACGGAAAATACTTATTGCGGCGGCCTTGCCAATAGATTTACGCCCTCCGCTCTTGTTATTGTACCAAAAAGCCACCGCATTCTTTCTCGTTCTTTCTGCATGAGTAGCCTAAAATACGCCCCGCGCTGGCTGGCCCTGGCCCTGTGCGCTGGCTTGGGTCCCGCTGCGCTGCGGGCCCAAACGGTGCCCCCGCGGCCGCGGCCCGCCCTGGCTAAATCGGCGGCCAAAGCCAAGCCTGCTGCCCCCGCCCTGCCCAAGCCCGCAGCGAAAGCCCCGGGGGGCCCGGCCAAAGCCGCCCCGGCGGTGGGGCCCGCGGTGCGCTACGCGGTGGCGTTTCCGAACGCGGCGCACCACGAGGCGCGCGTGACGGCAACCTTCGCGGGGCTGCCGCCGGGGCCCCTGCGGGTGCGCATGGCGCGCAGCTCGCCGGGGCGCTACGCGCAGCACGACTTTATTAAAAACGTGTACTACGTGGTGGCCACCGACGGGGCCGGCCACCCGCTGCCCACGGCCCGCCCCGACGCCTACGGCTGGGACGTGACGCCGGGCCCCGACGGCGCGGTGGTGTTCCACTACACGCTGTACGCCAACCGCAGCGACGGCACCTACGCCGGCATCGACCCGCAGCACGCGCACCTGAACGCGCCGGCCGTGTTCTGCTACGCGCTGGGGCTGGAAAACCGCCCGGTGGAAGTGCAGTTCAACACCCTGCCCGACTGGAAAATTGCCACCCAGCTGCGGCCCGCCGGCGAAAAAAACACGTTCTCGGCGCCCAACTGGGCCTACCTCATGGACAGCCCCACCATGCTGGGGCCCCAGCAGGTGCGCACCTGGGACGAGGACGACCAGACCATTGCCCTGGCCGTGATGGGCCCCGACGCGCCCGCCGCTGTGGACGCCTACCAGCAGCGCGTGCAGCAGGTGGTGAAGGAAGAAAAAGCCATTTTTGGCGAGCTGCCAACGTACGACTTTGGGCGCTACACCTTCTTGGCCAACTACTTGCCGCAGGCCACCAGCGACGGCATGGAACACCGCAACTCGACGTCGCTGACGGCCCCGCGCGACTTGCAGGGGGCCAACGCGCTGCGCAATCTGGGCACGGTGGCGCACGAGTTTTTCCACGCCTGGAACGTGAAGCGCCTGCGGCCCAAAGACCTGGAGCCCTTCGACTTCCAGCGCACCAACATGAGCGACGCGCTGTGGCTGGCCGAGGGCTTCACGCAGTACTACGGCGAACTGGCGCTGCGCCGCACCCGCAACTACGATGACGCAGCGTTTTTTGACAAGGTGAGCACCTGGGTGAGCGAGCGCCTCAACAGCCCCGGGGCCCGCTACACGTCGGCCGTGGGCATGAGCCAGCAGGCCGTGTTCACCGATTCGGGGGCGAGCATCGACCCCGTCAACACCGACAACACCTACCTCAGCTACTACTACTACGGCGCCGGCCTGGCCCTGGCCCTCGACCTGGAGCTGCGCCGCGACCACCGCGCCACCCTCGACCAGTACATGCAGGCGCTGTGGCAGCAATACGGGAAAAAGCAGGCCAACTTCGCCCCCGTCCGGCCCTACACCCTGCCCGATTTGCAACGGGTGCTGGGCGAGGTGGCCCACGACACGGCCTACGCGGGCCAGTTTTTCCGGCGCTACGTGTACGGCCACGAGCAGCCGCGCTTCGCGGAAGATTTGCAGGCCGTGGGCCTGGCCGCAGTGCCCACCCACCAGCTGGCCCTCGGCGAGCAAGTGGGTTTCGACCCGCAGGGCCGCTGCCTGGTGGCCAGCAACGCCCTCATCGGCTCGGGCTTGTACAAGGCCGGCCTCGACGTGGGCGACCAGCTGGTGGCGCTGGACGACAAGCCGCTGCGGGCCCCCGCCGACCTCGACGCTGTGCTGCGCCGCCACGCGCCCAACCAAATCGTGAGCGCCCAGGTACGCACCCCCACCGGCGCCGAACGCTCGTTGCAACTGCTGCTCAACGAAACGGCCACCGTGCAGGTGCAGCGCACGGAAGCCGACGCCAAAACGCCCCTCGCCCCCGCCCAGCAAGCCTTGCGCGATGCCTGGCTGGCCAGCCAAGTGCGCTAGGGGCCCCAACTTTCCTGGCTCTGGGGCCCGGGGGCCCTACGCGGCGGGGGGCTTTTGCGTATGCCCCGCATGGCTTCTGTTTCGTACCTGCACAACCCCGCGTTGCCCACCGTGCGCCCCGGCTACCCGGGCAACAAGCGCATCGGCCACCAATTTGCCAACGGCGATGCCCTTTACGCCCCCACCGCCGCCGACGTGCTGAAGTGGCAGCTGGCCACCAACCCCCAGAAAGACAAGAAGAAGCGCGACCACTGGGTGCCCCGCGTGGTGGACGGCACGGGGGCCCTGGCCGGCTCCGGCGACGTGCTGCTGTGGCTGGGCCACGCCAGCTTTGTGCTGCGCATCGCGGGCCAAACGCTGCTCTTCGACCCCGTCTTGTTCAGCTCTTTCGGGTTGCGCCGGCGCCACCCCCTGCCCTGCCGGCCCGAAGACGTGGTGGGCATCGACTGGCTGCTGCTCTCGCACGGCCACCGCGACCACCTCGACGCGGCTTCCGTGCGGCTGCTGGCCCGGCAAAACCCGCAGCTGCGGGCGCTGGCGCCGCTGGGCATGGGGCCCCTGCTGCGCGGCATGGCCCCCGGCCTGCCCGTGCAGGAAGCCGGCTGGTGGCAGCAGTACGATTTGGGCCCCGGGGCCCCGTTCGAGGTCTACTACCTGCCGGCTCGCCACTGGCACCGCCGCGGGCTGTTCGACGTGAACACCGTGCTCTGGGGCAGCTTTCTCATCAAAGTCATCGCCACCGACCGGCTCATCTACTTCGCCGGCGACACGGCCTACGGCGACCACTTTGAGCAGATTGAACGGCAGTTTGGGCCCCTGGACATTGTTTTGATGCCCATCGGAGCCTACAAACCTTCGTTCATGATGAACAAAAGCCACGTGAACCCCCACGAAGCCGCCAAGGCCGCCAACGTGCTGCGCGCTGGCCACCTCGTGCCCATGCACTACGGCACCTTCGACCTGAGCGACGAGCCCGCCGCGGAGCCGCTGCGCCAGCTGACGGAAATTGCGGCCGGCGGCATGCTGCGCGGCGAGCTGCACGCCCCCGCCGTGGGCGAGGCACTGCCCTGGGCCGCGTGGGAATAGCTTAGCCCGGCTTTTCGCGGGTGAGCCAGTGTTGTGGTAAGTCCTTGCAAGGCACGCCCGTAGGGCCCCTGGGCGGCGGGGTGGCGCCCGCTGCCCGGGGCCCTACCTTTGCGCTCATGTCGCCAACCCTCGTTTTGAGCCTTATTGCGGGCTACTTCGCTGTTTTGATTGTCATTGCGGTCCTCACTTCGCGCAAGGTAACGAGCGAGAGCTTCTTCGTGGCCGACCGCAACGCGCCGTGGTACATGGTGGCGTTTGCCATGATCGGCACCTCGCTTTCGGGCGTCACGTTCATCTCGGTGCCGGGCAACGTGTACGGCAAAAGCTGGAGCTACCTGGCGGTGGCCCTGGGCTTTGTGGCGGGCTACCTGGTCATTGGCACCGTGCTGCTGCCGCTCTACTACCGGCTGCGGCTGGTGTCCATCTACTCTTACCTGGAGCAGCGCTTCGGCTACTGGAGCTACAAAACGGGGGCCCTGTTTTTCCTGATTTCGCGCTCGTTGGGCTCAGCGCTGCGGCTGTACTTGGTGGCCGGCGTACTCCAGCTGGCCGTATTCGACGCCATGGGCGTGCCGTTTGCCGTCACGGTGATGGTCAGCATCTTGTTCATCTACCTCTACACTTTCAAAGGGGGCCTCAAAACCATCCTCTGGACCGATACTTTCCAGACGCTGGCCATGCTGAGCTGCGTGGGCCTGAGCATCTACTTCATGGCCGACGCGCTGAACTACTCGTTCAAGCAGCTTGTGGGTGCGGTGCGCGCGAGCCCGATGTCGCAGGTGTACTTCGCCGATTTCCGCGACGACAAGTTCTTCTGGAAGCAGTTCGCCTCGGGCATGTTCATCACCATCGTGATGACCGGCCTCGACCAGGACCTGATGCAGAAAAACCTGAGCTGCCGCAGCCTCGGCGAGGCCCAGAAAAACCTGTTCTGGTTCACGCCCGTCATCGTGGGCGTCAACATTTTGTTTCTTACCTTGGGCGTGCTCATGTACCAGTACGCTACTGCCCGCGGCCTGCACCTCAGCGAGTTGCCGCAGCTCCTCAACCTAAAGGGTGGGCTCGACACCGACAAAGTGTTCCCTTACCTGGCCACCACGCAGTTCTCGCTCGTGGCCGGCGTCATCTTCATTTTGGGCATCATCGCCGTCACCTACGCCTCCGCCGATTCGGCGCTCACGGCCCTTACTACGTCGTTCTGCGTCGATTTTCTGGACATTAAAAAGTACCCCGAGGCCCGGCAGACGCGCCTGCGCCAGCTCACCCACTTGGGCTGGTCGGCGGTGCTCATCGTCATCATCCTCATCTTCCGGGCCCTCAACGAGCAAAGCCTCATCGACGCCGTGTACAAGGCGGCGGGCTTCACCTACGGGCCCCTGCTGGGCCTGTTTGCGTTCGGCATCTTCACCCGGCGCGGCCTGCGCGACCGGCTGGTGCTGCCCGTGTGCGTGGCCGGCGTGGGCCTCACGCTGCTCATCGTGTCGCACTCGGTGGAGTGGCTGAACGGCTACAAGTTCGGCTTCGAAATCCTGCTCCTGAACGGGGCCCTGATTCTGCTGGGCCTGTTCGCCATTTCGCGCCCCGCCGCGCTGAACCCCGCGCCCGCGCCGGTGGTTTAGCAGGGGCCCCCAGGTGCCTTGTCCCGCCCGCTAATGTTCTGTTAATGAAAACCTCACTGCTGCTGTTGCTACTTGCCAGCGCCACCGCCCGGGCGCAAACGGTGCCCGCGCCGGCGGCTGCCCCGGCGCCCACGGTGCTGCGCGCCGGCCGCATGCAGGCCCAGGCCCACGGCGGGGCCGCCAACCGCCCCGACAAAGCGCCGCAGTACCCCGGGGGGCCCCAGGCGCTGGGCGCATTTTTTCAGGAGAACGTAAAGTATCCCGAGGCCGCGCGCGTCAAAAGCATCACCGGCAACGTGCTGCTCAGCGCCACGGTGGGCCCCGACGGCCGCCTCGGCGACTTGAAAGTGGCCCACTCGCTCTCGCCCGCGTGCGACGCCGAGGCGCTGCGCGTGGCGGCGCTGCTGCCGGCCTGGCAGCCGGCCACCCGCCTGGGCGTGCCGCTGCCGGTGGCTATCCAATTGCCCGTGCCGTTTGGCAACGGCGCCACCCTCAAAGTGTTGAAATAGGGCCCCGGCCGTTATTTGCTATCCTCCTTTATTCATTTTACGGCGCACCCCAATACCTGCGCCACCAGCTATGGCCCGAAGCGGACTTAACACCAGCGGCGCCGACCTTGCGGCCGACGCCCCCAAGCCCAAAGTAACCAAAGAGTCGTTCAAGCGCAGCTTGCGGATTTTCCGCTTCGTGCTGCCCTACCGCACCAAATTTATCGTCGGCCTGCTGATGCTGATTTTTAGCAGCAGCACGTTCATGGCCTTTCCGTGGGTGGCGGGCAAATTGGTCGACGCGGCCAACAACAAGCCGTACGTCCTGCCCGGCGGCACGGTGTTCGACATCAACCGCATTGCCCTCACGCTGTTTCTGGTCATCGTGCTGCAAGGGTTTTTCTCGTTTGGGCGCGTGTGGTTTTTTACGCAAGTGAGCGAGTTTGCGGTGCGCGACCTGCGGCAGGCCATCTACGCCAAGTTCGTGCAGTTGCCCATTCCGTTTTTCGAACAAAACCGCGTGGGAGCCCTCATTTCGCGCATCACCTCCGACGTGGCCCAGGTGCAAGACGCATTTTCGCTGACGCTGGCCGAGCTATTTCGGCAGGTATTCACGCTGCTGGGCGGCATCGTGTTCATCATGGTGGTGTCGGTGAAACTGTCGCTGTTCATGCTCGTCACGTTTCCGCCCATCGTGCTGGTGGCGGGATTATTTGGGCGCAAAATCCGCACCCTGGCCAAAACCACGCAGCAAGAGCTGGCCAATGCCAACGTCATTGTGGAGGAAACCATCCAATCCATCAATTCAGTCAAAGCTTTCACCAACGAACGGTTCGAAATTGGCCGCTACGATGCCTCCCTCGGGCGGGCTGTGCAGGCCGCGTTGCAAAGCAACCTGTACCGGGGCGGCTTTATCTCGTTCGTAATCATTGGGTTGTTCGGCGGCATCATCCTCGTGCTGTGGCGCGGGGCCACCCTGGTGCACGCCACCGGCCCCGACCACCTGGAAATCGGCCAGCTCGTCACCTTCATCATCTACACGGCCTTTATCGGGGCCTCAGTGGCCGGCCTGGGCGAGCTATACGGCAAGGTGCAGAGCATCCTGGGGGCCACCGAGCACATCCGCGAAGTGCTGGACGAGACGCCCGAGCCCACGCACCTGTCGCCGCCCGCGGGCCTGGTGCCGGCCCACCTCAGCGGCGACATTCGCTACGAGCACGTTGCCTTCCACTACCCCACGCGGCCCGACATTGCGGTGCTGCAAGACATCGATTTCCACATCAAGCCGGGCGAGAAAATTGCGCTCGTGGGCCCCAGCGGCGCTGGCAAGAGCACCATCGCCAGCCTATTGATGCAGTTTTACCAGCTCAGCGGGGGCCGCATCCTCGTTGATGGCCACGACGTGCGCGCCTACGACCTCACCGCCCTGCGCCGCCACATCGGCATCGTGCCGCAGGAAACGCTGCTTTTCGGCGGCACCATCCGCGAGAACATCGCCTACGGCAAGCCCACCGCCACCGACGACGAAATCATCGCCGCCGCCCGCCAGGCCAACGCCTGGCAGTTCATCAGCTCCTTCCCCGAAGGCCTCGACGCCGTGGTGGGCGACCGCGGCATCAAGCTCTCGGGCGGGCAGCGCCAGCGCGTGGCCATCGCCCGCGCCATCCTGAAAAATCCCGCCATCCTCATCCTCGACGAAGCCACCTCGGCCCTCGACAGCGAAAGCGAAAAGCTCGTGCAAGGGGCCCTGGACGAATTGCTGCAACACCGCACCAGCATCATCATCGCCCACCGCCTCAGCACCATCCGCAAAGTCGATAAAATCCTGGTCATCGACGGCGGCCGCATCGTCGAGTCCGGCTCGCACGACGAGCTAGCCGACAACGAGAACGGCATCTACGCTAATTTGCTGCGGTTGCAGTTTGAGTTGAGTTAAGAGAGTTATAAGTATATAATTACGGCTATTATTTCGTTAGCTTTAGCGAATTAATAGCCGTAATTATTTAAGAATATGGTTCTCTCGCAGTTAAAACCAGATAGAAATCGACGTCAAGGTTTGTCGACGCTAGACATGGCTCCGTTTGCCAGTTTAATATTTCTAATAGTATGCTTTTACCCGCTTACAGGCAGCTGGAGAGGACCGGGAAGCGGATTGGTTGCAGTTGATCGATTGCCGGGTAATAGTGCTGTATGTTGGAGTACACCAGATTTCTGTGCTGTCATCGGCCTTAATCAGGCAAACCAACTTTCTTTCTCTGTTCCATATTCTATTAAAGACATACAAACAGAGACTATTAAGCAAGTGGCTTTACAACATAAAATTATTTTCACCGCTTCACAGCTAGCAAAACTGCGAACGATCCCATTTTTGGCGACGACTGTGCAGCGGCATCCGCAGTTTTTAGATTTGACAGCCATTCAGCGCCACGAATCAATTAGGCTAGGAACCATCAGTCCGCTTAACGAAACACAATTTGCAGAGTGTGTGACTACGGCAAAGAAGGTATCCATGACTTTAGAGCGAAGAAATTTGCATTTAATGCTCAACATCGATGCTGATACCGAAGCGGCGAAAGTCATGCATCTAATCAATTTGTTGCAAACAGCTGGAATTAATCGATTTGAATTATCGACTCAAAAGAAATAGCACTACTCTGCAGAAATTATAGAAAACTACAAAACCCGCGCCCTCAGCGCGGGTTTTGTAGTTTTGGGGCCTCAACCCATTCCATTTCCAAGTTCGATGAAGTTTCAATTGCTAGCTTTCTCCGCCGCGGCGGCCACGGCCGTAACGCTGCTGGGGGCCCCCGCGGCTCAGGCTCAAATCAATACCCCGCAGCCCAGCCCCAAAAGCACCGTGATGCAGCGCGTGGGCCTCACCGACGTGACCGTAGTGTACTCGCGGCCGGGCGTGAAGAACCGCGCCGTTTTCGGCACCGTGGTGCCCTACGGCAAGCGCTGGCGCACGGGCGCCAACGCCACCACCAGCATCAAGTTTTCGGACGATGTGACCATTGAGGGCAAGAAGATTCCGGCCGGCGAGTACGGCATTTACACCATTCCCACCGCGGCGGAGTGGACGGTAGTACTCAACAAGAGCCTGAAGCAAGGCGCCGACGTGGACGGCTTCAAGGACGACCAGGACGTGGCCCGCTTCACCATCAAGCCCTACAAGCTGCCCACCAAGGTCGAAACCTTCACCATCGACTTCACCGACATCACCCCCGCCACGGCCAGCCTGGAAATGACCTGGGCCACGACAGGCGCCAAGTTCAAAATCACGGCCGATGTGGACAGCAAAATTGCGGCCCAGATTGACGAGAAAATCACCAAGGCGGCCGCTCCTACTCCAGCCGACCTCGCTTCGGCCGCCGTGTATTACAACGACAACAACAAGGACCCCAAGCAGGCCCTGGCCTGGATTCAAAAAGCCAACGCCGCTGAGCCGGGCAAGTTCTGGAACCTGAACACGGAAGCCAAGATTCGCTTGAAAATGAAGGATTACAAAGGCGCCATTACGGCCGCTGAGGCCTCGAAGAAAGCCGCCCTGGCCGCCACCCCACCCAACGGCGAGTACGTGAAAATGGACGAGGAACTGATGGCCGAAGCCAAGAAAATGGGCAAATAAGTGCCTGGTGGCTTAATTAGGCCGTCCTGCCGAACGAAGGGAAGCATCTTTCCCGCGCAAGTACATAGTGACTGTCGCGAGCGGGATGCTTCTCTTTGTTCAGCACGACGGCCTACTTTTGTTGCACGTTGTGGCCCCAAGGCCCCCTTCGGCCTAGTATAACCGACCTCACTCATGAATCCCTCCCCTGCCTCCCCTAGCCCTGCCGGGGCCCTAACCTTGGCCCAGGAAAAGCAAGTGGCCGCCGCCGCTGCCCTGCGCTGGGTGCGCGATGGGATGCTGCTGGGCCTGGGCACGGGCAGCACTTCGGCACAGTTCATTACCTTGCTGGGGGCCGCGGTGCAGCAGGGCTTGAGGGTGCAGTGCACAGCCACGTCGGTGGCCAGCGAGGCGCTGGCCCGGCAATTGGGCATTCCGCTGGTGGAGCCCCGGCGCGGCCTGCGCTTCGACCTGGCCGTGGACGGGGCCGATGAGTTGGATACCCAGCTGCGCCTGATAAAAGGCGGCGGCGGGGCCCTGCTGCGCGAGAAAGTGCTGGAAACCGCGGCCGACTACCTGCTGGTCATCGCCGATTCGTCGAAGCTGGTGCCGGTGTTGGGCCGGTTTCCGCTGCCGCTGGAGGTGGTGCCGTTTGCCCTGCCCTGGGTGCTCGATGCGGTGGCGGCGCTGGGCGGGGTCCCGGTGGTGCGCATGGCCCCAGCCGACCCGGCCGCCTACTACCTGTCCGACCAAAAAAACCTGCTCGTGGACTGCCATTTCGGCCAAATCCAAGAGCCCGAGCGGCTGGCGACGCAGCTCAAAACCATCCCTGGCATCGTGGAGCACGGCTTGTTCATTGGGCTGGCCAAGGCCGCCCTCGTGGTGCGCAACGGCGCGGCCCTGCTGGTGCGGCCCGGCAAGGAAGCGCAGCCGGCTTCGGATTTCGCGGCGCTGCCGTAGGCAACGGCGGTTGTATCGTTTCATCAACCAACACGAAAAAGGGCCCCGAAAAGCAATCTGCTTTTCGGGGCCCTTTTTTTTTGGCGCGTTGGCTGGCGCTACTTGCCGCGTTGCAACTGGGCAGCCGCGGCTTCGTCCAGAAACCAATGCACGTTGCCGCCGGCGGGCGCAATGAGCTGGGCAGGGTACTGGTCCACGTCGCGGGGGCCCTCCAAAATTTGCTGCACGGCAAGGGCCTTGCCCGCGCCGTACACGAGGAAAGCCGTGGTCCGCGCCTGGTTGAGCAGCGGCGCCGTGAGGGTGATGCGGGTGGTGTTCAGCTCGGCCACGAACACGTCCTTCACGCCCACCGCCGCATCGTGCAGCACGGGCGTGTGCGGAAACAGCGAGGCGGTGTGGGCGTTGTCGCCCAGGCCCAGCAGCACGAGGTCGAACCGCGCGGGCTCGTCGCCGAAAAATTCCTCGATGGCCACGCCGTACTGCGCCGCGGCTTCGCTGGGCGCCAGCGCCGTATCGACGGCGAAGACGTGGGCGGGCTTGACGGCCAGCGGGTCGAACAAAGCCTTTTTGGCCATCAGGTAGTTGCTCTCGGGCGAAGTGTGGGGCACGGTGCGCTCGTCGCCAAAGAAGAAAAACACCTTGCCCCAGGCTACCCGGGCCCGGTAGGCGTCGGAGGCTAGCAGCTCATAGAGCTTTTTGGGCGAGCTGCCGCCCGACAGCGCCACCGCGAAGCGCCCGCGGGCGGCCACGGCTTGGTCGGCCGTGGCTACGAAGTAGTCGGCCAGGGCCCCCAGCACGGCGTCTTCGGTCGAAAAAATGTGGAGTTCCATCGGGCTATTTCTTGCCGTTGAGCGGGAGCGTAAACCAGTGGTACCCGTCCTTGGCCACCAGGGCTTCGGCGGCTTCGGGGCCCCACGAGTCAGCCGAGTAGTTGGGGAAATCCTGGCTGGTGCGGGTGTGCCACGAGTTTAGGATGGGCATCACCAAGTCCCAGGCTTCCTCCACTTGGTCGCCGCGCATGAACAGCGTCTGGTCGCCAAGCATCACGTCGAGCAGCAGGGTTTCGTAGGCCTCGGGGGCCTCGCTCACGTAGGTACCTTTGTAGTCGAACACCATGTCCACGGTGTTGAGCATCATGTCCACGCCGGGGCGCTTGGCTTGCACTTGCAGGCGGATGCTCATTTCGGGCTGAATGCTGATGATGAGGCGGTTCTGGCGCATCGTCTCCGCCGTTTCGGGCGAGAAGATGAGGTGCGGCACGTCCTTGAACTGGATGGTGATGACCGAGGCCGAGCGGTGCAAGCGCTTGCCCGTGCGCAGGTAGAACGGCACCCCCTGCCAGCGCCAGTTATCCACAAAAAACTTCACCGCGGCGAAGGTTTCGGTGTTCGACGTGGGGTTGGCGCCGGGCTCCTCGCGGTAGCCGGGCACCTGCTGGCCCTCCAGCCAGCCGGACGCGTACTGGCCGCGCACGGCCTGCTCGCGCACGCTCTCGGGCGTGAAGCGGCGCATGGCGCGCAGCACGTCCACCTTGCGGTTGCGCACTTCCTCGGCCGAAAAGCTTACCGGCGGCTCCATGGCCACGATGCACAGCAGCTGCAACAAATGGTTCTGGATCATGTCGCGCAGGGCCCCCGAGCCGTCGTAGTAGCCGGTGCGCTCGCCCACGCCCAGGCTTTCAGTAACCGAAATCTGCACGTGCTCGATGCTGTTGCGGTTCCAAAGCGGCTCCATGATGGCATTCGCGAAGCGGAAGGCCATGATGTTCTGCACCGTTTCTTTGCCCAAGTAGTGGTCGATGCGGTAGATCTGCTTCTCCTGGAAGATGCGGCCCAGCAGCGCGTTCAGCTCCTTGGCTGATTCCAAATCGTGCCCAAAGGGCTTTTCAATCACGATGCGCGTGCGCTCGGCGTCTTCGGTGAGGCCGGCCTTGGCTAGGTTTTCGGCGATGATGGGAAAGAAATTAGGGGCCACCGCCAGGTAGTAAATCACGTTGGCGGGCGTTTTCCATTCCTGCTCCAGGTCCTTGATTTTCTGGCCGAAGTCCTTATAAGTTTCGGCATCCTGCACGTCGGCCGGCTGGTAGTAAATGTTGGGCGCGAAGCCCTGCCATTGCTCGTCCTTGGCCTTGCCGCTGCGCGAAAACTTGTTCACGTCGCCCAGCACCCGGGCCCGAAAGTCGTCGTCGGTGAGCTTGGTGCGGCCCGTGCCGATGAAGGCAAACTGATCGGGCAGCCAGCTTTCCAGGTACAGGTTGTAGAGGGCCGGGGCCAGCTTGCGGGCGTTCAAGTCGCCGGTGCCGCCGAAGATGACGAACACCGTCGGCTGCGATTTCAGGAGGGCGTTCATTTACGATTGCGTCTTAGAGGGCTCCACGTTCGACTGCTTGGTGCCGGCCACGGGCGGCGTGGCGGGCGTTTGGTTGACCTGGGGCCCCGCGGGCGCCTCCACTTTGTCGCGCAGGCCGGTCCACTGGGTGTGGAACACGCCTTCCTTGCCCACCAACTCGTAGGTGTGGGCCCCGAAGTAGTCGCGCTGGGCCTGGATGAGGTTCGAAGGCAGCCGCGCGGTGCGGAAGGCGTCGAAGTAGCCGAGGGCGCTGGCGTAGGCTGGCACGGGCAGGCCAGCCGCCACGGCGGCGCCCACCAAGGCGCGCATGCCGGGCACGGCGCCCTGCACGAGGCCCGCCACGCCGCCGTCGAGCAGCAAGTGGGCCAGGTGGTTGTCGCGCTCGAAGGCGTTGAAGATGTCGTTCAGGAACGTGGAGCGGATGATGCAGCCGCCGCGCCAGATTTTGGCGATGGTGGCCAGTTGCAAATCGTACTTGTACTCGGCCGAGGCCTGGGCCAGCAAGTGCATGCCCTGGGCGTAGCTCATGATCATGCTGAAGTAGAACGCCTGCTCCAATTGCTTGAGCAGCTCGTCTTTGTCGCCGGCCAGGGCCCCGGCCACGGGGCCGTACTGCTGGGCCAGCTGCTCGCGCAGCTGCTTGTACTTCGAGAGGTCGCGCATCGACACGGCCGCGTCGATGGTCGGGATGGGGGCCTGCAAGTCCATGGCCACCTGCGAGGTCCACTTGCCGGTGCCCTTCGCCCGAGCCTCGTCCTTGATGTCGTCGAGCAGCAGGTGGTCGGTGCCGGGGGCGTCGAAGGCGAAAATGTCCTTCGTGATGTCGAGCAAGAACGACTGCAAGCGTCCCTCGTTCCACTGCGTGAACACCTGGCCGATGGCGGCGTTGTCGAGGCCCAAGCCCGTTTTGAGGACGCCGTAGGTTTCGGCAATCAGCTCCATCAGGCCGTACTCGATGCCGTTGTGCACCATTTTCACGAAGTGGCCGGCCGCGCCGGGGCCCATATAGGCCACGCAGGGGGCCCCGTCTACCTGGGCCGCAATGGCTTCGAACACGGGCTGCATCGTTTTGTAGGCGTCTTTGTCGCCGCCGGGCATCATGCTGGGGCCAAACCGGGCCCCCTCTTCGCCGCCCGATACGCCCATGCCGAAAAAGTGAAAGCCTTTGGTTTCCAAATCCTTGGCCCGGCGCTCGGTGTCGGTGAAATGCGAATTACCGCCGTCGATGAGGATGTCGCCGGGGGCCAGCAGCGGCAGCATGTCGGCAATTACGCTGTCCACGATGGCGCCGGCGGGCACCAGCATCATGATGGCGCGGGGCGTTTTGATGCTGTGCACAAAGGCCGTGGGGTCGGTGAAGCCCTGCACGGGCTTGCCCTGGCCTTCCTGGGCCAGCAGGTCCACTTGCTTCTGGTTTTTGTCGTACCCGGCGACGGCAAACTGGTGGTCGGCCATGTTCAGCAGCAAGTTGCGGCCCATGGTGCCGAGACCAATCATGCCGAACGCAAATTCCGTGGGGTTGGGGCTCATCGTTGGTAGCGGGGATTTTGAGGTGAAAACGGGCCGGGGCCCGCGTAAAAGTAACGGCGCGCCAAGACGCCAGCGGACGTATACGCAATTGCCGCCCAAAGGCCGGCCGTGCCAGCCGCGAATGGTGATATACCGGGCCGCGGCAGCCACGGTTTACCCGTCGGCCAGGCTTTTGTTCAGCGCAATGATGGCCGCTTGGTAATCGGCGCGCTCGATGATGAACTGGATGTTGACCTTGCGCAGCGCAAAGCCCGCGCTCTTGATGTTGATGCCCTCGGCGGCCAGGGCCCCGGCGGCCTGGGCCAGCAGGCCGGGCCGGTCGATGTTGGAGCCGATGAGGCAAACCATGGCGGTTGTTTCCACCGTCACTTTCTCGTACTTCGCTTCTAGCTGCTGCACCAGCTTCTTTTTCAAGTCTTTCTCCCAAATCAGCACCGAAATGCTGTTGGCGCTGGTGGCCTTGAAAGCGTAGCTGATGTCCAGGGCGTAGAAAATCTGCATGATGGCCAGGTCGAAGCCGGCCGTGCCCACCATCTGCGGGTCGTACACGTCCACCATCACCACTTTGTCGGTGCCCGTAATCACCTCCACCCGCGTTTGGGCCGACACGTAGTCCTTGGTAATCAGCGTGCCGGCGTGGCCCGGCTCGAACGTGTTCTTGATGCGCAGGTCGATGCCGTTGATTTCGAGCGGCTTCGACGCTTTCGGGTGGATGGCTTCCATGCCCACGTCGGCGAGTTGGTCGGCCACGTCGTAGTTGGTGGCCCCCACCGGGCGGCAATGGTCGAGGCCCACCAGGCCCGGGTCGGCCGAGCACAGGTGGTACTCTTTGTGGATGATGGCCTCCCGGGGCTGCACCGCCACGGCTATCTTGCTGAACGTCACCTCCGAATAGCCGCGGTCGAACTCGCGCATGATGCCTTCCGTGCCCTTGGTGTAGCCGGTGGCGATGCAAATGGTTTCGGCGAACTTGATGTGCTTGAAAGCGTGTTCGATGCGCTCGTCGATGGTGTAGGGGTGGTGGTCGTGGAAGCCGCTCAAGTCCACCAGCGTGGCGTGCACGCCCTTGTTTTGCAGGATGTTGACCGAATTAAACGCCGAGTGCGCCTCGCCGATGGAGGCCAGAATTTCGCGGGCCGCTTGCAGGATGTTTTCGCTGCTCACGTAGCCCGAGGCCAGCACGTTCACCAGGCTGTCGAGGTAGGTATTGGCCTCCTGCATCCGTTGCTCCACAAAAGTGTCGGCCACGGCCAGATCGAGGCCCAGCGGCACGTACTGCTGGTTCAGGGCCTTGAGCTTGCCCGTTACTTCCTTCAGCGCCTTGTGGAATTCCTTGAACTCGCTGATGCGGTGGTACACGCCGGGCTCGCCGGTTTTCTTGTTCTCCAGCAGCCAGTTGGTTACGCCCGCGTAGGCCGACACCACGAAGATGCGGTTGTACAACTCGGGGCCCCGGCGGTTATAAAAAATGATGTTGTTGAGCACGTCGCCAAAGGCGCTCATCGACGTGCCGCCGATTTTTTCTACTGTAAGCACGAACTTCGGTCTTGATGAACGACAAACTTAGGCAGCGCAACGGGGTAGCAAAATGAAAATGTAGCGTGCCCGGCGGGCGTTCGCGCCGCCGCCCGGCCGGGCGGCCCGGTTATCGCCGGGACGAAGCAAGGCGCGCGGCCGCGCTACTGCACGGGCTCTTTACCGTAGGAAATCATGTTGGTGATAATGCGGTAGGCCCCCGGCACGCCGGCCGGCAGCTCCCGAAACAGCGACAAGCCGGTGTAGATGTAGTGGCCTTTGCCGTAGTCCGTCACCAGGATGGCGCTTTCCTTGGCCGCCTCGCCGGGGTCGTGGCTGCTGATGACGGGCTGGTACTTGGGGTCCCACTGCGAGGGATAATACAGGCCTTGCTCCTGCACCCAGCCCTTAAAATCCTGCTCGGTGAGCTTATTGGGGCTGTTCAGCAGCGGGTGCCGGGGCTTGAGGAAGGTAACGGACGCGTCCTCCACCGTCACCCGGTCGCTGGAGAGCGTCATCGGGTAGGGCCCAATTTGGGGCAGCACGGTGCCGCGGTTCACCACGTACTGCACCACCACGTTGCCGCCGTCTTCGATGTACTTGAGCAGTTCGGCCTGCTTGGTTTTGAGCTGCTCGACGGTGTTGTAGGCGCGCACGCCGAGCACCACGGCGTCGAACGCCTTGAGGCGGGCGGCGCTGAGGTCCTCGGGCTTGAGCAAGGTCACGTTGTAGCCGATTTGGCGCAGGGCGTCGGGCACCTCGTCGCCGGCCCCCATGAGGTAGCCCACATTTTGGCCGCGGCGCACGAGTTGGAGCTTCACCAGCGGCGCCGTGGCCTCCGGAAACAGTGTTTGGGTGGGGATATGCGGGTACTCGATGGTTTGGATGCCGCGGCTGTAGGCCTGGCCGTCCACGGTGGCCACGGCGCGCAGCTCGGCCTTGCCCTCGGGGGCCCCGGGGCCCGGGCGCAGGGTGAAGTTGACGATCTGCTCGTCGTCCTTGTTCTTCAAATCAAACGGCACCGTGGCCGGCTCGGCCTGCCAGCCGGTGGGCACCTGCAGGGCCAGGGCCCCGCGCACCCCGGCCCGGCCAGCCCGCACGGTCACGGGCACTTGCTTGGGCTGCTGGTCGGCAAATACGTAGGCGCGGGCAGCGGGCACGTTCACCATCACGGCCGGTACCACGGCCAGCGGCTGGTACAGCTCGCCCAGCACGGGGTCGGTGTGCTTGTATTGAACGGGAACGGTGAGGTAAACCGAAGTGCCCTGCAACGTGATTTCCATCGCCGCATTGGGAGAAAGAGGATTTTCGGGCCGCCCGATGAGGTGCTGCCGGTCGATGGTGAGCCAGGTTTCAGGCTTTGATTGCTTACGCGCTGCCAGGTCGGCTTGCGTCAAAGGAAACAGGGCCGGCACCGTGTACATGCCCACCGTGCCCCGTTCGCGCAGCCAATAGGGCTGAGAAGCGGGTACTTGCGAGCTGACCGGCAGCCGCAAAGCCACCTGCAGCGTTTGGCCCGGCCGTAGCTCTTTGGCCACGAGCGTATCGCGGCCAAAACCTTCGGCCCACACCTGCCGCACCGTGACGGGCACCAGTCCTTGGTTTACCGCCTCAACAGCCACTTCTGCAATTTGGCCCGGCGCAATAGTGGTTGCCGCAGTAGTAGCTTCAATATGTAATCCGAGGGAAGCTTGTAGTAAGGTCGATACCTCAACTAGTTTTTGCTCTGTCCAGAAAAGAAGCTCCGGATTGTATAGATAGCCAGAATTTTGGCTGTGCATTTGATTCAGTTTCTGCTGAACTGCTGATAATCCTGCTGCGCTCGCCGCTGGGTTAGAAGGGTCATATTTGCGCACTAATTCCTCCATCATTTTTCCAATCGGATTCCCACCCAGGCGATTCCACGTCAAGTCCACGCCGTCGAACAGGTCCTTCGTGGCGGGGGCCCCTTTCACGGGTTGGAAGTACTCCAGCGCCTCGCCGCGGGTGGCGGCCGAGCCGAAGCCCTGGCTGCGGTGCTGCGAGCGGGAATGGGCCGCGATTTCGCCGTACGACTGCCCAAGCAAGGGATTGTAGCCGCCGGCGTCGAGGGTGAGGTAGCCGCTCATGCTTTCGCCGGGCTTCACGAAATAGCTGCCCGTGTTCCAGAGCAGGCGCTTGGGCTGCCAGGCTTGCACGTACTTGAGCTGTTCGGGGAAGCGCTTGGGGTCGCCGGCGGCGTCGAAGGCTTCGGCGGCCAGGATGGCGCTGGCCTGGTGGTGGCCGTGGCCGGCGCGCGGGTCGGGCGGGAAACGGGTGATGAGCACGTCGGGCCGCCGCTGGCGGATGACCCACACCATGTCGGTCAGCACCTGCTCGTGGTCCCACACGCGCAGGGTTTCGTCCGAGGTTTTACTGAAGCCGAAGTCGTTGGCGCGGGTGAAAAACTGCCGGGCCCCGTCGATGCGCCGCGCCGCCAGCAGCTCCTGCGTGCGGATGACGCCGAGCTGCTCGCGCAGCTCGGGGCCGATGAGGTCCTGGCCGCCGTCGCCGCGGGTGCAGCTTAGGTAGTTGGTTTCCACGAGGCGGCCGTTGGCGAGGTAGGCCAGCAGGCGGGTGTTTTCGTCGTCGGGGTGGGCGGCGATGTACATCACCGAGCCCAGCACATTGAGCTTTTTCAGGCCCAGCAAAATCTCGGACGACGTGTAGGTTTTGGGGGCCTGGGCAGCCAGCGAAAGGGGCAGCAGGAGCAACAGGGCAAGCAGGCGGCGCATAGGTTCGGGCGAAGCAGTTGGAAGCGTGAAGGTACGCGGCGGGTCCGGGGGGCGTTCGCGCCGGCGAAGGCAGGGGCCCCAGCGGCCCAATCTGTGAACGCCAACAGCTCGCTGACCGCAACGTTTTGGCGCGGGGCACGTCTTTCGCGCGCTTGCCGTTTCTTTGCTTGTGGCCGCACCGCCGCGGCGTTTTCCTTCCCGCATGACCGTTTTCACCTTCCGCCCCTGGGCGTTTGCCCTGGCCGCCCTGGCCCTTCCCACCTACTCGCAGGCGCAGTCGGCCGCGCCCGCCGCCGGGGCCCCCGCGGGGCCCACGGCCACCGAAGCCAGCGCCGCCCAGTGGTACCTCAAAGACCCGAAGCTCGACGGCGTGCCCGGCGTGGGCGACACCCGCGCCTACGCCGAGCTGCTGAAAAACCGCGTGCCCACGCCCGTGGTGGTGGCCGTGATTGACGGCGGCATCGACACGGCCCACGTCGATTTGAAGCGCATCCTGTGGACCAACGCCAAGGAAATTCCCGGCAATGGCATCGACGACGACAAGAACGGCTACGTCGACGACGTGCACGGCTGGAACTTCCTCGGGGGCCCCGACGGCCGCAGCGTGGGCGACGAAAGCCTGGAAGTGACGCGCATCGTGGCCAAATACCGGCCGCGCTTCAAGGGCAAGGTGCGCACGGCCGTGCCGGTGGCCCAGCGCGCCGATTTTGACCTGTACACCCAGGCCGAAAAAGCCTTCACCGCCCGCACCAAACAGGAAACCGACCGCGCCGCCCAGGTAGAGGACATGGCCGGCCCGCTGAAACTGATGGTGGGGGCCCTAAAAAAGGACCTCAACGTGGAGCGCCTCGACACGGCCACGCTGCACCGCGCCCAGGCCTCCACCGAGAACATGCGCAACCTCAGCCGGGCCCTCGACCAGAACCTGCGCCAGATGGGCCTGGCCGACACCGACGCCCTGGAAAAAGAACTGGAAAGCGGCGCCAAGGAAGAGCGCAACCTGCTCGACAACTCGTTGAACCTGAGCTTTAACCCGCGGGCTGACATCGTGAAGGACAACCCCGACGACGTGAACCAGCGCAACTACGGCAACAACGACTTGCACGGGCCCGACCCGCTGCACGGCACCCACGTGTCGGGCATCATTGCCGCCGTGCGCGACAACGGCCTCGGCGTGCAGGGCGTGGCCGGGCCCCTGGTGCGCATCATGACGGTGCGGGCCGTGCCCAACGGCGACGAGCGCGACAAGGACGTGGCCAACGGCATCCGCTACGCCGTCGACAACGGGGCGAAGGTCATCAACATGAGCTTCGGCAAGGAGTTTTCGCCCCAGCGCCCGGCCGTGGAAGCCGCCTTCAAGTACGCCGCCGACCACGACGTGCTGCTGGTGCACGCCGCGGGCAACGAAAACGCCAACCTCGACGTGACCAACAATTACCCGGCGGCCCTCACGCTGGCCGGCCAGCCCTTCCCCAACCTCATCACGGTGGGCGCCAGCAGCGCGAAAGACGACGCCAGCCTGCCCGCCGAGTTCTCGAACTACGGCAAAAAGCAGGTCGACGTGTTTGCGCCCGGCGTGGCCATCTACAGCACGCTGCCCGGCAGCACCTACGGCATGGAAAGCGGCACCAGCATGGCCTCGCCCGTGACGGCGGGCGTGGCGGCGGTCCTCAAGTCGTACTTCCCCACCCTCACCGCCGTGCAGCTCAAGGACATCATCCGGCGCTCGGCCCAGGTGCACCACACGCTGGTGCGCGTGCCCGGCACCGACAAAAAAGCCGACTTCACCACGCTTTCCAACACCGGCGGCGTGGTCGATTTGTACGAAGCCATCAAGCTGGCCGAGACGGTGGCGAAGTAATACAGCACGTTTTCCGAACGGGCCAATAGGCCGTCATGCTGAGCGCAGCCGAAGCATCTCTACTGCGTAAGTAATTATTTACTGCTGCGGGAGAGATGCTTCGGCTGCGCTCAGCATGACGGCCTAATTCTTTCCGGCTCCTACGCCCTTGGGGCCCCAACGTCGCCGGCCGCCTAATTTTGCGCCATGCCCGACGCCGCCCTCACCCTTTCGCAACTCCTGATTTACCCCATCAAGTCGCTCGGCGGCGTGGCCGTGGCCGCAGCCGACGTGACGCCCCAGGGCCTGCGCCACGACCGCCGCTGGCTGCTGGTGGACGAGCACAACCGCTTCCTCACCCAGCGCCAGCACCCCGAGTTGGCCCTGCTGGCCGTGGCCGCGGCCCACAACGGCTGGCTGCTCACGCACCGCCAGCGGCCCGAGTTGCTGCCGCTCTACCTCCCGTTTGAGGCCACGCCCACGCGCACGCTGTTCGTCACCATTTGGGACGACGTGGTGTGGGCCTGGCGGGGCGAGGACGTGGCCGATGTCTGGCTGAGCCGGGCCCTGAAACGCGAAATCCGGCTCGTGTACATGTCCGACATGGTGCGGCGCGACGTGGAGCCCGCGCGCAACCCCGAGGGCCAAATCGTGAGCTTCGCCGACGGCTACCCGTTCCTGCTCGTGGGCGAGGCGGCCCTGGCCGACCTCAACCAGCGCTTGCCCGCGCCCTTGCCCCTGGACCGCTTCCGGCCCAACCTGGTGTTCAGCGGGGGCCCTGCCTACGACGACGACCAGTGGGCCAATTTCCAGATTGGCGACGTACCCTTCCGGGCCGTGCGCGGCTGCGCCCGCTGCGTGCTGACGACCATCGACCAGCAAACCGCCGCCAAAACCCCGCAGGGCGAGCCCCTGCGCACGCTGGCCACCTACCGCAGCACCGGCAGCAAAACCCTGTTTGGCCAGAACGTGACGGGCCCCGGCCACGGCCACCTGCGCGTGGGCGACGCCGTAACGGTGCTCAGCCGCCGCTAACCTTGCCGCCGACAATGGACCTCGCCTACCTGCTGGATTTCCTGCGCCGCCTGGCGGCCAACAACAACACGCCCTGGATGGCCGAGCACCGGCCCGACTACCAGCGGGCCCGCGCCGCCTTCGCGGAGCTCATCGGCCAGGTGCTGGCCGAAGTGGCCAAAACCGACCCGTCGCTGGCCGGCCTCACCCCCGCCGAGGCCATGTTCCGGCTGCACAAGAACGACCGCGGCCACCGCGACCCCGAACCCTACAAGCGGCGCATGGGCGCGGGCCTGCTGCACGGCGGCCGCCACGCGGCGCGCGCCGGCTACTACTTGGGCGTGCAGCCCGGGGGCCTGTCGTCGCTGCGGGTGGGCTTCTACCACACCACGCCGGCGCTGCTGGGGGCCCTGCGCCAGGAAATCCACTACAGCGCCGACGAGTTCCACCGCCAGCGGCAGGCGCCGGCGCTGCTGCATCACTTCCCGGCCGGCCTCGCCACCGACGGCGAACAGCTGGTGCGCCCGCCCAAGGGCTACCCCGCCGACCACCCCGACCTGGCCTGGTTAAAACTCAAAAGCTTCGGCGCGGTGCGCACGTTTGCCGACGCGGAGGTGGCCCAGGGCCCCGGCTTCGTGGCGCAGGCCGTGGCCGCCATTGCCGCGGCCCGGCCGCTGGTCGACTTCTTCAACGAAGCCCTGGTGCCCAACGAGTAGGCGCCGTAGGGCCCCGGCGGCCGGCCGCCGCCCTAGAACAGGCCGAACAGCGTGGCGTTGATGCGCTCGATGATGGTGCCTAGGTCTTCGGGGTTGCGCACGTGGTCCAGCTCGCTCACGTCCACGATGAGCAGGCGGCCGGTGTAGCCGGCAATCCACTTTTCGTAGTGCTCGTTGAGGTTTTTGAGGTACTCGATGCTGATGCTGTTCTCGTAGTCGCGGCCGCGCTGCTCGATTTGGCGGATCAGTTTCGACAAATCGGCGCGCAGGTAGAGCAGCAAATCGGGCGGTTCGACGAGGTTGATCATCGACTCGAACAGGCCGCAGTAGTTGTCGTAGTCGCGCGTCGAGAGCAGGCCCGACTCGTGCAGGTTGGCGGCGAAGATGTAGGCGTCTTCGTAGATGGTGCGGTCCTGCACCACGCCTTTGCCCGCCTGCGTGAGGGCCTTGATGCGCTGCGTTTGGCGGAAGCGCCCGTTCAGGAAGTACACCTGCAAGTGGAAGGCCCATCGCGGCATGTCGTGGTAAAAATCCTTGAGGTACGGGTTGTCGTCCACGTCCTCCAAAAACACTTCCCAGCGGAAATGGTGGGCCAGCTTGTGGGCCAAGGTGGTTTTGCCAGCCCCAATGTTGCCGACGATGGCAATGTGCATACGCGCTTACGCCGTTCAGGCAGAAAAAAGGAGACCCCCAAAGGTAGCGCGGCCTGCCCAACGGCCGCTGCGGGGCCCCTAGTTTTCGAGGCGGTCCTTCACCTTGCGGGCCCCCTGCAAGGTGTGAAACTCGGCCTGGGCCGAGCGGATGTTCAGCCGCTCCTGGAGCGACAGCGCGGTGCGCACCTGTTCGTAGCGTTGGTTGAGGCGCGCGAGGGCGTTGGCGGCGGTGCTCCAGTCGTCTTCGCTCCAGGTGCGGCGCTGCGCCTGGCAAGTTGCGATGAAGCGCTCGTAGAGGTCGGGCAAGTCGGCGGCGCTGGCGCGGGCCGGGTCGGCGGCGTTGCCCAGCCCGCGGGCCGTGGGCGTAGCCGCCGCGGGGCGGGCCAAAACCCGGGCCCCGGCCGGGCGGCGGGCGCTGGGGCGGCTGCCCACCAGTTCGCCGGCGCGGCGCAAGCTGTCGGGCACGTTGGCAATTTGGGCGCGGGCGGGGGCCCCGGCGGCGAGCAGCAGGGCAACCAGGGGCAGGGTCAATTTCAGGGCGTGTGGCATAAGAAAAGCAGCACCGTAAGGAAGCGCCGGGGCCCGGTAAACGTTGAAAACGACCGTCTCGTACAAAAAGCGGGCAGGTTTTGATTTTTTTCGCCCCAATTTCGCGTTTTGCTCCGCTGTACTGATATGAACACCCCGCCCGCGCCGCCGCGCATCGTGCCCGCCACCCTCCGCGACATTCCCACCATCATCCAGCTGGCCGAGGGTACGTGGGAGCCCACCTACCGCTTCATCCTCTCGCGCGAGCAGATGGAGTACATGTACCGCGTCATCTACACGCCCGCCGCCCTCAAGCGCCAGATGGCCGAGCAGCACCACACGTTTTTGCTGGCGCACGTGGACGGGCAGCCGGCGGGTTTTGCCTCCTTCGGGCCCCAGCCGCCCGTCGACGGGGCCCTGGCCGACGCCACGCCCACCGAGTACAAGCTCCACAAAATCTACGTGTTGCCCACGCAGCAGGGCCAAGGCTTGGGCCTGCACCTCATCGAAGCCGTGGAGGAAGCCGCCCGCCGCGCCGGCGGCCGCACCCTCGACCTGAACGTGAACCGCTACAACCCCGCCCTCAGCTTCTACGAGCGGCGCGGCTTCGTGCAGCAGCGCGAGGAAGACGTGCCCATCGGCCCCTACTTCATGAACGACTACATCATGCGCAAAACGCTGTAGGGCTGGCCCGAACGGCTGCCATTTTCTTCATTATTCACCCGTACTTTCATCAACCCCATGGCCACCAAACTTACTGTGCTTTCCAACGGCGCGCTCCGAGTGGAGGGCGACGACATCGAGCTTGTTGACGCCCAGGGCCAGCCCTACGGCCTCGGCGGCCGCCAGCGCGTCAGCATCTGCCGTTGCGGCCTCTCGCACCAGAAGCCGTTCTGCGACGGCTCGCACAAGGGCCACTTCGAGCACGCCGCCGTGGCCTTCGATTTGCCCGCGCCCAAGGCGTAGCCCAGCGTTGCAGCCGGCCCGTTTGGGGCCCCGGGCGGCCAGGAAACTCGTTTCCTGGCCGCCCGGGGCCCCTGTTTTTTCAGCTCGGCGGGCGGGCCCCGGGGCCCAGCATCAGCCACAGGTGCAGGCGCACCACGTCGCCCATCGAGTCGCAGGCGGCGAAGGCGGTGCTCTGGTGGTAGCGGGCGAGGGTGCCGCGCAGCTCGGCCACTTTTTCGGTGGGCGCCAGCGCGTGCTGGCGCATCACGTCGAGCAGGGCGCGCAGGAGGTGGCGCTCGGTGCGGGCGCGGCGGGCCATGAGGGTGCGCTCCTCGGTTTGGTACTGGCGCACGTTTTCGGGTTTTAGCAGGCGGGCGCACAGGTCCACCACGGCGGCGCTGTCGGCAAAGTAGCGGGGCTGGTACATGCGCCGGTTGCCCTCGTAGCTCTGCTGGTCGAAGTCGAAGTCGATGGCCCGCACCCGGTACTGCTCGTCCTCGAAGTCGGGCGTCACGTCGATCACGTAGTTGTAGGCGCGCATGTCGCCCAGCAGCCGGGCAAAGCAGCGCTCGTTGAGCTTTACAAACTCCTTGGCGATGCGCACCTGGTTGAGGTGGGGCTGGCTGAGGCGAGGCGCAGCCGGACGAAACCGTCGCCCGGAATGCCGGCAATGTGCTCCTCGATCAGCGTGTCGCCGTGGGTGAGGAAGTTCATCGAATTGGGCGAGAGCACGTGCCCCAGCTCCAAGCCGTAGAGGCGCGAGGCGTCGGCCTGCTTCACGTAGAAGAAATCGTAGTTGTCGTTGAGCTGGTTGAGGATGCGCACCCGGAACGGCTGTGAGTTGCCGAAGTGGCAGAAGTCGATGCGGTCGGCCACCAGGTGCTCGGTGAAGGACGAATCGCCGCCCATTTCCAGCAGCGCGTACACTTCGGCCAGGCCCTGGCTGATCTCGTGCATGGCCTGCGGCTCGTGGTACACGGTTTGCCACAGGGTGTCGCGCCCGGTGCGGTCGCGCAGCGCAAACGAGTTGCTGTAGCGCCGCAAATCGGCGTAGCTCACCGGCAGCGGGGCGTCGCGGTCGTAGTCGCGCAGGTACTGCCGCAGCGCAGGCGTGATGGGGTACGCGGGCTTCTTGCGGGAGATGTGCACGGGGCAATGAGCGAGTGAGCGGAGCAAACAATTGAAGGAGCGAAGGAATGAACGAGCAAGATGCGGGGCCGAATTATCCATTCATCCCTTCGCGCCACCACTCATTGCGTCAACCCGCCAGCTCGCCCACCAGCTCCACATACTGCTGGCGGGCGGCGTCTTTGCTGAGGCCGCGCTGGGCGGCCCAGGCGTCGTACTTGGCAATGGCTTTGAAATCGAAGCCGCCGGGGCGGGCGCCGGCCACGTCGCCTTCGGTGGCTTGTTTGTAGAGGGCGTAGAGCTGGAGCAACACGGTATTGGCGGGCTTGCCGGGCAGTTGCTGGGCGCGCTGGGCGGCGGTTTCGAATTCTTCCTGGGTGGTCATCGAATGCAGGTTTAAAGAGATTAATTGGCAATATGGCGGGAAAAGCAAGCGGCAACAGGCGGCCTTGCTTGTACCTTCCGGCCCCATCTTCGGCAAACCTATGACGCGCAATTTTATTCCCTGCCTGGCCGCCGCCCTCCTGCTGGGGCCCCCCGCGGCGTTCGCCCAAAAAACATACCTGCACTGCGGCCACCTGCTCGACGTGCGCAGCGGCCGGCTGCTGGCCCAGCAAACCGTGGTGGTCGAGAAAGACCGCATCGTGGCCGTGCAGGCTGGCTACGCCGCCGGGGGCCCCCAGGACCAGGTCATCGACCTCGAAAACCGCACCGTGCTGCCCGGCCTCATCGACTGCCACGTGCACCTGGAGTCGCAGTTCAGCAAAAGCGCCTTCACCGAGCAGTTCACGCTGAACCCGGCGGATATTGCCTACCGCGCCCAGGGCTACGCCCTGACGACGCTGCGCGCGGGCTTCACCACCGTGCGCGACTGCGGCGGCACGGGCGTGAACACGGCCCTGCGCAAGGCCGTGGCCCAGGGCCTGGTGCCGGGGCCCCGCATCTACTCGGCGGGCGTGGCGCTGTCGGCCACCGGCGGGCACATGGACGGCACCGACGGCCTGAGCGATTTCCAGATTGAACGCCAAGCCCCTGGTTTGGCCGCGGGCGTGGCCAACGGCCCCGACCAGTGCCGCCAAGCCGTGCGCGAGCAGTTCAAGCGCGGGGCCGACCTCATCAAAATCGCCAGCACCGGCGGCGTGCTCGACCTGAGCAAGAACAGCAGCGGGCCCCAGTACACCGAGGAGGAAATCCGGGCCGTGGTGGAAACCGCCCGCGACCTGGGCCTGCGCGTGGCCTGCCACGCCCACGGCCCCGAAGGCATCAAGCGGGCCCTGCGCGCGGGCGTGAGCAGCATCGACCACGGCTCGCTGATGGACGACGAAGGCATTGCCCTGTTCAAGAAAAGCGCGGCTTGGTACGTGCCCACGCTCATCGCTGGCAAATCGACGGCCGATTCGGCCCGCCAGCCCGGCTACTTCCCGCCCGTGGTGGCCACCAAGGCCGTGAGCATCGGCACCCAGATGCAGGGCACCTTCGGGCGGGCCTACAAAGCCGGGGTGCGGGTGGCATTTGGCACCGACGCGGGCGTGTTCCGCCACGGCCAAAACGCCCGTGAGTTCGGCTACATGACCGAAGCCGGCATGCCTCCGCTCGAAGCCATCCGCAGCGCCACCCTCAACGCCGCCGCACTGCTCGACGAATCGGCCAACCTGGGGGCCCTCGAAGCCGGCAAACTCGCCGACGTGGTAGCCCTGGAGGGCAACCCGCTGCAGGACATTACCGCCCTTATGCGCCCCAGCTTCGTGATGAAAGCCGGCGTGGTATATGTAAGCAAGTAATTGACGATTACTTGCTTAACTTAACCAAAGCTTGGGTCAAAACCTAAAATGCCCGACTTCCTTAGCAGGAAGCCGGGCATTTTGTTAGCCGCTTGCGCAGCAAATGCTGGGTGGGAAAGAGAATTTGATAGACAAATGTAATACAATTACGCAATCCATTGCGCAGGCGGTTGAGATATTTTCAATCGATTGATAAAAAAATTTCTCTGGGTAGTCCAATAATCCCGGAATATTACCGGGCCGCGCCCGGCGCACCGGGGGCCCCAACCTTCGATGGGTGCAAGTTATTTTGCGCGGCCTGGCCATTATTCACTACTTTTTGAGCCCCGGCGCCCGACAAATGCTGGCTTCTGCCGACCTTCGCCGGCGAGCCGCGCCTGGTGGCATTTGTCCTATTTCGCTTCTCTATAAAAAAATTATTCTTGCCATGAAAAAATTATTCTTGCCAGTTGTGTTGGCGCTGCTGGCGGTGGGCTCGGCCGGGGCGTGGGGCTTTTTTGGCCACCGCCTCATCACGCAGGTGGCCGTGTACCGGCTGCCCGGCAACATGCAAGCCTTTTACTTCCGCCACCTGCCCGAGCTGGTGCGCCAGAGCACGGCCCCCGACGAGCGCCGCGCCACCGACCCCGACGAGGCCGGCCGCCACTTCATCGACATGGACCACTACTCCGAGGAAAACCCCTTCGGCAAGGTGCCGCAGGACTACGCGGCGGCGGTGGAAAAATTCTCGGCCGACACGCTGAAGAAGTACGGCACCGTGCCGTGGACCATCGCCGAAAACACCGAGAAGCTCACGAACGCCTTCCGGGAGCGCGACACGGTGGCCATCATCAAGTACTCGGCTGAGCTAGGGCACTACGTGAGCGACGCCTTTGTACCGCTGCACACCACCATCAACTACGACGGGCAGCTGACCAACCAGGCCGGCCTGCACAGCCTGTGGGAAAGCGCCCTGCCCGAAAAATACATCGCCGAATACAACATCACTTACGAGCCGGCGGCCTACGTGAAGGACCCGCTGGCCGAAGCCTGGGGCACAGTGCAGCGCAGCTACGGCTTCCTAACCGAAACGTTTGACCGGGCCGGAAAGGTGGAAAAGGCCATGCCGGGGCCCGAGCGCTACACGTTTGCGCACCGCTACGGCAAAACCCAGCGCCGCTACTCCGACGCCTTCGCGGCCGAGTACGAAAAGCTGGTGGGCGGCATGGTGGCCAACCGCCTCAAGCTGGCCCCTACGCTGGTGGCCTCGCTCTGGCTCACGGCCTGGCAAAACGGCGGCAAGCCCGACCTCAACCAGCTCATGGCGCCCAACCGCCTCAGCAAGGACGAAAAAGCCCGCCTCGAAACCGAACTGGCCGCCGCTAAGAAAAACACCCTCGCGCAGGACCACCTGCTGCTGGCCCAGCAAACCGAGAAGCGCGCGGAAAACCCCGACGAGATAAAAGCCGCCCAGGAGGCCCCCGCGGTGCAGGCCGAAGACGTGCCCGAAACTCCGGCCGCGCCCGACCCCGCCGCGCCTGCCCCGGCCGGGGCCCCTACCAAAGCCGCTGCCCCAGTTAAAGTCAAGACCAAAAGCAAGGGCCCCAGCGGCAGCACTAAGAGCAAAACCACCAGCACCAGCATTCCCTGGTAGTGCAGGCAGGGGCCCCGGGGCTGGGCAACTAAAAGCTGGGCAACGCTAAAAAAAGTTAACCAGAAGCACACCGACGTCCACCACGCAAGTGCTTTGAACGTTAGCTGCTAAACGGCTACTAACTACCGTTGAGTCACCAAATTATGTTGTGGCGGCGGTGGCGGGGGCTGCGTAGGAAAAACCGGTTCTGCCCTGGGGCGGGGCCGGTTTTTCTTTTTCCACCCCTACCCCCTACCGCATGATTCTGCGCCTCGACGAATTATCCCTCGAACTGCCCAAACCCAAAAACCCGTCGGCCAACGACGCGGCCGCCATCCAGGAGCTACTGGGCGGCAAATTTGGGGAGATGAGCACGCTGATGAACTACACGTTCCAGTCGTTCAACTTCCGGGGCCGCGACCGGCTCCGCCCGTTCTACGCCCTCACCTCGGCCATTGCGGCCGAAGAGTACTCGCACATCGAGGCCGTGAGCTACGCCATCAACTTGCTGCTGACCGGCACCAGCAAGCGCGGCACCGACCCCGTGCCCGGGCCCTTGGCGGGCACCCAGGACAACCGCAACACGCACCATTTCATTGCCAGCGGCCAGGCCTCCCTGCCCGTGGATTCGATGGGCCGCCCCTGGACCGGCGACAACGTGTTCAGTTCCGGCAACTTGCGCCTCGACTTGCTGCACAACTTCTTCCTGGAGTGCGGGGCCCGCGCCAACAAGATGCGCGTGTACGAAATGGTGACCGACCCCTGCGCCCGCACCATGGTGGGCTACCTGCTGGTGCGCGGCGGCCTGCACGTGTACGCCTACGCCCTGGCCCTGGAAAAACTGACCGGCGTAGACGTGAAGAAACTCATGCCCGTGCCGAACCTGAGCAACGCGGCCTTCCCCGAGGCGCGCGAGTTCATGAAGCACGGCCTGCACCGCGAGCTGTACACCTTCTCGCCCAATGCCTACATGGAAGCCGGCGTGATTTGGAACGGCAAGCACCCGGAGGACGGCTCGGAGCTGGAAGTCATCCAGGGCGCCAAGAAAGGCGTGCCCTACCCCGTGCTGGAGGAAGAGCCGCAGTTGAACTCGCCCGGCGAGGACAACTTCGACCCCACCATGTTCGCCGACATCGCCAAGAAACTGGGCCTCGACAAAGACCTGAAAATGTACCAGGGCTAAGCCCGGCGCATTGCCCAACCGCAGAGCCCGTGCCGCATGGCACGGGCTTTTTTTGTGGGCGGGCGCCAGGGCCCGGGGCCCTGGCGCCCGTAGTATCTTGCCCGCCGTTGCCGTTCCGTTTTTCCTCCCGCATGCTTCCTTCCCTCCGTTGCGCCCCTGCGGCGCTGGCCGTGGCGCTGCTGGCCGCCGCCTGCAACCCGGCCCCGCCGCCCGCCGCCGCCCCCGCCGCCCGGCCCGCGGTGCCGGGCCCCGACATCGCCACCCTCACCGACGAAACGGCGCCGGCTGCGCTGCTCGCTTACGGCCAGCAGTACCCCGGCTCGGAGGTGCTGTTCACCACGCGCTTCGGCAAAATTCGGGTGCATTTGTACGACGACACGCCCATCCACAAGGCCAACTTCCTGCTGCTCACCCGCAAGGGCGTGTTCAGCGAAACCATGTTCAACCGCGTGGTGAAGGGCTTTGCCGTGCAGGGCGGCCAAACGGCGGGGCCCCGCACCATCCGGCTGCACCGCTACCGCCTGCCGCCCGAGTTCCGGCCCGGCCACTTCCACTACCAGGGGGCCCTGGGCATGGCCCGCTACGACGACGAGCAGAACCCCGGCCGGCTCTCGTCGAACACCGATTTCTTCTTCGTGGTGGGCGAAAAGCTCGACGCCCGCCAAGCCCAGGCCATGACGCCCCGCCGCCTGACGCCCGCCCAGCTGCGCGCCTACGCCACGGTGGGCGGCACGCCCTCGCTCGACGGCCAGTACACGGTGTTTGGCGAGGTAACCGAGGGCCAGGACGTGGTGAACAAGATTTCCCAAGTGCCCGTGGAGCCCGACAAGTGGCCCGTGCAGGACATCCCCCTGAAGGTAGAAGTAGTGAAGTAGCCAGGGCCCCGGCCACGAAAAAAGCCCAGCCAAACCGGCCGGGCTTTTTTATAAACTGTTATAATTCAGCACCTACCAAATGCGCGAACGGTCGGCGGTGGCGCGCACCATCTTGGTGCCGTCCTTGCAGCCGAAGGCTTCGTAGAACTCGGGCATGTTCATCAGCGGGCCGTTGGTGCGGAACTGCTCGGGCGAGTGCGGGTCGGTTTGCACCTGCTGGCGCACGTACTCGGGCCGCGAGTTGGCGCGCCAGATCTGGGCCCAGCCCAGGAAAAAGCGCTGCTCGGGCGTGAAGCCGTCGATTTTCTGGCCGCCCTTGGCCTGTTGCGTTTTCTGGAACGCCTGGTGGGCGATGGTGAGGCCCCCAATGTCGGCCAGGTTTTCGCCCATCGTCAGCTTGCCGTTCACGTGCACCGAATCCAGCGGCATGAAGGCGTCGTACTGCTTGCCCACCATGTCGGCCTTGGCCGTGAACTTCTCGTTGTCCTCTTTGGTCCACCAGTCGCGCAGGTTGCCCTTGGCGTCCGAGCGGCGGCCCTGGTCGTCGAAGCCGTGGGTCATCTCGTGGCCGATCACGGCGCCCACGCCGCCGTAGTTCACCGCGTCGTCCGCCTTGGGGTCGTAGAACGGCGGCTGCAAAATGCCGGCCGGAAACACGATTTCGTTCATGCTCGAATTGTAGTAGGCGTTCACCGTGGGCGGCGTCATGCCCCACTCGCCCCGGTCAATCGGCTTGCCGAACTTCTTCAGGTTGTCCTCGCGGCGCCACTCAGCGGTCGCAAACAGGTTTTGCAGCGCGCTTTCGCGGGTAATTTTCAGCGCCGAGTAGTCCTTCCACTTGTCGGGGTAGCCAATCTTCACAGCGAAGGCGTTGAGCTTCTCCACGGCCTCCTTCTTGGTAGCGGGGCTCATCCAGTCGGTGGCCATGATGCGCTCGGCGTAGGCGGCGCGCAGGTTTTCCACCATCTGCTTGGCGCGGGCCTTGGCCGCGGGCGAGAACGCCTCGTCCACGTACAGCTGGCCGAAGGCTTCGCCCAGGGCCCCGTCGGTGGCGCGCAGGGCGCGCTTCCAGCGCGGCTGCTGCTGCTTGGCGCCCGTCAGCACCTGCTGGAAGCGGAAAGCGGCGTCGCCGTAGGCCTTGGGCAGGGCCGAGGTCACGTCCGACACCAGGTTCCAGCGCAGGTACTGCTGCTGGTCGGCGATGGGCGTGCTGGCCAGCAGCGTGTTCGCGGCGGCCAAAAACTCGGGCTGGCCGATGATGACGTCCTGGGCCCCGCTCAGGCCCGCGTCCTTCAGGCGCAGGGGCAGGTTCAGGTTCGGGTAGTCCTTCGCGGCCTGGGCCACCGGCACCTTGTTGTAGTTCTTGAGGCGGTCGCGCAAGTCCACGCGGCCGCGGCTGGCCTGGGCCAGCTTGGTTTCGAGGCCGATGACGGCGTCGGCGTTGGTGGCGGCCAGGGCCGGCGCGTCGCCCAGCAGCTGGAAGACACTGGTCATGTACGTTTTGTAGCCCGCGCGCACGGCTTTCGAGCGGGCGTCGTCCTTCAGGTAGTAGTCGCGGTCGCCGAGGCCCAGGCCCCCCTGGCGCAGCTGCACCGCGTACACCGTGCTGTTTTTGCTGTCTTGCCCCACGCCCAGGCCGTACCAGCCGGTCGCCATCGACTTCGGGCTGGCCATGTACTGCTGGATGTCGGCCAGGCTCTTCAGGCCGGCAATCTGCGCCAGGCGCGGCTGCAAGTACTTCAGGCCGGCGCGCTCGATGGCCACCGAGTCCATGGCCGCGCCGTAAAAATCGCCCACTTTCTGCTCGTTCGAGCCCAGCTTGGCGGTGCGGGCCCCGGCGGCGGCCTTCATCAAAATGCGCTTCTCGATGGCCTGGTTGCGGTCGCCCAGCTCGTTGAACGAACCCCAGCGCGACTCAGCAGCGGGCACCGGGTTGTTTTTCAGCCAGTTGCCGTTGGCGTAGTGGAAGAAATCCTCGCACGGCTGCACCGAGTTGTCGATGTTGGCCAGGGTGATGCCGATGCCCTGCTGGGGCGGGGCGGGCTTGGACTTGGCGGGCGGGCCGGCTGCCACGGCTGCGGCCACGCCGCTCAGGCCCAACGCGGCCAGGCTTAGCCGGCGCACAATAGTAGTTGAAAACATAGAAGAAAAATTTATCTTTTGGAAAGGCGAAACACTGCGGTTCAGGCAAAGACACCTCCTCTTAATATGCGTTGCATGGGGCCCCAGCCGCAGCAAAAAGCCCCGTTGCCAGCATTGGCAACGGGGCTTGGGGGCAAACGCGCCGGAAGGGTTCCTTACCAGATTTTGGCGCGGTCGGCTTGGGCGCGCACCATTTTGGCGCCGTCCTGGCAGCCGAAGGCTTTGTAGAACTCGGGCATGTTTTGCAGGGGCCCGATGGTGCGGAACTGGTTGGGCGCGTGCGGGTCGGTGAGGATGCGCATGCGGGCGGCCTCGGGGCGCATGTTGCTGCGCCACACCTGGGCCCAGCTCAGGAAGAAGCGCTGCTCGGGCGTGAAGCCGTCGAGCTTGGCCTGCTCCTTGGCCTGCGGGGTTTTCTCGAAGGCCTGGTAGGCGATGGTGAGGCCCCCGAGGTCGGCCAGGTTTTCGCCCATCGTCAGCTTGCCGTTCACGTGCACCGAATCCAGCGGCGAGTAGGCGTCAAACTGCTTGCCCACCACGGCGGCGCGGGCCGTAAATTTCTCGCCGTCCTCCTTGGTCCACCAGTCCTTCAGGTTGCCCTGGGCGTCGTACTGGCGGCCCTGGTCGTCGAAGCCGTGGGTCATCTCGTGGCCGATCACGGCCCCGATGCCGCCGTAGTTCACCGCGTCGTCGGCCTTGGGGTCGTAGAACGGCGGCTGCAAAATGCCGGCCGGAAACACGATTTCGTTCATGCCCGGGTTGTAGTAGGCGTTCACGGTGGGCGGCGTCATGCCCCACTCGGTGCGGTCAATCGGCTTGCCGAACTTCTTCAGGTTGTCGTGGGCGGCCCAGGCGCGGGCGGCCAGCACGTCGTTCAGGTAGCTGGCGCGGCTGATGGTGAGGGCCGAATAGTCCTTCCACTTGTCGGGGTAGCCAATCTTCACGGCGAAAGCGTTGAGCTTTTTGATGGCCTCCACTTTGGTGGCGGCACTCATCCACTCCGTGGCGTTGATGCGCTCGGCGTAGGCCGTGCGCAGGTTCTCGATCATCTCCTTGGCGCGGGCCTTGGCGGCGGGCGAGAAGGCCTTCTCCACGTAAATCTGGCCGAAGGCTTCGCCCAGGGCCCCGTCGGTGCTGCGCAGCATGCGCTTCCAGCGCGGCTGCTGCTTTTTGGCGCCGCTCAGGGTTTGCGCGAAGCGGAACTGCTCGTCGCCGAATTGCTGCGGCAGGGCCCCCATCAGGCTGCTGGTGAGGTGCCAGCGCAGGTAGGTTTTCTGGTCGAGCAGCGGCTCGGCCTTCAGCATGGCGCTCACTTCCTTGAAGAACGCGGGCTGGCCCACAATCACTTCCTTGGCCGTGCCCAGGCCCTCGGCCTTCAGCAGCAGCGGCACGTTGAGGTTCGGGAAATCTTTTTTGGCCTGGGCCACCGTCAGCTTGTGGTAGTTGGCGTAGGGGTCGCGCAGGTCCACGGGTTTTTTGCTGGCCTTGGCCAGGCGCGTTTCCATGCGCATCACCGTGGCGGCGTGGGCCTTGGCGGCGGCGTCGAACTCGCCGAGCAGCTTAAAAGTGTTCACCAGGTAGGCCTGGTACGCGGCGCGGATGGACTTCGAGCGCGCGTCGTCGTCGAGGTAGTAGTCGCGGTTGGGCAGCGTGAGGCCCCCTTGGTAAAACTGCACCGCGTACTGCGAGCTGATTTTATCGTCGGGGCTCACGCCCGACTCGAACCAAGCGCCGCCGAGCGACACGTTGGGGTCGGAGAGCAAGCGCTGCATCTCGGCCAGGTTTTTCACCGCGTCGATGCGCGCGAGGTGGGGCTGGAGGTAGCGCAGCCCAGCCTTGTTAATGGCCGCCGAATCCATGGCGGCGGCGTAGAAGTCGCCCACCTTTTGCAGGTTCGAGCCCTTGGCGGCCGTGGGGGCCTGCTGGGCCGCGTCGTCGAGGATGGCGCGCAGCGTGGCGTTGTTGTGCTCGGCCAGGATGTTGAACGAGCCCCAGCCGCTCTCGGCGGCCGGAATGGGCGTGTTCTTCATCCAGTTGCCCGACGTGTAGTGGTAGAAGTCGTCGCACGGGCTCACCGACGTATCCATGCCGGTCAGGTCGAGGCCCACGCCCTTCACCACCGGGTCGGGGGCCGGGGCGGCGGCAACGGGTGGGGCAGCCGGCGCGGGCGCGGCGGCCGTGGAGGCGGGCTTGCTGCCGGCGCAGCCGGCCAGGGCCAGCGCGGCAGCGGCCACGGCCGCCAGGGGCAGGTGGGAAGCTTTTGACATAGGAAAGAAAGGAAAAAGAAATGGGGCGCAGCGGCCAGCGCCCGCGCCGAATTAGACGAACGCAAAGTAAAGGCCCAAAGCACATAAGCCGCACTGCGCCCGGCCGGGGCCCCGGGGCCCCAAAACCCGCGGGGGCCCCCGCCTGTATCTTGCGGCCATGCCGCTCTACAACCGCCGTTCCGAAGCGCCCGTGCCCGCGCCGCCCGCCCCGTTGGGGCTGGCCGAGCTGCTGGGCCGCGTGCGCCTGGCCCTGCACCGCCAGTTTCCCGAGTCGTACTGGGTGGTGGCCGAGGTGGCCGACCTTACCCGGCCGCGCTTCGCCGGGGGCCACTGCTACCTCACCCTCGCCGAGCAGGCCACCGACGAGCGCGGCCAGCCCGCCAAGGCCCAGGCCCGCGCCACGCTCTGGAGCCAGCGCTACCAGCAGGTGGTGCCGGCCTTCGAGGCCCACACCGGCCAAGCCCTGCGCCCGGGCCTGCGGTTGCTGCTGCGGGTGCAGCTGCGCTTCCACGAGCAGTACGGCCTAAGCCTCGACGTATTGGCCCTCGACCCCAGCTACACCGTGGGCGAGCTGGCCCGCCAGCGCCTGCTGGCCCTGCAAACCCTCGAAATCAAGGGCCTGCTGGAGCGGCAAAAGCGGCTGGCCCTGCCCCTGGCCCCGCAGCGCGTGGCGGTCATCTCCTCGCCCACCGCCGCGGGCTTCCAGGACTTTGTTCGGCAGTTGGAGGAAGCGCCCTACGACTTTGCCCTCACCCTGTTCCCGGCCATGATGCAGGGCGACGAGGCCCCCGCCAGCATCCGGGCGGCGCTGGACGCGGTGCGGGCCCGGCGGGCACAGTTCGAGGCCGTGGTCATCATCCGCGGCGGGGGCAGCAAAACCGATCTGCTGGCTTTCGACGACTACGGGCTGGCCGCCGCCGTGGGGGCCTTCCCGCTGCCCGTGCTCACCGGCATCGGCCACGAGCGCGACGAAGCCCTGGCCGACCTAACGGCCTACAAATCACTGAAAACGCCCACCGCTGTGGCGGCCTTTTTAGTCGAGCGCCTGGCCCGGGTCGATGGCCTGCTGCACCACTTGGCCACCGAAATTCGCGCCGCCGCCGGCCACCACCTGCGCCAGCGCCACGCCCACCTCGACCGCCTCACGGCCCGGGGCCGGGCCGCCGGGCAGCGCCACCTGGCCGCCGCCCGCGCCGCCCTGCACCAGCGGGCCCGCCAGGCCGCCCAGGGCCCCCGCGAGCAGCTGCGGCAGCAGGCCCAACGCCTCGAACGCTTCCGCCACCAGGTGCCGCGCGCCGCGCGCCGGGCCCTGGCCCACGAGCAGCAGCGCCTGCGCCAGCGGGCCCGGGCCCTCCAGCAGCGCTTCGCCCGCCACCACCGGCGGCGGCGCGAGCACCTGCTGCGCCTGCGCTACCAACTGGAGCTGGCCACTGCCCGCCTGCTGCACCGCGCCGAACGCCGCCTTTGGGCCCTGCAAGCCCAGCGCTAGCACGGCCCGCCAACTTTTAAATCTGCCTTTTTGCCTGCCCCATGCCCACCTACGCCGAATCCTTAGCCGAACTCGAAACCATCCTGCGCGCCCTCGAAACCGACGCCGTGGACGTGGACGACCTCACGGCCCGCGTCGAGCGCTCGGCCGAACTCATCCGCCTCTGCCGCCACAAGCTCCGCCACGCCGAAGCCTCGCTCGACCGCGTGTTTGACGACCTCGACCACGACGAAGAGGGCCCCGAACCCGACGAAGAAGAGGCGGAGGAAGACGACGAGGAAATACCAGAGGACGACACCGACGACGAAGACGACACCGACGACGAAGACGATACCGACAGCGAGGACGACGACGAAAACGACCGCGACCAGGCCGGTGGCGCCGGCCGCCCCGCCCCGCCCGCCTGGAAGTTCTAGCCCCACTCGCAGCGCAGACTTTTTAGGCCGCGGCGCGCTTTTTTACACCGCTTGTCTTTTAAAACAGGGCTTACAAAGCCCACGCTACTTGCCGTGCAGCAAGTACTTGGTTTGCTTGAAGCTGTAGCCCACGGCCAGCACCAGGCGGCCGGCGCTGGCGGGGTGGTCGGTGGCCATGCTGTACACGGGCAGCTGCACGCTGGCGTTCACCGAGAAGTTCTGGTAGTACACGTCGAGGCCGGGGCCCAGCAGGGCGTTGTTCATGGCGTGCTCGCCGGTGAGCTGGCCTTCGAGCATTTCGCCGTTGGTTTTTTCGTAGAAGAACTGGGCCGACGGGTACACCTGCACCTTGGGCCCCAGCGGCACGCGGTAGAACAGGCTGGCGTACACGGCCGTGCTGGGGGCCAGGCTGTTGCGGAACGCGTTTTCGTTCGACATGCGGTAGCTGCCGTTCACGCTCAGGCCCAGGCGGTGGAAGCCGCCGATGTAGTTGGCATACACGAAGCCGTCGGTGGTGCCGGTGCCCACTTGGTTGAGCAGCGGGTAGCGGCGGCCCTGGGCATTTTCGCGGCGGAACTCGCCGGTGGGCAGCTTCACGCCACCGCCCACGATGAGGCGGCTTTGCACGCCGGCCGTTTCGATGGCCCGGATGAGGTGGTAGCCGGCAAACACCGTCACGTCGCCCACCCCCGCCGAGTTCAGTTGGAGCCCGTTTATCTGCGAGGTGTTCATCACGTAGGGCACGAAGGCGTTCACCTCCACCCGCCGGGACAAGAAGTACTTACCCCGCAGCTCCACCACCCGAAACGCCTCGAAATCAGTCGGGTCGCCGTGGTGCGAATGAACGTAGCCGTTGTCGCTGTTAAGGGCCGAGGGCAGGAAGATGTTGGCCCCGCTGGGCCGGAATTGCGCCGGCTGCCCCAGCATGGGGTAGCCGTTGAAGATGCGGTAGCGGTGCATCAGCGAGAAGCCGCTCTGGTTGTCGTAGGGCGTGATGCCCATGAAGCAGCCGCAGATGTCGCAGGCCCGCCCGGCCCGGGCCCCGCCCAGCAGCAGCAAGCCCAGCAGAAGGTATTGTTTGAAATTCATAATCTTGTTTATTAAAGATAAGATTTTGATTGTCTGCGTTAAGACTGCTCCGCCAAGCGCGGGTCGTGGATGAATGACTCGTCGGTGAGCGTGCCGAGAAAGGCGATGATGTCGGCCTGCTCGGCGGCCGTGAGCGGGATGCCCAACGGGGCCCCCGGCGGTTGCAGCGCCGCGTCGAGCGTGGCCGAGGGCTGCACGCCGCCGGCGTAGTGGGCCAGCACGGCGGGCAGGGTGGCGAGGCGGCCATCGTGCATGTAGGGGGCCGTCCGGGCCACGTTGCGCAGGCTCGGCACCCGGAACCGGCCCACGTCGGTGGCCCGGCCGGTGATGCGGGCGCGGCCCGAATCGGCCCCAAAAAAACGGCCGAGGCCGTTGTTGCGGAACGCGTTGTCGGTGAACAAATCGGTGGCGTGGCAGCCGCTGCACTTGGCCGCGAACAGCGCCCGGCCGCTGTGCTCGGCCGGCGTGAGGGTGCCCCCCACTTCGCCGCGCACGTACCGGTCGTAGCGCGAATTGGCCGACGTGAGGGCCGCCGTGAACTGCGCCAGGGCCCGCAGGAACTGGTACGAAGTGATGGGCCCCGCCCCGCCGTACACCTGGGCAAAGCGCCGCGGGTACTGGGCGTCGGCGTTGAACTTGCGCAGCACGTTTTCCAGGGTTTCGCCCATTTCCACCGGGTTGGTGAGCGGGGCCAAGGGCAGCGTTTCAAGGTTCTTGGGGCCCCCGTCCCAAAAAAAATCGGCTTTCCAGCGCAGGTTTTGCAAGCCAGGCGCGTTGCGCGCACCCAATTGGCTGCCCACGCCGTGGCTCAGGCGGTGGTCGGCGTTGGCGAAGGCCGCGAATTGCTGGTGGCACGCGCCGCACGACACCGAGCCATCGCGCGATAAACGCGCGTCGTAGAATAGCGTGCGCCCCAGCGCAAAGGCCGCCGCGGTGGGCGGGTTGGCATCGGGGGCGTACACGGGGGCCGGGAAATTGGCCGGTAACGCCGTGCCGGGCACCGGCGCGGCGGGCGCGGGGGCCCCAACGTCGGCGCGGCAGCCCACCGCCAGCAGCCCCGCCAGCCCGAAGGCCAGCGAGGCAGCAAACGTGCGTTGCGTCAGCACGTTAGTTGGCGTGGATGTGCTCGACCGAGAACATGCCCTGCGCGTAGTTGTTGGCCACCAGCACCGAATTGGCCCCGCCCATCGTGTTCGAGAGCGTGGCAAACCGCACCGTGGTGGGCCCCGTGAACATCTTCAGCACGTCAACCTCGTAGTGAATTTCGGGCGTGTGGTCGGCGCGCACCAGCAGGTTTGTACCGCTCGGGAAGGCGGGTGACACGGTACGGATCGTGTTGTTCGGCGATTTAAAGCCGCCGATGTGGAAAATGAGCCCCCCCGTGGTGGCGCCCGCCGCGTGGGGTGCCTGGGGCGACGTGCCTTCGAACTTCGTGAAGATGTAGCCCGAGTTCCAGGTCCAAAACATGTCGTTGTTGACGTCCAGGGCCCCGGTTTGGGCCCCCGACACGTTGCGCGCGCTGTCCACGCCGATGGTGAAGGCGAGGCCGGTGTAGTCACCGACCGGCACGCCGGTCAGGGCCAAGTGCTGCGAGGCGCTGCTGGCGGCGTCCACCAGGTAGTAGCTCTCGGGCACGGCGTACTGCGTGCCGTCGGTTTTGGTCAGCTTGAGGTTGGAGAGGTAGTACTTGAACTTGCTGACCGTGAACTGGTCGCCGGCCGGCGTGGTGTAGGTTTGGGTGGAAAGCGCCAGCGGGGCCGCGCCCACGGTGTGCTCCAACTCGATGTCTACTTCCCCGGTCTGGTTGGCGGGGGTTTCGTCATTTTTTTTGCAACCGGCCAGGGCCAGCGTCGCCAGGAAAACTACGGAGAGAAAGGAAGCAGGGAAAAAGCGTTTCATATTAATAAAAAGGGAATTATTAAAAATTTATTCAGGAAAATGCTTATAATCAATATTTTGCCCTCAAATTAATACATACATTATTGATTTGAGAGCAAAACATTGTGGCCCCGACTTAACGCAGGACGCGGGCCGAATCCAGGGCGGCCGCAGTGCGCTGGCCAATTTGCCGCAGCACGGGCAGTTGCCGCTGCCAGTAGGCCGTCACCTGGGCCCCGGAGTGCTGGGCCGGGTCGGGTTCGTGGGCGTTGTGCATCCAGTCCATCATTTGCCCGTCGGCCACCTCGAGGGCAGCCACGGCGCGGCGCAGACGGGCGGAGCGGCGTAGGTCTGCAGGCGTGGCCGCGCCAAGCTGGGCCAGGGCCCCCGCTAGGCGCTGGCGCTCGGTGGCCAGGGCGTCCAGGCGGTTCATGGCGGCGTCGTGCAGGCGCATGGCCTGGGCGCGGGGGCCCTGGTCGGCAGGGGCGGGCATGGCGGCCATGTGTTCGTTTTGGGCCATCATACCGGGGCTATTCTGCATCAAGTCGGGGCCGGAATTGCTGGCGGCGTCGGTGGGTTCGTCGGGGGCCGACGAAGACTGGCAACCGGTAGCCAACAAGGCCAGCAGGCTGCCAAAAAGCAAGTTATTTTTCACGCGAAGGGGTGGGCCGGGCTGCTGCCCGGGCGTTTGGCCAACACTTTGAGAACCAACCGAAACAGTACCGCGCCTACGCGCCAGTCGGCCGCCCCAGCGGGGGCCCTGGGCCAAGCGGCACGGGCCCAGCTGGCCCAACGAGCCGCGGCGTGCCTGCGCCTGCCGGGGCCCTAGGGACCGGGCAGCGCAGGGGCTGTTCCGTAAAATGGGTGAGTGGGCGCTACGCTTGGGGCGGGCGGAAAATGCCCAGCGGGGAGCGGGCCAGGGCCCCGGCGGGCCGGTAGGCGGCGTGGCCAGCGGGTGCGCTGGCCCAACGCACGGGAGCAGCCGGCACCAGGGCGCGAAACGCCGAGGGCAGCATTTCCAGCTTTTCCTTGAGGGCGTTGGGGGCCTTGGCTTCGCGGTCTTCCTGTTGCTTCAGCCGTTTGGCAAAGTAGCACTTGCCGTCGCAGTGCAGCTGGGGCCGGGCTTTGTTCACACAGAAGCGCGCCGTGATGGTGGCTTGGTTCAGCGCAAAATCCACCACCAGCAGCTCACGGCTGAAGGTTTGCAGCAGCACGAGGGCTACGAGGAAGTAGGCGAAAATAGCCTTCAAGGCAGTGCCAAACGGTGGAAGCGCAAAGGTAGGGCCCCGGGACGGCAATTCGGCGGCAAACGACGCGCCTTGCGGGTTGCCTGGGCTTACACGGCAGCCCGTTTCGAAGTTTCCGGCGGGGCGCTGGAGGCCGCCGGAAAGGCTAGTATATTAATATTCAGTTATAATTTAGTAAATAGCCATCAATACTTCACTTTTCTGTTTCGCCGCCATGCACAAATTCTTACCGCTATTATTGGTCCTGGCACTGGTCGCGCGTTCCGCAGCGGCCCAAACGGCGCTGCCCCCGCTCATCGACCGCGAACTGCTGTTTGGCGACCCCGAGATTTCGGGGGCCCAGCTCTCGCCCGACGGCAAGTTCCTGTCGTTCATCAAGCCCTACCAGGGCACCCGCAACTTGTGGGTGAAGGAGTTAAAGGCCCCCTTCGCCAGCGCCCGGCCCATGACCGACGACCGGGCCCGGCCGGTACGCATCTACTTCTGGAGCCGCGACAGCAAATACCTGCTGTACTCGCAGGACAAGGGCGGCGACGAGAACTACAACATCTACGCCGTGGACCCGACGGGGGCCCCGGCTGCTGGCCAGGCCGTGCCCGCCGCCCGCGACCTCACGAACTTAAAGGGCGTGCAGGTGAGGATTTTTAACGTGCCCTTGGCTGACCCCAACACGATCTACATTGGCTTGAACGACCGCGACAAGGCCTGGCATGACCTGTATAAGCTGAACCTGACCACGGGCGAGAAAATTTTGGTGCGCCAGAACACCGACCGCCTCGGCAACTGGGTGTTCGACTGGAACGACCAGCTGCGGCTGGCGGCCCGCTCGAATCCCGACGGCAGCACCGAATGGCTGCGCGTGGAAGGCACCCAACTGGCGCCGTTCTACAAAACTTCCATCGACGAGGCGAGCGCCGTGGAAGGCTTTGCCAAAGACAACCAGCACGTGTACCTGGCCACCAACCGCGGGGCAGCGCGCGACCTGGCCGAGATTGTGCTGCTCGACCCCGCCACCGGCCAGGAGCAACCCTACCAAGCCGACCCCCTCCGGCGCGTGGACGTGGGCCGCATGGTGCTCTCGGAGAAAACGCACGAGCCGGTGTTTGTGAGTTTTGAGGACGACCGCCTGCACCGCGTGTGGAAGGACAAGGCTTTCGAGCAGGACTTCGCCAACGTGGGCCGGCAATTGCCAGGGCTCGACGTAACGCCCGTGTCGAACACCACCGACGAGCGCTTGTGGCTGCTCTCGGCCAGTTCGGCCACCCAGCCCAGCGTGGCGTACTTGTTTGACCGCCAGACCAAGCAACTCACGAAGCAGTACGAAACCTGGCCCCAGCTGCACCCGGCCGACTTGGCCGACATGAAGGTGGTGCGCTACAAATCGTCGGATGGCCTGGAAATTCCCGCCTACCTGACCTTGCCCAAGGGCGTGGCGGCCAAAAACCTGCCCGTCATCGTGGTGCCCCACGGCGGGCCGTGGTCGCGCACGGCCTACGGCTTCAACGCCTTGCACCAGTTCCTGGCCAACCGGGGCTACGCGGTGCTTTCGCCCAACTTTAGGGCCAGCACCGGCTACGGCAAGCAATTTCTAAACGCTGGCAACGGCGAGTGGGGCCGCAAAATGCAGGACGACCTGACCTGGGGCGTGAAGTACTTGGTGGCCCAGGGCCTGGCCGACCCCAAGCGCGTGGGCATCATGGGCGGCTCGTACGGCGGCTACGCCACGCTGGCCGGCGTGGCCTTCACGCCCGAGGTGTACCGCGCGGCCGTGGCCATCGTGGCCCCGTCCAACCTGATGACCCTGCTCAACGCCATTCCGCCCTACTGGGAGGCCGGGCGCAAGCAGATGTACGCCCGCATGGCCGACCCCGGCACCGAAGCCGGCCGGGCGGCCCTGGCCCGCATGTCGCCGCTGGGCGCGGCTGATAAGATCAAAACCCCGCTGCTGGTGGTGCAGGGCGCCAACGACCCGCGCGTGAACAAGGCCGAGGCCGACCAGCTGGTGGTGGCCCTGCGCGACCGCAACTACCCCGTGCAGTACCTGCTGGCCCCCGACGAAGGCCACGGCTTCGCCCGCCCCGTCAACAACATGGCCATGTACGCGGCCGCCGAAAAATTCCTGGCCGGCCAACTGCACGGCCGCTACCAGGCCACCATGACGCCCGCCGTGGCCAAGCGCCTGGCCGAAATCACCGTTGACCCCAAAACGGTAACGCTGGCCACGCCGGGTACCGCCAGCAAATAGCGCGGCCAAGCCAAGTATTTCTACCTGTTTTGCCTAGTTACCTCCTCTATAGGTAGAATAATCACTTGATTTAAAGACATATTTACCACGTATTTTAACCTGCTCTTCAACCATGAGAAAACGCCTATTACTTCCCGGCCTGGCAGTGCTACTAGGTGTTTGCGCCAGCAATGCGGGCACGCCGCGGGCCAAAGCGCCGAATCCTACCGGGGCCCCCGCCGTCACCCGCCCCGCCGCGGCTGGCCCAACTTCCGTGGCTGCTTTAGCGCAACAGTGGGGCGAAGCCATGCAGCAGCAGGACCTGGCCAAAGCCACGGCCTGCTTGTCAAAGAATGTGCGTTACCTCGTCAACGGGGAGCCAGTGGTAAGCGGCCGGGATTCGGTGAGGCTGCGCCAAAACAGCGGATAACTGGCATTGATTCGGCGGCTACCATTGCCTTTACGTCGAATGATGGTACCGCCGATATGAAATTTATGCCGCTAGCCGAAGGTGGTGATGCCAATATGGTCTACTACCCGGGCTTTTATTCCCAAAAGGTTTTGCCTTCGGTCAAACACAAACTCAAGGAAGTAATTGATACTGGCTTCTACTTAATGATAGCGAGCAAAGACAGCAAGAATGACTGGAAGATTAGTTGCTGCCACTTCGCCCAGGCTCCTTTTCAAGCTAATAAGTAGTGCCCGATGGATACGCTTGCCCGGAGGCTGCTAGTAACTCGCTTACCAGCAGCCTTCTGCTTTAAGCAATGAGCGGCCTTACCCCAGTTCCACGCTCGGGTTCCAAAACAACTTTTCAAAGTCGACCACCGCGTCGTCTTCCACCCGCACGCCCTCGGCTTCGAGGCGCTCCTGCATGGCGGTGGGCGTGGGGAAGTGGCCGCGCCCGGTGAGTTGCCCCAGCCGGTTCACGACGCGGTGGGCGGGCACGGCCTCCTCGCGGCGCAGCGTGGCGGCGTCGAGGTTAGCGGCCATCAGGGCGTAGCCCACAGTGCGGGCCCCGCGGGCGGCCCCCAAGTAGTGGGCAATGGCGCCGTAGCTGGTGACGCGGCCCGGCGGCACGAGGCGCGTGACCTCGTGCACGTCGGCGAAGAAGTTGCGCTCCGGCGGCGGGGCGGCGGGCGGCGAGGCGGGCGTTTTCATGGGTTGAAAGTAAGCCGCGCGCGCTGGCCGGATGGTGCAACCCCGGCGGGGGCCCTCCGTCTTTGCTTTCTGCTGAACCCAAGCAGCGGGCCATCCGTTGCCAGGGCTTGGCACCAGCCACCTTTGGCTGCTAAGCAGTTTATTTTCAGGCATGTTGCCCCAGCGCCCCATTTTTCCCGCCCCGGCCCGCCGCTTGCCTTACCTTTCCCCTATGCGCTTTCTGACTTCGGCCCGCCCCCTGCTGGCCTGCGGAACCCTGGCCTTGCTGGCCGCTTGCAGCTCCAAACCCAACGAAAAAGGCGGCAAGGACGCCAAAAAGAACAGCGGCCCCGCCCTGGTGGACGTGCTGGTGGCCCGCCCTTCGGCCGTCACCGATTCCATCGAGGCCAACGGCGCGGTGGTGGCCAACGACTTCGTGGAACTGCACCCCGAGGTGAGCGGCCGCCTCACCTTTCTGCAAGTGAACGAGGGCCGGCGCGTGGCCAAGGGCAGCGTCATCGCCCGCATCAACGACGCCGACTTGCAAGCCACATTGCAGAAGACCAGGGCCCTGCTGCAAGTCTCGCGCCTCTCGCAAGATCGCCTGCAAAAGCTGCTGAAAATTCAGGGCGTGAACCAGGCCGATTACGACCTGGCCGTGAGCCAGGTGCGCAGCAACGAAGCCGACGCCGCCTACACCCAAGCCATGCTGGCCAAAACCGTCATCCGGGCCCCCTTCACCGGGGTAGTGGGCCTGCGCCAAGTCAGCCCGGGGGCCTACGTGACGCCCGCCACCGTCATTGCCACGCTGCAGGCCGACACCAAGCTCAAGGTTGATTTCACGCTGCCCGAGGCCAACGGCGGCATCGTGCGCTCCGGCGCCGTGGTCACGGTGCACTTGGCCGGCAACCCGCCGCGCCGCTACCCCGCCACCGTGCTGGCCCAGGAAAGCCAGGTAAACCAAACCACGCGCAACCTCACCGTGCGGGCCCTGCTGCCGGCCGGCGCGCAGGCCAGCCCCGGGGCCTTTGCCAAGGTGAGCGTGAGCACCGGCGCGGCCCGCCGCAGCGTGCTGCTGCCCACCAACGCCATCATGCCCGGCGACAAGTCGGACCAGGTGGTACTGGTGAAGAATGGCAAGGCCCTGCTGCAAAACGTGCGCACCGGCGACCGTAAAGACGACCAAATCGCCGTCGTCAGCGGCCTGGCCGCCGGCGACTCGGTGGTAACCAACGGCGTACTTTTCACCCAGCCCGGCAAGCCGGTGAAGGTGCGCAAGGCCACCGCTCAGAAATGACGTTAGGGACCAGGTGGCCCCGCGCAGGTGGCTTTGGGGCCCCTGGGGCAAGGCCTCGCCCCATTGGGCCGCCGCATTGATTTAACCCGCAGCACAACGGCCAGATTATCCTTTCCGCTATGAACATATCCGAACTGTCCCTGAAGCGGCCCGTACTCGCCACGGTTTTCAACTTGCTGCTGCTGCTGTTTGGTGGGGTGGGCTTCTCGTTTCTGGCCCTGCGCGACTACCCGGCCATCGACCCGCCCATTATCAGCGTCAACACCTCGTACACGGGCGCCAACGCTGACGTGATCGAGAACCAGATAACGGAGCCGCTGGAAAAGCAGATCAACGGCATTCCGGGCATCAAGTCCATCACCAGCAGCTCGTCGCTGGGGTCGAGCAACATCACGGTCGAGTTCAACCTGGGCGTGGACCTGGAGGCGGCTGCTTCCGACGTGCGCGACAAGGTGGGCCAGGGCGTGCGCTCGCTGCCGCAGGACATCGATGCGCCGCCGGTGGTGTCGAAGTCGGACGCCAACTCCGACAACATCCTCATCCTGGCCGTGCAGAGCCGCACCAAGAGCCTGATGGACCTGAGCGACTTTGCCGAGAATAACTTGCAGCAGCGCTTCCAAACCATCGACGGGGTGTCGGCCATCAACATTTTTGGGCAGCAGCGCTACGCCATGCGCCTGTGGCTCGACCCGGCCAAGATGGACGCCTACCAAGTGTCGTTCACCAACGTGCAGCAGGCCCTGAGCGCCGAAAACGTGGAAGTGCCGGTGGGCAAAATCTACGGCGGCAACACCGAGCTGACCATCCGCACGATGGCCCGCTTCTCGACGGAAGAGCAGTTTCGCAACCTGATCCTGCGCGAGGGCAAAGGCGGCATCGTGCGCCTCGGCGACGTGGCGCGCATTGTGTTGGGCCCCGAAAACTACGAGCAGAGCTGGAAGGTGAACGGGGCCTACGCCGTGGGCCTGGCCGTGGTGCCGCAGCCGGGCTCGAACTACGTGGAGATTGCCAACGAATTCAACAAGCGCCTGGCCCAGGTGCAAAAGGAAAATAAATCCGACATCGAGATGCGGATTCTGACCGACAATACCCAGATTGTTCGCAACTCGATTGACGAAGTGGTGGAAACCCTGGGCATTTCGTTCGGGCTGGTGGTGCTGGTTATCTTCTTCTTCTTCCGCAACTGGCTTACGGCGTTGCGCCCGCTCATCGACATTCCGATTTCGCTGATTGCCACGTTTTTCGTGATGTACCTGGCGGGCTTCACCATTAACATCCTCACGCTGCTGGGCATCGTGCTGGCCACCGGCCTGGTGGTGGACGACGGCATTGTGGTGACGGAGAACATCTTCCGCAAGCTCGAAGAGGGCATGAACATCCGGGACGCGGCGCGCGAGGGCAGCAAGGAGATTTTCTTCGCTGTTATCGCCACCTCGCTCACGCTGGCGGTGGTGTTTTTGCCGGTCATTTTTCTGGAAGGATTCACCGGGCGCTTGTTCCGCGAGTTTGGGGTGGTGGTGGCCGGCGCGGTGCTGATTTCGGCCTTCGTGTCGCTCACCATTACGCCGGTGCTCAACGTGGTGCTGCACCGCGAGAACAGCAGCAACGAAGGCAGCGGCCACGGCAAGCTGTACGACCGCACCGAGCCCTTTTTCAAGGGCATGGAGAGCTGGTACGGCCGCATCGTGGGCCATTTTCTGCGGGTGCGCTCCTTGGCCTGGGTGGTGGTGGCGGCCTGCGCGGGAATCATTTACTTCATTGGCAAAGACTTGCCGACCGAACTGGCCCCGCTGGAAGACCGCAGCAGCGTGCGCCTGGCCCTGACCGCGCCAGAGGGCACCAGCTTCGGAGCGATGGAGAAAATCAGCGATCAGGTGGCGGCTTTCGTGAACGACTCGGTGCCCGAAAACGACTTTGTGTTTGCCCGCGCGCCCGCCGGCGGCAGCGTGAACACGGCGCAGGTGCGCGCCGGCCTGGTGCCGCCCGACCAGCGCACGCGCACCCAGGACCAGATAGCCAAGTACCTCACCCGCAACACGAAGCGCTTCAACGACGCCCGCATCTTTGTGGTGCAGGAGCAAACCATTGCCGTGGGTTCGGGCGCCAAGAGCAGCGTGCCGGTGCAGTTTGTGCTGCAAACCACCGACCTGGAACGCATCCGGGAGGCGCTGCCCAAGTTCCTGGCCGCCGCCCAGCAAGACCCCACGTTTCAGAACGTGGACGCCAACCTCAAGTTCAACAAGCCCGAAGTGCAGCTCACGTTTGACCGCCTGAAAATCAGGGACCTGGGCCTGACCACGCAGGACGTGGCGGCGGCCGTGCAGGGCGCGTTTGGGGGCCGGCGCATGGCCTACTTCCTGCGCGATGGCCGGCAGTACCAGGTGATTGGGCAGGTGGACCGCGGGGCCCGCAGCGCGCCCAACGACATCAGCCGCCTCTACGTGACCAACAGCCGGGGCGAGAGCATCCCGCTCTCGGCGGTGGTGCACCAGGTCGAAAACTCCAACCCGTCCACGCTCTACCACTTCAACCGCTTCAAGGCGGCCACCATTTCGGCGCAGCTGGCCGAGGGCAAAACCGTGGGCGACGGCGTGCGCGCCATGCAGGCCATTGCCGATAAAACGCTGGACCCCGACGTGTTCCAGACGGCCCTCACCGGCTCGTCGCGCGACTTTGCCGAAAGCGCGGGCAACACCACGTTTGCCTTCTTGCTGGCGCTGGTGCTGATTTACTTGCTGCTGGCGGCGCAGTTTGAGAGCTTCCGCGACCCGCTCGTCATCCTGCTCACGGTGCCGCTGGCGCTGGCGGGGGCCCTGCTCAGCCTGTGGGCTTTGGGGCAGACGATCAACATCTTCTCGCAGATCGGGATGATTATGCTCATTGGCCTCGTGACCAAAAACGGCATCCTCATCGTGGAGTTTGCCAACCACCAGCGCGCGGCGGGCCTGCCCTTGCGCGAGGCCGTGCAGCTGGCGGCCCAGCAGCGCCTGCGCCCCATCCTGATGACGTCGCTGGCCACCGCGCTGGGGGCCCTGCCCATTGCCATGAGCTTGGGCGCGGCCAGCACCAGCCGCAAGCCGCTGGGCACCGTGATTGTGGGCGGCATCTTGTTCTCGCTGGTTCTCACGCTGTTGGTCATTCCGGCCATTTATACTTTTATCGCCAAGGAGCACCAGCCGGTGGCTGCCGACGGCGAGGCAGTGGCGGCACACGAGCCGGCCGAGGTAGCGGCCTAACATCACCGCAGCCGGCTCGTGCGCCGGCTGCCCAGTAATCGCCGGGGCCCCCGGCGCAGTTAAAACGATTCCCCATGCAGCGGGCGGTGTTTACCCATCCGCCCATCCGATTCGATGAAAGCATTCCTTGCCTGGCTCTTCCTTTTCGCTGGCGGCGGGCTACTCCCCGCCGGGGCCCAAACGCTGCCCAACCCATCTTCCGCCCTGCCGCCGGCCGACAGCGTGGCGCGCCCCCAGGCCCCCACGCTCACCCTGGCCGAGGCCCTGCAAACGGCCCTCAAAAACAGCCTCGACATCCAGGTGAGCCAGACCAACGTGGCGGTGCAAGACCTGTACAACTCGGCGGGCTTTGCTGGGGGCCTGCCCACGGTGGGCGTTGCGGTCAGCAACAACGTGGTGATTAACAACACGCAGCAAGAGTTCAATACCGGCTTGGGGGTGACGCGCGTGGGGGCCCGGTCTTCGCAGTACAACGCGGGGCTGACGGGCTCGTACCTGCTCTACAACGGCGGCTTGGTGGTGGCCACCCGCGCCCGCCTCGGCGAACTGGAACAAATCAGCCAGCTCCAGCTGAACTCAACGGTGCAAAACGTGCTGGCCGACGTGAGCCTGAAGTACTACGCCGTGGTGCAGCAGCAGCGCTACATCCGCACCCTGGAAGCATCGGCCGAAGTGTCGCGCCAGAAGCTGGCCCTGATCAAGGCGCGCCAGCGCGTGGGCCTGGCCAACAACGCCGACCTGTTTCAGGCCCAGCTCGACTTGAACGCGCAGCTGCAAACCCAGCAGCAGCAGGCCCTGGCTGCCCAGCAGGCCACCGCCGATTTGCTCCGCTCCCTCACCCTCGACCTCGACACGCGCGTGGCCGTGGAAGACACCATTCCGATTGACCGGGACCTGCACTGGGTCGACATCGAAACCTCGCTCACCAAAAACCCCGACCTGCTCGCTGCTGAGCGCCAGGTGCGCGTGAACGAGCTACTGGAGCGCGTGGCCCGCGCCAACCGTTACCCGTCGCTGTCGCTCAACTCGGGTTCCAACTTCGCCCGCAACCAGAACGCGGTGGGTACCACGCTTTTTAACCAGAGCTACGGGCCCTACGCCGGCCTCAGCCTGGGCGTGCCCATTTACGCGGGCGGCACCAACAAGCGGCTGGTCAAAATCGCTCAGCTCAACACCCGAACCGCGCAACTGCAACGCACTGCACTAGAGCGCAACTACCGCACCAACGCCCGGAAGGCCTGGGAGGCCTACCAGCAAACCCTGGCCTTGGTGAACACCGCCCAGGAAAGCTACACCACCGCTAAGAAGCTCCTCAACCTAGTGCAACTGCGCCTCGACGCCGGCCTCTCCACACTGGTTGATGTGCGCATAGCCCAGCAGAGCTTTGAAGACGCCGGCTACCGCTTGGTAAACTACCGCTACAACGCCAAATCGGCCGAAATCACCTTGCAGCAGCTTGCAGCGCTGCTCAAGCCGTAGCGCGGCGGTGGGTCCACCTGAGGCCCCACTATTACCTAAAAAGGCCAGTTCCAAAAATAGAGCTGGCCTTTTTCATAATTACTGCACAAAAATATTTTTACGACACTGTTTTGGCACCCAGCACCTTATCGGGCGTGATGGGCAGGTTGCGCACGCGGCGGCCAGTGGCGTGGGCCACGGCGTTGGCCACGGCAGCGGCCACGCCCACCATCGATATTTCGCCGATGCCTTTCACTCCCATCGCGTTGATGTATGGGTCATGCTCGTCCACGAACTCCACGGTCATTTCCGGGATGTCGGCGTTGGTGGGGATGTGGTAATCAGCGAGGTTGGCGTTGGTGTAACGAGCGAAGTTCTGGTCGCGCACGGTGCCTTCCATCAGGGCGCAGCCGATGCCGAAGATGCTGCCGCCGATGATTTGGCTGCGGGCGGTTTTAGCGTTGAGGATGCGGCCCGCGGCGTGCACGCTCACCCAGCGCGTCACGCGCACGGTGCCCAGCTCGGGGTCCACCTTCACCTCGCAAAAGTGGGCCCCGAAGGAGTGCATGGAGTGGTGGCCCACTTCGTCCTTCTTGGTGGGGTCGGCGTTGGCGGCAGCTTGGGCGTCTTCGTAGCCGCTGCCGTAGCGGCCCTGGCCGTTGCCTTCGATGTCGCTCAGGTCGGCCCGCTTCATCACGTCGGCAAAGCCTTCGCCCTTGCCGGGGTTAGCTTTCAACTGCAGGCGGCCGGCTTTGGCCTCCACATCAGCAACCTTGGCCTTGAACAAGGGCGATTTTTTATCGAGCACCGCCACTTTGATCAGCTTCTGCCACACGTCTTGCACCGCCAAATACACCGACGACGACACCGTGCCGGCGGCCACCGAACCGCCCGAGTTGGGGGCCGTGGGCAGCTTGGTATCGCCCAGCTCGAAGCGGATTTTTTCCATCGGCAGGCCCAGGCCGTCGGCGGCTACTTGGGTCATCACGGTGTAGGTACCGGTGCCCAGGTCGGTGGCACCGCTCTGCACCACGGCGTGGCCGTCGGCGTAGAGGCGGGCGCGGGCCGTGCCCTGCGAGTTATGCACCGGGTAGCTGGCCGTGGCCATGCCCCAGCCCACCAGCAGGCGGCCATCGCGGGTGTCCCCGGCTTTGGGGTTGCGCTTGCTCCAGCCAAACAGCTCAGCCCCGCGGGCGTAGCACTGCCGCAGGCTCTTGCTGCTCCATTGCTGGCCAGTACTGGGGTCTTTCTCGGCGTAGTTGCGCAGGCGAATTTCCAACGGATCAATGCCCAGCTTAGCCGCCAAGTCGTCCATCGAGCACTCGATGGCAAACGAGCCAGGGGCCTCGCCCGGGGCCCGCATGAACGTGGACGTCATTACGTCGGCCCGGGCTAGTTGGTACGTTGCCTCGAACGTGGGGCACTCGTACAGCAGGTTGATGATCTTGCTGTTGGATTCGGCGTAGTTGTCCCACGGCGAAGTGGTCGAAGTTTTCTCGTGGATAAGCGCCGTGAGCTTACCATCCTTCGTGGCCCCGATTCTCAGGGTTTGCTCCTGGTCTTCGCGGTGGCCCATGCTCGTGAACATCTGGGGCCGCGTGAGCGAGAGCTTCACTGGCCGGCCCACCGCCTTGGCCGCCTGCACCGTGAGGACGGTGTGGGGCCAGCACGAGCCCTTGCAGCCGAAGCCGCCGCCCAGAAATTTCGTCACCACCCGCACTTGCTCGTCCGACAGGCCCAGCATGGCGCTCAGTGCTTTCTGGGTGCGCGTCACGCCCTGCGTCGATTCGTACACCGTCAGCCGGTCGGGGGCCTCCCAGTACGCCGTGGTGGCGCCGGGCTCCATCGGGTTGTGGTGGTTGATGGCGTGGACGTACTTGTGGGTGAGTTGCACCGGGGCCGCCGCGAAGGCTGCTTGGGCGTCGCCGCGCTTGGTGTGGCCGTCGGCTTTGCCGTCCTGGATCTTCTCGGGGTCAAACAGCTTGGCCTTTGGGTCTTCGTAGGAAGCCAACGGCTTTTCGGCCGTCACCTGCACTTTCAGCAGTGCAGCGGCGTATTGGGCGTGCTCCAGCGTGTCGGCTACCACCACGGCCACGGGCTGGCCGGCGTAGTAAATCTGGTCGCCGGTGAGCGGTAAAAAACCCATCGGGGCCCCAATGGCCTTCTTGCCTTCGGCATCGTTGGGGGTTTTGGCCAGCTTGGGAATGTTCTGGTGGGTGAGGATGGCCAGCACGCCCGGCTGCTTCTGGGCCGCGCTGGTGTCGAAACCCGTGATGCGGCCCTTGGCCACGTCGCTGGTTTTGAGCACGGCGTGGACGGTGCCGGGCAAGTTGTTGTACTCGGCCGAGTACTTGGCTTGCCCCGTCACCTTGGCGTAGCCGTCGACGCGGCTCAGCGGCTGCCCCACCACGCCGGCGGTGGGGTTGGTCTCAAAAAAATTAGGTTCGGTATCCATCGGAAGTTAAGGCTAAGGCACAGTAGAATTACCCGGCGACTTTCGTCAGGGCCTGCACGAGGGTATTCTGGGCCAGCTCCACTTTGAAGCGGTTATCGTCGTGGGGCTGGGCCCCGCGCAGCGCGGCGGCCGCGGCGGCGCGGAAAGTGGCCTCGGTGGCCGGGGCCCCCGTCAGTACTTTCTCAGCCTCGGGGCTGCGCCAGGGCTGGGTGCCCACCCCACCCAGGGCCACGCGGGCCGAGCGGATGGTGCCGCCCTGCACGTCGAGCCCCACCGCGGCCGAGGCCAGGGCGTAGGCGTAGCTGGCGCGCTCGCGCACCTTCAAGTAAGTGGAGCGGCGGGCGTGGACCGCGGCCGGAATGGTTACGGCCACAATCAGTTCGCTGGGCTCCAGCACATTTTCTTTCTGCGGGGTTTTGCCGGGCAGTAAATAAAACTCGGTAACGGGCACGCGGCGCTGCTTGCCCTTGGCGTTTTCCAACGTCAACACGGCGTCGAGGGCAACCAGGGCCACCGACAAGTCGCCGGGGTACGACGTGGCAATGCACGCGTTGCTGGTACCTAGGATGGCCAGGTTGTGGTTATCGCCTTCGAGGGCCGGGCAACCCGAACCGGGCACGCGCTTGTTGCAAGGAAAGGCTGTGTCGCGGAAATAGCCGCAGCGCGTGCGCTGCAAAATATTGCCCCCAATGCTGGCCATGTTGCGCAACTGGGGCGAAGCCGCCAGCAGCAGCGACTCCGAAACGGCGGGGTACTGCTGCAGCACCAGCGGGTTTTCGCCCACGTCGCTCATGCGCTCCATCGCGCCAATGCGCAGCCCGTCGCTGGTCTGCTCAATCCCCTTGAAGGGCAGCATGTTGATGTCCACCAACTGGGAATGTTCTTCCAAGTTGGCCTTCATCAAGTCCAGCAGCGTGGTGCCGCCGGCAATGTAGGCGGCCTGGGGGGCCCCTTGGCGGAGGCCGGTGGCCTCCTTGGCCGTTTTGGCCTGGGTGTAGCTAAAATTATTCATCGGGTCGGTAGTTGAGGTGCAGTGGGGCAACAAGGCTGGCAACGCCTACGGGCGGGCGGCCATAGCGCGGGGCAGGGCCCCGGGCAGCACGCCACAGGCGCACCCGCGGGGCCCTCGCCGCTGGGTTTAAGCCTTGCCGGCCACCTCCCGCACGGCGGCCACAATGTTGGGGTAGGCGCCGCAACGGCACAGGTTGCCGCTCATCCACTCGCGGCACTGGTCGTCGGAAGTGGCGTGGCCTTCTTTCACGCAGGCCACGCCCGACATGATTTGGCCCGACGTGCAGTAACCGCACTGGAAGCCGTCGTGCTTGATGAACGCCTCCTGCATCGGGTGCAACTCGTCGCCTTTGGCAAGGCCTTCGATGGTGGTTACCTCCTTGCCCTGGGCCATCACGGCCAGCGTGAGGCAGGAATTGACGCGGCGGCCGTCCACCAGCACGGTGCAGGCACCGCACTGGCCGTGGTCGCAGCCCTTTTTGGTGCCGGTCAGGTCCAGGTATTCGCGCAGGGCGTCGAGCAGCGTCACGCGGGGCTCGGCGCGCAAGGTGCGGGCCGTGCCGTTGATGCGCAACGTGAGGTCGGTGGGGCCCTCCAGGGTTTTGGCGGGGCCGGCCAGCCGATCAGCAAAACCGGTAAGGGGCGGGGCCAGGGCCAGGCCCAGCAGGCCCCCGGCCTGCTTTACAAACGAGCGGCGCGAGCCGTCAGCGGCGCCGTCGGCGGCCGCGTCGGGGGTAAGGTCGTGGTTCATCAGAAAAGGAAGGTTAGCGGTAGGTGCCGGCGTTGCGGTCTTCACCGTATACGCACGCAATGTTCCTTCTGACAACCAGCGACCCCGAAAAGTTACCAGGCTTTATAATTTAGATCCTGTCTTAATAATCAATTAATCAATATCTTATTTCTCCACCCCAGCCGCAGGCAGGGCTTTTAGTTCGGCCAGGGCTTGGGAAGTTTCTTTGCGGTTGTCGTTTTTCTGCTCCTCTTTATCAGCGGGGGTTTCTTTAGCTGACGCGAAGAAGGTGAGGATGTTAGCACGCACGGGCGGCGTGACATCGGCAAACTTTTCGCGAGCCAGCTTGCGCACCCACTCGCCGTAGGTCTTATCGGCCAGCGCGTACTCGCCAAAATGCGTGTCGCTGCCGGTGTCAAAGTCCTGGTTGGCCAAGGCGGGCGCGGGCGCCTGGGGGCCCTGCTGGCTCAGCAAGCCGCAGTACGTTTTGAGCACGGTGGCGAAGCTGGCCCGGAAAATCTTCAGAGCCTCGGGCGTGGGCGGGCGAAAGGCGAACGGCTTCAGGGGCCCCACCTTCGGCAAAACGCTCACGAACACCGATAGCACCCGGGCCCCAAACCCGGGGTGCTCGTAGTTTTTGCCGTAGAGCCGGCGGTACTCTTTGCGGTCTTGGTGGTACACAAAGGCGCGGCGCTTGATTCCGGGCGTCAGCTTGCGGATTTCCTTCTTCTGGTAGTGCCAGGCCGAGCGCGAGGCCAGCGGAATGACGCGCTGCACGGCGAAGCGAAAGGTGGCAATGCTCACGTCGGTGTTGAAAAACACTTTGCCCAGCGGCAGGCCGTAGGTTTTTTCAAACGCCCGCTCCAGTACGTCCTTGGCCACTTCGAAGCCGATGGCGTTGTGGTAATCCTCGGTGCGGTAGCGGCCGGCGGCCACCTGCGTCACGTCGAAGGAAAACTCCAGCTGGTTGTGTTGCTTGGGGCCCTCCTCGTAGGTGATGACGTTGCCAAACTTGGCCTTCAGTTCAGGGTATACCAGGGGCAGGGCGCGGTTGGTGCCCTCGGAATGGCCCTGCAAATCGGCGGCGTAGTGCGCCAGGGCCCCCAGGGCAAAGGCGTACTCGTTGCGGTCGTGGGCCTCGTCGAGCAGGTTGCGCACGAAGTCGCCCGAGCGCACGTAGTGGGTGAGGTTGGTGAACAAGGCGGCCCCCAGCGGGTAGTAGCCCATGTCCTGGATGATGGCCCCGCCGTAAGCAAAGGCCTTGGCCTTCAGCAGTTCCTCAGCTGTGATATCGGGGTAGCGGCGCTGCAAGGCCGGCACCAGGCAGGGCTTCCAGCACGAATCAACGTTGGCTTGGTGCGTGAGCACGGAGTAGGCGGCGGCCGGCGCGAGGCCCAAGGCGCTCACCAGCAGCAATAGCGTAATAAACCGAAACATAGAGAACGTAAAATGCGAGCGGTAATGCGGGAATAGAAATAATAGCCAACCGTAGTATAAGAACCCAACAATAAATGGCCCAAACGGCAAAGCAGCGCCCCACGTTGCCGTTTGGGCCAGCCAGCGCCGAGAAAGCAACAAAAAATCCCCGCCTCCGAAACGGAAGCAGGGACCAATGCTGCCAGCAAGCGACGGTGCAGAGAAGGAGGGATTCGAACCCCCGGACCTGTTACAGTCAGCGGTTTTCAAGACCGCCGCAATCGACCACTCTGCCACTTCTCTGGGTAAGAAAAGCCTGCAAAGCCGGTTGCTGACAACGAAAAAGGCTCTTTCCGGCGTAGAAAAAGCCTTTTGTAGAGAAGGGGGGATTCGAACCCCCGATACCGTTGCCGGTATAACGGTTTTCGAAACCGTCGCATTCGACCACTCTGCCACCTCTCTAGCGGGCCCCCGAGTGGTTCGGGGACCGCAAAAGTAAGAACCGCGGCGCAGCGAACAATAAGGCGCGCGCTTTTTTTATCACCGGGGCCCCGGTGGGTGGGGCTTAGCGGTTCATTTTCAACGGTTCCTTGGCCGGACTTTTTTTGAGGCGGCCCGTCACCGCGTCCACGCTCACGTTCACTTCGAAGCCGATGATGAGCGTCATGCACACAAATTCGAGCCACACCATAAAGCCCACCAGGGCCCCAATGGAGCCGTAGAAGTGGTTGTAAGAATCGAAAATGCGCACGTAAAGCGTGAACAGGAACGACACCAAAAAGATGAGCAGCGTGGCCACCACGGCCCCCGCCGAGAGCAGCGGCCATTTGTCGTGCACGGGCGGCACGAAATAATAAATTACGCACGTCGTGCTCAGGAAAAGCCCCAGCAGCGAGCCGAAGCGCACCACCGTAATCACAAGGTCGGTGTAGCGCTCGGGCACGATTTCGTAGAACACCAGCCCGTCGATGAGGTACGTGCCGAAGAAAATGCCGGCAATGGCCAGCACCAGGATGGACGCCAGCACGAACGTCAGCGCGGTGGCAATCATCCGCTTGCGCAGGTAGCTGCGGTGCTTGAAGTTGGGGTACTTCTTCTCGAACGCGTCGAGCAGGGCCATGATGCCGTTGGAGCTAAGCACCAGGGCCGTGCCAAACCCGAACGAGAGTAGGCCCCCGTGCGGGATGTTCACGATGTCCTCAATGGTAGAGGCCGTGGCGGCGTACAGCTCGGGCGGCATGAAATCGCCCAGGAACTGCAAAATGTCCACGTTCAGATTCGGCACCGGGATGTACGGGATGAGCGTGAACAGGAAAATGATGGTCGGAAACAAGGCCACCGTGAGGTTGAAGGCCATGTAGGCGGCGCGCTTTTCCAAGCTGTCCAGGCGCAGTTCCAGCAGCACGCGGTCGAGCACGTCGTAGAGCGACGCCTGCCCCTCAAACAGCCGGAACCGCTTCAGCCCCACAATGGCGCGCCGGTACGAGCGCTGCTGGCGCAGGTCGGGCAGGCGGGCGCGGCGGCGGAGGGCAGGCGGGTGCATGGGCGCGGGGCGTTACTTGCCGAAGGCCGCCGGTGCGGGCGCGTCCGTCGGCACGGGCTGAACACCACCCAGGGGCCCCGCCGTTTCGTCGTCGGTAAAATATGGTGCCAGCTTGTCGGCGATGGCGGCCGGTACCGGCACGGGGCGCCCGGTGGCCGTGCTCACGAATACCATCAGGGTGTGGCCTTCGGTGAGCAGTTCGCGGGCCTCGTTGTACACCTCGTACTCGAACAGCACCCGCGAACCCTCGGCGGGCTGCTTCAGCAGCAGCCGGACGGTGAGCAGGTCGTCGTAGCGGGCCGGGCGGCGGAAGCGCGTGCGCAGCTCGCCCACCGGCATGCCCACGCCATCGGCCTCCAAATCCTTGTAGCGAATGCCCAGCTGCCGAAACGCCTCGGTGCGCGCCACTTCAAAGAACGCCGCGTAGTTGCCGTGGTACACGTAGCCCATCTGGTCGGTTTCGGCGTAGCGCACGCGGATTTGGATGTCGGAGGAATACATGAGGTTTGAGCTATTGGATATTGGCTTGCTGCTAAAGCTGTTCAATAAATCAAAAGAACGTCATGCTGAGCGCAGCCGAAGCACCTCTACTGTGGCGGCAATAAATAGATGGTCAGCGGGAGAGATGCTTCGGCTGCGCTCAGCATGACGTTCTAGTGCATTGCATAGGATTTGCTAAACAGCTTCGTCGGGTCAAAAGCCAATGGCCAATTGCCGCTAGCTTTCGACCCCTACTTAATGCCCGCCCGGTTCAGGGCGGCTTGGTAGCGGCGGGCGTTCAGGATGTGGTCGCGCTGGTTGGTAGCGAAGGCGTGGTAGCCGCTGAAATCCTCTTTGGCGCAGAAGTACAGGTAGTTATTTTCTTCGGGGTGCAGCACGGCGTCGATGCTGGCAATGCTGGGCAGATCGATGGGCCCCGGGGGCAGGCCGGCGTACTTATAGGTGTTGTAGGGCGAGTCTTTTTGCAGGTGCACGTTCAACACGCGCTTGATGGTGAAGTCGCGGTTGGCGTACACCACGGTGGGGTCGGCTTGCAGCTTCATGCCTTTTTTCAGGCGGTTGAGGTACACGGCCGCGATGCGGGGGCGCTCGTCGGCGTGCTGCTGCTGCTCGGCTTCCACAATGCTGGCCAGGGTGCTTACCTGGGCCCGGCTGAGGTGCAACTTTTCGCGGGCCGCGTCGCGGGCGGGCGTCCAGAACTTCTCATACTCCTTCTTCAGGCGCTGCAACAGGTTCTCGGCCGACGTGTTCCAGTACAACTCGTACGTGTTCGGGATGAACATGGTGAGCACCGTGGTGGTGTCGAAGCCCAGGCGGCGGGTGTAGTCGGGGCTGCTCAGCAACGAATCGAATTGGGCAGGGCGGGCGTCAATCTGGTGCGAGAGCTTAGCGGCCAGTTCGCGCCGCAGGCGCACGTTGGCAAAGGTGAGCTTGAGCGGCGACTGGATGCCGGCCCGCAGCACGCCGATGAGCTGGCGGTTGGTGTAGCCGTTTTTCAGCTCGTAGCGGCCGGGCTTCACGGCGCCGGGGCGGTCGTATTTCATCAGTTTGGCCACGAAGTGCAGCGAGAGGCGGTCGACCACCGTGTTGGTTTTGTCCACCGAGTCGAGCACGGCCTTCCAGGTTTCGCCCCGGTGCACGAGCACGTAAGTGGGCTGGCCCTTGGTTTCGATGTTGGCCGTGAAAAAAATCTGGTAGAAGTAGTACGAAAAGCACACCAGGGCCAGGCCCAGGATGGAAACGACGGCGGCGTTGCGGTTGCGGCGGCGCACCGAGAGGTCGCGGCGCTCAACGCTTGACAGTTTGGCAGGTTCGAGCATGAAAAAAAACGGGGGTCAGCGGAAGTGCAAAACCAAAAGTACGCACCCGCTGGCCGGGGCCCCGGCGGGCGCAGGGGCCCCGTACCGAAAATTTGTGCGGGCACGAAGCAGAGTTGTTGCTTACTTTTCCGCCCGTTTTGGGCCCTCGCGGTCCGCCCCCCCCCTACTTACCTCTCCTAACCATATGGCTGCCACGCTCCTTCGCATCCACCCCGACAATCCGCCACTCAACCGCATCCAGCAGGCCGTAGACGTTCTCCGCAAGGGCGGCGTGATCATTTACCCCACTGACACGGTGTACGGCATCGGCTGCGACGTGACCAATGCCAAGGCCGTGGAAAAGGTGTGCCGCATCAAGGGCCTCAACCCCGAGAAGGCTAACTTAAGCTTTATTTGCCACGACTTGTCGCACATCAGCGACTACGCCCACGGCATCAGCACCGCCACTTACAAGGTTATCAAGAAAGCCCTGCCGGGGCCCTTCACCTTCCTCTTCGAGGCCAGCGCCAGCGCCCCGCGCCACGGCGGCGTGAAACGCAAAACGGTGGGCATCCGCGTGCCTGACAACCAGATCATCTTGAGCCTGGTGAAGGAATTAGGCAACCCCATCGTGAGCACGTCGGTGCGCAGCGACGAGAACACGCTCGAAGAGTATGTGACCGACCCGGACCTGATTTTTGAGAAGTACCGGGCCCTGGTGGACCTGGTCATCGACGGCGGCTTCGGCGGCAACACGCCCAGCACCATCATCGACTGCACCAACGACGACTTTGAGCTGGTGCGCCAGGGCGCCGGCGACATCGAACAGTACCTGTAGGGCCCCCGCCGGCCCTGGCCGCAAACAAAAGCCCCCGCTGCGCGAGCTTCTGCTGGCACGGCGGGGGCTTTTGTTTGCGGCCAGGGCAACTCACGACCGCTTGTGCTTCCAGCGGCGGTGCGTCCAGAGGTACTGCTCGGGCGAGGCCTGGATATCGCGCTCCAGCTGCCGGGCAAAGGCTTCGGTAATGGGAGACGTATTCGCGGGAGCCGCGGCCACGGCGGGCCCCCAGGGCATTTCGGTAAACGTGATTTCGTAGTAGCCGCGCCGCCGCCGCCGGATGCCCACGTACAGCACGGCGCAGTCGAACTGCGCCGCCAGCCGCTCGGCACTGCTGTAAAAGCCGGTGTCTTGGTGCAGGAAATTGGTCCAGTACGGGCGGTCTTCGGGGCCCGCGGCCTGATCGGTGAGCAGGCTGATGTTGCGGCCGCCGCGGCGGTGCTGCACCAAGTAGCGCAGCGTGCCCAGCATGGGCACGGCCTCGGCCCCGGTGCGGGTGCGCACCCGCCGCATAAAGGCTTCCACGAACGGGTTTTTGAACGGCTTGTACACGCCGGCCATCACGCCGGGCAGCGCCAGGGCCCCGCTACCCAGGATCCATTCCCAGTTGCCCATGTGCGAGCCCAGCGTGATGACGGGCCGCTGCCGCGCCAGGGCCCCGGCCATCAATTCGGGGTTCACCCACCGGGCCCGGCGCGCCAGCTCGGCCGGGCTGATGGCGGCTAGCTTCAATATTTCAACGACCAGCTGGCTGAAGTGGCGGTAAAAATCCTGGCGGATGCGCCGGATTTCCGCCTCGCTTCTATCCGGAAACGAGCGGCGCAGGTTTTCCTGCACCACCCGGCCCCGGTAGCGCAGCCCGTAGGACAGCAGGTAATACAGCCCGTCGGCCACCACGTACAGGGCCCCCAGCGGCAGGTAGGCCAGGCCCAGCAGCAGCCAGTTCAGCGGGGCGTAGTACCACGGGTAGGGCCGGGCGGCGGGTGCGCTCACCGCGACGCGGCCCCGGTGGGGGCGTACTCGGTGGTGCTGCGCCGGCCGGTGGCGCGGTGGCTGGTGAGCAGCTTTTTGCCGCTGTACACGTCCACGAGCAGTGTAAATTCCCCTTCAGGCAGGGGCCCAAACGGCAGCTGCCCGATGACGGTGGTGGGCCGCCCGGCTTGGGGCGTGAGGGGCGCGTCGGCGTCGGCGGCGGTGCCGTCGGCGGCCGCCAAGTGGTAGTGCAGGCGCAGCGGCTGGCCGGCGGGGGCCCCTTGCAACTCGGTGTAGAAGTACAGGTTATCGGCCCCGCGGCCAAAAAAACCGCCGGGGGCCCGGGTCAGCAGGTAGCCGCCGCGCAGGAAGGCATCGTCGCCGTTGCTTTTCACGGCGGGGCGGGCCAGCAGCAGCACGTCACTCAGGGCGGGCCCCGCGGGGGCCTCCAGCACCAGCGGGCGCTCCACTACGGCCTCGCCGTTGGCGGCGCGGTACTGGTCGCGCACGGTGCCGCGCAGCGTGTAGCGGCCGTCGGGCAGCGGAATGCGCTTGAGGAAGCTGACCGGGTTTTTCAGGGCCAGCGTGGTGTCGTTGATGACCGGTGGCTTCAAAATCACCGTCTCCTTGTACGCCGGCTTGCCGTCGGCCTTGAGGATTTCGAGCGTGACGGTGGCCGCCGATTGAAACGCCCGCGGGGCCCGCTGCCGGTAGGTGAGCGACTGTGTGGGCACCGTGACGTACACTTCCACCTCGGCGCCCTTTTCCACTTGGTTCAGGTTGCGGAAGCGGGCCACGTCGAGCAGCAGGCGCGGCGGGCCGGCCTGGGCGGCCAGCACCGGGGCAAGACTGGCCCATAACATCAGAAGGAAACGCATGGCGCAAAAATAGCGTTGCCGTTACTTCGCCCCATGCTCATCCTCTCCGAACTGCCGCACCACCCGCCGGCAGCTTTTTTTGCGGCGTTATTGCAGGCCGACGGCTTGGTGTTGGAAGCCCAAGAAAACTACCGTAAGCAAACCTACCGCAACCGCTGCCTCATCCGCACGGCGCAGGGTGTGCAGGCCCTCACGGTGCCGGTGGTGGCAGGCAACCGCGCCGAAAAAGTCAAAACGTCCGACATCGACATTGATTACCGCCAAAACTGGGTGCACCGCCACTGGCGCACGCTGCAAACCGCGTACGGCAACAGCCCGTATTTTGAATACTATGCCGATTACCTGCACGACATTTACCGTACAAAACCCACCCGGCTTTTTGAGCTAAATCTCGCCTTTTTACGCCTGGAACTGCGCTGCTTCCGCCTCACGCTGCCCGTCACATTCAGCACCGATTACTTGATGCCTGGACAGTTGGGGCCCCCTGGCCGCCTCGACCGGCGTGATTGGCTAAGCCCCAAAGCTGGAGCCCCTGAGCCTGACAGTCCGGCAGCCTTAGCCCTGGTTCAGCCCTATCCGCAGGTGTTTGGCCCAGGTTTTGAGCCGGGATTAAGCGTCCTGGATTTGCTGTTCGCGCAAGGACCGGCGGCGGGCACTTTTTTAGGTTGAAGTTTTGCAAACTTCGGCCGCCTGTTTTCGTTTCTCTTTTACCCGAACCTTCGCCCGAACCGGCTTGTTTTCAAGCTACCCCGGCCCAACCCGTTTTCGTCTATTATTTCTATTCCCGACGCGGGGCTATCCATTTTTTTCATTACGTTTATCCGCATGGAAGCTAAATTCTCAAACCGCGTCAAGGAAGTCATTTCCCTGAGCCGGGAGGAGGCCATTCGCCTCGGCCACGATTACATCGGCACGGAACACTTGCTGCTGGGCATGATCCGCGAAGCTGAGGGCACGGCCCTCGGTTTGTTGCGCAAGCTAGGCGTGGCCCTCGACGAGCTGAAATTCTCGCTTGAACAAGCCACCCGCAACACGGCCACGCAGGGCAACAGCATCACCGGCTCGATTCCGCTCACCAAGCAGACGGAAAAAGTCCTAAAGATTACTTACCTCGAGGCCAAGATTTTCAAGTCGGAAGTCATTGGCACCGAACACCTGCTCCTCTCGATCCTGCGCGACGAGGACAACATTTCTTCTCAAATTCTCAGCAAATTCAACGTGAACTACGAAACCGTCCGCGATTCGCTGGATTACCACGGCAACGCCACGCCCGCCGCTAAGGCCCCGGACACCGACGACGACGATAATGACCGCCTTTTTGGTGGCCAGCAGGGCCGCGGCCAGGGTGCCGGCAATGCTCCCGGCGGCACCAAGAAAGCTGGAGAAAAGTCGCGTACCCCGGTGCTCGACAACTTCGGCCGCGACCTCACCAAACTGGCAGAAGATGACAAGCTCGACCCCATCGTGGGCCGCGAAAAAGAGATTGAGCGCGTGGCCCAGATTCTGAGCCGCCGCAAAAAGAACAACCCTATTCTGATCGGTGAGCCCGGCGTGGGCAAAACGGCTATTGCCGAAGGCCTCGCCCTGCGCATTATCCAGAAAAAAGTAAGCCGCGTGCTGTTCAACAAGCGCGTTGTAACCTTGGATTTGGCTTCGTTGGTGGCCGGCACTAAATACCGCGGCCAGTTCGAGGAGCGCATGAAGGCCGTGATGAACGAGTTGGAGAAATCGCCGGATGTGATTCTGTTCATCGACGAACTGCACACCATTGTGGGCGCCGGTGGCGCTTCGGGTTCGCTCGACGCTTCGAACATGTTCAAGCCAGCCTTGGCCCGCGGCGAAATTCAATGCATCGGTGCCACGACGCTGGACGAGTACCGCCAGTACATTGAGAAGGATGGGGCCCTGGCCCGCCGCTTCCAGATGGTGATGGTGGACCCCACCACGCCTGAGGAAACGATTGAAATCCTGCACAACATCAAGGACAAGTACCAAGACCACCACCACGTGGTGTACACGGACAAGGCCATTGAGCAGTGCGTGATGCTAAGCGACCGCTACATGAGCGACCGTTTCTTGCCGGACAAAGCCATCGACATTCTGGACGAAGCCGGGGCCCGCGTGCACATCAACAATATTGTGGTGCCCGAGGACATCCTCACGCTCGAAGAGCAAATTGAGAACATCAAAGGCGAGAAAAACCGCGTGGTGAAATCGCAGAAGTACGAGGAAGCCGCCAAGCTCCGCGACACGGAGAAAAAGCTGTTGGACCAACTCGAAACGGCTAAGAAGAGCTGGGAAGAGGAAACCAAAAAGAAGCGCTACACGGTGAAAGAGGAGAACGTGGCCGAGGTAATCGCCATGATGACCGGCATCCCCGTTTCGCGCGTGGCCCAGAACGAAAGCCAGAAGCTGCTCAACATGGGCGAAGAGCTGCAAGGCAAGGTGATTGGCCAGGAGAAAGCCATCAAGCAGTTGGTGAAAGCCATCCAGCGCACCCGCGTAGGCTTGAAGGACCCCAAGAAGCCGATTGGTTCATTTGTATTCCTGGGCCCCACGGGCGTAGGTAAAACGGAGCTAGCCAAAGTGTTGGCCACGTATTTATTCGACAAGGAAGACTCGCTGGTGCGGGTTGATATGTCGGAGTACATGGAGAAATTCAGCGTGTCGCGCTTGGTAGGCGCGCCTCCCGGCTACGTGGGCTACGAAGAAGGCGGCCAGTTGACGGAAAAAATCCGCCGCAAACCGTACTCGGTGATTCTGCTCGATGAGATTGAGAAGGCGCACCCGGACGTGTACAACTTGTTGCTGCAAGTGCTAGACGATGGCATCCTGACCGACGGCCTGGGCCGTAAGGTGGACTTCCGCAATACCATCATCATCATGACCTCGAACATCGGGGCCCGTGACTTGCAAGACTTTGGTGCTGGCATCGGCTTTGGCACCAAGGCCCGGCAAGACAACATGGATGAGATTACGAAGGGCACCATTACCAACGCCCTGAAGAAGACCTTCTCGCCGGAATTCCTCAATCGCTTGGACGACGTGATTGTTTTTAACTCGCTTGAAAAGAAGGACATCCACAAAATCATCGAAATCAGCCTGCGTAAGCTGCTCTCGCGCGTCAGCGCACTGGGTTACCAAGTAGAGTTGACCGAGAAAGCTAAGGATTTCGTGGCTGATAAAGGCTACGACCCCAAGTACGGCGCCCGGCCGCTGAACCGTGCCATCCAGAAGTACATCGAAGACCCGATTGCTGAGGAAATCCTTAAAGCCCAAGTATTACACGGTGACATCATCACTGCTGACTACGAAGACGGCAAGGATGAACTTAATTTCTCGGTGAGCAAGAGCGACGAAAAGCCCAACCTGGCCAGCGACGAGCGGCCAGCGGAAGCCCCCGAGTCGCCCGACACGGACAAAAAATAAGCGCCAAGCGCTGCATTAAGAAGCCGGTTCCTACAAGGGAACCGGCTTTTTTGTTATGCCTTTATTACCTTGACCGGGCAATGACCAGCGGCGCTTGAGCATCTTGTCTCCTAATTTTTCTTGTTTTATGCGAATTCTTCAACGAGCTGCTATGGCCAGCGCGGGCGCTGCCCTGGTCACCGGGGCCCTGGCCCAGACGGCCCCCGTCGCAGCCATCAAACCGAAAGTGTTCACCAACTTCGGCGTCACGCGGACGGATAATTACTACTGGCTCAACCAGCCGGAAAGCCCCGAAGTCCTAGCCTACTTAAACGCCGAAAATGCTTACTACGACCAGCAAATGGCTGGTACCAAAGCGCTGCAGCAGAAGCTGGTGGCCGAAATCAAGGGCCGCATCAAGGAAGACGACGCCTCGGTGCCCTACCGCGACAACGGCTACTATTACTACACTCGCTTCGAGCAGGGCGGCGAATACCCCATCTATTGCCGCAAGAAAGGTAGCCTGGGGGCCCCCGAAGAAGTGTTGCTCAACGCCAACCAGTTGGGCCAGGGCAAGCCCTACTTTCAGGTAGGCGGCTGGGCCGTGAGCGACAACAACCAAGTGCTGGCGTATTCGGACGACGTGGTGAGCCGGCGGCTTTATTCGTTGCGCTTCAAGGACTTGGCTACGGGCAAGCTTTACTCCGAAAGCATTGCCAACACCGGCGGCGAAGCCGTGTGGGCCGCTGACAACAAAACGGTGTTCTACACCAAAAAAGATATCACTACCCTGCTGCCTTACCAAGTGTACCGCCACACCTTGGGCACCGACCCCCAGCAAGACGCCTTGGTGTACGAGGAGAAGGACAACACGTTCCACGTGGGGGTAAGCCGCACGAAGTCAAAGAAATACATTGGAATCGAGCTGACCAGCTCGCTGTCGTCGGAGTACCGCTACCTCGACGCGGGGGCCCCGGCGGGCGCTTTCAAAGTGTTGGCGCCCCGCGAACCGGACCATCTGTACGAGGTGGAAAACATGGGCGATAAGTTTTACATCCGTACCAATTGGCAGGCCCCCAACTACCGGCTGGTGGTAGCGCCCGTGGCCACCCCTGCCAAAGCCGCTTGGCAGGACGCTTTGCCGCGCCAGCCCGAGGTGTTTTTGGCTGGCTTCGACTTATTCAAGGATTACCTGGTGCTGAACGAGCGCCGTGAGGGCCTGTTGCAGCTGCGCACCGTGCGCTGGAAAGACAAGCAAGAGCAAAAAATCAGCTTCGACGAAGTGGCGTACACGGCCACCATCGGCGTGAATCCAGAGTTTGACACGCCAACGCTGCGCTACAACTACACATCGCTCACCACGCCGGCCTCGGTGTACGACTACGACCTGGCCACGCACAAGCGCACGCTGCGCAAGGAGCAAGCGGTGCTCGGCGGTTTCAACCGGGCGGAATACGTGACGGATCGGGTGTTTGTGAAGAGCCGCGACAACGCAATGATTCCCATGTCCGTCGTGTACAAAAAAGGTACGAAGCTCGACGGCAGTGCGCCGCTGCTGCAATACGCCTACGGCTCCTATGGCTATTCAACGGACCCCACGTTCAGCGCGGCGCGCCTGAGCTTGCTCGACCGTGGGTTCGTGTACGCCATCTGCAACATCCGGGGCGGCCAGGAAATGGGGCGGCAGTGGTTTGAGAACGGGCGGATGCTGCACAAGATGAACAGCTTCACCGACTTCATCGACTGCTCGGAATACCTCACCAAGCCCCATGCTTTGCCCAGCGCGGCCAGTCAGCGTCAGTACACATCCACAGCCAAGCTTTTTGCCATGGGCGGCAGCGCCGGGGGCCTGCTCATGGGCGGCATTGTAAACCTGCGGCCCGACCTATACAAGGGCGTCATCGCCGCCGTCCCGTTTGTGGACGTAGTGACCACCATGTCGGACCCCAGCATTCCGCTCACCACCGGCGAGTACGACCAGTGGGGCAACCCCGCTGACGAGCCATACTTCAAGTACATGCTCTCGTATTCGCCTTACGACAACGTAAAGGCCCAGGCCTACCCCAACCTGCTGGTGACCACCGGCTTGCATGATTCGCAGGTGCAATACTACGAGCCAGCCAAGTGGGTGGCCAAGCTGCGCGCCACCAAAACCGACCGCAACCTGTTGCTGCTGCACACCGACATGGCCGCCGGCCACGGCGGCGCCTCGGGCCGGTTCAAGTCGATTGACGACACGGCCCGGCAATTTGCGTTCATGCTGTTGGTGCTGGGCCTGAATTCCTAAGCCAACGTTCCGGTGCTTTTGCTTGGCCCGCCGCCTATCTTTGGGGCCCTACTTTTCCCGCCTCTCTCCCACCCGCAATGCCCGATCCGCACGTCCACGACGCCCTCTCCAAGACCGATTTACTAGCCCGGAAAAACGAGGAAGCCCTGCTCGGCGGAGGCCAGGCGCGCATCGATTCGCAGCACAAAAAAGGCAAACTCACGGCCCGCGAGCGGCTGGATTTGCTGCTCGACGCGGGCTCATTTGAGGAAATTGGCAAGTTTGTGATGCACCGGGCCCGCGACTTCGGCCTTGACCAGGAGCACTACCTCGGCGACGGCGTGGTGACGGGCTACGGCACGGTGCACGGCCGGCTGGTGTACGTGTTTTCGCAGGATTTCACGGTGTTCGGCGGTTCGCTGAGCGAAACCCACGCCGAGAAAATCGTGAAAATCATGGACCTGGCCCTGAAAAATGGGGCCCCCGTGATTGGCTTGAACGACTCGGGCGGGGCCCGCATCCAGGAAGGCGTGGTGAGCCTGGGCGGTTACGCCGACATCTTCTATAAAAATACGCTGGCCAGCGGCGTAGTGCCGCAGCTCTCGGCCATCATGGGGCCCTGCGCGGGCGGCGCGGTGTACTCGCCGGCCATCACCGACTTTATCCTGATGGTGGAGGACACCAGCTACATGTTCGTGACGGGCCCCAACGTGGTGAAAACCGTGACCCACGAAAACGTGACCAGCGAAGAACTGGGCGGCGCCAGCACCCACAGCACCAAGAGCGGCGTCACGCACTTCACGGCGGCCAACGAGGTAGTGTGCATCCAGCAGCTCAAGCAGTTGCTGCGCTACATGCCCCAAAACTGCGAGGAAACGGCGCCTGCCCAGCCCTACGCGGCCCCGGGCGACGAAAGCCGCCCAGCGCTTGACACCATTATTCCGGACAACGCCAACCAGCCCTACGACATCCGCGAAGTGATTGAGGGCCTGGTGGACGATGGCTCGTTCATGGAAGTGCACCAGCGCTTTGCCGAGAACATTGTGGTGGGCTTCGCGCGGCTGGCGGGCCGCAGCCTGGGCATTGTGGGCAACCAACCGGCGGTGCTGGCCGGCGTGCTCGACATCAACGCCAGCGCCAAGGCGGCGCGCTTTGTACGGTTTTGCGACTCGTTCAACATCCCGCTGCTGGTGCTGGAAGACGTGCCCGGCTTCCTGCCCGGCACCGACCAGGAGTGGCGCGGTATCATCACCAACGGCGCTAAATTGCTCTACGCCTTCTGCGAGGCCACCGTGCCGCGCATCACTGTTATCACCCGTAAGGCCTACGGTGGAGCCTACGACGTGATGAACTCCAAGCACATCGGCGCCGACCTCAACTTTGCCTGGCCCACCGCCGAGATCGCCGTGATGGGCGCCAAGGGCGCCGCCGAAATCATCTTCAAGCGCGAAATCGCGGCCGCCCCTGACCCCGCCGCCAAGCTCAAGGAAAAAGTGACTGATTACCAAGAGAAGTTTGCCACGCCCTACCGCGCCGCCCACCGCGGCTTTGTGGACGAAGTGATTTTGCCCTCGCAAACCCGGCAGAAGCTCATTCGCGCATTTAAAATGCTTGAAAATAAGGTAGATACGCTGCCACGCAAGAAGCACGGAAACATTCCGTTGTAGTTCGGCATTTGCTAGCCTCGACTGCGCTCTATATTTGAAAGATGGCTTTTGCGCAAAATTTTTGGCCTTTACTTAATCCTGCCGGCTAATTTTGCTGCCAGTACTTGGAAACCAGTTTCTTATGCGTCCCGAATCGTTCGATTTTCTTCAGAAATACCTCAACAATCCTTCTCCCACCGGTTTCGAACAAGAAGGGCAAAAGCTGTGGCTGGAATATCTGAGGCCCTACATCGACAGCTACTTTGTCGATGCGTACGGCACGGTGGTGGGTGTCATCAACCCCGAAGCGAAGTACAAAGTCGTCATCGAGGCCCACGCCGACGAGATATCCTATTTCGTTAACTACGTCAGCAAGGAAGGTTACCTGTACCTGCGCCGCAACGGCGGCTCCGACCCGCTGGTGGCCCCTAGTAAGCGCGTGAACATCTTCGGCATCAAGGGCATTGTGAGAGCGGTGTTCGGCTGGCCGGCCATCCATGTGCGCAAAACGGAGCAGGACAAGGCCCCCACCATCGAAACCGTGTTTCTGGACTGTGGGGCCGCCAGCGCCGACGAAGTGGAAGAAATGGGCATCCACGTGGGTTCGGTCGTCACGTTTGAGGACGAGTTTACGGTGCTGAACGACAAGTTTTACGTGGGCCGGGCCCTCGACAATCGCGTGGGCGGCTTTATGATTGCCGAAGTAGCCCGCTTGCTGAAAGAAAACGGCAAAACGCTACCCTTCGGCCTGTACGTGGTGAACGCCGTGCAAGAGGAAATTGGCTTGCGCGGGGCCGAGATGGTGGCCCACCGCATCAACCCCGACGTGGCCATCGTGACGGACGTGACCCACGACAGTCAGTCGCCGATGTACGACAAGAAGACAGCCGGTGACATCTCCTGCGGCAAGGGCCCCGTCATCACCTACGGCCCGGCCGTACAAAACAACCTGCGCGAGCTCGTCATCCGCACGGCGCAGGAGCAAGGCATTGCCTTCCAGCGTGCCGCCGCCACTCGCTCGACCGGCACCGATACCGACGCCTTTGCTTATTCGGGCTCAGGCGTGGCTTCAGCCCTTATTTCCCTACCGCTCAAGTACATGCATACCACCGTGGAAACGGTGCACAAGGACGACGTGGAAGCCGTGATTCAATTGATTTATGAAACGTTGCTGCGGATTGAGGATGGCCACGATTTCCGGTATTTCGTCTAAACCACGGGTTTATCGGCTTGGCCGATTATTGCGAAATTTTAGAAACGGTTCAAATTGCTGAGTTAAGAGAAAGGCCGCTAAAAAGCGGCCTTTCTCTTGTTGCAACTCCCCTCAAACACCTTAGAGAACAAGAAATTAAGAAAAATCTCATCTTCTATTAATTGTCCCCAAGATTCGTGGCTTCCGACCAATCCGATAAGTTCGTGGTTCAGACACCCCTTACCGTTACCGACCAATTGGGCCGGCGGGTGGTGGTGCCGTTCCCGCCGCGGCGCATCGTGTCGCTAGTACCGTCCCAAACAGAGTTGTTGTTCGATCTGGGCTTGGGCGAACGGGTAGTGGGGGTTACCAAGTTTTGTGTTCATCCGTCGGAGGCCCGTCAGCAAGCAACGGTCATCGGCGGTACCAAAAACTTTGACTTTGCCAAAATAGCAGCCTGCCGGCCTGACCTCATCATTGGCAACAAAGAGGAGAATTACCAAGCGGGCATTGAACAGTTGGCCACGCAGTATCCGGTGTGGGTGAGTGACGTGGCCGACCTGCCGGGGGCCCTGCGCATGATTAAGCAAGTGGGCTTGGTTACGGGCCAGGGCCCCCGGGCCGCTGCGTTGGCTACCACCATTGCCGAGCGATTTGGGGCCCTCACGGGGGCCCCGAACCTGGGTTCGGTGGCTTACCTTATCTGGCGCAAGCCCTACATGGCCGCAGCGGCCGGCACTTTCATCGACGACTTGCTGCGGCGGGCGGGCTTCGCCAACGCGTTTGAGGCCCTGGAGCGCTACCCCGAGATTACGCCGGCGCAACTGGCCAGCGCCGCGCCCCAGCGCATCTGGCTGTCGTCCGAGCCGTACCCGTTCACAGAAAAACACGTGGCTGAGCTCCAGGAAATTTGCCCGGCGGCCCGCATCCAGCTGGTTGATGGCGAAATGTTTAGTTGGTACGGCAGCCGGCTGCTGCACGCAGCGGCCTACCTCAGCCAACTTCGCCAACGGTGAAACCGGCCCTGGCCAGCTCGCGCCAGAACTGCGGGTACGACTTGCGCACCACCTGCGGCGCGGCCACCACCAAGGGGCCCCGCAGCGCCAGCGGCGCGAAGGCCATGGCCATGCGGTGGTCGTGGTAGGTAGCCACGGTTTGGCCCGCGACCCGGAAGGCGTCGGACACGGCCCGGAACACGCCGGCCTCCACCTCTTGCAAGTCGCCGTTAAACTTGGCCAGCTCGGTTTGCAAGGCGGCGATGCGGTCGGTTTCCTTGATGCGGAGGCTTTCCAGACCGGTCATGTCAACTGGCAAACCTAAAGCGGCGGCCACCACGGCCACGGTTTGGGCCAGGTCAGGGCAATCGGTGAAATCCAGGCGAAGAATTGCCGAACTGGCCGGCCGGGGCCCCTGGCGCAGCTGTACGCCTTCCTCGGCGGGCAAGTAGGTGGTTTCGACGCCAAAATGCGCCATGATGCTGGCAATGGCTTGGTCGCCTTGCAACGAGTGTTGCCGCAGGCCCGGCAGCGTAATCTCGGAGCCAACGGGGCCCAGCGCCACCAGCGCGTACCAGTAGCTGGCCGCCGACCAGTCGCTTTCCACCGCGTAGTCGGCGGCTTGGTAGCGGCCCGCGGGCACGGTTAGCTGGGTAGCGTCGGCGTTGGCCTGGCACGGGGCCCCAAAGCGAGCCATCAGCGCCACCGTCATGTCTATATAAGGACGCGAGCCGATGGGGCCAGTCAGGGTCAGTTCCAACCCACCGGGCAGGTAGGGCCCCACCATCAATAAGGCCGAGATGTACTGGCTGCTGATGTCGCCGCGCACGCTTAGGCACGTGGGCCCAGCATTGGCCGCCGCCGCCGGAGCAAACCCATTCAATTGCAGCGGCGGGTACCCGTCGTTGGCTACGTAAGTAATTTCGGCGCCGGCTTCGCGCAAGGCCCCCACCAGCACGGCAATGGGCCGCTCCTGCATCCGCGGCGTGCCGGTCAACTCGCCCCGCCAGCCGATTACCGACAAGTAGGCCGTCAGGAATCGCATAACGGTGCCCGCATCTTCGGAGCTGAGTTGGGCCGTGCCAGGCGCAGCGGCCAGCAAGGCCTGCATCAGCTGGGTGTCGTGGGCGTCGGACAGGTTGCGAAGCTGGCCGCCGCCGGCTAGGGCGTGCAGGATGAGGGCGCGGTTGGCCTCGCTCTTGGAAGCGGGCAAGTGGGCCAGGCCGTGCAGGGGGCCCCCAGGCCAGCGGAGGGAAATAAAAGCGTCGATGGTGTGTTGTATATAAGGTTAGCAATGTGAGCCGCAGGCCCCTACAGATTGTGGTAATAGCGCAGCGCGGCCACGATGTCAGCTTCGGTCACGGGTTGGTCGTACACGCCGTGGCCAATGCCGTGCAGCAGCGTGCAGTTAATGACGCCGCCGGCGTTTTTCTTGTCTTGCCGCGCAAATCCGGCAATGGCCGCGGTTTCAAGCAACACGAACTGAATCTTGTCGAATACCGAGAACACAAAGGTTTCGATGCGGTCCAGTTCTTCGGGGCTCAGCAGGCCGCGCTGCGCCGAAAGCCAGCTTTCGCACACCAGGCCCGCGGCCACGGCCTCGCCGTGCAGCACTTCGCGGCCGGGCTGGGTGAGAAGGTAGCTCTCGAGGGCGTGGCCCACGGTGTGGCCAAAGTTAAGCAGCTTGCGGGGCCCCGATTCGAGCGGATCACTGGCCACCACGCGCTGCTTCAGCGCCACCGACTCTTGAATGATGGGCGTCCAGTCGTCGGTGAGCCAGCCCAAGCGGCGCTGCCGCTCAAAGGCGTCAACGTCGGCAATCAGCCAGTGCTTGAGCACTTCGGCGTAACCGGCCTTCAACTGGCGAGGGTCAAGGGTATCCAGTAGTACTGGCGCAATAAACACTGCCAATGGCTCTTGAAACACCCCTAGATGGTTTTTAAATCCTTGGTAGTCAATCCCTGTCTTGCCACCTACACTTGCGTCTACTTGCGCCAGCAGCGTAGTGGGCACTTGCACAAAGGCTAGCCCCCGCTTGTACAGGGCCCCACAAAACCCGCCCAGGTCCGTCACCACGCCGCCGCCCACGTTCACCAGCAGCGCGTGGCGGTCGGCTTGCTGCCGGGTAAGCGCGTCCCACACCAAGCCGCACGTAGCGAGGGTTTTAAATTCCTCACCGGCGGGAATTTCAACGATGCGGTGGCCTGGCGGCAGTTGGGTTGCCAGTGTTGGCAGGCACAACCGGGCGGTGTTGGCATCAACCAGCACGAATACCTGGCTAAAGGCTGGGCGGCGCAAGTAAGCGGCCAGCTCAGCCAGAGCAGCAGGACCAATGGTAACGGGGGCGTTCATGCGGCAAAAGTCAGCACAAAACCCGGCAATGTTCCCAAAGCATGCCGCAACATCTAGCAAGCAATTAGGCAAAGCCGCGTTATGTCTATCAAGTGTTTATTTGCCTCCCCGAGTTTTTATCTTTTTGACATTCAATCTATTAATTTAAAAAGTAGTTAATAAATCAAAAGGCAATATTTAATAAATTTATCTTATTTGCTCTTCGAATGAAAAACAAATGATAATTTGCCATCAGGTTTCATAGCCATAGTCTTCTTTTTTCTCACTTTTTTTCATTTATATGAAGAAGTTTACTCTCTTATTTCTTCTAGCGATGACCAGTCTGTTGCAGCAGGCTTTCGCTCAGAATCGGAGTATTTCTGGCCGGGTAACCGACCGGACCAACAGCCAAGGCTTGCCTGGGGTAACGGTGCTGGCCAAAGGCACAACCGTCGGCACATCGACCAACAGCGATGGCACGTTCGTTCTGAGCGTGCCACCTACGGCAACTACCCTTACGTTCAGCTTCGTAGGGTATACAACGATTGACCAGCCTATCGGCACCTCTGCTACCATCAATGCAACCCTGGCCCCCGACGCTAAGGAGCTTGGCGAGGTAGTGGTAACGGCTGCGCTAGGCATTCAGCGGCAGCAAAAAGAGATAGGCTATGCCACGGCTACGCTCGACAGCAAAGAGCTTACCCAAGCCCGGGTTACCAATGTAGCGAATGGCTTGGCTGGCAAAGTTTCTGGCCTACAGATTCAAACCTTGAACAACAGCGTCAACTCTGCCCCGCGCGTAACGCTTCGTGGCAGCCGTTCGTTGACTGGTAACAACGAAGCACTCATTGTAATCGACGGCGTTATCACCACGAACGATGTGCTGGGGGCCCTCAATCCCGATGATATCGCGGCTATTTCTGTGTTGAAAGGCGCCAACGCAGCTGCTTTATACGGCTCCCAAGCTTCTAACGGGGCATTGATCATCAGCACCAAAAAAGGCAGCAACACACCTCAGGTCACTTTTTCGCACACCTCGCAGGCCGAGTCGATTTCGTTTTTGCCCAAGTTCCAAACCGAATTCGGGCCCGGTTCCCCCGATTGGTACAACAACTCGGATAATGCTAAAGCTGGAATTTTCTTCAAGCCCGATAACACCGTGGATTCGGGGTACGGCTACCAATACCAAGGCTTCGAAAACCAGCAATACGGCCCCCGCTTCGACGGTTCTGTGCGGCCTTTCGGCCAACCCCTGGCCGACGGCAGCATTCAGCAGTTAACGTACGAGGCCCGTCCTAACGAAAAACGCGCATTTTTCAACACTGGCTACCAGATGCAGAACGGCGTGACGTTTTCGGGCGGAGACGAAAAAACCAAGTTTTTCACTTCTTACCAAAACGTGCACAACAACGGCATTGTGCCCAAGGACAAGTTTGACCGCAACAGCTTTCGCTTCAACGCGTCGCGGGAGTTGGGCCGTTTGAACGTTGGCTTTAACGTTTTGTATTCGCAGCAAAAGGCTGACGTTACCTCGAACTTGGACCGCAACACATCGGTGTACTGGAACGTGTTCAATACGTCGGTGATGGCTCCCCTCACGTCGTACAGCAACTATCAGAGCGATAAGTACTCGGATCCGAGCTTCGGTTACTACAATGCTTATTACTTCAACCCCTATTTCATCGTTGACGCTAACCGCACCATCGACCGCCGAAATACTCTGCAGGGCAATATTGACTTGTCGTACAAGGTAACCGACTGGTTGCGCGTTCAATACCGCTTGGGTACCACCACCACTAGCCAATCGAACGAGAGCACGCAAAACAAGTTCTCGCTCGCTCCCGGGTCTCCGAAGCAAATCACCAGCTACACCGGTTTTGTGCAGGACCTAAGCAGCAGCCTGACGCGCATCAACTCGGATTTGTTTGTCAGCATGGACAAGACCTTCGGCGATGTTACCGTACAAGCAATTGTTGGCAACAACGTGCAGCAGTTGGATAGCCGCTACGACTACGTAGCTTCCACCGCACTGGCCGTACCTGTTACGGAAACGGCGGGCGTATTCAACCTGCAAAACCGCATTGGCAACTTGGACGGCCGAGCCGCTCGCGCCCAAACCCGCTTGTATGCTTTCTACGCTGACCTAACTTTGGGCTACAAGGATTTCCTTTACCTGCACGGTTCGGGCCGTAACGATAATATTTCTATTCTGGATCCCGGCAACCGCAGCTTCTTTTATCCCGCAGTCGACGCATCGTTCATTTTTACCAACGCTATTCCGGCCCTCAAAGATGTTTCTTGGTTGGATTATGGCAAACTCCGGGGCGGTATCTCGAAGGTGAGCCAAGTTAACCTGTCGGGCGCTACGGTAAACGGTGTGTACAACACGGGGGGGGCCTACCAGCTGGCTTCTACCTATCCTCAGGGCTTAGGCTTTCCCTTCCCTTCGCGGGCTTCGTTCACTGCGGGCGGTCAACTGGTTCAGCCCGGCTTGCTGCCGGAAAATACGCGGTCCATTGAAACGGGCATCGAACTTAGCTTCCTTAAGCGCCGGATTTCGACTGCTGCTACCTACTACAGCCAGAAAAGCACCAACCAAACGGTCAACACGACCATCTCCGGTGCTTCCGGTTACCAAACCTATTTGCTTAATGCTGGCGAGGTGCAAAACCAAGGCATTGAGTTTGACCTGAACATCACGCCAATTCGCCTTGATAACGGCTTCAGCGTTACGGTTGGCGGCAACTTTAACTACAACAACAACAAGGTTATTTCGCTACCGGGCGGCCTGCCGCAGCTAGTGCTGGCGGGCAGTGGCGCCAGCGGGCAAACTACTAACGCTGATTTGTACGCAATTGCTGGCCAATCCTTTCCTTCGCTGGTAGGCACTTACTACCAACGTACTCCTCAGGGCCAGGTGATAATGGCGCGGGTTAACGACCCGAACGACGCTACGCTGGTTCGTTATGCTCCTCAGATTGCTGCTGACACCAAGAATTTTGGCAATACGCAACCGAAGTATAAGTACGGCTTCAATGCCAACATCACCTACAAAGGCCTTACGCTGGCTGGGCAAGGCGAACTCCGCACGGGCTATGTGGTGTATAACACCATTGGTGAAAACCTCGACTTTACGGGCGGGGGCACTCGTAGCACGCAATTCGGCCGTCAAGACTTCGTATATCCCAATTCAGCAATATCGAATGATGGCGGTGTGACCTATGTGCCCAACACTTCGGGCCTGACGCCCGGCGGTTCTGAGTTTTGGGCCAACACCCCCACTTGGAACACGGGTGTAGCGGAAAACTACGTTACCTCGGGCACGTTCTTTAAAATACGCGAGGTTTCGTTGAGCTACACTGTCCCAACTGCTTTGGTGTCAAAATTCGGCTTAATAAAGGGCGCTTCGGTGAATCTTTTTGGCCGCAACATCTTTACCTGGGTGCCCAAAGAGAACATCTATACCGATCCTGAATTCAGTGGTACGGCTGTTGGTAGCAATGCTGTTGGTATCAACACTGTTTTGCAAACTCCTCCTACCAAGTTTTACGGGGCTACCATCAACGTAACCCTTTAATCTAGCTTAATATGAAATCACTTTTTAGACTTCTAATTGCAGCGTCGCTTACGACTGCAGCAACTGGCTGCAAGGATTTTCTCGACATTAACGCCAATCCCAACACCTCTACTTCGGTAACGCCTGACGCTCTGCTGGCCAATGCGTTAGTTACTACGGCTGCCAATTACACGGGTGGTGTCTCCGCAGGCAATAACTACAACACTTACTCTAGTTTTGTAGCTGGTTTTTGGGGCAAGTCGGGCACCGTTAGCGGTTTCTCATCGGAGCGCACCTACACGTATTCCAGCACCTATTACCAATCCCTATGGAATAATACCTATGACAACTTGAATGATTACAACATCATTCAGCAGCAGGGTGCAACTGCCTACCCTAACCACGCAGCCATTGCCCGCATCATGAAGGTCTACAACTATTTGTTGTTAGTGGATGAATACGGCGACATTCCTTATACGAACGCACTGCAGGGGCTTGGAAATACCGTTCCTACTTACGATAAAGCGGCTGACATTTACAAAGATCTAATTGTCCAGTTGAAAGGTGCTATTTCGGACATCAATGCAGCGCCTGCAACTGCTCCCGTGGTTGGCAACGAGGATGTGGTATTCAACGGTGGCGCTGCCGGCATGATCAGATGGAAACGGTTTGCTAACAGCCTGCGCCTACGGATTCTATTGCGCGAGTCGTCGACCAACGACGCAGCCTTGAATACCTATGTGGCAACGGAAATGGCTGCTTTGCAAACCGCCACCGATGGGTTTATTACGACAGACGTAGTAGTACAGCCCACTTACACGGCTAATACCAACCAGCAAAACCCCTTCTACGACCGGTATGGGTTTGCCGCAGGTGCTACGCGGGCACAATCGGAATACAGCTACATTTTACCCACCAATTACATCATCAACCAGTACCAAGCCAACAACGACCAGCGCATTACGCAACTATACCGGGTTGGCCAAAGAAACATACCAGGCACAACTACTGCTACGGCGGGATACACGGGGACCGACCTAGGTGAGGCATTGCCTCCGCAGTTTGACCCCACGGACGGCGCTACGGTTGGTTCGCGCCTCCTACAAGGCGGCACTTTTCTGCGCAGCGCTACCGCTCCGACGGTGCTGATGCTTTTGTCTGAGCATCTTTTTTCAAAGGCTGAAGCGGAAGCCCGGAATTTGATAACCAACGGCAATGCTAAGCAGGATTACCTGGATGGCATCCAATCTTCGTTTATCACGACTTATCGGGACGGCAGCACCACTCCGGCCACACTAGCTGCTTCTGCTTCTGCCAACGGGTCTTCCCAATACGCAGCATACATTGCTGCTAACACTGCCAACGGCTTAGTTGATTGGGACGCGGCCACGACCACCGTACCTGAGGGAACCGCTGCAACCACCGCCCCGCTTACCACTCCTCGGGCCGTAAGTAAGACGGATAAAATTCTCTATCAGAAATACTTGGCTGAGAACACGATTGCTAGCACAGAGGCGTGGGACGATTACCGCCGTACTGCGCAACCAAAATTCAAGATTTCACTACAAGCAGCCACTGCGGGTAAGCTTCCTACCCGCTTGCTGTACCCACAAACCGAAGTAAGCACGAACAATGCTAACATACCAGTTGGGGTTACTCAATACACAAAGATCTTCTGGGATGTTCTTGATTAGTTAAACACTATTTTAAGAAGCACATGAAAAGGGCTGCTCAGTTGAGCAGCCCTTTTTTGCCTAATTTTACTAACAATCACTAAATTTCTATTACAGCCCAGGGCCCAAGCCCAAGTGCAAGGGCCCCTCGGTAGGGCCACCATTCAGTACTTCGGTTTGTTTGCGAATACTTTCAAGGTGAATTAACTTGTAAAGCTCACCCACGAAATCTTTGTTCAGATGCAACGTTTCGGCCCAAGCCGAGCGAGTCGCGAAGATTTCCTTCCAGCGGCCGAACTGAAGGATTTTAACGTCGTTGGCTTTCTTGTATTCAGCCAACTCTTCCACTAGGGCCATGCGGCGGGCTAGCGCCTCTACTATTTCGCGGTCGGCCACGTCCATTTTTTGGCGTAGCTCGTCGGCCTTGGCCTGGTAGTCTTCGTTGCTGGAGGAGCGGCGGCGGTACTTCAGCGCGCTGAAGATTTCGCCCAACTGGGCCGGCGTCACCTGCTGCTCGGCGTCGCTGAGGGCGTGGTCGGGGTCGGGATGGGTTTCGATAATGAGGCCGTCGTAATCCAAGTCCAGCGCCTTTTGGGCGAGGGGCAAGAGCAGGTCGCGCCGGCCGGCCATATGGCTAGGATCACATATGAGCGGAATGTGCGGAAAGCGGGTTTTCAACTCGATGGCCAGCATCCAAGTGGGCGGGTTGCGATACTTGCTGGGCGCAAACGTGCTAAACCCGCGGTGGATGGCCGCCAAATCGGTGATACCGGCGCGGGCCAACCGTTCCAGGGCCCCCGCCCATAGTGACACGTCGGGGTTCACGGGATTTTTTACCATCACCGGCACGCCAGTGCCGGCCAGCGCGTCGGCCAGTTCCTGTACCGCAAAAGGGTTGACGGTGGTACGGGCCCCAATCCAGAGCACGTTGATGCCGTGGGCCAGGGCCTTCTCTACGTGGCGCGGGGTAGCCACTTCGATGGCCACGGACAGGCCCGTCTCCTGCGTCACGCGTTGCAACCACGGCAAAGCTGCTGATCCGGCGCCTTCGAACGAGCCCGGGCGGGTGCGCGGTTTCCACACCCCGGCCCGGAACAAATCAACGTTGCCCAGCGCCTGCACACCGCGGGCGGTGGCCAGGGTTTGGGCCTCGGTTTCGGCCGAGCAGGGCCCAGCGATGAGGAGCGGACGCCCCTTGCGGGCCAGCAAACGGGTAAAAAAAGTAGTAGGAGAAGCAGTAGTTTCCATGTAATCACAAAGATGGGGCCCTGCCTACGAAACGTTCGGCTCCCAGGCTGTTGTTTAGCGGCTAACTTCGCACCTACTGGGGCCCTTGGGTACCCGCCGTAATTACTATTGTATGACCGCTCCCACCCTGCCTTCTCCCGTTTCGTTCGACAACACCCAGATTGCCTTTGCGGCTAAATCGGACGCCCAGTTGCGCAAAACGTACGGGTTGTTCGCCGCCATGAACAACAACGGCCTCGTGAGAACTGGCAGTGGTCTGATGCAAACCGCGTTAAAATGGGGTTTACCAGGCACTAAGTTTCTCATCAAGCACTCCATTTTTGAGCAATTCTGTGGGGGCGAAACCGTTGCCGAATGCCGCCCAGTGGTGGCCGCCTTGGGGCGCTACGGCATCGGCACCATTCTCGATTACTCGGTGGAAGGCGAGGGCAACGACGCCAGTTACGACCGCACCCGCGACGAGTTGCTGGCCACCATCGAGGAAGCGCACCGCTCGGCGCACATCCCGTTTTCGGTGTTCAAAGTGACGGGTGTGGCCAGTGCGGCCATCTTAGAGAAAATTCAGGCAGGGCAGGCTCTCACTGTTGCCGAGCAAGCGTCCCACGCCCGCGCCGTAGCCCGCGTGGAAGCCCTCTGCAACCGGGCCCACCAGTACGGCATCCGGCTGTTTGTCGATGCTGAAGAAAGCTGGTTCCAACGCACCATCGACGCGCTGGCCGACGAAATGATGGCCAAATACAACCGCGAGCAAGCCATTGTGTGGAACACGTACCAACTCTACCGGCACGACCGCCTGGAAGCGCTGCAAGCTGCCCATGACGCGGGGGCCCAAGCAAACTACTGCGTGGGCGCCAAGCTGGTGCGCGGCGCCTACATGGAAAAAGAAGCGCGTGTGGCTCGGCAGCGCGGCTACCCCACGCCCATCAACCCCAGCAAGCAAGCTACCGACGACCTTTATAACGAGGCCCTGCGCTACTGCGTGCAGCACGTGGCCTGCATTAGCTTTTGCGCCGGTACCCACAACGAAGCTAGCTCACTGCTGCTCACGCAACTGATGCAGGAAGCGGGCTTGGCGCCAAGCGATGCGCGCGTTTGGTTTGCTCAGCTCTACGGCATGAGCGACAACCTCAGCTATAACCTAGCGCACGCGGGCTATCACGTAGCCAAGTACTTACCCTATGGTCCCATAGAGTCTGTGATGCCGTACCTACTGCGCCGCGCCAATGAAAATACGGCCATCGCCGGCCAAAGCAGTCGCGAATTTTTGTTGGTGCAGCGCGAACTGCGCCGCCGCCAAGGCCGGTAGCAAGGCCTCAGTGTATAGCTTGGCACTACAATTGCCTATGATAATGCGCCGGTCGCGGCCGGAATCGTTCGGCCGCTCCGTTTCCGAACCGTGGTGCCATATTCCTGCTAAGGGTGGCACCACCCGGTTCGGCTATTTTTATGGGCTGGCGCGCCGGCCTTCTGTTTTCATTCGTACAGGCTGCCCCCTTTTTGTTTACCATGACTGGTCGCATCCGCACCTACCTCATCCGTTACGCCCGCCAGCAAACTGGCACTGCCAGTTACCTCACCCTGGTGCAGGAAGCTGAACTAGGCTTGAACCTCGACATTTCCCACGAAAAGTCGCGCCTGAATGAAATGCTCGCGGAAATATCTGCCACGGAGCACGCTGAAGGCAGGCCCCCGCTGAGCTGCTTGGTGAAAGTGCCCGGCTCGAAGGGCCAAGGCGACAACTTTTACAAATTGTGCGAAAAACTCGGCATGGGTGAGTGGCGCACTCTTAAGCAAGACGAGGAGTTTTTAAAGACTTTGGTGCGCACGTGCCGGGATTTTTGGCTCGATGACGCCAATTTTCAAAAGTTCGCGTGAGTCCGTCCAGCTTTGGAGTAGTTGAGGAGCGCTCGCGCAGCGAACAGTGAAGGGCAACGCAACCCCCCACGGGGCTGCCCCGTTACAAACGCGGCTTGCGGCTATGCCGGGGCCCGATTTTCCTTCACCTACAATTCCCACGCTACCATGAACACCAACGATTCAAACAACCCGCAAAATTCAGGCACTGGCGCTGGCGCTAACTACGGCTCGGCTACCACGGGCACGGGCATGGGCAATAGCACAGGCTTAAGCAACGAGGGTTCAAGCTACAACGCCGGCACCGGTGTTGATTCTGCCGCTGGCACCAGCACTGATACTTCTTATGGCACTGACTCGGCTGGCAACAGCTACACTGAGGGCAGTACTATGAGTGGTATTTTTCGTGACCGCGAAAGCGCCGAAAAAACCTACAATTCATTGCATTCGCGCGGCTATAGCAAAGACGATGTGAACTTGCTTATGTCGGATGAAACCCGCAAAGCGCACTTCGGCAACGATACTGCCCATACGGATTTAGGCGACAAAGCCATGGAGGGCGCGGGCGTAGGCTCGGCCATCGGTGGTACCGCTGGAGCCATTATTGGAGCCATTGCGGCCATTGGTACTTCGGTGGCATTGCCTGGTCTAGGTTTGATTATTGCTGGTCCGCTGGCCGCCGCATTAGCTGGGGCCGGAGCTGGGGGCCTCACGGGCGGTTTGGTAGGGGCTTTGGTAGGCTCAGGCATTCCCGAAGAACACGCCGCTGAGTACGAAGAAAGCGTTAATAACGGCGGCATTGTGATGGGTGTGAAACCCCGCAATGCTGAAGATGCCAAATACTTTGAGGACGAGTTCCGTCGTAACAATGGCGACAAAATTTACCGGTACTAGTTTTCATATAGTACTGTCGTAAGAAAAAGGCCCCTCAACAGGAGGGGCCTTTTTTATTGCGCCATGGCATCCGCAAAAATTGCCTTTACGTACAGCTAATGAAGATTTTTAGTTGGCTGGGACGGGGCACTTATTCGCCTATTGGGGGCGTTTGGAAAGCAAGCAGCTGCACTGCAAAGCCGCTGATGATTTCGCGTATATTTGATTTTTCTATCGTTTTCTCTTCGCTGATGTCATTTCCTCGCCTAAAAATTGGACTGTATGCCTTCCTAGTGATGGCGGTATTTGTCTTGGCCTCGTACCGATTGTTTCGCCGCAACACAGCGGCAGGCCCTACTAAGGAGCAAGTCCTTATTGGCACCATGGTGCAGGGCCTTAATAGTGCCCACTACCAACCCGAGAAGTTGGACGATACGTTTTCCAAGCGGGTGTTCGATTTATCGTTAAAGCGGGACGACTATCGCAAGACCTTTCTGCTGGCCAGCGACATAGAGAACTTACGCCGCTACCAAAGCGACATCGATGACGAGGTGAAAACGGGCCGGCGCGATTTCTTTGACCTTAGCACCCAGTTGATGACCCAGCGGGTGAAGGAAATGCAGACACTCTACCACGAAATCTTGGCCAAGCCTTTTGATTTCACAACAAGCGAAACTTTTCAAACAGATTTTGAAAAGGCCACTTGGCCAACCGATAAAGCTGCTCAGCGCGAGTTGTGGCGCAAAATGCTGAAATTTGAAACCCTGAGCCGGGTATCGGAAATGATGGACGCTCAGGAAAAAGCCAAGACGGCCAAGCCTTCGGCTGCTACCGCATCCCCTTCGGCGGCCAACGCCAAAGCCCCCACGGCCCCTGAACCAGTGCGTACGCCTGCCCAGATGGAGGCTGAAGCTCGCAAGCGGGTGCTGAAAACCTACGATGATCAATTCGCTGACCTATTGGACGTGGACGCAAATGAGCAATTGGCCAATTATGCCAACGTCATTGCTAACACCTATGACCCACACACCGACTATTTTGCCCCCAAGGCCAAGGAAGACTTTGATTATCAACTTACCGGCCGCTTCGAAGGTATCGGGGCCCAACTGCGAGAAAAGGACGGTCTGATTTACATTGAAGATATTCTTCCTGGCTCGGCTTCGGCTCGGCAAGGTGAACTGAAGAAAGGCGACGCCATTTTGCGCGTGGCCCAGGGTGCCGCCGAGCCAGTGAGCATTGAGGGCTGGCGCATTACGAAGGCCGTGACACTTATCAAAGGAAAAAAAGGATCGGAAGTGCGCCTCACAGTACGCAAGCCCGATGGTACTACCAAAGTAGTACCCATTATCCGCGACGTGGTAATCAACGACGAGGCGTATGCTCGTTCGGCCGCTATTACTGATAAAAATCAGAAGTTTGGCTACTTGGATTTGCGAACGTTCTACGCTGATTTTAATAACGATGGCAGCCCTAATTCGTCCCAGGACGTGAAGAAGGAGTTAGCCAAAATGAACCAGGAGGGTGTAAAAGGCGTAATCTTGGACCTGCGTTACAACGGCGGCGGTTCGCTGAATGATGCAGTGGACATGGGGGGGCTATTCATCGACAGTGGCCCCATTGTGCAGATTCGTGACGGCCGCGGCCGTACTACAGTGCTAGAAGACAAAGACCCGCAGGTGCAGTACAGCGGGCCCCTAGTCATCTTGGTGAATAAATACAGCGCGTCCGCTTCGGAAATCCTAGCCGCGGCCATGCAGGATTACAAGCGCGCCGTTATCGTGGGTTCGGCTAGCACTTACGGCAAAGGCACTGTGCAGCGCATTGTAGACTTGGATGAGAGCTTGCCGAACGAGTTGAACAGCCTTAAGCCATTTGGCTCGTTGAAGTTCACTACTTCAAAATTTTACCGAGTGAACGGCGGCTCGACCCAGTTTAAAGGCGTGGTGCCGGATATTGTATTGCCCGACATGTACTCGTACTTGGAGGAGGGAGAAAAAGGCTCGGACTACCCCCTGAAATGGGACGAGATTGCCCCCGCCCGTTACCGCTCTTGGAATACCCAACCAGCCTACGACAAGCTGCGCGCGGCCAGCAAGGCCCGCGTGGCAGCCAGCCCTGGCTTCAACGTGATGACCGAAACCAGCCAGATGATGCTCGCCCGTAAGAAAGAGTCGGTTGAGTCGCTAAACCTAGTGACGTACCGCACCAAGCAACGCCAGAACAAAGTGGAAGCTGACAAGTACGACGCTGCCCAGAAGGCTACTACGGCCTTAGCTTTTTCACCCCTCCGCGCTGATGTGCAAGCTGCCAACGGCGATACGGTAAAGATCAATCGCGACCAGCGCTTCACTAAAAATCTTAAGAAGGACATTATCATCGGTGAAGCCGTTTCGATCATCGAAGATCAGTTGTAGGGCCCTCTGTTCCTATCGTTTTCAAAGCCCTTGACCTCGCGGTTGAGGGCTTTTTTATGCATTTTTTCAACTGCTATACTCGTTAGCAAATCAGCCTTTTAAAAATATTTGTTGAAGTTTTCGTTTTTATTGTATAAATCTTTATTAATCAACACAATACTAAACAGAATAGATTAGTAAAATATTTAGTAAATAGGCAACTAAAAAGCTGTTTGAAAGTGTTTATCCGGTATGACGACGCAAGAAGAAACCCGCATCATTCCGCTCATCCCGCAGACCGACCTGGGGGCCCCTGAGCCGCAGCAACTGGTAGCCGACGAGGCTTGGCGCAAATCCATTCCAGCGCAGGTCTTTCTGAATTATTTTTTTGCCATCAATTACCATATCCAGGAAAGCGATGATGCACTGGGGGGGTTGCAGCATTTGCCGTTCTTCCGCAACCACGCGGCCGATTTGGGCGACGCCGACGTGGGGGCCCTAACCAAGCTACTACACACGTGCTGGAGCACAGAGTACGCCCTGCGCGCCACGGCCGAGTTGGGCGACGATAATTTTTTGCGTAACGCCCTGCATTGGACGTTTCCGCAGGCTTACCACGCCATTCTTTCTGGGCTGCAAGCCTTTTTGTATACCACTGGTGTGCGCAGCAACAACAACCAACTGGTGCGCCGCGAAGTGGGCCGGTTGGTAGTAAAGAACGCTTACCCGCGCCCCGTGTCGTTCTACGCCGCAGGGGCATACGGCGACTTTAGCATTCACCGGCTGCCGCTAGCGGGCTATAAGGCCGGATTACATATTGCTAGCAAAGAGATTGACGCCCAGGCTCAGATTGGCCAGTTCTTGCGCACTACGCGCAAAATGAAGGCCCAATGGACCCGCGCCCAGGTGCAGGCCAACCCCAACACGGCCATCCGCAGTCAGAAAACCGGCCGGCCCCTCGACAAGTGGACCGCCGCGCATTGGCAGCAGATTACTTGGCGGTTGGGTTATACCACCATCTTTGACTTGCTGGGCCGCCTGCGCATCTCGCAAAGCAGCCGCGAAATTGAGCGCTACGTGGAAGCTGACATTGACTTCAAGCTGTTCCACACTTCACTGCTTAACATCGTGAGCTACCTCAATGGCATCCACGAAACGTACGTAGCCAAAGCCCTAGGCCTGGAGCGCTACCGCCAGTTGGTGGCCGAGCTACCGGCGCACTTGCAGGCTGGCTTCGTGCAGGAGCGGTTGCGCACCCGCGTCGAGCCGGTGTTAGCTCCTACTCCGCCCACGGCCCCGGCAGTGGCTGTGGAAGCCCCCAGCTACCGCATGGCCGCTTAGGGCTATGAGGTAGAGGTTTCGGAGACCTGCCCTCGCTAGCATCGCGATTATCAGCAAGGCCGCTCCAATTCGGAGCGGCTTTTTTCGCGCCGTACTTTTGCGGCAGGGCTTGTTTCTTGCCGTTGTCTTCGGATCAGCCAAAAACATGCGGCGTTAAAAACTGTCCCTACCGCGCCAGCCCCAAAGGCGGGAATCCCCAAGAAATCTGTTCAACCCGTTAAAATCCGTTAAATCTGTGGTCCATTTAAGCGAACAAGAACTCCAACGCCGCCACAAACTCGAAGAGTTGGAGAAACTAGGTGTGGAAGCTTACCCGTCGGAGTTGTTCGACGTGACATTCTACGCCAAGGAAATTCACGACAACTACCACCCCGAGCTGAACAACTTCCAGGAAGTGAGCCTGGCGGGCCGGTTGATGTCGCAGCGCGTAATGGGCAAAGCTTCTTTTGCGGAGTTGATGGACACTTCAGGCCGCATCCAGCTCTACATCAACCGGGACGAAATTTGCCCTGGCGAGGACAAAACGCTGTACAACAACGTGTTCAAGAAGCTGCTCGATTTGGGCGATTTCATTGGCGTAAAGGGCCACGTGTTTGTGACGCAGGTGGGCGAAACGTCCATCCACGTGACGGAGCTAAAATTGTTGGCCAAAGCCCTGCGCCCGCTGCCCGTGGTGAAGGAAAAAGTGGACGAGGCAACCGGCGAAAAAGTTGTTTACGACGCTTTCACCGACCCCGAGCAGCGCTACCGCCAGCGCTACGTGGACTTGGTGGTAAACCCCAGCGTGCGCGACACGTTCATCAAGCGGACACAGCTGGTGCAATCCATGCGCAACTTCTTGAACGACAAGGGTTACTTGGAGGTAGAAACGCCGATTTTGCAGCCGCTGTACGGCGGCGCGGCGGCGCGGCCCTTCAAAACACACCACAATACGCTGGACATGGCACTGTACCTCCGCATCGCCAACGAGCTGTACCTCAAGCGCCTGATTGTGGGCGGGTTCGACGGCGTGTACGAGTTCAGCAAGGATTTCCGCAACGAGGGCATGTCGCGCTTCCACAACCCCGAGTTCACACAGATGGAGCTGTACGTGGCCTACAAGGACTACAATTGGATGATGGACTTGGTGGAGGAAATGGTGGAGCGCGTGGCCCTGACGCTGCACGGCAAAACCGAGGTGCAGGTGGGCGAAAACGTTATTGACTTCCGGCGGCCTTGGCAGCGCCTGACGATGTTCGAGGCCATTGAGAAGTTCACTGGCCACGCCATTGGGGCGATGGACGAAGCGGCCCTACGCGCTACCGCCGACCAGCTGCACGTGAAGCTGGACCCTAGCATGGGCAAGTCCAAAATCATCGACGAGATCTTTGGCGAGTACGTAGAGCCCAAGCTCATCCAGCCCACGTTCATCACCGATTACCCCGTGGAAATGTCGCCGCTGGCCAAAAAGCACCGCGACCACCCGGGCTTGGTGGAGCGGTTCGAGGCCATTTGCAACGGCAAGGAAATCTGCAACGCCTTCTCCGAGCTGAACGACCCCATCGATCAGCGCAAGCGCTTCGAAGAGCAGTTGGAACTGGGCAAGCGCGGCGACGTGGAGGCCATGGTGCTCGACGAGGACTTCTTGCGGGCCCTGGAGTACGGAATGCCGCCCACGGCCGGCCTGGGCATTGGCATCGACCGCCTGAGCATGATCATGACCAACTCAAACTCTATCCAGGATGTACTCTTCTTTCCCCAGATGAAGGCTGAAAAACTGGACTAACCGCGGCACGAAGCATGAAAAAGGCCCGCACGACGAATCGTGCGGGCCTTTTTACGTCAGCTTGACCAATGAAGGTGGCTTTGGTTATGGGAAGTTTGCAATGGGCACGTTTGCTTTTACTACTGAAATGATTAATCAGCTTCAATAGAAATTGTCACGACCCACAACTTTACGAATAGCGCGAGCAGCCTTCTTTTAAAGCTGTTGTAGTGGGTTTTGCGCGGTCGCTAAACTAAGGTTGCAGCACTGCTGCTACATTTTGCAGCACCCGCTTAGTCAAGGGCTTGGGCCGACTCGTTGCTCATCGAGCGCAGGAGGACATCGGCGGCGGCTTGGTCGTCAGTGCCGGGTGTGGGGCCCTTGGGAACTTTGCCCATTGCCCGCTGGGCGCGCTTTTTTAGGTCGTCGGCCCACTTAGTGGCCGATTCCTTTATTTGAGAACGGGCCTCATCGCCAGTTTCGGGGGCTAGCAGCAAGCCAGCCACAATGCCGGCCGTGGCACCGGCCAGCAATGAGAAAATCACTTTGCCGTTGTCGTCTTTCATAGCAGCAAAAAATAATTAATCAGCGATGAAAAAAGCCCTGTGCCGGGTGGCACAGGGCTTTTAAAATTAACTAAACCCAGAGCACTAGGCTTTCAGGTCGTTCAACATTTTAATGATTTCGGCTTTGCCTTTGCCGAGTTTGTCTTGCAATTTGCCCACGAGCTCGTCGCCTTTACCTTCGGTGTAGGTCAAGTCATCGTCAGTGAGTTGAGCGTACTGCTGTTTTAAGCTACCCTTTAGGTCGTTCCAATTGCCTTGCAGACGCAGGCCACCGGCACCGGTTAGGTCTTCGAGCTTGCCCGAATACTCTTTAAACTTGTCCTCCAGGTCTGCACCTAATTTGGTGGCTTGCTCGCCCAATTGGCCAGTGTACTTGGTGGCAGCGCCTTTCCAGTTTTCGAGGGTAGCCGAGCCTTTATCAGGGGCCAACAAAATGCCGGCGATGATGCCAGCGCCAGCACCGGCGAGAGCGGCGAGGAGGATTTTGCCGGAGTTGTTTTCTTCTTCGTGGTACGACATGGGGAGGAGGTAAAAGAAAGTGAAAGAATCGGAAAGAAGCTGTAGGCAAGGGCCCCCAGCAGAGCGTCTTTGAGCCTAATACGCTACGGCGCGGCGAGGGTTGAGGTAATGAACAAATTTTATGGCTCTGCACCCGGAGGCGCGTATTTTCGCTTCCCTGCCCCGCCCCATGCCCGCCCACGCCGACTACCGCGCCTTCTGCTGCACTGCGCCCGACTTGCCGGTATTTGCCCAGCCATGGTACCTCGACGCCTGCGCCGAGGGCGGCGCCTGGGACGCCGTGCTGGCCCGCGAAAACGGCCGCGTGGTGGCCGCGTGGCCCTATTTCCACAAGCAGCGGGGCCCTTGGCGCTACGCCACCATGCCGGCCTTTGTGAAGTGGCTGGGGCCCTACCTGCTGCCCGAACTGCGCGCCGACCCGCGCCGCGAGCCGGCCGTGCTGGCGGCGCTGCTGGCCCAATTGCCGCCGCTGGCTGCCTTCAAACAGAACTGCTACCCCACGCTCGCCAATTGGCTGCCGCTGCGCTGGCAGGGCTTCGGCCAGACCACTGCTTACACCTACCGCCTGGGGCCCCTGCGCGACCTAGCGCGGGTGGAGGCCGGGCTGAGCGCGGGCATCCGGCGCGACATTCGGCAGGCCCGGCAGAAGGTGCGCGTGGTGCACGACCTGGGCCTGGCGGTCTTTTGGGCAGTGAACCGGCTGAGCTTTGTGCGCCAGGGCCTGGCAGTGCCGTACGCGGAGGCACAGTTCCGGCGGCTCGACGGGGCCCTGGCGGCGCAGGGGGCCCGGCAGCTGTTTTTTGCCGTCGATGCCCAGGGCCGGGTGCATTCGGTGGCGTACCTGATTTGGGACGCCACCACGGCCTACTACCACGTGGCCGGCGACGACCCCGCGTTGCGGGCCAGCGGCGCGGGCATTTTGCTGGCCTGGGAGTGCATCCGCTACGCCAGCGAAGTGCTGGGGCTCAACTGCTTCGATTTTGAGGGCAGCATGCTGCCGGGCGTCGCGCGGGTGCGGGTGCGGTTCGGGGCCGCCCAAACGCCGTACTTTTTCGTCTGGAAATACCATTCCCGCCTCTTCGAATGGCTGGATAAACTGAAAAGCTAACGCCTTACCGGCCCTCTCCGCGCTTTATTTAAGTACCCGATGCTCCCCGAAAAACGCTACGTTCTCAACCCCGCACCCTTCGTGGTGCCCACCGCCGACGGCAAGCTCATCGAGGAGCACGTGGGGCACGCCAGCACCGGCACGGGCGCCTACAGCCTGGCCCACATGGTGGCCCCGCCCCACTGGAGCGAGCCGCATCAAACGCCCACGTTCGACGAAATCACCATTGTGGTGCGCGGCCGCAAGCGGTTCGAAATCGACGGCGATACCGTGGAGCTGCGCGCCGGCCAAGCGCTGCTCATCAAGGGCGGGGCCCGGGTGCGCTACGCCAACCCCTACGACGAAGAGTGCGAATACTGGTCGGTGTGCGTGCCAGCGTTCAGCCCCGCCACGGTGAACCGCGAGGCAGAATGAGTACGGTGGCGGGCGAAACCGACCTGACGCGCCTGCTGGCCGCCATGGAGCCTGCGCTGAATCCGGGCGACTATGTGTTCTGCACCGCGGCGCCCGGCACTGCGGTGCCGACGGGGGCCCTGGGCTGGTTCCGCGAGGCCGAGGGCCTGACGCTGGTCCTGCCCCGCGCCACGGCCGATGCCCACGGTTTCTCCTACGACTACGTAGCCGCCTGGCTAACGCTGACGGTGCATTCGTCGCTGGCCGCCGTGGGGCTAACGGCCGCCGTGGCCGGGGCCCTGGCGGCGGAAAACATCAGCTGCAACGTGGTGGCCGCTTACCACCACGACCATTTATTTGTGGCCCGCGCCGACGCCGACCGCGCCCTGGGGGCCCTGCGCGCGCTGTCGGCCGCGGCCGCCATTTTTCCTGCCAATCCTGACTTATGAAAAAACTCCTACTTGCCTTCGGCTTAGCCGTTTCCTGGGCCACTTCGGCCCAAACCCCTGCGGCCCAGGTGCCGGCCCCCGCGCCCACCACCACGGCCATCCGCGCCGGGCGGCTGGTGGACGTGGTAAGCGGCAAGCTGCTTACCAACCAAATCATTCTGGTCAGCGGCGACAAAATTACGGCCGTGGGGCCCAATCTGGCCATTCCGGCCGGCGCTACGGTTGTTGACCTGAGCAACGCCACGGTGCTGCCGGGCCTCATGGATTGCCATACCCACCTCAGCGGCGAGCCGGGCGACAACTACTACGAGGACCTGTTCCGCAAGTCGCCGATTGACCGGGCGGTGGTGGCGCCGGTGTACGCGGCGCGCACGTTGCAGGCGGGCTTCACGATGGTGCGCGACCTGGGCGGCAGCAGCCTCATCGACGTGAGCCTGCGCAACGCCATCAACGCCGGCACCCTGCCGGGGCCCCGGATGCTGGTGGCCACCTTCGCCCTGAGCGCCACCGGCGGCCACGGCGACCCCACCACCGGCTTCGCACCGGGCCTGAAATTCGGCGAAAATCCTGACTTTACGGGCATTGCCGACGGGCCGGAGGAAATTCGCAAGCGGGTGCGCACCAACGTGAAGTTCGGGGCCGACTGGATCAAGGTGCTGGCCACGGCCGGCGTGCTGTCGGAGGAAGGCAGCGCCGGCGCAGCCCTGTATTCGCTCGAAGAACTGAAGGCCGCCGTGGACGAGGCCCACCGCTGGGGCCGCCAAGTGGCGGCCCACGCCCACGGGGCCGAGGGCATCAAGCTGGCCGTGCGCGCCGGCGTCACCAGCATCGAGCACGGCTCGCTGCTCGACGACGAAGGCATCCAGCTGATGAAGAAAAACGGCACCTGGCTGGTGGCCGACATTTACGACGACGACTACATCCTGGGCGAGTACGCCAAAAAAGGCTTCCCCGAAAAAATCATCGAGAAGGAACGCAGCGTGGGCAAGCTCCAGCGCGAGAACTTCCAGAAAGCCGTGCGGGCCGGCGTGAAAGTGGCCTTCGGCACCGACGCCGCGGTGTACCCGCACGGCGGCAACGCCAAGCAGTTTTTCTACATGGTAAAGTTCGGCCTCACGCCCATGCAGGCCATCCAGTCGGCCACCATCCGGGCCGCCGAGCTGCTGCAGTGGCAGGACCGCACCGGCTCGCTCACGGCCGGCAAGTTGGCCGACATCGTGGCCGTGCCCGGCAACCCGCTCGACGATGTGCGGGCCCTGGAAACCGTGCAGTTCGTAATGAAGGAGGGCAAAGTGTACCGGCGCGAGCCGAAGCCTTAGTTGACGGCCGCCTCGGGCGCCAGCGGCAGGCTGGCCACGCCCACGATGCGGCGCGTGGCCCCGTCCTGCACCAGCACCACGGCACGCAAGTTTTCTACTTTCCACCCGGGCCGCAGGGCCAGCGGAACGTTAAACGTAGTGGTGCCGCTGGCGGGGCCCAGCGGCCGTAGCGCGCGCACCACGGCGGCGTGGCGCAGCAGGCGGCCCGCATTTTCGCCCCGGCCCACTTGGGTGGCCAGCCCGGTTTCGGTGATGGCCAGTTGCACGGTGGCGACCGGGGTGCCGGCGGGCAAGTCGCTCACCGTCACGGCTAAATTGTTGGCGGTGCGGGCCAGCTGCACGGCGGCGCGGGGGCCCTGGGCGGCTTTGGCGATGGCCGCGGCCAGGGCCGCGTGGTTGCTGCCGACTAGCTCCACTTGGCCGTTCACCACCGCCTGGGGCGTGTAGGAGCCGGTGCCAAAGCCCGCCGCGTAAGCCCGCTGGCGGTCGGTGAACTGGGCCGATGAGAACGGATCTTGCCAGCCTAGGCGGTTCCAGTAATCGACGTGCTGGCCAAGAGCGATGACCTCGGCGCCGGGCACCGGCTGGGTGCTTTCCAGCGCGCGCAGGGCCGCATCGGCGGCCGGGCAACTCGAGCAGCCTTCCGAAGTGAACAGCTCGACCACCACCGGCACCCGGGCAATGGGCGGAGCGGCCGGGGCCGGGCGGTGGGCGGCGAGGGCCCCGGCCACGGCCAGCGCGGGCAATCCAACGAGCACGAAACGTTTCATGGCAAACAAGGCTTTAAAGAAACAGGCGGGCCGCGGGCGGGCAGACGCGCCCAGAGCCTAGACCTAGAACCGCCGCTTGGAGAAAAATATTTCCTGGGCGGCAATGGTCCTAGTCTGCCCGCCGGCAAGCCCGGCCGCTACCCGGAGCGCCGGGGCCCCGGTATCTTGCCTAAGAATTCTCCTGACCCATTTTTCGCTGCCCATGAAACGCCTCGTCGAGAAGCACCCGCTGGCCATTCGCTGGTTTCACTGGCTGAACTTCCCCATCCTCGCGCTCATGATTTGGAGCGGGCTGCTCATCTATTGGGCCAACGACGTGTACCGCATCGGCTGGGGCCCCACCACGCTGTTCAAGTTCTTTCCCGACGGTTTTTACAAGGCCTTGGGCATGCCACAAAAACTCGCCCAAGGCATGAACTGGCACTTCGCCCTGATGTGGCTCTTCCTGGCCAACGGCCTGCTGTACGTGGGCTACACGCTGGTTTCGGGCCAGTGGCGCCACTTGCTGCCCGACCGCCACTCCTTCAAAGAGGCTATTTTGGTAACGCTCCACGACCTGGGCTTGCGCAAGGGCGAGCCGCCGGTGGTGAAGTACAACGGGGCCCAAAAAATTGCCTACACCGCCGTGGTGCTCATGGGCGCGGGCTCGCTGCTCACGGGTTTGGCCATCTACAAACCGGTGCAATTTGCCTGGCTCACGGGCCTGCTCGGCGGCTACGAATGGGCCCGCGCCGAGCACTTCATCCTCACCATCGGCTACGTGCTGTTCTTCGTGGTGCACGTGGCGCAAGTGGTGCGGGCCGGCTGGAACAACTTCCGCTCAATGGTGGCCGGCTTCCAAATCGTGGACGTGCCCGGCCCCGCGGCCCAAGCGCCGTCCCCTGGGGCCCCGGGCCGGTCCGCCGCTCCTACCCTGCCCGCTTAGCTCGCTTTTGCCATGGAAAACACCAACGATTATTCCGCCCCGCTCCTGCCCGAATCGCCCGCTGGCGTGCCCGATGCCGACGTGGCCCAGCAGGTGGCCGGCCGCTCGCGCCGGGCCTTCATTGTGGGCAGCTTGGCGGCGCTGGCCGGCGTGGGCGGCTGGCGCTGGCTGCTCACGCGCCCCGCCGCCGACGGCACGCCGTGGCCTTTCCGCCGGGTGCTCGACGCCAACGGCCGCCTTTCGCAGGCCTATTTCCGCGAAACCCGGCTGGCACCCACCTTTCCCAAAGCCCTGGCCACCACCCGCCAAAACGGCAACATCGGGCTCAAGGAATCCTTCGAAACCGCCGCCTGGCGCCTGCGGGTGCAGGCCTACGCCCCGGCCGGGGCCCCGGCGCGCGTGCAGGAGTTCACGCTGGCCGACATCCAAGCCCTGCCGCGCGTGGACATGACCACGGAACTCAAGTGCATCGAGGGCTGGAGCATCAAGGTGAACTGGGTGGGGGCCCGGTTTGCCGATTTCCTCGAAAAGTACCCGCTCGCTACCGCCAACGGCCGCGCCGCCCGCTACGTCAGCCTCGTCACGCCCGACGAGGAATACTACGTGGGCCTGGATTTGTCCAACGCCGTGCACCCCCAGACGTTGCTCTGCTACGAGATGAACGGCCAGCCCCTGACGGGGCCCCACGGCGCGCCGCTGCGCCTGGTCACGCCACTCAAGTACGGCATCAAGCACCTCAAGCGCATCGGCACCATCGCATTTGTGGACGAGCGGCCGGCCGATTTTTGGGCCGAGCAGGGCTACGACTGGGACTCGGGCCACTGATACCGGCGCCAATGCCCGAGCAACCCCGCCCGGCACCCGGGGCCCCAGCGCCGGCCTCCGCGCCGCGGCAGCGGCTGGCGCGCCACTGCCCCGATGCGCGGCCACGGGAGCAGCCCGTGGGCTACCAATAGAAGTTTGCGCTGGTTCGATTAAATAAATACGATATTCGCTGGCCCGCCAGCTTCTACCCCTGGGGGCCCAGCGGATGCGGCTAGTGTTCTCTCTCGTGGTGCTGCTGGCGTGGTGGGGGGACCCCAGCGCCCGCGCCCAGGCCCTCAAGCCGGGCTTCGACAAGGCCGAATACCTGGAAATGATCCGGCTGCATTGCCGGCAGGGCGGGCTCGACTCGATGTGGTGGGCGGGCATTCCCAAGCCCCAGCGGTTTGTGCTGGCTTACCGCTCGCCCACGAGCCCGCTCGACAACCGCTGGGACCTGTGGACCCACGCGGGGCCCCAGCCGCAGGCCGTCATCAGCCTGCGGGGCACCACCGCGAAGCAGGTGAGCTGGCTGGCCAACCTCTACGCCGCCATGCTGCCGGCCGCGGGCGAGCTGCCACTCTCGCCCACCCGCAAATTCACCTACCACCTGGCCGACAACCCGCAGGCGGCCGTGCACGCGGGCTGGCTGCTGAGCCTGGCCTTCGTGGCCGATGGCATTGTGCACGCCGTGGACTCGTGCTACCGGCGCGGCACCCGCGACTTCCTCGTGATGGGCCACAGCCAGGGCGGCGGCGTGGCGTTTTTGCTGACCTCGTACCTGCGCAATTTGCAGCAGCAAGGCCGGCTGCCCGCCGACCTGCGCCTCAAAACCTACTGCAGCGCCGGCCCCAAGCCCGGCAACTTGTATTACGCCTACGACTACGAGCGCGCTACCCACGGCGGCTGGGCCGTGAACGTGGTGAACCCCGCCGACTGGGTGCCCGAGGTGCCCCTCACCGTGCAAACCGTGCACGATTTCAACCCCGTCAACCCGTTCGTGGGCGTGTCCGCCATCATCAAAAAGCAGCCGTTTCCGAAGAACTTGGTGGCCCGCCACGCCTTCCGCCAGCTCGACGCGCCGGCGCGCCGGGCCCAGCGCCGCTACCAGCGCTACCTGGGCGGCTACGTGGGCAAGGCCGTGGCCAAGGCGGTCGTCGGCTACCGGGCCCCGGCGTTCTACCCCAGCAGCAACTACGTGCGCGCCGGCAACACCGTGGCGCTGCCCGCCGACGCCGCCTACTACGCCAAGTACCCCAACGACCCGGCGCAACTGTTTCGCCACCACTTGTTTCAGCCGTATTATTACCTGGCGGAACGCCTGCCGTAACTGCATCTTTCCCCTTCCGCTCCCCGCCCCCGCATGGACCAGCGCATCATCAACCTGTTCGACGAGTACACCCACGCCCCGCTCACCCGCAAGGACTTTTTGGACCGGCTGGCCAAGCTGGCCGGCGGCACGGCCCTGGCCCTGGCGGCCCTCGCGGTGCTGGAGCCCGGCTACGCCCACGCGGCCACCGTGAGCACTTCGGCCGACGACCTCGTGCTCGAAGACGTGACCTGGCCCGGCGACGGGGGCCCCGTGAAGGGCTACTTGGCCCGCCCCAAGGACAACAAGAAGCGCGGGGCCGTGGTGGTCATCCACGAAAACCGGGGCCTCACGCCCCACATCAAAGACGTGACGCGCCGCGTGGCCCAGGCCGGCTACCTGGCCCTGGGCGTCGATGCCTTGTCGCCCCTCGGCGGCACGCCCACCGACGAAGACCAGGGCCGCACGCTCATCGGCCAGCTCGACCCCGCCAAGAACCTGAACAACTACCTCGCTGCCCTCGCCTACCTCCGCGCCCGGCCCGATTGCAACGGCCGCACCGGCTGCGTGGGCTTTTGCTGGGGCGGGGGCCTGTCCAACCAATTGGCCGTGCACGACCCGAAACTGAATGCCGCCGTGGCCTACTACGGCCAGCAGCCCAAGGCCGAAGACGTGCCCCAAATTAAGGCCGCCCTCGTGCTTCATTACGCCGGCCTCGACGAGCGCATCGACGCCGGCATCCCCGCCTACGAAGCCGCCCTCAAAGCCAACCACACGCCCTACGAGCTGTTCGTGTACCCCAACGTGAACCACGCCTTTAACAACGACACTTCCCCCGCCCGCTACAACGCCGACGCCGCCAAGCTGGCTTGGGAGCGCACGCTGAAGCTGTTCAAGGACAAGCTGGCGTAGGGCCCCTGCCCTGCTTCCACTGCAAGCCTAGCTATTTTTGCCCCGCCCATACCATTCGCAGCGTGGCCGAGTTAGGGCGAGCAACATGAAAATTATTCAACAAGCAACTCATTACGCCCAGGCACATTGGTGGCGTTCGTTTCTGGGCATTTGGCTGGCCGCGCTAGCGTGCGTTGCAGCCAGCGCCCAGGCCCCGCAGGCCGTGCTACGCATGGACCTCAAGAAGGATTTTGGCGCCCTGGGCGACGGCAAAACCAACGACCAAGCCGCCTTCGCCAAAGCGGCAGCTTTCTTCAACCAGCGCGCCCAAACGCCGGCCGGCGCCGGCGCGGCCGTGCTCACCGTTCCGAAGGGCGTGTACCTGGTGGGCCAACAAGACGCCGCCGGCAACACGCCCGACGTGCTGCGGCTGGTGAACTGCCGCAACCTGACCATTGCGGGGGCCGACAGCGCCACCACCGAAATTCGCTACGCGGCGGGCCTCCGCTACGGGGCCTTCGACCCCAAAACCCAGCGGCCCTACGAGGCCCCCGCTGGCATGTTCACCGACCCCAACTACGCGGCCCGGGGCGGCACCTGCCTCGTGCTGCAGGGCTGCGACAACGTGGCAGTGAGTGGGCTGAACCTCAACGGCAACAGCCCCAAACTGCTGATTGGCGGGCACTGGGGCGACACCGGCATTCAGCTGCCTGCCGACGGCATTTTCATCAGCGACTCGCGCCGCGTTTCGCTGCGGCGGCTGGCGCTGCACCACTTTGGGCGCGACGGCATCCAGGTGCTCAACCACCTGGCCAAGCGCCTTGATGACCCGCAGCGCGAGGACATCGTCCTCGAAAACTCGACCTGCACCTACAACGGCCGCCAGGGCCTCTCGGTCACGGGCGTGAACGGGTTGCGGGCCGTCAACTGCAACTTCAGCCACACCGGGCGCGCGGTGGTAGCTGCTACGGGCAAGGCGTTGATGTCCAGCCCCAGCGCGGGCGTGGACCTGGAGCCCGAAGGTGGCTTCGTGGCCAACGTGCGCTTCGACAACTGCCGCTTCGTGGACAACGCGGGGGTGGGCATTGTGTCGGACCGCGGCAACGACAGCCAGCCCAACGCCACCAAGAATGTGGTGGTGGCCAGCAGCCTGGTTTGGGGCCCCACCAACTGGTCGGCTTGGGTCACGCAACCGGGGTTTCTGTTCACCGATTGCCACATCTACGGCGCTTTTGTGCACGGCTGCAAGGCCACCACGGCGGCCGAAGCGACGCGCTTTGTGGGCTGCACATTCGAAGACCGCCCCTACCACGGGCAACCGGCCTACGGTTCGTTCACCATGCATTCCGACGCCCACGCCCGGTACATGAGTTTCACCAACTGCCGCTTCGTAGGCACCCACAACTACCTCATTTGGGCCATTGTGGCCAAGCCGAATGGGGGTGGGCAGCCCGATACGGCCAGCTTTTTTCATTTCCGCAACAGCACGTTTCTCTACGATTACGCGCAACCAACCCAGGGCTCTTACAACAACTTGCAGGGCGCTGTTTTCACGGGCTCCAACGTGTTTCGCGACGGCCCGCACCGCACGAACCTGAGCCGCACAAACGTAACGCTGGGCAACGGGGGAGCGCTCCAGTCAACGGTGGTGCGCGCGCCCGGCAGCCTTCAATTGCTAGCCACCGATTGTGCACACGGCGTAGTGGCCGGCTTGGACATTGGCCGCCGCCCAGTTCACAGACAGGACTCGGCAAGCGTTACGGTGGGCAGCGACAATTTATTGGCAATAAACGACGTGGGTTGGGCAGTGGCCGAATTGTACATTGGCCCGACCTCACGCCTGACCATCAAGAAAGGTGCTGCACTGGCAATGCGGCCACACACTAAATTAACCGTTGAGGGACAGCTGATAGTAGAAGATGGCGCCTACTTCTTCGTGGACCCTGCTTCGTCGTTTACCGTCCTTGGCCAGGGCCGGGTGCGCATGGGCCCCAACGTGATAAAAAGCCGCCACCCGACACTCAATTAGTCAGCCAACTCACACCAGCAAACTCAAGAAATCCTGCTTGCCATTCAAATACTCAAAGCCAAATCCTTCCTCGGCCATGCGCACCTTGATGCCTTCTACGTCGTGTGGGTTGCTGACCTCGACGCCGATGAAGACGGGGCCTTTTTCTTTGTTGTTCTTCTTGATGTACTGAAACTGGATGATGTCGGTGCCCTCGGCCAGCACGTTGTTCACGAAGCGGCGCAGGGCCCCCGGCGCCTGGTTGAAGGTCACCATGAAGTAGTGCTTGAGGCCCTGGTGGCGCTGGGCGCGCTCCTTGATGTCCTCCATGCGGGTGATGTCGTTGTTGGAGCCGCTGACCACGCACACCACCGTTTTGCCCTTGATTTGGTCGGCGTAAGCGTGCAGGGCCGAGATGGCAAGCGTGCCGGCCGGTTCCAGCACCATGCCTTCTTCGTTGTACATCTTCAGCAAATCCTCGCACACCTGGCCCTCGGGCACGAGGTGCACTTCGTCGAGCAAGGCCTGGCAAATCTCAAACGTCAGTTCCCCGGGGCACTTCACGGCCGCGCCGTCCACGAAGGTATCGAGGCTGTCCAGCGCCTGCCGCCGCCCGGCCCGCAGGGCGTCGTGCATGCTCGGGGCCCCCAGCGGCTGCACGCCGATAAGCTTGGTGCGCGGGCTCAACTGCCGAAACACACTCGACAAGCCCGAGGCTAACCCGCCGCCGCCGATGGGCATAAAGCAAAAGTCAATCGGCTTGTGGTGAACGGATTTCAAAATTTCCAGCCCCACCGTGGCCTGGCCCTCCACAATGGCCAAATCATCAAACGGATGCACGAACGTGCTGCTCCGCTCATCGCAAAACGCCTGCGCGGCGTGGTAGCAGTCGTCAAACGTGCGGCCGGTGAGGTGCACGGTCACCATGTCCTTGCCGAAAAGGCGTACCTTATCCACCTTTTGCGCGGGCGTTTGGGCGGGCATGAAAATGTCGCATTTCAGGTTCAGCAGCTGGCAGGCGTAGGCCACGCCCTGGGCGTGGTTGCCGGCACTAGCGCACACTACCTGGCGACTGGGCACGGTGGTGGGCAGCGTCGAGATCTTGTTATAGGCTCCCCGGATTTTGTAGGAGCGCACCACCTGCAAATCTTCCCGCTTGAGCAGAATGGTGGCGTCGTAAGTGCGCGAGAGGCCCAGGTTCAGCATCAGGGGCGTCTTGGTAATCACGCCTTTGAGGCGGTGCGCAGCAGCCTCCACGTTTTCCAGGGTGACGGCGGTGGCCGCCGGAGCTTCGAGGTCGGGCATGGGGTAGAAAGCCAACTATTTTGATGAATAAAAGAGGCCGTCGTGCTCACCTGGCGTCCACGCAGTGAAGCATCTCTGCCACGCCGTTAGGGTTACTATTCCAACGAAGCGGTAGAGAGATGCTTCACTGCGTGGACGCCGGGTGAGCACGGCGGCCTTACGGAGTGCTAGTGGTTTTTATGCCTCCACGTTCTCGCTCGTGCGCGAGCGCAGCTCGCGCACCGTCGCACCAGTCTGCCACAGCTCCGATTCGCGCACTTCTTTCAGTTCCGCTTCCAGCTCAGCGCGGTAGTTGGGCGTCGAGCCGCGCTCGATGGTGCGGCGGGCTTCTTCGCCGCTGGCCACGCTGTCGTACAAGTCGTTGAGTACGGGCAAAGTCGCGTCGCGGAACTTGCCTTTCCAGTCGAGGGCCCCGCGCTGGGCGGTTACCGAGCAGTTGCCAAACATCCAGTCCATGCCGTTTTCGCCCACCAGCGGCACAAGGCTCTGGGTGAGTTCTTCCACGGTTTCGTTGAAGGCCTCGGAGGGCGAGTGGCCGCGCTGGCGCAGCACTTGGTACTGGGCCTCGATGATGCCGGCCAGGGCCCCCATCAACACGCCGCGCTCGCCGGTGAGGTCGGAATAAACCTCCTTTTTGAAATCAGTCTCGAACAGGTAGCCCGAGCCCACGCCAATGCCCATCGCAATGGCCTTTTCCCACGCCTTGCCCGTAGCGTCCTGGAACACAGCAAAGGAAGAATTCAAGCCGCCGCCGGCCACAAACAGGCGCCGCAGGCTGGTGCCGCTGCCCTTGGGCGCCACCAAAATCACGTCAATATCCTTGGCCGGGATGATGTTGGTCTGCTCATTGAACGTGATGCCGAAGCCGTGCGAGAAGTACAGTGTTTTGCCCGGTGTGAGGTACTTCTGGAGCGTTGGCCACAGCGCAATCTGCCCAGCATCGGAGAGCAAGTTGCAGATGATGGTGCCCTTATTGGCTGCCTCCTCGATTGAAAACAGCGACTCGCCCGGCACCCAGCCATCCTTCAGGGCGCGCTCCCACGACGGCGTGCCTTCGCGCTGGCCCACAACAACGTGGAAGCCGTTGTCGCGCATGTTCAGCGCCTGGCCGGGGCCCTGCACGCCGTAGCCGATGACGGCAATGGTGTCGTCCTTCAGGAAATCGAGGGCCTTGGCGAGCGGAAATTCGTCGCGGGTGATGACGGTTTCGGGTACGCCGCCGAAGTTGATGGTTGCCATGGTAAAAAGGTTGGGGGTTGTTGGTAACGTGGGCTCTACGAATCCACGCGGGGGTTTAAAAGATTGTCGTTCAACGCACGGGCCAGCAGAGCCCACGCCACTAGTTTTACATCGTGAAGACCTTTTCGCGGTCGTTCAAAAACTCGTTCTCGGCCACTTGCTCGCTCGGCTCGCGGCGCTCAAACTCACTGAGTTTGCTATGAAAACCGTCGCTGGCTTTGATGATGGCAATGCGCGCCGAGCGCACAAATTCAATGAGTCCGTAAGGCTGCAGAGCCTTAATCAGGTTGTCGGTTTCCTCGCGGTGCCCAGTGGTTTCAAACACCGTGTAGTCCTTGCGAATCACCACGGCACGGGCCCCATTTTCGCGCAGCAAGCGCTCCACGAGTACCTTTTCGGCAATCACGTCGGTGGGCACCTTGTAGAGCGCCATTTCCTGCCAAATCACGTCGGCGTTGGTGTTGAAATACACTTTCAGCACCTCTACCTGTTTCTCGATTTGCTTGGCGAGCTTCTCCACCACCTCCTCCGTTTCCACAATCACAATATTGAAGCGGTGGATGCCCTCAATCTCGGAAGGCGACACGTTGAGGCTCTCGATGTTGATTTTGCGGCGCGAAAAAATGATGGCAATGCGGTTGAGCAAGCCCACCTGGTTTTCGGTGTACGCGGTGATGTTGTATTCCTGGCGTTCCATAGCGGTGAGGTAAGCGCTAGCTTGCCGTGTGTTAAAAATAAACTGGGTAGCGGGTTGAGAAAGCGCGAAAAATGCTTTTAGCGGCAAGCCAACGCTTACCCTACTTCAGCCTTATTTCCGCCACGCTGCACCCTTGCGGCACCATCGGGAAGATGTTATTCTCCTTCGTCACCATCACTTCCAGCAAAAACGAGCCGGGGTGCGCCAGCATCCGCTCCAAGGCCGGGCGCAGGTCGGCGCGGTCGTCTACGCGCTGGCCGGCGATGCGGTAGCCAGCCGCCACGGCCACAAAATCAGGGCTTTGGATGTCTACAAACGAGTAGCGGCGCTGGTGAAACAGCTCCTGCCACTGGCGCACCATGCCCAGAAATTGGTTGTTGAAAATCATGATTTTCACGTCCACGCCCGTTTGCATGACGGTGCCCAGCTCCTGGATGGTCATCTGGAAACCGCCGTCGCCGATGACGGCCACCACGGTGCGGTCGGGGGCCCCCAGCTTGGCCCCGATGGCCGCCGGCAGGGCGAAACCCATCGTGCCCAGCCCGCCGCTCGTAATGCTGCTGCGCGAGTGGTTGAGCTGCGCGTAGCGGCAGGCAATCATCTGGTGCTGGCCCACATCCGACACCACGATGGCCTCGCCCTGCGTGATTTCGTTGAGTTGCTGCATAATTTCGCCCATGGTCAGCTCCTCCGACGTCGGGAACAATTCTTCCCGAATCACGGCGTCCACTTCTTGCGCCGTGTAGTCGTTGAAGCGGGCCAGCCAGGCCGTGTGTTGCTTGGGCTCGACGAGCGCCGTGAGCAGCGGCAGGGTTTCCTTGCAATCGCCCCACACCGGCACGGTGGCCTTCACGTTCTTGTCAATCTCGGTGGGGTCGATGTCGAGGTGAATAACCTGGGCCTGTTTGGCGTACTTGTCCAGCCGGCCGGTCACGCGGTCATCGAAGCGCATCCCAATGGCAATCAGCACGTCGCACTCGTTGGTGAGCACGTTGGGGCCGTAGTTGCCGTGCATCCCCAGCATCCCCACGTTCAGTGGGTGGCCGGTGGGCAGGGCCCCCACGCCCAGGATGGTCCAGGCCGCCGGGATGCCGCTGCGTTCCACAAATTCCTTGAATTCCTGCTCGGCCTTGCCCAGTACCACGCCTTGTCCCCAAAGAATAAACGGCCGCTTGGCACTGTTAATCAGCGCCGCTGCCTGCTCGATGTACTCGGGGCGCACCACCGGCGCGGGCCGGTAGCTGCGGATGTGGTTGCACGGCTGGTACTCCGGCGCGTCAAACGCCTGGATTTGCGCATTCTTGGTGATGTCCACCAGCACGGGGCCCGGCCGGCCGCTGCGCGCAATGTAGAATGCCTTGGCCAGCGCCTCGGGTATCTCTTCGGCGTTGGTTACCTGGTAGTTCCACTTCGTAACCGGCGTCGTGATGTTGATAATATCCGTCTCCTGAAACGCATCGGTGCCCAGCAAGTGCGCAAACACCTGCCCCGTGATGCACACCAGCGGCGTGCTATCAATCAGCGCATCGGCCAGCCCGGTCACGAGGTTCGTGGCGCCCGGCCCGCTCGTGGCCAGCACCACGCCCACCCGGCCCGAGCTGCGCGCGTAGCCCTGCGCCGCGTGGATGCCGCCCTGCTCGTGGCGCACCAGCACGTGGTTGAGTTGCTCCTTGAAGTCGTAGAGCGCGTCGTAAATCGGGATGATGGCCCCGCCGGGGTAGCCAAAAATCGTGTCCACGCCCTCGGCCACCAGCGCTTGCAGCGTAGCCACGGCGCCGGTTGTGGGGGCGAGGGTAGGGAGCGCGGCCGTGCTAGCGGCGCTGGGTGCTGAGAGCAGGTTCGGCGACATAATCTTCTTCTAATAAGTCAGTGATGCAGCCGTGGCTGGCGTCGCTCACAGTGCGGATGTACTTGAGCAGCACGCCCTGCGTGGCGGCCAGCGGCGGGCGCTGCCAGGCGGCGCGGCGGGCCGCCAGTTCAGCCTCCTCTAGTTGAATGTCAATGGTATTGTCCGCCGTGTCGATGATGACCCAATCGCCGTCCTGCACCAGCGCGATGCCGCCGCCGTCGTAGGCCTCGGGGCACACGTGGCCGATAACGAAGCCGTGCGTGCCGCCCGAAAAGCGCCCGTCCGTAATCAGCGCCACCTTGTCGCCCAGTCCCGCCCCGATAATGGCCGAGGTTGGCTTGAGCATTTCGGGCATCCCTGGCCCGCCCTTGGGGCCCACGTAGCGAATGACGACCACCTGCCCGGCCTTGATTTTGTGGGCCAGAATGCCCTGGTTCAATTCCTCTTCCGAGTTGAATACGATGGCGGGGCCCTCAAACCGCAGGCCTTCCTTGCCCGTGATTTTGGCCACCGCGCCCTTGGTGGCAAGGTTGCCGTACAGCATCTGGATGTGCCCGTCGGCCTTGATGGGGTTGCTGAGCGGACGCAACAAGTCTTGCTCAGGGCCCAAGGACTTCACGTCGGCCAGGTTTTCGGCCAGCGTGCGGCCGGTCACGGTCATCAGGTCGCCGTTCAGCATCCCATAATCGAGCAGGGTGCGCTGCACGGCGGGCACGCCCCCGAGCTTCGACAAATCCTCCATCAAATACTTGCCGCTGGGCTTGAGGTCGGCCAGCACCGGCACGCGGTTGCTCACGGCCTGGAAGTCTTCCATGGTCAGCTTCACGCCCGCCGCGTGGGCAATGGCGATGAGGTGCAACACGGCATTGGTCGAGCCGCCGAGCACCGTAATGATTACCAGCGCGTTCTCAAACGCTTCGCGGGTAAGAATGTCGCGCGGTTTCAAGTCCAGCTCCAGCAAGCGGCGCAGGTAGGCCCCGGTATCGAGGCACTCCTGAATTTTAGCGCTGCTCTCGGCGGGCAACGACGACGAAGCGGGCACCGTCATGCCCAGCGTTTCGATGGCCGCAGCCATCGTGTTGGCGGTATACATGCCACCGCACGCCCCGGGCCCCGGGCAGGCGTGGTGGATAATACCCTGGTAATCCTCGTCCGAAATTTGCCCGTTAACTTTCTTACCGTAGGCCTCAAAACACGACACAATGTTGAGCTGCTGCCCCTTAAACTCGCCGCCCCGAATGGTACCGCCGTACACCATCAGCGACGGCCGGTTGAGGCGCGCCATGGCAATCAGGGCCCCCGGCATGTTCTTATCGCAACCTACCACCGTGGCCAGCGCGTCGTAGTAGTGCGCGCCCGCCATCGCCTCAATCGAATCGGCAATTATCTCCCTGGACACCAAGGAGAAACGCATTCCCGCGTTGCCGTTGGTGATGCCGTCGCTCACGCCAATCGTGTTGAAGCGCAACCCTACCAGCCCTTGGGCAGCCACGCCGCGCTTCACCTCATCGGCCAGCCCATCGAGGTGCATGTTGCAGGTGTTGCCCTCAAAACCCGTGGAGCAGATGCCCACGAACGGCTTGCGCAAATCCGCATCCGACAGGCCCGCGCCGATGAGCATGGCCTGCGAGGCCGGCAAGCTGTCGTCCTGGGTGTAGATGCGGCTGAATTTATTGAGCGTCATGGTGTTAATTCGGTTCAGAAAATTCGATTAGGTCCTAAAAAAACCTTCCTGAGCCGCGGGCTAGGAAGGTTTTCTTGGGGGTAAGAAGTACCTGCTAGCCCGCGAGGGTAAGAAGAATGACCACGAAAAGGACGGGTAGCAGCGAAAAACGCATGGATTGAGGTAGCGCGTGCCCTGCGGGTCCGCGCGTGAGCCGTTTAGCATCGTTTGATGCGCGGACTTATACAGTCCGCGCTACACTTAAATGATCGTGCTCACCCCTACGGCGATGTTGTGCGCGTTCCATTGCTGTTCGTTCGAGTCGGCAATCCAGAACGCCACGTAGCTGCCAACTTGCTCGGTGGTATAGGGCGCAATGGGGTTTAGCTCCGGCGTCAAAATATTATTGGTCAACGCTTCATCCACCGCCTCGCGCACTAACTCTGCTTCGGCCGTGAGGCCCAGGTGGTCGAGCAGCATGGCCGCCGAGAGGATGGCCGCCAGCGGGTTGGCAATGCCTTTGCCCTTGGCCTGGGGGTAAGAGCCGTGGATGGGCTCGAACACCGCCACGCCTGCTCCCACCGAAGCAGAGGGCAACAGGCCCATCGACCCGGCAATGACCGAGGCTTCGTCCGAGATAATGTCGCCGAACATGTTCTCAGTCAGCATCACGTCGAACTGCTTAGGGTTCATGATAATCTGCATCGCGGCGTTATCCACGAACAGATAATCAACCACCACGGCCGGATACTGCGGGGCAATGTCACGCACCACTTCGCGCCACAAGCGCGAAGTTTCCAGCACGTTGGCTTTATCCACCAGCGTAAGGTGCTGGCGGCGGCCGGCGGCCGACTGAAGGGCCAAGTGCGCGATGCGCTCAATCTCAGGCCGTGAGTAGGTGCAGTGATCATAAGCCGAGCCATCGGCGTTGCGGCCCTTTTCGCCGAAGTAAATGCCCCCCGTCAGCTCCCGGAAAATTACCAAATCGGTGCCTTCGATGCGGTCAGCTTTGAGCGGCGAGTGCTTCAGTAGCGCCTGGTAGGCCGTGACGGGGCGGATATTGGCAAATAAACCCAACTCTTTGCGCATCCGCAGCAGGCCTTGCTCGGGCCGTACGGCGGCGGTGGGGTCGTTATCGTACTTAGGGTCGCCAATGGCGCCGAAAAGCACCGCGTCGGCGGCGCGGCAGGCAGCCAGCGTTTCGTCGGGCAGCGGGTTGCCAGTGGCGTCGATGGCACAGGCACCCACGAGGTGCGAAGTAAATTCAAAGCGGTGGCCGAAGCGTTCAGCTACGGCATCGAGCACTTTCACGGCCTGCCGACAGACTTCCGGCCCGATGCCATCACCGGGCAGTAAAGCTATTTTTCTGGTTACCAGGTCCATGCGCGTTGTTTTTCAAAGGCCTCAATGGCCGATTTTTGATTCACTAAAAAGTCGATGTCGTCGTAGCCGTTAATCAGGCACTCTTTCTTGTAGCCGTCGATGGCAAAACTGAACGTCTCGCCCCAGGCCGGCACGGCCAGCGTTTGCGAGGGCAAATCAACCACTAGTTCCAGCGCCGGGTCGGCCTCAACGGCGGCCAGCAAGCGGGCCAGCACCTCGTCGCTCACTTGCAAGGGTAGAAGGCCGGTATTCAGCGCATTACCTCGAAAAATATCGGCGAAATAGCTCGAAATAACTGCCCGAAAACCAGCGTCGTACAGCGCCCAGGCGGCGTGCTCGCGGCTAGAGCCACAACCGAAGTTCTTGCCGGCCACCAGAATCTGACCGGCGTAGCGCGGGTCGTTCAGCACGAAGCCGGCTTTGGGTGAACCGTCGGCGTTGTAGCGCCAGTCACAGAAGAGGTTTTCGCCGAAGCCTTCGCGGGTGGTGGCCTTCAGAAACCGGGCCGGAATAATCTGGTCGGTATCAATGTTTTCCAGCGGCAGCGGCCGGCCAGTGGTGTGCAGGGTTTGAAATTTTTCCATTAGTTCAAGTACTGCGTAATGTCCACGATGCGGCCCTGCACGGCCGTGATGGCGGCCACCAGCGGCGAAGCCAGCAGCGTGCGCGAGCCAGGGCCCTGGCGCCCCTCGAAGTTGCGGTTGGAAGTAGCCACGCAATAAGCGCCGGCCGGAATCTTGTCCTCGTTCATGGCCAGGCAAGCGCTGCAACCGGGCTCGCGCAACTCGAAGCCAGCGGCTGCGAAAATCTTGTCGATGCCTTCAGCAATGGCTTGCTGCTCAACTTGTTTGGAGCCGGGCACAATGAAAGCAGCCACATGGCTGGCCCGTTGCTTGCCCTGCACATAGGCGGCCACGGCGCGGAGGTCTTCGATGCGCGAGTTGGTGCAGCTACCGATAAACACGTAGTCAATCTGCTTGCCAAGCAACGACTCGCCGCGCTCGAAACCCATATATTTCAGCGACTTATCGAAGCTTTCGGCCTCACTGGCAGGTACTTCGCTCGGCACATGGCCGGTGAGCGCAATGCCCATGCCGGGGTTAGTGCCATAAGTAATCATTGGCGTAATGTCGGCCGCTTGGTAGGTGTATTCAGTTTCAAACGTGGCGTCGTCATCCGAATACAGTGTCTGCCAGTAGTTCACGGCGTCGTTCCAAGCCTCGCCTTTCGGGGCGAAGGGCCGGCCCTCGACGTAGGCAAACGTGGTGGCATCAGGGGCAATGAGGCCGCCGCGGGCGCCCATCTCGATGCTCATGTTGCAGACCGTCATGCGGCCTTCCATGCTGAGGCTGCGCACGGCGCTGCCCGCGTATTCCACAAAGTGGCCGGTGGCCCCGCCCGTGCCGAGCTGCGCGATAATGTAGAGAATCAAGTCCTTAGCCGTGACGCCGGGCCGCAATTCGCCTTCCACTGAAATGCGCATGCGCTGGGGGCGGCTCAGCAGTAGGCACTGCGAAGCCATCACCTGCGCTACTTGGCTGGTGCCAATGCCGAAAGCCACCGCGCCAAAAGCGCCGTGCGTGGACGTGTGGCTGTCGCCGCACACTATCGTAAGGCCCGGCTGCGTGAGGCCTAATTCAGGCCCGATAATGTGCACAATGCCCTGGCGCGGGTGGCCGAGGCCGTACAATTCGATGCCGTATTTTTCGCAATTCTCGGTCAGCTTTTCCACTTGCAAGCGCGAAAGCGGCTCGCGGATGGGCTGGTCCTGGTGCAGGGTAGGCACGTTGTGGTCGGCCGTGGCCAAAATCTGGTTGGGGCGGAACAGGGGCAGGTTGCGTGCGGCAATTTCATCAAAAGCCTGGGGGCTAGTGACTTCATGAATCAGGTGGCGGTCAATGTACACCACGTCCAACCCCTCGATGGAGCGAACGATGTGGGCATTCCAGATTTTGTCAAATAAGGTGCTGGCCATTACATTTTTAGCTTAATTGGCAGCCACGAGTTTCTCCTGCTCCACGAGGGCATGCAGGTCCTCGTCGCCCACTTCGCGCTTGCGGTCGGCGAGCGTGAGAAAGCTGGCGTAGGCGGCGTTGAGGGCCGGCCGCTCAAAATCATAACCCAGCTTTTGGAGGCGGTAAGCCAGGGCAGCGCGTCCCGAGCGGGCGGTGAGCACGATGCTTGAATCGACGACACCCACTTCTCTGGGGTCGATGATTTCGTAGGTTTCGCGGCACTTAATCACGCCGTCCTGGTGGATGCCGCTGCTGTGCGAGAAGGCGTTGGCCCCCACAATGGCCTTATTGGCCTGCACCGGCATGCTCATTAGGTGCGAGACGAGGGCCGAGGTTTCGGCCAGGCGGCGGGTTTGTACGTTGGTAGCGAGGCCAAGGTCAGGGTGCTGGCGCAAGATCATCACTACTTCTTCCAAAGCCGTGTTGCCGGCCCGCTCCCCAACCCCGTTGATGGTGCACTCAATTTGGCGGGCGCCGTTGGTGACGCCCGCAATGGAGTTGGCCGTAGCCAGCCCAAGGTCGTTATGGCAGTGCGTGGAAAGGATAGCCCGGTCGATGCCTTTCACGTTCTCGTACAAATACTTAATTTTCGCGCCGTACTCGTGGGGTAAGCAATAGCCGGTGGTATCGGGAATGTTGAGCACGGTGGCCCCAGCGGCAATGACGGCCTCGCACACGCGGGCCAGGAATTCGTTGTCGGTCCGGCCGGCATCTTCGGCGTAAAATTCCACGTCCTCTACGAAACCCTTGGCGAGCTTCACGGCGGCCACGGCCCGGGCCAGCACGTCTTCGCGGGTGGTGCGCAGCTTCTGCTGCACGTGCAGGTCAGAGGTGCCGATGCCGGTGTGAATGCGCGGGCGCCGGGCCCCGCGCAGGGCCTCGGCGGCCACGCGAATATCGTTTTCAACGGCGCGGGTAAGGCCGCACACGGTGGCTTCTTTGGTTTGGGCCGCAATGGCGGCCACGGCGGCAAAGTCACCGGGGCTTGACACGGGAAAGCCAGCCTCAATTACATCGACGCCCAGGGCCTCGAGTTGGCGGGCGATGACGAGCTTCTCGGCTTGGTTTAGCTTGCAGCCCGGCACCTGTTCGCCGTCGCGAAGCGTGGTATCGAAAATTTGAATTTTTTGGACCAACATGCTGGAATTGCCCCTGCAGGAGCATTAACAAAGTGGATATTGCGCCGCAAGTACCGTTGTTAGGCAAGCCGCCGAAAATTATTTTCTAGGAGTCGTACTATTTCCAATCATTTGCTTTTTTATCTTAATCATTTGTTAATAACGCAGTTGTCTCAACTGTTTCTACAATGCCTAATAAGCCCACCGACCCGGTTTTTCAGCTCATCAAGTCGCTTACGCGCTCCGAAAAGCGGCATTTCCGGCTGTTTACCGACCGGCCGGGGGCTGGCGAGGGCTTAAAATTCCTGCAACTTTTTGACGCCCTCGACGCCCTCGATGGCTACGACGAAGACCGCATCGTGGCGCAGGTGCCGGCTCTGAAGCGGGCCCAGTTGGCTAACCTAAAGGCCAACCTGTACAAGCAGCTTTTGAGCAGCCTGCGCGTGTACCATGCCGGCCAAAACCCCGACATTCAGCTGCACGAGCAGCTCGACTACGCCCGCGTGCTCTACAACAAAGGCTTCTACCAGCAAAGCTTGCGAATGCTGGAGAGAACCAAGTTGGCTGCCCAGCAGGCCGAACTGCCCCATGTGGCGCTTTTGGCCATTGATTTCGAGAAACTTATCGAGTCGCAGTACATTACGCGCAGCCTAAAAGACCGGGCCGAAACCCTGGCCACCGAGGCCCTGGACACCGTGACGCACCTGGCCCGGATGCACGAGCTGTCCAACGCGGCGCTGCGGCTGTACGGCTTTTACCTCAAGGCGGGGCCCGCCCGCAACCAGGCCGACCACGAGCGAATTACGGCATTTTTTGAGGCCAACATGCCGGCGGCGGTGGGCCCCGACAGCACGTTTTTTGAGAAGCTGTACTTTTACCAGGCCCACGTGTGGTACCACACGCTGAACCAGGACTTTAAGACCTGCTACCGCTACGCCCAGAAGTGGGTGGACTTGTTTGAGGGGGCCCCGCACCTGAAAGACACGCAGGCCATGCTCTACATCAAAGGGCTGCACAACTTGCTAGCTACACTCTTTAACTTGCTGTATTACAGCAAGTTCATGGAAGTATTGCAGCAGTTGGAGGATTTCGCGGCCAACCAGACGCGCCGCGCCAGCCCCAACACCGAGGCGCTGCTGTTCCAGTACATCTACACCAACCGCATCAACGCGTACTTCCTGGAGGCGCGCTTCACCGAGGGCCTGGCCATTGTGCCGGAGCTGCTCGAAAACTTGGTTTTGTACCGCTCGCAGCTCGATTTGCACCGCACGCTGGTGTTTTATTACAAAATTGCCAGCCTGTACTTCGGCAGCGGGCAGTTCCACAAGGCCATTGAGTACCTGAACTTGATCATTGACCAGAAGGACCTAAGCCTGCGCGAGGATTTGCAGTGCTTCGCACGCATCCTCAACTTGGTGGCGCACTACGAGGCCGGCGACGACGCCAGCCTGGAGTACCAGGTGCGGTCGGTGTACCACTTCCTGGGCAAAATGGACGACCAGCAGCCGATGCAGGTCGAGATTTTCCGGTTTTTGCGGCGGGTGGGCAGTTTTGCGCCCAGCCAGCTCAAGGAGGAGTTCATCAAGCTAAAGGACAAGCTGGTGGCCATTTACGCCAATCCCTACGACCGGCGGCCGTTCCTGTACTTCGACCTGATCTCGTGGCTGGAAAGCAAAATTGCGGGCGAGCCGGTGCAGGACGTGATGCGGCGCAAGTTCTTAAAACTGCGCTAGGGCCCCAGGTAGAATTGACGGGGTTGGGCGGGGTTTCGCGGGGGCCCGTCGAGGGGATGGCGGAGTTGGTCTAGCCGGCGAGAAAAGCGGCGGATGTGGAGTCAGGTTTGCAAAGGGTAGGGTACGAACGGCTTGCTCCGGTCTTCGCCAATCGGGCGGATGGCAAGCCCCCGCCAACTATTCCTTTCTCGCCCCCCTCTCCGCCTTTCCATGAAAGCCTCCTTTTTTTCCGCTTTCGCTGCCGTTGCTCTGCTTGCCATCACCAGCGCTTTCGCTGCCCCCGCTCCCGTTGCCAATCACGACCGCCGCCCAGCCCAAGGCCCCGGTAACCGCTACGACGACCGTAACAGCAAAGACTTTAACTACGGCTACGACCGCAAGCACTACGTGACGCCCCAGGAGCGCGCCCGCTGGGAAACCGCCCACCGCGACGACCGCCGGGGCCCCGCCGTGGCAACGGTGGCGGCCCAACAGCAGGCCCGCTGGGAAGCCGAGCGCCGCAACAACTACGGCTACGCCAAACCCCACCGCGTGACCAACCAGGAGCGCGCCCGCTGGGAAGCTGCCCACCGCGACGACCACCGTTAAGCTTCGGTCCCTCGGCCAGTTCAACCCGCCAGAGGCCCTGTTTTCCCCAGTTACATTCTCTTTTTTTATTTCCTCTTTTCTTTATTTCAACGCAACATGAAAAAGTACCTGTTCCCGCTATTGGCTGCCTTCGCCCTCACCGCCGGCGCCGCCAATGCCCAAACCACCCCGCCGCAAGACGGCGGCCGCCCCTCGCCCGAGCAAATGGCTGCCCGCCAATCGGAGCGCATGACCAAAGAGTTGGGCCTGAACGCCGACCAAACCACGAAGGTGCAGCAAATCATGGCCGCCCGCGACCAGGAAATGCAGGCCATGCGCGGCCAAATGCAGGGCGGCACCGCCACCCGCGAGCAAATGCGCGACCAGATGATGGCCGGCCGCACCAAGTACGACGCCCAGTTCAAGGCCGTGCTGACGCCCGACCAGTACACGAAGTACACCGCCATGCAGGCCGAGCGGATGCAGCGCGGCCCCGGCGGCCGGGGCCCCGGCCGCGACAGCACCAACGCCAAGGGTAAAGTGAAAGTCAAAAAAGACAAGCTGAAGGTGAAAGCCGAATAACGGCTAGCCTGCCCGAGTGCACAAAAAAGCCCCGACCAGTTTGGCCGGGGCTTTTTTGTGCAATGCCTTGGAAAGCTACTGGGCCCGGGGTGGCGTGGGGGCCGGCAGGGGCTTGCGGGGCAGCTTTTGGTCGCGCATGGCGGTGTTGTACACGAAGGAAGCCACCACCACCGCGGCCTGCTTGAGGTCGTCGGCCACGAGGCGGTCGTAAGTATCCTGGTTGGAGTGGTGGGTGCGGGCAAAATAATCGAGCCCGTCCTGGATGAACTGAAATCCCGGCAGGCCCACGGCGTCGAAGGCCACGTGGTCGGTGCTGCCGGTGTTGCGCAGCGTCACGGTGGTGGCCCCCAGGTCGGCGAACGGGGCGAGCCAGGCGGTGAAAATCGGCTTCACGGCCTCGTTGCCCTGCGCGTAGATGCCGCGGATTTTGCCGGCCCCGTTGTCGAGGTTAAAGTAGCCGGCCAGCCGCTCGTGGTCGGGCTTGAGCTGCATGGTGGCGGGGTCGGCGAAGTGGTTCTTCACGTAGTTGCGCGAGCCGTGCAGGCCTTCCTCTTCCTCGCCCCACAGGGCAATACGGACGGTGCGGCGCGGCTTCAGGCCCGCGGCCTTGAGGATGCGCACGGCCTCCATCATCACGGCGCAGCCGGCGGCGTTGTCGGTGGCGCCGGTGGCGGCGTGCCACGAGTCGAGGTGGCCGCCGAGCATCACCACCTCGCTTTTCAGCTTGCGGTCGGTGCCAGGAATTTCGGCCACCACGTTGTAGCCCTTTAGGTCCTGGGTTTGGAAATGGGTTTCGGTTTCCATTTCCACTTCCACCGGAATGCCGGCTTCCACGAGGCGGATGAGGCGGAGCTGGTCTTCGCTTGACATTTCCAGCTCGGGCAGCACGGGCTTGGCGTCGGCCGAGTAGGGGGCCCCGTTGGTGGTGAACACGGTGCCGTCGGTGCCGCGGCCGGGGCTGAGCACGGCGGCCGCGCCCTCGGCCAGCAGCAGGTCGCCGAGTTTGGCGCGCAGCTCGCGGGCTGTTTTCAGGGCGGCCATGCGCTCGGCGGTGGCGGGCTCCACGGGGCGGTTGGCGGCCGTGGCGGGGGCCGTGGCGGGGGCATCGGCCAGCTTTTGCAGGTCGTCGGCGCTGAGGCGTTTGGCGTCGGGCTCGAAGTTGGGCTGGGGCGGATTGGCCACGGGCAGCAACACGATTTTGTCGCGCAGCTGGCCCTGGTACTTGGCCAGGTCGGCTTCGGTGGTGGCGCGCACCACCACCACTTGCTTGCGCAGGGCCCCGCCGGGCGTGCTGGGCGTCCAGGCCTTGGGCACGCCGATGAGGGCGTGGTAGTAGGGCTTGGTCATGGCCACGTAGGACTTGTCGATGTCCCAGCCGCGGCCGAAGTCGCCCCAGGGCTCCACGGTGGCATTAACTAGGCCGTACTCAGCCAGTTTTTTCTGGCTCCACGCGTTGGCGCGGGCCAGGCCCTCGGAGCCTGCCAGGCGCGGGCCGCACACGTCGGTGAGGTAAAAGGCCGTTTCCATCACTTTGGAGCGGTTCATCCCCTCGTCCTTGATTTTGGCCAGGGCGGCGGCGTCAATTTTTTCGGGGGACTGGGCCCGGGCAGCGGGCGCGGCCAGGGCTAAGCTGCCGGCCAGCAGCAGTTGGGCAAGCGGAGAAGTGCGCAATGGAAGGAGCTTAAGGTTAACCAAGTGAGAACCGGGGCATACAATGACGGCCCGGGCTGTGGGGAGTTGCACAAGGAACACGGCCAATCAGCAGGGCCCCCAACCCCCAATAATGCCCGAAGCTCGACTATAACCACAATCTGAGGCTGGCCGTTAAAAAACCTTTCCCCTACCCTTCTAACGCTTCTTCTCATGGCAACCCAACCCCAATACGCCCTCATCACGGGTGCTACTAGCGGCATTGGCTACGAATTGGCCAAGCTGTTCGCCCAGGACAATTACAACCTCGTGCTCGTGGCCCGTTCCCAGGACGAGCTTGAGCGCACCGCGGCCGACTTGCGGCAGTACGGCGGCGAAATCAAAACCATCGCCAAAGACTTGTTCCAGCGCCAGGCCCCGTTTGAGGTGTACGACGAAATCAAGGCCCAAGGCATTCAAATAGACGTGCTGGTGAACGACGCCGGCCAAGGCCAATACGGCGAGTTCGTCAACACCGACATCAACCGGGAGCTGGACATTGTCCAGCTCAACATTGGGGCTTCGGTGACCTTTACCAAGCTCTACCTCCAGGAAATGGTGGCCCGCAACGACGGCAAAATCCTCCAGGTGGCCAGCATTGCCAGCGTGCTGCCCGGCCCGTTGCAGTCCATCTACCACGGCACCAAGGCCTTTGTGCTTTCGTTCATTGAGTCGCTGCAAGAAGAAACCAAGGACACCAAAGTGACCCTGACGGCGCTGATGCCGGGCCTGACGGACACCGACTTCTTCAGCAAAGCTGACATGACGCAGGCCAAGAACGTGGCCGAAGGCAACCCCGCCCCCGCTGCTGGGGTAGCCAACGACGGCTACAAGGCCCTGATGGCCGGTGAGAAAAAAGTGGTATCGGGCTTCATGAACAAGGTGCAGGTTGCCGCTAGCAACATCATCCCCGACGCGCTGCTGGCCGCCAAAGTGCACCAGGAAAGCGAACCTGTGAGCAAAAGCAAATAAAATAAAAAGCGGCGCTTTTTTGCGTCAACTCCCGTATACCCAATCCTACACCATGAAAAAGCTCGGCCTTAAAGCCGAGCTTTTTCATTGCGCTGATTGCGTGGTGGTTTGCTGCGCTACGTGACCCGATGTTACCGATTGACCATAAGAAGCGACACCGGGCGCGAAACAGGGTATGAAAATAAGCTGAATAACTTTTGTTGCCCGAATGGGTTGTACCCTCTTATGAGCATTGTAACCAACGCAGTGCGCGTGCAAGGCCAGGTGTTGGCCCTGCTCGCGTGCTTTTTATGGCCGGGGCTGGCGGGGGCCCAAACGGCCGCTACGTCCCCGCCCGCGCCCACGGCGCCCCTTACCCTGCCCGAGTGCCTGCACTACGCGTTGGTGAACCAGCCTTTGGTGCGCCAGGCCCGCCTCGACGAGCTAAGCAACGAGGCCGACATTCGCATCAACCGGGCGGCTTGGCTGCCCCAGGTGGGGGTCGTCGGCACGGCGCAGCACTACTTTGGGCTGCCCTTCACGGTGTTTCCCGACGCCGTGACGGGCATCAGCACCCCGCGCCAGCTGGGCGTGAAGAACGTGACGACGCTGGGCCTTTCGGGCACCCAGGTCATCTACAACAACGACGTGAACCTAGCCGCCCGCGGGGCCCGCTTCACGCGGCTGGCCGCCGGCCAAAACACCGTGAACACGACCATCAGCACGGTGTCGGACGTGAGCAAGGCGTTTTATACCGTGCTGCTTTCGCAGCGGCAGCTTGACGTGTACCAGGAGGACATCACGCGCTTGCAGCGCAACCTGCGCGACGCCAAGGCGCGCTACGACGCCGGCATCGTGGACAAGACGGACTACCTGCAGGCCGAGATTTCGCTGAACAACTCGCTGGCCGGCCGCAAGCAGGCCCAGGAAGCCATCAAGGCCAACACGGCGAACTTGCAGCAGCTGATGGGCATTTCGGCCGAGCGGCCCCTGCAAGTGCAGTACGACACGCTCAGCCTGGAACGGGACGCGGTGGTGGACACGCTGGAGCCGTTGAACCCCGCCAGTCGCATCGAGTACCAGCAGGTGCTGACGCAGAAGTCGTTGCAGGGCCTTACCATCAACTACTACCGGTTGGGTTTTTTACCGTCGCTCTCGGCGTTTGGCAACTACAACTCGGTGTACCAAGCCAACAATTTCAGCGAGCAGTTCGACCAGCGGTTCCCGAACTCCTACGCGGGCTTACAACTGGGGCTGCCCATTTTCACGGGTTTCCGGCGCACCCAAAACCTGCGCCGGGCCCGCCTCCAGGACCAGCGCATTGACCAGGACTTGCTGTACGCCCGCAACCAAATTGGTGCCGAGTACGCCGCTGCGTTGGCCAACTACAAAGGCTACTTTAACGACTACTTGGTGGGCAAGCGCAACCTGGAGCTGTCGAAGGAAGTGTACAAAGTGGTCGATTTGCAGTACCGCGAAGGCATCAAGGCCTACCTCGACCTGCTGGTGGCCCAAACCACGCTGCGCACCTCGCAGCTGAACTACTACAGCGCCCTGTTTCAGGTGCTGAGCTACAAGGTGGAGCTGCAGCGCACGCTGGGGGCCCTGCCCACCAATTACTAATCCCTCCGCTTTCGCTCGATGAACACTAAATACCTGGCCTTGTGCTGCACCTTGGGCCTCGTGGCCGGCGCTGCGTGCGGCAAAAAAGACGACGCCCAAAAAAACGCGGCCCCGCCCGCCACCCCGGTGAGCGTGGTGGCCGCGCGCGCCACCGACGCCATTTACTACGACGAGTACCCCGCCACGGCCGTGGCCCTGAACAGCGTGGAGCTGCGCGCCCAAGTAACGGGCTTTGTTACGGCCCTGCTCTTTAAAGAAGGCGACCTGGTGCCCAAGGGCAAGGCGCTGTACGACATCGACAAGCGCCAGTACGAATCCGCGTACCAGCAGGCCCTGGCCAACCTGAGCAGCGCCCGGGCCACGGCGCAAAACGCCGTCGTGAACCAAACCCGCTACCAGCGCTTGCTGCAACAGGACGCCGTGGCGCGCCAGCTGGCCGAAAACGCCACCACCACCGCGGCCACCGCCGGCAGCCAAGTGGCTGCGGCCCAGGCCGCCGTCAGCATTGCCCGCACCAACCTGAGCTTTGCCACCATCCGGGCCCCGTTCGCGGGGCGCATCGGCATTTCGCAGGTGCGGCTGGGCACGCAGGTGAGCGCGGGCACCACGCTGCTGAACACGATTTCGAGCGAAACCCCGATTGGGGTGGACTTCGTGGTGACGGAGACGGACATTCCGCGCTTCACGGCCCTGCAAAACCGGGGCGGCGGCGTGGGCGATTCCACCATCCGCTTCGTGCTGCCCAACGGCCAGCCCTACGGCCAGCCGGGTAAAATCCGGGCCATCGACCGCGGCGTAAACGCCCAAACCGGCACCATCACGGTGCGGGTAGAGTTTCCCAACCCCCAGCGCCGGCTGAAGGACGGGCTGAGCGGCGTCATCAAAGTGCTCAACACGCAGTCGGGCAACCACCTGGTGGTTCCCTACAAAGCCATTGTGGAGCAGATGGGCGAAAACTTCGTGTACGTGGCCGCCGGCGACAGCGCCAAGCAGCACAAGGTGCAGCTGGGGCCCCGCCTGGTCGATCAGGTGGTCATCCTCAAAGGCATTGCGGCGGGCGACAAAATTGTGACCGAAGGCGTGCAGAAGCTGCGCGACGGCGGCAAAATTCAGGTGAGTGCCCCGGGCGCTGTAGTAGCCGCGCCGGCCGCCCCCGGGGCCCCCGCGGCTAAGTAGAACTAGTAGTATTCGTTACCGGGAGCCTCGCGCGCCCCCTGCGGGGCGGGCCTCGCAGGGGGCGCGCGAGGCTCCCGGTCAGCTTTTGATAAAGCCAAGAATTTATGATTGCAGAAACCTTTATTCGCCGGCCCGTCCTGGCCATCGTCGCCTCGCTGGTGATTGTGCTCGTGGGCTTGCTGGCAATGCGCAGCCTGCCCATTGGGCAATACCCCGAAATCACGCCGCCTACGGTGTCGGTGACGGGCACCTACATCGGGGCCGACGCCCAGACCGTGGAGCAAACCGTGGCCACGCCCGTGGAAGTGCAGGTGAACGGCACACCCGGCATGACCTACTTGCAGAGCAATAGCACCAGCAACGGGCAGATGAGCATGACGGTGAACTTCGACGTGGGTACCGACATCAACATCGCCGCCCTCGACGTGCAAAACCGCGTGGGCATTGCCCTGCCCACCCTGCCGCAGGACGTGCAGCGCCTGGGCCTGACCGTGCGCAAGCGCAACCCGAGCATCCTGATGCTGGTGGCCATGTACGCCCCCAAAGGTTCGCACAACACCACTTTCCTCGACAACTACGCCAACGTGTTCATCAAGGACGCCTTGCTGCGCACCAAGGGCGTGGGCGATATTGTGTCGCGCGCCGACGACTTTTCGATGCGCCTGTGGCTGAAGCCCGACAAGCTGGCCCAGCTGGGCATAACGGCCGGCGACATTTCGGCCGCCCTTTCCGAGCAAAATGCCCAGATTGCTGCCGGCTCCATTGGGGCCCCGCCGGCCGAAAAAGGCCAGCCGTTCGAATACATTGTGACGGTGCAGGGCCGCCTCGTCACGCTGGAACAGTTCGGCAACGTCATCGTCAAAACCAACCCGCAGAACGGTTCGCTGGTGTACCTCAAGGACGTGGCCCGCCTGGAGCTGGGCAAGTTCAACTACGCCAACAACTCGTACGTCGACGGCAAGCGCGCCGCTTACCTGCTTGTGTACCAGGCCCCCGGCGCCAATGCCCTCGAAACCTACGACAACGTGCTGGCCACCATGGACCAGCTCAAAAAGCAATTCCCCGTCGACCTCGACTACATCGTGCCTTTCGAGTCGGCGAGCGTGGTGAAGGTGTCCATCAAGGAAGTGGTAGAAACGCTGGTGGAGGCCCTGCTGCTGGTGGTGGTCGTGGTGTTCGTCTTCCTCCAAAACTGGCGCTCCACGCTCATCCCGGTCATTGCCATTCCGGTGTCCATCATCGGCACGTTCACGTTCTTCATTCCGCTGGGCTTCACCATTAACACGCTGACGCTCTTTGGCTTCGTGCTGGCCATCGGCATCGTGGTAGACGACGCCATTGTGGTGGTGGAAGCCGTGGAGCACAACATGAACGAGCGCAACATGAATGTGCTGGATGCCACGCTGGAGGCCATGCGCGAGATTTCGGCGCCGGTTATCGCCATTGCCCTCATCCTAGCGGCGGTGTTCGTGCCGGTGGGCTTCATCCCCGGCATCACGGGGCGCTTGTACCAGCAGTTTGCCATCACCATCGCCATTTCGGTGCTGATTTCGGCCTTCGTGGCCCTTTCGCTCACGCCCGCCCTGTGCGTGCTGTTGCTGAAACCCACCAAGCGCGACGAAAGCTCGAAGGGCCTCAACAAGCTGTTTTTCAAGTTTAACGCTTGGTTTGGGCGCGTTACCGAAAAGTATGGCAACGGCGTGGCCAGCGGCATCAAGCACTCGCGCTTTGTGGTCGTCATCCTGGTGTGCATCGTGGCAGCGGCCGGCCTGCTGTTCCGCAGCAAACCCAGCGGCTTTCTGCCCATCGAGGACGAAGGCCGCATCATCATCACCTTCAACTTGCCGGAGGGCGCCTCTACGGGCCGCACCGTGGCCACCCTCACCGAGATGATGAAGGAGCTGAGCCACACCGCGGGCATCGCGCACTACGCGGCCCTGGGCGGCCTGAACGCCGTAAACTTCTCTTCGAAGTCGAACTCGGGCACCATCTTTTGCCAGCTCCAGCCTTGGGAAGACCGCAAAGACAAGGCTTTGCAGCTGACGGGCCTGATGGCCACCGTGCAGAAGCGCATGGCCCGCTTCAAGGAGGCCACCACGGTGGTAATTTCGCCGCCCGCCATTCCCGGCTTGGGCAATACGGGCGGCTTCTCGTTCATTTTGCAGGAGCGCGAGGCCGGCGGCAACATCCAGGCGTTCGACGCCAACCTGCAAAAATTCCTGGGGGCCATCCGCAAACGGCCCGAAATTGCGTCAGGCTTCTCCTTCTTCACGGCCAGCACGCCGGGCTACCAGCTCGACATTGACCGCGAAAAAGCCAAGAAGCTGGGCGTGTCGATTGCCGACATCGGGGGGGCCCTGCGCACGTACCTGGGCAGCGCCTACATCAACGACTTTACCCTGTACGGCCGCACGTTCCGGGTAGTGGCGCAGGCCGACTCTACTTACCGCGGCGACATTGCCAACCTGGGCCAGTACTACGTGCGCAACGGCACCGGCGGCATGGTGCCCCTGAGCACGCTCACCACCTACAAGCGCCAGGAAAGTGCGCCGCTCATCTCGCACTACAACCTGTTCCGCTCGGCCGAAATCAACGGCAACCCGGCCCCCGGCTACAGCTCCGGCGACGCCATCAAGGCCTTGCAGGAAGCGGCGGCCCAGAACTTGCCCCAGGGCTACGGCTACGAATTTTCGGGCCTGAGCCGCGAAGAACTGCTGGCCGGCGGCCAAACGATTTACATTTTTGCGCTTTCCATTCTCTTCGTGTTCTTGTTTCTGGCCGCCCTCTACGAGAGCTGGTCGGTGCCGTTCTCGGTGCTGCTGGCCGTGCCGGTGGGCATTTTCGGGGCCATTCTGGCGCTGTTTTTCCTGCCCAAGCTCACCAACAACGTGTACGCCCAAATCGGCATGATCACGCTGATTGGCCTCTCGGCCAAGAACGCCATCCTAATTATTGAATTTGCCAAAGAGCGGGTGGACCGCGGCATGCCGCTGGTGCAGGCCACCCTGGAGGCCGTGCGCCTGCGCCTACGCCCCATCATCATGACCTCGCTGGCCTTCATCCTGGGCATTCTGCCGCTGGTGTTTGCCTCGGGTGCGGGGGCCCAAAGCCGCCAAACCCTGGGCTGGACGGTGCTGGGCGGGATGCTGGCGGCCACGGGCCTGGCCATTTTCATCGTGCCGGTGCTCTACGTCATCATCACGCGCTTCGCCTACGGCAAAGAAAAGCTGGCCGAAATGGAGAAGAACTACAAGCCCGACGAGGAGCACGGGGGCCCCAAGCCAGACGATGCGGCCCCAAAAGACACCGCCGCCAAAGACGGTGGGGCCCCGGCTGAAGGCGCCATCGCCCCGGCCTAGCCCCGCCTCCGCTGAACCATCGGCCGAACGTCGTGCAACGGTACTCCGGGCACGACGTTCTTTTTTTGGTCTTCCCCACTTTCATCCATGCGCCTGTTCATTTATTCGCCCCTCAGCCCCGCCGCTCGCACGTACTTGCACCAGCACTTGCCGGCGGGCCACGCCGTCACGTTCAACGCCGACGTGCCGGCTGACCAGCAAGCCGCTGCTTTTCAGCAAGCCGAGGCGGTGCTCGGCAACGTGCCGCCCGCCTGGCTGGCCGCGGGGGGGCCCGCCGGCTTGCAGTTTTGGCAGATTGATTCGGCCGGGTTTGAGCGCTACCGCGGCGTGCAGCTGAGCGTGCCGGTGGCCAACATGGGCGATTTCTTCGCTTGGCCCTGCGCCGAAACCGTGGTGGCCGGCCTGCTGGCCCTGTACCGCCGCCTGCCCGAGCTGGCCGTATTCCAAGCCGAAAAACGCTGGGTGGGCGGGGCTTTCGTGCGCAACCGCGCCGGCTTGCTGCGCGGCAAACGGGTAATTATCCTCGGGGCCGGGGCCATTGCGCGGGCCATCCGCCAGCAGCTCAGCGGCTTCGAGTGCGCGGTGCAACTGCTGGCCCGCACCAGCCCCGGCGCCGAGCTGCATTCCGTGGCCGAGTTGGCAGCCGCCTTGCCCGGGGCAGATATCGTCATCAACACCCTGCCTGGCAGCGCCGACGGGTTCTTTTCCGCCGCCCTGGTGGGGGCCCTGCGCCCGGGCAGCGTCTACGCCAGCGTGGGCCGCGGCAACACCACCGACGAGCCCGCCCTCGTCGGGGCCCTGCAAGCCGGCCGCCTCGGCGGCGCCGTGCTCGACGTGACGGCTACCGAGCCGCTGCCCGCCGACAGCCCCCTGTGGGCCCTGCCCACCGTGCTGCTCACCCAACACACCGCCGGCGGCCAGCCCCTCGAAGACGAAGGCAAAGTGGACGCATTCCTCGCCAACTTGGCCCATTTTCAAGCCGGCGAACCCCTGGAAAACCTGGTCGATTTGAGCCGCGGCTACTAGTGCCGCCCGGGGCCCCAGTCAGTTCTTTAACGCGTTTTCGATGACGGCTACCGTTTCATCGCCGGCCGAGGGGCGCGGGGCCGGCGACAGCAGGATTTTGCCGTCGCGCCCGATGAGCCGGTACGATGGGTAGTACTGCACTTGGTAATCGACGGGCACCGCCGACTCGGGGGTGCTGCGCAAGTGCACCGCGCCGGTCTCGGCAAAGTGCTCATTGGCCAGCACTTGCTTCCATTTGTCCTCCTTATCGCCCACCGAAACGTAAACAAACACCACGTCGCGGCCCGCGAACCGCTTGCGCAGCTGGGCGCTCACCGGCATTTCGTTCATGCACGGCTTGCACCACGTGCCCCAAAAATCAAGGTAAACAACTTTACCTCGGAAGTCGCTCAGCGACACTTGCTTGCCTTCGCTGTTCACCAGCGTGAAGGCTGGCGCCGGCTGGCCGGGCCGCATGAGCTGCTGCTTGCGGAGGTTGGTGCGGAGCGCTTGGGCGAAGGCTGAGTCGCGGTTTTGGGCCTTAAACGTTGGGTAGGCGGCTTCGACCCCGGCCAGGTTTTTCTCCAGCTTCCGCGTGAACAGCAAGTACATCACTTGGTCGCGGGCGTACGTCGGGCCGAAATCGGCCGTGGCCTTGGCGTACAGCTTAGGGGCCTCGGCGGGGTCAGGGCTTAAGTTTCCCGAAGGCACCAAGTACTGGCTGTACCCGTTCAGAAACCGAATCAATAGCGTGTTTTCGTCGATGCCACGTTCTTCCTTTGCGTACGCCGCAATGGTTTTGAGTGGCAGCAGCTTGATGAAGTCAAAGTAGCTGGCGGGCAGTGCAGCCGCCTGATGAGCAGCGGACCGGTAATACTCGGGGTAATCCAACAAGGTATTGGCCCATTGCAAATCGATTTGGAAGCCCACGTCCTGCTTGAAATCGGCGGGCAGCGGGTGCGCCTTGGCGTAAGCCGTCAGGAACGACCGCTGCTGCTGGCGGAAAGCGTCGGCAAATTGGCGCATCTGCTCGGGCGTGGTAGTTTCTGTGCGTTGGTCTTGGGGCCGCGGCACGCTGCCGGCCGGGCCGTAGGCGAACTTGTAGAGTGACTGCGCCAAGTAGTTGTTAACGTTGGCGTTCCGCCCGGTGTAACGCACCGTTTCGTCGAAACGCAGAAAATCGAGGGCGAGGTGCAGGTCATCGCCGGGGCCGAGGTAGACGCTGGTTTGCTGGCCCGCGTACTTAAACGTGATGGGCGTACCGTCCGTCAAGTCGTTCAGCACCAACTTGAAGTCGCCAGAGGAGCTAAGCGGCGCTTTTACTTGGCCTTGCTGATAATGGCGGCCGTAGTACAGCCGCACGGAATCACCGGCCGGCGCGTGGTCGAGGTGGCCGCTGATAACAGCCGGGGGCCCCAACAGGCGCAAGGCAGCAGCAAAAGCAAGCACGGAGGACAACATGGGCGGAACACGTTTTGAGTGGGAAGGAATTGAAATATAGCACAATGCCCAGCATTAATTATGTATACCGCGAACCGAATTCCCAGCTTTCTGCTAATTACCGGCCATCCTGCCTATTTCAGCCGATGTTTATTTCTGCCTCCATCTAACTTGTTAATCATTAGTTGTTTCGCAGTTTCCTGCTCCTAGTTTTTTCCGCGCCCACTCCGCCCTACTTTCCGGCCGGATTCCATAGCATCTGGGCGCGAAAAATTGCCTTGAGCGAGTAGCGTTTCGCCTCCTTGTGCATGAGTTGGTGCGCCCACGGCACGCGGACCCTAGCGTTTGGCGCCAGGGCCCCGGCTCTGGTGATGCGACTTAATAGGCGGTTTTTTTGGTTGCTTTCCTTTTCCCGCCGGTCCCAGCCAGCGGGCCGCCCCACCGGGCCCAACTCACAGTCCAGACACGCGGTTTTAACGCGAGGGCGCCAGGATGGGCCCGGGGCCACACTGCCCGCCGGCGCCGGCCCGCCCGATGCGGAGCGGTGCAGCACGTAGCCGTAGCGCGTGGCACCGGCCGTGATGAAGCCCACCATGTTGCAGAGAATGTCGCAGTTCTCAAGCCACGCTGCGGACGCGCCAAAGAAGAGATTTACTGTTCCTTCGATGTAGCACTCTTAATAAAACTGCCGGCTGTTGTAGCCGAGTGTGTAAATCATGTCCTGAAACCCCGGGAAGCGTTAGTTCAGAAACCGGGTTTTGCCGCCCGCCACCCACAGGGCCACGGCCTATCTTCGGGGGCCCCGCTGTGTTCTAAAACGTCAGGTTTTCGGCCCTGAACTCGCCGCCGTACGCGTAGCAGTTAACCAAGCCCGAGGTGCCCTTTCCTTCCCCGAACCGGTTCATTTTTTGGTGGTAATCGTCGTAGATGAGCACCGTTTGGTCGCGGCTTTCGCCGATGAGCCGCACCAGGGTTTTGCAGCCGATGTAGGATAAGCTTCACCTCGTAAATGCCTTTTTTGACGAAAAGGGCGGCGATTTTCTTCTGAGAATCGTGCGCAGCGTCGAACGCCAGCACCACGCAGAACTGCCGACTGCCATCCTGCACCACCGCAAAGTCGTAGGCCCGGGCGGGGGCCCCAGCAGCTACAAGCGCAGAAGAAACATTAGGTTTTCATGGCAACGAAAGGGTGGGAAGGGGCCCCAAACCAAGTAGCGCTTGGGCCCAAAGCCTATCCTTTTTTCTACAAGCGTTGCCGACGGAACTGTTCCCGGGGCCCCATAAAAAGGCCCGGCCAGTTATGGCCAGGCTTCTTTGTGGGGCCCCGGGTGGGGTCGTTAGTCGTTGGCTTTGGTGATCAACTCCACCAGCTCTTCCGAGATGCCGGTGGTGCTGAAGCCGCCGTCGTGCATCAGGTTCTGCATGGTCACGTAGCGCGTTAGGTCCGAAAAAAGCGAAACGCAGTAGTCGGCGCAGGCTTCGGCCGGGGCGTTGCCGAGGGGCGACATCTTGTCGGCGTATGAATAAAACGCATCGAAGCCGCTGATGCCAGTGCCGGCCGACGTTTTGGTGGGCGACTGCGAGATGGTGTTCACGCGCACTTTTTTGAGCTTGCCCAGGCGCTGGCCGTAGCTGCGGGCAATGCTTTCGAGCACGGCCTTGGCCTGGGCCATGTCGGTGTAGTCGGGAAAGGCGCGCTGGGCGGCGATGTAGCTCAGGGCCACCACCGAACCCCACTCGTTGAAGGCGTCGAGCTTTTCGCCCACGGCCATCATTTTGTGGAACGACAGCGCCGACACGTCCAGGCTTTTCTGGAACCACTCGTAGTTCAGGTCACCGTAGGCCTTGCCCTTGCGGATGTTGTTGCTCATGCCGATGCTGTGCAGCACGAAGTCGAGCTTGCCGCCGAGCTGTTCCTGGGCCCCCGTGAAGAGTTTTTCCAGTTCTTCCATCGACGTAGCGTCGGCCGGAATAATGGTGGCCTCGCATTGCTCGGCGAGCTTGTTGATTTCGCCCATGCGCATGGCCAGCGGGGCATTGGTGAGCACAATGCGGGCGCCTTCCTCGTGCGCCTTAAGGGCCACTTTCCAGGCAATGGAGCGTTCGTCGAGGGCGCCGGAGATGATGCCGACTTTGCCGGCGAGCAGGTTGTTGGCCATGTTGAATAGCGGGTGGGGGTGGACGGGGTAATGGGGTGCCGCTGGGGGCCCCGGCCGGCGGCCGGGCCCGAATGCGGGCGCAAGTTAGCCGTTCCGTTTTTCACGCCCGCCGGGGCCCTACCCCGCCATGGCCTCGCCGCGCAGCGCCAGCAGTTCGCGGGCGCTTTGCAGGGCGTTGGCACTGGGCTTGGCGCCGGCAATCATGTGGGCAATTTCCTTGATGCGGTCCTCCTCGCCGAGTTGGCGGATGCGGCTCACGGTGCGGTCGGCGCGGTCTTCCTTGTACACAAAGTAGTGGGCGTCGCCGGCCGCCGCCATCTGCGGCAGGTGCGAAATGGCCACCAATTGGTGCTTGCGCGCCATTTGCTGCATCATGCGGCCCACCTTCACGGCAATTTCCCCGCTGATGCCGGTGTCAATTTCATCGAACACGATGGTGGGCAGCGCCGTCTTATCGGCCAGCATGTACTTCACGCACAGCATCAAGCGCGAAAACTCGCCGCCCGACGCGGCCTTGCTCAGCGTTTGGGGCTGGGCCCCTTTGTTGGCTGTAAAGAGGATGTTCACCACGTCGGTGCCGCTGGCGCTGGGGGCCCCGGTGCGGTGGTCTACCACAATGCGGGCGTTGGGCATGCCCAGGTCGGCCACCAGGTCGCGCAGCTCCTGCTCGAAGCGCGGGAACGACTTGCGCCGGCTTTCCGAGAGCTTGGCCGCCTGCTTGGTCACCGAGGTGAGGGCCGCTTCCACGTCCTTGCGCACCCGGGCTATTTGCTTGTCGAGGTTCAGCACGTTGCCCACTTTTTGGCGCAGCTCGTCGCGCACGGCCACCAGGGCCCCCAGGTCGCGCACCGAGTGCTTGCGCTGCAAGGTGTAGAGCACGTTCAGGCGCTCCTGCAATTCTTCGGCGCGGGCGGGGTCGCCCTCGGTGCGGCGCTCGGCGGTTTCTACCTCGTCGGCGATGTCGTGCAGCTCAATCAGGCAGCTTTCCAGGCGCTGGCGCAGCTCGCGGAAGTTGTCGGCGTACGGCGCCACCTGGCCCAGCAGCGTCGAGGCCTCCTTCATGGTGCCGGTGGCGCAGCTTTCGCTGTCGCGCAGCCCGTGCAGGGCCTGGCTCAGCTTGTACTTGATTTCCTCGGCGTGCTCCAGCTGCTTCACTTCTTGCTCCAAGGCGTCCTGGTCTTCGTTGTCGAGGCTGGCCTCTTCCAACTCGTTCAGCAAAAAGCTGTTGTAATCCAGCAGCGCATTGGCTTGGGTCGACTGGTCTTCCAGCGTTTTCAGCTCGGCCTCCAGCTTGCGGTACTGCCGGAAGGCGTTGCTGTAGTGCGTGCGCTGCGGCACCAGCCCGGCGTAGAGGTCGAGCAAGTTGAGCTGGAACACCGTGTCGCCCAGCAGCAGCGTGTCGTGCTGCGAGTGGATGTCCATCAGGTTGGCCCCAATTTTCCGCAGGGCCTCCAGCGTCACCGGCGTGTCGTTCACAAAAGCCCGCGACTTGCCCATGGGACTGATTTCGCGCCGCAAAATGCACTGCGCGTCGTAGTCCAGGTCCTCGGCCTCAAAAATGTCTTGCAACTGGTAGCTGGCAATGTCAAACTGCCCCTCAATCACGCACTTGCGGGCCGTATCAAACAGCAGCTTGCCATCGGCCCGGTTGCCCAGCAGCAGCCCAATGGCCCCCAGCATGATGGATTTGCCCGCGCCCGTTTCGCCGGTGATGATGTTGAGCAGCGGCGACGGCCGCAGTTCCAGCGACTCAATCAGGGCGTAATTCTGGATGCGTAAATCGACTAACATGATTGGGTAGGTAGTGCCGAGGGGCCCGGAGCGCCGCGGCCAAAAGCTGCCGCTTTATCAGAAAAAGTAATTATTTCGGCGCTCGGTAGGGGCCCGGTATATTATTTATTAAAGTTAGCCCCGAAGTTTTAGCAATCACCAATTTCCACCCACACATGCATCAGTGATGTGATAACCAATATATTACTATCCAACAACTTTAGCGAGCCGTAAGAATGGCCTGGTATTTCGCCGAGTTAGTCGCGTCGATGTTGACCAGCATGGTCACCAACTGCTGCTTCTGGTTTTGGTCGGAGCTGGTACGGAAGATATTAGCAATCTCATCCGCCTTGGCATCGAAAAAATACCGAAAAATGGGCTCACTCACCCGCAGCGAAGCCGCCGCGTTGATGCCCGTGAGGGCCCCCAGCACGGCCACGCGCGCCTCTTCGGGCTTTTCAATGAACAGGTCCATGCCCTGCCGGTAGTAGGCGTACGAGCCGGTACGGAAGGCTTCGAGCTGCGGATCGGTGAGGTTGGTGAGCAACTGGTAGCGGCTGCGCAGGCCGCCGCCGTTTGTCCAGCTCGGATCTTGGCCCTCGGTGCTGCTTTGCGAGGCCGAGTAGGTCATGATGAGCCGGGCGTTCTCGAAATACTGCGTGCCCCCGAGCCGGCTGAACGTGTCGCGGTCGAGCCCCACGATGATGTTGGCGTAGAAGCCCAGCAGCGACGAGAGGTTGGAAACGAAGCTATTGGGCGAAAAATCCAGCGAGTTGGGCGGCGGGTAGTTAAAATTGAAGTTCTTGTCAACGATGCTGATGACGTTGGTTTCGTAGCCCGTGCCGTAAATCGGGCGGGTCGAAAGCAGCCGCATCGTGGCCTGGTACGACGGCGCCGCGCCGCCCGTAATCACCACGAACATGCGGCACTTGATGCGTTCCCTTTCCTGGTACGTGGTGCTGGTCCAGTTGCGGGTGTTGAGAAACGCCGAGATGTCGCGCTGCAAATTGGCCACAATGCTCTGGTCGGTAATCACCACGCTGGGCCCGATGGACACCTCCACGGTGCAGTTTAGCTCCTGGGCCCGGGCGGGGGCCCCCAGCAACAATAGCAGCAGCGGCAGGAAAGCCCAAATTTTTCGCATCGTCACGGTAATCAAATAGTTAAAGAAGCAGCACGGCGAGCCAATACCAAGTGTACCAACTCGGTGGCCAGGTCGGTTTTGGCCATTAGTTCAAAGGTAACCACTTGGCCGGTGCGGTCCAGCACGCTCACTTTGTTGGTGTCGTGGCCAAACCCGGCCCCGGCGTCGCGCAATGAATTCAGCACCACGAGGTCGAATTTTTTGCGGCGCAGCTTGTCCTGGGCGTGAGCCAGCTCGTTCGTCGTTTCCAACGCAAAACCAACGGCAAATTGTTCAGCCCGCTTGGTTTGGCCGAGCGTGGCGGCAATGTCCACGTTCTTCACCAGCTCCAGGGTCAGCGTGTCACCAGCCTTTTTAATTTTCTCGGCGGCCACGCGGGCGGGCCGGTAGTCGGCCACGGCGGCGGCAAACACCCACACGTCGGCCGTGGGGGCCCCGGCGGCCGCGGCGGCGTACATCTCGGCGGCGGTTTCCACGCGCGTTAGCTGCACGGCCGGGTGGGCCGGCGCTGGCAAGGCACTGGGCCCGCTGATGAGGTGCACCTGGGCCCCCGCCGCTGCAAATGCTGCCGCCAGCGCGTGGCCCATCTTGCCCGTCGACCGGTTGCCGATGAACCGCACCGGGTCCAGCGGCTCGTAGGTGGGACCGGCCGTAATCAGGACGCGCATTCTAATTGGTTAGGATTGAAAATGCTTTTCTAAAGCTTGCACCATTGCTTCAGGTTCCAGCATCCGGCCGGGGCCCACGAGGCCGCTGGCCAGCTCGCCGCTCGGCGAGTCGAACACGTGGTTGCCGAAGCTGCGCAGGCGCGCCAAGTTCTGCGTCACCGCCGGGTGAGCGTACATGTCCAAGTCCATGGCCGGGGCCAGAAACACGGGGCAGCGGGCCGACAGGTACACGGCGCTCAGCAAGTTGGGGCACAAGCCGTTGGCCAGCTGCCCCAACGTGTTGGCGCTGGCGGGCGCGATGAGCAACGCGTCGGCCCACAGCCCCAGCTCGACGTGGTTGTGCCACTGCCCGGCGGCCGCATCACGCAAAAAGCCCGTTAGGACGGGCTTTTTGGAGAGGGTGCCCAGCGTGAGGGGCGTGACGAAAGCCGCGGCGGCTTCGGTGAGGATGACCTGCACTTCGGCCCCGGCCTGCACCAGCAACCGCGTGAGGGCGGCGGCTTTGTAGGCGGCGATGCTGCCGCTCACGCCCAGCAAAAGGCGGCGGCTCGCCAGCGGTGAGGAGGGCGACGAAACGGGCGGCACCGGCAGGGCCTAGAACAGCTCGCGGGGCAGGGGCACCTCCACCGGGTCGGGGGTGGTGTAGTGCAGCTTGCCCTCCAGGAACTCCTCGATGGCGAGGCTGGTGGGCTTGGGCATGCGCTCGTAGTGCTTCGACACCTCGATTTGCTCGCGGTTTTCGAACACTTCTTCCAAGTTGTCAACGGTGGAGGCGAATTCGGCCAAGCGGTCGTTTAGCTCTTCCTTTAGCTTGATGGAAAGTTGGTTGGCGCGCTTCGAGATGACGGAAATGGCTTCGTACACGTTGCCGCTTTCGACGCTAAAATCGGCCATGTTGCGCGTCACAATGGAACTGGATACGGCGTTGGGGGCAGGTTTCATGGGCACTGATGGTTTACTCGTTTGAAAATGAATGCGGGCCGTTGACTGACAGCCTTGGGGCCCCGGGCTGGTGCCGGGCTGAAGTTATTTGGCCGCTGCGGCCTCGGCCCCGGGGATGCTTTTCAGCCGCTCCAGTTCAGCGCGGCTGTCGTCGTACATGGACTGGGCCAGCTTCAGGTTTTTGCTCTGCGGGAAGGTGTCGATGTAGTGCTGGTAGAACGCCACGGCGTCGAGAAACCGTTCGCGCTGCTTCGATTCAATGCTTTCCTTGGCCCAGGCATACTGGGCGCTCAGGCGCAGAAAATCGGCTTGGTCAATGAACGGCGAGGCTGGGTAATTCTGCTCGAACACGCCCATTGCCGTCACGGCCGCCTGGTTGTAGCGCAGCTTATAGTACAGCTCGGCAGAACCGAAAGCTTTGCTTTCCAGCTTCTTCTGCAATTCCTGCGACATGGTTTCCGTTTCCGGCCGGAATTTGCTTTCGGGGTAGCGGTTGATGAAATCCTGGATAACCTCCAGCGCCGACGTGGTGTTGGTTTGGTCGAGCTCGAAGCCCGGCGAATCGCGGAACAGCGACTTGGCGTGCATGAACGACGCCTCCTCGGTGTACACCGAATTGGGGTACGTGTCGGTGAACTGCTTGAAGTAATAGGCCCCCAGCACGTAGTTGCGCTGCTTGAAGTTGGTGTTGGCGAAGTAAAACTGCGCCTTCTCCGCCTCGGGGCGGCCCTTGAGCAGCGGAATCAGGTCTTCGAGCAAGGTGCCGGCGCGGAAGTAATCGCCCGCGTCGTAGTAGCGGACGGCGGCTTCGTACTTTTTGTTCACATCGCCGCTTTTGAGCAGCTTCTGGTAGCCGGGGTTGCAGGCCCCCAGCAGCAGCGCGGCCAGGCAAAAGAAAACGAGCATTAAGCGGGAAAATGGCATAAGTAACAACAAAGGTACGATGGCAATCATAAACCGGAAACAGCTTCCCGGGCGGCGGGCTAGCGGCCGACGGCCCGCGGCTTTTGACTGGACCGCCGCGGGGGCCCCAAGGGTTGCATTCAGGGCCGGGCGGCGGGCTTGGCAGGAACCGGCTTGGAAGCGGCGGGCGATTTGCGGAGGCCGGCGCTGGGGGCCCCGCGGGCATTTTTTTTGGCTGGGCGCTTGGCCCGGACCGGTTTTTTCTTGGCGGCCGGTTTGCGGCGCGGCGGGCGGTCGTCGAACTGCTTGCCCAACACTTGGCGGCGGGTAGGCCGCTCCGTATCGCGCCAGCGGAAACCCTTGAGGCGGGTGTCCGGCTCCTTTATTTCGTGCGTCGGGATGAAGTTGGCGTCGGGGTTGGCCAGCATCGTGATTTTTCGCAGTCGGTTATCGGCAAAGCGCAGCGTCATCGTGGCCGACACGCCCTTGTTGAGGCCCGTCACGGCGGTGTCGCCGTCGAGGGCGTAAGCCAGGCTTTCGGCGTTGCCAAGCACGTCGATGCGCCCGATTTGGCCCCCGCGGAAGTAGGCCAGGATGTTGCGGCCCTTCATTTGGTTGAAATTCAGCAGCGTGTCCTGGTTGATGACGAACGAGTTGGCGTACAGCCGCATCTGGTCCACCTTGCCGCGCTTCTGCCGGATCTGCATCGAATCGGCCACCATTTGGGAATGGGCCTGCCACAGCACCGGGTCGCGGTTCAGGTAAATGATGCTGTCTTGGCGGTCGTAGGTCAGCGAGTCGCAGCGTCCTTGCAGGTTGGCCTTGAAAATCCGCGCTTTGGGGTAGGCGTACAGCACCTGGCGCACGTTGGGCAGGCCCGGGCGGCTTTCCACGCTCAGTAGCGTGTCGGCGGCCATGTACAGGGTGTCTTTGCCCGAAATGTTGCGCACCACCGGCCGCCCGCCGTACAGCTTGGTGCGCCCCAGCCCGCGCCAGTGCCGGCCAAAATCGCCGCGCAAGGTGATGTTGTCCTTCTTGGAAATGAGCGTGACGTGCCCCGCCGCCTCGCCGTAGAGCCGGCCCTCGTCGTACACCAGCCGGTCGCCGCCGAGCAGGTAGTTGGGCGTGTCGATTTTGGCGCTTTTCTGGAAGTTCGACACCCGCGTCACGGTGTTGTAGTTGCCCTTCTCCGCGTACAGGTTTCCCTGCTGGCCCTTGATGCGCGTGGGCCCGTCGAAGTAGGCTATCTTGCTGATGGTATTATAGGTCAGCGTGTCGTTGGTGAGGTCGGTGCGCTCGTTTTTGGCATCGATGGAAACCAAGTGCACGTCGCGCTTGAAGACGAATACCTTGCTGTTGGTGTCGTAAAAGCCCTGCTGGCTGTCGAGCGTGTTTTGCGGGTCGGTGAGGTGGCCGGTTTCGAGGTAGGTGGCCGTTTTGCGGTTCAGGTCGTAGTTGAGGGTGGGCGTGGTCAGGGTCATGCGCGGGTCGTGCATCACCACGTTGCCCACCATGCGGGCGGTGCGCAGGGTGCCGTTGTAGTAGCCGTGGTCGCCGTTGATGGTCACGGTGTCGTTCTGGATGACCCGCACGTTGCTGAACGCCTCAATCTCGTTGCGGTCGAGGTACTGGTAAGCCGAGTCGCAGTACAAAAACGTGTCGCCCTGCTTGAAGCCCACGTTGCCGAGCACCTTGCGGATCTTTACGCCCTCGGGCGTTGTTGCCCCCACCAAGGCCCCGGCGCCCTTCAGCAGCTCCACGGGCGTGCCTTTGGCGGCGGGCTTGGCGGCGCGGGGCCCCGGGCGCGGCGCGGCGCTGGGCCGCTGGGCCCACGCCAGGGCTGGCAGCAACAACAGGAGCAGAATAAAAAAGCGGAAGCGGGGCATTTAGCGGGCAAAGGTACGGCGGCCGGCGGGGCCTAACGCGCATCTTTGCGGCTTAGTGCCCCGGGGCCCCGGTCCGGGTCAGCCATTCGCACCTGCCATGAAAATCCATCTCTTCGGGGCCGCCGGGGCGGGCGCCACCACGCTGGGCACGGCGCTGGAGGCCGCGCTCGGCGCACCGTATTTCGACAGCGACGATTATTGCTGGCTCCCTTCCAAACCGCCGTATACCGTGCGGCGGCCCGATAGCCGCGCGCAACGCGCTGCTGGCCCACGCCCTGGCCCGGGGCCCCCGCGGGGTGCTGGGCGGCTCCTTGGTGGGCTGGGGCGCGTGGGGCGAGCAGCAACTAGCGGCGCTTGACTTGGCGGTGTTTCTGTGGCGGCCGCCGGGCCTGCGCCTGCACCGCTTGCGGCCGCGCGAACACGCCCGCTACGGCGACGTTATTACCACCAACCCCACCCGCGCGGCCCAAAGCGAAGCGTTTTTAACTTGGGCTGCCGGCTACGACGACGGCTCGTGCGGCGGCAGCCGCACCCTGGCCAACCACACGGCCTGGCTCGGACGCTTTGCCTGCCCGGTGCTGGCGCTGCGCGGCAACCTCACGGTGGCCGAGCGCCAGGCCCACGTGCTGGCCGAAATGTCCCGCTTGGGCTTACACTAACTTCCTCAACCACCCACACCATGCTCGACCAAGTCCGCCAATTCATCGAAACCCACCAGCTCTTTTCCCTCGAAACCGACCCCGTGCTGGTGGCCGTCAGCGGGGGCCTCGACTCGGTGGTGCTGCTAGACGTGCTGCACCGGCTGGGGGCCCAGGTGGCGGTGGCGCACGGCCACTTCGGCCTACGCGGTGAGGACGCCGACGCCGACGAGCAGTTTGTGCGCAAGCTGGCCAAGCAGTACGGAGCCCCTTATTTCGCCGAGTTTTTCCAAACCAAGGCCTTTGCCGAGCGCGAGGGCATCTCGACCCAAATGGCCGCCCGGCTGCTGCGCTACCAGTGGTTCGAGCAGGTGCGGCAGCGCGAAGGGCTGGCCGCCGTCGCCACCGCCCACCACCAGCGCGACCAGGCCGAAACCATGCTCCTGAACCTGACGCACGGCACGGGCCTGGCCGGCCTGCACGGCATCCAAGCCAAAAACGGCGCCGTGGTGCGCCCGCTGCTGGGCCTGGGGCGCGACGACCTGCACGACTACTTGGTGGCCAACGGCCTGCGCTGGCGCGAAGACGACTCCAACGACAGCCCCGTGTACCAGCGCAACCTGCTGCGCCACGAGGTGCTGCCGGTGCTGCGCGAAATTAACCCCGGCCTCGACCACACCATGGCCGCCACCGCCGAGCGCGTGGGCGGCGCCGAGGAAATCGTGCGCCGCTACGTGGCCGACACCGCCGCCCAGGCCCGCCGCGACGCCCCCGAAGCCACGTACTTCAGCATCGCGCTGCTGCAAAACACGGCCGCCACGGCCTTGGTGCTGCACGAAATGCTGCGGCCCTTCGGCTTCTCGTGGGTGGTGACGAAAGAAATTGTGTCGGCCTTCGGGGGCCTGTCGGGCAAGCAGTTCGACTCGCCTACCCACCGCTTGGTGAAGGACCGCGACCAGCTCGTCATCACCCCGCGGCGGCTGGCGCAGTACGGCACCTTCCAGCTCGCCGAGGGCCAGGAGGACCTGTTGGCCGACGGCCTGCGCCTGCGCGCCACGGCCCACGCCGGCGCGGGCTACGCCATTCCGCGCTCGCGCAGCACCGCCGCGCTCGACGCCGACAAGCTAAAATTTCCGCTCACGCTGCGCCGCTGGCAGGAAGGCGACTGGTTCATGCCGCTCGGCATGCAGGGCAAAAAGCACCTCAGCAATTTCCTCATCGACCAGAAAGTGCCGCTGAACCTGAAGGACGACGTGCGCGTGCTGGCCTCGGCCGACGGCAAAATCTGCTGGGTGGTGGGCCTGCGCGTGGACGACCGCTTCAAGGTGGGCCCCGACACGGCCCGCGTGCTGGCCGTGCAGCGGCTGTAGCGGCGGCGCGCGCGGCGGCGAGCGTTCACTGAGCGGCTCACGGGCCGCGCTTGCCCGCGCTTCTCCCCTACCCATTTGCTGCGCTGGGGCCCCCGGGCCCTGGTTCCGTTTGCTGCTCCGCTGGAAAAAAGGCGATTGGGCGGACAATTGGGCGGACCCTTTTGGGCAAGCGCTGGCCCTGGCCAGGAAGCTACTGGCCGGGCGCGGGCGACCACCCGGCGGGCGCTTGCAGGGCCTCCAGCGCGCCGGCCAGGTACACCAGCGGGGCCTGCCAGTTGATGGCAATTTCGTTGGACGCGTAGGAGCACACTTCGTCGTCGTAGGCCAGGGCGGGGAGGGCCGACGGGTAGTGGCAGCCGTCCTGGCGGCCGGGGTTGGGGCCCCCGACGAGTAGCCCGGGCACGGGCGCGCGCACGCCATCGGCTTCGGAGGGCCGGTGGTGCGGGTGCTCCGGTGGCCGGGCCCCGATGCCCGTGACGTAGCAGTAGCCGGTGGCGTTGCGGCCGAGCAAGTAGTCGAGGTTGGTGAGGGCGCCGCACAGGTAGCGCCGGTCGCCGCTGAGGCGGTAGGCTTGCACCAGCGCGATGCCTTGGTTGGCAGCGTTGGCGTTGCTGCCCCAGGTGTAGTCGGCGGCCGCGCCCATCACGGTCTGGTAGGCCCTGGCCGCGCTGCCCTGGGCCAGGCGGTCGGCCAGGGCGAGCAAGCGGCTCTTCACCTGCGGCAAGTCCTTGCGCCCCAAGGGCGTCAGCTCGGGGCCGAACCGGGCCAGCGTGTAGTACGCCAGCGTCCGGACCTGCCCCCACGAGGGCAGGGGCGTTTGCGCGTCCGGAAACAGCGACACGGCGCGGTAGTAGCGGTCTTGCTTGGTGGTAACGTACAGCTCGGCCGCGGCCCAAATGAACTCGTCGCGCACATCCTCGTCGCCGTAAGCCCCGGTGCTGACGGCGGGCTGAAACTGCTTGTTCATGGCATCTTGCTGATAATACACGGCCGGATGGGCCCGGGCCCACGCCCAGGCGCTGGTCGAGGCCCGCAGGCACGAGTCGGCCAGGCCGGGCAGCTGCCGGTCAAATTTGCGCAGCACCCGGCTGGCCTGCGCCATCACGGCGGCAAAGTCCAGCGCGGCGGCGGTGCCTTTTTGCACCACGTAGCGCGGGGCCCGGGCGTCGGCGGGCACCACCATCCCGTCGAAGCCAGCGTTGGTGAGCTTGTGGTACACGCCACCGTCGGCGGGGTCCTGCATGGCTTGCAACCAGCGCAGGTTCCAGAGGGCCTCGTCGAGCACATCGGGCAGGGCGTTGCCGCTCTCCGGAATGCCGGCGCCCAGCCCGGCGCAGTACGCTGGAAAATCTTCGTAGAGGGCGAACAGCGTGCCCAGCGTGATGCCGGAGTTGACGACGTACTTGTTGTAGTCGCCGGCGTCGTACCACCCGCGGGGCGCGGCAATGACCGTTCCGGCCGGGCGCTGGGCGCTGGCGGCCGAGGCGTGCACCAGCACCTGGCTGTCGGCGTGGCCCAGGGGCCGGCTCCAGATGCCCGCGTAGGCCGGCGGCAGCGGCGTGGACGCCCGCTGGTAATAAAACCCCCTCAGGGCTGCCCGCGCCACGCCCGCGTGCACGCCCGGCTGGATTTGAAACGGGTGAGAAAACCCCAGGCCGGGAACCCACACCACAAAGGTACCGGTGGCTTTGCACGCCGAAAAATCCGCCGGGCGCATTTGCTGAAGCGACAATTCGTCGGATTGCTGGGGCCCCAGCTCCCCCGTGAATACCGTCGTAACCAGGTCGGGCGTGGCGAGGTAAAACGTGCCCGCCGCCGCCCCCACGACCACCGCCACCTTGGGCGCGCCGGGGTAGAAGCCGACTTGGTTGAGCCGAATGGCTTCGGCGAGGTGCTGCGCCCGCAGGGGCAGCGCCAGCACGAGCAACCCACCGAGCCACGCGGTAGCTTTGGTTAGAAAGCCCAGATTTATACGCAATAATTTGAAATACAACATTTTATTAAAAAAAACTGACTTTAGGCAACCAGCGTAAAATAGCAAGGACCGGGAAATTATGCACTTCCCGGCCCCAATCAGCCTGGTAAACCAGCGGGAAGCTGGCCACCTTCGTCCAGGTAACGGTCCGGTCAGTGCTCGTCCAGGGTCCATCGGCGCTAGAGCCCAGGAACAAGGTGGTGCCCAGGTTGGGGCCGACTTGCAGCGGCTCGTCTGACCCGCGCCCGTTCTCGTTGGCCCCCAGCCGGAAGGTCAGCTTGGACCGGGTCCAGGTCGTGCCTTTGTCGTTGGAAGCCAGAATAATGCCCACGTCGGCGAACGACTGCGTGTGGGTGCCGGTGGCCAAATACACCCGGTTGGCATCCGAGGCGTCGGGCGCAATGCTGCGGATGCCCATGATGTTCGTGTCGTCCCGCGAAACGTCGTCGTTGAGCGGAATCTAGGTCCGGGCAACGGCATTCCAGCGGTGGGACCCGTCCACGTCAGTGCGGGCGTGCACCAGGTTTTGCTGCGCCGGGCTGTAAATGGTGCCGAAAACAAAGCCACCCTCTGGATATTCACATTCTTTCAGGTGTACGAAGGAGTTGTTTGGGCCCACGCCGGGGCAGCGGCAAGGGCTGTGCCCAGCACGGCCGCGTACAGGAGCAAGTTAAATTTATTTATGCGTTGGTTGGATTGGGTAGAACGGAAGGTTTGGTTGTCAGTATTAACAACCGTTTGCGTAAAAACAGAACGAGGTTTCGGGTAGAAAACCAAAAAGTAAATAAACGTTTTGTAACAGCTAACTTACTTAATGTCAAGCAGGATTTATCACCAGCAAAGCAATGACGGCCAAGGCCGAGCTAACGGTAACCCATCGCCAGCGGTTGCAAACTATCAATAGGGTAGCCGAGAATGCAAACGGTTTCCGCGAGTATTGTGGCATCAGCCTGATCGAGGAACGATGGGCCCGGCAAGCGGCTTTCCGAGTGGCCTTGGTGTGCTATTTTCTTGCCCCCGGCTCGTGAGCCTCCGCGTTGCCCACCGGGCGTTCGGGCCGTAGTTTTACACCCACACAGTATTCATTCTCACTTTCTCCCTCCGCACATGAAAGTTACCGTAGTTGGGGCTGGCAACGTGGGCGCTACCTGCGCCGATGTGCTCGCCACCCGTGAAATTGCCAACGAAGTTGTGTTGGTGGACATCAAAGAAGGTGTTGCCGAAGGCAAGGCCTTGGACATCTGGCAGAAAGCGCCGATTATCGGCTACGACTCGCGCACCGTAGGCGTCACCGGCGACTACGCCCGCACCGCCGGCTCGGAGGTGGTCGTTATCACTTCGGGCCTGCCGCGCAAGCCCGGCATGAGCCGCGACGACCTGATTGCCACCAACGCCGGCATCGTGAAATCGGTGACCGAGCAGGTGGTGGCCCACTCGCCCAACGCCGTCATCATCGTCGTCAGCAACCCGCTCGACGTGATGACCTACCAAGCGCACCTCACCGCCAAGCTGCCCCGCGAAAAGGTGTTCGGCATGGCCGGCATCCTCGACACGGCCCGCTACCGCGCTTTCCTGGCCGAAGCCCTGAACGTGAGCCCCAAAGACATCCAGGCCGTGCTGATGGGCGGCCACGGCGACACCATGGTGCCCCTGCCCCGCTACACCACCGTGGGCGGCATCCCGGTTACGGAGCTGATTGCCAAGGAGAAGCTCGAAGCCATCGTGGAACGCACCAAAAACGGCGGCGGCGAGCTGGTGAAGCTCATGGGCACCTCGGCCTGGTACGCGCCCGGCGCGGCCGCCGCCCAAATGGTGGAGGCCATTGTGCGCGACCAGCGCCGCGTGTTCCCGGTGTGCCTGGAGCTGCAAGGCGAATACGGCATCAACGGCGTGTACCTGGGGGCCCCGGTCATCCTGGGCAAAAACGGCGTGGAGCGCGTGATTGAGCTGCAACTCAACGACGAGGAAAAAGCCCTGCTCGAAACCTCGCGCGGCCACGTAAAAGAGGTCATGGATGCGCTGGACAACATGGGCCAGCCAGCGGCGTAGTGCTTCGGCAACAGCCCAGAGAAAAGCCCCGCTAGTTTCGGCTAGCGGGGCTTTTCTCTGGGCTGTTCTCGCTACTGCTGGCTGGCGCGGAAAAGCTTCTGTTTCTCGTCCTTCGACAGGCTTTCGTAGCCGGAGCGGGAAATTTTTTCCAGGATGGAATCTACCTCGTCGGGGTGGGGCTGGCCGGCGGCGGCGGCCGGGCGGGCCCCGCGGGCGGCGGCCGCCACGGGCTCGGGGCGGCGGGCGGTGCTCACGCTCATCGCGGGGCGGCGGCTGAATAGGTTGCCCACCCAATCGCCAATGGCTTGAATGGGGCGGCCCAAGTCGCGGCCGGCCTTGAGCTGCTTGATGAACACAAAGCCCAGCAGGGCCCCGCCGAGGTGGGTGATTTCGCCGCCGGGGTTGCCGCCGTTGATGCCAGCCAGCGAAATGAGCACCACGGCCACCGCTATCCACTTGATTTTGACGGGCCCCAATAGAATCAGCATGAACGTGTAGTCGGGCAGCAGCGTGGCCGCCGCCACGATGATGGCCGTGACCGAGGCCGAGGCCCCCACCACCGTTGTGCCCAACCCGGGCTGGAACGCGGGCAAAAAGTTGTAGCTCAGCAGGAACACCAGGGCCCCCGCCAGGGCCCCCAGCACGTAGAGGCTCACCAGGCGGCGGTTGCCCAAATACTCGCGGATGAGCTGGCCGAACCAGTAGAGGTTCAGCAAGTTAAATAGGATGTGCAAGAAGCCTTCGTGCGTGAAGGCGTAGGTGAGCACCGTCCAGGGGTGGCGGGCCAGCACGGGCAGCGCCGACGAAAGCGCAAACTGCCGCAGCACGGGCTCGTAGTAGCTGCCCACGCCGCCGATGGTAAGGCCGGCGTGCAGCACAATCAAGGCCGCAAACACGAGCACGTTCAGCAGCAGCAGCTGGTTCAGGGCGTTGTCGCGCCGGTCGAAGGCGGTGCGGATATCTTGGAAAACACTCATAAAATCGCAGATTTTATAAATTGGCGGCACCTGTGGCCCGGGAAGTCCGGCAGCCATTTGAATGCTTAAAGTTAGTAGAACCGCTCGCGGCCACGCTCCCAGTAGTGGACCACCAGAAAGCCAATGAGCAGGCCCCCGAGGTGGGCGTAGTGGGCCACGTTGTCGCCGGGCGTGCGGTGCACGCCGTTGTAGAGTTCATATACGGCGTATAAGAACACGAAATACTTGGCTTTGATGGGAAACGGAAAAAAGAGCAGCATCAGTTCGGTGTTCGGGAACAAGTAAGCAAACGCAAACAGCACCCCGAACAGGGCCCCCGAGGCGCCGAGCATGGGCGAAGCCAGCACGGTTTGGTACAGCTTCTGGGTTTCCTGCACCACCGTGGCCCGCAGCGTGGGGTCGTTGGGGCTGCGCACCAGGGCGTCGGCCAGGGCCATCTCGTCGGCCGCAAAGGGACCGCTGCCGCGGGCCGTGCGCACCAGCTCGGCAAAGTCGCCGCCGGTGGGGTTTTGGATGAGGTCGCGCCGCAGCTCCGTCAGGGGCCGCAGCTCGTAGGCGCGCACGCCTTCGTAGAGCAAGCCGGAGCCAAAGCCGCAAATCAGCCAGAAGAATAAAAACCGGGGCCCGCCCCAGCGCTGCTCCAGCAGGGGCCCGAAGGAGATGAGGCCAAACATGTTGCCAATCAAATGCCCCCAGCCGGCGTGCAAAAACATGTACGTAAGGAACTGCCAAGGCTGAAAAAACACCGAGCCCACCGGAAAGAGGGCCCCGTATTCCAGCACCGGCAGCTGGGGCAGATTGCTGGTAACGACGAGCAATATAATGTTCGCAATGAGCAAGTTGCGAACGGTGGGCGTGAGGTTGAACATGAACGTAAAAGTAGCGCCCGGGCGGGGCGGGCGCGGGTGGGGTTAAGAGCGAAAAAAATCCGCCAACTGGGCGGCGTCCAGCAGCACCAGGGTTTTGCGGCCGTCGGGGGTATAGCCGGGTACCTGGCAGGCAAACAGGCGGTCAGCCAAGGCGTTGAGCTCGGCGTCGGGCAGGCGGGCGGCGGCGGTGCCGGCGGCCACGCGCCGGGCCAGGGCCCGCGCCAGGGCCTCGTGGCGGTCGAGGCGCAGGGGCCCGGCGGCGGTGCGGAACTGCTCGATCAGGCTTTCGAGCAACTCCTTTTCGGCCTGGGCGGGCATGCCCGCGGGCACAGCTTCCACGGCGATGGTGTGGGGCCCGAACTCGACGAAGCGAAAGCCCAGCGTGTGCAGCGGCTCGGTGAGTTCGCGCAGCACCGCAAAGTCGGCGGGCGAAAAACTCACCGTGCGCGGAAACAGCAGCGTCTGCGACGCGCCGTCGGCGCGCTCCAGGCCCTGCGCGTACTGCTCGTACAGGATCCGCTCGCGGGCCGCTTCTTGGTCAATCAGCAGCACGCCCGACTTCACCGGCACCAGTACGTAGCGCTGCTGCACCTGCACGGCGCGGTGGCCAGGCCCCCCGCCCTCGCGCGCCGGCAGCGGCCGCGCCGCCGCGCCGCCCGCGCCCAAGTCCTCCTCCGGGAAAGCCAGCGGCAGGGCCCCGGGAGCTGCGCCGGCCGCGCCCGCCGGGGCCCCGGCGGGAACGGCCGGCGCAACGGCTTCGGTGCCCTCGGCGGGCAAATCGTCGGCGGTGCGCACGGGCTGGCCCAGCTCGCGGTAAAACGCTTCGAGGTCGCGCCGGGCCTGCTCGGTGGGGCGCGACGGGGCTTGGCGGGCAAAGCCGTCGGTGCGGGTATCGGGGTCGAAATTGGCGAAGCCGGCCGCCGCGGGCCGGGCCGCGGCGGCCCCAACTAAGCCGGGCATCGCCGGAAATTCGTCTCGGTCGGCAGGCGTTACGGCGGGCAAATTATCTTCGGGGCGCAGCCAGCGCGAGGCGCCGGCGGTCGGCTTGCCGGCCCGCAGCGGCCGGATGGGCGCAAAGTTTACGTCGCCCTCAAAGTCCAGCGAGGGCGCAATGTTGTGCAAGCCCAGGCTCTGCTTCACGGCCGAGCGCACCACGGCGTACACCGTTTTTTCGTCCTCAAACTTGATTTCCGTCTTGGTCGGGTGCACGTTGATGTCAATGGCCTTGGGGTCCAGCTCCAAAAACAGCACGTAGAACGGGTGGGCGTCGCGCGGGAGCAGGCCCTCGTAGGCCGCCAGCACGGCGTGGTTGAGGTAGGCCGAGCGGATGAAGCGGTTGTTGACGAAAAAAAACTGGTCGCCCCGGCTTTTCTTGGCCGATTCGGGCTTGCCCACGTAGCCGCGTACGGCGATGAACGGCGTCACCTCCTCGCAGTTGGCCAGTTGCTCTTTGTAGCCGTTGCCCAGCAGCTGCACGATGCGCTGGCTGAGCTTGCCGGCCGGCAATCCAAACACCTCCAAGTCGTTCTGAAACAGCGAGAAGCCCACCTGCGGGTTGGCCAGTGCCACGTGCTGGAACTCGTCGAGCACGTGGCGCATCTCCACGGCGTTGCTCTTGAGAAAATTGCGGCGGGCGGGCACGTTGAAAAACAGGTTTTTTACGGCGATGCTCGTGCCGTCGGGGCAGGCCGTGGGCTGCTGGCTCGTCACCTGCGAGCCTTCCACAAGCAGCAGCGAGCCGGTTTCTTGCGCGGGCTGCTTGGTGCGGATTTCAACCTGGGCCACGGCCGCGATGCTGGCCAGGGCCTCGCCCCGGAAGCCCAGCGTGCGGATGCGGAACAGGTCTTCAGTGCTGCGGATTTTGCTGGTGGCGTGGCGCTCCAGGCTCATGCGGGCGTCGGTGGGGCTCATGCCCGTGCCGTTGTCCACCACCTGCACGAGCTGCTTGCCGGCTTCTTTCACAATGAGTTGCACCTGGGTAGCACCAGCGTCCACGGCGTTTTCCAGCAGCTCCTTCACCACCGAGGCGGGGCGCTGCACCACTTCGCCGGCCGCAATCTGGTTGGCGAGGTACTCGGGAAGCAGGCGGATGATGTCGGGCATGGTGCGGGGCCAACGGGTAAACAAAGAAGCAAGCACATTAGCCGTTGAGCTAACGCAAAAAACCAGCGCGTGGCGCAAAGCAACACGGCGGCGAGCCAAGCCAAATCCACCCCCCCCGTAGTTTCTGCGTACCTTCGCGATTAAACGGCGGCTCGCCAACGGTGCGGTGCGGAGCGGTTTTTGCCCCGTTTGGGCCGGTTGGGTGGCGGGTTTGGAACGGCCAAACCCCATTCGTCGGTTCCGCAGCTTTCCACGACAAAAGTACGCCCCCCGGGGCCCTGTTTTCCTTTGAAGCTTTCCCTCCGCCCCTCGGGCCTGCTGCGCACTACGGTTTGGCCAGCCCTCGCGGCGCTGCTGTTGGCGGCGGGCACGCTGCTCTCGTTCGCCGGCTTGCGGAAGCTGCCCGCCGACCCCTTGCCCAGCTCGCCGGCCGAAATGGCTTGGGTCGACAGCGTGTTCACTTCGCTTACGCCCGACCAGCGCCTGGGCCAGTTCTTCATGGTGGCCGCCTATTCGAACCGCGAGAAGGCCCACGCCGACCGCATCGAGCGGCTGGTGCGCAACCAGGGCGTGGGCGGGGTGATGTTCTTGCAAGGGGGCCCCCGGCGCCAGGCCCTGCTCACCAACCGCTTGCAGGCCGCCGCCAAGGTGCCGTTGCTCATCGCCACCGACGCCGAGTGGGGCCTCGACATGCGCCTCGATTCGTCGGCCCACTTCGCCAAGGAAATGACGCTGGGGGCCCTCGACGACCCGCAGTACGTGTACCAGATGGGCCAGGCCATTGCCCGCAAGCTGCGGGCGCTGGGCGTGCACATCAGCTTCGCGCCGGTGCTCGACGTGAACTCCAACCCCAACAACCCGGTGATTGGCAACCGGGCGTTTGGCGAGAACCAGGACCGGGTGGCCGCGCTGGGGCTCCAGTACATCAAGGGGTTGCAGGACAGCAAGGTGATGGCCGTGGCCAAGCACTTTCCCGGGCACGGCGACACCGACACTGATTCGCACGTGGCCCTGCCGGTCGTCAACACTGACATGGCCCGGCTCACAAAAGTTGATCTGGTGCCCTTCCAGCAGGCGTTCGACGCCGGCGTAATGGGCACGATGGTGGCCCACCTCTACATCCCGCTCTTTGACACGACCAACGCCAAAACCACGACCCTCTCGCACGCCTTGGTTACGGACCTGCTGAAGGACAAGATGGGTTTTAAGGGCCTGGTGTTCACCGATGCGCTGAACATGCGCAGCGTGAGTAGGCTCTACAAAGACGGCGAGCTGGACGCCATGGCCCTGGCCGCTGGCAACGACGTGCTGCTGTTTTCGGAAGACGTGCCGGTGGCCCTCACCCGCATCAAGGAGGCCGTAGCGGTGGGCCACCTGAACCAGGCCGACCTGGACTTGCGGGTGAAAAAAATTCTGCGGGCCAAGTACTGGGCCGGGCTGAACCACTACCGCCCCGTGAACTTGGCCGCGCTGCGCGACAGCCTGAACCAACCCGGCACGCGGGTGTTGGCCCAGCGCATTTTCGAGCACGCCACCACGGTAGTGAAGAACGACGACCAGCTCCTGCCCTTCCAGCGGCTCGATACGCTGCGCATCGCGGCCATCACCATCGGCACGCCGGCCGAGGGGCCCTACGCCACCATCTTCAACAAGTACCAGCCCGGTCCGGTGTATGCCGTGGCCGACCGCTACGCGCCCGATTCCACGTTTGCCCGCTTGCTGCCGCGCCTCCAGCCCTACAATGTGGTGGTGGTGAGCCTGCACAACATGAACAACACGCCCAGCCACAGCTACGGCCTGGGCGACGGGGCCCTGAAATTTCTTCAACAGCTGGAAGCCACCAAAGGCATCAAGACGGTGGTCGTGGCCATGGGCAACGCCTACGGCCTCAAGTACTTGGAGGGGGCCCGCACGCTGGTGTGCGCCTACGAAGACCACTACGCGGCCCAGTTGGTGGTGCCACAAGTGCTGTTTGGGGCCCTGCCGGCACGGGGCAAGCTGCCGGTCACCGTGTCGCCCACCCTGCCGATGGGCACCGGCCTGGCCACTGCCGACCTGCACCGCCTGCACTACGCCGCGCCCGAAAGCGAAGGCCTCGACTCGCGCGTGCTGGCCAGCATCGACAACATCGCCCTCGAAAGCCAGACCTACGCCGCCGCCCCCGGCTGCCAGGTGCTGGTGGCCAAAAACGGCACCGTGGTGTTCGACCAAAGCTACGGCTATTGCACTTACGACCAGTCGCAGCCCGTGACCAGCAGCACGTTGTACGATTTGGCTTCTGTCACAAAGGTGGCCGGCACCTTGCAGGCCGTCATGTACCTCAAGGACCAGGGCCGCCTGAACCTGGACGAGAAGGTGGCCACCTACCTGCCCGAAATGGCCCGCACCAACAAGCGCGAGATGACCGTGCGCGACGTGCTGCTGCACCAGGCGGGCCTCAAGCCGGGCATTCCGACCTGGGAGCGCACGGTGCGCGACGGCAAACTAAAGCCAAGCTTCTACTCCGACCAGAAATCGGCTGATTTTCCGAACGAAGTGGCCCCCGGCGAGTACAGCGTGAAGGCCGCCGACGACTCGGTGTGGACTTGGACGCTGCGCTCGGCGCTGCTGCCCAAGGTGCGCGGCAAGTACCCGGTAGAGTATTCTGACCTCAGCTTTCTCATCATGAAGCGCCTGAGCGAGAAGCTGCTGAAGCAACCCATCGAGGAGTTTTTACAAGCCAACTTCTACCAGCCCCTGGGCCTGGGCAGTTTGACTTACAACCCGCTCGCGCGCTTCCCTAAAAACTGCATCGCCCCCACCGAAAACGACACGTACTACCGCCACGAGCAGCTGCAAGGCACTGTGCACGACCAGATGGCGGCCCTGGTGGGCGGCGTAGGGGGCCACGCCGGCCTCTTTGCCACCGCCAACGACCTGGCCGTGCTGATGCAGATGGACTTGCAGAACGGCAACTACGGCGGCACCCGCTACTTCCAGTCGCCGGTGGTGTCGGAATTTGCCCGGCCCCAGGTGTCGGGCAACAGGCGCGGCCTGGGCTGGGACCACGGCGACCCCAGCAAGCCCCAGGGCCCCACCAGCAGCCTGGCCCCGGCCAGCACCTTTGGCCACACTGGTTTCACCGGCACTTGCGTGTGGATGGACCCCGACAACCAAATCCTCTACATTTTCCTTTCCAACCGCGTATACCCCGACGCCGGAAACAACAAGCTGCGCCAGTACAACATCCGCACCCGCATCCACGAGGTCATTTACAAGGCCCTGGCTGCTGGCCAAAGCAAAGGGCCGGCCGGCGGCCGGGCCGCCGGCGGCCAGTAAGCACGGCCCGCTGGGCTTGGCGCAGCCCCGCGTTCAGTGCCCATAATTGCCGTGGGGGTTTCGGGAGGTTCCAGTGGCAAATTGCTGTGTACCAATTTTAAAACCGCTCCAAGCAAGCCTGGGCAACCGGCAAGCGGTTGTCGCTCAGTGGCCAAAAGAACGCGGCGTTGACGCGTTGGGAACGGTCGTTTGCCGTTTGCCAAGCGGCGCGCTTGAGGCCGAATACTGGGCGAATAAAGCCCTGAAAATCAAAATCTATTCGGCGTAGGCGGCCAAGTTCTTCTTCAGCAACGCTTCTGCTTGCGCGGGCCGCAACCGCATGAGCGCGGCGAAATGACTCAGAAAGGAAAACGTGCGGTTATTTCTGGGTCACGCCGTTGAAGTAGGGGAGCCAATAATCGGCATTGAACAAGCGCCCCAACTGCTCTTCTGAATTGACGACGTAGTAATCAAAGGGTTGGGCAGCCGTTAGGTGGAGCAGCGTCACCACCGAATCGCAAAACGTACTGGCTTGCCGAGCCTTCACCAAGTCGAGCGCTCCGGTAGGCGGGTAGTGAAACCGAACCCACGGGGTCACCAACTTCTGCCAGCCCACCAGCTCGTTCGACCACGCATTTTCCAGTTGCCACTGCCCCGCGGCGTTGCGCACGGCGTAGTAGCGCAGCAGGAACGGCGGGTTCCAGTGGTCGGAAGTGGCCCAGGCGGGCGGCGCATCGGCGTAGAGCAGCACCCGGGCAACGTACTTGGGCCCCACCGGCTCGATGCTGAGCACAGTGGGCTGGTAGACGGCGAATAACTTTTTTGCCGGCAGGCCATTAAACATAAAAGTTATCCCCATTTTTATTTTCTCCTGGTGCTTCTCCACGTGGTAGGCGACCTCCGGCGCGTTCCAAAACAGATTGGCGTAGGCGCTGTCCGGCCGGGCGTTGAAGTACTGGCCGAGCAAGGTGTACACGGCCTTCGTGTCCTTTTGGCTGGTATCGACGCGCGCCGTTAACCTTGTTTTTACTTGGCTGTGGGCGGGGCCGTGGCTACCGAACACAAGCACGAGTACCGCTGGAGCGAGGCCACGGCGCTGACAGAACCAGAAGAAGAACCATTTCATGGCAGGGAAGTACGAGAAGGGGCGCGTGGCAACGGGGCAACAAATGGCGCCCAGGGCCGCGCTGGCCCGCTCAGCCACCAGGGGAGGGCGCCACGCCAAGCGGCGGGGAAAGCCTATAAGAAATCCCCAGCTTTACGCCCAAGCTCTCCATGGACCTTCCCCACCGCCTGGCGTGGCACCCCTACTGCTGGCCCTCAACCTTGCCCACTGCCGCGCCGCTTAGCGCTTAAAGAACCGGTATTGCTCCCGGCCTGCCGCGCCAATTACCTCCAAGTAGTAGGCCCCGGCAACTACGCTGGCTAGGTCCAGCGCGTGGGGGCCGCCCGTTGCCGCCTGGCCCGTCAGCAGCGGCTGGCCCAGCAGGTTCAGCACCCGGTAGGTGCTACCGGCGGGCGCTTGGAAGTAGAGCCGGTCGTGGGCCGGGTTGGGGAAAACACTGGCGGCAACGGCGGCCGCTTGCACCGCTGCTACCGGCAAGTAGGTGCCGGTGCCGTCCGCGTCCACTTGGCGCAGCCGGTAGTACAGCACGCCGCTGGCCGGATTGGCGTCGTCAAGCGCCGCGTATTCTTGGGCCGTGGTGCTGTTGCCGTGGCCCGGCACCCTTTGCAGCACCGCGAAGGCGTGGCCGTCGGCGCTGCGCTGCACCTCGAAATGGCGGTTGTTTCGCTCACTGGCCGTGGTCCAGCGCAGGCGCACCCCGGCCGCCTCCCGGTGGGCTGTAAAACGGATTAGGCTGACGGGCAGCGGGTTGTTGCCGGGGCCCCCGGTGGCTTCGGTGCTGGCCAGCACGAAATCGCTGAACGACGTGAATGGCACCGTGGACGTGATGCTGCCCACCGGGGCCCCGGTGCCCGTGCCGCCCAGGTCGAGCCAGTTGCCGGCGTTGTCGCTCTTAGCGATGCGCAGCTTGGCGGGCGCGTCCACCTGGTCGTCGTCGGAATAGTTGAGCGTGACGGTGCCTTGCGTAAAGTTGGCCGCGCTGCCGTTGGTCACGGCGAAATACCGCACGGACGATACCCGCTGCAAGCCGCCCGCTGCCGTGGGGTAGGCGCGGGCCGCGGGGGCCCGGTTGAATTGCTGGGCCGTGTAGGTGGTGGCGTTGGCATCCGTTTGCTCGGCCCGTAGGGTGAGCGGGCGGTAGGCAGTGCCACTGCCGATTGGAAAAAATAAGTCGGTGGCCGCATTGGCCGTGGCCAAGGCTCGGCCCAGGGGGCCGTTCACGAAACTCGTGGCGCTGCCGCCGCTCGTAGTGGCCAGGGCCGCTAAAGTCAAGCTGTTAGCTGCCGTAGTGGTTAGCAGCCCCTGGGCCAGGGTGAGGGTGGCGTTGACTTGCAGCGGGCGTTGCAGCGCGAGGCCGGCGGCGTTGTTCAACGTCAGGCTGACGTTGGGGCCCATCGTTACGGTGCCCGTGCCGGTGATGGTTTGCGGAGCGGAGCCGTTGAGCGTGAGTGTGGTAGTTTGGGCAGTGCTATTGGCCCCAACGGAAACCAGGGCCAGGTTACCACCGCTTAGAACGATATTGCCTTGCAGCTCAACGTTCCGAACGTTGAACGTATGCGTACCAGCCGCCACGGTCAGGTCGTTGCGAATCGTCAACGTATTGTCCCCAAACGAAGCCACCGGGGCCGTGCGGTTAGCGTTGATGGTCAGATGGCCGAAAGTGCGGTTGCTCACGCCAACAGAGCCGGAACTTGTTGTGAACAGAAATAAGCTACCCGGGTCGAATACAGCGACGGCGAACGCCGTTTGGTCGCCGAACGGACTGGCGCCGCTGCCCTGCTCGAAAGTAGCTCCGCTGCGGAATACCACTGTCCCACTGCTGGACTTGAGCGTACCGAACGGGTTACCACTGAATCGGTAGCCGCTGAGGAAGTAGCCGCCGCTTGCAAACTCAACGGCGCCAGCCGTACCGGAAGTGAGCACGTGGGGACTTCCCGTGGTCGAATTCATCGAACCCGAAAATTCTAAACGGCCAGCCACCGCGGCTTTTACGTTAGCGGCAAGTTGAATCGTCAGCGCTGAGTTGCTGCCTTGTGTGCCAACAACCTGCACCAATGCCCCTGCCTCCAGCACAAAACCGACGGCGGGGGGCAACGCCCCGATGGCAAGCGTGCGGTTCGCATCCGTGCTGAGGGCGGCACTCACGCCGTTGGAGAAAACCAATTGCCCAACCGTTTGGCTGGCGGCAAAATCTATGGTAACAACGGCATTTCTGGTGATGGTGCCGTCGAATACCAGAATGTCGGTGGCCGCCGGGGCCGTGCGGGCAGGGCGCCAGTTGTCGGGAGCAACCCAGCTGGCACTGTTGGCCACGGGTTGCCAAGTATAGCTCGCCTGCCCAAAGCCGGCGAAGGAAACCAGTAATAAAACCAGGGCCCCCAGGCCGGCTTTGGTAGCAGCGAAGCAGGCGCGTTTGGTAAAAAAAGTGTGCATAATTGGGTACGGGCGGGAATAAAAGAGCCCAAATCTAGTCCCTCAACCAGCCACCCAAACCCAAATTAAGCTCGTCCTTAACTACAATATATAACTATCACTATTTATAATTCTGCACTATAGTTTATTTGCACTATACAATAATTCAACTGGCACAGCCTCTTGGCAACTTCGCAAAATTACTTTTAGCACAATGCTGAGTTTATTTTTAGTTATTTTTTCTGCTAAATAATCAGTCTGCGGCCTGCCAGGTGTTGTCGTTCGGAAAGCTATCCGGCACGTAGAGGCTGCCGAGCACGATTTTTCGGAGTGCCTTATTGCTGGATACGGGCACGGCCACGGTGCGGGCCCCGGCCTGCCACACGGCGATGGTGCGGTGAATCTTTTGGGTGGTGCCGTCGGCGAACGTCACCAGCAGGTCGATGGGCACGGGCTTGGTGCCTTTGGCCTCGATGGTTATTTCCGTGCCCGTGGCCAGCGGCCGCACGCGGGCAATGGCCAGGTCGGGGTAGCCGTCGTCGAAGAACCAGCGCTGCCAGAACCAGTTCAGGTTTTGGCCCGCTCCGGCGTTCATCGAGTTGAAAAAATCGTGGGGCATGGGGTGCTTGCCGTGCCAGTTGCGGATGTAGGTGTGCAGGGCTTTAATGAACAATTCGTCGCCGAGTAAGTCCTTCACGAACAGGTAGCCCAAGCCCGGCTTGGGGTACGAGTTCAAAAAAAACGCCTGGTCGGTTTGCTGGCTGCTGAGCGTGACGATGGGCGGGTCGGCCTCGGTGCCGGCGGCGGCGTTGTAGGGCTGCATGCCGTAGGAATCAATCAGCGCAGGGTCGATGATGCTGGAAATCAGCCACTCGCCGACGGTGGCCCAGCCTTCGTCCATCCACCCGTACTTGGTTTCGTTGATGCCCAGGTAGAACGGGAACATCGTGTGGAAAATCTCGTGGTCGGTGAGGGTAATGGCCTCGGGGCGGGTGGCGCTGGGGTTATCGTTCACCATCATGGGGTATTCCATCTGGTCGCGGCCGTCGAACACCGTTTCGTGGGCGTAGGGGAAGGGCCACCTCGGAAAGGTGTAGCTCATGGCCAGCACCGTGCGCCGGGCGATGTCCATCACGTCCTTGTAGTCGCGGTGCTGGGGCGAATACACAGCATCGACGCGGGTGCGGCGCTGGGTTTTGGGGTCCACTACCGGGCTGGCGGCCTGCCACACGTAGTGGTCGGCGGTGGCAAACACAAAGTCGGGCACGTTGCGGGCCTCGAAGCGCCAGGCGTTTTCGGCGTCGGGGTTGGTGATGTCGCGGCGGCGCACGTCGGTGCTGTCGATGATGGTGGTCACGCCCTCGCTCTGCTCGGCGCGGTGCAGGCGGTCGATGTACTTCTTGGCCAGCACTTCACCAGGGTTCACGAGGTCGCCGGTGGCCCACACCACGTAGTTGCGCGGCACGGTGATGGACGCCTTAAAGGTGCAGAAGTCGTTGTAGAATTCGGCCACGCCGGTGTAGGGCCAGCGGTTCCAACCGTCGATGTCGTCGTACACGGCAATGCGCGGGAAGAAGTACGCCACGAAGGCCGCGCCCGGCTCTACCTCGCCGGTGCGGTTGTGCGAGCCCTGGTTGAGCGTGTAGGCGTAGGTAATGGCCACTTTCAGGCTTTGCCGCGGCAGCAGCGGGGCCCCCAGCGGCACCACCATATTGGTGGCGTCAATGGCCAGCTGGCGCACGTCGAGGCGCTGGCCGTTGAGGGCCAGTTGCTGGATTTGCACGCCGTCGCCAACGTCCTCCGGCGCGATGCGGTTTACGCGGGGGGCCCCCTCCTGGTAAAGGTTGGGGTAGAGCTTGAACCAGATTTGGCGCAGCGTGTCGGGGCTGTTGTTTTGGTACACGATGTCCACCGTGCCCGCGAGGCGGCGCGACGACGGGTTATAAGCCACGTCGATGTCGTAGGCGGCCGTATTTTGCCAGTACTGGGGCCCCGGGGCCCCGGTTTCGGTGCGGGTGCCGCGGGCGTAGGTGGCGTGCAGGTTGCGCGCGATGGGCAGCACGGGCTGGGCCCGGCCGGCCAGCGCCAGCGAGGCCAACAGCCCGGCCAGCAAGGCGCTGCGGCAAAAAAGCAGGGTTTTCAAGCGGCGAAAAATAGCGAGGTAACAAAGGCGAAACATACGCAAAGCAAGGCGGTGGGGCCCGATAAATGGATTTTTATCGCGTTCCCGTGCAACACCCGGCCCATTTCCTCGACCAACTACGTAGAACCGTCGGCCAAACCCCACCCGCGGGGGCCCCGGCAACATCTGCCGCGCCCGGCGGTTACCCCCGCGCTTCTTTTTTTCCTTTTATGAACATCGGCATCGTCTGCTACCCCACCTACGGGGGCTCCGGCGTGGTGGCCACTGAGCTGGGCAAGGCCCTGGCCCAGCGCGGCCACCGCGTCCACTTCATCACCTACAGCCAGCCGGTGCGGCTCGACTTCTTCAACGAGAACCTGTTCTACCACGAGGTGTACGTGCCCGCGTACCCGCTCTTCCAGTTTCCGCCCTACGAATCGGCGTTGGCCAGCAAAATGGTCGACATCGTGCAGAACGAAAAGCTCGACGTGCTGCACGTGCACTACGCCATTCCGCACGCCTCGGCGGCCTACCTGGCCAAGCAGATTTTGCGCTCGCGCGGTATCGCCGCGCCCGTCGTTACCACGCTCCACGGCACCGACATTACGCTCGTGGGCAAAGACGCCAGCTACGAGCCCGTGGTCACGTTCAGCATCAACCAGAGCGACGGCGTGACGGCCGTGTCGGCCGATTTGCGCCGCGAAACCTACGAGTCGTTTCCCATCGACAAAGAGGTGGAAGTGATTCCCAACTTCATCGACCTCACCCGCTTCCGCAAGCAGGACAAAAGCCACTTCCGGGCCGCCATCGCGCCCGAAGGCGAAAAATTGCTCGTCCACACCAGCAACTTCCGGGCGGTGAAGCGCGTGGAAGACGTGCTGCGCATCTTCGCCGGCGTGCGGGCCGTGATTCCGGCCAAGCTGCTGCTCGTGGGCGACGGCCCTGACCGCAGCCGCATGGAGAAGCTGGCCCGCGAACTCGACTGCCAGCGCGACATTCGTTTCCTGGGCAAACTCGAGGCTGTGGAAGAAGTGCTCAGCGTGGGCGACTTGTTCCTGATGCCGTCGGAGAACGAGAGCTTTGGCCTCGCCGCCCTCGAAGCCATGGCCTGCGAAGTGCCCGTGGTGAGCACCAACGCCGGCGGCATTCCCGAGCTGAACATCCACGGCGTGACGGGCATGGTGAGCAACATCGGCGACGTGGCCGACATGGTGAAAAACGCCCTCTACGTGCTCGACGACGCCAACCTGCCGCGTTTCAAGGCCGCCGCCCACGCCCGCGCCGAGGAGTTTGCCGTGGCCAGCATCGTGCCCCTCTACGAGGCTTGCTACCGCCGTGCCATCGCCGCTACTCTGGCCACTGTTTGAATGCAGCGCGGGCTTTGCACGCCCGCGTCGCTCGCTTCGTCCAGACGATAATCGTTCAGCGGCTGAGCAGCGACGCGGGCGTGCAAAGCCCGCGCTACAAAAAAATGCCCGCTATTTCCTGCCAGCTGTGCACGCGGCGGTAGCCGGTTTTGAGGGCGTTGTGCGGGGCACTGAACAAGATGCCCTCGCCCCGAAAACGGTCAAAGTTGTAGGCGTTGTCGTCGATGAGAAAGTCGGCGTTGATGATGCTTTTGTCGCCGCAAAATACGTAGTTCGACCACGGAATAAAGGCAAAATGCTGCTGCAGCCAGTTGTACTTGTCGAGAAACGAGTTGGAAAATTCCATTGCCGCCGTGGCAATGAATAGCTCGTAGCGCTCCGACAGGCGGCGCAGCACGTCCTGGCTGTCCGCCATCACCGGTAGGTCTTTGAAGAAGCCGGGCGCGTTGGGGTAGGCGCGCAGGGCTGCTTGGTGCTCGGGGGCCACGGCATCGGCTGCGTTGCGGCCGTGCAGCGCCTCCAGGGTCAGTTCGAGCTGAAAATCACGGCCGTACCACTCCTGGAAACGGGCAATGGAATCGGCCATTACTTCGTCCATGTCGACGGCAATGCGGGTCTTTTTTTCCATAAGTAGCGGGGCTATGCGTCAGCAAGCAATTGGCGGTATCTGGGCCGCAACCGGTTGGCAAAGTCTGCGTCGAGCTGCGCAAGTAGCTCAAGCTGCCGGGCAAACAGCAGGATGCGGGAGTCTTGACCAGCCACCCTGTGGTGCAGTTCATAATGGCTGGCCATTGCAAAGGTGACGCCAGCGAACACCGTGAATAGTAACTCTTCGAGTTGCTGGAAAACCCGGTGATCCAGTTCCCGGCCGCGTTCCACCACCACGAAGTGGTACCCCGCCCCGTCCACCCGCACTTCGGGCCGGGCGTAATCCTCGTTGCAGCCAAACGTGGGCAGCAGCGCGGCCGGGGCCCCCAGTTGCTGGCCCAGCGCCCGGATCACAGTTTCAACGGCGGTCAGCGTCATCCTTTCGTGTAGCTAAGCGCCTAGAACAAGCCGAACGCCTCGTGTTTCACGGCGGCCAGGGCCTGGGCGGTGGGCTCGGCGGCGTCGGTCATCAGGCCTTCGAGGATGCGCTTGGCCAGCTCGGTGCCGCGGGCCTGGCCGGGGTTGGGCAGGCCGTGGAAGGCGCGGTTCACCATCGTGAGCACGTTTTCCTTGGCTTCCCTCACCAGCACCCACGCATCGGCCGACACGTAGAGCTGCTGCGAGAGGTTGTGGTCGTACTCGGCCCGAATCTCTTGTTGCAACAAGCGGTGGTAGTCGGGGGCCGACTGGCCGGCGCTGCTCAGGCGCACGAGCACGTTGTTGGGCGAAATGCGCTCGAGCATCAGCACCACCCGCTCGTAGGCTTGCAGGCGCAGGGGCAGCGTTTCTTTGCTGCTGGCCAGCCGCAGCTCGATGAGGCGGCGCTGCTGGTCTTTGTCGAGGTACTGCTTGAAGAGCAAGTAGATGGCCCCGGCCACGACGAGCGCCGGCAAGATGATTTTGAGCAGTTCGAAGAGGTAAGCGGGCGAATCCATGGCGCGGCACCCGGCTCCAGCCAGGCAGAAAGTGGGCACGGCGCCGGCGGGGCCCCAGCAACGGGCCAGCCAGCGGGCCGCGCTGGAGCCCGGCTGTTGGCAAAACTACGCCGTGAACCGCAGCCCGCCCCACGCTGTTTACTTTGCCGCGGGGCCCCAGCCCGGGCCAGTGTATATTTGTTATTGTTCTAATTAACCTAACCTCGTCTTTCCTATGGCCAGCGTTGCCACCCTCGCCCCCATCAGCCTCACCGACCGCGCCGTGGTCGAGGTTAAAAATATCATCATGGAGAAAAACGTGCCCGACGACTACGGCCTGCGCATCGGCGTGCAGGGCGGCGGCTGCTCGGGCATGAGCTACTTGCTGGGCTTCGACAAGGCCAAGGACCAGGACGAAACCTACGACCTCGACGGCCTCAAGCTCATCATGGACAAGAAGCACGCCATGTACGTGCTCGGCATGGAGGTTGATTTCCAGGACGGCCTCAACGCCCGCGGCTTCGTGTTCAACAACCCCCAAGCCAAAAGCACCTGCGGCTGCGGCTCGTCGTTTTCGGCCTAAGCCCACTGATTATCACTAATTTGGCTTTTTTCCTAACAAGTCATGGACGTAAAGTATTTGTCGGACGACAAGGGGAAAATAACCGGCGTTTTCATTGCCATTGAAGACTGGGAGCAGTTGCAAAAGCAGTATAGCATCTCGCTCACCGCCGCCGGGGCCCCCAATGCCCAACTGCAAAACGGCCTCAGCGCCGCCCTCGCAAAGGCCAAGCCCAACGCGGCGGACAACGCCTGACTCAATCATACTTACGGCCCAACAGCCCACAAAAAAGCCCGGACGAACCGGGCTTTTTTGGGTCCATTCCGCAGCGGCTCAAAACTGCAGCCGCTGGCCCTGCACCGGGTACACCAGCCGCAGCCCCAGCGCGTTGGCCGCCGCCAGCTGCCGGGCAATGGTGGCCTCGTTGGCGGCCGGCGGCTTGCGGTGGGTGATGACAACGGGCACGGCGCGCAGGGCCCCGGGGCCCGCCACCCGGCCCAGCGCGGCCAGCTCCTGCATCAGGCGGGCGGGCGTGAGGTGGCCGAACAGCAGCTTCTCGGGCTGCTCGTTGGCGTAGGAGGTTTCGATGAACATGGCCTTGAGCTGGCCGGCCCGCACCAGGGGCCCCACGGCCTGCCACAGGGCTTGCAACTGGTGGCTTTGCTCCAGCTCGTCGGCCCCGGTGTCGCCCAAATACAACAGGTAGTTATTTTGGCTGCGCAGCAGGAAGGCAGCGCTTTCGTAGGGCCGGGCGTGGCTCAGCGGGAAGGTGCGCAGGCGCAGCGCGGTTTCGGGCAGCGCCACTTCGGGGCCCGGCGCCAGGGCCTGGAGGCGGTACTTGCCCAGGGCCGGCGGGGCCCCGGCAGGGCCAAAGTTGGGCCAGGCGCGCCAGTTGAAGTAGTCGTTTTGCAGGGTAGCCAGGCAGCTGGGCAGGCCATAAATTGTCTTGGGGGCGTCGTCGGGCGCGTTCAGCAGCAGCCCGGCCACGTGGTCGAGGTGGGCGTGCGAGACGAGGTAGGCCTTGATGTAGGTTTTCAGTACGGCGTCGGCCTCCACGGCAAACACCCGGTTGGCCACGGCTTGGTCGAGGCCCGTGCGCAGGCTGCCGGCGTCGAGGCACACGTAGGCCGTGCTGCCGGCCGGCGCCACCAGGTAGGCCGAGAGGTTGCCCTCGTCGAGCCCGCCGCGCACGCCCAGCGGCACCACGTCGAAGGCCGGCCGGCTGGGGCCCTGGGCGAGGGCCCCCAGCGGTAGCAAGCCCAGCCATAACCCTGCGAAGGCTCGCCCAAAGCGGCACCTCACCAAAGCCGGCGCCTTAGCTAAACTCATACGCGTACCCGATTTCCTGCAAATCGGCGGCGAGCATCGTCCAGTCTTCCAACTCTTCGTTGACGGCCAGTACCATTTTCTTGGTCAACGCTTTGTGCTGGTACACGGGGGCCACGGCCGCCGGCGCGATGGGCCGGCGGTCGGTTTCGTCGAGGTAGTACTCGGTGGCCCACTCGGCGTAGGTGGCGGGCTGGTTGTCGAAGATGGCGAGCAGCTCTTCCGAGCCGTCGTCTTCGGTTGCTACAGTGCCGGTTTGCCAGCCGGCGGCGGGCGTGTACCAGAGGCAAAACGTGGTGCCAATGGAAGCCACCGGCTCGCCCGCCATGAAATCGGCGAAGGCGGCGGGCAAGCCGTGCGTCACCTGGGCTTTGGCGGGCTGGTCGTACTCGTGCAGGTAGCCATTTATCACGCAGCCTTCGGGGCGGAACAAAACCAGCATTTGGTCGCCTTCGCCGTCGCGCATTTCCAGCAGCTGCTCGTTTTCGCCCCAGCGCGGATTGTAGGAATAGTAGCGGTACTCCCAGTCGGGCGAATTGATGGCGTCGAGCACGGCCAGCGCCTGGCACAGGCGCTGGAGGGTGGCAGCGGCGGGCAGGGCCCCGTAGTTGGTCGTCGAAATCATGCGGGAAAAGGCCAGCTCTAGTACGTCTTGTTCATGTCCTCGGGCACCACCACCACGTAGTCGGCAACGTTGATATTGGCCTTGTCCAGGCGGTCCAGCTGGGTTTGCGTGACCACACTAATCGTCCGTACTTTCAGCGTGGGGGCCCCTTGGCGGAGGTAGGCCACGATGCCGTCGTGGTGGTCGGAGTGGTAGCTGCCGTTGAGGTGCAGCAGGGTTTGGCCGGGCTGGCGGCTGGTGCGGATGAAGTAGGCCATGGTGGCGTCTTTCAGGGCCTGGGCTTGGATGATGGTTTGGGCCCCGCCGCCGTGGGGGCTGTTGCCGCCGCCACCGAACATGGCGGCCATGTTTTTGTAGCCGGGCAGCTCATAATCTACCTGCAGCGGCAGCGGGGCCAGCAGGGCCCGGTCGGCGGCGGGCAGCTTGTCGAGGGCCGCGAGGCTGCCGTGGGCCACTTGCTGGGCAAACGGCCGCGGGGCGTTGGTGCCGATGACCGGAATGCCGTGCGCCTGCGCAAATTGCAGCAGCGGGCGGTAGTCGGTGCCATAGTTGGGCCAGGGGCGCGCCTGGCGCTCGAAGGCCGAATCGGGCAGGGTGCCGGCGGCGTACTGGGCCACCAGCGGCTGCACGTCGCGCTCAAACATTTCCATCCCCAGCACCAGTTTGCCGGGGCCCTTGAGGCGCTGCAAGTCCTTGGCTACCTGCAGCTCCAGCCAGTGCGCCAAGGGGTCGTTGTGCTGCTCGCCGAAGAGCACCACGTCGGCCTGGGCCAGGTCGGTGAGCATCTGGTCGTAATCGGCGGTTTTGCCGGCGGCGGCAAAGAGGCGGTAGGCGGGCCGGTCACCCAGCGTGAAGCTGCACAGGGCCAGCAGGCACACAATTTTTAGCGCAAGGTTTCGCAAGGTTTGGAAAGGTTTCGCGGAGGGTGTGGGGCAAGGCGCCCGTTTCGGTTACGAACAGCTGGGCCTCGAAGTCGGTTGCGAAAACCCAAGTTGAACTTGCCGAAAAAAACTACCCAGGCCGTCCTACCCCCTACCCTTTGTAGAACATCCACTTGCCCAGCTCTTTGTACGTTACTTTTTTGCCGTACATGAGGATGCCCACGCGGTAGATGCGAGCGGCTACCCACGTCACGGCCACGAAGCCGACGATGAGCAGGGCCCCCGAAAGCAGCAGCTGCCACAGCGGTACGCCGAAGGGCAGGCGCATCACCATGGCGATGGGCGAGGTGAAGGGAATCATCGAAAGCCAGAACGCCAGGGGCCCGTTGGGGTCGCCGTTGATGATGACGTTGATGCTTACGATGTAGCTCAAAATGAGCGGGATGGTGACCGGAAACATGAACTGCTGGGCATCGGTCTGGTCGTCCACCGCCGAGCCGATGGCGGCGAACATGGCCGAGTACAGCAGGTAGCCGCCCAGGAAAAAAAACAGAAACCCGCCGATAATGCTGCCAATCGGCAGCCCGTCCAGCACCTTCCAGATGCTGAACGGGGCCCCGGCGCGCGGCGCGGCGGCAGGCAGCCCATCGGCGGCCGCCGCGCCGCTGCTGGGGGTCGCGTCGATTGCCGTCGGGGCCGCAGCCGGTGCGGCGGGGGCCCCGGGGCGGCTGGCCGCGGCCACCACGGGCGCTTTGTTCTTGAGCAGCAGCGGCACGAGCACCGTGGTGAGGCCCCACGAAAGCGCCAGCCACAGCCCAAACTGCGTCAGCACCACGCCCGCAATGCCCAGGATTTTGCCCATCATGAGCTGGAACGGCTTCACCGACGAAATCATGACTTCCATGATGCGGTTCGACTTTTCCTCGCTCACGCCGCGCATCACCTGCACGCCGTACATGAAGATGAAAAAGTACACCAGAATGGACAAGACGTAGGCCATGGCGGTGGTCACGCCCACGTCGTTGCGGCGGCCGCCTTGCTGCGTCAAGTCAATGGTGGTCAGTTCGATGCGGGCTTGCAGGGCGTCGATGGTGGATTGCTTCAGGCCCGAGCGCTCCATTTTTAGGGCCCCCAGGGCTTTGCTGACGGCGGCGCGCACGTCGCGCTGGCGCTTGAGCGGCACGTTGCCGTTGCCCAGCAGCTGGATGCCGCGGGTGCTGTCAATGCTGGTGCTGGCGGGCACGTACAGCAGGGCGTCTTCCTTGGTTTTGGACTTCTTAAACGCTTCCTGCGAGGCGGCCAGCGACGTGCCCAGCGCGGGCACGAACTGCACGTCGTCGTTGCTCACGAGCTGCGCCAACAGGTGCAGCTGGCTCTCGTCGTACACCGCAACGACGTCGGGGCCCCCGCCCGTGCTCAGCTTGCCGATGGCCAGCGACGAGGCCGCCAGCAGCACCGGAGCGAGCAGGGAGATGACCAAAAAACTCTTTTTGCGCACCCGCGTGAGGTATTCGCGCTGGATGATGAGCCAGATTTTGTCCATGACGGTGGCGGAAAATTAGTTGGCGTAGGCGGCGGTTTCGGGCATGGTTTCGCCCACGCGCTGGATAAAAATCTCGTTGATGCTCGGAATTCGCTCCCGGAAAGCGTGCACCTCCACCTGCCCGATGAGGAAGCGCAGCAACTCGTTGGGCGTGGTGCCGGCGTGCAGCTTCACCCGGGCATAGAAGTGGTCGTTTTCGCGCGCCTTCTGCTCCACCACCTCAAAATCGGGGTGCGAGAGGATGGGACGCCCCCGGCCCTCCACCTCGTAAGTATTGGTTTTGAATTGGTTTTTGATGGCCGACACCGGCCCGTCGAGCACCTTGCGCGACTTGTTAATCAAAGCAATGCTGTCGCACAGCTCCTCCACCGACTCCATCCGGTGCGTCGAGAAAATGATGGTCGTGCCCTGCTCGCGCAGCGCCAAAATCTCGTCCTTGATCAGGTTGGCGTTGATCGGGTCGAAGCCCGAAAACGGCTCGTCGAGGATGATGAGCTCGGGCTGGTGCAGCACCGTGGCGATGAACTGCACCTTCTGTTGCATGCCTTTGCTGAGGTCTTCCACGTTTTTCTGGGCCCAGGGCGCCAAGTCGAGCCGCGCCAGCCACTGCTTGATGCGCGCCACGGCGTCGGCCCGCTTCAGGCCGCGCAACTGGGCCAGGTACAGCAGCTGCTCGCCCACTTTCATCTTTTTGTAGAGGCCGCGCTCCTCGGGCAGGTAGCCGATGCGGCCGATGTGCTGGGGCCCCAGGCGCTGCCCGCGGAAGCGAATTTCGCCGCCGTCGGCCCCCGTAATTTGGGTGATGATGCGGATGAGCGACGTTTTGCCCGCGCCGTTGGGCCCGAGCAAACCAAAAATGCTTTGCTCGGGAATGGTGAGGCTCACACCGTCGAGGGCGGTGTGGGCGGCGTAGGTTTTGCGCACGTCCAGGGCTTCAAGGATTGGCGTCATGGCAGAAAGCAGGAAGAATAGGAATTTGCAAGAATACGCATGAATGGCCGGGCCCCCAACTCAGGCCCCGGGGCCCGGCTCGTCCAGTTCGCGCAGGTTGGCGTCGAGCCGGTCGAGGTGCCGGCCGTACAACTGGTGCAGGTAGCGGCGCGTGAGGCGGGCCACCCCGAGCTGCACCAGGGCCCCCAGCGCCAGCGCCAGGCCACTTACCACCAGCACCCGCATTGAGCGGAAGCTGCCAGGCCGGGCCAGTTCGCGGCCCACGCCGTACCCGAGCAGCGCAATCAGCATTAGGGGCCCCATGGACAGCGTGAGGCAGAAGTTGAAGCGCAGCAGCTGGCGCAGGCCGGCGCTCAGCCGCTGCAAGTGGCCCCGCACGTGGCCGTCGGCGGCGGCCATGTGGCCCAGCACGGCCAGCACGCGGTAATAATAATAAAACATGCCCAGCCCCAGCAACAGCAGCACAGCGGCGCAGAACCGGTAAATCAGCTGCGGGCTGCGGGCCCACAGCACGGCCGCCCCCACCATTATCAGCGCCGTGAAGGCCTGCTCCCAGTGGGTGTTGCGGCGCATGCGGGCCACCAGGCCGCCCGAGCCGCGGGCCAGCCAGCTACTTAGCTGGCCGGTGTCGAGGGCCGGGCTGGGTGGCGTGGGCTGCTGCCACTGCCGGCGCAAATCGTCGAGTTCCATAGCGAATAAGGCTTAGCGGCGGACCAATAATTGACGGAGCTTTTCTTGCACGCGGTGCATTTTTACACGCACGTTGTTTTGGGTAATTCCCAGAATATCAGCCATTTCCTCATACGGCCGGTCTTCCAAATACAGCAGCACAAAGGCCTTGTCAACCTCCGAGAGCCGGGCAATGGCGCGGTAGAGGGCGGCGGTTTCTTCGGGCTCGAAGGCGGTGGCTTCCGGCGCCTGGGCCACTTGCAGCGCGTCGGCGCCGAGGGCCCCCGGGGCGGGGTGGCGGGTGCGGTGGCGCAGGTTGCTCACGGCCACGTTCAGGGCCACGCGGTAGAGCCAGGTGCTGAGCTTGGCGCCCGGCTGGGGCACGTAGCGCGGCCAGGCCCGCCAGAGTTGCAGCACCATTTCCTGGAACAAGTCCTGGCGGTCGTCGGCGTCCTGGCAGTAGAGGCGGGCCACCCGCCGCAGCAGCGGCTGGTACTCGTTCAGGGCCCCCACAAAGTCGGGGGCAGTGGCAACAGCGTTCATGCGAAGCGGTAATTTCGGGAAGTTAATCGCCGCCCGCCGCCGCGCATTACAAGGCCCCCAGGAAAAATTTGCAGCGGCCCCGGCTAGCTTTTCTTGGGGCCTGGCAGCCATTGGGGGCCCTCACATAAAAATGCCCCGCCCGGCCGAAGCCAAGCGGGGCATTTGCCCAACAAGCAGTCGTCGCTTACTGGAAATATTCCTTCACTTTCTCAAAAAAGCCTTTTTCGTTCTTGCCCGGGTGGGGCACGAAGTTCTGCGATTCGCGCAGCTTTTCGAGCAGGTCGCGCTCCTCGTTGCTCACGCTTTTCGGCGTCCACACGTTCAGGTGGATGAGCTGGTCGCCGCGGCCGTAGCCGTTCAGGTCCTTGATGCCCTTGCCGCGCAGGCGCAGGATTTTGCCCGGCTGGGTGCCGGGGTCAACCTTGATTTTTACCTTGCCCTCGATGGTGGGCACCTCCAGGTTGGCCCCCAGGGCGGCGTCCACGAACGAGATGTACTGCTCGAACATGATGTTGTTGCCGTCGCGCTTGAGGAATTCATGGGGCTCCTCCTCAATCTGGATGAGCAGGTCGCCGGGCACGCCGCCGCGCTCGGGGTAGTTGCCTTTGCCGTTCATGCTCAGCTGCATGTCGTTGGCCACGCCGGCGGGGATGTTGATCGGAATCACTTCCTCGTGCAGCTGGCGGCCTTCGCCCTTGCACACCTCGCAGGTGGCCGTGATGGTTTTGCCCTCGCCGTGGCAGGTGGGGCAGGTGCTGCTGCTCATCATCTGGCCCAGCATGGTGTTCACCACTTTTTTCACCTGGCCCTGGCCCTGGCAGGTGGCGCAGGTTTTCAGCTCGGTGCCGTTTTTGGCGCCGCTGCCGCCGCACGGCTGGCAAGCCACGTAGCGCTTCACCTTAATTTTTTTCTCGACGCCGTTGGCCACTTCCTCCAGGTCGAGCTTCAGCTTGATGCGCAGGTTCGAGCCTTTCTTCACACGCTTGCCGCCACCCTGGCGCCCGCCGAAAAAGCCTTCGAAGCCACCCCCACCGCCGCCGAAAATATCGCCGAACTGGGAGAAGATATCGTCCATGTTGGGGGCCCCGCCGCCGCCCTGCTGGTGGCCAAACCGGTCGTAGCGCGCCCGTTTGTCGGGGTTGCTCAGCACCTCGTACGCCTCCGCCGCCTCCTTAAACTTGTCCTCGGCCGAAGGGTCGTCGGGGTTTTTGTCGGGGTGGTACTTGATGGCCATCTTGCGGTACGCCGACTTGATCTCGTCGCCGGCCGCGGTGCGGGTTACGCCCAATACTTCGTAATAATCCAGCTTAGCTGCCATCTTTAGGTAATCATTATTGCACGTCGTGCTGGACTTGCCGCAACATCGCGCCGCTGGGTAACCGTAATGTACTCAGCGAGCGTGATGCTGCGGCAAGCCCAGCACGACGTCCTCAATTTAAATTTAAATAAGCTACTAACTTACTGTCCTAGCACCACTTTGGCGTGGCGAATCACTTTGTCGCCCAAGTAATAGCCTTTTTCTACCTCGTCAACAATCTTGCCGCGTAAATCGTCGCTCGGGGCCGGAATTTGGGTAATGGCCTCGTGCAAATCGGCGTCGAAATCGCCGCCCTTCACTTCCATCGGCGTCAAGCCCTTCTGCTGCAAGGTCTTGCCGAGCTTGTTGTAGATGATGGCGATGCTCTCGCGCACAGCGTCAGCGTCGGTGGTGCTGAGGGTGGCGGCGCGGGCCCGCTCAAAATCGTCGAGCACCGGCAGCAAGGCCGTCATCAGCTCTTGGTTGGCGGTCTTGAACAGTTCGATGCGCTCCTTGGTGGTGCGGCGTTTATAATTCTCAAACTCGGCCGCTTGGCGCAAGTACTTGTCTTTGAGGTCGGCCAGCTCGGCATCGGTGTGGGAGCTGGCGGCATTGGTGCCGGGGGTTTCGCCATCGGCCATTTCGCCAGCAGTGTGGGCGGGGTCAGCGGTCAGGTTGTCGTCCTGCGGCAGGTTGTTATCGTTGGCCATTGTCGGAAATATGCGTCGGAATGGGTTTTTCACGGGGTTGGGCCTTGCGGCAAGGGGCCCGGCGCAAGGAGTTTGCCAAAGGCCCCGCGGCTGCCAGTTTGGCACGGCCCGCGCGGCCACCCCAAACCTGGGCCCACGTCCGTACGTTGAGCCGGCCAAAAGCCGCTGCACTGCCCCGGTACCCCCCTTTTGTTTGGCCTTTCCCATGCCCAATACTCCTTTCCTTACCTGCGTTGTGGTCGACGACAACGAAATGAACCGCCTCACGCTGGAACATTTAATCGAGCTAACTGATGGGCTCGTGCTGGTGGCTTCGCTGGGCGACGCGGTAGGGGCCCTGGATTTCCTGCGCCGCCACCCGCCGGTTGATTTGCTGCTGCTCGACATCGAAATGCCGCACCTTTCGGGCCTGGAGCTGGCGCGCATCCTGCCCCCGCCCCAACCCGAAATCATCCTCGTCACCTCGCACCGCGATTTTGCCGTGGAGGCCTTTGCCTTGCACGCGGCCGACTACTTGGTGAAGCCCGTAGAGCCCGCCCGTTTCCAGCAGGCCGTGCGGCGCGTGGCCGCCCGCCGCGCCGCGCCATTGGCAGCAACGGCCGAGCTGCTGGCCCCCGACGACCACGACCAGCACTTGTTCGTGAAAGTGAACAACAAGCTCGTGCGCCTCGATTTCGGCGATGTGCTGTTCATTGAAGCCCTTTCCACCTACTCGGTGCTGGTGACGGCCACGCAGCGGTACATCGTCTACGCCACACTGAAGGCCCTGGGCGAGCGGTTGCCCTTCGAGCATTTCCAGCGCGTGCACCGCTCTTACATCGTCAACACCCAGCGCATCGAATCCGTGGAAGACCATTTGCTGCACCTGGGGCCCTACGAATTGCCCGTGGGCAAGTCGTACCAAGACGCATTTTACCGCAGCATACGCAACCTGTAGGGCCCCGGCGTGGGCCTTCAACTCTGGGGCACCATCGGCTAAGCCAGTGCATTTCCAGCCAGCTTGTTGCTAGCCAATGGGCCCCGGGGCTGCTTCGGGCAGCTCGGCGGGCAGCTCGCGCAGGGCTTGCTCCGCGGCGGCCAGCAGGGCGGCCAGGGCTTGGGCGCGAGCGTCGGAGGGAGCTTCTTCGATGGGGCACGATGTGAGCAAGGCCACGGCCGCCGTGGGCTGCGTGATGCCCAGGGCCAACAGGTTAGGTTTGATGTGGTGCACCACGCGGGCCACTTGGACCCAGTCGTGGGCGGCGGCGGCGGCGCGCAGCTGCGCCAGGCTGGTGGGCGCGTTGGCTAGAAACGAGCGGATGATTTTCAGCACGAACTGGGCGCGGCCCTGGGCCAGGTGGTGCAGGTGGGCCAGGTCGTAGGCCGGGGCGGGCGGCGGCAGCAGGGCCACCATTTTGCGATAAAGCGTGGCTTCGTCGTAGGGCTTGGCCAGGTAGTCGTCGAAGCCGGCGGCGAGGTAGCGTTCGCCATCGGCCCGAAACGCGTTGGCCGTGAGGGCGACGACGGGCGTGGCTGCCCGGCGCGGGTCGGACAGCTGGCGCAGGCGCGCCGTGGTGTCGACGCCGCTCAGGCCGGGCAACTGGATGTCCATCAGCACCACGTCGTAGGGTGGGGCGGCGGCCAGCTGGGCCAGGGCGGCGGGGCCGTCCGGCGCTTCGTCAAGCAGTGCGCCCCAGGGCTCGAGCAGCATCCGGACCACGGTGCGGCTAATTTCGTTGTCTTCTACCAGCAGCACGCGCGCGCCGGCCAAGCGGCCGGTGTCGTAGGGCGCCCCCCCCCCGGCGGGCACCGCGGCGGGCACCGCAGCCTTGGGCAGCACCAAAACGAAGGCAAAGGTGCTGCCCGCGCCCAGCGCGCTGGCCAAGATGAGGGTACTGCCCATTTGCTCCACCAGGGCCCGCGAAATGCTCAGGCCCAGGCCCGTGCCGCCGTAGCGGCGGGCGGTGTCGGCCTGGGCCTGGGCAAAGCTTTCGAACACGAGGGCCTGCTGGGCGGGGCCGATGCCGGGGCCCGTGTCGGCCACGCTGAAGCGCAGGGTCACGGCCTCGGCCGTTTCGCTGAGCTGTTCGGCCCGTACCGCCACGCGGCCGCGCTCGGTGAATTTCACGGCGTTGCTTACCAGGTTGAGCAAGATTTGGTTGAGGCGGTGCGCGTCGCCCACCACCCACGGCGTGGGGCACTGCGCGCCCAGGGGCAGGCCCTCGAAGGCGAGGCCTTTTTCGTGGGCTTGCTCCACCAGCGGCTGCAGGGCGGCGGCCACCGAGTCGCAGAAGTTGAACCCGGTGGCCGCCAGCTCCAGCTTGCCGGCCGTGATTTTGGCCATGTCGAGCACGTCGTTGAGCACCGCCAGCAGGTGCTCGCCCGAGGCGCGCACCACGCGCACCAGTTCCTGCTGGCGGGCGTCGAGGCGGGTTTTGGCCAGCTGGGCCGTCATACCCAGCACCCCGTTCATGGGCGTGCGGATTTCGTGGCTCATGTTGGCCAGGAAGTTTTCGCGGGCGCGGGCCGTGGCTTCGGCTTCCTTGCGCGCGCGCTGGGTGGCCTGCTCGGCCAGCACCCGGCCGGTGATGTCGTGGGCGTGCGAAATGACGTAGGGCGCCTGGCCGGTTTCGCGCACCACAAAGTTGCGGTACAGCAAGTGGTGCACCCCCCCGGGGCCCGGCACCCGCACCACGCCCTCGGCTTCGTCGGCCGCGGGCGTGGCGGCAATGCGGGCCAGGTACCGGGCAAAGCTGGGCCGGGCGTCGGGCTGCAAGTACGCCGCCACGGGCTGGCCGGGCAGGGCCTCGGCGGAGGCCCCCAGCAAGGCGGCCAGCACGGGGTTGGCCGAGAGCAGCGTGCCGGCCAGGTCGTAGGTGCAAATGAGGGCCTGGGCGTAGTGCATCAGGTCGCGGTACTGCTTTTCGCTGCGCACCAGCGTGTGCTGGGCTTCTTTGAGGGGCGTGATGTCGGTGCTCACGCCCAGCACGTGCACCGCCCCGTCGGGGCGCAGCAGCGGGCGCTTCACGGTGTGGTACCAGCGCACCTCGCCCGAGGGCAGCGTTAGGCAGTCTTCGGCCATTATTTCCTGCCGGTTTTGCACCACGCGGGCGTCGTCGTTGGCATAGGCTTGTCGCTCGCCGGCCTCCACGCTGCCGGGTGCCACGGCGTGGTGGGGCAGTACTTCGGCCCGCAGGGCCTGGCAGGCCCGGTTCTCGAACAGGAAGTTCTGGTCCAGGTCGCGGACGTAGATGACGTTGGGCGTGGTGTCGAGCACCAAGTCGGTGAAGGTTTGGTGCTCGCGCAGCCGCGCCTCGGCCTGCACGCGGCCGGTGATGTCGGTATTGTAGGCAATGATGAATTCCAGGGCCCCCGCCGCGCCAAACACGGGCTGGTAGTAGCGTAGGTAGTGGCTGGTGCGGCCGTCGGGCTCGGCGTGCGCCTCCTGCCATTCGAGGGTCCGGCGCTCGGCCACGGCCTGGGCCATCAGGTCGTGGCGGCGGGTAGCCACTTCGGCCGGGCGCCCCATAAAGCCGGCCGAGTCCAGCATGGTTTTGCCCAGCCACTGCTGGCGTTCGGCTGCGTCGGGCACGCTGCGGGCGTTGAGGTAGCGGTAGCGCCGGTCGGGGCCAAACACGGCAATCTGGCTGGGCAGCTCATCGAGCACGCGCTCGTAAAATGCTTGCTGCTCGCGCATTTGCTGCTCCGCTCGGTGGCGAGCCGTAACGTCAACCACGTACACGTTGACGTACCCTGCTGACGCCGACGGCACGATGGACACCTGCAGGCCGTGGGACTCGTGGTGCAGCTCCGTTTGGTGTGGGCAGCCGTCGCGCAGGCTTTGGGCGGCCAGCGCCCGCAGCTGCGCCCGCAGCGCCGCCGCCGCCGGGGGCCCCAGCTGGTGGCGCAGGCGGTCGGCGGCGGGGTTGGCGTAGGCGCGCTCGCCGGCCGCGTTGTAGCACAGCACGGGGTTGGGGTCTTGGGTGGGCAAGCACGTGGCCAAGCGCAGTTGCTGGTTGGCGGCCTGGGCCTCCCGCAGCTCCGCCTCCAGCGCCTGGATGCGGGCCTGGGCCGTGGCAAGGGGCAAAGCAGTAGCGTCGGGCATGGGGCGGTGGGTTGGCAGGTTAGTAGAACCCAAAAATACGCCGCTGCCCAGCATTTGGCAGGCCAACGCACCAGTGGCCCGGCCCGCGGCCAGGAAACCCAATCAGCAAGCGGTGGAAGACTTACGGCATCAACTGCTGCGCTTCAGCCGGCAGCGGCAGTAGCCGCGCTGCGCGTAGAAAGCCACCGCGCCGATGGGCAGCGCCAGCAGGGCCCCCAGTAGTAGTTGTCTCCAAGCGCTTAAGTGGCTCGGCGGGCCGGGCCCCCAACCAGTGCGGCGCAACGCTTCGTCGAAAAGTCCCAGGATGAGGAAAGCGTGCACGAAGGTGGCGCTAACCGCCCACCAGCGCAAACCTACCACAACGGGCAACTGGCCATTTTCAACTACAATTCTTATAACTAGAAAAAATACCCATAGCGGCCAACTCACTGCAATAAGTTGAAATACTAAAGCGAAAATTATCCAGAATACGCCCGTAATCATTAAGCCAAAAAGCACTAATCCCACAAGTAGGATTAGTGCTAAGCAACCAAATATTTTCAGTAGGACCTGTAGTTCCTCCTTCCCAGGAGGTTCTTTTTCGGTAGTCATTGCCAAAAGCAAATTGATCAGTAATGACTACCCCGCGTGCAGGGCCTGCCAAATCATGTCTTTAAGCGGCTGTATGTTCTTGTTGATCAGGCTGGAAATGAACACCGTGGGCGGTAAATCGTCGGGCAGCGAGGCGCGCATTTCAGCCTCCAGCTCCTCGTCGAGCATGTCGGTTTTGGTGATGGCCAGCAGGCGCATTTTGTCGAGCAGCTCGGGGTTGAACTGCCGCAGCTCGCCCAGCAGCACCTGGTACTCGGCGGCGATGTCGGGGCTGTCGCAGGCGATCATGAAGAGCAGCATGGAGTTGCGCTCGATGTGGCGCAAAAAGCGCGTGCCCAGGCCCCGGCCCTCGGCCGCCCCTTCGATGATGCCGGGAATATCGGCCATCACGAACGACTTGAAGTCGCGGTAGGCCACCACGCCCAGGTTGGGCACGAGGGTGGTGAAGGCGTAGTCGGCAATCTTGGGCTTGGCCGCCGACACCACCGAGAGCAGCGTGCTCTTGCCCGCGTTGGGGAAGCCCACCAGGCCCACGTCGGCCAACAGCTTCAGCTCCAGCACGATCATGGCTTCCACGGCCGGCTCGCCGGGCTGGGCGTACTCGGGGGCCTGGTTGGTGGAGGTTTTGAAGTGGTCGTTGCCCAGGCCGCCGCGCCCGCCGGGCACCAGAATCAGGCGCTGGCCCTGCTCGGTGATTTCGAGCAGCTGCTCGCCGGTGTCGGCGCTGCGCGCCACCGTGCCGAGCGGCACTTGCAGCACGATATCGGCCCCCTGGGCCCCCGAGCGCAGGTTTTCGCCCCCGCCCTCGCCGTCCTTGGCAAACACGTGCTTTTGGTACTGCAAGTGCAGCAGCGTCCACAGCTGCGAGTTGCCTTCCAGGATGATGTGGCCGCCGCGGCCGCCGTCGCCGCCGTCGGGGCCCCCGTTGGGCAGGCCCTTGGCGCGGAAGAAGTGGTGTGAGCCCGCCCCGCCCTTGCCCGAGCGGCAGGTGAGCTTGACGTAGTCGATGAAGTTATTAGAAGCCACTGGTATTGTCTGTTGAGGTTTGAATCATGAATTATGAGTTGGCCTAGGCCCCAATAAACAAACGAGTTATGAGTTTCGGCCGCATGGGCCGAAACTCATAACTCGTTTGTTTTAACTCATAGCGGACGCCGCTAGGCCTTCACCTCTTGGGTGGCGGCGGCCGGGGTTTCGTCGGCGGCCGCGCGGTGCTGGTCGATGACGGCGCACACCTGGCCAAAAATGTCGCCGATGGCGCCGATGCCGTTCAGGGCGTGGAACTTGTGCTGGGCGGCGTAGTAGCCGGCCACCTGGGCCGTTTCGGTGTTGTACACCGTCACGCGGCGCCGAATCTTGGTTTCGTCCTGGTCGTCGGGGCGGTTGCTGGTCTTGCCGCGCTCCAGCAGGCGCGTCACCAGCTCTTCCTCCCCTACCTCCAGCGCCACCATGCAGCCGATGGTGGCTTGGTGCTGGGCCAGCAGCTGGTCGAGGCTGGCAGCCTGCGGCACGGTGCGCGGGAAGCCGTCGAAAATGAAGCCCGCGGCGGCTTGGTTGTCGTTCAAGGCGCTGTCGATCATGCCGATCACCACCTCGTCGGGCACCAACAGGCCTTCGTCCATAAGCTTTTTGGCGCGCAGGCCCAGCTCGGTGCCCTGGGTGATTTGGGCCCGCAGCAGGTCGCCGGTGCTCAGGTGCACGAGGTGGTAGTGGGCGATGAGCTTCTGGCTCTGGGTGCCTTTGCCCGCACCGGGCGGGCCGAACAACACGATATTCAGCATGAAAACGGGGGCTGGGCGCGAACGCGCTGGGTGGGTGGGGAAGTTAATAAATTCGTAACAAAAGCCGGCCGCTGGGGGCCCTACACGGCCATGTACACTTCGGGCAGGTTGCGGCCCAGTCCGTCGTAGTCGAGGCCGTAGCCCACCACGAAATCGTTGGGAATTTCCAGGGCGATGTAGTTCAGCGTCAGCTCGTGGCGCAAGCTGGCGGGCTTGAAGAACAGGGCGGCAATTTCTACCGAAGCCGGGTTTTTGGCCAGCAGCGTGGGCAGCAGGTGGTGCAGGGTGGTGCCCGTGTCCACGATGTCTTCCACCAGAATCAGGTCGCGGCCCTGCACGTCTTCGCGCAGGCCCAGGATTTCCTGCACTTGGCCGGTGCTGCTCGTGCCTTCGTACGAGGCCACCCGGATGAAAACAATCTCGCAGTCGCCGGCAAAGCGCTTGAGCAGATCGGAAGCGAACATGAAGCCCCCCGTGAGCACCACCACGAACAAGGGCCGGCGGCCGGCGTAGTCGGCGCTGAGGCGAGCCGCCAACGCATCGATGGCCGTGGCCAGCTCGGCAGCCGATAAATACGGGCGAAACGCTTTGTCGTGGAGGGTGATGTTGGGGGACGAGCCCATGCGGTGCGAGAAAAAATGGAGCCGCAAAGCTACTGCCTGAATCCGGGCTGCGGCCAATTACTGCCGGCGCAGGGCCGTGCGCAGCAAGCGGGCCGCCGCGGGCGCCAGCGCTTCGGAGTAGTGCACGCGGGGGCGGAAGGCTTGTTCGAGGCGGCGCGGCGCGGGCGCGGCGGCGGCCCCGGGGGCCCCGGCGCGCCCGGCGATGTGCGGGGCGATAACCAGCGACACGATGCTCATGAGCTTGATGAGGATGTTCATGCTGGGCCCCGACGTGTCCTTGAACGGGTCGCCCACGGTATCGCCGGTCACGGAGGCTTTGTGGGCGTCGGAGCCCTTGTACTGCATCACGCCGTCGATGAGCACGCCTTTTTCGAACGATTTCTTGGCGTTGTCCCAGGCCCCGCCGGCGTTGCTCTGGAACATGGCCATCAGCACCCCGCTGACCGTGACGCCGGCCAGCAGCCCGCCCAGCACCTTCGGCCCGAACAAAAACCCGATGGCAATGGGCGTGAGCAAGGCAATGGCCCCGGGCAACACCATCTCCCGAATGGCCGCGTTGGTGCTGATGGCCACGCACTTCTCGTACTCGGGCCGCCCCGTGCCCTCCATGATGCCCGGAATTTCGCGGAACTGCCGGCGCACTTCCTGCACCATGGCCATGGCGGCGCGCCCCACGGCGGCAATGGCCAACGCCGAGAAAATGAACGGAATCATGGCCCCCACGAACAAGCCGGCCAGTACGTCGGCGTTGCTGATGTCGATCGTGTCGATGTGCGCCGTGCCCATGAAGGCCGCGAACAAGGCCAGCGACGTGAGGGCCGCCGAGGCGATGGCAAAGCCCTTGCCGGTGGCCGCCGTGGTGTTGCCCACCGCGTCCAGCACGTCGGTGCGCTCGCGCACCTCCTTGGGCAGCTCGCTCATCTCGGCAATGCCGCCGGCGTTGTCGGCAATGGGCCCGAAGGCGTCGATGGCCAACTGCATGGCCGTGGTGGCCATCATGCCGGCCGCCGCCATGGCCACGCCGTACAGGCCCGCCGCCCGGAAGCTGAGCACGATGCCCGCCGCCAGCACCAAAATGGGCAGCACCGTGCTTTCCATGCCCACCGCCAGGCCCCCAATCACGGTGGTGGCGTGGCCCGTGCTGCTTTGCTGCACAATGCTGCGCACCGGGCGCTTGCCCATGGCCGTGTAGTACTCGGTGATGATGCTCATCAGCGTGCCCACGCCCAGGCCCACCAGCACGGCGTAAAACACGTGCAGCGCGTCGAAGCGGACGCCGCGGATGACGAACGTGCCGCCCGGTAAAATCCACACGATCAGCCCGTAAGAGGCCAACGCCGATACCCCGATGGCGATGTAGTTGCCCCGGTTGAGGGCCCCCTGCACGCTGCCGCCCTCCTGCACCCGCACGCACAAAATGCCGATGAGCGAGGCCAGGATGCCCATCCCGGCAATGGCCATCGGCAGGAAAATGGGCGAGAGGCCCCCGAACTGGTCCGGGCCGCCCAGGTTCACCTCGCGCCCCAGCACCATGGTGGCCAAGATGGTGGCCACGTACGAACCGAACAAGTCGGCCCCCATGCCGGCCACGTCGCCCACGTTGTCGCCCACGTTGTCGGCAATGGTGGCGGGGTTGCGCGGGTCGTCTTCCGGAATGCCGGCTTCAACCTTGCCCACGAGGTCGGCCCCCACGTCGGCCGCTTTGGTGTAGATGCCGCCGCCCACGCGGGCAAACAAGGCAATGCTCTCGGCCCCCAGCGAGAAGCCGGTGAGAACTTCCAAAGCTTTTTCCATCTCCTGCCCGGTGGCCAGGCCGCTGGGCACGAACATTTTATAGAACACAATGAACAGCGACCCCAGCCCCAGCACGGCCAGCCCCGCCACGCCCATGCCCATCACCGAGCCGCCCGAAAACGACACGTTCAGGGCCGTGCGCAGGCTGGTGCGGGCCGCCTGGGCGGTGCGCACGTTGGCCTTGGTGGCAATCTTCATCCCGATGAAGCCCGCCAGCGCCGAAAACACGCCCCCGATTAGGAAGGCAATGACAATGACCGGGCTGGAGTTGCCGCTGGTGCTGCCCAAGTAAAACAGGAAGGCCCCAGCAATCAACCCAAACAGGCCCAGCACTTTGTATTCGGCCCGCAAAAAGGCAATGGCTCCGTCGGCAATGTAGCCGGCGATGGTGGTCATGCGCGCGTTGCCGGCGTCTTGGCGAGCCACCCAGCCGGCCCGCACCCAGGTATAAAAAAGGGCAAATACGCCCAGCGCGGGCACCGCGTAAAGGTAAGGGCTCATACCGGCAGGAAGTTAGGTGGGAGGGAGTGCCGGTAAATGTAGGCAAGTATTACAGCTCGCGCAACAGCACCTGGTAGAGGGCCAACATGCTGGCAATGTCGCGCTTATCCACCAGCTCGTCGGGGGTGTGCACGTGGTCTTCGGGGGCCCCCACGAAACACCAGTCCCAGGGCTGGGCGGCGCGTTGCAGCTCTTTGGCGTCGGAGCCGCCGATGTCTTCCACCTCCAGCTGCACCGCAATGCCCGCCCGCGCGGCAATGGCCCGGATGCGGTCCACGTAGGCGCGGCGCGGGATGAGCGAGTCGCGCAGCGAGACGACGCAGCCCTGGCCCAGGTGCACGCCCTCCGTTACCCAGGTAATGTCGCAGATCAGCGCTTGGCGCACGCCGTAGGTGTCGTAAATGTACTGGGCCAGAAACGGCACCGTGCCGCCGCCGTGCTCTTCGCCGCAGCTGAAGGCAATGATGCCGTGCTCCAGCGTCTCGCACAGGCGCAGCGCGTTCCACACCCCCAGGCGGTTGTCGAGGTAGCAGCTCTGCACCGTGGTGGCGGTTTCGCGGAAGTCGCAGCGGAACGTGAGCTCGGTGCCGCGGGGCAGCTCGCGGCTGAACTCGTAGCCCAGGGTTTCGGTTTCTTCGTTGATGGTCAGCGCACAATCCACCTCTCCCTCCGCATCGTGGCCCACCAAGCGGTAACCGGCCCGGGTTTCGGGGCCCCCAATGGCCACCAATTGCCGGCCGTAGCGCACCATGAAGCCGATGCTGTCGAGGTGCGCAAACACGGCCGTGCGCGGCTGCCCAAACACCAGCACCACGCAGTCCTGGAAGCCGTCGCCGGCCACCACCCGGGGCTGGTGCTGCCAGCTGGCTTGGTTTTGTTGCACGTAGTCAAGCACAAAGGCCGTCATCGGCCCTTCGTGGCCGGACGGCGCCGCGAGGCGGCACAGGGTTTCGAGCAGTTGCATGGGCCGGGAGAAATTGGCCCAAAGCTAGGCCAGAGTCCGTACTTTAGGGGCCCCGCCGGGGCCACCCGCCTCCCGTGGGGCCCCATTCCCCCGCTTTTTTCTATGGTTCGATTGCTTTTCTGCTGGGGCTTGCTGTTGCTGGGCCCGCTAGTGGCCCGGGCGCAAACGGCCGATACCGTGCGCCGCCGCGGCGCCATGCGCGTGGTGCACCTCGACAGCGTGGCCGTGGCCCCCCAAGCCATTGATACCAAGGGCTGGCTGCTGCTCAACAAGGACATCCAGCAGGAACTCGACGGGGCCGTGCACAACCTCTACAATTTCAAGTACGACCGGGCCGAAAAGCAGTTCCGCTCCCTCAAGCGGCGCTACCCCGAGCACCCCCTGGCCTACCTCATGCTGGGTCTGAACACGTGGTGGAAAATTCGTCCCACCAGCTTCCAGACCAAAATTTACGACCGCCCATTTTTTGCTTACATGGACTCGGCCATTACCAAGGCCGAGGCCCTGTACAAGGCCGACAAGCAGAATTACGAAGCCACGTTTTTCCTGGCGGCAGCCTACGGCTTCAGCGCCCGCCTGCACGCCGAGCGCCACGACTGGCGCCTGGCCACCGTCGACAGCAAGCGGGCCCTGAGCTACTTGCAAAAAAGCCAGGAAGCCAACGGCCTGAGCCCGGAATTCCTCTTCGGACAGGCCCTGTTTAACTACTACGCCGTCTGGATTCCTGACAATTACCCGCTGCTGCGGCCCGTGCTCCTGTTCTTTCCGAAAGGAAATAAGGAACTGGGGCTCCAGCAGTTGCGCACCGTGGCCACCACCGGCTTCTACACCGCCACCGAGGCCAAAGTGTTTTTGATGGGCATCCTCAAGAACGAGGAGGGCAACGGGGCCGACGCCCTGCCCGTGGCCAAGGAGTTGGCCGCCACGTTTCCTGACAACGGCTATTTCCAGCGCTTCTACGCCCTGCTGGCCTACGACCAAGGCGAATTTGTGGAGTGCGAGCGGGTGAGCAAGGAGATCCTGGAGAAAATAAACCAGGGCCTCCCCGGCTACGAGGCCATCAGCGGGCGCTACGCCAGCTACTTCCTCGGCTACCTGATGCAGTACCGCTACCGCGACCCGGCCAAGGCCCGCGACTACTACCAGCGCTGCATCGTGTTTTCGGAAAGCAGCGGCGACACCAGTGGCGGCTTTTACCTCTTCGCCAACGCCAACCTGGCCCGCTTGGCCGATAAGGAGCGCGAGCTGGCCACCGCCCGGCGCTACTACACGGTCGTGAAAGACATCGCCGACCACAAATCGGAACAGTACAAAGAAGCTACCACGTGGCTGAAAAAGAACAAGAGCTGAACCGATTATGGAGCTTTCCGACCTTTTTCTAACGCCGCTCTACCTAGGCATTTTCTACGCCGTAGCGTTTGGTATTCGTTCGCGGGTAACCAACCAATTTACCAAGCAATTCTTCATCCCCGCCCTCACCCTCAAATTTGCAGGGGCCATCGCGCTGGGGCTCATCTACCAATTTTACTACAACGGCGGCGACACCTACAACTACTTCTTCCACACCAAAATAATTTATTCTGCCTTCGGCGACTCCTTTGCCAACGGCTTGAAATTGCTGCTGGACAACGGCGGCAGTACCGACCCGGCTACGGCCAAATACGTGGCCCAGATGTACTGGCACCAGCCCCATTCCACCGAGTACGTGACGGTGCGCATTGCGGCGTTTTTTGGGCTGTTTTGCTTTAACTGCTACTCCGTCATTGCCCTGTTTTTTGCTGCTACCAGTTTCAGTGGCTTGTGGGCGATGTACGTTACGTTCGCCAAAATCCGGCCCCACGTGTACAAGCAATTGGCTTGGTCCATTTTCTACATTCCGTCCATGTTCTTCTGGGGCTCAGGGCTGATGAAAGATTCACTGGCCGTGGGGGCCCTCGGATGGCTTTTCTACGCGCTCTACCGGGGAGCCATCCAGAAGCGCAGCATCCCGAAGGCCGCCGTCATCGGTTTTGTGGCCGCCTATGCCCTGCTATCCATCAAAGTGTATATCCTGCTGTGCTTTTTGCCGGGGGCCCTGCTGTGGGTGTTCAACGAGAACAACGCGCTGATCAAAAACCAAACCGTGCGGGTGCTCGCCAAGCCGGTGTTTTTTGTGGTGGGCGGACTTATTGCCGTTTATGCTGCCACCAACCTCACCAAAGGCGACGACAAGTACGACGTCGACAAAATCGGTGAGCGCAGCAAAATCACCGCCGACTACCTCTACGAAACCAGCGTGGCCCAAAACGGCTCGGCTTACAGCCTGGGCAAGCAGGACGGCACCATCGGCGGCATGGCGAAGCTGGCCCCGCAGGCCATCGCCACGGCCTTGTTCCGGCCCATGATTTTTGAGGCCCGCAACCCCATCATGCTGCTCTCGGCCCTGGAAGCTGGCTTTTTCCTGCTCTTTACGCTCCGCATCTTTTGGCGCACGGGGGTGGTGGCCACCATCAAGTTCGTCGCCACCACGCCCGTGCTAGTGATGTGCTTCGTGTTTTCGCTGATTTTCGCCGCCTCGGTGGCCATCAACAGTTCCAACTTCGGCACGCTGGTGCGCTACAAAATCCCGATGATTCCGTTCTACCTCGGCGGGCTTTACATCCTGCAAAGCATGCTGGACGCCCAGAAGGCCAAGCGCCGCCAGCCCGCCACGCGGCGCCGGGTGGCAGCGTAGCCCCGCTTTTTGCTTGGCGTGGGGCCCTGAGCTACGCGAACAGCGCCAGGAAATTGGGCGTGTTGGCAGCCACCGAGTAGCGGGCCGCCACAGTGGCGCGGGCGGCGTGGCCCAGGTGCTGGCGCAGGGCCGGGTCGGCCAGGAGTTGGCGTAGCCCCGCCTCCCAATCGGTGGGCATGGCGCACACGAAGCCGTTCTGGCCGTGCTGCACCACCTCCGTATTCATACCCACGGGCGACACCAACGGTGGCACCCCCAACGCCATGTACTGCAAGGCTTTAAAAGCGCACTTGCCCTGGGCCCAGGCGTCGTCTTCCAGCGGCATCAGCCCCACGTGGAAGCCCAGCAAATCAGCTATTTCGGTGTCCTTGCGCCACGGCAGGTACACCAGCGACTGCAAGGGCAAATTTGGCGGCTGGTTGGAGATGACCCGAAACTCAAAATCAAGCCCTTCGGCCTCCAGCCGGGCCAAGACCGGCACTACTTGGTCGAGGTATTTGAGGGTGGAATGGGTGCCCGTCCAGCCGATGACGAGGCGGCCCGGCGCGGCCTGGTCGCGCACCTGGTTGTGCAGGCCCGTGGTGTCGATAGTGGTCGGGTTGACGACGGTGCGCGGGTTGAAGCGCCGGGCGTAAGCAGCCAAAAAGGCGTTGCCGCAGCTGTTTTTGTGCGCCCAACCGCAAATCTGCGCCACTTTTTGGTGCCACTTGAGGCCGGCCGCTAACTTGTTGGCTTCCGACGTGTTGGCCAACCAAATGGCGTCGTCAAAGTCGTAGATCACGCGCTTTTTCAGCACCCGGGCCAGCAGCCACTCGAACACCGGGGGCCCCAGGGGAGCGGCCTCGCGGTGCACAAACACGAAGTCGTAGCGCCGCGCCGTCCACACGTGCCCCAGCCGCCGCCCAAAGCCCCGCAGGATGCCCGTTAACTTGGCCGCGGCGTGCCCCGGCCGGTACAAAATGCCCCAGGTGGCTTCATCTAAGAACGACACCTCGCGGTGCTGGTGCCCGTGGGCCGTCAGAATGCCCAGGTACTGCTCGAAGCGAAACCGTTGCGACGGGGCCCGGGCGGCTGGGTACGGGGTAAAGAATAAAATACGCGCCATGAAGTAGAATTAGCGGCATTGGTAGAAATCGAGGACGCCCGCAATTATGCGCTCCTGGCCGTCGGCGCTCAACTCGTAAAACAGGGGCAAGCGCACCAAACAGTCGGTGTAACGCTCGGCCCAGGGCAGCGCCCGGCCGTCGTGCCGGCTGGCGTAATAGGGACTGCGGTGCAGGGCCAGGTAGTGGAAAACGGCCAGAATCTGGCGCTGCCCCAGGTAGGCAATCAGCGCATCGCGCTCGGCCCGGTCGCGGCACACGAGGTAGAACAGGTGGCCGTTGTTGGTGGCGTAGGCCGGCAGTGCGGGCAGGCCCACACCCAAGGCCCCCAGTGGGGCCAGGGCCGCGTAGTAGCGCGCCCACAGGGCCGTGCGCTGCCGCTGGATATCGGCCAGGTTTTCAATCTGCGCCCAGAGGTAGGCGGCCGTCAACTCAGACGGCAGGAACGACGAGCCCACGTCTACCCAGTTGTACTCCGTGGCCTCGCCCCGGAAGAAGGCTGAGCGCGTGGTACCCTTCTCCCGAATGATCTCGGCGCGGCGTGCGAACTGCAAGTCATTGATGGCCAACAATCCACCCTCCCCGGCAATGATGTTTTTGGTTTCGTGAAACGAGAAGGCGGCCAGGGCCCCCAGCGTGCCCAGCCGCTGGCCGTTGTAGAAGCTGTCGATGGCGTGGGCCGCGTCCTCCACCACCGCCAATGCGTGGCGGCCAGCCGTGGCCAGCACAGCGCCCATATCGCAGGCAATGCCAGCGTAGTGCACCGGCACAATGGCCCGGGTGCGCGGCGTGACGAGGGCTTCCAGGGCCCCAGCGTCGAGGTTGGGGTTTAGGGCCGTGCTGTCGGCAAACACAATTTTGGCCCCGCGCAATACAAAGGCGTTGGCCGTGCTCACAAAAGTAAAGGCGGGCATAATCACCTCATCCCCCGGCTGGATATCCAGCAACAAAGCCGCCATTTCCAACGCATCGGTGCACGAGGTGGTCAGCAACGCCTTGGCAAAACCCCACGCCTGCTCGAAGTAGGCGTGGGCCCGCCGGGTGAACTGCCCGTCGCCGGAAAGCTTGCCCGAACGCACCGCTTGCTCGATGTAGCGGGTTTCGTTGCCGGAAAAATACGGTTTGTTAAAAGGAATCGGGGCGTCCATGGGCCCCGCAAAGGTACGGCCGGGGCCGTCCTCACCCGAAGCGCGACCGGAACTGCCGCAGCGGCAGAGCGTCGCCTCCGGCGTCGGTGCGCAGCGCGGTGAGGCGCAGCAGGCCCGTGCCGCACACCACCACCGGCTGCCCCGCGCGCACGAATAGCACCTTGCCCGGGGCCCGGTTTTCTATCACCACGTCGGGCTCAGCCTCGGCAGCCAGCACCCGGTGCCGCTGGCCGCCAAGCAGCGTGCTGGCTCCCCGGTAAGGGGGCCCCAGCGCGTCCACAAAGCGTCGCAAATAAGTGCTGTCGCGGCCCCAATCGATGCGGTAATCTTCCTCGTCGCGCCAGAGGCTATAGGTAGCAGCGCTTTCCAACTGGGGCGTGCCCGGCGGCAGGGCCCCAGCGCACAGGCCCGGCCAAAGCCGGGTCACCAGCTCCAGGTAGCACGCCACGGTCAAATCGATGGCCCCGGCAATGGTGATGGGATACTGCACGGGCCGCGCCGCCTGCGCCAACACGGGGCCCCGGTCAAACTCGGCGGTGGCGTACAAGGCCGTCACGCCAATCTCTGGTTCGCCATTCAGCAAGCAACTCACCAAGGGGGCAAATCCCCGGTACCGTGGCAGTAAGCTGTCGTGCAGCACGATAAGACTATGCACGTCTGTAATTAGCCAGCGCCACGACACTGCCAGCGCGTACCTAGGCAACACTGAGCGGGAGGTAGTTCGGGGCTGAAAAGGAATGTTTTCCTGCGTGCACAGAGCCTGGATCTCTGCAAAATAGTCGTTGGTTAGGTGCTCATCGGGGGCCCCCACTACCAGGGCTATCACCGTCTTATTCAAGTGCGTCACAATGTGTTGCAGCACCCGGTATCCTTTTTCCGTCATCAGAAATAAGGTAATCTGAGCGGGCTCAGCACCAGTATTGACCATGGCGAATTATTGATATAAATTGTTTGTAAAAAAACTGGCCGGCGTCAGCGTCCGGCCGCTTCTTCATCCACAATGTACAGCGGGCGGTTTTTCACTTGCTCAAACGTCTTGCCGATGTACAAGCCCACCATGCCCAGCACCGACAGCAACAAACCTGAAAAGAACCAGATGGAAATGATGAGGCTGGTGTAGCCGGGCTGGTAGATTTGGCCAGCCCAGTAGCGCAGCAGGGTAACGGGCACCAGCAGGAAGGCGATGCCCGAAATCAATAATCCTAGCTTTATGGTCAGGCGCAGGGGCTTGTCCGAGTTGGCCAGCAAAATGTCGAGGCCCAGGTGCAGCCGCCGGCCGAGCCCGTAGCTGCTGCGCCCCTCGGCGCGCTCGGCGTGCGTCACGTCGAGGTAAGCGGTGCGAAATCCCACCCACCGCACCATCGTGGGAAAGTAGCGGATGCTTTCGCGCATGGCCAGCACTGCCGCAATTACCCGGCGGTGGTAGATGCCAAAATTAGCCACGGCCGGGTCCTGCGGCGTTTCGGTGAGGTACGACAGCAGCTGATAAAACAAGCGTGAAAGCAGCTTCTTGTGCCACGCATCCTGCCGGCCAGCACGCCGGGCCAGCACCAAGTCGTACCCGCGCTGGGCCTGGGCAAACAGGGCCAAAATTTCCTCCGGCTGGTCTTGCAAGTCGCAGTCCAGCACCACCACCCACTCGCCCCGGCACTGTTCCAGCCCCGCCGTAATGGCCCGGTGTTGGCCGAAGTTGCGGCTCAGGCGCAGGCCCCGCACCCGTGGGTCGCGGACTGCCAGAGATTGAATACGGGCCCACGAGCCATCGGTGCTGCGGTCGTCCACCAGCACAATTTCGAAGCTGCCGCCCAACGCTTCCCCGGCCAGCACCAGGCGCTGCACCAGCTCCGCTACCAATCCCTCGGCTTGGTACACGGGGCTGACGAAAGAAAAAACGGGCGACGGCACAGGCAGCATGAACACCAGAAAGACGGCAATAGGCCGCAAGGTAAAATCTCTCCGCCTTGGAGCCCGCTACCGGCCCAGCACCGCGGTGTACAGGGCCCCCAGCTTGGCGTAGGTGTTGGCCGGCGCAAATTTTTGCCGCACGTACGCCCGGCCAGCTGCCGCAAGTCGCTCGCGCAGGGCCCCATCGGCGGCCAGTTGGTTGATGGCCGCGGCCATGGCCGGCACGGCGCGGTTGGGCACCAGCAGGCCCGAGCGGCCGTGCTCAAACAGCTCGGCCGGTCCTCCGCAATCACTGGCAATCAGCGGCGTGCCGTAGTACAGCGCGTCGAGGCACGTGAGGGAGAAGGACTCGGACTCGGAGAAATTCAGCACTACGTCGGCCGCTTTGATGGCTTGCTCCACGTCGGTGGCAAACCCCGTGAAAGTTACCACTGCTCCCAGCCCAGCTGCCTGCACCCGCTGCTCCAGTTGCGCCCGAAATTGCCGGTTTTTTTCCATGCCCAGGTCGCCGCCCACGAATTGCAGCCGCAAGCGGCCGTCGCGGGCGTACGCCTGCTCAAACGCCGCCAACGCCAAATCCTGGCCCTTGCCTTGAATGTAGTTGCTTAAATACAGCAAGTGCACCGAGCCGTCGGCCCGGGCCGGGTGCGCCGCGGCGGGGTGGCGCGCAGCCCCTGGCAGTGGGTCGTAGGTGACCTGCACCCGCCCCGGGGCCCCAAAATAGCGCCGCACTGCTTCCGACACGCACACCACCCGGTCGGCCCCGTGCTCGGCCAGCCACCGCCACGGGCGGGCCAGCAGCTGGGGCAGGCTCTGCGGCAAAAACCGCACGTGCGTGACCACCCGCAGCCGGCCCAGGCTCAGGGCCTTGGCCACGTAGCCGGTCAGGTTATAAAAGTCATTCAGGTGCACCACCTGGGCCCCCTGTCGCCGCGCCAGCCGCCGCAGCCGCCAGCCGTTCAATAGCAGCATCGGCAAGTAGCGCAGCAAGTCAGCCTTGCGCCGGCTGATTTCCACAAAGGGCAGCTCGTGCACGCGGTAGCCGTCGGCTTCCAATACCGCCCGCCCCGTGCTGCCGGCGGGCAACACGTACTCGAACGCCAGCGCCGGCCGCAGGGGCCCTGTGGCGTGGCGCATGGCGTTCAGGGCCCCCGTCACGGCGCGGGAGTTGTCGACAACTAGAATCATCGGTGGGCCCGCCAGGTCAGTGGGTAATGAAAGCAAAACGGCTTTTCAATTTTAAGAAAGGTTTTTCGTAGAATGCGAATCTCACCCAGCTGATTTCCAGTGCTAATAATAGCTTTACCGTGTTATCTGCCAATACCACCGCTAAAGGAGTATTGTTCAAGCCCAGCCGGTGCAGCAGTTAAAAAGCAGCTAGCAGCGCCAGAAAGTATAAGCAGTAAAGTTCATATATGTAGGTACCCCAGTACGCAGTACGAACAAAAAATCAACACCCAAGCCGCTGGGCCGGGTAAGGAATTAGGCACTTAGTGCAAGGCGTTAGCGGCAATAGTGCAGGTCGGGGGTATAAAACGAATGAGGTAAGAAAACCGAGAAAAAACGCTGAAAACGCAATTCGTCAATGTTTTAAAAAAATGCTCATCACGGTGTAATAGCCACCAGCCCTAGGGCCAGCAGAAAGGAAGCCGAATTCATAAAGTGGGACTAATGAACTAGGGCAATAAGTCATTGGCCGATAAAAATGGGAAATGAAAAAAAAGCGTGTCAGTGAGCCAGCACATCTTCAAGCAAGGCGACCCATTTGCGGAATATTTTTTCGCGGGTAAAGTCCTGCATCCGTTGGCTAGCCAGGCGGCCCAGGCGGCCCCGCTCGGCCGCGTTTCCAAGCAATTCGTCCAAAGTTTCCGTCCACGCCCGCAAATCAGCAGCTATGGAGGTTGGCTGGTTGAGCATAGGCATTAGCACCCCAAATTCAGCCACTTCAGGGGCCCGAATAGCAACCTGGGGTGTATCAGTGCGGGGCGCCAGCATCTCACGGGGCCCGGTGGGGCAATCAGCCGTCACGGCTGGCACACCACAAATCATGGCCTCGCCCAAGGCCATTGGGAAACCCTCCCAAGCCGAAGGAAACACAAACAAGGTAGCTGGCCGGATGTACTTAAAGGGGTTTTGCTGCATGCCTAAAAAATACACGTCGTAATCGGGCGTTAGGTTGGCGCTCAAGTCCCAAGCTTCGTACACGCGTAATCCCAGCCCGCGGGCGTAGCCAACTAGGTCACCGCGCAGTTCTCCGTCACCTACAAATATTAGCCTGACCGGCCGGCGCTTGAGGAGGTCGGCGAACACGTCGAGTAATGGGGCTTGGTTTTTTTGGACGGTGAGGCGGCCCGAGGTGACCAGTACCGGCGCGGCGGCGTACACGGCTTGCTCAGCCGCCGTTAATAGCTCTCGCGACTTAGCCTCGATCTGGGCTACTTCAAAAAAATTATTAATGGTGACCAGTTTTTCTGGCCTCACCCCAAAACCTTCTATGAGTTCTGGGTTGATGTCGCGGCTCACCGTCACGATTTTGTCGGCCCGATTGTAAAGTCTGGGCATAAGCACTTTTTTGCGCAGCCAACCCGCCAACCCGGTGATGTTTCCGTCGTGCACCTTGGAGCCGTGGATGCAAAGCACCACTTTCTCGGGTCCCTTACTAAGCAAATTCACGTAATCAGCTCCTTCCAAGTGGCTGATACACAATTCAGTACATAAACTACGCTTGAGGGCCCGTAGCCGCTCAACGCGCCGGCAGAAATTGCGAAGCTTATTGATTGCCCCTCCCCCACCAGCCACCTCTAAACTCTGCATTGCATTGCCGCTAGGATATATATTACCCCCATCTAGGTTGAACACAACCTCCGTCACGGCGTAGTGTTTGGCCAACTCCACCCCATGGTCGTGGAAGACACGTTGGGCGCCACCTAATCCTAGGTTTGAAATCAGCAGTAATAAATTATTTTTAACTATACTCATGCTCTACGCACTTACAATCACGACTTGAAATATTTTATGCAAAAAGGTTCTTTAATCATTTTATAAAATATCTCGTTCAAATCGCTGTATCCACGTTCGCGCCAAAGGTATAGTTGCCCTGAAAATCGCGAAAGCTATCCGGTGCGGTTAGCAACAACGAGTTATTTACACATATTCTCAGCATATATTTTAGCTTTCGAGCAGTCGTTTCCATCAATCACGGTGAGGCGAAAGCACTGTAAAATCTTGAGGCTATTGGAGCAATTTTTATCCAAATAGAACCTTTAAAATTTACGTATCCCTCGAGCCAAAAACTTAAGCCACTGTTGGGCTCCCAAAGAGTGGTACGCCGACAAGCTGCTGCGTTCAAATTGACGCATGCTATCCAAGCGCGGCTGTGGGTGCGTATAACACACTTCGAACCAACGCTCGGCTACTCCCTGGCGTAACGCGGCCGACTCAAATAGCTTGTGCCCATCGTTGTAGGTGAGCAGCTTATATAGCCACGCTTCTACCTCTTCTAATTGTACATCACCGAGTGACCGGTCCAACATAGCGATGGTGTTGTGCACTTCCAGTTCGCGAGCGGTGCAGTCAAGGCCCCAAGTTTGGAGCAATCGCTGACGCACGCCGTCTGCTATAGCTGTCCGTTCGATTAGCACATCATTTTTTATAGCATCAGGTGGCACGCGGTACTTGATGAGTGTCTCGGGTAACGTGGCCACGCGTAGTTCACGCACGTAGCGAGCAAAAAAATCATAATCTTCGGTTTGCCTCAGCGTTGCATCGTAGTGCATGCCTTCTTCGCGAAGCAAGCGTGTCCGCAGCATTACTGACGGATTGCCGACAGGTAGTGTGAAAAGCGTACGCACTTGCGATGCGGCTGGAGCAGTAGGATAACGGTTAAGGTAAGCACTAGCACCGAAATTTTGCATCCAACTTCCAACCACATTCACCTCGGGGTGTTGGTCGAAATAAGCTACCTGCCGAGCCAAGCGTTGGGGGTGACACAGGTCATCACCGTCCATTTTGGCAACAAATTCAGCACTCACATAAGGCAAGGCCGCGTTATCGGTACCCGCCCGGCCCAGGTTGTAGGCATTCTGAACGAAGCGCAGCCTTGGGTCACGGATGAACTCTACCCGCGCAGCCGTGTCATCGGTTGAGCAATCATCGAACACTAGTAGTTCAAAATCAGCAAATGTTTGCTTTAGCAAACTGTCGATGGTATCTCCTATATAAGGAGCAACATTGTACACAGGCAGTACTATGGATACTCTGGGCATAGTAACTATACTTTAGAAGCGCTACTTACATCGTTACACTTGGCATTATAACATTAGTGAATTGCTAACTATAGTGTTAACCAGTTAGTTGGGATTACATCTGACGAATAAATGTTTTTTTCAGGAAACCAATTTGTAGGCGAAATAACAATTTTGTCTTCATTATCATTGAGCCAAGCACCCCACCAACTGAAAGAACTGTTAGCTATAATATTGTGCTTACACTTGCTCATTAAGTACATGTCTTTGTAACTATTATCAAATTTATTATGCGTGACATAATTACAATTCCCATCAAAAATGATATTATCCTTTGCCCATTCGGGATCATCTGAGAATATATAAAAGGACGGACTATTTAGCTTTTGCAAGAAGTAATCAATGGCTCTTTTATAATAATCCACCGGAGCGACAAATCTCTTTCCTAAATAATCTCCACGTCTGATATGTAAAGAAACTGATTCTTCACGTTGCATCTTGAGCCCAAGCTCTAAATTCAGTTGATCTATAAATGATTCTTTAAATTCAAAGTCATGTTTTATTATTCTTTGGAAATCATTGAAATAAAATTCATTCTGAAAATAGGCATTTAAATAAATAATGTCTCCTTTTTTTGTTAGTATATCTGAATCAAATCTCAACAATTTTTTTTCCCAACAGTAAGTATAAAATGGCTGCAACCCTATAGCGCGTTTAGCTTTGTTCAAAAATCGGTATATTAGTTTATTTTCGTACTTATTTCTAATACTAGAAATTTCTTTATTTGACACCCATCCAACACTATCGATGCCTTTAAATATTTTCAACCCGTACTTTTCATGTGATGGCCCATCTTCTATAGTACGTGCATCAAAAAAAGACAAATCTAATTTGAATAATTGCTTATTGCGCAGAGCCAAGGCCCTACCCGCAGCGTACTGAAACATTTGATTAGCTAGGCCAAAACTAATTCTTACTACAACCATAAAATTTGTTCGAACAATTGATGTGTATAATATTTTATAAAGTCATTATCTTGATGCGCGCGTTCGCCATGATGCAGGATTTAATTTATGTTGATAAATAAAATCCTGCATCTTTTTAGACACTTTCCAACCTACTAGTTCATCGATTATTTTAAATAGAGGAGTGCTTATTGGTTTTACTGTACTTCCTCCTAATTTCCGCACGTGGTCATCGGCTACTTCACGAAGTTCCTTGTGCAATGGGTAATGTTCGTATATAAAGCGTTGAAAGTTATTTGCACAAGCCCGGCGGGTAAGTTCCGTGTCAAGCTTTCCCAATAAATGTGTTTCGTAAAGCAAGCATACTGACAGATGAGAAAGAATGGCTTGTGCACTGCGGGTGCTACTGAGCGATTCACTCAATCCCTTGCGGTAAAAGGATTTTGCCGAAGGACAAAACTTCACCGCGCTGCATTGCAAGAGCACCCTGCAAAAGAATTCGCCGTCGTCGTGCAGAGTCAACTCTTCATTCCACGGTCCAGCGGCCGCAATCAACGTTCGATGGGCTAGCCAAGCGGACGGCTGCATCCAGACCATGTTTTGCCAAGCATCAACCAGCCAATTTGTGGGTTGGGCGTAATCGCGCCAAATGGCGGTTGGTCGCAAAGTAGTTTCGTCTGGCACAGTATAGAACTTAGCCCACGCAGAAGAAGATAGCACTGTGTTAGGTTGCTTGGCCAAGCACTGCATTTGGGCCTGTATTTTATCCGGGTGCAGTAAATCATCGGCATCTAAGTACTGGATATACTCGCCTCTTGCCAAAGAAAAGGCTAGGTTACGGGCAGCGCTAGCCCCCGCATTAGCTTGCGTCACCACCCGCACCTTTTCTCCTTCAAACTGCTGTGCTTTCGCTAAAGTCGCATCTTTGGATCCATCGTCTACCACAATAATTTCTATGTCGGGCCAACTTTGCGCCAATACTGATTTCAACGTTTCTTCGATGTAATCAGCCGCATTGTATGCCGGGATGAGTATGGATACCGTAGAATATGCCATGAAGCTCGAACTTATACTACTCCACAATATGCTGTGGAACAAATTCTCTCACCACCCTTTTTAGATCATTTATATCAACTTGCAAATCTGCATCTTGTACGGACTGCCCTTCGTTTATTGCCTGGCAATACAGCAAGCGGTAACGTAATTCTAATGCTTGGGCCAAGTATTCAAAGAATATATTTTCCCCCTGATCAAACTTTCTGAGCTCAATTACGATAGCTGACTCCGGCACGAATACCATGTTAGCTAATCCAGCTCCGTGTATTCCTAACAAAATTTCTGCACCTGCGCATAGTTGGACCGTTTCCTGAAAACTATAGTCTTCAAAACAAACAATCTCAAATCCGTGCTTTATCAAAAACAGTTCTACTTCTTGTTCGTTATCGATTTTGCGTCGGAGCGCCTTTTTACGGCTTACATAAATAAGTTTAGCAGTAGTTGCTTGAATTTTAATTGAATTTAATACAGTATGCTTTAAAGACTTTAGTGTTGCCTGCGAATAGTGCCCCATAGCTTCCACAAAGAAAGGTATAGCTAGCTGAGGCACTTTATACTGTATTTCCGGTTCCATACGCTCAATACATGTTATATTAAGCATAGCTAGGGTTTCTTTATAAAAAGAATCGGTATAGGTATCGGGTAAAAGCAAAACAAAGCCATTCAGGCTTTTTTTTGCTTCAATCAATTTTGGTAAGCTCTCTAATAACCAATGATAGTAGCCGCTAAAAGAATTGTGCGCTAACACATACACATGACTGGCAGGTAATTGAACCTTGCGATAGCGCCACGTGAGCCTCAGCAATCCTCGCCAGTTGTGCAACACTATTCTCCCTGCGCCAGTCAGCATAATTGATTCGGGAACTAGGGCAAGGTATTTAAATGCTGTACCATCGCTGAGTACGCTATAATTTTTGAACAACTTTAGCATCTTAAAGAAATCATATTATTTTTTAATCTTCCGTCCAAAGGCTCTTTCTTTGAGCAGGTATGCCCCCTCATATAATGTATCGAAAGCATTTTCTGAACTTGTAGCAGCCAAAAGAACATTGTATATTCCCGCATAAGTATTGCCGTAAAATAAATTATAACGGGCCTTTTCTTGCCGTAATAAAGATTCATTTTTCTTCAAAACTGGCTTGAACAGCAACGTGTCAGTTGCCGATTTCTCCATTCTAACTTTAATGATAGGTATTATCGCTTCGCGTCCAATTATTCGATTGCGCCACATTTTAAATCGGTCTATAGACATGTTGTCTCCGTGGTGCCGAGAATATAATGCTACCTCACGACGACCATCGTGCAAATAATTTTTATTTTCCAACAGGCCCCGGTACCAGTAGTGCCAGTCTTCAATTGGGTACATGTCTTCCTTGAAGCCTTTTATCGTTGTTTCCATACTCCTCCGGTACAAGGGTGCGCCCGGTAGAAACATATTATCCATCGCCATGTGCAATAGCATAGGTATTCCTTGACCTGAAATCGGGCTTACTGGGAAAATAAAAGGTTTAAAGTTGATAGGGTCACGGCTGGTTTCACTGTGTAAAAACACGTATGCGTTGCTGTATACTAGGTCAACAGCAGGATTATTGTTCAAAACTTCTACCTGTAAACGCAATTTTTCGGGAGCTAAGTAGTCATCAGCATCCAGCAGCTGAATGTATTCCCCTGTGGTCAGAGCCAAGCCCGTATTACGCGCTGCCGAAAGCCCTTTGTTCGGCTGATAATGATACCTGATTCTGTTGTCATGCTTAGTATAAGGCATCACTACGTCTTCGGTGTTATCCAAAGATCCATCGTTTATTATGATAAGTTCCCAGTTAGCATAAGTTTGGGAAATGACACTATCTATAGCGTCGCAAACATATGAGCCATAATTATAGCACGGTATGATGACGCTTACTAACGGGTGATTTATTTTATTCATTAACCAAATAACCTTAACATTTAGCCAAATGCCTGTAAATCGTCGGAAATCTTAAAAGACAATTTTAATAGACAAAGTTACTCTAATGATTAGTATAACTATACTTCTACGCGTTTTATCTTGCTAAAGCAATGATTGTTAAATATTAGGCAAGGCCATTATTTACTCTGGTTAGGAGTTTACCCTTTTGGTTTAGCCGCGCTGTCAGCACTCTGCCATATCTATTCATTCAAGCACTAGCTGGCTCCCGTGATGTAAAAAAGCAAGCGTGAGCGCTTCGCAGCGGAGAAAAAGAGCGTCGGCGTATCGATCAGCATCGCTGGACGCCTGAATCTTGCCCTGCCAAGCAATACCGCTTGCCGGATTGTAGTGGCAAGCGATGCAGCCCACAACAGGTTCGCCGCTAAAGTGCGGACGCGGTTGCGTTTATCTGTGAGTAAGTGTTGGCCGCATTGCATCTTTATGCGGTAGTCCAGTCGAAACGGACAGCGTATAGCCTTGACTTCCGCCGCCCATGAACAAAAACTAATTCTTGGTGGGCTGCCCACCGCCCGCCGGAAATATACATCCGGGGCCAAAGCCGCGTGCGTGTGCCAAGTGGCGGCTGGGGCCCGGCAGCCCGACGCGACGCGCGTCCACGGCACCTCACCTGCACTGTTCGGACGCTGGCAGCGCCAAGTGCTGGAACAAACCGCACCCAGCAGCGCCGAACGGGACAAAATGAAGCGACAGCGCGCTGAGCTCAAATGGAGCGTGGTAGGTTGACAAAAGTCGTGATCATCTTTTAACCGCCAACACCATGAGCCGCTGCTGGTTTATTAACGTTTGCATCGAGCCTTGGTTCATTCAAGCGCTACGTTGCCTGTTGAACCCAGCTTATACCAGTGATGAACGGGTTGGCCTAGCAGGCAGTTTTTGGCCACAACGGCTGCCGGAACGGCACGCGCCGTGGGGCACTTGGCTAGACACGGCTGCGCGTTTCATGGCCGCACTGGTACGGCTTGCAGACCTTAGGCACTCACTCGCAACGTCCGCGGACGACGGTAACCCAGTAACCATCGTGGCCGAAAACCGCCTGCTGGGCCAATTCGCTCCCAGGATTTTCAAACAAGCGTGGGCGGCACTAGCGCCTATCTTCCACTCGTGGGCAGGCGCTGGTGCCACCATGTGGCATAATACTTATTCGCGGCGCGTAGAGGCGGTCACATAGCCGCGCAGCCGCCGACGGAACGCGTGCTCACCAACCCAGATCAAGCCAAGCGCTGATGCTCCGCCGGCCCTTGCCTGGCTTGATTGTCCATGCCGGGCGCGGCTACCAAGACACCAGCGCTGCCTGCCGCGCCCGTGTTAACCCTGTAATCTATCCAGTTTCAGCCAGACGCACAATGTCCACCTGAGCCCGACAAGTGCAAAAATAGCAATGTATTTAAGGAGATTTTTTAAATACTCCCAATGCACATGCTGTATTTTCGCACTGCTTAATATAAGCATGTTTTTTCTACAGCGTATAGCCAAAATCCTTGATAAACGGCTTCCAGAACTCAAAGTTGTATTTCCACCAAGCGTGGCATCCCATTGGCAGCTTTTCATTATTAAGCTGAAAAAGTATTTCTGGCTGCACTTCAAAGCTGAATTTTATAGCTTCTGCTATCGGAGCCACCACAAAAGTTTTCGAAAAGATTGGCACTACTTCGCCAAAAAACCGGTCCTCGTATAGGCCACTATTCTGAACAGTATAGTTTTCCCCTAGTTGGTTCTTGAACCACCGATACGGGGCCTTTAAATATGCCTTGAATAAACTTTTCTTATCGGTTTGATATTCGGACGGGTTCTTATAATATATCTCTTTCAACACTTTTGCAATCGGACTAACCCTACGTAGTGAGAACCCAGAATTACCCACCCCGTGTAGGGACGCTCCAGGTGCTGGAGTGCCGAAACCAACAAACCAAGGGGCACCTATATAGTCGTACCCTTTTCTGCACCAATGATCGAGTTCATCCTTAAATACAAAAGCATCCAACTCATACGTTAGTATGAATTCGTACTGAGCAAAAATATTGTAAAAATAGCGACTTGTCTTAAGTTGATTGTAGCCCAGTAATGACGACTGCCATTTTGGATCAATAAATACCAAGTCAAGTTGAGGAACTACTTCTTTGTAACGAGCTACATCCAATCCTGCTGGTGCAACAAGTTTTATTGGATGTTTACCTAGTATGGCGAAACATTGCCGAAAAGATACCAGTTCGTAATCTGATGGAGTAGAAGTGTGAACTGGTACTACTACGCAAATTTTATCTATCATACTTCTTGTGGGATGGTCTAGTTGAGCAGGAGAGAATTATGTGATATTGACAAGTTGTTGTTGATGAAAGAGATATGGTTTTAAATAGCCGATATTGGAGTGGCGGCGTTGGTGATTGTAGTAGTCAAAATAGTTGGCGACGCTGGCTTGCGCATCGGCCAGGTCCGCGAAAACAGGCCGCTCGCGCGCTTCGAGTAGTTCCGTTTTGAGACGCGCCCACCGGCTTTCGGCCTGCGCGTTGTCGTAGCACTCGCCGCGGCGGCTGTGCGAGAGCTCCGCCTTGGTGTTGCGCAGCAGCGTTTTGTAGCCGTTGCCCACATATTGACCGCCCCGGTCGGAGTGCACAATTAGGCCGGGCGCGGGACGCTGGGCGAGTAGCGCCCGCTGTAGGGCGGTGGTAACCAAGGCCTCGGGCATGTCCGCCCGCACCTGCCAGCCCACCACCTGCTTGCTGCACACGTCCTGAAAGGCGCAGCAGTAAACCCAGTTGCCGTTGGCCAGCGGCAGGTAGGCGATATCGCTGACCCACACCTGATGGGCTTGAATTGGGCGCGGTTGGTCGAGCAGCAGGTTGGGGGCGCACCGCTTGCCATGGGTCGAATCGGTGGTGCGTGGCATAAAAGCCTTGGGCTGCAAAGCCTTACGGCCGTGGCGGCGCAGGGCCGTCCGCAGGGCCTGTCGGCCCACGCGGTGGCCCAACGCGCGCAGTTCGACCTGCAGCCGGCGCGTGCCGCAGCGGCGCTGATGCTCGTCAAACACGTCAACCAGCGCCGTTTCCCAGGCCGGCTCCGCCTTTGGCACAGCACGCTGGCACCAGGCGTAGTAGCGGCTGGGCACGACGCGCAAGACCTGGCAAAACAGCTGCACCGGGTAGTGAAGGCGTTGCTGGTCAATAAACGGCAACTGGCTCACGGGGTCGGGGGATGCGAGAAGATGGCGATGGCTTTTTTAAAATCTCCAGCTCCTGCGCCTGCCGGCGCACTTGCGCCCGCAAGGCGCGCATTTCAGCCGCCTCTTGCGGGTCAGTGGGCAAGGGCTGCTGGGCCGCTTTCTGCCACTGATAAAGTAGCTTGGCATTGACGTTCAAGGCACGCGCGGCGGCTAGTGTCGAGCGGCTTTCGCTGGCCAGCCGCAGGGCTTCGGCCCGGGAGGCCGCATCGTAGCGCGGCCGTTGGGAGGAAGAGACTTTTTCCCTGGGGTGGGGAAATTAGCACGCAATTCCCTCCTGTTTCACTCGACCACCTCATTGTTATGATGTGCGCAGTTTGTCAAAAATACAGTTCTATCAGTGTTATTAATTAGGCTCATCAAATACTTTCTACGGTGCTTAATAATAATTTCTCAGGTTCGAGATCAGTATTCTTGAGTGCATTTTCAAACGCAGCCTCGCCCATTAATTTCAATTCATCTTTGGAAAGCCAGAGCTTTTCCAACGTAGCAGTTAAGCTTTCGAGCGAGGCGACACTAGCGAGAAACCCTGTCTTCCCGTCGAGTACATACTTGTTGTTATCACCCACATCTGTTGCTAAGGCGGCTCTGCCCGACAACATGGCTTCTACCAACGCTAGGGGAGTCCCTTCATTTAGGGAAGGCAATACCATTACTTGGCTACTCTCCCAAATTTTATCGATGTCGTTGACGTGTCCTGCCAAAGTAACCTGCTCTTCTAGGCCGTAAAACTTAATTAAAGTATTGAGATAGTCGAGATGGGGACCCGCGCCGTACAGCTTTAAACTGAAGTTCCTACTCTTCCATGTCTCGGAACTCAACGCTTGTAGCAAAATATCTTGGCCTTTAATATTGCAGTCTAAACGTGCGACACACGCCATTAACAACTTTTTCGAATATGGAAAATCTTTAATCGATACATCTACAATATTAATTGGATTGCTTATTACTACGGGGTTTTTTATTTTATATGCTAGTTGGCGTTCAGCACACTCTAGGTTTCTTGCTGATACAAAAAAATTGGTTACTGATTTTTGGAAGACATCAATAGCGAAATTCCTACTTGCACCTTCAACAACGTGACCGTTCTCAAAATTATGCTGGCTGATTAAAGCATAAGGCCTACCAGTTTGCATAATTTTTTTCATAATATAAGTATTGCGGGTAAAATCAAATGTGGTACCGTTAGATATTATGTAGAAATCCGCATCAATAAAAGATATTATTTCTTGTACTTGTTCTTTTAACTTAACTTTTATGGCTACGCGTTCTAATATTGAATAAGTGGGTTTGGAAAAAAACCCTGCTGACACACCAATTTTATTCAGCCCGATAATTCGGTCAGGAGTCTTGTCCCATTTCTGAGTCAATGAATACACTATATGCCCATTCTCAACAGCTAACTTTGCTGTTTTAAACCATAGTTCTTCACTACCCCCCCAGGGTATTATCCTCATCAGAGAAACGAAAACAATTTTCATTAAATGTCGTTATTTTAATTAATCGCAATATTTAATCGCAACTTTAGTTTTACTTAAAAAAATTTATATACAGAATATTTTCCGTAGGATCGGACTATCTTTTTTGATATTTATAATTTTTCACATACCAGTCCCATGTTCTGTGTATACCTTGTTCAAAAGATAACAGAGGCTTCCAACCAGTGTGAGCATGTAGCTTACTGCTATCTAAAACATTGACTTTTACATCAAATGGACGTTCAGGTAATATGCGCAGGCGCAGAGGGGCATCTATTTTATTAGCCAGTGGTTCCAGTGTTTCTAAGACTTGGCGGTTGCTATAGCCTATGCCGCTACCCAAATTGTAAACTTGTCCCACCTGCCCATTAATTAAAGCTGCTACTATACCCCGGGCCACGTCTTGTACGTGCAAATAATCGCGGATAGTACCCACATCACCAAATAGGTCTAGTGTATGATGATCAAGCAGCGAAGCAATGGCTGTGCCTATGAAGCCTTGTCCAGAGTATACTCGTTGTCCTTCACCATACGCGTTTGAAGGTCGTACGCACACAATAGGCAACTGGGCTGTGGAATAATATAAATGAGCATACTTTTCAATGGACAGTTTAGTAATGCCGTACGGAGAAACTGGGTTAGTGGCATGCTCTTCCGTCAAAGGAACCTGATGAGCATGACCGTACACGGTACCCCCAGATGAAACCCAAACAAATTTGCGTAGGCCCCACCGCGCCGCGTGTTCAAATAGGCGAACTGTCTCGGGTAGGTTGACCAATATATCATTTACAGGATTTTGAAAACTAGTTTGCGGAACTGTAGCATAAGCTAAATCAATTACTTCGTCTGCCTCAGCCAAAACGTCACTGAGAAATTCGTCAGAATTTCCAGATAAGTTTTGAATATAACGCACTTGAGCAGGTAAGTGCGAAACTTGCGGTTTACGTCCTATGACTACCACTTGGCGGTCGTTTAATAACAGCAGTTCCTGTACCACTGCCTTCCCAATAAAACCGCCTCCCCCAATTACACACGTTACAATGGCCATGATAGCTACTTTAAGCTTTTCTTCTGCTGAATGAAATTGATTGTGAATAAAGGGTAAGTCTATACAATTGACTTGCGCTCATCACAACGCGCTTTCAATCAGTGTAAGAATACTTGGGCCAATCTTTCCAATAGTATGGTTGGCCAACGCTCGCTCACGGCCCACTGCACCCATTTGTTTGCGAAGCGATTCGTTTTCAAGCAGCGACAGTGTCTTTTCTGCCATCTGTTCGGCGTTGAGGTATTCAACGACATAACCGGCATCATCACGCACAAATTCGGGCATTCCCCCCGAATGGGCGAAGCAAATGATAGGCGTCCTTGCCATCGCTGCTTCTAAACATACAAGCGGGAAAGGATCTTCCCGAGATGTTAATAAGAATATATCGAAGGCCTCATAATAACTATGAATATCGGTCTGTTCGCCGGCTAAAATGACTCGCCCTGTCAATCCTTGTAATTTAACTTCTCGTTCTAACACTTTGTATTCGGCCGAGTTTTTGTTACCGCCAACCCACACGAAATACGTTTCTAGGGAATTTTTGATGATTTTTCTAGCCACGTTCAAAAAAACATCGTATCCTTTCCGAAAATCTAAACTGCCCATTGCCCCAACTATTTTAGCAGTTGATGGAATATTATACAATGTTCTTATATCAAAAATTTTGGGCGATTCAGAAGGTTCGTCAGCAATGAAATCGTAGATGACAGAAGCTTTATTTTTATCAACAGAATAATTATTTAAATAAAAATTTTTTACTGCATGCGAACCCATCATAAAAACATCGGTTTGTTGCAATGCCTCAGGAAAACCCCTATTTGGCATGTAAAAGAATGCGAATTCTAATTCATGAAGATTGCAAATCAGTTTAACGCCTAATTTGTGTTTAAGCTTGATACCGTAGTTGATAGCAACAAGTGAACTAGCAAATATTACATCTGGTGCGCAATTAGCAATCCGGTTCAGAATATTATTGTGCTCCTTACCAGCAATACGATTCAACTTTGACCATATTCGGGTAGGAAGTGAGAATTTTGGACTGTGTACAATGTGTACTTCTGCTAGCTCTTCAAAATCTACTACCAGAGGTCCACCTTTTAGTAACACTAGAAGCATTTTGTGAGAAGTATTTTTTTTAACCCACCGCATTAAGTGCAACTGCGTAAAAGGAGCGCCACTTCTAGATGCTTCGTGTCCTACAAATAATATGGTAGCCATACAAAGACTTTTATTTGAACAATTTTTTTTTATAAGCGCTGTGTATGGCTGAACTCAATAGCTATTAAAATCTGCTTTTTATATCAAATCCAGAAACAGCTTTGATTATACTATTTGAAGGAATAGATTTGTAAATTAAATTATTCGCTCCTATTATTACATTATCTCCAATAGCAACGTTATTAAGAATCACACAATTACTACCAATCCAACAGTTATTACCAATGACTACGCTTCCTTTAGTGAATCCTTGTTCGCGAATTGATTCTTCAATATTTGAAAAAATATGATTGTGATCATAAATCTTAATATTTTCTCCGAACAGATTATTGTCACCAATTATTATTTCATTTATGCAAGTTACGGAGCAACCATTATTAAAAAAATTTCCTTCCCCGATAGTTAACAGACCGTCACTAGCTAGCGATAACAAACAGAATCTTCGAAAGTCATTATTATTTTTTAGCACTAATTTAGCATTATTAGTAATATCAAATACTATTATAGAGGAGTATTTTCCAAAAAAAACATTTTCCCCCATTGAAATATTCTTATCATACCTATATCTATAATAATTGCTTTTATTCTTACGTATGAAATTTTCATAAATTTCAATGAAAGAAATAATTTTTTTTATTAAAAAAAATTTCATGCCTAAGTTTAAAGAACAATGTGTTTTACGCGTTTAAGCGTATTTAAAAACTGTGTCTTAACAAATATTGAATATTTATACCTAATACGCAGTGATGAGCAAATCAGATAAATTATTGATTTAAGTGATAAATGGTTAATCAGGCTTCTTTTTAACCAAATGGAAGATTCTTTACCACTAAGTTGAAAAATCAAATGAGAGTAGTTTTGAATTTTATTATTAATAGAATTATCTAGTTCTTTTGAAATCCCATAATACTTATATATTACAGTAAGAAATGTTTCCCAATAGAGAGGATTAGGTCGGCGAGTTAATGAATTACTCATCATTCTGTATTTCACTAACTTATCGCTTAAATAAATAAAACTGTAACCTGAATGTATGAGCCTTAAGTTCATGTCAAGATCTTCGAAATATATTTTTTCATCCCATCCACCTAACTTAATAATTACTTCTTTTTTATACATTATAGCTGGAGCAGGAAGAATATTTTTTTCTACAAGAAATGTAAGCTGATCTGTTGAACTTCTGTTAAGCACATTATTAATGAAGTCGTAACTGATGCTCAATAGATCAAAATAGGATTTTTCTGTAATTACATTCTGCTCATTAATCACAGTCATGTCTGAAAATACAGCACATACATTTTCCGAACTAATCTCTAAAGCTTCGACCTGTATCCTTGTTTTGCAGGGCATCATTATATCATCAGTAGCTATTAAGCTTACGTATTTACCGCTTGACTTTCTTATACCACTGTTACAAGCAGCACATACACCTAAATTCTTACCATGGGCTACAAGATTAACAACTAAAGATTGAGTCGGAATCCATTCTTTAATTATTCTTAAACTATCATCAGTAGAATAGTCATCGACAATTATTAGCTCATAATTATCATAATCTTGATGCGCAATACTTTCTAATGTGGATATCACATAATTTGCGTTATTATAATTAAGCGCAACTATAGATACTAAAGGATTAGTTTTCATTAAAAAATGAAATTATAGCGTTGGCAACGAAATTGACTTCCTGCTCAGTTAATCCAGGCCACATGGGAATGCTTAAACAGGTATTCGCTATTGATTCAGCTATTGGGAAAGATCCTTTATCTAACCCCAAATAGTCGTAAGCAGCTTGTAAATGAGGTGGTATGGGATAATGAATGAGTGTACTGATACCATGCTTCTGTAGATATTTTTGTAACTCATCCCGTTTATCAGTCCTAATTACGTATAGATGATAAACATGAGTTGCACCCGATGCTATTACAGGAAGCACTATGTCTTTAACATTAGATAATCTATCGTTATATAAAGAAGCAATTTTTTGTCTTTGTTCTGTCCACTCTTGCAAGTATTTGAGTTTTACGGAAAGAAAGCCAGCTTGGCACTCGTCCAACCGCATATTGAAACCAATTATTGCATTTTCATATTTCTTTTCAGATCCATAATTACGAAGCATCAATGCCACGTTCAGCAAATCTCTATTATTCGTAGTAATTGCACCAGCATCACCCAAAGCACCCAAGTTTTTTCCTGGATAAAAACTTGTTCCATTAATATCTCCCCAACTTCCCGTTATTTTATTATTATAACATGCACCTTGTGCTTGTGCATTATCCTCTACCACATATAAATTATACTTTTTGGCAATCAACATAATTTCTTCCATCTCACAAGCCTGCCCATACAAGTGTACGGGCATTATCGCTTTTGTATTGGAATTAATTGCTTGTTCTATTTTTTTTACGTCAATATTATAAGTGTCAATATTTGGCTCAACAAAAACCGGTGTAGCACCTGTATACGACACAGCTAACGCAGTTGCGATATATGTATTAGAAGGGACTATAACCTCATCCCCTTCGCCTATATTCAATGCCTTCAAACAAATATGGAGCGCATCTAAGCCATTACTAACCCCGATACAATTTGTAGTATGATTAAACAACGCGTAATTGTTTTCAAAAATTTTCACTTTTTCACCAAGCACATACCAGCCACTATCGAAAAAATCTTCGAAGGATTGAATAATCTCAGTTCTAATTTTTGCATTAACAATGTCGAATGATACAAATGGAATTTTCATTTTTTTACTAAGCCTTTTGATGATTTTGTATAGACTACTCCTTCCTCAGACACCCAATCGACATCACTAATGGGCGCTAACTTTCTTCCCATTTCGTCAACCCAGCCCTTTATTTTCGCTGGATTTCCATAAACAAGTGCATGGTTTGGCACGTCTCTAGTTATTACTGATCCAATTCCTGAAAAAGCATAAGCTCCAATTCTAACTCCTGCTAACACAGTGCTATTTGCTCCTAACGAAGCACCTTCTTCTATAACTGTTTCAGCTTGATTAAATTCCTGCTTACTTCTTGGACGCAAATCATTGGTAAAGACAACGTTAGGACCAATAAAAACATTATCTTCAATAGAAATGCCACTCCATAAATATACTCCGCATTTTATGGTTACATTATCACCAATTGCCACGCCATTTTCTATAAAGCAATGGTCGCATATATTAACATTTTTACCAATTTCTACATCTTTTAAAATATGAACGAATGCCCATATCCTTGTGTGCTCACCAATAAATTCAGATTCAACGATAGCAGAAGGATGTATATAATAGTTGCTTTCCATTTACTGTAATGATTTAAAGTGACCGTAATCCCTTATGTAGTCGATTTCCGAATATTCGTCAGACGCCAAGCATAGCAAAACAGCATTATGAGAAAATTTAATTGTGCGCCAGTATAGCTTAGGAATATACAATCCAATATTAGGTTTATTTAAAACAAATAACTCTTTATTACCACTGAGGTCCTCAAGTATAAATTCTATTTCGCCACTAACAGAGAAAATCAATTGTTGTAAATCATAATGAGCATGATGGCCACGTATGACATCATCAGGAGTATAATATGTCCAATAAACTCGCTTTATATCAAAAGGAAGAGCACTATTTTGAGCAATAGTTAAATAGCCCAGCATCGGGCTACCAACTTTTCCAAATTCTATAAGTGATGGCTTTTGCATACCTAATAAGGGCTTCGGCCTTATGAATTCAAGAATATTGAATAAGCAATATTGGGCCTAATTACCCCTGGAAGAGAGTTGTTGTTGCTACCAAGACTTTCATTTAAGATATCAAACTGCACTATTTCTTCTATAGAAAACAAAGAATATCTCTGATTTTCACCAAAAATCACATTAAATCTGTACGTCCCTGCATTCAACACTGCTTGTAGTTTTCCTTTTACTTTATACACTCCTCTTTTCGAGTTATTATCGACGCTTACGAGCGCACCGTGGTGGAAAACCACAATTTCATCAGCATTACGCAACTCGAATGTTGTATCGAGATTTATGTCTTTCTTATAGTTATGAAATGTTAATTCGAATTCAATTCCTGAAGAAACAGAAAGTGTCTCACCTATAACTGGCAATACTTCAAATTTTAACACTCGAATATTCTCATTACCTGGCGCAGAATTAATTTCGCCCTTGTGTTCAAAGTAAGAAGCTGTATTACTCAGATTTTGATAAAAGTTTATTGCCGCTATTTGGTCATCCTCAAAAGTGATTATCCCTTGTTGCATAACTATACCCCTATCGCATAGTTGTTTCACAGCAGCCATATTATGGCTTACAAATAGCACTGTACGGCCATCGTTCACGCTTACATCCTTCATACGCCCCAGGCATTTTTTCTGAAACTCTGCATCACCGACAGCTAATACTTCGTCAACGATGAGGATCTCAGGCTCTAAGAACGCGGCTACTGCAAAAGCCAAGCGCACGTACATACCGCTACTATATCGCTTTACTGGTGTATCGATGTAGCGTTCGACACCGGAGAAATCGACGATTTCGTCGAATTTCTTACGAATTTCTACTTTGGTCATTCCCAAAATGGCCCCGTTAAGAAAAATATTTTCCCGGCCGGTAAGCTCTGGGTGGAAACCCGTCCCTACTTCGAGTAGCGAGGCAATGCGCCCACGCACCTTCACTGTGCCTGTAGTGGGGGCGGTCACCTTTGATAAGATTTTAAGCAGCGTCGATTTACCCGCGCCATTGCGACCGATAATGCCCAACACCTCACCTTGCTTCACTTCGAAATTCACATCTCGCAACGACCACACGAAGTCACTCTCGCCTTTCTTAGTGCGGTCGTTAGCTTCACCAATCTTAGCAAATGGGTCTTCCTTGCCGCGCAGGCGGGCCCACGTTCGGTTTAAATCCTGGCTTAGGGTACCTGTCCCGATTTCGCCCAGTCGGTACTGCTTGCCCAGGTTTTCTACTTTTATAGCAACGTCGCTCATGTCCACAAAAATGACGGCCGGGGCCCCATTCAAGCGGGTCCCCAAAACGTACAGTTAGTTATACGGTATCCGTGAAGCTTTTCTCTACTTTATTGAATATCACCGTTCCCAGCACCAGTACTACCAGCGTTACGGCTGTGCTATAGCTTAGTGCCCCCCAGCTGAATGTGCCCGAGCCAAGGAAGGCGTACCGGAACGCTTCCACAATGGAACTAAGCGGATTGGCCAGAATGAGCACTTGGTACTTTGCTGATAGCTTCGACAACGGGTAAATAACCGGCGTAGCGTACATCAGCAGCTGCACGCCAAAGGTGAGCAGCATAGCCAAGTCGCGGTACTTGGTGGTGAGAGCACTAAAAATCATACCTAGGCCCAGGCCCATCAACCCCATCAGCACTAATAATAGCGGCGTTAGCAGCATATAAGCATTGGGATGCAGGCTGTTGGTACTCACCAAGTAGTAGGCCCACACTGCCAGGAATAGCGCGAACTGAATGCCAAAGCGCACCAAGTTGGATATTACAATGGAAAGCGGCATGGTGAGACGCGGAAAATACACTTTGCCAAATATGGCCGCGTTAACCGTAAACACCGAAGAAACAGTGGTCAGCGTCTGGGCGAAGTAGTTCCAGATAGTAATGCCGGCAAGGTAGAACGGCAACTGGGGCAACCCATCAGTCGATAGGTTGGCAATTCTGCCGAATACGATCATGTACGTAATCGTCGTGAGCAGCGGCTGGATGAAGAACCAGATGGGCCCCAAGATGGTCTGCTTGTAGGTCGAAACGAAGTCGCGGCGCACGAACAACATCACCAAATCGCGGTAGCGCCACACATCTGCTAACCCAAGGTCGAGCAGGTTGGTACGGGGCTGGATCACTTCGGTCCAGCTTTCTTCTTGCGGGCTATTATCAGCCTGCAACGGTTGTGGTTTTTCTAGTACGTTTATCGTGTCCACTAGGAATCGGTAAATATAAAAAACGCCCGAAAGCAATCGCTTCCGGGCGTAAAGGTAACGAGCCGGCGGGACATACCCGCAGTAAGGAATTGCACTATGCGACGGGGGCGGATTGAAACGCCTCCTGGTACACGGCCCGCACGCCTTCCGGCAGGCCGGTTTTGTAGCGCCAGCCGGCTTCGGCCAGTTTTGACACGTCGAGCAACTTACGGGGCGTGCCGTCGGGTTTATCGGTATTGAAGTGGACGTTGCCCTGGTAGCCCACCGTGGCGCGCACCAGCTCCACCAACTCGCGAATGGTCAGGTCTTCGCCGGTGCCTACGTTCACGGGCTCTTTGCCGTCGTAGTGCAGCATCAGGTGCAGGCAGGCATCGGCTAGGTCGTCCACGTGCAGAAACTCGCGGCGCGGGGTGCCGGTGCCCCATACCTCTACTTCCGGCGTGTTGTTCTCCTTGGCCTCGTGGAACTTGCGCAGCAGGGCCGGTAGCACGTGCGAATTTTTTAGGTCGTAGTTGTCGCCGGGCCCGTACAGGTTGGTGGGCATCGCCGAAATAAAATTGCTGCCGTGCTGGTCGCGGTAGGCTTCGCAGAGCTTGAGGCCGGCAATCTTAGCTAGGGCATAGGGCTCGTTGGTCGATTCTAGGGGCCCCGTCAACAGGTACTCCTCCCTAATGGGCTGGGGCGCCATTTTGGGGTAGATGCACGAGGAGCCGAGAAACAATAATTTCTTCACGCCCTGCTCGTGGCTGGCGTGGATGACGTTATTCTGAATCTGGAGGTTTTCAAACAAAAAATCTGCCCGAAACGTGTTATTGGCCATAATGCCACCAACTTTGGCAGCCGCCAGGATCACGTAATCCGGCTTTTCTTCGGCAAAGAAGCTGTTCACGGCTTCCGTGTTGCGCAGGTCCAGCTCTTTTGAACTGCGGTAGACGATGTTCCGGTAGCCCGCTTTCTGCAGGCGGCGCACTACTGCGCTGCCCACCATGCCGCGGTGGCCAGCCACGTATATTTTGGCGTTCAGTTCCATAAGGGACGTTTGTAAGTATTTGTGACTTTAAATAAGCCAGGCCGTCATGCTGAGCCTGTCGAAGTATCTCTCCCACTGAGTAAATTCCAATCGATTGGTTTACTGACGTAGTAGAGATGCTTCGGCTGCGCTCAGCATGACAGCCTGGCTTTGCCTTATCGTGGGCAGGTTCTAGGCAGCTTTTGAGAAGCTACTCAGCGTAGTTTTTTAGGATGGTGTGACCACCTTCACGCAGGTACTCGTCGCGGCGGGCGCCTTCGACGTCTGCCTGCATCATCTCCTTCACTAGGCCCTGCAGGTCGTACTGGGGCACCCAGCCCAGCTTCTGTTTGGCCTTGGTAGGGTCACCGATGAGCAACTCTACTTCCGTCGGGCGGAAGTAACGCTTGTCTACCTCTAGTACCACGGTGCCCACTGCTACTTGGTACTCGGGGTTGTGGCACGCTATTACCCGGCCTTTCTCCTCAACGCCTTCGCCTTCGAAGGCCACTTCAATGCCAACTTCCATGAACGCCAAGCGGATAAATTCGCGCACAGTGGTCGTGACGCCGGTGGCAATCACGAAGTCTTCGGCTTCGTCCTGTTGGAGCATGCGCCACATGGCTTCTACGTAGTCTTTGGCATGGCCCCAGTCGCGCTTGGCGTCGATATTACCCAAGAACAGGGCGTCTTGCAGACCCAGAGCAATGCGGGCCACGGCGCGCGTGATTTTGCGCGTCACGAAGGTTTCGCCGCGAAGGGGGCTTTCGTGGTTGAAGAGAATGCCGTTGCAGGCGTACATGCCGTAGGCCTCGCGGTAGTTCACCGTAATCCAGTAGCCATAAAGTTTAGCCACGGCGTAGGGCGAGCGGGGGTAGAAGGGCGTGGTTTCCGACTGGGGCACTTGCTGCACCAAACCGTACAATTCCGAAGTAGAAGCTTGGTAGATGCGCGTCTTTTCGGTCATACCCAGGATGCGCACGGCCTCGAGCAAGCGCAGTGTACCCACCCCATCTACATCGGCCGTATATTCGGGAGTATCGAACGACACTTTCACGTGCGACATGGCCCCCAAGTTATAAATCTCGTCGGGCTGTACCTCCTGCACGATGCGGATCAAGTTGGTGGAGTCGCTCAAGTCGCCGTAGTGCAGCTTGAAATGCACGTTTTTCTCGTGCGGGTCCTGGTACAAGTGGTCAATTCGCTCCGTGTTGAACAGCGAAGAGCGGCGCTTGATGCCGTGAACCTCATAGCCTTTGCTCAATAGCAGCTCGGCTAAATAGGAGCCGTCTTGGCCCGTAATGCCCGTGATAAGTGCGCGTTTCATGATTTGTGAAGTTGTGTTTTGGATTATAAGACGAATAAGTAGTTGCGGGTAAAAGTAATCGTAAGCCGGACTAGCGGCTTATTTACGAGTTTTAACGGCCTAAGGACGCTGCCAATATCAAAGATATAAGATGTTGGGCCACTACCGGTACTGATCACCACCGGGTAGGCAGTCGTACCCATGCCCCTGTTCTTCCGTCCATATTCATTAAAAACGGGCCACTACCCGGCCATTTCCACCATAAACCCGCAAAACATTGCCAAAGCAACTGACCTGCTGAACCACGCCATGGTTTTATATAGGGAGGAAAAATTTTTCGGGCTGTCCTAATATAAACGCGCCGCATAATCCTATGGCCATTAGCAGTACTTGCATTTATCCCAGCCAATGTCGATTGCAAAGCTCATCAGGTATTCTAGTAATTCATCCAATACGCAATCGTCTAGCAAGGGTAAATTTCCCTTTTTATTTCAAAAAATACCCCCATCCAGAACTCTTTCAGAGTAAGGCTGAAGCATGGCTAGAGTATGGCTGGAGTTAGTCTCAAGCATAGCTGGCTTCTATAATGAAATTTGTTGACGATTTCAACGGCCTGTCAATTTCTAAAAGAAGCACTGCCCCCGGGAGCAAGGTCATTAACACAGAAATCATAATTGCATTTTGCTAATGATTGATCCTGTTAATGTTTTTGCATTTCGGCCTTAGGACCCTTGGCATCGTACTTCAATCCGCCTTGTGCGGACCTTCAAATACATCCTTGACCACGTACAGGGGCCGATTGCGGGCGGCGTCCAGCCCGCGCCACACGTATTCGCCGATTACGCCCAGGGCTATCATCTGGAACGCGGACACGAAGAGCAGCACCACCATCAGGGTGGTCCAGCCGGCCGGCTCACTGGGGTGAATGAGTTTGAGGGCGATGACGTAGAGGCCGTAGAGGAACGCGAGCAGGCCCAGGCCTAGGCCCACCACCGAAATGGCGCGGATGGGCACGAATGAAAACGACACCAGCGAGTCGATCAGGAGCGTAATTTTTTTGGTGAGCGTCCAGCGCGAACGGCCAATCTGGCGCTTGCGGCGGATGTAGGGCAAGCTCACGTGCGCGAAGCCCAGCCACACCATCAGGTAGAACACGTTGGAGTTGCGCTCGTGCAGCTTGAGGATTTCGGTGGCCACCTGGTGGTCGAGCAGCGCGTAGTCGAAGCCGCCGTCTGGAATGTTGCGCAGGGCTAGGCGCTTCATCAGCCAGTGGAAGACCTGGGCCAGCCGCGCACCTGCGCCGGTTTCTTCGCGCCCCTGCCGGTTGCCGATGACCAGCTTAAAGCCCTGCTGCCAGTAGCCGTACATCTGGGCCATAAGGGCGGGGGGGTCCTGCAAGTCGGCGGTGATGATGGCCAGGCAGTCGCCGGTGGCGTGGGCCAGGCCCGCCACGATGGCGTTGTACGAGCCCACGTTGCCAGCTAGGTCCACGACGCGCAGGCGGCCGGGGTACTGGGCCTGGGCCCTGCGCAGGGCCCCCAGGGTGTCATCGCCCGAGCCGTCGTTGACGAACACGTACTCAAAAGCTACTTCGGGTCCAAAATTGGCCTCGTTGGCTACCAGCTCGGCCACCGTCACCGGGATGTTCTCCTCGTTGTAGTAGCAGGGAATGACGACGGAAAGCTTGGGCATGGGGGTTGGGTTCCGGAACCGGGAAGTGGCTTGAGCGCGGCCCGTTTGCGCCCTTGCCCACGCTTTGTCCGGCGCAAAGCTGCTTTAAAATTGGCGAATGGCGGTGGCCACGGCTGCTACCTGGCCTTCCGTCATGCCCGGCCACAGGGGTAGGCTCAGGCAGGTAGCGGCCAAGCTTTCGGCAACGGGCAGGGCCCCCGCCGCCCAGCCCAGCCCCGCGTAGGCGGGCTGGCGGTGCGGCGGCACGGGGTAGTGGATGAGCGTGCCAATGCCCTGCGCCGCCAAGTGCTGCTGCAACGCATCGCGGCGCGGGCTATGCACCACGTAGAGGTGGTGCACGTGGGTGGCCCCCGGCGCCACAGCGGGCAGGCGCAAGCCGTCGATGCCGGCCAGGTGCTGGCCGTACCAGGCGGCCAGCTGCTGGCGCTGGGCCGTCCAGGCGCGCAGGTGCCCGAGCTTGACGCGCAGCACAGCGGCTTGCAGCTCGTCGAGGCGGGAGTTGTAGCCGATGACGTCGTTGTGGTACTTGCGCGCCGAGCCGTAGTTGCGCAGCGCGCGCACCTGCTCGGCCAGGCCCGCGTCGGCCGTGGTGAGGGCCCCGGCGTCGCCGAGGGCCCCCAGGTTTTTGCCGGGGTAGAAGCTGGTCGCGTTCAGGGCCCCGAAGCTGCCGGTGGGCTGCCCCTCGAAGGCGGCGCCCTGGGCCTGGGCGTTGTCTTCCACCACGTGCAGGCCGTGCTGCCGGGCCACCTGCATGATTTCCGGCATGCGGCACGCCTGGCCGTAGAGGTGCACCGGCATAATGGCGCGGGTGCGCGGCGTGAGGGCCCCCGCCAGCCGCGCCGGGTCGAGGTTGCTGGTGGCGGGGTCGGGCTCGACGGGCACCGGCCGGGCCCCTACGTGCGTCACGGCCAGCCACGTGGCAATGTAGGTGTTGGAGGGCACCAGCACTTCGTCGCCGGGCCCCACGCCCAGGGCCCGCAGCGCCAGCGCCAGCGCGTCGAGGCCGTTGGCCACGCCCACCGCGTGCGGCACCTGGTTGAAGGCGGCGTACTCGCGCTCGAAAGCCGCCACCTCGTCGCCCAGCACGTACCAGGCCGAATCGTACACCCGGGCCACGGCGGCCAGCACCTGCGCGCGCAGCGGCGCGTGCTGGGGCACAATCGAGAAGAAGGGTATCGGCAGGGGGCCCGGCATTTGAGCAAGTAGTGGCCGTGGGGCAGCGTTGGCAAGCCCGGCAAAGGTACGCCCGCCCCTACCCCACCGGCCACCGTTGGCAGGCCCGGCTACAGCGCCCGGAACTGGTCGTAGTCGCGGATGTAGTCGGCTTCGTCGTACGGCTGCGAGGCCAGCACCAGCTGCACGGCCGAGTGTGAGTACTGCATGGTGTGCCACGTGTGGGGTGGCACGTACAGCCCCACGTGGGGGTCTTCGAGCCGGAAGGTGTGCAGGCCCCCCGCCGCCGTTTCGGTGACGACGGTGATGCGCCCGGCCACGGCCACCAGCACTTGCTCGGTGCGGTGGTGGGCGTGGCGGCCCCGCACGATGCTCTCCGGGGTGTAGTACGTCCAGAACACGCGCTGCACGGCAAACGGCACCTCCGCCCGCTGCCCGTCGGCCACCGAGATGTAGCCAATGTCGGGGGCCCCCAGCTTGGGCAGGGTGATGAGGTAGGGTTCGGCAGTGACGGGCATGGCGCAATAAAAAAAGCGGGAACGGCTTGGCGCCGCTCCCGCTTCAAAATAACTACCCGGGGCCCTATTTCACGTGCTCCTTGAAATACTCCAGCGTGCGGCGCAGGCCCTCGGCCCGGTCCACCTTGGGCTCCCAGCCCAGGATTTCCTTGGCTTTGGTGATGTCTGGCTTGCGCTTCATTGGGTCGTTCTCAGGCAACGCCTGGTAGGTGGGCTTGAACTCGACGCCGGTGAGGCGAGCAATTTCTTCGCCGAACTGCTTGATGGTGATTTCCGACGGGTTGCCGATGTTCACGGGCATGTGGTAGTCGCTTAGCAGCAGGCGGTAGATGCCCTCCACCAAGTCGTCCACGTAGCAGAACGAGCGGGTCTGCGAACCGTCGCCGAACACCGTTAGGTTCTCGCCGCGTAGCGCCTGCGACAAGAACGCCGGCAGCACGCGGCCGTCGTCGAGGCGCATCCGGGGGCCGTAGGTATTGAAGATGCGGATGATGCGGGTTTCCAGGCCGTGGTGGTTGTGGTAGGCCATCGTGATGGCCTCCTGGAAGCGCTTGGCTTCGTCGTAGCAGCCGCGGGGCCCCACGGGGTTCACGTTCCCCCAGTACTCCTCCACTTGCGGGTGCACTTCGGGGTCGCCGTACACTTCCGACGTGCTGGCAATCAACATCCGGGCCCCCTTCACGCGGGCCAGGCCCAGCAGGTTGTGGGTACCGAGCGAGCCCACTTTCAGGGTCTGGATCGGAATTTTGAGGTAGTCAATCGGCGAGGCCGGCGAGGCAAAATGCAGGATGTAATCCAGCTTGCCTGGCACAAACACAAACTTGCTGACGTCGGCGTTGTGAAACTCAAATTCTTTCTGACCAAACAGGTGCTCAATGTTTTGGAGCGACCCGGTGATCAGGTTGTCCATCGCGATGACGTGGTAGCCTTCGGCCAGGAACCGGTCGCAGAGGTGCGACCCCAGGAAGCCCGCCCCACCGGTGATGAGGATGCGTTTTTTTTCTTCAGTCATGGGTATTGAGTGCACGTCGTGCTGTTTTTATACTAAGAAGCGGCCGGCTCATGGTGGGCAGTTTTCACGCCGATGCAGTGGTAAGCAAAGCCCAGTTCCTTCAGCTCCTTGGCTTCGTAGATGTTGCGGCCGTCGAAGATGGCTTTTTGCTTCATCAAGCGGGCCACCACGTTGAAATTTGGCACCCGGAAATCGGGCCATTCCGTCACCACCAGCAGGGCGTCGGCGTCAATCAAAGCGTCAAACTCGTCCTTGGCGTAAGTAATCCGCTCGCCCAGGCTGTGCTTAGCTTCGGGCATGGCCACCGGGTCGTAGGCCGTCACGGTGCAGCCCGCGGCCAGCAGCTTCTCGATGATGACCAACGAAGGTGCCTCACGCATGTCGTCGGTCTTCGGCTTAAAGCTGAGGCCCCACACGGCAATTTTCAGCCCGCGCAGCTCTCCCTGGAAGTGGCGGCTTAGCTTGTCGTACAGCACCGATTTCTGGGCGTCGTTCACCGACTCCACGGCCCGCAGCACCTGCATGTCGTAGCCGTTTTCCTGAGCCGTTTTGATCAGGGCCTTCACGTCCTTTGGAAAGCACGAGCCGCCGTAGCCGATGCCCGGGTAAATGAACTTGGTGCCGATGCGGGCGTCGGAGCCAATGCCGCGGCGCACCATGTTCACGTCGGCCCCCATGATTTCGCAAAGGTTAGCCACGTCGTTCATGAACGATATTTTCGTCGCCAGCATCGAGTTGGCCGCATATTTCGTCATTTCGGCCGACGGGATATCCATGAAAATAATTGGGTGGCCGTTGAGCAGGAACGGCTTGTAAAGCTTGGTCATCACGTCCTCGGCCCGCTCCGACGCCACGCCCACCACGATGCGGTCGGGCTTCAGGAAGTCGTCAATGGCCGCGCCCTCTTTCAAAAACTCGGGGTTAGAAGCCACGTCAAATTCAACCGCCGCGCCACGCTTCTGCAAGGCTTGCTCCAGCTCGGCACGCACCTTGGCGGCCGTGCCCACGGGCACGGTGCTTTTGGTTACCACCACGCAGTAGTCGTCAATGTTCTCGCCGATGCCGCGGGCTACGGCCAGCACGTACTTCAAGTCGGCCGAACCGTCTTCGCCGGGCGGGGTGCCCACGGCAATAAAGGCCACGTCGCAACCTTTAATGGCTTCGCTCAGGTCGGTCGAAAAGTGCAGCCGCCCCTTCTCGACGTTGCGGGCCACCATTTCTTCCAGGCCCGGTTCGTAGATGGGCAGGATGCCGTTGTGGAGGTTGTCGATTTTTTTCTGGTCGATGTCGATGCAGGTCACGTCAATGCCTACTTCGGCAAAGCACGTACCCGTTACCAGGCCGACGTAGCCAGTGCCTACTACTGCAATCTTCATTTTAATTAATTAAGGGTTAATAGTCTAGTATACAGAAACTAAGTAAAGCATTGGATAATCAGCCTGATTTAATAAAGATATTCACCCGATCAAACCATATATCGTTTCCACCAAGTTTGGAAGACGATCAGGGCCCAGATACGTGCGTGGACGTCGCCTGGACTGCGCGAGAAAAGCTGGGCCTTTAGCTTGCGCACCGCCTCAACGTCGAAAATGCCTTGGCTCGCCACAAACTCATCGGCCAAAAGGTCATTTTCAATGAGGGGACGCAATTCGTTGCGCATCCATTTTAGTAAGGGCACTTCGAAGCCGTGTTTGGGCCGGTCGTAGAGTTCGGGCGGCAGCTCGGCGCGGAAGGCATCCTGCACGATTTTCTTTTTCATGGTGCCGTCCACCTTGCTGCTGACGGGCAGCGAGAAGGCGAAATCCACCACTTTGTAGTCCAGGAACGGGGTGCGCACTTCCAGCGAATTGGCCATGCTCATCAGGTCCACTTTTGTGAGCATGTCGTAAGGCAGCACCAACGTCATGTCGGTGAGCAGCACCTCGTTGAGGTCGCCGTCGGCGTGCAGGTGCTCCAGGATGTCCTTGCGGCGCTTTTCGGCGGCTTTCTTGCCTATTTTCTGGCGGCTGGTGGGGCTGAGCAGGGCCCGGGCGTCTTTCTCGGAGGCGAAGGTGGCCCAGTCCCAGTACCGGTCTTTCACGCCGGACAGCATGCCGCGCGAGAAGCGCTGGAGCTGGCGCACCTTGTTGCCAAAGAAGCCGTTGCGCGACTTGGGCAGCGCGTCCCACAGAAAGTTCAGGCCCGTCACGGCTTCGGCCTTGAAGCCGCCCTGGCGCACCTTGAACTCGCCCATGTGCTTGTTGTAGCCCCCAAAGATCTCGTCGGCCCCGTCGCCGCTCAGCGCCACCGTCACCTGCTGGCGGGTGCGCTGCGAAAGGATGTACACGGCCAGGGCCGAGGAATCAGCAAACGGCTCGTCGAGGTAGTCCAGCATGTCGTGCAGGTGCTCGTACAAGTCGTTGTTGGTAAGCGAGAAAACCGTGTGGTTGGTCTTGTGCCGGGCCGCCACTAGGTTGGCGTACTTGGTTTCGTCGAAGAACGGCTCGTCTTTGAAGCCGATGCTGAACGTGCTCAAGTGCGGGGTGTGGCGGGCGGCCAGCGCCGTGATGACGCTCGAATCGATGCCGCCGCTCAGGAAGGCTCCCAGCGGCACGTCGGCCACGAGGCGGCGCTGCACGGCGCCGTCCATCAACTCGACCAGCTTTTTTTGCTGCTGCGCGTAGCTGAGCTTGTTCTTGGCAACTTTCTTGGGGTCGTACGGAATCTTGTACCAAGCCTTGCCCACCACCTTGTTATCCTTCACATATAAGTAATGGCCGGGCAACAATTTCTTTACGCCCTTGAAAATACTGGCGGGCCCGGGAATGTAGTTGAGCTGCAAGTACTGGCTCAGGGCCACGTAGTCAAGCTTGCGCGGCACACCCAGCGCCAGCATCGACTTCATCTCCGAGGCGAAAAACAGCTGGTCTTCGTCGCGGTACACCAGCAGGGGCTTCACGCCGTACCGGTCGCGGGCGATGAAGAGCGAGTTTTCCTCCTTGTCGTAGATGGCGAAGCCAAAAAAACCGTTCAGCTTTTTGATGAAGCTGCGGCCTTCGGTGATGTAAAGCTGGAGGATGACTTCGGTGTCGGTCTGTGAGTGAAACCGGCAGCCTTTTTTAATCAATTTCTCGCGCAGCTCGCGGTAATTGAAGATTTCGCCGTTGAAAACGATGGTGTAGCGGCCAGCCTCGTCGGTCATCGGCTGGTTGCCGTCGGCCGACAGGTCGAGGATGGCCAGGCGGCGGAAACCGAGCCCGCACTGGTCGTACACGAAATGACCCTGCGAATCAGGTCCGCGGCGGACAATGGCATCGGTGGATGCCTGCAAGCGCGTCAGCGACTGACGGCCGGCATCAGAAAAGGCAAAAACTCCGGTAATTCCACACATAAGCTGCGGGCGAAAGTACGCACGGCCGGCGGTTGGGGCCCCGGCGCGGCGCAAAACTTGCGCGGCAACCCCGGCCTGGCGAAGGCAGTACACCCGACAGTTTTCACCCTTTCTTTTGCCGTATGAATTCCGCCGACGCCACCCTCGACCAACAGTTCCAAGCCGCCGTGGAGCGGGTCAACAACCTGCCGCCCGCCGCAGCCGCGGCCCACATGACCGACCTCTACGGCCTCTACAAGCAAGCCACCGATGGCGACGTGGACATGCAAGGCAACGCCGTGGCCGCCGACGAAGCCACCGAGGCCAGCGGCCCCGCCGGCCTTTCGCAGGGCCAGTGGGATTCGTGGAACAAGTACAAGGGCACGCCCCAGGAAGAAGCCAAGCGCCAGTACGTGGCCCGCGCCGCCGAAACCGCTGGGGGCCCCGCTGGCGCCGACCCCGCCCAAACCGTGCCCACCGACGGCTATACCGGGGCCCCAACCGCTGCCGACCACGGCGGCTTACGCGGCGACATCACCGAAGGGGCCCCGTATGGTGGCGAGGACGAGCTAAAAAAGCAACAATAAGTTTGGCTCGTCGCTGAACGCCAAAGGCCCGCTTCGCATTGCTAAGAAGCGGGCCTTTGGCGTTCAGCGACGGCGCCTTTTGGGACTCACTAGCTGCTAGAAAATCTTTCCTGGGTTCATGATGCCGTGCGGGTCAAACACTTGCTTGATGCCGCGCATTAGGTTGAGGTTGGTTTCGGGCAGGGCAATGCCGATGTACTGCTTTTGCACCAGCCCGATGCCGTGCTCGCCGCTGATGGTGCCGCCGAGCCGCACGCAGAGCCGGAAAATCTCGCTGATGGGCTCGCGCAGGCCCACGTTCCACTTCTCGTCGTCGAGGTCGCCGCGGATGATGTTGACGTGCAGGTTGCCGTCGCCGGCGTGGCCGTAGCACACGGTTTTGAAGCCGTACCGGGCCCCTATTTCCTTCACGCCCTTCAGCAAAGTGGGCAGCTCGGCGCGGGGCACCACGGTATCTTCCTCTTTGTACACGGAATTGTAGCGCACCGAATTGCCGATGTTGCGCCGGATGCGCCACAGTTCGTCCTTCTGGGCAGCGGTGTCGGCCAACAAGATTTCGCCCACGTCGTAGCGATCCAGCACTTCGTACACTTGCTCGGCCTCCTTATAAAGGTACTCCAGGTCCTGGCCATCGAGCTCGATGAGCAGGTGGGCCCCGATGTCCTCGGGCAGGGTGAGCGGAATTTTGAGGTAGTCCGACGACCAGGCGATGGCCTCGCGCTCCATAAATTCCATGCCCGACGGCACAATGCCCGCCCGGAACACCGCCGATACGGCCTCGGCCGCCTGCGCTTCCTGGCGGAAGGGCACCAGCATCAGGATGTTCTGCTTCGGGTAGGGCAGCAGCCGGAACACGACTTTGGTGATGATGCCCAGCGTGCCTTCCGAGCCCACCATAAGCTGCGTGAGGTTGTAGCCGGTGGCGTTCTTGAGGGTGTTGGCCCCGGTCCAGATAATGTCGCCGGTGGGCAGCACCACTTGCAGGTTCAGCACGTAGTCTTTCGTCACGCCGTACTTCACGGCCTTAGGGCCCCCGCTGCTCTGGCTCAGGTTGCCGCCCAAAAAGCACGAGCCCTTGCTGGCCGGGTCGGGCGGGTAAAACAAGCCCACGGCCTGCACGGCGTTCTGGAAGGCCTCCGTCACCACGCCGGGCTCGACGGTGGCTTGCAGGTTGCGCTCGTCGATTTGCAGAATTTTGTCGAAGCGCGCCATGCGCAGCACCACGCCGTGGTGCACCGGCAGGGCCCCGCCGCTGAGGCCCGTGCCCGCCCCGCGGGCCGTGACGGGCACCCGCGCCGCGTGGCAGAGGCGCATGATTTGGCTGATTTCTTCGGGCGTGCCGGGCGTCAGCACCACGTCGGGGGCAAAGTGCAGGTCCTCGGTGTGGTCCTGGCCGTAGGCGGCGTACTCCTCGGCGGGCACGCGCTGGGCCGTGGCCACGTGGGCGGGCCCCACAATGGCTTCGAGCTGCACCAGCAGCGCGGGGGTAAGGGCGTGAAAGTCGGGCATGGGCAAAAGAGGAAAATAAGATTTTGCGGGTATGTAATTAGCTACTAGCAACAATCGGCACCACCAAATTGTACCGACGGCGCAGAAATCCTATTTTGGCCGACGAATAAAAGTATATTTGCCGCCGATGGGTAGGAGGACGACGAAGATACTGCTGCTGTTTGGGCTCTGGGTCGCGCTGGCGCTGGGCGCGTGCAGCCGCAAGCTCAATTACCGCGACGGCCGCTACCGCTCGGCCCGCGACATGGTACGCCTCAAGCACGGCAGCCGGGCCCCCGCCCGCCCGGCCTTCAAAACCAAGGACAAGTACAGCCCCGCCGGCGGGGCCGCCACCAAAACCGTGGCCAAGCGCCCGTTTCGCACGGGCAACGCCACCGGCACGCTGGCCACCGTTATCGATGCGGCCCGCACCTACCAAGGCACGCCGTACTTGTTTGGGGGCACTACGCGGCTGGGGCTCGATTGCTCGGGGCTGCTGCAGCTGGCATTTGGCGAAGCGGGCGTTGCCATCCCGCGCTCGTCCAACGAGCAGGCCGTGTGGGGGGCCCCCGTGGCGGCTCCCGACCTGCGCCCCGGCGACCTGATTTTTTTCGGGGCCTCGCCCGGCAGCCGCACCATCACCCACGTGGGCCTGGTAACCGTGGTCGACGCCGACGGGGTGGACTTTATCCACGCCTCCAGCTCGCTGGGCGTGGTCGAAAACAGCTTCGAATCCGACTACTACCTGAGCCGGTTCATCCGCGCCGTACGCCCCCGTTTATGAAAACTACCCCTTACCTTTGCCTAGCCATTTGGTGTGTCGGGCGGAGATTGTTTAGGGTAACATTGGCTTAACACTGCTTTTGTTGCTTCACTGCTGCTTTTATTACCCTCTTTGCTGCGTCTCTTTTTTTCACTAACTATTTTCGTATGAAGCTTTTACGTTTACGCCATTTGCTGCTGATGCTGCTGATGCTTACGGCCCACCTGGGCTGGAGCCAAGGCACCACCACTGCCGCCATGAACGGGGTAATCTCGGACAAGACCGGAATGGGCCTGCCCGGGGCCACGGTAATCGCCGTGCATACCCCTACCAACACCCAGTACGTGGTGCCAACCAACTCCGACGGTCGCTTCAACTTGCAGAACATGCGCGTAGGGGGCCCTTACACCGTGAAGGTGAGCTTTGTAGGCTACCGCGACGTGCAGCGCGACGGCGTATTCCTGAGCCTGGGCCAAAACCTGCGCTTTGATGTGAAGCTGGACGACGCCTCTACCGAGCTGACCGAGGTGACCGTGAGCGGCCGCCGCGACCCGGTGATGAACGCCGGCCACACCGGCGCCAGCACCACTGTGCAACGCGAAACCATCGAGCGCCTGCCTACCTTGAACCGCTCGCTGAACGACTTCACCCGCCTCACGCCCCAGGCCAACGGCCAGAGCTTCGGCGGCCGCAACAGCGGCTATAACAACATCACCGTCGACGGTGCCATCTTCAACAACGCTTTTGGCTTGTCGCCGACGGTAGGTGGCCAGGCCGGTGCCCAGCCGATTTCGCTCGACGCCATCGACCAGATTCAGGTGAGTATTGCCCCGTTTGACGTGCGCCAGGGTTCCTTCACCGGGGCGGGCATTAACGTGGTGACCCGCTCGGGCAGCAACAAGTTTTCGGCTTCGGTCTACGATTTTTACCGCAACCAGCGGTACGTAGGCGACCAAGTGGGCAACGTACACTCGCCTTATACCAACTTCAACCTCAACAACGTCGGCTTCCGCATCGGGGGGCCTATCGTGAAGGACAAATTATTTTTCTTCCTCAACGCCGAGCGCGAGCGCCGCAACGACCCGCCCACTGGCAACTACACCGCCAACAACAACCCAAGCACCACGCCTGCGCTGGGAGGGGCGGTTTCGACGGCCCAAAGCGCGGACCTGGATTTTCTCAGCAACTTCCTGCAGCAGCAATACGGCTACAATGCTGGTCCGTACCAGAGCTTCAACTTGCGCTCGAACAGCGACAAAATCACGGCGCGCCTCGACTGGAACATCAGCCAGAACCACCGCTTCAATATCAAGTACAACTTCCTGAAGTCGTACGCCGATATCGCGCCCAGCACTTCCGGTGGCATCAATAACCAACGCTCGCAGTCGTACTTCGGCCTCCCTTTCTTGTCGTCGTATTACACCATCAACAACAACCTGAACTCGATCATTGCCGAACTGAACAGCACTTTTGGCAATGGCAAGTATTCGAACAACCTGACGGGTGGTTACTCGGCTTTCCGCGACTACCGCTCAAGCCTGGGCGGCAGCCCCTTCCCACTGGTTGATATTGGCACCAGTGTGGGCCGCAGCACTGCGGGCGCGCAGCAGAACGGCATCACGGCGTCGAACTCGCTGACTTCGTTTGGTTACGAGCCGTTCACGGCCTTCAACCTATTGAATTCAGACGTGTACCAGCTCGGCGATAACTTCACCGCGTACTTAGGCAAGCACAACGTAACGGTGGGTACTTACAACGAATTCTACAAGTTCCGCAACGGCTTTGCCCCGAACTACTACGGCAACTACACCTTCAACTCGCTGGAGGACTTTTACGCTTCGGCGGGCTTCGCTTACGACCGTACTACCAACCCCGCTAATCCTACGATTACGCCGCTTACTGGCACGCGTCCGGGGCCCCAGCGCTACAACTTGCAGTACTCGGCCCTGGCGGGCGGTGCGTTCCCCTACGCCGACCTCAAAGCCGCGCAGTTTGGCTTGTACCTGCAGGATGAGTGGTCGCCAGTGAGCAACCTGCGCGTGACCTACGGCATCCGGGCCGATCTACCCTTCGTGACTTCTGACCTGCCCCAGAATACGGCCGTGGCGGCTTTGACTTTCCGCGACGGCGTGAAGATCAACACTAGCGAGCTACCCAAGAAGCGAGTACTATACTCGCCCCGCGTGGGCTTCAACTGGGACGTGAATGACGACCGCAAAACGCAGCTACGCGGCGGCACGGGTATCTTCACCGGCCGCGTGCCGTTCGTGTGGCTGTCAAACCAAGCCAGCAATAACGGGGTGCAGTTCGGTTCGTTCAGCACTTTGGGCTCGGTGCCGACTACCAACACGGCGGGTGTTACCAACCCGAACGCTTCCATCTATCCGTTCAACCCGAACGTCGACGCGTACCGCCCGGCAAATGGTGCAGCCAACACGGCGTACAACCTCGCCGTGACGGACCGCGACTTCAAATTTCCGCAGGTATGGCGCACCAACCTGGCCATCGACCAGGACTTGGGCAACGGTGTAATTGCTACCCTCGAGGCGTTCTACACCAAGGACATCAACTCGGTGTACCACCAAAATGTGAACCTGCCCGGCTCTGAAGCCAATCCGTTCGCCCGGTCGGCTGGGGCCGATAACCGACCCATTTTTTACACGCTGGGGGCCGTGCAGACCACCGGTGCCAGCGCTGGCTTGGCTCAGGCCACTGCCAACTATCGGATTTACTCGGGTGCGGGTGGCGCAACGGCGGCCAACCCTAACATCAGCGACGCCATCCTGATGAAGAACACTAACAAAGGCTACTCTTACGCCCTTACGGCGCAGCTGCAAAAGACCTTTAACAACGGCGTGTACGCCAGCGTGGCCTACACTTACTCCGACTCGCGCTCGGTGAATGATGGCGGTTCGATTGCCCAGTCCATCTGGCGCGACCGCTCCATCTCGGGCGACCCGAACGCCGAGGCGCTGAGCTACTCGCAGTACTTGGCCCAGCACCGCGTGATCGGTTCGCTGTCGTACCGCCACGAATACTTGGGACACTTGGGCACCACAGTTTCCGCGTTCTTCCAAGGGGCACCGGCTGGGCGCTTCTCCTACGTGTACGCAGGTGACATGAACGGCGACAGCCAGACGTCTAATGACCTGATGTACATCCCGCGCAACGCCAGCGAAATCAACCTGCGCAATATCACCCTCACGGCCGCCCAGGGCGGTGGCGTGTACACCGCCGCTCAGCAATATACCGACCTAAACAACTTCATCGACCAAGACAAGTACCTGAGCAAGCACCGCGGCGAGTACGCCGAGCGCAACGGCGCCGTGTTGCCCTGGTGGAATACCCTGGATGTGCGCTTGCTCCAAGATATTTTCACCAACATCGGCACCAATCGCAACACATTGCAGCTGAGCTTCGATATTTTCAACATCGGCAACCTGCTCAACCGCAACTGGGGCAGCTACCCCATCGTTAACCGCAACAACCCGCTAACGTTTGACGGCTACAACGCCGCCGGCCAGCCGGTATTCGAGTACCGCTATTTTACTAACCCCACACTGAATACTGATAACACGGTAACGCAAGGCGTGACGCTGACGAACACTTCCCGCGTTAACGTGAACAGCATCAACTCGCGCTGGCAGGGTCAGGTAGGCATTCGCTACCTCTTCAACTAAGCCTTCTGGCCCACGTTGCCCCAAAAAGCGGGCGGAACTTCGGTTCCGCCCGCTTTTTTCTGGCTGATTAGTTGGGCGTTGGCGTTGGCTGGGCAAAAAAAGTACCGAGGGGCCTTGCCTATGCGCGCCGGGGCCTTACTTTTGCAGAACCAAATCGCAACAGGCGCCGCGGTAACTTATAAAACGGGGGATTAGCTCAGTTGGCTAGAGCGCTTGCATGGCATGCAAGAGGTCATCGGTTCGACTCCGATATTCTCCACTTTCCCAAAAGCCCGGTTCGCTTGCGTACCGGGCTTTTTTATTTTGCCGCCAGCCAAATTTTGTTGCCAATGGGCGAAATGCTGCGCGGGGGCCCCGGCACGGAAATGCCTGCCTGCTTGTTACCTACCCGGCCGCCCGTTGCGGCCCTTGCCCAATTTCTTCGCTCATGGCTACCCTGCATTTCAAAACCACCATCAACTGCGCCAACTGCGTGCGCGCCATCACCCCGGCCCTCAACGGCGAACCAGGCATTCAGGCTTGGCAAGTCGATACGGCTAGTACCGACAAGTTGCTTACCGTGCACACCGACTTGGGCCCTAGCCAAGTAGCCGCACTGGTGCAGGAGGCCGGCTTTGAGGCCCAGGCCATTTAAGCCGCACTGTTTCCCATTCTGGTCATTTTTAAAAACGTGCTTCGGCACATTTTTGCTTCTAAGGGGCGGTGGGCAAATGCCCGGCCCGGCAGGCGAGGCGGAAGCTGTGAAAATCTTCGCGCACCTCCGCTTTGGCCACCGTGGCGAAGTGCAACAGGCCGGGCAGCCAATCGGCGGCAGTTTGGCCGAGGGCCATCAAGTCGTCGGGCCCCACGGCTCCCTGGTGGGCAGCCGCCCGCAGGTGGGCCCAGGCCAGCAAGCGCCCAAAGGTGGGCACGGCGGCTCGGAAGGAGGTTGCGCCGCGGGTAAAATTGGTAAAGTCCAGCTTGTCGGCCACCGGCTGTAGCTCCCGCAGCACGTATGGTTGGCCTTCTAGCACCAGCGGTTGCAGCAGGGCGGGCGGCACGGCTTGCAGCCGCACCTGAGCCGCTACTACGCGCACCGCTTCCGTGGCCCAAGCAGGCTGGGGCCCGGGGCAATACGCCGCCGGAGCCGCGGCGGCGGAGGCCTTCAGATCCAGGAGCCGGGGCACTTTGCCGGGGAGCAGCGCCTGGGCCAGCACGGCGTAGCGCCGCACGCCGAGGCTGCCCACCCCCGCGATGCGCCCAGCCACGTCGAGCAGCGGGCCGCAGGGCGGGTGGCTTTGCTCCTGCCGCCACGCCTCCAACGCTTGGAACACGGCGTGGTGTTCGTCCGCGGGCAGGGCCCGCAGGTTGGCAGCCTTGGCGGGAAGCAAGTGCCAGCCGCCGCGCCGGCGGGCACGGCCCGTTAGCAACTCCCGCTGCCGGCGCTGCGCCACTGCTTCGAGCAGGTGCCGCACCACGCCGCGGGCCGTGGCCCGTTCCAGCTGGTAGGGCTTGCCCGCCGCCAGGGCCGCGGCGTAGGCCGCCAGTAGGTCCTGGGCCAAGGCTTGGCGCTCGGCCGGGGGCAAGCCGAAGCGGGCAGCGGCCAGCAGCACGCTCACCGCCAGGCGGCCCACGTCCCAGAGCACGGGGCCCAACACGGCTTCGTCAAAATCGTTGACATCGAAGTATACCAGCCGGTTACCGCCCCGGAAGCTGCCGAAGTTCTCCACGTGGGCGTCGCCGCACAGCCAGGCTACCGGGCTGGCCCCCAGCAATGGCTCGGCTCCGAACCGGGCGTAGTAAAGCGGCGCGCTGCCGCGGAAAAAAGCCAGCGCGTCGGCCTGCATGCGGTGGTAGCGCAGGGCCAGCAACTCGGGTACGCGGCCGGCATCGTGGCGGTGGACAAACTCGGCAACGGATTCGGTCATGGCACGGCAAGGAAACGAACCGCAAGCTACTGGCCCTACTTGGTGGCCACGTGAAGACGGACTCACGGGGCCTTCATTGAACAATCGCTACGTTTGAATAGTATTTTTTTCACTCCTACTGGCCAAGTACTGGTCAAGGTTTTTGATTCACTCCATGCGTTTTCTGTTTCTTGCCTTCCTGCTGGCAGGCCCCGTGCTGGGCCGCGCCCAACAATTGCCAAACGCCCCGGCCATGCCGGCCCAGGCCACCCAAGCCGCGGCCGCCGCCGGGGCCGCCACCACCAGGGCCACCACGGCAGCCAAAACGAAAATGGCTACGGCTTACAAGGCCGCGGCCCCCGAGCAGCGGGCCGAGCGCATGAGCCAGCAAATTGGCAAGCAGCTTGGGCTGGACGCCGCCGCCACCGCCAAGGTGAAGGAAGCTGCCCTCGTGCGGGCCCAGAAAATCGACGCCATCCAAACCGGCTCCGATTCCAACAAAGCCAAAAACACCGCGCTTCAGGCCAACGCCGTGGATTTTAAGGCGGCGCTCAAAGGCATCCTCACGCCCGAGCAGTTTGCCAAGTACACCACCCACGGCGCCAAAACGACGGCTGAATAAGGCTTGTCCCCGTCCTCTTAGTGCTTGTTTTGAAGACCAACAAAAAAGCCCCGCTTCGGCGGGGCTTTTTTGTTTTTCGGCCGGGGCCAAACTACCGCTGGGGCCCTACACGAACAGGCCCTCGACCGACAGGTAGCGCTCGCCGGTGTCGTAGCAGAAGGTGAGGATGCGGCTGCCCTGGGGCACGTCGGGCAGCTTTTTGGCGATGGCCGCCAGGCTGCCGCCCGACGAGATGCCGCAGAAGAGGCCTTCCTCGCGGGCGGCGCGGCGCGTCATCTCGTAGGCCTCGGCTTGGGTGATTTGAATGACGCCGTCCAAGAGGTTGGTGTGTAGGTTCTCGGGGATGAAGCCTGCGCCGATGCCCTGGATGGGGTGGGGCCCCGGGGCCCCGCCGCTGATGACGGGCGACGCCTCGGGCTCGACGGCGAAGGTTTTCAGGTTCGGGAACAGCGGCTTCATGATTTCCGTGAGGCCCGTGATGTGGCCGCCGGTGCCCACGCCGGTGATGTGGTAGTCGAAGCCCTGGGGCATGTCGTGCAGGATTTCCTGGGCCGTGGTTTCGGCGTGGATGCGAATGTTCGCGGGGTTGTTGAACTGCATGGGCATCCAGGCGCCGGGCGTGGCGGCCACAATTTCGCGGGCCTTTTCGATGGCGCCCTTCATGCCTTTCTCGCGGGGCGTGAGCTCTAGGCCGGCGCCGTAGGCGGCCATCAGGCGGCGGCGCTCGATGCTCATGCTCTCGGGCATGACGAGCGTGATTTTGTAGCCCTTCACGGCCGCCACCAAGGCCAAGCCCACGCCGGTATTGCCGGAAGTGGGCTCCACGATGAGGCTGTCGGGGGTGAGGATGCCGTCTTTTTCGGCCTGCTCGATCATGGCCAGCGCGATGCGGTCCTTGATGGAGCCGCCGGGGTTGCTGCGCTCCAGCTTCACCCACACCTCCACGTCGGGGCGGGTGGCGGCAAACAATTTGTTGAGGCGCAGCAACGGCGTGTGGCCAATGGTTTCAAGAATGTTGTTGACTTTCATTCGGCTTGATTGCTTCTCTGGTGGTAGATGGGTAAGAACGGAACAAACGACCTGGGCAGCAAGTGCAACATCGGCCGCCGAAAAGAAAAAGCGTGCGCAGGGCGTAGGGGTAAAATGGCGCCGGCCCTGCGTGGCGCTTAAATCGAAAACATCAGCTCGTTGGCCGGGTCTTCGGTGCGGGAAATGTGGATTTGGGCGCGGTGGTACACGCGCGAGTGCGAGGGTACGCTCTCGGTGAGCCACACGTTGCCGCCGATGATGCTGCGCGTGCCCACCACCGTGCTGCCCCCCAGGATGGTGGCCCCGGCGTAAATCACCACCTGGTCCTCGATGGTGGGGTGGCGCTTGTGGCCCTGCAAGCCCTTCGTGACGCTGAGGGCCCCCAGCGTCACGCCCTGGTAAATTTGCACGTTGGCGCCAATCTCGGCCGTTTCGCCGATGACGATGCCCGTGCCGTGGTCGATGCAGAACGCCGGGCCGATGCGGGCCCCGGGGTGGATGTCGACGCCCGTGCGCTGGTGGGCGTGCTCGCTGAGCAAGCGCGGCAGGCGCGGCAGCCCGCGCTGGTGCAGGGCGTGGGCCAGCCGGTGCAGGGCCGTGGCGTAAAAGCCGGGGTAGGTGCTGATGACCTCGGCGCGGTCCTGGGCGGCGGGGTCGCTGGCGAGGATAGCGGCGGCGTCGCGCAGCAGGGCGTCGCGCAGCAGCGGCAGCTGGGCCGTGAACTCGGCGGCCAGCGTGGCGGCCGGGGCGGGCAGGCCCGGCACGGCCGCCAGCAGGGCCCCCAGCTCGGCCCGGAAGCGGTGCAGCTCGGCGGCCACGGCGTCGGCGCTGGCCAGGGGGCGCTCGGCGCGCTCGGGGAAGAGCAGGCCCAGCAGGTTGTCGGCCAGGGCGCAGAAGGCGGCCCCGGGCAGGGCGTCGGGCACGGCCGCGTGGGCCTGGGCAAGGTGGGCAGCAAATCCAGCAGAAGCAACGGTCACGGCGGCGGGAGCAAAAATGAAACGGGCAAGGCCAATCGGTTCAACCCCGGCGGCGGCGGAAGGTTTGGGCCGGGCCGGGCAACCGCTGCCCGGCGCCGGCCGTTAGCCTACCCGCTACCCGTAGCTTTCTGCGCGTCGCTTTTCCTTTCCTCTTTCAATCCCCCGAAAATGTCCGACACCACCATCACCAAAGTCGATTCGCGCTACTCGCCCAAGGGCGCCGCGGGCGAAAAATTCCTGGCCTCCGGCAAGCACGTGTCCATGCGCCTGTGGGAAAACGAGCAGCCCGGCGAGCCCAAGGCCCCCAGCGCCGCCGCCTACGAAACCGTGGGCTACGTGCTCAGCGGCAAGGCCGAGCTGCACTTGGCCGGCCAAGTGGTCGTCCTGGAGCCAGGCAATTCGTGGGTGGTGCCCCAGGGCGCCGAGCACACCTACAACATCCTCGAAAGCTTCTCGGCCGTGGAGGCCACGTCGCCGCCCGCGCAAATGCACGGCGGGAAGTAATCCTCGCAGCGGGCTTGCCTGCGCGCACGGCCCCGGGGCCCCTGGCAATTGCGCCGGGGCTCCGGGGCCGCATTGCGTGCAGCGGGTTGTTCACGGGCGCTACACGCGGCGCTTTTTTTCTTTACCGGACGTCCCGTACCCAGCCTTTGTGGCGCGCCGCCCATGAAAATCTGCGTCTTACTTCCCTTAGCCCTGAGTAGCGGGGCCACCACCGGGGCCCGGGCCCAAGCCCCGCCGGCCCGGCGCGACACCACGTTTTTCGACGCCGGCTGGCACCACGTCAACCGGCCCAACGCCGTATTTTTCGGCTGGACGACGCCGCTCGATTCCGGCCGCTGCCGCATCCAAACCTACTACCTCACCGGCGAGCGGCAGTTTGAGGCCCCGGGCCACCCGTGCTGCGCGACGGGACCGCCACGCTCTACTGCGGGCCGGGGCCGGCCTGCCCCGCCGGAAACCCGGCCGCCGCAACGGCCAGCCCGTGGCAGTGGTCTTCGTGGTGCCCCTCACCTTCCGGCCGTAGCCGGTGGCGCGGCCGGGGCCCTACGCGGCCGCCGGCTTTTGCGGCGGGTAAATGACGGGCTGCAGCTGCTCGATGAGGCGGTTGAAGGCGGCCCCGTCCCGCCCCGGCGCGGTGTGGGCGCGCAACGCCACCGTGGTGGTACCGGCCTTGAGGGCCACCACGTCCACCGTCGGGGCGGGGTCGGCCAGCACCTGGGGGTCGGCTTGCATAATGGGCAGGGCCCGGGCGCGCAGGGCGGCCACGTCGGTGCCGCCGTCCACGTCCACCTGAATTTCGACCAGCGCGTGCTTTTCCGATGATTTGTTGACAATCACGCTGTTGGAAGTAGCGCCGTTGGGCAAAATCACCGTGTCGCCGTGGGACGTGAGCAGCAGCGTGTTGAAGATTTGGATGGCCTGCACCACGCCGCTTTTGCCCTGGGCCTCGATGGCGTCGCCCACCACAAACGGCTTGAACACCAAAATGAGCACCCCGCCCGCGAAGTTGGCCAGCGTGCCCTGCAACGCCAGGCCCACGGCCAGGCCCGCGGCCCCCAAGATGGCCACGAACGACGTCGTTTGCAGCCCCACCATGCCCGCTACGCTAATGAGCAGCAGCACTTTGAGGGCAATGCTGAACATGCTGGCAAGAAACGTGCGCAGCGACACGTCGAGCCGCTCGGTGGCCACGGCCACCAGGCGGCTGGCCCAGCCAATGAGCCACCAGCCCACCACCAGCACCAGCGCGGCCACGGCCAGCCGCGGCAGGTACAGCACCACCAGCGACACGACCTGCGTGGCGTACATGGCCAGCCGGTCCGAAGCAAAAGGATTATTAACCAATAACATAAACAATAGCACGCAAGGTAAAAGGAAGTATTGCTACGGGTTGGCCACCAGCTCGACGGCCACGATTTTATCCCCGATTTCGAGGTGGTGCACCACGGCCAGGCCGCTTACTACTTGGGCAAAAATGGTGTAGCGGCCGTCGAGGTGCGGGGTGGGCGTGTGGGTGATGAACCACTGGCAGCTCTCGGTGTCTTTGCCGGCCGAGGCCAGGCCCACGCTGCCTTCCTGGTAGCGCAAGTCGCCAAATTCGGAGCGCAGCGTGTAGTCGGTGCTGCCCGCGCCGTCGCCGCGCGGGTCGCCGCCCTGGGCCACGAAATCGGGCACCACGCGGTGGAAGTACAGCCCGTCGTAGAAGTGCCGGCGCACCAGTGCCACGAAGCTGGCCACCGAGCCGGGGGCATCGTTCACCCGCAGTTCCAGCACAATATCGCCCTGGGTGGTGCTGATTTTCACGCGCTGGTTGGCCGGAATGTCCCGCACCAGGCCCCAGTCGATGGGGTGCTGGCGGGCCTGGCCCACGGGGCTCGGCGTGGGCTGCGGGGCGTGGGTGAGCTTGTCGAGCGCCTGCTGCAAGCCCTGCCAGGCCTCGATGTCGCGCGGCAGCTGCAGCTTGGCCTGGGCCTGGCGCAGGGCGTCCAGGTCGGCGGGCGCGGCGGCGGGCACCAGCTGGGGGTCGGCCAGGGCCTCGGCGGCGGTGCCGAGCTGGGCCACGTCGCCGCCGGCCAGGGCCTGGCGCAGGGCCCCGGCGAAATCGGCCTGGCGCGCGGCCGGGAAGTCGGCCTGGCGCCGGGCGGCCACCAGGGCCCCCAGCGCGTAGCCGCCCACCACCGGCGCCTGCCCGGCGGCAAACGCTTCGCGCTGCAAAAAGTCAAAACTACCCGCGTTTTCGCCCAGCGCTTGCAGCAAGTAGCCCTTTTCGTACACCGAGGCGGCCGCGCCGTAGCGCTTCTCCACGGTGCCCGCGATGCTGGGGCGGCTGGCTGGGCTGGCCACTTTGAGGGCCGCGGCCAGCAGCGTGGCCCGCACCCGCCAAGCGTCGTGCCGGGTGGCTTCGGCGGCCAGGGCGTCGCCGGTTTCGCCCCGGGCGTGGGCCAGCAGCCACTCGGCCGCCGTGAGGGCCACCGGCTCGCGCCGGTCACTCAGGGCCCCAAACACCGTGGCGCGGCTGGTGCTGTACTCGGCGGCGCCGGAGGGCAGGCCGCGCAGCGCCACCACGCGCACCCGGTAGTCGGCGTCGCGGGCGGCGGCGCGGCGCAGGGCCCCGGCAGCGGCGGGTAGCACCGGGGCAGCCGCCACCGGGGCGTTGGTTGGGGCCCCAGTGGTGGCCACCAGCGGGCTAGCCAACCGGCCCAGCGCGGTGGCGGCGGCGGCGCGCACGGCGTAGTAGCGGTCCTGCGCCAGCAGGCGCAGCAGCGGGCTGCCGCCCAGCCGGGCCAGGTCAACGTCGAGGGCCCTGGGCGTGCGGGCCAAGGCCGTGGCCGCCGCCAGGCGGGGCCCGTTGTTCAGCTTAAAGTCGTTGAGCAGCAGCACCGTGCGCCGGATGGCCTCGGGCGAGCTGAGGCCGTGCAGGGCGGCCCGGGCCAGGCCCCAGGCCTGGGCCCCGGCGCGGGCCGTGTCGGTGAGCACGGGCACGCGCCACAGCTCGGGCAGCGAGCGGCGCGTCACGCAGCGGCCCAGGGCTTCGTGGGCGTAGCGGCGCGCCAGCGGGTCGGGCTCTTGCAGCACGCGCACGCGCAGGCTGTCCACGGCCAGGCTGTCGCCGGTTTGGCCCAGGGCGTAGGCGGCGGCGCGGCGCACGGTGGGGTCGGCGTCGCGCAGGGCGGGCAGCAGGGCCGGCCCGGCGGCGCGGGCCTGCACCGAGGCCAGGGCCAGGGCGGCCTCGCGGCGGTGGGCGGGGTTGTCGTTTTTCAGGAACGGCAGCAGCGCAGCGGCGTTGCGCTCGTCCTGGGCCGTCCCGATTTCGCGCAGCGCAGCGTCGGCGTATTTGTTGGGCACCGGGGCCCCGGCGCTGGGCCGCGGGGTGCGGGCGCACGCGGCCAGCAGCAGCACGGCGGGCACCAGGCCCCAGCGGCGCGAAAGAAATAACGTCATGCGAAACGAAGGAATTGAACTCGTCAGAAAGGGGATTTATTCGCCCGGCACCGCGGCGGCCAACCCGGCCAGGCAGGCGTCGAGGTTGGCAAACAGCACGGCGTTGCCGTCCTGCGCGTAGCCGGCCAGGGCCCCCGCGAAGCCCGGCAGCCCGCCCACAAAGGCGCGGATGTTCGCGGCCGTGACGGCGGCGAAGTGGCGGCCGTAGCCCAGCTTTTCCACCTCGGCGGCGTTCAGCCACTGCTCGAACTGCGCCGGGATGGGCACCGCGCAAATGGGCTTGTGCAGGAACACGGCCTCCGAAATCAGCGAAAACCCGCCGTTCGTAACGATGGCGCGGCTGCTGGCCAGGTCGGCAATGAACCCGGCCTCGCTGAAAGCCTTGAGCTGCACGTTGCCGTGGCTTTCCTCCTTATTGAAGCCGTACACGCGAAATTCTTGCTCGGGCAGCTGCTGGAGCAGCGCCACCAAATCGTGCTGCGTGGTGGCCGACTGGTACACCAAAATGTGGGGCCCCGCGGTGGGCCGGGCGGCCAGGATTTCGGGCCGGATGATGGGCGGCACCAGCGTGGTGCGCGCCTTGCTAACCGGCGGCGTGAAGAACGTGGCCACGAAGTAGTGCCGGCTGCGGGGCACCTTCAGCCGCACGATGTTGCGGGCCAGCTGGTAGTTGCCGCGCTCGTGGGGCGGCACGGCCACGTCGAGCCGGGTGCGGCTGATGATCTGCATGTTGTCGATGCTGACCACGGGCAGGCCGTGGGCCTTGGCGTAGAAGTAGCTGAACGACTCGAAGTCGGACACCACCGCGTCGGGCCGAAAGTCGTGCAGCAGTTGCTGGTACTGCCGGAAGTTGCGCTGCAAGTCGCCGGGGGCCGTGCGCAGGATCAGGGCCGACGTGCGCGACTTGCTCACCGCCAAGCCTTTGTAGGCCAGGTGAAAGCCCCGGATTTCGAGCACCCGGCCCGGAAACGCGGCGTCGAGCACGTGGAAGGCGCGGCTGCTGCTCACGGCCCGCACGTCGTGGCCCTGGGCCAGCAAGTGGGCCATCACCACTTTGCTGCGGGTGGCGTGGCCCAGGCCCTCGCCGGGCACGCCGTAGAGAATGTTCATGAACGAAAGTTTGGCGGGAGAAGCCGCAAAGATGCGCACGGGGCCCCGGGGGCCCAATTTCGGCCCGGTTTTCGTTTTGCCGCTCCCCACCCCTTTTTTTGCTGTATGAAAACGCGATTGCTTCTCCCCTCCCGCCTGCTTTTTGGGGCCCTGGCCGGCTTGCTGGCCGCTTCGTGCTCGGCCCCGCGCGCCATTGTGGCCACGGGCAAGGTCACGCCCCAGGGCGAGTTCCGGGTGGCCTACAACCAAGGCTTCAACATTGCCTCCGCGCCCTTGTCCAAGGCCACGTCGGCCCTGAAAGACGCCGCCAGCCAGGCCGTGGGCAAGGACACCGTGGGCTACGGCGGCTCGGTGAAAAACCTGCAAGCCGCCGCCCTGGCCTACATCCTCGACCCGGTGCAGCCCACCGCCGACCTCAGCGTCCGCTACGGGATCGTGCCCCGCCTCGACGCGGGCTACAAGTACGCCTTTGGCTCGCACGTGTTCGACGCGCAGTACCAGTTTTTGGGCCCCGTGGGCTCGGTCGAAAACCCCGGGCGCGGGGCCGCCAGCGGCACCACCTACGCCAGCATCGGGCTGCAGTTTGCCACCCAGCGGGCCAAGCTGCCCACCCTGCCGTTCTTGTCCGACATCAACTCCCTGCTGAACCTGCGCGCCAGCCGCAACGACCTGCTCATCCCGGTCATTTTCAGCCAGTCGTTCGGGCCCGAGGAAGAGATTGGGGCCCTCAGCTACGGCGTGGTGTACGCCCACAGCTGGGTCACGTACGGCTTCGCGCCGAGCAAAATTTACGGCTCCAACAACCAGGTTGTTAGCGCCCTGCCCACCACCAGCCGCAATTTTTCGTCGTTCGGCGGCTTCCTCAACCTCAAGCTCGGCTACCGCTACTTCTACGTCATCCCCGCCGTGTCGGTGTTCTACCAGAACTACGGCGACTACGCCCTGCTGAACGGGGCCAGCACCTCGCTCAGCGGCGTCACGGTGGTGCCCTCGCTGGGCTTCCAGCTGCGCATCCCCACGGCGGCCAGCCGGCGCTAGGCCCGCCCAGCGGAATAATAACCCGGGGCCCGGCGCTTGCCTTAGCGCCGGGCCTTCCTATTTTTACCGTTCTGGCCCGCCGTGTTTTATTCCGATCCTAACCTTATGGATGCTCCCAACCCCGAGTTCATGCGCGAAGCCATTCGCCTCTCCATCGAAAAAATGCAGGCCGGCTTCGGCGGGCCCTTCGGGGCCGTGGTGGCGAAGGACGGGCGCATCATCGCCCGCGGCTTCAACCAGGTCACCACCACCCACGACCCCACCTGCCACGCCGAAGTCGACGCCATCCGCAAAGCCTGCCAGGCGCTGGGCACGTTCCAGCTCGACGGCTGCGACCTCTACACCAGTTGCGAGCCGTGCCCCATGTGCCTGGGGGCCATCTACTGGGCCCGGCCGGCGCGGGTATTTTTCGGCAGCACCAAGGCCGACGCCGCCGCCGTGGGCTTCGACGACCAGTTTATTTACAGCGAAATCGAGAAGCCCCTGGCCGAGCGCAGCATTCCGATGCAACCGCTGCTGCGCACCGAAGCCCTGGCCAGCTTCCGCGCCTGGGAGCAGCACGAAAGCCGCACGCAGTACTAGCCCCGTTTTGCCATGATCAGCTTCTACCTCAACGACCAGCCCACGCACACGGCCGAGCCCGCGGCCAGCGCCCTGCTCGATTTTGTGCGCTACCACGAGCACCTGATGGGCACCAAAATTGGTTGCCGCGAGGGCGACTGCGGGGCCTGCACCGTGCTGGTGGGCGAGCTGGGCCCCGATGGCCAACGCATTGCGTACCAAAGCGTGACGAGCTGCCTCACGCCGCTGGGCAACGTGCACGGCAAGCACGTGGTCACAGTGGAGGGCATCAACCAGGCTAGCGGCCAACTCACGCCGGTGCAACGGGCCATCGTGGACCACCACGGGGCCCAGTGCGGCTTTTGCACGGTGGGCTTCGTGATGTCGCTGACGGGCCACAGCCTCGGCGAGCGGCCGGTGACCGAGCAAAGCACCCGGGCCGCTATTGACGGCAACATTTGCCGCTGCACGGGCTATAAGTCGCTGGAGCGCGCCGCCGCCGCCCTCGCCGCCGAGCTGGCCGCGCGCCCCGCCACCGACGGCTTGCCGTGGCTAAGCGCCCAGCAGTTCGTACCCGCGTATTTCCAGGAAATGCCGGCCCAGCTGGGGGCCCTGCGCGCCGAAACGGCCTCCGAGGCGCCTGCCGCCACCGCAACCAACGGCCCCGCTGGGGGCCCCAACGGTGCGAACCGCCCCGTTTCCACCTCGCCCAACGGCCACGCCCAAAGCCAGAATGGCCACGCCCCCGCAACCCACGCCTTCGCGCACCCGCTCCTGGGCGGCGGCACCGACTTGCTGGTGCAACAGCTCGATGCGCTGCGCGAGCAACCCGTGCGCCTGCTCTTTGACCAAAGCGGCCGGCGCGGCATTCACCACGCAGCCGGGGCCAGCCGCGTGGTGCTGGGGGCCGCCACCACCGCCAGCCAGCTGCTGGCATCGGACCTGCTGTGCGGCCTGCTGCCGCGCCTGCCCGCCTACCTCAAGCTGGTGTCGAGCACGCCCATTCGCAACATGGGCACCGTGGCCGGCAACTTCGTCAACGCCTCGCCCATCGGCGACTTAACCATCTTGTTTCTGGCCCTGGGCGCCGACGTGACGCTGGCCGGCGCGGCGGGGGCCCCGCGCACGCTGCCCCTGGCCGAGCTGTACCTCGGCTATAAAAAGCTAGCCAAAACCGCCGACGAGCAGGTCACCGAAATCAGCTTCCCCGCCCCGCAGGCCAACGATTTTTTCAACTTTGAGAAAGTATCCAAGCGCACGCACCTCGATATTGCCAGCGTGAACACCGCCGCCTGGCTGCGCGTCGAAAACGGCGTTGTTGCCGCCGCGCGGCTCTCGGCGGGCGGCGTGGGGCCCGTGCCGTTGCTGCTGGCCTGCACGAGCCGCTACTTAATCGGCCGCGAATTATCAGCCGAAACGGTGGCCGGCGCCAACGAAGTGATGCAGGAAGAAATCAGCCCGATTTCGGACGTGCGCGGCACGGCACAATATAAGCGGCTGCTGCTGCGGCAGTTGCTGTTTGCGCACTTCCTGCGCTTTGCGCCGGAGCTGACGCTGGCCGAATTGATTTAAGGCCGTCATGCTGAGCGCAGCCGAAGCATCTTTCCCGCAGCAGTAATTAATTGGATTAGTTACGCAGCAGAGATGCTTCGGCTGCGCTCGGCATGACGGTTCAAGGTTGTAAAAAACGAGAATAAAAGCCATGAACCACCTCGACCCCCAGCGCCACGTGCGCGGCGAATCGCAGTACCTCGACGACGTACCCGAGCCGCAGGGCACGCTGTTCGCGGCCGTGTACGAGTCGCCGCTGGCGCACGGCGTGCTACGCGACCTCGACCTGAGCGCCGCCCGCCGGGCCCCCGGCGTGGTGCGCATCCTCACGGCCGCCGACGTGCCCGGCCGCAACCAAATCGGTGGCATCGTGCCCGACGAGCCCCTGCTGGCCGAGGGCCACGTGCACTTTCGGGGGCAGCCGGTGGCGCTGGTGCTGGCCCGCACCGAGCGCCAGGCCCACGCGGCACTGAAGCTTATTGCGGCCGATATTGCGCCGCTGCCCGTCATCACCGACCCGCGCCAGGCCGCCGCGCTGGGCGAGCTGATTGTGCCGCCGCGCACCTTCCGCATCGGCGATTCGGCCGGCGCGTTTGCCGGGTGCGCCCACGTGTTTGCGGGCGTGGCCGAAACGGGGGGCCAGGAGCACTTGTACATCGAAACGCAGGGCGCCTACGCCTTCCCGACCGAGCTGGGCGGCGTCAAAATCATTTCTTCGACCCAGGGCCCCACGGCTTTGCAGCGGCACGCCGCCGTGGTGCTGGGCGTGGGCATGCACCAGGTGGAAGTGGACGTGACGCGCCTGGGCGGCGGCTTCGGCGGCAAGGAGGACCAGGCCACGCCCTGGGGCTGCCTGGCCGCGCTGGGGGCCTTCGCGGCGAAGCGGCCCGTAAAGCTGGTGCTCGACCGCATGGCCGACATGCGCATGACCGGCAAGCGCCACCCCTACTCGTCCGATTTCAAGATTGGGCTGAGCAAGGAGTTGAAAATCATCGCCTACGAGGTCACGTACTACCAAAACGCCGGGGCCGCCGCCGACCTCTCGCCGGCCGTGCTGGAACGCACGCTCTTTCACACCACCAACGCCTATTGCATCCCGAACGTGACGGCCACGGCCCACTCGTGCCGCACCAATTTGCCGCCCAACACAGCTTTTCGGGGCTTCGGGGGGCCCCAGGGGATGTTCGTCATGGAGGCGGCCATCACCCAGGCAGCCGAGGAACTGGGCGTGCTGTCCAGCGACATTCAGCGGCGCAACCTGCTGCGCGAGGGCGACCGGTTTCCGTACCGCCAGCCGGCCGAGGGGTGCCACGCCGAGCAAGCCTGGGACACGGCCGCGGAGTTGTTTGACCTGACCGGCCAGCGCGCCGAAATAGCAAAATTCAACCAGGCCAACCAACTGTTCAAGAAGGGCTTGGCGATGATGCCCATCTGTTTCGGCATCTCGTTCACCAAGACATTCATGAACCAAACCCGGGCCCTGGTGCACATCTACACCGACGGCTCGGTGGGCATCAGCACCGGCGCCGTGGAGATGGGCCAGGGCGTGAACACCAAAATTGCGCAGGTGGCGGCGCGCACGCTGGGCATTTCCATCCACCGCATCAAAATCGAAACCACCAACACCACCCGCGTGGCCAATACCTCGCCCAGCGCCGCCAGCGCCACCGCCGACCTCAACGGCAAGGCCACCGAGCTGGCCTGCCAGGCCCTGCGCGAGCGGCTGCTGCGCCACGCCAGCACCGAATTTGCGGTGGATTACGAAGGCATCACCATCGAAAACGAGCAGGTACTGGCCGCCGGCATGCCGGCCGAAACCACCTGGGAGAAGCTGGTGTCCAGCGCCTTCGTCCGGCGCGTGGCCCTCACCGAAAACGCCCACTACGCCACGCCCGGCGTGCATTTCGACGCCAGTGTCGAGCAGGGCCACCCGTTTGCCTACCACGTGTACGGCACGGCCCTCACCACTGCCACCGTCGATTGCCTGCGCGGCACCTACGCAATTGACGCCGTGCAGATTGCCCACGATTTTGGCCAGAGCTTTAGCCCGGCCATCGACCGCGGCCAGATTGAGGGCGGGGCCGTGCAGGGCATCGGCTGGATGACGCTGGAGGAAGTGAGCTACAACGAGGAAGGGCGTTTGATCAGCAACTCGCTGAACAGCTACAAGATACCCGACTTGTATTCGGTACCCGCCGTGTTCGACGTGCACTTTCTCGACACGCCCGGCCACCCCAACGCCATCCTGCGCTCGAAGGCCGTGGGCGAGCCGCCGCTCATGTACGGCATTGGGGCCTACTTCGCCCTGCGCGCCGCCGTCCGCGCCTTCCGGCCCAGCGGGGCCCTGCCACTGGTGGCCCCCATGACGCCCGAGCGGGTGCTCGGCGGGCTCTACCCGGCAGCGGTAGCCACGCGGGCAGCGGCGGCCGTGGGCTGAAGCAACAAAACTGGGCGGCCGGGCCGCGGGGCGCGCCGCCAGCGCGCCGCGTCCAGGCCCAGCGTCACGAGCAGCGCGTGGGGCAGCGTCACGACGGAGGCCACCAGCAGCGCCAGGCTGATGAGCACCGGCCCGCCGCCCGCCCGGGCCCCGGCCCAGCCGAAGAGGCTAGCCAGCGCCGCCACGCTCACGGCCAGCAGCGGAGCCGAGCGCCGCAGAAAAAAGCCCAGCTCCCGCCCCAATTCCGCCCAGCGGCGGGCGGCCGGCCGGCCCATTAGGGCGTTCATGCGCAGCACGTGCTGCAAGCTGTGCCAAAACACAAAGTAGGTGCCCGCCGACAGCACCGGCGGCAGCGTTGCCAGTAAGGCGCTCAGCAGCAGTGTTTCCAGCGCATCGCGGCCGGCCAATCGGCTTTGCCGGGTGGCGCAATAGCTGCCCCACAGCAGCAAGTGCCCCCCCAGCACCAACGGCCCCAGCCCCCGCACGGCCGCCCCGACGGCCGCCGCCCCCACCGGCGCGGCCCCCATCAGCGTGAGCAGGCCATTGGTGAGGGTGCGCGTTTCGGCGGGCCAAAACCAAAGCGGCACGGCAAACAGCAACCCGCCCCGCAACACGCTATGCGCCAGCCACTGCGCCCGGTGCCGGGCGGCCGCAGGGGCATCGCCCGAGCCCCAGTGCCAGGCCGACAGCCCAAAAAAGAAGGCCACCGCCAGCCCCGGCCGCCACCACCACAGGGCCCCCACGGCCGCCGCCAGCCCCAGGTAGCCTCCCAGAAACACCGCCCAGTAGCGCCCCCGGTCGCGGGCCAGCGCCGGGTGGGTGGCCGGCACCACAAACTGGTCGCAGGCCCCGTGGGCCACGCCCAGCCCCACCAGGCCCACCAGCAGCGCGGGCCCCAGCACCCCGCCCGCCCACGCCGGCACCGCCCAGCCAATGGCTACCGCCGCCAGCACCGCTCCGTAGGAGTAGCGCTGGGGGGCAGGGGCCAGCTCAGCCCACCTCATGGCCGGGCATGATGGCCTCTTCGTCCAGCCGCTCGTCCAGGATGTGCTTGCCCACCAGGTAGGCCACGATGGCCACGCCCACCTTGTTGACGATGTCGGCGATGGAGAAGCCCAGGTGCACGTAGTTGAGGTCGATGTTGGTCAGCGTCAGCATGTAGCCCAGCGGGTACACGCCCCAGGTCGTCACGGTGGAGTAGGCCAGCACGCGGTAGCCCCAGCGCTCGTGCTCGTTGCAGCGCGCGGCGTAGCGGCGGTAGAGGCCCAGCAGGACGACGGGCACCACCAGGTAGCCCAGCGTCGAAACGCCCCCCCACAGCAGCTTGTTGCCGCCCACGATTTCACCGGCCGGCGTGAGCTGCTGCTCGCCGATGTAGCCCGTCACCACCATCCAGAAGTCGGCCAGCAGCAGCAAAACAATCGTCTTGCCGGCTTCCTTCGAGCTGATGCGCAGCATGGAAGTGGTCTTGAGCAGCAGCAGCGGCGTCGTGATGGCCCAGTCGATGTAGCGGTACTGCCCAATGGCCTGGTAGCTGTGCCGGATGAGGGCCGGGGCCTGCGGCGAACCAGCCCCAAGCTTGCTCAGCTCGTGCAGCATTTCGTGGTAGAAGTGCGTGATGAGCAGGTACGAGATGCCCGCCACGGCCGCAATGATGGCCCCGTACACCCGCGAGCTGCGGTGCTCGGGCGCTACGCTTTTCTGGGTGGCCAAGCTGAAAATGAGGTTCCCCAGAAAGGCGTATGCCGCCGCGGCCATGAAGAAGTAGGTCAGCATGGGCAGGATGCCCAGCTCGCCCGCAGTGGGCACGAAAGAGTCGCCAAAAGTCATAGGAAGCAGTGAAGTAAGGGTGATAGCGAGGGTTGAAACCAGCAGAGTGTGCACTTGGGTACGGCCGACCCCGCGCTTGGTTTGCTCCAAAATTTCGTTAGCTATACATTCACCATTGCTTCATTATCAAACAGTTGAGTTTACTGCTTGCCGGGCAGCAGCGGTCGTTTCAACCAACTCCTTCGCTCCCAACCGAAAAAGCCCCGGCACCCTTCCGCTCCGGAAGCAGCGGGGCAGGGCGCCGGGGCGGCCGGCGCAACCAACTAAAAAAATGGGGCCCTACGCTGGTTTGCGCCGGCCTTCCAGGATGCGGTAGAACGAGCGGGTCTCGATTTCCTCGACGGTGAGGCCGGTGGGCACGATGTCTTCTTCCGCGATGGCGCCGCAGTTCAGGGCCTTCAGGAAGAAGTTGAGCAGGCCCTGGCCGGTGGCGGCGTCGTCGAAAATGTCGCCCGTGAGCGTGGAGACGGCGGCCCGCTCCACGAAAGTTTTCAGGCGGTGCACGGCGCCTTCGTAGCTGCTGAGGAAGAAGTGGTAGGTGGCGGCGTAGCGCATGGGCAGCTGCGCGGGGTTGAGGTCCCAGCCCTGGTAGAAGCCGTTTATCAGCGAGTGCGTGGTGTGGTGGTAGGCCTGGCGCCAGGCGTTGTGCACGGCTTCCTGGTTTTCGCGCAGCTGCGCAAAGCTCAGGCTGTCGCCCCGGTGGGGCCCGATGGGCATCACGTTGGTGGCCCCGTCGGAGAGGAAAATGCCGGTGCCGCCGAGCGCCACCTTGGTCATGTGGTGGGCAAAGTCGCACACGGGGTGGGCCATGGTTTGGTACTTGGCCGTAATGCCGGCCGAGGCCGTGTAGTCGTAGGTGCCGAAGTGGGCCGCCACGCAGCGCCCCTCCGCGGCCCGCACGATGCGCAGCAGCGGGTTGCGGCCTTCCTCGTCCATCACGATTTGGGTGGCTTCTACCATCGTTTCCATTTTGAGGGCCCCGGGGGCCAGGCCGTTGGCTTTTTCCAGCAGCTCCAGCAGGCGCACCATCGTGGCCATCTGCTCGGGGATGGTGACCTTGGGCAGCATCACCACGAAGTTGGCGGGCAGGCGGCCGCCGGTTTCGGCCAGCAGCGTGGTCAAAAAAATGTCGAGCGTGCGCACGCCGCGGGCCTTCATGTCCTCGGTGAAGGGCTTGATGCGGATGCCGATGAAGGGCGAGAGCGTGCCCTGTTGCATGCCCAGGGCCACTTCGCGGGCCGCGCGCTCGGCGGTTTCGTCCTCCTCGGCGTCGGGCCGGTTGCCGAAGCCGTCCTCAAAATCGATCCGAAAGTCTTCCACCGGCTCGCGCTTCAGCTTCTGCACAATCTTGCGGTACACCGAGTGGGCCAGCCAGGCCGGCTCCTGCTGGCGGGCCCCGGCGGGCAGCGCGTCGAGCCGGGCCACGAGGGCCGCCACGTCGTGCTCCAGCACCGGCAGGTGCTCGTGGCCCGGCAGTTGCAGCACGCGGGCCAGCTCCACGAAGTTGGGCGCGTAGGTCTGGAGGTTGCGCAGGGCAATTTCGCCCATGCGCCCGCAGGTATCGGCCTTGAACAGGTTGGCCCCGCCGTACACGGTGTGCACGGGCTGGCGGTCGGGCCGGTCGCCGGGGTAGGTGTGCTGGAAGCGCAGGTTGGCCGCGCCGAGCTGGTCGAGCAGGGCCGCTTGGTCGGTGCTTGGAAGGCTGAGTTTCATGGGTGGGGTGGGTAAATCAGGAACCGCGGTAGGTGCTGTAGCCGAAGGGGTTGAGCAGCAGCGGCACGTGGTAGTGCGCCTCGTCGGCCACGGCAAAGCAGATTTCCACCAACGGGTAGAAGTGGGCCCGCCCGTGCTTCGTAAAGTATTCGAGGGTGAAGAATTTCAGCTTGTACACGCCCGGGGCCAGCACGGTGCCGGCGGGCAGCAAATCGATCAGGCGGCCGTCGTCGTCGGTGGTGCCAACGGCCAGTTCGGGCCAGTTGCTGCCGTCTTGGCCAAGCAGCGCCACGGCTACGCCGGCGGCGGGCAGGCCCCGGGTGGTGTCGAGGATGTGAGTGGTGATCTGGCTCATGCGGTAAGGAGTTTTTCGAGGCGCAGGCGCATGATTTTGGCCTGCTCGCCCCTGACAATTTGAATCTCTGCGGCCGGCGCGTGGGGCAGGCGCGCGTGCAGCAGGGCCAGCATTTCGCCGGCCGACTTGCCGGTGGCGCACACGATAAAGATGTAGCCGAATTTCGCTTCGTAGGCCGCGTTGCCCGCCGCCAGGGCCCCCAGCGTATCGGCCGAGGCCTGCCGCACGGCGCCCTGCTCGCCCGCGGCCCAGGCGGCGGTGCTGGCAAATCGCTCCTTCAGGGCCCCCACGTCGCCGATTTTGGGGTGGTGGGCAAAGGCCGTGCGCCAGTCGGCCTCGCCCAGGCCGTACCATACCTCATCGGCCGCTGCCAGCAGCGCCGCCGCCGTGGCGAAGGGAAACCGCTGGTTTAGGGCCCCCACCCACGCCGGGGCCCCGCAGCAGGTGTCCAGGGCCCCGGCGCGGGCTTCGGGCGCAAGATCATTCAAATCGGAAAGCGTCATGGCACTTGAAAATTCATGCAATTCAGGATGCGCCCGAAGCCTGGCAACAAAGGCGACTGTACCGGTTCGATGACGAGCTTTTTCAGCGAAGGCAATTCCAATTAATAAACCCAGCAGCGCGGTTATGGTACCAGTTAGTAATCCAGGCCGCTCGCCCAGCCAAAGCCCCAAAATAACGCCTAACGCGCCTCCTATTAGTGCGGGTGAAATCGCAATTTCCAACCAAGCAACTGCGGAAGTTAGTCGGTCAAGCAGATTCATTACCCAGCGCTGATTCACCTATTCGTACATGTCGCGCGGGTCGGCCGCGGCCAACTCCGTTAAGAACCGGCCAATGGCGCGGGTGGTTGCCGCCAGCACCGCCGCGCCTTTTTCGGCGGTCGCTTCGGCGGGGTCGCCGGCGCCGGTGTCGTCGGTTACCTGGGCCCAGTCGCGCTGGGCCCAGGCCCAGCCCTGCCGGAAGGCTTCGATTCGGAACGGCCGCGCGTGCCCCGCCCCGGCCTCCGCCAGGGGGCGCACCAGGGCCGGCGCTATGTGCAGCATGGCGCTGGTTTCGAGCGCGTCGGCGTGGTCGCCGGGGGCTGTAAAGAACTGGCCGCGGTCCACAGTCTTAAACCAATTGATGGTGCACAGAAACACGGCCGGAAACTCGGCCTGCAACTCGCGCAGGTGCTGGCGAAAGTCGTTGCCGCCGTGGCCGTTCAGCACCAGCAGCTTGGGAATGCCCTGGCGGGCCAGCACCCGCACCACGTCGCGCAGAATGGCCAGCTGCGTGCTGGGGTTCAAGTTGACGTCGAGGGTGATGTCGAGCTGGCCGGTGTTCACGCCGAACGGAATAGTGGGCAGCACCACCACCTTGGCGTCGGCCTCCCAGGCCAGGCGCGCCGCCTCGGCGGCGATGTAGTCGCACTGGAAGTTGTCGGTGGCGTAGGGCAAGTGGTAATTATGCGCCTCCGTGGCCCCCCAGGGCAGCACCACTACTTCGTAAGCGGCATCTTTCACGTACTGCCAGGTGGTTTCGGCCAAAATGTAGGGGCGGGGCGTCATGGCTAATCGGGGTAAGCGGTAAGGAGTTGTTCGGGTTAATAAAACGGTCATGCTCATCTGGCGTCTGCTTGTCGAAGCACCTCTTCCGCAGCAATAATCCTGCTTAGCGGAGCAGTAGAGATGCTTCGGCTCCGCTGCGCTGCGCTCAGCATGACCGTTTTATTGATTTCAGCTGCTTTAAAATCTAACGGCCGCTACACCACCGTCGGGAAGCGGTTCACGTTTTTGTAGTAGATGTACACCGAGGGCTCTTTGCCGATGGAGGCGGCCCACTGCTGGCAGTACGGGGCCATCCAGATGGAATCGCCTTTTTGCACCGGGTACCACCGCTGGTCGAGCATGTAGATGGCCTGGCCCTGCAAGTACAGCAGGCCGTGCTCCATGACGTGGGTTTCGACCATCGGCAGGTTGCCGCCGGGCTGGTAGGTGAAAATGTTGACGGCCATGTCGAACTCCAACCCGTTGGGCAGCAGCTCCTGGATGCGCAGCGCCTCGTCGTTCAGGTACACGGGGGCCCGGCGGTCGTCCTTTTCGCCCCACACCACGCCCGGCGCGGGGTGGCCGTCGAGCGGCTCGTACACCTTGTGGAAGGTGAGGAGTTGGGTGCCGGGCGTGGCGTTTTGGAACAGGTAAGGCTGGCCGGCGGGCACGTACACGAACTGCCCGGCGGTCAGCATTTGGTGGGCGCTGTCGACCGCCGCGTCTACCTGGCCCGCCACCACGTAGAAGAAGATTTGCGCCGCCTGGGTCCTGCCCGTCAGCTTGCCGTCCGCCGCCAGCGTGACGAGCGTTTGGCAGAGCCGGGCCCCCATCTGCTCGTTGATGAGGACGTTGACCGTGCAGCCCGTCCAGCCGGGCACGTTGCTGTTGATGTAGCCGTCGGGCGCAATGATGGCGTGGTTGCGCCGCACAACGGAGCGGGTGAGGGAAGACATTTCCATGGCGGGGCAGAAATAAAGGCGCCGCGGCCGGCGCTTGGGTGGGAATGAAGGGTTAGGCGTGGGCCGCGGCCAGCCGCTGCAAAAAGCGTTCGGCCACTTCCAGGGCCGCCGCCACGTCGGCGGCTTCCACATTTTCCAACGGGTTGTGGCTGATGCCTTTATAGCAACGAATGAACAGCATGGTGGCCGGCGCTACCGCCGACGCGGGCACTACGTCGTGGCCAGCGCCGCTCACCAGGCGCACCACTTCGTGGCCGCTGGCGGCGATGGCCCCGGCGAGGTGGTCGTTCAGGCCGGCGTCGCAGGCCACGGGCGCCGTGGCCTGCACCAGCCGCCAATCGAGCGCCAGGCCGCGGCGGGCGGCAATGCCCGTGGCTTGCGCGTGCAGGACCCCGTAGGCCGCCGCCAGCTGCCCGGCGTCGGGGCTGCGCAGGTCGAGGCTGTGCACCACGTGGCCGGGGATGACGTTGCTGGCCGAATGGGCGATGCGCAGCTGGCCCACCGTGGCCACCAGGCCGCGGCCGTGGGCCAGGGCGAAGGCCTCGGCAGCCAGCACAAACTCGGCGGCGGCGGCCAGCGCGTCCTGGCGGCGGGCCATGGGCACGGTGCCGGCGTGGCCGGCCATGCCGTCCCACGTCAGTTCCACGCGCTGCTGCCCGGCCAGGGCCGTGACGAGGGCCACCGGCACGCCGCTTTCCCACAGCACGGGGCCCTGCTCGATGTGCAGCTCGAAGTAGCCCAGCCACTCGGCGGCGGGCAGGGCCCCGGCGGCCAGCTGCGCGGCGTCGCCGCCCATGGCGGCAATGGCCTGGGCCAGGGTGATGCCCTGGGCGTCGGTTTTGGCCAGCAGCGCGGGGTCGAAAGCGCCGGTGACGACCTTGCTGCCCAGGTACGTGGTGTGGAAGCGCACGCCTTCTTCGTCGCTGAACGCCATCAGCTCGACGTGAAACGGCAGCTCCACTTGCTGCTGAATCATGTTTTCCACCAGGCTCAGCCCCAGCAACACGCCCAGGGGCCCGTCGTACTTGCCCGCGTTCACCACCGTGTCGATGTGCGAAGCCAGCACGAGCGTGCGGGCCCCCGGCCGCCGGCTGGCCCACCGCCCGCGCAGGTTGCCGATGCCGTCGAGGCGCGTTTCGAGGCCGGCGGCCTCAAACCAACTTTGCACCAAGTCGCGCCCGCGCACAAAAGCCGGCGTGCCGAAGGTGCGCGTCACGGTGGCGCCGCTGGCGTCTTCGCTGATGGCCGCCAACTGCTCGATGCGGGCGAGGACGTGGGCAGTACGGGTGTGGTAATCGGTCATTTAGGAAAATCTTATAACCCGTAGAGGCGCACTACTTCGCGTCTCAATCGCTGAACGATTGACGTCCAAACCGGAGACGCGAAGCGTTGCGCCACTACAAAACGGGCCGCAAATATGGGGCCCTAGCGGCTCAGCAGCTGCCCGCGGTTGAGGTGCAGGAAATCGGGGTGGCGAAAAACCTCCTCGCCGGCCAAAAACGTGCGCGTGACCACGCCCGTCAGCTCCCGGCCCAGGTAGGGCGATACTTTGTGGCGGTGGTGCAGCAAGGCCGTGGTCACGGTGAACGGCGCATCGGGGGCCAGCACCAGCAAATCAGCGTCGTAGCCCTTGGCAATCTGGCCCTTGCGGTGCGCCTGGCCGATGAGCCGGGCGGGGTTCGTGCTCAACCAGCGGGCCAGGTCGGGTAGGGTGGCGCCGCGCGCCTTGGCGGCCGTCCACAGCACGGGCAGGGCCAGCTGCAGCGAGGCAATGCCGCCCCAGGCGCTGGCAAAGTCGCCGCTGGCGAGCTGCTTCAAGTCGGGCGGGGCGGGCGAGTGGTCGGTGGCCACAAAGTCGATGAGGCCGCTTTGCAGGGCCCCCCACAGCTGCTCGTTGTTGGCCCGCTCGCGGATGGGCGGCGCGCATTTGAACTGCGTTTGGCCGTCGGCGATGTCTTCGGCGTTGAAAAACAGGTAGTGCTGGCCGGTTTCCACGGTGATGGGCAGGCCGCGCGCCTTGGCTTCGGCGATGACCGCCAAGGCGTTGGCCGACGACAGGTGTACGATGTGCACGGGGCCCCCAAACTCGGCGCACAGCCGGATCATCAGCGCGATGGCCGCGTCTTCCCAGCTTTTGGGGCGCGAGGCCAGGTAGTTGGGGTACGAGCGGGTGTCGCCCGTTTTCCAGTCGTCGTTGTCTTCCGAGAATTCGCAGTGCACCAGCAGCGGCAGGCCGTGGCGGGCCAGCAGCGGCATCACCTGGCGCAAGTCGGCCTCGGTGGCGTTCGGGAAATCGTCGATGCCCGAGTGCGTCAGAAACGCCTTGAAGCCCAGCACGCCGGCCGCCGCCAGGGGCCCCACTTCGGCGGCGTTGCCGGGCACGACGCCGCCCCAGAAGCCCACGTTGGTGTGCAGCTGGCCCGCGGTGGCAGCTTGCTTCAGGCGCAGGTTTTCGACCGACGTGGTGACCGGCGCCGAGTTCAATGGCATGTCCACCAGCGTGGTGATGCCGCCGGCCAGCGCGGCGCGGGTGCCGGTATCGAAGCCTTCCCAGTCGGTGCGGCCGGGCTCGTTGAGGTGCACGTGCGGGTCGATGACGCCGGGCAGCAGGGCGGCGGCGCCGAGGTCGCGCACGGGGCCGGCCACGGCGGCATCGTAGGGCAGCACGTCGGCGATGCGGCCGCCGCGCACCACCACCAGGGCCGGGCGCTGGCCGGTGGGCGTGACGACGGCGGTGCTTTTTAGGGTTACGTCCATCGGGCGGGGGCGGCGGGCGACTATCTTGCCGCTCTTTTTTTCGCCCCGCAAGCTACGCGCCATGCCCATTAAACTCGCCGCCAACGCCTACGGCAAAAACGCCGTCCACCTGTCGCGCGTTATCCGCCACGCCGGCCACCACGAGTTCCGCCAGGTGTCGGTGAGTGTGCAGCTGACGGGCGACTTCGACGCGGCCCATACGCTGGGCGACAACGCCTTAATTCTGCCCACCGACACCCAGAAGAATACCGTGTACGCCCTGGCCAGGGAGCATTTCACGGGCCCCATCGAGGCGTTTGGGCTGGTGCTGGCGCGGCATTTTGTGGCCCGCAACCCGCAGGTGCACCAGGCGCGCATCGAAATTTTGGAGCACGGCTGGCAGCGGATGCACTTCGACGGCCACGGCCACCCGCACGCCTTCACCGGCGGCGGCTCGGAGAAGCGCCGCGCCGTGGTGGTGCTGCGCGCGGGCGGGGCCCCGCCCACCGTGCACGCCGGCCTGAAGGGCCTGCTGCTGCTCAAAACCGCCGATTCGGGCTTCGTGGGCTACCCCAAAGACGAGTACACGGTGCTGCCCGAAACCACCGACCGCATCCTCGCCACCGAGTGCGAGGCCGAGTGGGAATACATAGCCACTGACTTCGACTTCGAGCCTCAGTACCAGCGAATCCGCACCAACCTGCTGCGCACGTTTGCCGGCCACCCCAGCCTGTCGGTGCAGCACACGCTCTTCGCCATCGGCGAAAATATTCTGAAGGAGAACGAGCTGGTGAAGGAAATCAGCCTCGTCATGCCCAACAAGCACCACATTCCCTTCAACCTGGAACCCTTCGGCCAGCCCAACACCAACGAAGTGTTCGTGGCCACGGACGCGCCGTTCGGCTACATCACCGGCACGGTGGTGCGGGACTGAGAAATTAGGAACTGAGAAAACTATACCATCCTAAAAAACGGTCATGCCGAGCGCAGCGAAGCATGTCTACTGCGGCTAATAATCAAATCAATGGTTAGTTCAGCAGTAGAGATGCTTCGCTGCGCTCGGCATGACGTTCTCCTTGTTGGTAAGGTGGCCTACTCACGACAACCTATTGCCTGACGTTCTACTACCACACAAGTCAACCGAGTAATGCCTTCCCCTCCCCGCGACTTGCCCGCTTGGGCCCTGGCGGCCGCCGCCTTGCGGGCCGGCCAGCCGGCGGCGCTGCTGTGCGTGCTGCGGAGCGAAGGCAGCAGCCCCGGCCGCCAAGGCTTCAAAATGGCCGTGACGGCCGCGGCCACGGCCGGCTCCATCGGCGGCGGCGTGATGGAGCACAAGTGGGTGGAGCTGGCCCGCCAGCGCCTGCGGGCCGGCGACGCCGCGCCGCTGCTGCGCCCCCAGGTGCACCGGCTGGGGGCCCCGGCCGACCGCTCGGGCATGATGTGCTCGGGCGAGCAGGAGGTGCTGCTGTGGCCCCTCGCCCCCGCCAATTTGCCGGCCGTGGCGGCCATCGAAACGGCCCTGGGGGCCCTGGCGGTCGGCGCTTTCGAGCTGAGCGCCGCCGGCGGCCTGCGGGTGCTGGCCGGGGCCCCGGCCACGTTCTACGATTACCGGCCGGGGCCCGACTGGCACTACCGCGAGCAGTTGGGGTTCCGCGACCAGCTCACCATCGTGGGGGGCGGGCACGTGAGCCGGGCCCTGGCGCGGGCCGCCGGGTCCCTGGAGTTTGAAATTACCGTGCTCGACGACCGGCCCGACTTGCCCACGCTGGCCGCCAACGACGACGCCCACCACCGCCACGTGCTGGGCAGCTACGAAGCGCTGGCCGCCGCCGTGCCCCCGGGCCCCCACCGCTTCGTGGTGGTGATGACCGTGGGCTACCGCACCGACGCCGTGGCCTTGCGCCAGCTGCTGGGCCGCCCCGGCGCCTACCTGGGCGTGATGGGCAGCGCCGCCAAGGTGGCCGAACTGCGCCGCGTGCTGGCCGAAGAAGGTTTCCCGGCCGAAGCCTTGGCCCGGCTGCGGGGCCCCATCGGCGTGCCCATCGGCAGCCGCACGCCCGAGGAAATCGCCATCAGCGTGGCGGCCGAGCTGATTGCGGTGCGCAACGGGGCCCCGGGGGCCGGCCGGTAGCGCTACGGCTTCTCGCCGTCGGCCTCGCCGCCGCCGTTGGCCGAGCCGTCCACGTTGCCGCCCTGGAAGTAGTTCTCGGTGAAAATGCGGTAGCGGTCGAAGATGGAGCGCACCGAGCGCACGAGCACCACTTCGCCGCGCAGGCCCTCGGGCACGGTCACGCCCGAGGCGTAGCCGTTCCACACGGCGCGGTTGGTGTGGGCGTCGATGAGGGTGACGAGCAGCGTACCCTCGGCCAGCAGCAAGCGCACGGGCTGGTACACGTGGCGCTGGTCGTCGGGGGTTTCGTCTTCCTCGGCGTCGTTGTTTTTCACCCACGTGGTCAGCTCCTCCTGGTTGAAGCCGTGGAAGTGCATGTCGCCCTCAAAAATGCGGAAGCTCACCAGCAGGTCGGGGCGGTTGTTGCCGCGCGCCGGGCGGTAGCCCTGGCTGCGCAGGCGCTGCCGGATGGCGTCGCGCAGGGTTTCGCCCAGGTGGCTGGTGTCGGCGGCCAGGCCCGTGCCGGTGATGAAGTTGTAGGAGCGGTAGCGGCGGAACCGCCCGCCGTAGCTATAGTCTGATTCTACGCGGGCTTCGCGGCCCGCGACGCAGCCCGGTAGCAAGCCGACCGCCAGCAGGCAGCCCAGCCAAAAAGCAAGGGTAAATTTCATTTCAAACAGGATAGAAAGAAGATTGAACCCCCAAGTTACAAAACCAATTTTAATTCCCACGCGCCGCCGCGGACGTAACGCGTTCATAATGCAAGCGCTACCTCGGGCAGCTCGCGCGGGGGGCCAGCCATCGTTTTTGGGCCCCTGGCGGCCAGCTTTGGCTTTCTTCGTGAAGCCAACGAGCCCCGGCGAGCCGCGCTGGGCTCGTCCGGAACAGCGCCTGGGGGCCCCGTGCGCCGTTCTTTTATTCGCCAGCCGGCCGGGTTATTCGGCCGAAACCGGCCCCAAAAGCTACGCCGCGGCGCCGGTTTCGGCCAGGGCCACGGGCTGCATGTAGGCGTGCTTCACGGCGGGAAACTCCTGCTTGATGGCCGCGTGAACGCGCCCGATGGCCTCGGTGATGGCGGCCGTCGTCAGGTCGTCGTGGAAGGCGACGCCTTGCACCAGCGTGATCTCCTCGGGGCCCAGGTAAATGGTGGCGATGCGCACGGCCTGCACCACCGCGGGGTCGGCTTCGGTGAGGGCCACGAGCCGGCGACGGGTGGGGGCGTCCACGCCCTGGCCCAGCAGCAGGCCTTTGCTTTGGCTGGCCAGGGCCCCGGCCACGGCCATCAGCAGCAGCCCGATGAGGATGGAGGCCCCGCCGTCGAAGTACGGATTTTGCCAGGTGTGGCCCAGAAACACCCCCAAAAAGGCGATGAGCAAGCCCAGCACGTCGGACGCGTCTTCAAAAAGCACCGTGAACGTGGCCGCGTCCTTGCTGCTTTTTAGGGCCGCCCAAAACGATTGTTCGCCCCGCTGCGCGTTGAAGGCCCGCCAGGCCGTGAGCAGCGAGTAACCGTCTAAGCAAAAGGCAATGCCCAGCACGACGTAGTTCCAAAACGGGTCCTTCATCGGCTCGGGGTGCCGCAGGTGGGCCACGCCTTCGTAGAACGAGAGGCCCCCGCCAACCGCGAAAATCAGCAGCGCCACCACGTACGACCAGAAGTACTGCTCGCGGCCGTAGCCGAAGGGCCGCTGCTCGTCGGGCGGGCGCTGGCTGCGGCGCAGGCCCAGCAGCAGCAGCAACTCGTTGCCGGTGTCGACGAGCGAGTGGATGCCCTCGGAGAGCATGGCGGAACTGCCCGTGATGCCGGCGGCCACGAACTTGGTGGCCGCAATGCCCAGGTTGGCCGCCAGGGCGGTGTAGAGCGCCGTTTTGGATGAAGCCATGCGTTTGTGGTTAGACCGGCGGATGCGCCACCGGCGCCTTTAACGCAGCCGGGGCCCTAGCGGTAACCCGCGGCTTGCAGGGCGAACAGTTCGGCGTAGCGGCCGCCCTTGGCCAGCAGCTCTTCGTGGGAGCCAATCTCCACAAATTGGCCGTTTTCGATGACCAAGATGCGGTCGGCCATGCGCACCGTGCTGAAGCGGTGGCTGATGAGGACGGCGGTTTTGCCCTGGGTGAGTTCCTTGAAGCGCTCGAACACTTCGAACTCGGCGCGGGCGTCGAGGGCGGCGGTGGGCTCGTCGAGGATGAGGAGCTGGGCGTCGCGCATGTAGGCGCGGCCCAGGGCTATTTTCTGCCACTCGCCGCCGCTCAGGTCCACGCCGCCGCTGAAGCGGCGGCCAATCATCTGGTCGTAGCCGCCGGGCAGCTTGGCAATCACCGAATCGGCGAGGCTCTGGTGGGCGGCGGTTTCGATGCGGGGCTGGTTGTGGCGCTGGTCGATGCGGCCCACGGCCAGGTTTTGGCCCGCCGGCAGCTGGAAGCGCACAAAATCTTGGAAGATGACGCCGATTTCCTGGCGCAGCTCGGCGGGGTCGTACTCGCGCAAGTCGTGGCCATCGAGCAGGATGCGGCCCTCGCTGGGGTCGTAGAGGCGGGCCAGGAGCTTGACGAGCGTGGTTTTGCCGGCCCCGTTTTCGCCCACCAGCGCCAGCTTTTCGCCGGCCCGCAGCGCGAACGAAAGGTGGCGGATGGCCCATTTTGTACCATTCTTGTACTGAAACCCGACGTTTTCAAACTGAAATCCCTGCCGAATGGGGCGCGGGAAGGGCCGGGCCGTTTCGACGCCCACCGCCTGGCGCGTGATTTTCGGCCGCAGGGCAAAGAAATCAAAGAAATCCTGCAAGTACAAGGCCCCGTCGGCCACCGAGCTGAAGCGGCTCAAAATACCCTCAAGCAGGCCCCGGAGCCGCGCAAACGAGCCGGCCAGAAAGGTAAGCTGGCCAATAGAGATTTGCCCGGCCACGGCCCGCGCCAAAATGTAGGCGTAGGCCCCGTAGTACCCGGCCGCGCCCACGGCGGCGAACACCGTGCCCCACCCCGCCCGCCGCAGCGCCAGGCCCTTGTTCTGGGCATAAAACTGGTCGGAAAGCGTACGGAAGCGCTCCACTAAGAAGTCTGAGAGGCCAAAGATTTTCACCTCCTTGGCCGTTTCGTCAGAGGCCCCGGTTTGGCGCAGGTAGTCCAGTTCGCGGCGCTCGGGCGTCCAGGAGTGGCTCAGCGAGTAACTGCGCTCGTTGAAGTGGCTCTCGCCGAGGAAGGCCGGCACCACGGCCAGCAGCAGCAGCCCCAGCAGCCAGGGCTGAAAGGCCACCAGCCCGGCGGCCAGCAGCACGAGCGTCACGGCGTCCTGGCCCTGGGCCAGCACCTGGCTCATCAGCACCGAGCGCGAAAGCGTCTGGCGGCGCGCCCGCTCCAGCTTGTCGTAGAAGGTGCTGTCCTCGAACTGGTCCAGGTCCAGCTCGGCGGCGTGCTCCATGAGGCGGATGGACGAGGCGTTGGCGAACAAGTCGCCGAGCAGCGAATCGAGCAGGGCCACGGCGCGGCCCGAGGCGTCGGCCAGCAGCACGAGGCCAAACTCCAGCGCCACCAGGGCCCCCACGGGCCCCAGCGCCCGCGCGGCGGCGGGCAGCCGCGTGAGGTGCACCACGTCGTCGAGGATGAGCTTGCCCACGTAGAGCGTGGCCAGCGGCAGGCCGGCCCGCAGCAGGCGCAGCAGCACGTTGCCCACCGTGAGGGCCGGGCTGGTGCGCCAAATGAGGTGGAGAAAGGCCGGCAGGTGGCGCAGGGCCCCCACCCGCTCGCGTACGCTCACGGCGGGCTTGTCGGGGCCCCGGCCGCCGTTCGGGTTTTTGGCGGAGATAGTCTTCAGAAAGTCAAGCATTACCGGGGCCCCGGCAAGGTTGGGGCCGGAAGGCCCGGGCCGCCGTTTTGGCAGGGCAGCCAACCGTTGCGGGGAAACGATTTGCTCTTGGGTCCGGCAAGTCGGCGCCAGTCAATGCCTTTCTGGTGCTTGCCAAACGCTCCTCCGGTTTTTCACTAACGCTCGGTGCCAGTTGCTAACCAAAGCATTTTATTTAATTGTACTATTCTATGTATTTTTTATTTAAAAGTATTTTATCGCCTTAAATTCAAATAAATATTAAGCTAACTTTTTTGATTTAATTCGCTTAAATTCAATATAATTAATAAATTTATATTTTACGATACTAAAAATTAAAAAAAATTGTATTCGTCACAATATTTATACTTTTACCAACAACCTCTCTTTACCCATTTATTTCCCGCAGTGGGCAAACAGCTTACTGACTTTTATTTCAAAAAAGCTATCCAAATTAATCTGCGCTTGGTGCGCTTAAAACTCCATTATCCTTGCCCGGGCCCACGCCCTCAGCACACCGCTTGCTCTATTCCTAGTCCTTTTATATATAATCCCGGCCCCTCCTTGGCGGTCGCGGGCAACTTCTTTCTTGCTATGAATGCATTACCGGCGTTGCCCGCGGCAACGGACGAAAAATGGCTTGTGCAGCAGCTGCGCGCACGCGACGAACGGGCCTTTGAGTACCTGTACAAGCACTACTCTTCTGCCTTGCTGGCCCTCATCCGGCGCGTGGTGCCCGACGAAGCGCAGGCCCAGGACTTGCTCCAGGAAAGCCTGCTCAAGGTGTGGCTGGGCATTACCAGCTACGACGCCGGCCGGGGCCGCCTCTTCACGTGGATGGCGCGCGTGTGCGGCAACCACGCCCTCGACGCCGTGCGCAGCGCCGGGCACCGCTTCTACCGGGGCACGCGGTCGTTGGACACGCCGGCGGCCCAGCACTTGCGGGCCCCCGTTGCCTTCCGGCCCGAACACATCGGCCTGCGCGAACTGGCGCAGACCCTCATTCCTCGGCAGCGCGAAGTCATTGACCTGCTTTATTTTGGCGGCTACACCCAGGCCGAAACAGCCGAGGAGTTGGGCATTCCGATAGCCACGGTGAAAACCCGGGCGCGGGCGGCCCTGGTGATCCTGGCGGCCCTGGCGGCCGATTAGGCGGCACCCGCGCGGGTTTGGCGCACGTAAGTTGTGCCCGGCCTTCGGGCGGCCCTGTGCCTCGCACGAAATGGCCGGCTTGGCCGTGGGCGCGGCGGCACCGTCTCCCTACCGCGCCGGCACGGGCCCCACCGCAATAAACCCGCACCGGTCGGACAACCGTCGGGGTGCCCTACCCCGGCTGGGCCGCCTTCAGTGCGCCCCTAGCAGCGGGCGGAAGAAGGGCTCCAGCTCTTTGGCCAGGATGGCGTGGTCCTCCACGTTGGGGTGGCCGTTGCAACCGCGGGCCTGCATGGGCTGGAAGAAGTAGAGGGCCACGGGCTGGTCGGCGGGGTGGGCGGCGTCGGTGGTGGCTTTGACGGCCGTCAGGCAATTTTGCAGTTTTGTGCGGTTTTGGCCGTTGGCCATCGGGCTGCTGAGCAGGGCAATGCGGGCCTTGGGGTACTTCGACTTCACCAGCCCCACAAACGCCAGGTAGCGGCCTACAAACTGGGCGCTGTCGAAGGGCAGGCGCGCACGCTTGCCATCGCCGTTGCTCAAATCGTTGGTGCCCAATGCAATGCTAACCACTTGGGGCGTAAAGGTGCCGAAGTCCCACCGTTGCGGACTGCCTTCCTGGAAATCCGTTTTTTCGTACACCTGGGGCATGGTGGGCCCGTCGCTGTTCCAGTTGCGGTAGGCCCCGATGCCGCTCACGCTGCTCAGCACGAAGCGGGCCCCCAGCGCCCGGGCCACCCGGGGCCCGTAGGCCTGGTACGCGTTGTGCTGGTCGTGGTAGGCGCCGGTGCCACAGGGCACTTCCGACGCGTCCATGGCCGCGCCGCAGGTGATGCTGTTGCCGATGAACTCAATCAGCGGCGCGGCCGGTTCGCGGAGGGCTTTCAGCCGTTTGCCGGTTACCTTTTGGATAAGAATGGGCCCCGTGTGGGCTTCGGTGGCCTTGTACACCCACACCGTGTGCCGGCCCGGGCCCGGGGCCGTGAGCACCAGCGGGGTTTTCGCGTTGCCGTCGATGCGCAGGCGGCGCTGGTACACGCCGTCGAGTTCGTACTGCAGGTAGTTGTGCCCATCGGCTCCTGGCAAAGACGCAAAGATTTCGCACTGCGTGCCCTCGAAGCTAAACCCGAAGTGCACCGCCGAGCTGATGAGCTCCAGCTGCTTGGCGTCGGTGAGGCGGTAGCGGCCGTAGGCGAGCAGGTCACTGGCGGGCAAGGCATTGGCACCTTTCGGCGGCGCAGCAGCGGGCGCGGCACTCAGGCCCAGGCCGCAAAAAGCGAGGAGTGCGTACTTGGTGGTCGGGTTCATAAAAGCGAAACGCAAAGCATCTGGTGGAGCCCCGGGCGCGGCAACGAGCGCGAATGTACCACGCCGGCCGGGGCCCCAACCGGTGCGCACTTGGCACAGCGGGCCTATTTTGCAGCGCAGCCGCACGGTTCCCGCCCTGGCGTTGGCTGCTACGAGCCAGCCCTACCAGCCGGCTTGCCCCTTTCACTAAATCTTTCGCTCACTGTGCTCTCCGATGACGCGCAACCCGGCAAAACTCACCCTTGGCGGCCTTGCGCTGCTGCTCTCAGCGTCGGCTGCCCCGGCGCAAACCACGCCAACGGCCGACGAATGCGAAAAGTTGAAAGTAGAGGTGGCCAAGCTAGAGTTCGAAAACGCAAACTTGCGCAAAGGCTTGCTGTCCAGCCCAGAGCACCAGCTGACCTTGGCGGCCACCGGGGCCCAAACTGCGCCCGTGGCCGCTCCGGCGCAACGGCGAACAGTGCAAAAAGTAGAACTCGCGCTTGCCAAATGCGAAGGCAACGCCAAAATCCAAACCGTAACCGTCACGCTCTTGCTGACGAACGCGGGGGCCAACCGCGACTTGCAGTATGGGAACGTCAAAGCTGTTGACAACGAAGGCGAGCAATGTGCAACGTACGACATCCGCATCAGCGTAGGCGGGGCCAGCATAACTTGGCCGCCGGCGTGCCCACCAAGGCGGCGTTCATCATTCCAAAAATTTTGCCTGCTACCAAGGCTCTTAAGTTGCTATCCTGCCCGATTTACGACAACACCAGCCAGGGCCGAGCCATCAACGTCGAATTTAGGGACGTAACTATTATTCGGAAATAGCCGCAACGGCCTCTGCTGCCCGGCTCCAAACCACCGGTTTTGGGGACCCAGCGTCCACTGGTTCATCGCAGCAGATCTCGCTCTCATATTCCTTGTTTTTGGCCACTGTGCTCGCCGTCGCATTAATTATTGCTTTCTGTTGAATAGATGGGCCACCGCGAAAAAACAAGTATGGCCTTTTACTAAATAAGGTCGGCGCCAAAAACAAGGCGGGCACTACCAGCAAAATGATCATCAAGGTACCCAATGGATACAGGTAAAGCGAATTCGTGATCCTCAGCGCCCATAGATTACTCAGGTAATCTTCAAATGGCTCCAGCAGCATGAGGAGTAAAATGTGGAACGAAAAAACCTCTAAAGAATGGCGGCCGAGGTAATTAATTGGTTTAGCTTTAAACCATTGGGGCCATTTGGAAGCTGCATACGTTATAATCGATGCAAGAGCAGCAAAATTCAATAGCCGCAAAGGCCCTAAATACGTCTTGAAGGCAAAGTAGTGCAGCACGGAATCTAAAGAATCAACTCGTGCGAACATCATCTTCCCAACGAAGAGAGCCCCTACTACTACGACAGAAACCGTGAATAAACGCCGATCAACTTGCCACTTTTGAGTTTTACCGTTGTAGTACAAATAACCTAAAAGCAATCCCATAAAAAATAATAATTGCCAGCACAGCATATTAAACGTGCCCGTTTCGAGCGCCAACTCTTTATCTAATAGGCCCGTAAAATTGTAGCAGCCATTAGTAAAGCCAACGATATATAAAATTATGGAACCTGCTAATAAATGCTTAATATAACCTTTTCGAAAGGCTTTGATAATGACGGGAACGAAAAGCATAAACACAAAATACATGGGCAGAATATCCATATACTTTGGCTGGTATACCAAAAAAAAGCCAGCTATAATGGCCAATACGGGTTTCTGAGTAAACGCAACGTAATCCTCTGCCCAAAAACTTTTACCAAATCCGCTGACCGCAATTAAGGCCACCAACAGAAATAACAATATGTGATTTCTGTAAATTATCCAGGCACGTTTCCTCGATGCTGCCACAACCATTTGTTCGGCTTTACCCGAAAACCTGTGTGTGTAGACGAGGCCCGCCGTCAGCCCTGACAAAAACACAAACCCTTCGGCCGCGGTAACCCAACCCACAAACTCGTAAGTAAAAAACCTGATCACGCTATTAAAAACCAAGAAGTGATCTATGGTTATAATAATTAAGAAAAGTCCTCGTAAAAAGTCCAGTTGGGTTTTCCTTTCCATTAGAAAAGTCCTTGGGTTTTGTGATATTTTGGAAATAAATTCACGCAGAACTGCAACGAGCCGTTTATGAATTTGCTGTTAATTTACTGCATTAATTCGTAAATCATTCAACACTCCAAAGATAAATTCAATTTTTTATATGTTTACAACCAAAACAATATAGTTATTTATAGAGATAAGTTACGGCTATTCAACACTTTAAATTATGCAGTGTTCAGTTAAAAATTATATTTGCATCCGATAAAAAACCTCTTACACGCAGGCTGCTCAACTAGTGATGAGCCTAGTACCGAGGTTAAACCGAGCCGGTAAGCCGTACGCCGTACGTTCTTAACAACGAAGCATTTTTCGCTCACTTACTTTATTTTACCAACGCGTTCAGACAGCATTTTTTATTTTATTCCTAACGTTATTATTACTTAACGTTTTCATCGTTATTAATTGCGGAGGCAATTCTGGGATTAAATAATTATTAAAAGCCGCCCGGGGCCCGACCTTTGGGGCCCTATGGCCCCCATCACCGCTGCCGCTGCCCCCGCCACCCGGCCGTACACCGCCGGTTTCTGGCTGATGTGCCTGTCGTCGTTCCTGTTTTTTGCCAGTTTCAACCTGCTGCTGCCCGAACTGCCCGACCACCTCACCCGGCTGGGCGGAGGCGAATACAAGGGCTTCATCATCGCGCTGTTCACGCTCACGGCGGGCCTGAGCCGGCCGTTCAGCGGCAAGCTGGCCGACACGGTGGGGCGCATTCCGGTGATGGTGTTCGGGTCGCTGGTCTGCTTTGTGTGCGGGTTTTTCTACCCGTTTGCGCTCACCGTCACGGGTTTTTTGGGGCTGCGGCTGCTGCACGGGTTCAGCACGGGCTTCAAGCCCACGGGCACGGCTGCGTTCATTGCCGACATCGTGCCCGTGGCGCGGCGGGGCGAGGCCATGGGCCTGCTTGGCGTGACGGGCAGCCTGGGCATGGCCGCCGGCCCGGCCTTCGGCTCGTGGGTGGCCGCGCACTACTCGCTGAACGCCATGTTCTACTGCTCCAGCGGGTTGGCGCTGCTCTCGCTGCTGGTGCAGGGCACCCTCACCGAAACGCTGCCCCAGGCCCAGCGGCAGCGCTTCAGTTTTTCATTGCTGAAGCTGAACTGGCACGAAGTGCTGGAGCCCCAGGTGTTTGCGCCGGCGCTGGTGACGCTGCTGTGCATGTTCCCGTACGGAGCAGTGCTGACGGTGATACCGGACCAGAGCCGGCTGCTGGGCCTGGCGGGGCCCACCAAGGGCTTGTTCTACATCTGCTTCACGGGGGCCTCGCTGGCGGTGCGGCTGGTGGCGGGCAAGTCGTCGGACACGTACGGCCGGGTGGCGGTGCTGCGGTGGTCGGCGGGCATGCTGGCTGGGGGGCTGGCGCTGCTGGTGTGGGCCCCGTCGGTGCCGGTGTTTCTGGCCGGGGCGGTGGTGTTCGGGCTGGGCACGGGCCTGAACTCGCCCACGCTCTACGCCTGGACCGTCGACCTGAGCCACCCCGAGCGCCGCGGCCGCGGCGTGGCCACCATGTACATCGCCCTCGAAACCGGCATCGGCCTGGGGGCCCTGCTGGCGGGCTGGGTGTTTGACAACCAGCCCGGGCGCCTGCCGTGGGTGCACGCCGCCAGCCTGGCCAGCGTGCTGGGGGCCCTGGCGTTTTTGCTGCGCCGCCGCCCGGCCCAAGCGCCGGCCCGCGCGGCGTAAAAAAGCCAGATGAAGAATGCGGGAATTTTGAACAAAGGCAGTAGTTTTAACCGCCCTTTCCTACTTTTTTCTGCCTTTTCTGGATGCGCCTGCCTTTACTTCTACGCTGTAGTGCTATAGTTCTATTTTTGAGCAGTGCGGCGGTGACCCGGGCCCAAACCGAGCCCGTTAAATTTGGGCAAATCGATGCCCAGGACCTGACCGCGGCCCCCTTTGCGGCCGACAGCGCCGCCGGGGCCGTGGTGCTGTGCGACTACGGCCGCTCGCGCCTGGTGGGCTACCGCGACGGCTTCCGGGTGGTGTTCGAGCGGGTGACGCGGGTGAAGATTCTCAAGAAGTCGGGCTACGGCGCGGCCACGGTCGAAATTCCGCTTTACCACCGCGACGGCGACCAGGAAGAAACCACCAACCTGCGCGGCTGCACTTACAACCTGGTGGGCGGGCAGGTGCAGAAAACCAAGCTCGACGCCACCGGCGTGTTCCTCGAAAAGCGCAGCCCGCGCGTGAGCGTGCGCCGCTTCACGCTGCCCGGCGTGCGCGAGGGCGCCGTGGTGGAGTACGCCTACACGCTGGCGTCGGACTTCCTGTTCAATTTCCAAAACTGGGTGTTCCAGGGGCCCTACCCGGTGCGCTGGAGCGAGTACCGCACCAGCATTCCGGTGTTTTACAAGTACAAAATCCTTTACCAAGGCAACCAGGCGCTGGCCGTCGATAAAACCACGGTGGGCTCGACGAACTTGCTGGTGGACCACAAGATTGCCAGCGGGGCCGGGGCGGGCATCACCAACGGTTCGCTCAGCATTGCCGCGCCCACCGAGCAGCACCAGTGGGCCCTGCAAAACGTGCCGCCCCTGCGCGAGGAGGCTTACACCACCGCCCCGGCCGACTACGAGGCGCGCATCGATTTCCAGCTGCTGGGCGAACAGTGGCCCGAGCAGGAATACCGCGACCTGACCGACAGCTGGGCCAAAATCAACGCCCGCCTGCTGGCCGACGAAAACTTTGGCCAGCAGCTGGAGCGCGGCGGTTTTCTAAAGGAGCAGATGGGGGCCCTGGCCGCCCAGCACCCCGACCCGGCCGGCCGCGCCGCCGCCGTGCGGCAAGCCATTATGGCTGCTGTGCGCTACAACGGTACCAACCGCTACGCCGCCGAGGCCAACCTGCGCAAGGCCTACGACGCCCACAGCGGCACGTCGGCCGACGTGAACTTGCTGCTCATTGCCGCCCTGCGCCAGGCCGGCTTGCCCGCCCACCCCGTGCTGCTGAGCACCCGCGGCCACGGCCGCGTGAACCAGGCGTACCCGCTGCTCGACAAGTTCAACTACGTGGTGGCCCTGGTGCCCGACGCGGAGGGCCACGACCTGCTGGTGGACGCCACCGACCCCGCCCTGCCCTGCGGCACGCTGCCCGCGCGCTGCCTCAACCAAACCGGCCGCCTCATTGCGCCGGGGCCCGGCGCGGCCGACGGCCGCTGGGTGGACCTGCGCCCCAGCCAGCGCCGCGTGCACTTCCGCCAGGCCCGCCTGACGCTGGACGCCCAGGGCGGCCTCGCCGGCCAAGTGCACGAGGAATACGCCGGCTACGCCGGGGCCGACGCCCGCGAGGAGCTGGCCCGGCTCGGCGAGAAGAAGTACGCCGCCCAGCTGGCCCAGCGGCACGCGGCCTGGGTGCTGGCCCCGGTGGCCGTGGGCGCGCGCGACGAGGTGCAGAAGCCCCTGGCCCTGGACTACGCCTTCACCCGCCCGGCCGACGACGGGGCCCCGGCCGCCACGCTGTACCTGAGCCCGTTGCGCGAATTCCTGGACGGCCAAAACCCCTTCACCCAGGAAGAACGCAATTTCCCCGTCGACTTCGGGGCCCCGCAGGAGGAAACGCTGCTCGTGGCCCTGGCCCTGCCCGCCGGCTACGAGCTGGCCGAAACCCCCAAGCCCACGGTGGTGGACCTGCCCGACAACGGCGGCCGCTTCGTGTACCAAGTCACCAGCCTCGGGGGCACGGTGCAGCTGGCCAGCCGCCTGGCCCTGCGCAAGCCCGTGTACGCCGCCGCCGAGTACGCCCACCTGCGCGAGTTCTACCGCCTCATGCTGGAAAAGCAGGCCGAAAAACTCGTCATCAAAAAGAAAGCCTAACGCGGGGCCCCGACCGCCGGGGCCCTTTTACCTATCCTTCTTCCACCCTCTACCCCTTCCTTTTCCTGCGTATGATTACTCCGTTACTTTCTGTTGCGGCGCGCCGGTGGGCGCTGCTGCCGGCGCTGCTGGCCACCACCGGGGCCCTGGCCCAGGGCCCGGCCGACCCCGCGAAGCTGGGCAAGCCCGACCCACTCGAATTCCGAGCCGAGTCGTTTGCGGGCGACAGCGCGGCGGCGGCCGTGGTGCTGAGCGACTACGGCGCCACGCGCTTCCGCATCAACGGCAACAGCTTCCAGTTCGAAACGGACCGGGTGACGCGCATCAAAATCCTGAAAAAAGCCGGCTACGACGCCGCCACCGTGCTCGTGCCCCTCTACCACCGCAACAACCAGGAAGAGCGCCTCAGTGGCCTGCGCGGCACCACCTACAACCTGGTGGGCGGGCAGGTGCAAAAAACCAAGCTCGACGCCGGCAAGTCTTTCGTGGAAGAACGCACGGCCAACGTGCGGGTGCGCAAGTTCACGCTGCCCGACGTGCGCGAGGGCGCCGTGGTGGAGTACGCCTACACCGTGACGTCGGACTTCTTGGTGAACCTCCAGGACTGGACGTTTCAGGGGCCCTACCCGGTGCGCTGGAGCGAGTACCGGGCGGCCATCCCGGAATATTTTGACTACAAAATGCTGATGCAGGGCTACGTGCCCCTGGCCGTGAACACCCACGAGGAGGGCGGCGGCCAGTACACGGTTCACACCGCGGGCGGCTTCACCGAGGGCGGCGGCGGCTTCCGCGGGGGCAACGTGCGCGAGGCCGCCAGCAACGACGTGCTCACCGGGCGCGTGACCAACTACCGCTGGGCCATGAAGGACGTGCCCGTGCTGCGCGAGGAGCCCTACATGACCACCACCGACGACTACGTGGCCAAGCTCGACTTCCAGCTGGCCGGCACCCACATGCCCGGGCAACCCTACCAGCCGGTGCTCGACACCTGGGAGAAAATCAACACCGACTTGCTGGCCGACGAGGACTTCGGCTTGCAGTGCGGCCGCGGCGGCTTCCTGAAAGAGCAGGTGCAGGGCCTGGGCGCGAAGTACCCCGACCCGGCCGCCCGCGCCGCCGCCGTGCGCCAAATCATCCTGGCCGCCGTGCGCTACAACGGCACCAACCGCTACGCCACCGACGGCAACCTGCGCAAGGCCTACGACGCCCACAGCGGCACGTCGGCCGACGTGAACTTGCTGCTCATTGCCGCCCTGCGCCAGGCCGGCTTGCCCGCCCACCCCGTGCTGCTGAGCACCCGCACCCACGGCCGGGTCGACCAGCGGTTTCCGCTGCTGGCCAAGTTCAACTACGTGGTGGCCTTGGTGCCGCTGGCCGACGGCAAGGACCTGCTGGTGGACGCCACCGACCCCGCCCTGCCCTGCGGCACGCTGCCCGAGCGCTGCCTCAGCCAAACCGGCCGCCTCATCATGCCCGCGGCCGAGGCCAGCCGCTGGGTTGATTTGAGCCCACAGCAGCGCCACGTGCACCTCCAACAGGTGAAGCTGGCGCTGGACGCCCAGGGGGCCCTGGCCGGCCAGGTGCACGAAGAGTACGCCGGCTACGCCGGGGCCGACGCCCGCGGCGAGCTGGCCAAGCTGGGCGAGAAGAAGTACTTGGCCGAAATTGGCCGCCAGCACACGGCCTGGACCGTGCCGCAGGCCGCCGTGGCCAAGCACGAATCGGCGGAAGCCCCGTTTGCATTGGACTACTCCTTCACCCAGGCGGCCGACGACAACGCTCCGGCCGGCACCCTGTACCTGAGCCCGTTGCGCGAGTTCGGCGCCAGCCAAAACCCGTTCCGCCACGAAGACCGGCAGTACCCGGTGGATTTTGGGGCCCCGCAGGAGGAAATGCTGCTCGTGGCCCTCACGCTGCCCGATGGCTACGAGCTGGCCGAAACGCCCAAAAACGCCATCATTGACCTGCCCGACGGCGGCGGCCGCTACCTCTTCAACGTGGCCACCATCGGCACCACGGTGAACTTCACCAGCCGCTTGGCCCTGCGCAAGCCCGTGTACACCGCCGCCGAGTACACGCACCTGCGCGAGTTCTACCGCCTCATGCTGGAGAAGCAGGCCGAAAAGCTCGTCATCAAAAAGAAAGCTTAAGCAGCTCTGTGGCTAGGCCCACCGGTTGTACCGCCAAGCTGTGCTTGGCGGTACAACCGGTGGGCTCCGAATACCGACTCATTAACACCCCTCTAGGGGCCCTATCTTATTAGAACTTCCTTCCCTATGAAAGCCAAAAACTTGCTCGCGCTGCTGTTTGCCCTGCCCTTGGGCGGCGCCCGGGCCCCGCTGCCCGCGCGGTTGGCCCCCGAGCCGAAATATTCCGTGGCCGACATTCCGGCGGCCCTGCGCGAGGGGGCGCACGCCGTGCTGCGCGCCGACGACGAAGTGGTGACCGTGAAATCGGCCAGCCGCCTGGTGCACACCGTGCACAAGGTCATCACGGTGCTCGACGCGGGCGGCGACGCCTTCGGGCGCACCATCCTGAGCTACGACGCACTCAACGCCATCGGCTACCTGCGCGGGGCCGTGTACGACGCCGACGGCCGCCTGCTGCACCAGCTGCGGGCCAGCGAAATCCACGACCAGGGCGTGGGCGACGCCGGCGGCAGCCTGATGACCGACGCGCGCGTGCGCTATGCCGACCTGCGCCAGCCCCAGGTGCCCTACACCGTGGAGTTCGACTACGAAGTGGTGTCCGACAACACCCTCTCCTACCCCACCTGGCAGCCCCAGGACGAGGAAGGCCTGGCCGTGCAGAGCGCCACCCTGCGCGTGAGCACGCCCGCCGCCCTGCCCCTGCGCTACCAGGAGCGGCAGTGGCCCGCCGGGGCCCCCGTGCAGCGCACCAGCGCCGGCAACCAGGCACAGTACGCCTGGGCCCTGGCCGACCGCCCCGCCCTCGACGAGGAAGACAACGCCCCGCCCCTGGCCGACACCACGCCCGGCGTGGCCCTGGCCCCCGGCGCGTTCGAGGTGCAGGGCCACGCCGGCTCGGCCAGCACCTGGCAGTCGTTTGGCCAGTGGAACTACGAGCTGAACGCCGGCCGCGCCGTGCTGCCGCCCGCTACCATTGCCAAGGTAGCCGAGCTGATCAAGGACGCGCCCGACCCGCGCACCCGCGTGGCCCGGCTGTACAATTTATTGCAAGGCAGCACCCGCTACATTTCGGTGCAGCTGGGCCTGGGCGGCTGGCAAACCTTCCCGGCCAGCGCCGTAGCCACCAGTGGCTACGGCGACTGCAAGGCCCTGAGCAACTACACCATGGCCCTGCTGGCCACCGCCGGCGTGCCCGCCTACGTGGCCCTCATCGGGGCCGGCGCCGACCACGCCGACCTGCGCCCCGACTTCCCCAGCAACCAGTTCAACCACGTCGTGGTGTGCGTGCCGCTGGCCACCGCCGGCCGCCCCGACACGCTGTGGCTGGAGTGCACCAGCCAAACCACCGCCCTGGGCTACATGGGCAGCTTCACCGGCAACCGCCACGCCCTGCTGCTCACGCCCAAGGGCGGGCAGGTGGTGGCCACGCCCCGCTACCGCTGCGCCGACAACCGCCGCGAGCGCCGCATCGACCTGTACCTCGACGCCGCCGGGGCCGCCACGGCCACCGCCCGCACCCTGCGCACCGGCCAGGAGCAGGACGCCTACGCCCAGGTGCTGCACGAGCTGAGCCCCGCCGACCAGAAGCAGTACGTGGCCGAGCACCTGCGGCTGTCCACGTTCACCATCAGCAAGTTTGGGCTGGCAGCTACCCCCGGCGCGGGCACGCCCGGGGTGGTCGAAACCCTCGGGCTGGCCCTGCCCGGCTACGCCCCGCCCAGCGGCAAGCGCGTGTTCGTGAGCCCCAACCTGCTGAGCCGGCTGCCCGCCCTGCCCGCGCAGGTGGGGGCCCGCCAAACCGCGCTCTGGGTGCCCCGCGCCAGCCTCCAGGCCGACACCGTGCGGCTGCACTTCGCGGCCGGTTTGCAGCCCGAAACGCTGCCCGCCCCCGTGCAGCTGGCCACCGCCTACGGCACCTACTCCGCTAGCTACCAAACCCTGCCCGACGGCACCGTGCGCTACGTGCGCCGCCTCGAACTGCCCCGCCTGCACCTGCCCGCCGCGTCCTACGCCGGCTACGTCGATTTCCGGCGCAAAATCAGCGCCGCCGACCGCGCCCAAGTAGTGCTGCTCAAAACCGACGCGTAGCGGGGCGGCAGCGCGGGCTTTGGCGACGCCGCCAAAGCCCGCTAAAGTCCTTCGCCGGGCGTAACTTGACGCCGGATACCAGCCCCGCTTTTCGCTCGTTAACGGCCCCATGACGTCATTTTTTACCACGCCGGGCCGGCGCACCGGTGGGCGCGGGCTGGGGGCCCTGGCCGCGTTGCTGCTGCTGCTTTCGCTACCCGCCCGGGCCCAGCAAGCCTGGTTTGCCGACCAGCCGCTGGCGCGGGCCGCCGCCGCCCGGCTGCCCGCGGCCCAGCGCCAGGGCCGCGCCCTGCGCATCGACCTGCCCGCCGTGCGGGCGGCCCTGCGGCCGGCCGGCGCGGTGCTGCGCCTGCCGCTGCCCGGGGGTGGCACCCAGCGCTACCGGGTGCGGCCGGTGCCGGTACTGGCCCCCGCGCTGGCCGCGCGCTTTCCCCAAATCCAAACCTACGAGGCCCAGGGCCTCGACGACCCCACCGCCACCGCCCGCCTCGACGTGGGGCCCGGGGGCTTCCACGCCCAGGTGCTCAGTGCTGGCCGGGCCTACTACGTGGACCCGGCCGGCGACAGCGCCCACGCCGTGGCCTTCGCTAAGAGCGACCCCGTGCCCACCGCGTGGGCGTGCCTGACGAGCGGCCCGGGCCCCGGCGCGGGGCTGGCCGCCACGGCCGGGCAGCCCAACGGCGCGCAGCTCCGCACGTTTCGGCTGGCGGTGGCGTGCACGCCGGAATACTCGCTCACCCAGGGCAACACGGTGGCGAGCGTGCTGGCCGCCGTGGCCACGTCCATCAACCGCGTGAGCGGGGTGTACGAGCGGGAATTGGCCGTGCGCCTGGTGCTGGTGGCGGGCGAGGACCAGGTGATTTTCCTCAGCGGTGCGGGGGCCCCGGTGGCCAACCCGGTGTACTCGAACAGCAGCGGCACGGCCATGCTGGAACAAAACCAGACCAACCTCGACCGCATCCTGGGCACGAACAATTACGACCTGGGGCACGTGTTCAGCACGGGCGGCAGCGGCATTGCCTACGTGGCCTCGGCCTGCGACCTCACCGAGAAGGCCGGCGGCGTGAGCGGCCAGGCCAGCCCCACCGGCGACGGCTTCGACATCGACTACGTGGCCCACGAAATCGGGCACCAGTTCGGGGCCACCCACACCTTCAACGGCACGGGCGGCGACTGCGGCGGCGCCAACCGCTCGCCCCGCTCGGCTTACGAGCCGGGCAGCGGCGCCACCATCATGGCCTACGCCGGCATCTGCGCGCCCGAGAACATCGCCGCCAACAGCCTGCCCTACTTCCACTCGCGCAGCTACGACGAAATCCTGGCGTTCCTGGGCACGAAGGGCACGTGCGCGGTGGCCACGGGCACCGGCAACCGCCCGCCGGTGCCCGTGGCGGGCCCCGGCTACCGCATCCCGCTGGGAACGCCCTTCGCCCTCACCGGCCGAGCCACCGACCCCGACGGCGACGCCCTGACCTACGCTTGGGAAGAATTTGACCGCGACTCGGTTACCTCGCCCATTGCTAGCCCCACCGGCAACGCGCCGCTGTTCCGGCCCTTCGCGCCCAGTTCTTCGCCCACCCGCACGTTCCCGCAAATCAGCGACGTAGTGGGCAACGTGCAAACCATCGGCGAGCGGCTGCCGACCTACGCCCGGCGGCTGCACTTTCGCCTGGTGGCCCGCGACAACCGCGCCGGCGGCGGCGGCGTCGATTACGACTCGACCTCCGTGGCCGTCATCGGCACCGCGGGGCCCTTTCGGGTGCAGCAGCCCAACGCCGCCGGCACGCAGTGGCAGCCCGGCACCAACGCCGCCGTGGCCTGGGACGTGGCCGGTACCGCCGGGGCCCCCATCGGCGCCGCGCAGGTCGATATTTTGCTGAGCACCGACGGCGGCTACACCTACCCCACCGTGCTGCTGGCCGGGGCCCCCAACACCGGCGCGGCCACGGTGGCCGTGCCCGCGGGCACGCCCCTCACCGCCACGGCCCGGGTGATGGTGCGGGCCGTGGGCAACATCTTCTTCGCTATTTCCGACCAGAATTTCAGCATCGTGAACGTGCTGGCTGCCCAGCCCAGCGCTGCTGCGGCCGGTGCCGCGGTGTTTCCCAACCCCAGCACCGGCGCGGCCACCCTCGCCCTCGCCAACGCCCAGCGGGGCCCCGTGGCCCTGCGCCTGCTCGACGCGCTGGGCCGCACCGTGTGGGCCGCCCAAGCCACTAAAAACGCCGACGCTTGGCAGTACCCGCTGGACCTGGGGCCCCTAGCGGCCGGCGTGTACTACCTGCGCGTGGCCCTGCCCGCGGGGCCCCTGGTGCTGAAGGTGGTGCGGCAGTGAAGCAGCAGTGGCGGAACAGAACCTGATTTACCTGCCCCAACCAGTGCTTGACTCAGCAAAAAAATAGCATTCAAAAGCAGTTTTGCTGTGTGCTGACTACTTATTTGCCTTAAATAACCATTTGATGTGGACTGCATTAAAAGTCAAGAAGTGCGAGCAAGCTTTGAGCTAAAATCGGTTTAGCAGGACACGCCCGATTTGGTAATAGCAAAAGCCTGCGTAATAGATAGCAGTTTTTAAGTCAGTGTACCTGTACCGCCAAGCTGTGCTGGCTTTTGGCTGTTTGGAATACTTTAACCCCAGCGTTAAGAACACGCTCTGCTCCTGGTCCGTCATGGAAGCCCTGGCGGGTCTGGTGGGCCTAGGCGGCGTTTTGCTGCTCAATCACCCATTTATCCAGTTCATTTCTGATGCCTACCCCCGACGAAAACTTTGCCCAAACTGGCCTGCGCCTGCCGCCGGCTCCCGCCCCGCTGGGCGTATACAAGCCGTGCTTGGTGGACGGCAAGTACCTCTACGTGTCGGGCCACGGCCCCGTGCAGGACGATAAAAGCTTGATAATCGGGCGCATCGGCGCCGGCCTCGACCAAGAAGCAGGCAAACGCGCTGCCCGGCAGGTGGGCCTCGCCATCCTGGCCACCATCCAGGCCCACCTGGGTAGCCTCGATAAGGTCAAGCGCGTCATCAAGGTGCTGGGCATGGTCAATTGCACGCCCGATTTTGAGAAGCACCCCTACGTCATCAACGGGTGCAGCGAGCTCTTCGTGCAGGTGTGGGGCCCCGACCTTGGCGTGGGCGTGCGCAGCGCCGTGGGCTTTGGCTCGCTGCCCGACAACATTCCGGTGGAAATCGAGGCCTTGTTTGAGTTGGCGTAATTGGTTTTTAACAGCCCGGCTATGGAGGAGTGGTTCAAAATTTTGAATGCGGAGGCCCTCGACACGCCCGCCCTGGTGGTGTACCCCGACCGGGTGCGGCGCAACCTGGCGCAACTAACGGCGAGCATCGACGACGTGGCCCGGCTGCGGCCGCACGTGAAAACGCACAAAAGCCCAGCGGCCGTGCGGCTGACGCTGGCCGCCGGCATCACCAAGTTCAAGTGCGCCACCATTGCCGAAGCCGAGCTGCTGGGCCAGTGCCAAGTGCCCGATGTGCTGCTGGCCTACCAGCCCGTGGGGCCCAAAGCCGCCCGGTTCGTGGCGCTCACCGAGCGCTACCCCGCCACCCGGTTTGCCTGCCTGGTTGACCACCCCGCGGCGGCGGCGCAGCTCGGGGCGCTGGGCGCCGCCGCGGGCCTGGCGGTGCGGGTGTTCATCGATTTGAACGTGGGCATGAACCGCTCGGGCATTGCCCCGGCGGCGGCCGGGGCCCTGTACCAGCAGTGCGCGGCCCTGCCCCACCTAGCAGTAGTGGGGCTGCACGCCTACGACGGCCACCTCCACAACGAGGACCTGGCCGTGCGCACCGCGCGCTGCCACGCCGCCTTCGCGCCGGTGGAGGCGCTGGCCGGGCAGCTGCGGGCCGCGGGGTTCGACCCGGTGGTGGTGGCCGGCGGCACGCCCACGTTTCCCGTGCACGCCGCCCGGCCCGGCGTGGAGTGCAGCCCCGGCACGTTCATTTACTGGGACGGCTGCTACGGCCGGGCGTACGCCGAGCAGCCGTTTGTGCCCGCCGCACTGGTGCTGAGCCGGGTCGTGTCGCTGCCCAACGCCACCACGCTGTGCCTCGACTTGGGGCACAAAGCCGTGGCCTCCGAGAGCGCGCTGGACCGGCGCGTCACGTTCCTCAACGCCCCGGAACTGCGCGTGGTGAGCCACAGCGAAGAGCACCTGGTGGTGGAGGCGGGCCCCGGCCACGGCTACCAGCTGGGCGACCTGCTCTACGGGCTACCGCACCACATTTGCCCCACGGTCGCCCTCTACGAGCGGGCCTTCGCGGTTGAAAACCACCACCTGGCCGGGGCGTGGCCCGCCAACGCGCGCGACCGCACCATTACGGTATAAGCCCATGCTGATTGTAGACGCCCACCTGGACCTGAGCATGAACGCGCTGGAGTGGAACCGCGACCTGACCCTGCCCGTGGCCGCGCTGAACGCGCGCGAAGCCGGCCTCACCGACAAGCCCGACCGGGGCCGGGCCGTGGTGAGCCTGCCCGCGCTGCGCCGGGGCAACGTCGGCCTGGTGGTGGCCACCCAAATTGCGCGCTACGTGGCCCCCGGCAACCCCTTGCCCGGCTGGCACTCGCCGGCCCAGGCCTGGGCCCACACCCAGGGCCAGCTGGCCTGGTACCAGGCCATGGAGGCCGCCGGCGAACTGGTGCAAATCAACAGCCGCGCCACCCTGGAGCAGCACCTCGCCCTTTGGGCCGATGACGCGACGCCCCCCGACCGCAAGCCCATCGGCTACATCCTGAGCCTGGAAGGGGCCGACTCGCTCGTGACCGTGGCCCACCTGGAGCAGGCGCACGCTAGCGGCCTGCGCGCCGTGGGGCCCGCCCACTACGGCCCCGGCCGCTACGCGCAAGGCACCGACGCCACGGGCGGCCTGGGGCCCCCGGGCCGGGCGCTGCTGAAAGAAATGGCGCGCCTGCACCTCATCCTCGACGCCACCCACCTCTGCGACGAGAGCTTTTGGGAGGCGCTCGACCACTTCCAGGGGCCCGTGTGGGCCAGCCACAACAACTGCCGGGCCCTGGTGAACCACAACCGCCAGTACAGCGACGACCAGATCCGGGCCCTGGCGGCGCGCGGCGCGGTCATCGGTGCCGCGCTGGATGCCTGGATGTTGGTGCCCGGCTGGGTGCGGGGCCAATCGACGCCCCGCGCCCTGCGCTGCAATTTGGAAGTAGTGGTGGACCACATCGACCACATTTGCCAACTCACGGGCAGCGCCCAGCACGTAGGCATCGGCACCGACCTGGACGGGGCCTTCGGCCGCGAGCAGTGCCCCTACGACCTCGAGACGATTGCTGACCTGCAAAAACTACCCGCGCTGCTGGCCAAGCGGGGCTACAGCGCGCCAAATATAGAAGGCATGATGCACGGCAACTGGCTACGGTTTTTAAGAAACGCGTGGCCCTGAGGCTTGCATACATGGGCAACACTTTCCACGATGCATCGAAACCAAGTGGATGCAGCCGTCAGAAAGCCGTCAATGAAAAGGATAGTAAAGCCGCCGGCATTATTGCAATCAGAACAAATGGAGGTAGTCGTTACATAACTCAAAGCGGCCGTGGCCCACTAGCGGGTGGTTGCCTCCGGTAATGCATGAAAATGGCCCGCACCCTACCGGCAATACTAAGTAGCCCCGTAGCGCATAGTTAGGAGGACGCGAACAATAGCGTGCAGGGCGCGGGCCTAGGAACCATGGCTCATGAAAGCCACCTAGCGCAGGACCAATCCAACACCTGGGCCCCCACGAGGGTCTGTACAGCCCAACTTCTGCGCCAAGGCAGCTAGGATGGCAGTTGGATAACGCCATAAGTGGTTGCGAACCGGCTGCTGTGTACCAATGCCTAACCAATACGCGCCAAAACGGCTGGAACGAGCAGGCCCCCGACTGGAATTTCTCGAAATACCTGGTCAGCGCGGATGGCAAGCTCACGCACTACTTCGGCCCCGCCGTGTCGCCGCTGAGTGCGGAAGTGACGGGTAGCGTAATGAAGTAAAGTAGCTAAAACGGCGGCTGTCAGACAGGTAGAAGCGTGGCGGATTTTTCGCAGGTTATTACATTGGATAAAATGTAATTTGATAAAACTTTTTGATAGCTTGCTGCTTTTACCGGTAGCAACCTGCTATCGCTTCCCTCTATGAGTAGCCCCGTCCCGTCCTTCGAATTCGACCCGCAGCTGAAGCTGGACGAGCAGGTGTGCTTTCCGGTGTACGCCCTTTCGCGGCTCGTTACTAAAGTGTACCAGCCACTGCTGGCGCCGCTGGGCCTCACCTATCCCCAATACCTGGTGCTGCTGCTGCTCTGGGAGCACCAGGAGCTGGCCGTCAAGGACATCGGGCAGAAGCTGCTGCTCGATACGGGTACGCTCACCCCGCTGCTGAAGCTGCTGGAGCAGCGCGAGCTGCTGAGCCGCCGCCGCGACCCGCGCGACGAGCGCTCGGTGCTCATCAGGCTGCTGCCGGCCGGTGCGGCCCTGCACGAACTGGCCCGCCAGATTCCGGCGCAGCTCGGCCAGCGCTACTCCCTCACCCGCGACGACGTGACGGTGCTACGCCGGGAGCTGCACCACCTCATTGACCTGCTCTCGTAGGCTGTTGCCAAGTAAGTACCTGACTAACAATATTTTACCTATGAAAGCCTATAAGCTGCACGACCCCAAAAGCCTCGACAACTTTTGGCTCGGTGACTACCCCGAGCCCCTCGTGCGGGACCACGAAGTGAAGATTCAGGTGAAAGCCGCGTCGCTCAATTACCGCGACTGGGCCCTGGCCAACGGCTGGTTTGGCTACCCCGGCGAGACGCTGCCGATGATACCGTTCAGCGACGCGGCGGGGGTAGTGACTGGGGTAGGGGCGGGCGTAACCAAGTTTCAGCCCGGCGACCGGGTAGCGGCCAATTTCTTCCCCGACTGGCACGACGGCCGGTTTACGGCGGCCAAAACCTTCCGCTCGCTGGGCGGCAGCACCGACGGCGTGCTGGCCGAGTACGTCGCCTTCCCGGAAGACGCGCTGGTGAAAGTGCCCGCCTCGTTCTCCTTCGAGGATGCCGCTGCGTTTCCGTGCGCGGGCGTCACGGCCTGGCACGCGCTGGTCGTGCAGGGCCAGCTGCGGCCCAGCGACACGGTGCTGCTGCAAGGCACGGGCGGCGTGTCCATCTTCGCCCTGCAAATTGCCAAGCTGGTTGGGGCCCAGGTGATTATCACCTCCAGCTCGGACGAAAAGCTAGCCCAGGCCAAGGCTTTAGGGGCCGACCACCTTATTAACTACACTACCACGCCCGACTGGGAGGCCAAGGCTCGCGAGCTAACCAGCGGCGAGGGCGTGGACTTCGTGGTGGAAGTGGCTGGCCAGCTGGCCCGCTCGCTCAAAACCCTGAAAGCGGGCGGCACCATTTTCCAGATTGGTGGCGTGGCCCCCAGCGACGAGGTGCCCAACCTGCGTGGCCTGGGCCTGGCCACCCAGCGCCTGCAAGGCATTTACGTGGGCAGCACCCAAATGCTGGCCGACCTGATGCAGGCTTTCGACCGCAACCAGCTCAAGCCCATTATCAGCCAGACGTTTGACTTCGAAGCCGCTAAGGATGCGCTAGCTCACCTGGGCAGCGGCGCGCACTTCGGCAAAATCGTGGTGCGCGTCGGGTAAAACGACTTTTTCTTTTTCACTTTTCACCCTTCAATTTTCTTCCTCATGGCAACCATCATGCATTCTTCCCAGGCCAAATCCATCGGCGGCCGCGACGGTCGTATCGAGTCCGATAACCATGTGCTCACCCTGGAGCTGACCATGCCCCGCGCCCTCGGTGGCCGTGCCCGCGAAGGCGCTACCAACCCCGAGCAACTCTTCGCCGCCGGCTACGCCGCCTGCTTCGGCAACGCCGTGATTCACGTCGCGCGCCAGGCCAAAGTCAACGTGGGCGAAATCTCTATTGACGCCAAGGTTGACTTGTTTATGAACGACGAAAACCTGCCCACCTTGGGCGTGGCCCTGCACGCCAACCTGCCCGGCGTGGACCAGGCCCAGGCTGAAGACATCGTGGCCCAGGCCCACCAGGGCTGCCCCTACTCGCGCGCCACGCGCGGCAACATCGACGTAAACATCACCGTCACGACCGCCGCCGAAGTGCCAGTTCAGGCTTAACCTCACGCTGGCCATACCTCAACCTTACGAGACCCTTTTGGAGCTATGCCCCAAGAGGGTCTCGTGAGGTTGGTGCAAAGGCTGAGCAATTCATTTATTTCCCCACCCTACCCCCTCATTCCCATGCAATTCGCTGATAAAGTAGTCGTCATCACCGGCGCGGGCTCTGGCATCGGGCGCACCTGCGCCCTGCGCTTCGCCGCCGAAGGCGGCAAAGTCGTGGTAGCCGAATACAACGCGGAGTCCGGCCAGGCCACGGTGCAGCAGATTACTGAGGCCGGCGGCACGGCTTCCTTCGTGCAAACCGATGTGTCGAATAGCGCCAGCGTGCAGGCCATGATTCAGCACGCGGTGAGCACCTACGGCCGCCTCGACGTGCTCTACAACAACGCCGGCATCGCGGGCGAGGTGAAGCCGGTCGCCGACTACAGCGAAGACGTGTTTGCCCGCACGATGGGCGTGGACTTGTTCGGGGTGTTCTTTGGGATGAAGTACGGCTTGCAGCAGTTTGAGCAGCAAGGCGGGGGCGGCGTCATCGTCAACATGGCCTCTACGGCCGGGCTGCGGGCCACGCCGGGCATGATTGCCTACTCGGCCTCCAAGTTTGCGGTGGTGGGCATGACCATGACGGCAGCCCTGGAGTATGCCGACAAGCACATCCGCATCAACGCGGTGTGCCCCGGCGCCATCGAAACCGAGGGCCTCAAAGGCATGGGCGCGGAACTGCTCAAGCAGTACGTGTCGCACCAACCCATGAAGCGCTTCGGCACCCCCGACGAGGTGGCCAACGCGGTGCTGTTTCTGGCTTCTGATGCGGCCTCGCTCCTCACCGGCATCGCCATGCCCACGGACGGCGGCCTGTCAACGCGCTGATTAATTCAAGAACACGGCCACCCGAAAGGGAAAGTTGTGCTGAGCATGTTGTAAGTACGCGGCCCGTGCGCGGGCAGCGTCTTTTCTTTTTTACCAAACCCATTTTTATGACTCCTACCAAAGGCTACGCCGTGCATAATGCCACCGATACGCTCGGGCCGTTCGATTTTGAACGCCGCGAAGTGGGGCCCCACGACGTGCAATTCGAGATTTTATTCTGTGGCGTGTGCCACTCCGACATCCACCAAGTGCGCAACGAGTGGGGCAATTCGGTGTACCCGATGGTGCCCGGCCACGAAATCGTGGGCCGCGTCACGGCCGTGGGCGAGCACGTGCAGAAGTTCAAAACCGGCGACCTAGCCGGCGTGGGCTGCCTCGTGGATTCGTGCCGCGAGTGCGACAACTGCCAGAAAGGCCTGGAGCAGTTTTGCCGCCAGGGCGCAACCGGCACCTATAATTCCGAAGACAAAAAGCACGGCGGCCTGACCTACGGCGGCTATTCCAACCAGATTGTGGTGGACGAGAACTACGTGGTGAAGGTGAGCGAAAAGCTCGACCTGGCCGCCGTGGCCCCGCTGCTGTGCGCCGGCATCACCACCTACTCGCCCCTGAAGCACTGGAAAGTGGGCCCCGGCCACAAAGTAGCCGTGGTGGGCCTCGGTGGCCTGGGCCACATGGCCGTGAAGTTCGCCGCCGCCTTCGGGGCCGACGTCACGGTGCTCAGCACCTCGCCCAGCAAGGAAGCCGATGCTACGGCCCTGGGCGCGCACCACTTCGCCCTCACCAAAGACCCCGAGCAGTTGCCCGGCTTGCAGTCGAAATTCGACTTCATCGTGGACACGGTGTCGGCCCCGCACGACTACAACATGTACCTCAGCATGCTGAACACCGACGGCGTGATGATATGCGTGGGCGTGCCCCCGACCCCGATGGAAGTGCTGGGCTTCAACCTCCTAGGTGGTCGCCGCAGCATCGCGGGCTCGGCCATCGGCGGCTTGCCCGAAACGCAGGAAATGCTCGACTACTGCGCCGAGCATGGCATCGTTTCCGACATCGAGATGATTGATATGAGCTACATCGAACAAGCCTACGAGCGCATGCTGAAAGGCGACGTGAAGTACCGCTTCGTGGTCGATATGGCTACGCTGTAAAGGCAAGCTACCCCCTAGCAAACAGCCCGTTCGCCGCCTGGTGGGCGGGCTGTTTGCTAGGGGGTTAGTTAGATACATTGGCGAAAATACTCAGCTTGTTCATCAAAATTTCACGTATACGCCCCGTTTGAGCTAACAGGGGGTACCGCTGCTGCGTGGCAGCTCGTTTGCCTGGCTACGCCAGCGCTGCATTGACTACTCTATGAATAATCTACTACGCTACTTGGTGCTGAGCGCGTTAGGGGTGCTGCTGGCGACCGGGGCGATGGCCCAGCGGTTTCCGGAATACAGCATTCCGATGGAGTACCGCACGCTCACCATTGACGAGTTATTTGCCCTGACGCTCCAGAATAGCCAGCAGTTGAAAGTGGCCCGCGCGGGCGTGGAAGTGGCCCGGCAGCGCCGCCTGGTGACACAAACCCAGCGCCTGCCCGGCCTGGGCACCAGCCTGAATCTGTCGTATCTGGGTAGCCCCGTGGTGCTGTCTACCAGCCTGGAACAGCTGCAAAAGGTGGACATTCCGCACTTCGGCGTCACGTTTGGGACGCAGGCCAGCCAGGTGGTCTTTCGGGGCGGGGCCGTGCGCAACAGCATCGCGCAGGCCGAGCTAAACGAGCAGGTGGCGAGCCTGAACGTGGACCAGAACCGCGCCGACGTGAAGCTGCTGCTTATCGGCAATTACCTCGATATGTACCAGGCCTATAACCAGCGGGCGGTGTACGTGCGAAACGTGCGCCAAGCCGAGCTGCGCGTAGCCCAGGCCAAGGCGCTGATACGCGAGGGCGTGATTACCAAAAACGAGGGGTTTCGCCTCGAATTGCAGCTGGCCAACCTGCGCCTCAGCATTCAGGAGCTGGACAATACGCTCTCTACCCTCAACCGGCAGCTCATCGTGACGCTCGGCCTGCCCCGCACCGTGATGATTCGGCCCGATACGATGGTGGGCAAGGAGGTGAACCCCGTGGGCAACCTGAGCGAGTACCTGGCGCAGGCCGAGCAGGGCAACTTTGGCCTGAACCTGGAGCGCACAAATTTGCTTTCGCTGGAAAAAGGCGTGGCCATTGCGCGGGCCGATCGGCTGCCGGCGCTGAGTTTGGTGGGGTCGAGCAACCTGCTGCGGCCCGTCACGTCGGTGGCGCCGGCTATCGATGCGTACACCCGCAGCTGGTCGGCGGGCGTGGGCATCAGCTACAATATTGCCTCCATCTACACGGCGCGCTATACCATTGGGCTGGCCCAGGCGCAGGCCCAGCAGCAGCGCGAAGCCGTGGGCCTGCAAGCCCAAAACGTGGAAATCGAAACCCAAGCCGCGTTTGCCAATAACCGCCAGGCGCACAACCGGCTGGCTACCCTCACGCAGGCCGTGGAGCTGGCCCAGCAAAACTACCGCATCGTCGAAAAGCGCTACACCAACCAGCTGGCCCTGATTACTGACATCTTGGACGCCACCAACGCCCGCCTCGACGCCGAATTGCAGCTAGCTAACGCCCGCATCAACGTCTTGTACACGTACTACCAGTTGCAGCGGGCGCTGGGCAACCTGTAGCTTTTCTTATAGACTATTGATTATCTGACTAATGGCTACCCCCCAAACCAGCCCGCCGCCCGCCGCCGAAGCCACTCCCGCCGCCCCGTCCGCCGCCCCGTCCGCCGCCGAGGCGGCGGCAAAGCCCGTCGAAGCTAGTACCCCGGCCGAGGCACCCCAGCCGGCTGCTGCCGAGCCGCCTAAGAAGCTGTCCCTGGCTGCCCGCCTCGTGCGGGTGGCGCTGGTGCTGGCCGCGCTGGCGGGCGCGGCCTGGATAGCCTGGCGCTTTTTTGGCGTGTCGGGCGATGAGTACACCAACGCCGCGCAGGTCGAAGCCTTCATTGCGCCCATCAACACCCGCGTGGGTGGCTACGTGAAGGAGGTAAAATTCATCGCGCACCAGAAAATAAAAAAGGGCGACACGCTGGTGATAATCGACGACCGGGAGTTGCGCACGCAACTGGCCCAGGCCGAGGCCAACTACCTCGACGCCCGCGCCAGCAAAGACGTGGCCACCGCCAGCGTCAACACCGTGAGCAACTCGACCACTGTGGCCGACGCCAACCTGGCCGAGCTGGGCCCCAACCTGTTGGTGGCCCGCAAAGACTACCAGCGCTACGCCAACCTGCTGCGCGACGACGCCGTGACCCAGCAGCAGTTCGACCAGAAAAAAGCCGCCTACGACGCCCTGCTGGCCAAGCGCCAGGCCCTGCTGGGCCAGCGCCAGAGCACCGAGCTTTCGACCGCTGAGGCCCGCAGCAAGCTGCGCGTGAACGACGCCAACATTGCCCGCATGAAGGCTGCCCTTGACTTTGCGCGCCTCAACCTCAGCTACACCGCCATCCGGGCGCCCTACGATGGCACGCTGGGCCGGCGCAACCTCCAGGTGGGCCAGCTGGTGCAGGCCGGCCAGAGCCTGGGGATGCTCGTGCGCGGCGGCGTGCAGTGGGTGACGGCTAACTTCCGCGAAACCCAGATTGCCAAGCTGCGCATCGGGCAGCCGGCGCGCATCACGGTCGATGCCCTGGGCGGGCAGTCGTTGCAGGGGCGCATCGGGGCCATTTCGGAGGCTACCGGCTCGCAGTATTCGGCCGTGCCGGTGGACAATTCGACCGGCAACTTCGTGAAGGTGCAGCAGCGCATCCCGGTGCGCATCGAGTTTACCGAGGCCAACGCCAAGGCCGACCTCGACCGCCTGCGCTCGGGCATGAGCGTGGAAGTCTACGTGCAGCCCTAGCCCCGATGAAGGAACCGTTTTTTCAGGACTGGGTGCCTACGTGGCTGGGCAACACGCTGTTATTCGTGCTGTTGCTGCCCATGCTCAGCCTGGGCGGCATCTACACGCCCACCGTGGGCGACCTGGTGGGTGGGCTGGGCACGCTGAGCGAGTACTTCATCATGGCCAACTACTGCGCCACCATCGGCATGATAGTGGGGGCCACGCTGCTGCCGGTGGTCATGCCGTGGCAGCCGCCGCACCGCCTGCTGGGGGGCACTTTTCTGGTGCTGGTGCTGGTGCACCTGGGCTGCGTCTCGACCACGTCGCCGCTGCCCATCGTGGCGCTGAGCTTCGTGGGGGGCTTGTTCAAGATTTTCGGTATGATAATCCTGATTCCCAACCTGATGGTGCTGCTGAGCCCCACCGGCGACCGGATGCAGTTCTACGCCATTTTCAACCCCATCGTCATTGGTGTTTCGCAGGCCGTGAGCGTGCTCAGCAGCTACCTGGCGTATTACTACAACTGGCAGGCCGTGTACGCGGCCTTTCTGCCGGTGCTGCTGGTGTGCCTGGTGCTCGTGCTGGTGGCGGTGCGGCCGGTGCCCAAAGCGCCTGCGCCGCCTACCCCCGCCCCGCCTATCGACTGGCTGGCGGCGGGGCTGCTCACGGGCGCGCTGCTGCTGCTGGCCTACGTGGGCGCCTTCGGCCGGCTCGAAGACTGGTGGGCGTCGCCGCGCATTCAGGGGGCGAGCTTGCTGGCGCTGGTCTGTGCCCTAGGCTTCACCTACCGCTGCCTCACACAGGCTAACCCGCTGGTGCAGTTCGACATCTTGGGCAAGGGGCAGGTGCTGCTGAGCTGCGGGCTATTTATCGTGCTCGGCATTTTCCTGACGGGTTCCAGCCTGCTTAGCTCGGTCACGGCGGGCGTGCTGCTGCTCAACGGCCCCACCAACGCCGCCCTGAATTTGTGGATGATTCCGGGCCTGGTGCTGGGCGGTGGCTACTGCTACTGGTGGTTTCGGCGGCAGCGCGGTTTCAAGGGCATTCTGCTGCTGGGCTTCGGGGCGTTTGTGGTTTCCTACGGGCTGCTCTACCTGCTCATCGCCCCCAATACCAGCCTGCCCGACCTCTACGTGCCCACCATGCTGCGCGGCCTGGGCATGGCAGTCTTGTTCGTGGCCGGCGGGGTGTTGATAAACGACAAGCTAGCCGCGGCCGACACGAGCAAAGTGCTGTTTTTCCAACTCCTGACCCGCTCGCTGCTGGGTACGCTGCTGTTTTCCACGGTGTTCACCACCGCCACCTACCGCGCCCAGGTGCGCAATACCACCGTACTAGCCCAAAGCATGGACGCCCTCGACCCGCTGGTGCTAGCCCGCGCGCAGCCGGCCGCCCAGGCCGCCACTGCCAGCGGCCGCGACCCTGTGGTGGCCACCCAGCAAATGCTTTATGGCATGGTACGGCCCCAGGCCGCGCTGCTGGCCTCACGCGAGCTGCTGGGCTACGTGGTGTGGGCTGGCCTAGGCACGCTGGTTTTCATCCTGCTGGTGCGCATCGCTCCCCTCAACCGCCGCCGCCTCGTGAACTGGCGCCGTCGCCTGCGCGGCCAGTCTGTGTTGGAGGTGGAGGGGATTTAATGTCCTATTTATCAAATTATTGCGCGCGTACAGCCTCGTGCACTCTGCCCTCGACACGTATGGGCCAACGGGCACGTTCTCGGGCCCCGATGGCCCGCTCCCGTGGTAACCAACCTTTTGAGGCTAGCTTTAACCAGCCGATCCGCTTAGGCGCGGTGGGTTTTACTTTTTCCCCCTTCTGATGTTGCCTGCCCGAATGCAGCCTTTTTTTGCCCAGCGCACCGTGCGCCGCCGTTTCGTGCACCGCAAGCTCATCATGCGACTGCGCATGTTTGCGCTGGTATTCACGGGCATAGTGGGCGCGGTGGGCTACCAGGTGGTGAAGTTTCACGCGCACCTGCTGCCGGTGCTGGGGTCGGTGGGGCTAGGCCTGGGCTTAGGGCTGCTCGTCGGGCGCATGGCGAAGGTGACCTGGCAGGAGGACGCCGCGCAGGTAGTAGCCAAAATGGACAAGCTGGGCGGGCTCATCCTGGGCCTGTATCTGGTGGTGTCGTTGGCGCGCTGGTGGGTGCTGGGACACTGGTTTGCCGGGCACGAGCTAACGGCCGTGGCGCTCAGCTTCACCGGCGGCATCATGCTGGGGCGACTGCTGTTCACGCGCCACGCCGTGGTGAAGGCGTTGAAGGCGCAGGAAAAATACTAGCGAGTCGGGGCTGATAAGGGCACCAACTAGCCGCCTTGGCGGGCGTTGGGTACTCTCCGTCAAACGCTTTTCAGTGCCGGGGCTACTTTGGTCATAAACAGCTCCAAGCCCTTGGCTACGTCGGCGAAGGGCTGGCCGCCAATGTCGAGCTGGCCCACGTAGCGGGTTACGCCCATACTTTTCAGCAGCAGTAGCTTATCAATAACCTGCTGCGGACTGCCACCCACCAGCGACCCCATCGGCGCGAGCATTTCCTCGTACTGGCGCTTGGGCATGGGCCCCTTGAAGAGCGGCTCCAGGTAGGCCGAATAGTAGGGGTAAAAATCCTCCTGGGTCTGCCGGGCAGTTTCGGAGAGGTGCAGGTGCGAGAACACGGCCAATTGAAAAGGCTTATCTGGCTGCTGCTCGGCCCATTGCTGGCGGTAGAAGGCGGCCAGCCGCGCGTAGCCGGGCAGACTGCCGCCCAGCATCGGCATCGCCACCGGGTAGCCCAGCGCCGCTGCCCGCGCCAGGCTGCCCGGCGAGCCCGCCCCAATCCACACCGGCAGGCGTGGCTGTACCGGGCGCGGCGCTATCTCGGCATTGCGCAGCGGGGCCCGAAACTGGCCCTCCCAGCTCACGCGCTCCTCCGCGTTGAGCTGGGCAAACAAGCCGATTTTTTCTACAAACAGCGCGTCGTAGTCTTGCTGGTCGAAACCAAATAAGGGAAAATTATCGAGAAACGCGCCCCGCCCGAAAATCAGCTCGGCCCGCCCGTCCGACACCAAATCGACGGTGGCAAATTCCTGGAAGGTGCGCACCGGGTCGGCGGTGCTCAGCAGGGTCGTGGCGCTCGTCAGGCGGATGCGCTCGGTGACCGCCGCCATCGCCGCCAGGGTCGTGGCCGTGGCCGAATTCACGAAGTTCAGGCCGTGGTGCTCGCCCACGCCCAGCACGTCGAGGCCGGCCTGGTCGGCCAGCCGGGCCAGGTCTAGTAGCTGCCGCATCCGCTCTTTGGCCGAGATGGTGCGGCCCGTTTTGGGGTCGGCGACGAGGTCGCCAAAAGTGTAAATGCCAAGTTCCATGATTTTTGGGCCTTTTTAGATGTCAACACCTGCTAGCTTCGCGAGTAAGCATAAGGCGCGACTCACAAAATTAACTAAGCGCTTGTGTTGACCTCCATTTTCGCTACCCGGAAACGACTAACCGCCGCAGCCGACGCTCGGTGATGATAACACTCGTGGCACGGCTACCCGCAACCCGTTTCCGACTCCGCATAGTAAGTTGCAGCAGGGCGGCACGAGTCACTGTATTTCTCTTTTTCCCTTGGCTGTATGACGCTTAAGCCCTATTGCTTGCTGCTTGGGGGCGTGCTGCTCACGGGCACGCTCGGCACCTCCTACCCTAGCCCGGCTCCTGGTCAATCAGGGCCCCCGGCCCTCGATGCTTTTGAGGCGAAAGTCCTGCTGGCACTCTCCGATGCAGACATGGTGCCCTCGGCGTACGTCGACGGCCAGCTCGGCCCCGCCGCCGGCACTGATGTACTAAGCGTGCTCACCTTCGACGGCTACCATGCGCAACCAGCCAGCGTTAACACGTTGCCCATCAGCAATTCCGTGACTGGTCCGCCCGCGGCCGTGACTACCACGCCCGACGGCCGTTACGCCCTCACCATCGAAACGCGGGGGCCGCGTCCGGCCTCTGGGGCGGACGTGCGGCTCGCGGGCCTGGCCAATGGCCGCACCCTGACGGTAGTGGACCTGGCCGACCCACGCGCGCCCCGCGTGGTGCAGCAAGTAGCCGGCCCGGCCCGGGCCACGTCCGTTTCGGTGAGTGCCGACGGGACGCTGGTGGCACTGGCCGTGCACCCGGCGGGCGACGGCACGGCCACGCCGCTCTGGCTCTACCACTTCACCGGGGGCCAATTGACGGGCGGGGCGGCCGTGCCTATTCCGGGCTGGAAAGCAGGCGATGAACTCGTACAAGCCCTGTTCCACCCCCGCCAGCCGGTGCTGGCCCTCACCAACGGGACGCAGCACCAAGTGCTCTTGGCCCAGGTTCAGCCCCGCGGCGCGCAGTGGCAGCTGCGGCCGTGGGGCAACGTGCTACCGATTGAAGCCGGCACCCTCTTAACCTGCTTCAGTCCAGATGGCCGGTTCTTTTTTGCCAACGGCAGCGCCGCTACCCAGCCGCGCGGCGTGGTACTGGGCGTGCGGCTCGACGCGAAGCCTGGCCAAGCCGGCGGCCCCGTACACGAGGTAGTTGCACGCCAGCCGACGGGAGCCATCCCCGAAGGCTTGGCCATTAGCCCCGACGGGCAATTGTTGGTGACCACCAACCTGGAGCATACCTACTTGCCAGTGGGCCACCCGCAGCGCGGGCGCTACGCTTCCCTCTCCCTGTTTGCCGTGAACCAGGCCACGGGGGCACTGACGGCGGCCGGCGATTTTGCCTTTGATGGCATGTTGCCCGAGTCGGCCGTGTTTGACCGCAGCAGTCGGCGGCTGGCCGTGGCCGATTATGGCGAACTGGACGACCCCACGGGCCCGGGCCACCTTGATTTCTGGCGCGTAGTGGGTGACGCGCACGGCCCCGAACCCCTGCGACTAGTCAAAACGGCCCATTCCCTGCCCGTGCAACGTGGGGCCCATACCCTTGCCCTCGTGCGCTAAACGACTCTGACCAAGTACTAGCGCGGCTCTGCGTGGAGGTACGACTTAAGGCGAGCCTAGAATGCCCGGTGCCTAGTGCTGGGAGACACGGTGGCTGTTGCCGCACTCATCCGGTCAGTTCAGAAGCAGGCTGCTTCCCCAACGAGCCACTTGAAAGAGCCGAGTTAGGGTAGCTCCTGGACTATTAGGTTGCCCGAAACGTCACTGGTCCCTTTGGTGCAGAGTTCTGCAACCGCCACCGCTTTTGGAACTACGTGCTACACTTGCTCGATGTCCATCTGCTGCAACCGGCCATCCTGTAGGGTGTAGAGGTGCTTCACAGGGCCCTCAAACACCAGATTGCCCTGCTTGTCCTTCACCACTTGGTGCACCGCAACTTCCAGCCGCCCATCGGGCCGCTCGCTGATGCTCGTTGGCTCGACGTGCGGGTCCAGTTCCTGCCACTGCCGCCGCCAGTAATCCCCCACTTCGCCGTGGCCCGTGGCGTAGTCGCCCTCCCAGGCCCGCGACCAGCGTACCTGTGGATGTAGCGTGGCGAGGACAGCCGGGATGTCGCGCGCGTTGAACGCTGCGTACGCTTGCCTGATGAGGTTGTGGGGAGTATCCATGAAAGCAGAAGGATAATGGGAGGCCTCGCGCGTCTGCTGCAAGGAGATGAGCCTGCTGAGGTGCACGAACACCAGTTCATTGTTGAATTAATCCGCCACATGCTAATTGCTCCTTTAGTTTTTCAGCAGCATTTTTCCTTCGAAAGAGCGACGGTTTCGGTTTTCATGGCGGATTGCGCGACAACGCGTGACCGCCCGCGTCCAGCAGCCCTTGGCGGTACTGCGGCGGCCAACGTGTACGGGGCGCTCGGCTTCACCCGTGCTGCTTATTGTGCAGGAAATCGACGATGCAACCACGGTAGTTGCGGTGGCGGCTGGTTTTCTGCTTGCCTAGGTTGCACGGACAATTAGCGAAGCCACAATAGGGCTGAGACGAAATGCACCATTCCCAAGAAGCTGCTGGCCGTTTTATCGTAGCGCGTGGCCAG
>JBPBPC010000045.1:0-226815 GCA_050954665.1 Janthinobacterium lividum
TGGGGGGGGGGGGGGGGGGGGGGAAGTGGTGGGCATGAACGGGTGGGCGCGGGGCCCTGGGGGGAGAAGATAAAATGAATTTGGCGGGAAAATTGCGTCACTTTGCAGCCGCGCCGGCACTACGACAGCCATACCGGCTGCCGGGTTTTCCCGCCGCCCCTTTTTTTATTGCCATGTCTACCCGCCTCGCCACCCTTTTGCTAACCGCTGGCCTGCTGGCCGCCGCCCCCGCTGCCCGCGCCCAAACCACTAAAAAGACCACCATCAAAACCACGGCCACCAAAACCACGGCCACCAAAACCACGGCCGCTAAAACCGCGGCGGCCAAAGCCGCCGCCACCAAGGCCGCTGCGGCGAAAACGGCAGCGGCCAAAGCCGCGGCCACCAAGGCCGCCGCCGCCAAAGCCGCCGCCACGCCCGCCGCGGCCCCCGTGGCGCCGCTCACCGAAGCCGAAGCCAGCGCCGGCATCAAGGACGCCCTCAACAAGGGCGTGACCAAGGCCGTGGCGTTTGCCTCGGAGAAGGACGGTTTCAACCTGAACGACGACATCCACATCCCGTTTCCGGAAGACATGGCGCTGATGAAGAGCACGTTGAGCCGCATCCCGGGCATGAGCACGGTGGTGTCAACGTTTGAAACCCAGCTCAACCGCGCCGCCGAGGCCGCCGCACCCAAGGCCAAGGACATTTTCCTGGCCGCCCTGACCAACATCAGCCTGACCGACGCGCTGGGCCTGGTCACGAGCAACTCGACGGACGCGGCCACGCAGTTTCTGCGCAAATCGACGGAGGCGCAGCTCGTGTCGGCCTTCAAGCCCGACATCACCGCGGCCATCAGCCAGGTGGGGGCCGAAGCCGCTTACACCAGAATGACCACCCAGTACAATCGCATTCCGTTGATGACGCCGGTGCAAACCGACCTCTCGGCCTACACCACCCAGAAGGCCGTGGACGGCATTTTCATCCTCATGGCCCAGGAAGAAGCCAAAATTCGCCGCAACCCCGCCGCCCGCACCACCGACTTGCTCAAGCGCGTGTTTGCCACCAAATAAGTGCCAAAGTGGGGCCCCGGCCCGCAAAAAAGCCCCGGCTGCACAGCGCAGCCGGGGCTTTTTTGCGGGCCGGGGCCCGGCTAGAAATCGTCGCTGTCGAAGCTGCTGCGGCCGCCGCGCCCGCGGGGGCTGAAGCCGTCGTCCTCGTCTTCGTCGTCGCCGAAATCGTCGTCCTCTTCGTCGAGCGCGCCGAAGCCGCTGCGTTCGGCGCTGTCGGCATTGTCGGCGTTTTCGGCGGCCACGTGCTCGGCCTCGGTCATGCCGGCTAGGTCCAGGGCCTCGTCGTGGCTCGAGCCGGTGTCGCGCCACATCAGGTAGTCGGCGTACTTGGCCGAAAGCTGGTCTTCGGGGTTGCCCAACGCCTTGGCCCCGCCCTTGGCGGCGTAGGAGTCGAGGGTGTCGTCGTCGTCGAGCAAGTCGTCGTCCAGGTCGTCGTCGTGGTCAATCATGGCCGGGGCGGAATAAAATAAGGGTGGAAGATAAAGGCAGAAACGGCGGCGAAGATACGCGCCACAGCAAAACGAAGCTGCTCTGGAAAGCGGGTTTGGGGCGCCCGGAGCAATGTTTTTTTCAAAACGGCCGCCGAAGCTGCCCCGGGCGGGCCCGCGGCTGCCGGCTAAAATAGCCCACGCCCGGCAAAAGGCGCGCCTCAGCGCGGCCGGGGCCCCTGCAGGTCCGTCACCAGCAGCTCCGCGTCGCAAAAGGTGTACTCGGCCGGCACGTTGGAGCTGAGCAGGACGGTGCGGCCGGCGCGGGTGGCGCGCACGTGCTCCTGGAACCAAGCCGCGCCGGTGGCGTCGAGGTTGGTGGTGGGCTCGTCGAGCAGCAGCAGCGGGGCGTCGGCGTACAGGGCCAGGCCCAGCTTGAGGCGTTGCTTCATGCCCGACGAAAACTCGCGCACCAGCCGCTGCCGGGCCCCCTCCAGGTACATGATGCCCACGAGGCCGTCAACGGACACGCCCGGCCGCAGGGGCTTGAACTGGGTGTGGAAGCGCAGCAGCTCGGTTAGGGTCAGTTCTTCCAGCAGGTCGAGGTAGGGCGCGGCGTAGGCCAGGTGCCGGGGCACGTCTTCCACCGCCAGGGCCCGGCCCGCCAGCGTGTAGGCCAGGGTGCCTTCGGTGGGCAGCAGCTGGCCCGACAAGGTGTTGAGCAGCGTGCTTTTGCCGGCGCCGTTGGGCCCCAGCACGGCCGTGGCGCTGCCGGGCCGGAACGTGCGCGTGAGGCCCCGGTACACCCAGTCGCGCTGGTAGCGCTTGCCCAGGCCGGTGGCCGTCAGCTCAATCGGCACCCTCGTCGAGGCCTTTTTTGCCGGGGCCCTTGATGATGCCGCGGCTGGCGGCCCGCACAAACGCCACGGCCAGCGCGCGCTCGGCCGACGCGGGCACTTCGGCTTCGATGCGCGCCAGGGCCTCCTGGGTGTTCAGGCCGCTCAGGAACACGATGCGGTACAAGTCCTGAATTTCCAGCACTTGCTGTTCCGAAAAATTGCGGCGGCGCAGGCCCACCGAATTCACCCCGGCGTAGGTGAGGGGCTCGCGGGCGGCCTTCACGAAGGGCGGCACGTCTTTGCGCACCAGCGAGCCGCCGCCGATGAAAGCGTGGGCCCCCACGCTCACGAACTGGTGGATGGCCGTCATGCCGCCCAGAATGGCCCAGTCGCCCACCTGCACGTGCCCGGCCAGCTGCACGGCGTTCGAAATCACGCAGTGGTCGCCCACCACGCAGTCGTGGGCCACGTGCACGTAGGCTTGCAACAGGCAGTGGGCCCCCACCACGGTGCGGCCGCGGTCCACGGTGCCGCGGTTCACGGTCACGCACTCGCGCAGCACGGTGTAGTCGCCCACGTGGGCGGTGGTGTGCTCGCCGGCAAACTTGAGGTCCTGCGGGATGGCCGCCACCACGGCCCCCGGAAAAATCTGGCAGTGGGCCCCGATGCGGGCCCCGGCCATAACGGTGACGTTGGGCCCCACCCACGTGCCTTCGCCAATTTCCACGTCCGCGGCAATGGTCGAAAAGGGCTCAACGGTAACGCCTGGGGCCAGGCGGGCGTCGGGGTGGATATGGGCGAGGGGTGAAATCATTGCGGGAGCTGAAAGCTATTAGCGGATAGCCGTTAGCCTTATAGTAGGGAATTACGGGCAAAGAACGCCAACGGCCGTCGGCGGGGCCCGCGGCTAGGTGTTTTCCTTGCGCACGATGGCGGCGCTCATCTCGGCGTCCATCACCACCTTGCCGTTCACGAAGGCTTGGCCTTTCATTTTGGCGATGCCGCGCTTGACGGGGGCCAGCAGCCAGCAGTGGAAAATAACGGTGTCGCCGGGGATGACTTTTTTGCGGAAGCGGCAGTTTTCGATGCCCAGGAAGTATTGCCAGTAGTTTTCGGGGTCGGGCACGGTGTTCATCACCAAAATGCCGCCGGTCTGGGCCATGGCCTCTACCTGCAGCACGCCGGGCATCACCGGGTTGCCGGGGAAGTGGCCCTGAAAAAACTGCTCGTTCATGGTCACGTTCTTCACCGCCGTCACCATCTGCGCGTCCAGGTAAATTACCTTGTCGAGCAGCAGAAACGGGTAGCGGTGGGGCAGCACCTGCATGATGCGGTTGATGTCCATCACCGGCTCGCGGGCGGGGTCGTACACCGGCACGGGGTTGGTGCGCACCTCCAGCATCTTCTTTTTGATTTTCTTGGCGAAGGCCACGTTGGCCGCGTGGCCGGGCCGGGCGGCCAAAATCTGGCCCTTCAGCGGGCGGCCCACCAGGGCGAGGTCGCCCACCAGGTCGAGCAGCTTGTGGCGGGCCGGCTCGTTCTTGTAGCGCAGGTCCACGTTGTTGAGGATGCCCTCCTTCTTGACGCTGACGCGGGGCTTGCCCAGCATTTTGGCCAGGTCGTTCAGCTCCTCGTCGGCCACCACGCGGTCCACCACCACGATGGCGTTGCTGAGGTCGCCGCCCTTGATGAGGTTGGACTTGTAGAGGTGCTCGAGCTCGTGCAAAAAGCAAAACGTGCGCGAGGAGGCAATCTCGTCGGAGAACTGCCCGATGTCGGCCAGCGTGGCGTGCTGCGAGCCCAGCACCGGCGAGTTGTAGTCCACCATCACCGTGAGGCGGTAGTCGGAGAGCGGCAGGGCGGCAATTTCCACGCCCCGCGCGTTGTCCATGTACCGGATGGTGTCGGGGATTTCGTAGTAGTTGCGCAGCGCGTTCTGCTCCTCCAGGCCCGCGCTTTGCAGGGCGTGGATGAACTCGGCCGACGAGCCGTCCATGATCGGCGGCTCGGGGCCCGAGAGCTGAATCAGCACGTTGTCGAGCTGCAAGCCCACCAGGGCGGCCAGCGTGTGCTCCACGGTGTTCACGCGGGCCCCGTTCTGCTCGATGGTGGTGCCCCGCGAGAGGTCCACCACGTTGTCCACGTCGGCGTCGACGACCGGCTGGCCGGGCAAATCCACGCGCTGAAACTTGTAGCCGTGGCCGATGGGGGCGGGGCAGAAGGTCATCGTGGCCTCTACGCCGGTGTGCAGCCCAATGCCGCGCACCGTTACGGGCGCTTTGATGGTGTGTTGCTTGTCGTTCATTCTGGTTGGTTGTCAGCTGTTGGCCGTCAGTTGCTAGTATTTAAAGACCGAGAGCCCTGACAACTGACAACTGTTACCCAATAACCGAAGGGCTGCAAAGCTAGGGCTTTTCCGGCGCGTTTGCTGCCTGTTCGAGGCGTTCGACGCGGTGCAGGATTTCGGGCAGGCGGCGGTACATGGCCATGGACCGCTGGCTGTCGCGCAAAGGGAACGCCGGGTGGCCTTGCAGCACCAGGCCTTCTTCCTTGATGGACTTTTGCACGCCGCTCTTGGCCGCCAGGGTGGTTTTGTTGGCCAGCGCGATGTGGCCCACCAGGCCCACCTGCCCGCCGATCACGCAGAAATCGCCGATTTTCACGGAGCCCGAGATGCCCGTTTGGCCCGCAATGACGGTGTGGCGGCCGATTTCGACGTTGTGGCCCACCTGCACGAGGTTGTCGATTTTGGTGCCCTCGCCCACCAGCGTCGTGCCCATGGTGGCGCAGTCCACGGCGGCGTTGGCCCCGATGCTCACGTAGTCGCCGAGCACCACGTGGCCGATTTGCGGGATGGGGCGGTAGCTGCCGTCGGCCTGCGGGGCAAAGCCGAAGCCGTCGGTGCCCACCACGGCGCCGGCCTTGATGACGCAGAACCGGCCAATCACCGTGTCGGCGTAAATTTTGGCCCCCGCGTGGATCACGCTGCCTTCGCCAATCGTCACCCGGTCGCCGATGTAGGCGTGCGGAAACACGAGCACGTTGTCGCCGAGCCGGCAGTTTTCGCCGATGTAGGAGAAGGCCCCGCGGTAGTGCCCGGGCCCGACGGTGGCCGTAGCGGCCAGGTACGACGGCTCTTCCACGCCGCGCTTGCCCATGCGCGTGGCCTGGGCGTAAAATTCGAGCAGCTTGGTGAAGGCCGAGTAGGGGTCGGCCACCCGCACCAGGGTGGTGGCCACGGCGTGGCGCAGCACCAGGTCGGGGCTCACGATCACGGCCGAGGCTTGGGTGTCGTAGAGGAAGTGCTCGTACTTGGGGTTGGAGAGGAAGGCCAGGGCCCCGGTTTGGGCTTCGTCGATTTTGGCCAGGCTGGTCACGCGCCGCGTGGCGTCGCCTTCCACGAGGCCGCCAACGACGTCGGCAATTTGCTGAACGGTAAATTCCATAGGCGGGCAAAAGTAGGTTTTTTTGACTTTTTGGAGGGCAGAACCGTGCCCTGGGGGCCCCAAGGCCGGTAGTGCCCAGGGGCCCCGCGGAGGTTAACCGCCAACGGCTCAAATTATTTCCTTCGGGTAGCAGATGTAGAACTTGTCGACGCGCTGGCTCAGGGCCCGGATGTTGGGCAAATCGGAGGCGTCCATCACGTTCACCACCTCGCCTTTTTTGGTGAGGATGTTGATGGGCTCCTGGCTGCGGGCGTCGTAGGCGCTGTTGCTCAGGCGGCCCGCAATCATGAGCAGGGCCGCCTCGGCGGGCGGCAGCCGGAAGCGCTCGGCAATCAGCTCCTGGATGCCGAGCTTGAAGTCGTCGTCGAACGGGGCGGGCGCAATCACAATTTTCAGCAGGTTGCGGTGCAGCAGGCTCTTGGCCAAGTAGCTGAGCACCACGTCGGGGTGGGCGGCCCAGCCCTTCACCGCCGACCAGATGTCGTAGTCGTCCAGCTCCACGAAGCGGCCCAGGATTTTGGGGTCGGCGGCGAAGTCGGCCAGCGCCACGGCCCGGCCCAGGAAGAAGCCCAGGCAGCTGCTGGCCGGCACGGCCACGCCCTGGCGGGTGAGGTCGCGGGCGCGCTGCACGGTGCGGATCACCATCTGCTCGGCGCTCGTCACCGTCTTGTGCAGGTACACTTGCCAGTACATCAGCCGGCGGCTCACCAAGAAGTTCTCGACCGAGTACACCGCTTTTTCCTCCAGCACGAGGCGCTCGTCGGCCACGCGCAGCATCTTGATGAGGCGGTCGGCGCCGGGGCGGCCTTCCTCCACGCCGGTGTAAAAGGAGTCGCGGTTGAGGTAGTCGAGCCGGTCCATGTCGAGCTGGCTGCTCACGAGCTGGTGGAAAAACGGCCGGCCGTAGGTGCCCTCAAAGATTTCGATGGCCAGCGCGAGCCGCCCGCCGAACGTTTCGTTCAGCCGCCGCATCAGAAACAGCGAGAGCTGCTCGTGCGGCACGTCCTGAAAAATGGCCGTTTCCAGCGCGTGCGACAGGGGCCCGTGGCCAACGTCGTGCAGCAGGATGGCGGCCAGGGCGGCCTCGCCCTCGGCGGCCGAAATCGGCACGCCCTTGTCTTTGAGCGTGCGCAGGGCCAGCTGCATCAGGTGCATGGCCCCCAGCGCGTGGTGGAAGCGCGTGTGCAGGGCCCCCGGGTACACAAACCCCGTGAGGCCCAGCTGCTGGATGCGCCGCAGCCGCTGAAAATACGGGTGCTCGATGAGGTCGAAGAGCAGCTCGGTGGGGATGGTGACGAACCCGTACACGGGGTCGTTGAAAATCTTTTTCTTGTTCACAAGCAAAACGGGCGCAATGGGCCCCGCAAAAGAACGACGCCGGGCCCAACCGCCGCCGCCCGGGCCCCGGCGGGCCCGCTGCGGGGCCCCCGGGCGCCGGGCCCCCGGGCCGGACGAAACAACCCAACCGCCGGTTTTTCGGTACTGCTGAGCGATTGCGCGCCGCGCCGGGTACTTATTCCGGCGCATTTGCCGTTTACCCTTCTGCGGGCCGCTGGTGCGGCGCGCGGCAACACCCGCGGCGGGCCCCAGGGCCCCCGCACCAGTTCCCACTTCCTTATGCAAACGACCATTCTCTGGGCCGACGACGAAATTGACTTGCTCAAGCCCCACATTTTGTTTCTCAAAGACAAGGGCTACGACGTGACGCCCGTGAACAGCGGGGCCGACGCCATCGAGCAAATCCAGGAGCAGACCTACGACTTGGTGTTCCTCGACGAGAACATGCCCGGCCTCACCGGCCTGCAGACGCTCACCGAAATCAAGGCCATCCGCCCCACCGTGCCGGTGGTGATGATCACCAAGAGCGAGGAGGAGCACATCATGGAAGAAGCCATCGGCTCGAAAATCGCCGACTACCTCATCAAGCCCGTCAACCCCAGCCAAATTTTGCTGTCGGTGAAAAAAGTGCTCGACAACAAGCGCCTGGTGAGCGAAAAAACCAACTCGGGCTACCAGCGCGACTTCCGCCAGCTGGGCATGCAGCTCTCCGACCGCCTCTCGCCCGCCGAGTGGGCCGATGTGTACAAGAAGCTGGTGTACTGGGAGTTGGAAATCAACGAAACCGAGGGCAAGAGCATGGCCGAGGTGTTCAACATGCAGAAGGACGAGGCCAACACGTACTTCGGCCGCTTCATCACCGAGAGCTACGAGGACTGGGTGAACGGCGACGACAAGCACGCGCCCCTCATGTCGCACCAGCTCTTCAAGGAGCGCGTGTTTCCGACGCTGAAGGCCACCGGCGACACGCCCGTGTACTTCGTGCTGATCGACAACCTGCGCTACGACCAGTGGAAGGTGCTCGAACCCATCATCAACGAGCTGTTCACGGTGGACAGCGAGGAGATGTACTACGCCATCCTGCCCACCACCACGGCCTACGCGCGCAACGCCATTTTCTCGGGCATGATGCCGAGCGAGATCCAGAAGAAATACCCCAACCTGTGGGTGAACGACGACGACGACGAGGGCAAAAACCTGCACGAGGCGGAGTTCATGGAAATCAACTTCCAGAAGAACAACCAGAAGTACCGCCACAGCTACCACAAGGTGACCAACCTGCAGGCCGGCAAGGACTTGCTGGGCAAGATGGCCAACCTGCACAACAACTACAAGTGCAACGTCATCGTGTACAACTTCGTGGACATGCTCTCGCACGCCCGCACCGACATGGCCATGATCCGGGAACTGGCGGCCGACGAGTCGGCCTACCGCAGCCTCACCCGCTCGTGGTTTCTGCACTCGCCGCTCTACGAAATGCTGCAAGTCATTGCCGAGAAGAAGGGCAAGCTCATCATCACCACCGACCACGGCACCATCCGCTGCAAGCGCCCCTACAAAATTGTGGGCGACCGCAACACCAACACCAATTTGCGCTACAAGCACGGCCGCAACCTGGGCTTCGACGAATCGCGCGACGTGTACGTGGTGCGCAAGCCGGAGCGCATTTTCCTGCCCCGCGAGAACGTGAGCACCGCCTACGTGTTCACCGTCGGCGACTATTTCTTCGCCTACCCGAACAACTACAACTACTACGTGAACTACTACAAGGACACGTTTCAGCACGGCGGCATCTCGCTGGAGGAGTGCATCATTCCCTACATCACGCTCACCGCCAAAGGCTAACGGTGGGCTCTGACTTGAAAACCGTGAAGAACTTCCTGCTCGCCGGGGCCCTGGTGCTGGGCCTGTCGGCTGGGGCCCGGGCCCAAACCACCGCGCCGCCCGCCGCCACGCCGCCCGCGCCCTCCACCACGCCCGCCGCCTCGGGGGCCCCCCTGAGCCCCGACGCTTCCTCGCCGGGCCTCTCATCGGACGACCGGGCCCGCCTGGGCCAGGCAAAGGACCAAAGCGACCAGCTCCCGAAGCGCAAAAGCCGCCGCGCCAAGGAGAAAGACCTGCCGAAGCCAACCAACTAGTGCTGTGGCGCGGACTTTGTAGTCCGCGGCGCTCGCTTCGTCCGGCCGATAATCGTGCAGCAACTGGGCAGCGACGCGGACCGCAAAGTTTACGGCTATAACCGCCGGCCGCACGAAAAAGCCCCGCTACACGTCGTGCAGCGGGGCTTTTTGCGGCCGTTGGGCCCTACTTGGCCGCGGCGCTCAGCTCCGCGATGGGGGCCTGGGGGGCCAGCAGCTTGCGGCTCTTCTCCACCGTCACGGCCTGGGGCACTTGGAAGGTGGCCGCCTCCTTGATGGCCAGCGACGAGGCCCCCACGCGCACCGTGTACGCGCCGGCGTCGGCCACCCACGATTCGGTGGCCGGGTTGTAGGACGCCAGGTCGGCGGCGGTGAGGGCGAAGGTGAGGGTTTGCGACTGGCCGGGGGCCAGCAGGCCGGTTTTGGCGAAGGCTTTCAGCTCGATTTCGGGCTTGGCCAGGGCCCCGGCGGGGGCGTGCACGTAGAGCTGCGCCACCTCTTTGCCGGCCACCGGGCCGCTGTTCGTCACCTGGATGCTGGCCGTGATTTTGCCTGCCAGCGTGGGCGCGCTCAGCTGGAGCTTGCCGTAGGTGAAGGTGGTATAGCTCAGGCCGTAGCCAAACTCGTAAGCCGGCTTCACCTTGAAGGTGCTGTAGTAGCGGTAGCCCACGTAAATGCCTTCCTGGTAAGTGTTCTCCGAGGGCTTGCCCATCAGGCTGTTGCTGGTGCCGGTGCCGCCGGGCAGCAGCTTGCCGGGGTAGTCGGCGCCGTAGGGCACGTCCTTGTAGGCCACGGGGAAAGTGGTGGCCAGCTTGCCCGAGGGGTTGGTTTTGCCGCCCAGCACGTCGGCCATTGCGTTGCCGCCCTCCTGGCCGGGCTGCCAGGCCAGCAAAATGGCGTCGGCCTGGTCGCGCCAGCTGGCCACCTCCACCACACCGCCGGCGTTCACGACGACGACGACCTTCTTGTTTTGGGCGTGGAACGCGGCGGCCACTTGCTTCAGCAAGGCCTGCTCGGCGGCGGTGAGGGTGAAGTCGTCGGTTTCCTGGCGGTCGCCGCCTTCGCCGGCGCTGCGGCCCAGCGTCACCACGGCCACGTCGGCCGCCTGGGCGGCTTGCTGGAGGGCCCCGGCGTCGGCCGCCATTTCGGGGATGACCGGGGCGGGGTCGAGCAGGCCGCGGGTTTTGGGCAGCTTGGCTTTTTCGGCGCGCAGGTACTGGGCGTAGGCTTGGCTGAGCGGCGCGTTGGCGGCGTAGCCGGCGCTGGCCAGGCCCTGGGCCAGCGAGACGGTGTAGGCGCGGTTCACGTCGCCGCTGCCCGTGCCGCCGGCAATCAGGCTGTAGGAGGCGTTGCCGAACAGGGCCACCTTGCGGCCGGCGGCCAGGGGCAGGGCCCCGGCTTCGTTGCGCAGCAGCACCATGCTTTCGGCGGCGGCCTGGCGGGCCACGGCGGCGTCGGCCTTCAGGGCGGGCTGGCTGGTGTAGGCGGCCTTTTTGAACGTGGGCGACTTGAGCACCAGCTCCAATATGCGGGTCACGTTCGCGTCGAGCTGGGCCGGGGTAAGGGCCCCGCTTTTCAGGGCCCCCAGCAGGGCCTGGGTTTGGGCGGCGGTGCCGGGCATCAGCAGGTCGTTGCCGGCCTTGAGCTGGGCCACGGCGTCGTGGCCGCCGTACCAGTCGGTCATCACCAGGCCCTTAAAGCCCCATTCCTGCCGCAACAAGCTGGTGAGCAAGTCGTGGCTTTCGGAGGTGTAGGTGCCGTTCACCTTGTTGTACGACGACATCACCGTCCAGGGCTGGGCCGTTTTTACGGCAATCTGGAAGCCGCGCAGGTAAATTTCCCGCAGGGCCCGCTCGCCCACGTGCGAGTTGAGCTGCATGCGGTTGAACTCCTGGTTGTTCACGGCAAAGTGCTTGATGCTGGTGCCCACGCCGTTCGACTCGATGCCGTTCACGAAGGCCGCGGCCATGTGGCCGGCCACCACCGGGTCCTCAGAGTAGTACTCGAAATTGCGCCCGCCCAGCGGGTTGCGGTGGATGTTCATGCCCGGGGCCAGCAGCACGTCGATGCCGAAAGCCCGCACCTCGCTGCCGAAGGCCACGCCCACCTTGTGCACCAGGGCCGTGTCCCAACTCGAGGCCAGCAGCGTGGCCACGGGGAAGGCCGTGGCGTAGTAGGTTTTGGTGCTGTCCTTGCCCCGGATGGCGTCGATGCGCACGCCCGCGGGCCCGTCGGAGAACGTGAGCGACGGAATGCCGAGCCGCGCCACGGCGTGCGAACGGCCGGCGGCGCCGGGCACTTTCTCGGGAATTTTGTCGTCGCCGGGGTTGCCGGGGGGCAGCATCCCGGGCGGGAAGCCGGCGGGGTAGAAGCCCATGCCCACCACGAGCTGCACTTTTTCTGCGGGCGTGAGGGCCCCCAGCACCTCCTTGAGGGGAGCTTTGCCCAGCTGGGGCAGGGGCTTGGCGGGGGCCTTGGTTTGGGCCCCGGCCGGGGCGGCGCTGCCCAGCAGCGCGGCCAGGGCCAGCAGGCGGAAGGGGGCGGCCGGCGCGGCGCGGCGCGGGCGTTTGAGGGAAGGCATGGGCATTGGCGTACAGGGGAGAGGGTAAGGGAAAAGTCGGGCCCCGGGGCCCTAGCGGAAGATGAGCGTGCGAAAAGAATCGATGGGCTATTGCGTCTAGGTTTTGGGGTACTACCCAGATGCTACAGCCGGGGTTTTGAAAAGCCACTACGCGCGGCGGTGACCCACCTTACGTAGTGGCCAAGGCGCTTAGAAGAGTAACATCCGGGCGTCCGGTTAGATACACGGGCGGCTTCGTCCGCGGCCACCGGCGAGTTTTGGCGCCAGCCCCAGCGGTTGAGGCTCCTTTGTTTGAGCAGAATGTTCCAGTATGCGTACGTGTTGGCATCATTGCCAAGGTACTGCATCATCGGGTTTCAGGGGGAGCAGCAGTGCTGCCTGTTGCCACATTTCTGCTCCGATTTGGTGCCGGGCAGGGGTGGGACAGCGGCGGTGAACGCCCGCGATGGCAGCCTTCCCAGCCCATTAAAAGCTCACGCCGTACACGTAGAGCGCGCTGCGGGCGCGCAGCACGGTGTCGACCAGCGTCTCGGTGGGCCGCTTGATGGTGCCAAAGAGAATATCGGTTTTGCTGGGCGGCATCTGGGGCCCCGGGTAGTCGAAGAAGCAGGCTGGACCGGTAACCATCCCGGGGCAGTTTGTAAACGCCTGCGTCGTTTCGCGGCATCACCGTGCCAGAGGAGATGCTCTTTGCCTTACTTGTGGACTATGATGAATTTGCAGAGGTACAGCGAGTATATCCCACAGTACTGGTCTTGGCCTTTCCGCAGAGATCAGGTCGTGTTCGGCCAGAACGATGGTAAACGCTTTGCAGTGCGCAGGCAGTGCGGACGCGGCGGCATAGCTATAGGCCCGCGGCGTTTACCGCTGCGGGTTAAACTGTGAAGTTCTGGTAGGCCCTGAATAGGCGGGCCACTATCAGGGACATGAGGCCTTAATAGTGCGCACGGTTGGGTACGAATGCCGCGCATAGGTCCGACCTTACGTTATTTGCAATGCACAAACGTTTGCAAAAATATGCCTACTCCTTTGGCCGGCCTTCGGCTAGGATTCTTCGCAGCACTAGTCTTGCCTGTGGCGGCTCAATCGCCCGCCGTGCAGCGCTTGCCCGATGGCATGCTCGTTCATCTGCCGCCCGGCCGTGCGCTGGCCGTGCGCACCGTGCAGCTGCAAGTGGTGGCCGGCAACATCGTGCACGTGCGCAGCAGCCCGCTTGATTCGGTATCGACCGCGCCCAGCCTGATGGCCGTGGCGCCCCAGGGCCCCGCCCCGGCTTGGCAGCTCAAGCAGAAAAAAGAGGCGGCCACTTTGAGCACCGCCGCGCTCGACGCCACGGTGTTTCTGGCCACGGGGGCCGTCACGTTCACCGACAAGCGGGGGAACGTGCTGCTGGCCGAACCGGCCGGTGGGGGCGCGTCGTTTGCGCCGGTGCAGGCCGACGGGCAAGCGTTTTACCAAGTGCGCCAGGCCTTTGCCTCGCCCGCCGACGAGGGCCTGTACGGCCTGGGGCAGCACCAGAACGGGGTGATGAACTACCGGGGCCAGCAAGTGGACCTGACCCAGAACAACACCGACGTGGCCGTGCCCTTTCTGCTCTCGAGCCGGAACTACGGCCTTCTGTGGGACAACTACTCCGTAACGAAGGCCGGCGACAGCCGCGACTACGAGCCGCTGAACACGCTGAAGCTGTACTCGAAAGAGGGCCACGAGGGCTGGCTCACGGCCACGTACGTGAGCAAGAACAAGCCCGGTGAGGTGCTGTTCCAACGGCCCGAGTCGGTGATTCAGTACGACTTTTTGGAGGACCAGAAGAACTTCCCGACGGGGCTGAAGCTGGGCGACGCGCTGGCTACCTGGGAGGGCAGCATTGCATCAGAAACGACGGGCCTGCACCATTTCCTGCTGCGCAACGCGGGCTACGCCAAGCTGTACATCGACGGCAAGCTGGTGGTGGACAAATGGCGCCAGGCCTGGAACCCGGGCACGTCGCTGGTGCCGCTCGACTTGGTGAAGGGCCGCAAGTACGCCCTCCGGCTGGAGTGGAACCCCGACGGTGGCGAGTCGTACCTGGGCCTGCAGTGGCTGAGCCCGCTGGTGGGCGCGGCTCAAAACGAGTACTCGTTCCGCTCGGAAGCCGGCCGAGACATCAACTACTACTTCGTGCAAGGCACGCCCGACGAGGTGATTAGCGGCTACCGCACCCTCACCGGGCCCGCGCCCATCGTGCCCCGGTGGGCCCTGGGCTTTTGGCAGAGCCGGGAGCGCTACAAGACCCAGCAGGAGATGTTGGACGTGGCCGCCGAGTTCCGCAAGCGCCAGGTGCCGATCGACAACATCGTGCTCGACTGGTCGTACTGGAAACCCGACGCCTGGGGCAGCCAGGAGTTCGATCCCAGCCGCTTCCCCGACCCCGACGGGCTGATCAAAACGCTGCACGAGCGCGACCACCTGCACTTCATGATTTCGGTGTGGCCGAAGTTCTACGAAGGGGCCTCCACCTATAAGGCGTTCAACGACCAGGGCTACCTGTACAAGCGCAACATTGCCGACCGCACCAAGGACTGGATTGCGCCGGGCTACACCTCCACGTTCTACGACGCCTTCAACCCGGCGGCCCGCACCGCGTTCTGGGACCTGATCAACGCCAAGCTCTTCACCAAAGGCATCGACGCTTGGTGGATGGACGCCTCCGAGCCCGACATCTACTCCAACACCACCGTGGCCACGCGCAAGGCCCTGATGACGCCCACCTTCTTGGGGCCCTCCGCGCAGTACTTCAACGCCTTCCCGCTGCAAAACGCCAAGGGCATTTACGAAGGGCAGCGCGCGACGGCGCCCAACCAGCGGGTGTTTTTGCTGACGCGCTCGGGCTACGCGAGATCGCAGCGCTACGCGGCGGCCATTTGGAGCGGCGACATCGGGGCCCGGTGGGAGGACTTTAAAAACCAGATTCCGGCCGGCCTGAACTTCTCGCTCTCGGGCCTGCCGTACTGGACGTCCGACATCGGCGGCTTTGCCGTGGAGCGCCGCTACGAGCACCCCAACGCCGCCGACCAGGAGGAGTGGCGCGAGCTGCAAACGCGCTGGTACCAGTACGGCGCGTTTTGCCCGCTGTTCCGGGTGCACGGGCAGTTCCCGTACCGCGAAATCTTCAACGTGGCCCCGGCCGGCCACCCGGCCTACGCGAGCATGCTGTACTACGACCAATTGCGCTACCGCTTGCTGCCCTACCTCTACTCGCTGGCTGGGCAGGTGCACCACCAGAACGCGACCCTGATGCGCGGGCTGGTGCTCGACTTCAACGCCGACCCCGCCGTGCGCAACATCGCCGACCAGTTCCTGCTGGGCCCCAGCCTGCTCGTGAACCCGGTGACCGACTACCGGGCCCGCAGCCGCCGGCTGTACCTGCCCGCCACCACCGGCTGGTTCGATTTCTACTCGGGCCAGTACCTGCCCGGCGGCCAAACCCTGACGGCCGCCGCGCCCCTGGAGCGCCTGCCGCTCTACGTGCGCGAGGGCTCGATTCTGCCCTTCGGCCCGGCCGTGCAGTACACCGCCGAGAAGGTGGCCGACCCCCTCACGCTGTACGTGTACACGGGCAAAAACGCGGCCTTCACGCTCTACGAAGACGAAGGCGTGAACTACAACTACGAAAAGGGCGCCTTCGCCAACATCCCGCTCAGCTACGACGAGGGCGCCCGAACCCTGACCATTGGGGCCCGGCAGGGCACCTTTCCCGGCATGGCCGCCCAGCGCAGCTTCCGCGTGGTGTGGGTGCGCAAGGACCGGCCCACCGCCTGGGCCCCCGACGCAGCCGCGGCCCAAACCGTGGCGTACGCCGGCAGCGCCGTCACCGTAAAAATGAATTAATCGCTTCCGTAAAAAGGCCGCGCGGGGGCCCCTGCACGGCCAGTCTTTCTCATTCCCGTTTTCATCCCATGCGTCCCCTTTCCATTCGCGCCCAGGCCCTCGTAGCCGCCGCGTTGTTCTGCGCCACTGCCGGCGCGGCCTCGGCCCAAACCAAAAAGGCCGCCGGCCGCCCCGCCCCGGCCAACCCCGCGGCCGCCGGCGCCAACGCCCAGCAAGCCCTGCTGGGCCACGAGGCCGAGATTGACGCGTTGCTCCAAAAGCTGACGCTGGAGGAAAAAGTGCACATGATCCACGCCAACTCGGCCTTCGCCGCCGGCGGCGTGCCGCGCCTGAACATCCCGGAAGTCATGACCTCGGACGGGCCCCACGGCGTGCGCCCCGAGCAGGGCCGCAACTGGAAGCCGCCCGTGGGCGCCGACGACGCCAGCACCTACCTGCCCACCAACAACACGCTGGCCGCCACCTGGAACCCCGCCCTGGGCTACGCCTACGGCACGGTGCTGGGCAGCGAGGCCAACGCCCGCGGCAAGAACATCATCCTGGGCCCCGGCATCAACATCGTCCGGGCCCCGCTGAACGGGCGCAACTTCGAGTACCTCAGCGAAGACCCGTTCCTGGTGTCGAAAATGGTGGTGGGCTACATCCAGGGCGTGCAGGGCCAGGGCGTGTCGGCCTGCGTGAAGCACTTCGCGGCCAACAACCAGGAAACCCACCGCGACGACGTGGACGTGAGCATGAGCGAGCGGGCCCTGCGCGAAATTTACCTGCCCGGCTTCAAGGCCGCCGTGCAGCAGGGCGGCGCCTTTTCGCTGATGGGCTCCTACAACAAGTTCCGCGGCACTTGGGCCACCGAAAACGCCTACCTGATGAACACCATCCTGAAAGGAGAGTGGGGCTTCAAGGGATTGGTGATCAGCGACTGGGGCTCGGTGCACCACACCCAGGAAGCGCTGCGCAACGGCACCGACCTGGAGATGGGCACCGACCTGGCCCTGATGTACAGCAGCGTGGACCAGAGCGCCGCCGCCGCCACGGCCACCGCCAGCACCGGGGCCCCCGCGCCCGCCCGCAGCTACTACGACCGGTTTTTTCTGGCCGACCCGGCCCTGGAAGCCCTCAAGAAAGACCCCGCGCTGGTGCCGCTGGTGGACGACAAGGTGCGCCGCATTCTGCGCGTGATGTACGCCACCCACCAGTTGGGCGGGGCCAAGCGCCAGCCGGGGGCCCTCAATACGAAGGAGCACCAGGCCACCGCCCTCAAGGTGGCCGAGGAAGGCATCGTGCTGCTCAAAAACGAGGGCAACCTGCTGCCCCTCAAGAAGTCAGTGAAAACCGTGGCCGTCATCGGGGCCAACGCCGACCGCGCCAACGCGCTGGGCGGCGGCAGCGCGCAGCTCAAGGCCAAGTACGAAATCACGCCCCTGCAGGGCCTCAAGAACGCGCTGGGCCCCGGCGTGGCCGTGGCCTACGCGCCGGGCTACACCATCGCCCGCGACCAAAAGGCCGACCCGCAGCTGATTGCCCAGGCCGTGGCCGCCGCCAAAGCCGCCGACGAGGTCGTGTTCGTAGGCGGCTCTACCCACGGCTACGACTACACCAAGTGGAGCGACAACGCCTACGACGCCGAAGCCGTGGACAAGCCCGACCTGAAGATGCCCTTCGGCCAGGACGAGCTGGTGCAGGCCGTGCTGGCCGCCAACCCCAACACCGTGGTGGTGCTGCTGGGCGGGGGGCCCATCGACGTGTCGGCCTGGGCCGGCCGGGCCAAGGCCGTCGTGGAGGCGTGGTACCCCGGCATGGAGGGCGGCAACGCCATCGCCCACGTGCTGTTCGGTGACGTGAACCCCTCGGGCAAGCTGCCCTTCACCTTCCCCGCCAAGCTCGAAGACGCGCCCGTGTACAAGCTGGGCGAGTACCCCAGCAGCCCCGGCGACCCGCTGAAGGAGGTGTACAAGGACGACATCTACGTGGGCTACCGCTACTACGACACCTATAAAGTGGCGCCGCAGTACCCCTTCGGCTTCGGCCTGAGCTACACCACCTTCAAGTACGGGGCCCTCACGGTGACGCCCGGCCCGCAAAGCGCCACCGTGCAGCTGCGCGTGACCAACAGCGGCCGCGTGGCGGGCGCCGAAGTGGTGCAGCTCTACGTGCACGACAACCAGACCGCCGTGAAGCGCCCCGCCAAGGAGCTGAAGGCCTTCGAAAAGGTGTTCCTTAAGCCCGGCGAAACCAAAACCGTGACCCTGGCCCTGCCCGCCGACTCGTTCAAGTACTACGACGAAGGCAAAAAGCAGTGGGTGCTGGCCCCCGGCACGTTCGACCTGCTGGTGGGCAGCTCCTCGCGCGACATCCGCCAAACGGGCAGCGTAAAACTGTGAACCGGTAGCGCGGCCTTTCTTGCTTATGAAACATTTACCGCTCAACCGCGGCCGCGAACTGCTCTCGGGCGAAAGCATCGCCAAAAACCAGCCGCTGGCCCCGGCCGCCTGGGGCATGAAAACCGTGGAAGAACGGTAGCGGGCCGTGGTTTGCGCCGCAAAAAGCCCCGCCTTCGCAATGAAGGCGGGGCTTTTTGCGGCGCAAACCCGCAGGGCTGGCTGTACAGCTAGTGCGCCACGGGCTCGCGCACGCCCAGCGCGTCCAGGGCGGCCGGCAGGCGCCGCAGCGCCGCCTCGATGGCGGCCATCGACTCGGCGCCCACCGAAAGGCGGAACCACGGGTCGGTGGCGGGGGCCCCAAAGGCGCTGAACGGCACCATGGCCAGCCCCGCGGCCTGGATGAGGTACGAGGCCAGGTCCTTGGTGGTGGCCAGCACCTGGCCGGCGGGCGTGGTGCGGCCCACCGCGTCGATGCGGGCGGTGAGGTAGATGGCCCCGGCCGGCGCAACGGCGGCCACCGGGTAGCCCTGGGCTTCCAAGGCCCCCAGGCCGTCGTAGAGGGCTTGCAGGCTGCGCTGCAAGCCGGCCTTGATGCCGTCGAGGAAGGCATCGACGGCCCCGGTTTGGGGCAGGAACTGGGCGGCGGCCACCTGCTCGGCCTTGGGGGCCCAGGCCCCCACGTGGCCCAGGATGGCCTTCATCTGGTCAATCACCAAGGCCGGGCCGAAGGCGTAGCCCACGCGCACGCCGGTGGCAGCGAAGCACTTGGAAAGGCCGTCGACGTAGAGCACGTACTCGCGCAGGGCGGGGCGCAGGCGCACGGGGTCGAAGTGCTCGGTGTCGCCAAAGGTGAGCAGCCAGTAAATCTGGTCGTAGAGGATGTAGAGCGGCTTTTCGTGGGGACCCCGGCTTTGATTTTCGAGCAGCACCAAATCGCAGATTTCCTCCAGCGCGGCCTTGGTGAACACCGTGCCGGTGGGGTTCAGCGGCGAGCACAGGGCCAGCAGCGTGGCCCCGGCCAGGTGGGGGGCCAGGTCGGCGGCGGTGGGCATGAAGTCGGCCTCGGGGCGGGTGGGCACGGCCACGGGCGTGGCGCCGGTGAGGTGGCAGTAGTGGTTGTTGTTCCACGACGGCACCGGGAACACCACCCGGTCGCCGGGGTCCACCAGGGCCCGGTAGGCGGCGTAGATGAGCGGCCGCGAGCCCCCGGCCACCAGAAACTCGGCCGGCGTGTACGTCAGCCCCTGCCGCTGGCGCACAAAATCGGCCGCCGCCTGGCGCAGCTCGGCAATGCCGGGCGCGGGCGGGTAGTTGGTTTGGTGCTGCTGGTAGGCGGCGATGATGCCGGCCTGCAACCCCTCGGGAATCGGGAACAGCGCGGGGTCGAAGTCGCCGATGGTGAGGTTGCAGATGGCGGCGCCCTGGCGCACCAGCTCGCTCACTTCGTTGCCAATTTTGATGATTTCGGAGCCGCTGAGGCCCGCGGCCAGGTGCGATATTTTCATGGGGAAGGGAAGGAAGCCGGTTGTCGCGGCGAAGGTATTGCCTTCGCAACAACCGGCTCCCCGTCCGGGTTGCCCCGGGACCCCAGTTTTTAGCCGGGGCCCCCGCCAGCTACTGCCCGGCGGCGCGGCGCAGCTCGTCCTCGGCGCCGGCGGCCCGCCGCCGGGCCCCGGCCACCTTGGTGCTGCCGAAGCGGTAAGTAAAGGCCAGCGTGCCCACCCGCGTGTCTTGCCGCTGAAAGAAGGTTTCCGAGAAGGTGGCGTACGTTTGGGTGGCGCGGACGGGCATGGTGTAGAAGACGTCGGCCACGGTCAGGCGCAGGGTGGCTTGCTTGGCCCACAGGCTCTTCTGCAGGCCGGCCGCTACCTGGCCGCGGTACTTCAGCCGCTCGTAGCCGAAGGTTTCGCCGGTTTCGAAGTTCGCGTTCAGCTCGGCCGCCCAGCCGCCGGGCAGGGCAAACGTGTTGTTGCCGGCGAAGGTGAGCGCCGGCCGGCGGTTGACGGGCGGGCCCCCCGCGGGCCCCCCCACGAAGCGGGCGTAGTAGAGCACGGCGTTGCCGTAAAACGTCCACCACGGGGCCAGCGTGAGCGGCGCGGTGAGGGTGAGGGCGTAGTTGTGCTGCACGGCCAGGTTCACGTTGCGGCTCACCACCAATAGGCTGCCGCCGGGCGCGGGCTGCGTCTGAATGACGATGGGCCGGTCGGTGCGGCTGTAGCTGAGGCCGGTAATGAACTTCTGGCGGAAGGTGTGGGTCAGCTCGGCGTTGTAGCTGGTGGCGGGCACCAGGTCGGGGTTGCCCGAGCCGTACGAGGTGGGGTCGATGTAGACGCGCAACGGGTTCACCTGGTTGTAGTTGGGGCGCTCGATGCGGCGGCTCAGGGCCAGGGCCAGGGCGTGCCGGTCGTTGAGCGTGTGCTCCACCGACAGGCTGGGAAACAGCTGGAAGTAGTGGCGCTCGAAGTCGTCGGTCCCGTTATCCGAGCGGCCCAGCGTGTTGGTTTGCTCGGCGCGCAGGCCGGCTTGCAGCGCCGTGCGGGCCCCGGCGCGGCGCAGGACGCCGTAGGCCGCGTTCACGTTTTCGTTGTAGCGGAACGCGCTGGAAATGGTCAAATCCCGCGCCGTGGCCCCGTTTTCTGTGCGGTCAAACGCCACGTCGTTGTCCGAGCGCACGCTCGTCACCTTGGCCCCGGCCTCCAGGCGCACGCGGTGGGGCAGGGGCCGGGCATAGTCGGCCTTCACCGATTCGATGTAGAGGGTACTTTGCTGGTTGCCAGCGAGCAGGTTGTCCGGGGTGCTGGGCTGGTCGTAGGCCGTGGCCATGCCGGTGAGCCGGTGCGTGTCGTAGCGGGCGTAGTCGGCGTCGGCCGAGAGCGTGGCGGCCCCGGCCGAGTCGGCAAAGGCGTGGCGCAGGTTGACGTTGAGCGTCGCGTTGGGGCGGCGCAGGGCCTGCTCAACGGTGGCGTGGTAGCGGCTGGCGCCCGCACCGTCGTACAGGGTCGTCTGGTTCTGGTTGGTGCTAACGAGGTGGTGAGCCAAGCCGCTGGCGGCCACGCCCACCAGGGTGCGGGCCGAAAAATTGTAGTCAACCCCGGCCTTGAAGGCGTGCGACTGCAAATGGTTCGCCAGGTCGTTGTTCTGCGCGCTGCTGCTGCCGGGGGCCCCGGCGGGTGCAAACTGCCGCTCAATATCAACCCGCGTGAAGCCGCGCCGGTCGGCGTAGGTGTAGTTGCCGAAGGCATTGAACTTTTCCCGGCGGTGGTTCAGGGCCCCGCCGCCCGTGAACTTGCCATACTCGCCGCGGCCGTAGGCGGCGTTCACGTTGCCGTTGGTGCCCAGGCGCTGGTCTTTTTTGAGGTGGATGGCAATGACGCCGGCTGCGCCCTGGGCGTCGTAGCTGGCGGGCGGGTTGGTGATCAGCTCGATGCTGCTAACCTGCTCGGCCGGCAGGGCCCGCAGCAGGTCGGCCAGCTCGGCGCCGGTCAAGGCCAGGCGTTTGCCGTCGAGCAGCACCAGCAGGCCCTGGCGGCCGCGCAGGCTCAGGTTGTCGGTCCCGTCGAGGGTCACGCCCGGGGCCCGGCCCAGCAGGTCGAGGGTGGTAGCGCCGGCCGCCAGCGGGCTATTTTCCACGTTCAATACGGTGCGGTCGGCCCGGTGCTCGTACAGCGGCCGGGCGGCCGTGACGGACACTTCCTTCAGGGCCGTGCTGGCGCTGCGGGCCAGCACCAGCGGCGCCAGGGCCAGGCCCGCGGCCGGCAGCTCAAACGCCGGGCTCCAGCGGCGCTGGAACCCCACCTGCGCGGCCGACACCAGGTAGCGCCCGCCCGCGGCCGCCTCCAGCCGAAACGTGCCCTGGGCCCCGGTGAACTCCGCCTTCACCGCCACCGAGTCGGCGGCGCGGTGCAGCGTGACGGTGGCAAAGACCACGGGGCCCCCGCCGGCCTCGGCCACGGCGCCGCTCACGGCCGGGCCCGCCTGGCCCGCGCCCGCCAGCGGCCGCGCCACCAGCAGCCCCGCCACGGCGACGCAACGGGTTAAAATAAAATATAACCTTGTTGAGGAAAAATTGGGCATAAGCAATCTGACCACTAAAAAACGTGGCCACCGGCAGGGGTGCCGGTGGGCTGCGCACAAGCTGAAGCGAAATGGGCCCCCGCGTTTTCTTGGGTGGGGGGAGTTTTTGGGCCCGGCGCTGGCGGATGTCGAAGGGGTTGTAATCAGAAGGTTAAGCCTGGCTACGGTAGCAGTCAGCGAACCAACACGACCCGAAAGATATGGGCAAACCTGCTCAGTACCCAACATTTAACCCGGTTTTTGGGCCGGGGCGGCAGGTTTCCGGCGGCGGCGCGGGGGCCCCGGCCGCCGGGCCGTTGGTATTTTTGCCCGATGCTCCCCGTTCAGCTTTCCGTGGCGACCCTCGCCGACCTGCCCGCCGCCGCCCAGCGGCTGGCCGCCGCCATTGCCGCCAGCGGCTGCCCCGTGGTGGCGCTGGTGGGCGAAATGGGGGCCGGCAAGACCACCCTCGTGCGGGCCCTGGGCGCGGCGCTGGGCATTGCCGACGACGTCAGCAGTCCCACGTTTGCCCTGGTGCACGAGTACCGCGACGGCCGCGGGGCCCCGGTGTACCACTTCGACTTTTACCGCATCGATTCCCTCGACGAGGCCGCCCGCATCGGCGCTGCCGAGTACTTCGATTCGGGGTATCTTTGCTTGGTGGAATGGCCCGACCGCGTGGCAGCGCTGCTGCCCGTGCCCCGGCTCGAACTCACCCTCACCCCCACGGGCCCCGAAGCCCGCGACATCTACTTGAAAATCAAGCACGAGGACTAACGCCCGCCGAATTGCTCCGCTCATTCGGCCCGTTGCGTTCCGCGTTCCGCCGCCCCCATGCCCGAACAACTACCCCCCGGTTTCGAGTCGCTCGCGGCCAGCCGCGCCTACTTTACGCAGGAGTCGACCCTGGCCGTGGAAACGCGCAAGCGCAAGCTGTTCATCGGCCTGCCGCGCGAAACCACGCTCCAGGAAAACCGCCTGGGCCTCACGCCCGAAGCCGTGCAGCACCTCGTCACGGCCGGCCACGAGGTGGTGCTCGAAGCCGGGGCCGGCGAGCCCAGCAAGTACTCCGACCACAACTACTCCGAGGCCGGGGCCCAGATCGTGTACTCGGCGCAGGAGGTGTTCCAGGCCGACATCATCCTGAAGGTGGCCCCGCCCACGCGCGACGAGATCGAGTTCATGCGCCCCGGCCAAACGCTGATTTCGGCCCTGCAAATGGGCACGCTCACCGCCGAGTACATCGCCGCGCTGCAACGCAAGAAGGTGAACGCCATCGGGTTCGAGTTCATCCGCGACCCCTCGGGGGCCATGCCCGTGGTGCGCGCCATGAGCGAAATCGCCGGCTCGACGGTGATGCTGGTGGCGGCCGAGTACCTGGCCCGCTCCAACGAGGGCAAGGGCATCATCCTGGGCGGCATCACGGGGGTGCCGCCCTCGCAGGTCGTCATCCTGGGGGCCGGCACGGTGGCCGAGTACGCCGCCCGCGCCGCCATCGGCCTGGGCGCGGAGGTGAAGGTGTTCGACAACCACCTCTACAAGCTGCGCCGCCTCAAGCACAACCTGGGCACCCAGCTCTACACCAGCACGCTCGACACGTTTGCCCTGAGCCAGCAAATCCGCCGGGCCGACGTGGTGATCGGGGCCCTGAGCATCGAGGACGGCCGCATTCCGTTCATGGTGCCCGAGGAAATGGTGGCCAGCATGAGCCCCGGCTCCATCGTCATCGACGTGAGCATCGACCAGGGCGGCTGCTTCGAAACCAGCGAGATGACCAGCCACTCGCAGCCCATCTTCCGCAAGTACGACGTGGTGCACTACTGCGTGCCCAATATCGCCTCGCGCGTGCCCCGCACCGCCACCAACGCCCTGAGCAACATCTTCACCCCGATCTTACAGGAAATTCACCAGCACGGCGGCATCAACGAAGTGCTCTTCACCAACGAGCATTTCCGCGCCGGCGTTTACATCTACCGCGGCTCGCTCACCAACGCGGCCATCGGCAAGAAGTACAACCTGCGCTACAAGGAGCTGGGGCTACTGATTGCGGTTAGAAATTAAGGCAGCAACACGGTTGCGAAGCTTATGGGCCGGGGCTGTTCTTGGTTGCTGCAATTTTCCTGGCCCTGTCCAGCGTAGCGCAGTTGTATTCGTTGTCGGGTCAAATAATTGACAGCCAAACGAACGCCGGCTTACCTGGTGCCACGGTGCTGTTGAAATCAGATACGACGGTTGTAGCTGCGTGCAGTACCAACCAAGAAGGTAGCTTTCAATTGGATAAACCGTTCATAAAAAATTACGCAATTGAGGTAAGATGCCTAGGTTATCGCAGCAAAACGGTGCGGTTCATCGGCTCAGCAGCCAACCCGGCGCCCTTGCGCATCCCGGTGCCTGGGTTCTGCCCCTACGCTTATGCCTGCGGCAGAACACCGCGCTGCATCGGTGGCCATGCCGACCACATTGTGCCAATTGCGTACGGTTTGCCAAACAAGCAGACGATGCTGAAAGCCGGGAAAGGTAAACTGCGTTTGGGGGGCTGTGAAACGTCCGGTTGCGACCCAAGGTATTACTGCCAACTGCACAAAAAAGGGCTTTAGGACGGGCTCAGGCCATCAGCAGCACCTGCCACGCCTCCGCCACCCGCCCTTCGGCCAAAAACTGCTGCGCCAGCACTGTCAGTTGCCGCTGTAGCTCGGGGCCCCCGGCGGCGTATTTGTTCAAGAGGTAGGCCACCATCGGCTCGGTTTTGAACGCATCGACTTGCGCGGGGGTGGGCAGGGCCTCGCGTTCGACGTTGGCCAGTTGGCCCAGGTCGTTGCCGGTGAGGAGCTTGGAATTGCGCAGGTGCGCGGGCAGCGCGTCGATGCCGATGCCCAGGCGGCGGTTGGGCCGCACCACTTCAAACAGGCTGGCCCCGCTGGCCCGGCTGTACCAGTCGCCGCCCAGGCGGGCCACGGCGTCGAGCTTGAAGGGGTCGATGCCAGCGGCGCCGGGCAGCAAAACGTCTTGGCGGAAGTGGGCCCGCACCGCGCGGCACACCACCAGGTGGCCCGCCCCGGGGCCCTCGCTGAGCGGCACGATTTGCTCCACCACGCACTCGAAGGCGGCGGGGGCCTCGGCCACGCGGGGCGGGTGTACCCGCTCGCTGGCCAGCGCGGTGAAGCCGGCCTTGACGAACTCGTTGACGCCCGCCGGGTACTCGGCGCTGGCCAGCGAGAGCTGCTGCACCATGGCGTAGTCGCAGATGTTGACCACGGCTTCGGGCACGGCCCGCACGTTCAGCAGCGTGTGCTTTTCGGAGCCGTCGCGCCCGCGGTTCACGGGCGAAAATACGAGGATGGGCGGCGTGTAGCTGAAGATGTTGAAAAAGCTGTACGGGCTCAGGTTCACGCGCCCGTCGGCGTCCACGGTGCTAACGAAGGCGATGGGGCGCGGGGCCACGGCGCCGCCGAGCAGCGGCATCCACTGGGCGGGCGTCAGGTCGGCGGGCGAAACGGAATGGAAAGCGGCAGGAGCGGGCATGGGCGAAGCACGGGGTTGGGCGCCAAAGCTACCGCGGCGCGGGCGCCACCGGGGCCCCGCGGCGCCCCAAAACCGCTCGCCGGGCGCTTTACTGCGGAAGGCTGGGCGAGCAAACGATTGCAAGTTTGCTAAAAAGCTATAGATTTGGGCCCCGACGAATTTGACTTTCCGCCCGATGACCACGCCCGTTTGCCCCAAGTGCGACTCGAAAGACGCCACCAAAAGCGGCGTGGTGAACGAGCGGCAGCGCTTCAAGTGCCGGGCCTGCGGCTACCACTACACTGTGGCCAAGGTGGGCCGCGAAGTGAACCCGTACTACGTGGTAAAGGCGCTGCAACTCTACATCGAGGGCGTGAGCTACCGCGAAATCGAGCGGCTGCTGGGCGTGAGCCACGTGAGCGTGATAAACTGGGTGAAGAAGTACAGCGTGAAGGCCCCGCGCCAGCCCGACTACCACCCCACCTACAAAATACTCAACCAGAAGGAGTTGGCTGATTTTTTTCAGAAGCCCGAGAACCTGAAAAGCGCCGGCTTGGTGGTGACCGAGCTGGGCGACAAGTACATGATGATCCGCTGGGAGCGGTTCCGGGCCGGGTAGGGCCCCGGGGCCCGCCGCCGGCTGTGCGCTGCTTCACTCACTTTTCCCTTTAGCCCATGAACCCCACCGAATCGCCCACCCTCCAGCCCACGCGGCCCCCGGCGGGCCTGTTCAGCGCCATCGTCATCGTGGCCTCGCTGGGCTACTTCGTCGACATCTACGACCTGGTGCTGTTCAGCATCATCCGCGTCAAAAGCCTGAACGGCATCGGCATCACCGACGCGACGGCCGTCACCGACCAGGGCCTGCACCTGCTGAGCATGCAGATGTGGGGCATGCTGCTGGGCGGCATTTTGTGGGGCGTGCTCGGCGACAAGCGCGGCCGGCTCTCGGTGCTGTTCGGTTCCATTCTGCTGTACTCGCTGGCCAACATCGCCAACGGCTTCGTGCAGAACGTGGACCAGTACGGCTGGCTGCGCCTGGTGGCGGGCATCGGCCTGGCCGGCGAGCTGGGCGCGGGCATCACGCTGGTGGCCGAAACGCTGCCCAAGGAAAAACGCGGCTACGGCACGATGATCGTGGCGTCGGTGGGCGTGTCGGGGGCCATGGTGGCCTACCTGGTGGGGCAGCAGTTTGGCTGGCGCAACGCCTACTTCATCGGCGGGGCCCTGGGCCTGGGGCTGCTGGCGCTGCGGGCCGGCGTGTTCGAGTCGGGCATGTTCGAGCACACCAAGCAGACGGACGTGGCGCGCGGCAACTTCCTGAGCCTGTTCAGCAACGGCCCCCGGTTCTACAAGTACCTGCGCTGCTTGCTGGTGGGAACCCCGTTTTGGTACCTGGTGGGCATCCTCATCACGTTTGCGCCCGAGTTTGGCAAGCAGTTTGGCCTGCAAGGGCCCGTGACGGGCGGCCTGAGCATCTTCTGGTGCTACTTCGGCCTCACGCTCGGCGACTTCACCAGCGGCGGGCTCAGCCAGGTGTTCAAGAGCCGCAACAAAACGCTGCAAGTGTTCATCATTTCCTCGGCCATCACGGTGGGGGCCTACCTGTTTGCCCTGAACGGGGCGAGCACCGCGGTGTTCTACGCCGTGTGCTTCATGATCGGCTACACCGGCGGGTTCTGGGCCCTGTTCGTGACGGTGGCGGCCGAGCAGTTCGGCACCAACCTGCGCTCGACGGTGGCCACCACGGCCCCCAACTTTGCCCGGGGCGCCACCGTGCTCATCGCGCCGGCCTACAAGGCGCTCAAAGCCTACCCTTCGCTGGGCATGGTGGGGGCCGCGGCCCTGATCGGGGCCGTGCTGCTGCTGCTGGCCTTCTTCAGCGCCAGTACCCTGCCCGAAACCTACGCCAAGGACCTCGACTACGTGGAGTAGCCCCGCGGGGCCCCTGGCTGCGCCCGCCCAACGGCGGCTTCCCGCGCGGGAAGCCGCCGTTGGGCGTTTTGGTGGGCCCGCAAAATCTGGAGAAAGGGTTTATCGCTAAACTACTGTCGTTTTGCTCAACAGATGTCGTTTTTGTCGTCACGTTGGCCAGGTTTGGCGCGGAGCCCGTAGCGCGGGGCCCGGGCCCCCGCTTGCCGGCGTACCCGGCCCCCGGGCCGCAACGAATAGCTGCCCGTAATTGCCCGCAACCGCCCCCAACGGGCAAGGAGCGGGCCGGGGGCCCGGTGCGGCGGGCTATAGTGGGTTAGCAAAACGATGGCGCGTTCGTACCAAATCCCCTGCTTTTAGTGCTACTTAGTTGCACCAAACCCCGCCGGCAGCCGGCCGGGGCTGCGGCGCCGCTTCTGTTTCCCTTCATCCATTTTTAAGTATGCACAATTACCGCTACGCTTTGGCCTTCAGTGGCTTGTTGCTGGCCGGGTCGGCCTTTGGACAGGTTACCCCCCCCGCTACCGGCACGCCGCCCGCGCCCGCCGCGCCGGCCCCGCCCCCCGCCGCGCCGGCCCCGGCCAAAGCGGTGCCCTACGGGGCGGGCATGAAGGTGAACATTTCGCCCGACGGCTCGAAGTACTTGCGCTTCATTGGCTGGACGCAGGCCTGGGCCCAGTACACGCGCAACAACGCCAACACCACCCGCAACGGCGTGCCCACGAACGACCAAATGACGTTCAACCTGCGCCGGACGCGCCTCATCACGCTGGCCCAGCTGAACCCGCGGTTCTTGATGCTCCTCGACTTGGGCATGGAAAACCAAAACGCGGTGAGCGGGGAGGCCCCGCTCGACGCCACGGGGCCCGGCAAGCGGCCCCAGATTTACATGCACGAGGCCCTGGCCGAGTACCGGGTGAACAAGTACCTCAACATAGGGGCGGGCCTGAACTACCAGAACGGCATCTCGCGGATGACGTCCGCCAGCACCGCCAACATGCTGGCCTACGACATCCCCGTGGTGAACTTCCCGACCCTGGACCAAACCGACCAGTTCGGCTTTTTCCTGGGCGTGTACGCCAAGGGCCGGGTGGGCAACGTTGACTACAAGGTGGCCGTGGACGACGCCTTTCTGACCAACCAGGCCAGCACGCCCGCCGCGTTGCGCACCAACGTGGCGCAGTTTTACCCGCGCAACTCCAACAAGATTTACCAGGGCTACTTCAGCTACGCCTTCCTGGAAAAAGAGGCCAACCTGTTGCCCTTCACCACCGGCTCGTACCTGGGCACCAAGCGGGTGTTCAACATCGGGGCGGGTTTCCACATCAATCCGAAAGGCACCTATTCGCGCGACGCGGCGTTCCCGGCCACGGCCCCGGCTGACCCGTACACCACCACGAACACCCACAACATCAAGCTCTTCGGGGCGGACGTGTTCTACGACGCGCCGATTGACACCGCTTCGGCCACGGCCCTGACCCTGTACGGGGTGTACTACAACTACGATTTCGGCCCGAACTACGTCCGCAACGCGGGCGTGCTCAACCCCGGCAGCGGCATTACGGGCGGCAGCACCGGCCCGGCGGGCCTCACCGGCAACGCCGTGCCGCTCATCGGCACGGGCCACACCTACTACGCCCAGGCCGGCCTGCTGCTGCCCAAGCAGCTGCTGGGCCCCAAGGCGCGCCTGCAGCCCTACGTGGCGTACCTGCGCAACAGCTTGCAGGGCCTGCAGGACACCGACGGCAACCGCCGCATCGTGAACATGTACGACGCCGGCCTGAACCTGCTGCTCGACGGCCACAACGCCAAAATCACGCTCAACTACCGCGCCCGGCCCGACTTCAGCAACCAGGTGTTCTTGCCCGCCAACAACGGCGCGGCCACCGTGAACAGCGTGAACTACCACCCCGAGATTACGCTGCAAACGCAGGTGTACTTGTAAGGAGAGGGCCCCCGGGGCCCCCGGCGCACCTCCCTCAACCCAACCAAACTTCCCACCCAACCCCATGGAACAACGCCTGAACCCCGCTTATGCGGCGGACCTGGACGCGCCGGCGGCGCACGACAACAACCAAGTCGATTCAAAAACCATCTGGCAGGTCATCACGGCCTCGTCCGTGGGCACGGTCATCGAGTGGTACGACTTCTACATTTTTGGCTCGTTGGCGGCCATCATCGGGCCGGTGCTGTTCGGGCACGCGGGCAAGATTGAGGACTCGCTGCTGGGGGCCCTGGCCGTGTTCGGGGCGGGCTTCGTGGTGCGGCCGTTCGGGGCCATGTTCTTCGGCCGCCTCGGCGACATGATCGGGCGCAAGTACACCTTCCTGGTCACGCTGCTCATCATGGGCGGGGCCACGTTCGTCACGGGCCTCGTGCCGAGCTACGATTCCATCGGCGTGGCGGCCCCGGTCATCGTCGTGGTGCTGCGCTTGTTGCAGGGCCTGGCCCTGGGCGGCGAGTACGGCGGCGCGGCCACCTACGTGGCCGAGTACGCCCCCGACAAGAAGCGCGGCTACTACACCAGCTTCATTCAAATTACGGCCACCGGGGGGCTCATCCTCAGCATTTTGGTGATCGTCATCACCCGCAAAACGATGGGCGAGGCCGCCTTCAAGGAGTGGGGCTGGCGCATTCCGTTCCTGCTCTCGGGCCTGCTCGTGATTGCCTCGTACTACATCCGCAAGAAGCTGCACGAGTCGCCGCTCTTCGCCAAGGCCAAGGCCACCGGCACCACCAGCAAGAGCCCGCTGCGCGACTCGTTCGTGAACCCCGTGAACCGCCGCCTGGTGCTGATTGCGCTGTTCGGCGTGACGATGGGCCAGGGCGTGATTTTCTACACCAGCCAGTTCCAGGCCTACTCGTTCATGAACAACACGCTCAAGCTCGACATCGTGGATTCGAGCACCGTGCTGGTGGTGGGCATGCTGCTGGCCACGCCGCTGTTCGTGTACTTCGGCTCGCTCTCCGACCGCATCGGCCGCAAGCGCATCATCATGACGGGCATGATTTGCGGGGCCCTGTTCACCATCCCGCTCTTCTACGGCATCAAGGCCTACGCCGGGCCCCTGACGGAAATCACGCCCGCCACCGTGGACGCCGCCGGCAAGGCCGTGCCCGCCGTGATGAAGGCCCTGGCCCCCAACGTGCCCATGATGACGCTGCTCACCTTCTTCCTCGTGTTGTTCGTGACGATGGTGTACGGCCCCATCGCCGCTTACCTCGTCGAGCTGTTCCCGACCAGCGTGCGCTACACCTCGCTCTCGGTGCCCTACCACATCGGCAACGGCGTGTTCGGGGGCTTCGTGCCGTTCATCGCCACGGCCATCGGGGTGTGGGCCGCGGGCCAGCCGGCCGGCACGTTCTCCAAGGAACACAGCAGCTTGCTGGGCCTGATTTACCCGGTGACCATCGCCCTCATCTGCTTCTTCGTGGGCATGGCCCTGATGAAGGACACGCGCGACGTAAAGCTGATGGACAAGTAATTCCCGGGTTGCCTGGCCAGCCAACCTAATCCGCCGGGCCCCGCGTCCGGCGGATTTTTGTTTGCGGCAGGGCCCCGGAATCGCCTTCTCTTCGTTTACCCCGCATGTCCCAATTGCCCCCCGGCGAACCGGCCGAGCAGCGGCGCGGCCAGCGCCTGCTGTTCGTGGCCGTGCTGTTCGGCGTGCTGCTCAATTTTCCCCTCCTGGCCGTGTTCGACCGCGACGGCCGCGTGGCCGGCGTGCCCGTGCTCTACCTCTACGTGCTGCTGGTGTGGGTGTTGGTGGTGGGCACGACGGGGTACTTGGTTAGGAAAAAAGAGTAGGAAAGGAAAGGAAGACATATTGTAGAGCGTGACGGCCTGGAGACTGTGTCGTTCACTCATTCGCCCATTCACTCCCTCACCCACTGAAACTCCCGTGTCCAAGCTGCTCGTCATCGGCTTTTCGTTCGGCTACCTGGCCTTGCTCTTCGGGGTGGCCTACGCGGCGGAGCGCCGGTCGGCGGCGCGCAAAAGCCTGGTGGCCAACCCCTACGTGTACGCCCTGAGCATGGCCGTGTACTGCACGGCCTGGACGTACTACGGCTCGGTGGGGCGGGCGGCGCACCAGGGGCTGAGCTTCGTGGGCATCTACCTGGGGCCCACGCTGCTGGCCCCGGCGTGGTGGCTGGTGCTGCGCAAAATCATCCGCATCTGCCGCCAGCAGCGCCTCACCTCCATCGCCGACTTCATCTCGGCCCGCTACGGCAAAAACGCGGCCCTGGGGGCCCTGGCCACGGGGGTGTGCGTGCTGGGCGTGGTGCCCTACATCGCGCTGCAAATCAAGGGCATCGCCGCCTCGTTCGGGGTGCTGACGGGGAGCGGGGCGGGCGGGGCCGCCACCACGGCCCTCTACACCACGGGGGCCCTGGCGGTGTTCACCATCCTGTTCGGGGTGCGCTCGGTGGAGGCCACCGAGCGCCACGAGGGCATGGTGCTGGCCGTGGCCGTGGAAAGCCTCGTCAAGCTGCTGGCCTTTTTGCTGATGGGCGGCTTCGTCACGTTCGGGCTGTTCCACGGCTTCGGCGACGTGTTCGACCAGGCCGCCGCGGTGCCGGCGCTGCGGCAGCTCTTTACGCTGCGCGGGGCGGGCACGGGCCCCGCCGAGTGGGCCACGCTGCTGGTGCTGGGCATGTCGGCGGTGCTGCTGCTGCCGCGCCAGTTCCAGGTGGCGGTGGTGGAGAACGTGGACGAGGACCACCTGCGCAAGGCCATGTGGCTGTTCCCGCTCTACCTCGTCGTCATCAACCTGCTGGTGCTGCCGGTGGCCTTCGGCGGGATGCTGCGCCTGGGCGGGCGCGGGTTCGACGCCGACACCCTGGTGCTGGCCCTGCCGCTGGCCGCCGGCCACCCGGGCCTGGCGCTGCTCACCTACCTGGGGGGCCTGTCGGCGGCCAGCGGCATGATCATCGTCGAAACCATCGCCCTGAGCGTGATGATCAGCAACCACCTGCTGATGCCGCTGCTCGTGCGCGTGCCGGCCGCCGGGCCCGCGCGCCAAACCCGCTGGTTTGCCTACCTGGGCCGCGTGGCCCTCGAAAGCCGCCGCCTGGCCGTGGTGCTGGTGCTGCTGCTGGCCTACGCCTACTACGCCGCCGTGGGCCGCCAGCTGCCGCTGGTGAACACCGGCCTGGTGTCGTTTGCCGCCGTGGCGCAGTTCGTGCCCGCCGTGCTGGGGGCCCTGTACTGGAAGGGCGGCACCCGGCGCGGGGCCACCGGGGGCCTGCTGGCGGGCTTCGCGGTGTGGTTTTTCACGCTGGTGCTGCCCACGCTGGTGGGCCCCGGCCGGCTGCCGGCCCGCCTGCTCAGCGCGGGTCTGGGCGGCGTGGCCTGGCTGCGGCCCGAAGCCTTGTTTGGGCTCGACGGGCTCGACTCGCTCTCGCACGGGCTGTTTTGGAGCTGGTTTTTCAACATTGGCCTCTACGTGGGCCTCTCGCTGGCGGCGGTGCCCACGGCCCTGGAGCGGCGGCAGGCCGACGTGTTCGTGGACGTGTTCCGCCGGCGCAGCCTGGCCGAGGAAGTGGCCGGCTGGCAGGGCCGCACCCCGCTGCCCGACGTGCGCGCCCTGCTGCTGGGCTTTTTGGGCAAGCGCCGCACCAACCAGGCCCTGCGCGCCTTCGCCGTGCGCTTCCCCGACGCGCTGCCCGCGGCGGCCCCGGCCCCCGTGGTGTCGGGCCCGCCGGCGCTGCCCCACTCGTTCGTTTCCGCCGACCCGCGCCTGCTCACCTACGCCGAGAAGCTGCTGGCCGGCACCCTGGGCCCGGCCTCGGCCCGGCTGCTGCTGGCCTCGGTGGCGGGGGCCGAAGAAATCAGCCACGACAACGTGGTGGGCATCCTCAAGGAAAGCCAGCAGCTGCTGGAAGCCAACCGCCAGCTCCAGAAGCAGAGCCGCCAGCTCCAGCGCCTCACCGACGAGCTGCGCCAGGCCTACGACCAGCTCCAGGCCCTCGACCAGCAGAAGGACGAGTTCCTCTACACCGTGACGCACGAGCTGCGCACGCCGCTCACCAGCATTAGGGCCCTGGCCGAGATCCTGGCCGACAACCCCGACCTGGACGCGGCCGAGCGCGAGAACTTCCAGCTCACCATCGGCCGCGAGGCCGAGCGCCTCACCCGCCTCATTTCGCTGGTGCTCGACCTGGAAAAGTACGAGAGCGGCCAGGCCATCCTGGCGCGGGCCCCCGTGGCGCTGGCCGCCGTGGTGGCCGACGCCGTGGCCGCCGTGCACCAGCTGGCCCGGGCCCGCGGCATCGAGCTGCGCGTGGACGTGCCCGCCGCCCTGCCCGCCCTGCCCGCCGACCGCGACCGGCTGATGCAGGTGCTCATCAACCTGCTCTCGAACGCCGTGAAGGCCTGCCCGCCCGGCGGCCGGGGCCGCATCGCGGTGCTGGCCTGGCCCGCGGCCGACGCCGTGCTGCTGTGCGTGGAGGACAACGGCAAGGGCATTGCGCCGGCCGAGCACCACCTCATCTTCGACAAGTTTTTCCAGGCCCGGCACCAGGCCCTGCGCAAGCCCGAGGGTTCGGGCCTGGGCCTGGCCATTACCCGCAAAATCGTGGAGCTGCACCAGGGCCGCATCTGGGTCGAAAGCGCCCTGGCCCACGGGGCCCGCTTCTTCGTGGAACTGCCGCTGGGGCCCCCGGTGCCGGCCGCCGCTCCGTACCCGCCCGCCCTTCCCGCTGCCTAAGCCATGAAAACGCCCCACGTCCTTATCGTCGACGACGAGCCCAACATCGTCATGTCGCTCGAATTTTTGATGCGCAAAAACGGCTACCGCGTGGGCATTGCCCGCAACGGCACCGAGGCGCTGGCCGCCATCGCCGCCACGCCCTTCGACCTGGTGCTGCTCGACGTGATGATGCCCGACGTGGACGGCTACCAGGTGTGCCGGCAGCTGCGCCAGCGCCCCGACCGCGCCGCCACCAAAGTCGTGTTCCTCTCGGCCAAAAGCCACGCCGCCGACGTGCAAAAAGGCTACGACGTGGGCGCCGACCTCTACGTGCCCAAGCCCTTCAGCACCCGCCAGCTCATGGAAAAAGTGCGGGAGCTGCTGGCCGTGGCCCCCCGCGAATGACCGCCCCGGGGCCCTGCGCCGCCGCTTGCCACCCGCCACTCCTTCCCCCATCCCACCCGCCCATGAAACCCGCCTGCTCCTACGCCGCTACCCACGCCGCCAGCCTGGCCGACCCCGCCGGGTTTTGGCTGGCCCAATCCCGCCACCTGGCCTGGCACCGCCCGCCCACCGGGGCCCTCAGCCAGGACGCCGCCAACGGCGCCCACCGCTGGTTTGCCGACGGCACCCTGAACACGGCGTACCTGTGCCTTGACCACCACGTGGCGCAGGGGCGGGGCCCCCAGGCGGCCCTCGTTTACGATTCGCCCGTGGCCGGCACCGTGCGCACCTACTCCTACGCCGAGCTGCTGGACCTCACGGTCCGCTTCGCCGGGGGCCTGCGCGGGCTGGGCGTGGGGCTGGGCGACCGGGTGATTATTTACATGCCCAACTTGCCCGAGGCGGTGGTGGCCATGCTGGCCTGCGCCCGGCTGGGGGCCGTCCACTCGGTGGTGTTCGGGGGCTTTGCGCCCCACGAGCTGGCCGTGCGCATCGACGACGCCCGGCCGGTGGTCCTCGTGTGCGCCGCGGGCGGGAAGGAGTTCGACCGCGTGGTGCCCTACAAGCCGCTGGTGGACGCGGCCCTGGCCGAGGCCCGGCACCAGCCCGCCCACGTGGTGGTGCTCCAGCGCAGCTTTGTGCAAGCTCAGATGCAGCCCGGGCGCGACGTAGACTACCAGGATTTGCTGCGGGCCGCGCCCGTGGCGGCGGTGCCCGTGCCGGCCACCCACCCGCTCTACATCCTCTACACCAGCGGCACCACCGGGCGGCCCAAGGGCGTGGTGCGCGACCACGGCGGCCACGCCGTGGCCCTGCGCTTCAGCATGGACGCCATCTACGACCTGGGCCCCGGCGACGTCGTTTTCACCGGCTCCGACATTGGCTGGGCCGTGGGCAGCAGCTACATCGTGTACGGGCCCCTGCTGCGGGGCTGCACGTCGGTGCTGTTCGAGGGCAAGCCGGTGCGCACGCCCGACGCCGGCACGTTCTGGCGCCTGGTGGCGCAGCACCGCGTCAACGTCCTCTACACGGCCCCCACGGCCATCCGGGCCATCAAAAAGGAAGACCCCGACGGCCGGTTGGCCAAAAACTACGATTTGAGCAGCCTGCGCTACCTGTTTTTGGCCGGCGAGCGCTGCGACCCCGCCACCTTTGCCTGGGCCCAGCAGGTGCTGGGCGTGCCCGTGGTGGACCACTGGTGGCAAACCGAGTCGGGCTGGCCCATGCTGGCCACGCCGGTGGGCCTGGCCGCCGTGGGGCCCCCGCGCGCCGGCAGCGCCGGCTTCCCGGTGCCGGGCTTCGACGTGCAAGTGCTCGACGCGGCGGGCCAGCCGGTGCCCGCCGGCACCACCGGCCTGGTGGCCGTGCGCCTGCCGCTGCCCCCGGGCTGCTTCCCGGCCCTGTGGGAAGACGAGGCCCGCTACCGCGCCTACTTCGACGCGTTTCCGGGCTACTACCTGAGCGGCGACGGCGGCTACCGCGACGCCGACGGCTACTGCTACATCATGGGCCGCACCGACGACGTGATCAACGTGGCCGGCCACCGCCTGAGCACCGGCGAGATGGAGGAAATCCTGGCCGCCCACCCCGCCGTGGCCGAGTGCGCCGTGCTGGGCCTCGCCGATGCCCTGCGCGGCCAGGTGCCGGTGGGCCTGGTAGTGCTGAAGGACGGCCAAGCGGTGGGCGAGGGGCCCCTGGAGCAGGAGCTGGTGGCGGCGGTGCGCGCCCGCATTGGGGCATTGGCCTGCTTCCGCCAGGTGCTGGTGGTGGCGCGCCTGCCCAAAACCCGCTCGGGCAAGATCCTGCGCAAAACCCTGCGCCAGCTCGCCGACGGCGAGGACTTCGCCCTGCCCGCCACCATCGACGACCCGCGCATCCTCGACGAAATCCGCGCCGACTTGCAGCGGCGCGGCGTGGGCCAGGCCTTCGAAACCGGCCCGCCGGCCTAGCTTGCCGCCGCCTTGGGGGCCCCGGCGCTGCCCTGGGGCCCCCACCCGTTCTTTTGCCGTTCCTGCTTCCTCCTTAATTCCCCCAACATTCCCCCATGCACGCCCGCATCCGCACCCTCGAAGAATACCACGCCGATTACCAGCAGGCCATCGACGACCCCGACGCCTTTTGGGCCGAAGCCGCCGAGCCCTTCACCTGGTACCAAAAGTGGGACACCGTGCGCGGCGGCGAGTTTTCGCCGGCCGGCACCAGCACCTGGTACGCCGGGGCCCGCCTCAACCTCACCGAGAACTGCCTCGACCGCCACCTGGCCCAGCGCGGCAACAAGCTGGCCGTCATTTTCGAGCCCAACGACCCCAAAACCCGCCACCAGCGCCTCACCTACCGCGAGCTGCATAGGGAAGTGTGCCGGTTCGCCAACGTGCTGAAAAAGAACGGCGTGCAGAAGGGCGACCGGGTGGTGATCTACCTGCCCATGATTCCGCAGCTCGCCATTGCCACGCTCGCCTGCGCCCGCATCGGGGCGGTGCACTCGGTGGTGTTCGCCGGCTTTTCGGCCACGGCCATCGCCGACCGCCTCAACGACGCCCAGGCCACGGTGGTGCTCACGGCCGACGGCCTGAACCGCGGCGCCAAGCAGATTCCGGTGAAAAGCGTGGTCGACGAAGCCCTGCTCCACTGCCCGGCCGTGCGCCGCGTCATCGTGGTGGAGCACACCGGCTGGCCCGTGGACATGCAGCCCGGCCGCGACGCGTGGTACCACGACGAAGTGCAGGACGTGGACAAGGACTGCCCCGCCGAGCCCATGGCCGCCGAAGACCCGCTCTTCATCCTCTACACCAGCGGCAGCACCGGCAAGCCCAAGGGCGTGGTGCACACCCAGGCCGGCTACATGGTGTGGGCCGACTACACGTTCCGCAACGTGTTCCAGGTGGAAGAGAACGACGTGTGCTGGTGCACCGCCGACATCGGCTGGGTCACGGGCCACACCTACTCGCTGTACGGGCCCCTGCTGGCGGGCAGCACCACGGTGCTTTTCGAGGGCGTGCCCACGTTCCCGTCGCCGGGCCGGTTCTGGGAAGTGATCGACAAGCACCACGTCACCATTTTCTACACCGCGCCCACGGCCATCCGCAGCCTCATGGCCCAGTCCATCGACCACGTGCTGGCCTACTCGCTCAGCAGCCTGCGGGTGCTGGGCTCGGTGGGCGAGCCCATCAACGAGGAGGCCTGGCACTGGTACGACCAGCACGTGGGCAAGGGCCGCTGCCCCATCGTGGACACGTGGTGGCAGACCGAAACCGGCGGCATCATGATTTCGGCCCTGGCCGGCATCACGCCCAGCGTGCCCGCCCGCGCCGGCCTGCCGCTGCCCGGCGTGCAGCCCGTGCTGCTCAACCAGGACGGCTCCGAAATCGAAGGCAACGACCAGGAGGGCTACCTGGCCATCAAGGGCAGCTGGCCGGGCGTGATCCGCACCACCTGGGGCGACCACGAGCGCGCCCGCCAAACCTACTTCGCGCCCTACCCGGGCTACTACTTCACCGGCGACGGGGCCCGGCGCGACGAAAACGGCCTCTACCGCATCATCGGCCGCGTCGACGACGTGATCAACGTGAGCGGCCACCGCTTCGGCACGGCCGAAATTGAGAACGCCATCAACCAGAGCGACTACGTGGTGGAAAGCGCCGTGGTGGGCTACCCGCACGACGTGAAGGGCCAGGGCATCTACGCCTACGTCATCTGCCAGAACGGGCCCCCCACCACCGACCTCGAAATGCAGCGCGCCGAGGCCAGCATCGTCGAGGCCGTGGTGGCCGAAATTGGCCGCATCGCCAAGCCCGACAAGATCCAAATCGTGAGCGGCCTCCCCAAAACCCGCTCCGGCAAAATCATGCGCCGCATCCTGCGCAAGGTGGCCGAGGGCGAAACCACCAACCTGGGCGACGTCACCACCCTGCTCGACCCGCTGGTGGTGGACGAGATTTTGGCCGGCCGCAAGTAAGCGGCCCGCGGCCCGTTTGTTTGTTAATGACACGCCCCGCCGGCTTCGCGCCGGTGGGGCGTGTTTGTTGGGGCCCCGGCCGGGCTGCGCCGGCCTGTTCGTGGCCATGTCTGACAACAAAACCTTCCACTACTACCACTGGAAAGACTTGCTGGGCCCCGATTTGAAGGCTGTGCAGCAATGCACAGCCAAACCACTAGGCCGCAAAAAGCCCGACCGGTACAGCTACCGGTCGGGCTTTTTGCGGCGCGTAGGCGGCACGCAGGTTTTAGGCTTGGTAGCGCCGGTGCTTCTTGGAGCGCTTGCCCTTGCCTTTAGAGCTGAACAACACGATGGCGCCGGCCGTGAGCAGGGAAACGGTGGCCAGCCGGGCAAAGAACCCCGAGCGGTTGTACTTCCAGTCCATTTTGGCGCCGCGCTCCGCAAAAATGTTGGGCACGTGGCCGTGCGCGAGGTCGCCCAGCACGCCCTCCACCATGTCCACCCGGTCGGCCACCAGCAGGGGCAGCCAGTGGGCATAGTTCGATTCGCTGTACTTGAACGCCCAGCGCCGAATGACGCCGCTCAGCCCGTGCGGCGGCAGGGGCGTGCCGAACACCGCCGACACGTTTTTGCGCTCGATGGACTTAAGGAGTTCTTCGTCCACCAGTTGCAGCGTGGGGCGGTGCTTGCTGTCGGGGTCCTGGCCCACGTTCATGCGGTGGCGCATGGGGTAGGTGGGGTCGTTTTTGGGGTCCGCGTCGATGCCCCAGCCGGGCAGCAGTCCCGGGTCTTTTGCAGGATTTTCCATGGTTGGTTCGGGCGGCATTAGATTTTGGCGGACGGAGAAATGAGTACGGTCTTGATGCACTGGTCCAGCTTGTCGGAGAACATGCGGTAGCCGTCGGCCACTTCTTCCAGCGGAATGCGGTGCGTAATCAACGCCTTGGGGTCGAGGATGCCGTTCTGCACATGCTCAATCAGGCGGGGCAGCAGGCGCTTCACCGACGTTTGGTTGGCCCGAATGGTGAGGCCCTTGTTGAGCACATTGCCCATCGGGATGAGGTTGTCGGTGGGCCCGTACACGCCCACGATGGACACCACGCCGCCTTTCTTCACCGAGTTCACGGCCCAGTGGATGGCCGTGGCCGAGCCCGCTTGCAGCAGCAACTTGCGGCCGGTGATGGTTTGCATGGTGTTGCCGGCGGCCTCGGCGCCCACGGCGTCGATGCACACGTCGGCGCCCATAAAGTCGGTGATTTTCTTGATGAACACCACCGGGTCGGCCATTTCGTTGAAGTTGTAGGCCTCGCACTTGGCGTAGTTGCGCACAAACTCCAGCCGGTAGTCCACCTGGTCGATGACGATGACGCGGCCGGCGCCAAACAGCCACGCGCAGCGCGCCGCCATGATGCCGATGGGCCCCGCGCCGAACACCACCACCGTGTCGCCGGGCTGGATGCCCGCCATTTCGGCCGCCTGGTAGCCCGTGGGCACCACATCGGTCAGCAGCACCGCGTCGTCGGGGTCCATGCCGGCCGGGATGACCGTGGGGCCCACGTTGGCGTAGGGCACCCGGGCGTATTCGGCCTGGCCGCCGTTGTAGCCGCCGGCGGTGTGCGAATAGCCGAAAATGGCGCCCACGCCGCTGGCTTGCGTGTTGCTCTCTTGGCAGTTGCCGAACATGCCCTGCTTGCAAAAGTGGCACTCGCCGCAGGCCACGTTGAAGGGCACCAGCACGTGGTCGCCCACCTTCACGTTGGTCACGTCGGGCCCCACTTCCTCCACGATGCCCGTGAATTCGTGGCCGAACGTGGTGCCCACGCGGGTGTCGGGCACGTTGCCGTTGTAGAGGTGCAGGTCAGAACCGCAAATGCAGGCGCGGGTCACCCGCACGATGGCATCCTGCGGGTGCTTGATCTCCGGCATGGGCTTCTGGGCCGCGCGGACCCGTCGGGGGCCCCGGTAATCCATGGCTAGCATAAAAAACTTCTTGAGGAAAAGGAGGACAGTTACTACCAAGCAAAGCACTTCCCAAGAATGCTTGCGCATGCCCTACCCCTTGAGAAGCCCTTTGCGCGGCTGACTGACTACATAGTACTGAACTATTTACCCAAGGTTTCGGCAACCTTTTCCTTTGCGAATAAAACGGCGTGGGCTCCGTGATTGGTTACGCATGAATGCCCTAGAGGCGAATAGGTTGCCGACGCTAGGGCCCAGGTTTACTGCCAAAAAATTATAATTCGCGCTTTGCTGCTACGCCGCCCGCGGGGCCCCAACGTCACCGGGCCGAAGTGCTTTTGCCACCCGCTGGCCCAGCTTTTTTAACGGGTTTGGGCCCTAGTTTGGCTTGGCGCTTGGGCCGCCGCTGCCGGATGGCGGCCAGCCGGTCGCGCTCGGCCTTGCGCTCGGCGCGGGCCAGCAGACGCTGGGGCAGGCGCGCCATCAGTCGGTCGCGCACGTACTGGGCCAGGCGTGCCAGCGGGATGCGGTTATCCGTGCGCAGCAGGTGGGCAATGTCGCGGCCCCGCAGCGTGCTCACGCCCGTCAGGCCCAAGGCCAGCAAGAACTGCTTCACCTCTTCGAGCAGGAGCAGGGCGGCGACGGGGGCCCGCTCCACGGTGGCGTTGTAGGCGGCCGGGCGGTGCGGGCGCAGGCCGTCCTCGGCGGCCACCAGGATGCCCACCCAGTCGGGCAGCAGCGGCAGCAGCTTGGGCAAGTGCTTCGCCGTCACCACGAACGTGACGAAATCGTAGGCCGCGGCGTAGCAGCGCAGCTGGTTGGGCACGCGCTGCAGGGTGTCGCGGTCGCCCTTCACCTCGTAGCCGTGCATGAAAGCGGGCGTGATGTGCACCACGTCGGCGCGGGTGCTGCCGGTGGGCAGCTCGTCCACGTACACGCCGTCCGTCAGCCGCGGGTAGAGCAGGGCCCTGATTGCCGGGTCGTTCACGCAAACACCTTCACCTTCTCGCCCTTGTGCTTGGTGCGCAGGTACTGGCGGATGATTTGCTGGGTGTCCTTGTTGTCGGCGTACGACTTGATGACGTCGCGGAAGTCGCCGATTTTGCGCGCCGTGAAGGTTTCGTCCACGTAAGCGAAGCCCAGGTAGCGGCCGTGCTCCACCAGCACAACGGTTTTTTCCAGCTCGGTGCGGCCCGCGCCGATTACCACAAACGACTGGTGCTCGTAGGTGATGCTGTCGATGGCTTCCTCCACGCGGGCGTTGTAGGCCTCGGGCGCTTCTTCGCCCACGCAGGCCCCCAGGCAGCGGTGCACCTGGTAGTCGAAGCAGGCGCCGGGCGTTTTGTAAAGGCCGCACAGCTTCTGGCAAAGGTTGTACTTGGCCACCTTGTGGTAGAGAAACCCCTGGGCCTTGTACTGGTTGCCGAGCGCAATGATGGGAATTTCGGCGTTGCGGGCGTCGGCGCGGCCGTAGAGCAAGCGCTTGTAGCCCTGCTCGTCCACGCGCAAGTAGATGCCCGCCGGGAACACCGAGCGCCGCTGGGCCCGGTTGTAGGCCGGCTTGAGCTGCTTGATCAGGTGCGACTCGTAGAGCAATGCCACCAGCTCCGAGCCGGTCAATTCCCAGGTAATGTCAGCAATGGAGTTCTTGAATTCCAGGCTCTTGCGCGACTTCACGTCTACGGCGAAGTGCTGCTGGATGCGCTTGTAGATGTTGATGCTCTTGCCCACGTAAATTACCTCCCCGGCCTCGTTGTGGAAGTAATAGACGCCGGTGGCCTGGGGCAGGGCGGCCACCATTTCGGGGCTGACGAGCGGCGGCAGCAGGGCGGTTTTGATGGCCTGCTGCACGGCGGCCACGCGCTTGGCCGACGGCGCCTTGGCACCCTCGGGCCGGCGGCCGGCGGGGGCCAGCGCGTCTACCTGGGCTAGGGTGTCGGCGGTGGGGGCCCCCGGGGCCCCAGCCTCGCCTTCCTGCGTGATGCCGAGCAGGCGGCCGAAGAGCAGGGCCGTGGCGTGGGCGTCGCCGGCGGCGCGGTGGCGGCCGTTGAGCGGGATGCCGATGTTCTGGCACAGCTTGCCCAGGCTGTAGCTGGGCTGGCCCGGGATGAGGCTGCGCGAGAGCCGCACGGTGCACAACGTTTTGCGCGAGTAGTTGTAGCCGAGGTCGGCAAATTCTTTCTTCAAAAACGAGTAGTCGAACCGCACGTTGTGGGCCACGAACACGCAGCCCTCGGTGATTTCGACCACCTTGCGCGCCACCTCGTGGAACTTGGGCGCGTCGCGCACCATGTCGTTGGTGATGCCCGTGAGTTGGGTGATGAACGGCGGAATGCTGCGCCCGGGGTTGAGCAGGGTGGCGTACTCGTCGATGATTTTTTCGCCGTCGTGGATGTACACGGCAATCTCGGTGATGCGGTCCTGGGCAGGCTGGCCGCCGGTGGTTTCTAAATCGACAATGGCGTACAAAGGGCAGCGAAAAAGGGCGAGCGGAAGACAGGGCTAACAAATTTAGCGGGCCGGAAGGTTGCAACGCGCCCCGGCCGGGGCCCCACAAAAAAAGAGCGGCCCGAGGGCCGCTCTTTTCGAGCAATCAAGCAAGCGGTGAGCGGCCGCGGGGGCCACACTGGCTTAGTTGGTTTTGTGGGTGGTCAACCAGTTTTTGGCTTCCAGTACTTTGCTGTGCTGCTGCTGCAACACGCTTTTCACGTCGGCGGGCAGGTCTTGGGCAGCCAAGGCAGTTTCGTAGCCTTTCAGGGCCGTGGCTTCGCCGGTTTCTGCAGCTTCGAGCACAGCCGAATCGTCCTGGCCGGTGAAGGCCGACTTGATGTTGATCCAACCGCGGTGCACGGCGGCAGCGGCGTCGGTGGCCACGCTCTCCACGGTGTTCGAATCGGCGGCGTCGATGCCGTACTGCTGGGCGTAACGCTCCAGGTCGGCGGTGAAACCGGCGCGCTGCTGCGAGTATTCGCTGAGCTGTGATTTCAGGTCGGCGCTTTTTACTTCTTCGGCGGCTTCCTGGTAGCCTTTGGTCGACGTACGGTTGAGGTTGAGCAGGTCGGTGAGGGCGCGGGCGGTGGTGTCGGTGAGCGTGCTGGCCATGATAAGGTCAAATTTAGAATGGAATGAAAAAGAAGCACTGGGCTTGTGCAGCGGTTTACGGGGCCCCCGGCGTGGGGTTGCACCGGGGCCCCTAGCCGGGCCGTAATTTGTGCCAAATACGCATAAAGAACCCTTCTTTAACTGTTGACTTGGCCGACTTTAATTCGGCGCCGTCGCTCACATCGCCCAGCAAAAAGCCCCAGGGTTCGGTGCTCTTGTTCGCGTCGAACACCACTTTAAGGACGGCCACCAGCGGAATGCTGAGGATCATGCCCGGCGTGCCCCACAGCTCGCCGCCCAGAATGAGGACGATGATGGCCGCCATCGGGTTGATGCTCACCTTCGAGCCCGTCACCATCGGCGTGATGAAGTTGCCTTCCAGAAACTGCACGAACATGAACACCCCGACCACGCCCAGGGCCTTGGTGGGCGAGCCCGTGTCGACGAGCGTGACCAGCGCCGGAATGGCCGAGCCCACCATGATGCCGATGTAAGGAATGATGGCCAGCACCGAAGCAAAAATGGCGAAAAACACGGCGAACTTCACCCCCAGCAACAGCAGGCCGATGGAGTTCAGCACCGACACGATCACGATTACCGTGAGCAGCCCCTGGATGTAGGCTTGCACCACCACTTGGATGCTGTCCATGGTGTGCAGCACGTTGGTGCGCTTGTCGGGGCTCACGAAGCGGAACAGGAACTGCCGCATGTGGTCGCGGTAGTAGAGGAAGCAGAAGATGTAGATCGGCACGAGCGTCGTCACGCTTAGCACACCGGCCGTGGTGCTGAGCGTGGAGCCCAGGTAGCCGCCGGCCGACGACTTGAACGACTCCATGCCGGAGTCGATGAGTTGGTCTTTGCTGATGGGCTGGTAGCCAAACTTGTGGCTGGCCCACTGCTGGCCGAGGTCGAAGTACTGCACGGCCCGCTCTTGCAGCTTGGGCAGCTCGTCGCGCAGGCTCACAATCTGCGAGCCAAACAAATAAAACATGCCCACCAGCACCGCAATTACCGCGAGCAACGCGAAGATGATGGCCCACACCCGCGACAGCTTCCAGCGCTCGAAGCGCGTGACGATTGGCAGCAGCAGCACCGAGAGCAGCGCCGCAAACAGGATGGGCAGCAAGATGCTGTCAATTGTGTGCAGCACGTACACCAGCAGCGTGAGGCCGATGAGCACGAAGGTGTAGTGCACCGCCCCCGATTGCTTCACCTCGGATGGCGCGTGGTGCTGCATCGGCGAAGGCAGGTTGCGGGGAGCGTTGAAGTTGTTGGGCGGCGGCAGCGTGCGCGGCGGGGCCGAAGGCGTAGCAGTGGGTTGCATAATAGGCAAGGGATGAAGGTGAAGCCGGGGCCCCGGCGAACCAGGGGCCCCCAGGCGAAGTTATGAATTAGCTAACCAGGTTGGCGGCGGCGGCTAAGCTGCCTGGCAGGGGCCCCGGCGGCCGGCCGGGGTTTTGTGCGTTATTTTACCCTAACAATTGCCCCATACGGATTTTTTATGACGAGCGACGAACTCACCCCCGCGGCCCCTGCCCACGGCTACACCGAAGACAGCATCCGCTCGCTCGACTGGCGCGAGCACATCCGCCTGCGGCCGGGCATGTACATCGGCAAGCTCGGCGACGGCTCGGCCTACGACGACGGCATTTACGTGCTGGTGAAGGAAGTCATCGACAACTGCATCGACGAGCACGTGATGGGCCACGGCCGCACCATCGACATCAAGATCTCCGACAGCCGCGTGCAGGTGCGCGACTACGGCCGCGGCATTCCGCTGGGCAAGGTGGTGGACGTGGTGAGCAAAATCAACACCGGCGGCAAATACGACTCCAAGGTGTTTCAGAAGTCGGTGGGCCTCAACGGCGTGGGCACCAAGGCCGTGAACGCGCTCAGCGGCTACTTCCTGGTGCAGAGCGTGCGCGAGGGCCTGCTGAAGTCGGCCGAGTTTGCCCAGGGCAAGCTCGTGCAGGACCCCAAGCCCCAGAAAACGCCGCAGCGCAACGGCACGCTGGTCACCTTCCAGCCCGACGACACCATTTTCAAGAACTACCGCTTCATCCCGGAGTACTTGGAAAACCAGATGTGGAACTACGTGTACCTCAACGCAGGCCTCATCATCAACTACAACGGCCAGAAGTACTTCTCCGAAAACGGCCTGCGCGACCTGCTCGGCCGCAAGGCCGACGTGGAGCACCTGCGCTACCCCATCGTCCACCTCAAGGGCCCCGACATCGAGCTGGCCCTGAGCCACGGCAACGACTACGGCGAGGAATACTACTCGTTCGTGAACGGGCAGTACACCACGCAGGGCGGCACCCACTTGGCCGCCTTCCGCGAGGCGGTGGTGAAAACCGTGCGCGAGCACTACGGCCGCGAGTACGACGCGGCCGACATCCGCGCCTCCATCGTGGCGGCCATTTCGGTGCGCGTGCAGGAACCCGTGTTCGAGAGCCAGACCAAAACCAAGCTCGGCAGCCTCAACATGGGCGACGAGGGCCCCACGGTGCGCGGCTTTGTGCTGGACTTCGTGAAGGAGCACCTCGACAATTACCTGCACAAGAACCCCGACGTGAAGGAGGCGCTGAAAAAGCGCATCGAGCAGAGCGAACGGGAGCGCAAGGACATGGCCGGCGTGAAAAAGCTGGCCAACCAGCGCGCCAAGAAAGCCAACCTGCACAACCGCAAATTGCGCGACTGCCGCTTCCACCTGGGCGAAAACGCCAAGGACGGCGCCGAAAAAGAGCTGCTCACCACGCTCTTCATCACCGAGGGCGACTCGGCCTCGGGCTCCATCACCAAGAGCCGCAACGTGGAGCTGGAAGCCGTGTTCAGCCTGCGCGGCAAGCCGCTGAACTGCTACGGGCTGAAGAAGAAAATTGTGTACGAAAACGAGGAATTCAACCTGCTCCAGCACGCGCTGAACATCGAGGAAGGCATTGAAAACCTGCGCTATAACCGCGTGGTGGTGGCCACCGACGCCGACGTGGACGGCATGCACATCCGGCTGCTGCTGCTCACGTTCTTCCTCCAGTTCTTTCCCGATTTGGTGCGCAACGGCCACGTATTCATCCTCGAAACGCCCCTGTTCCGGGTGCGCAACAAGAAGGAAACCATCTACTGCTACAACGAAGGCGAAAAGCAGGCCGCCATGCGCAAGCTAGGCAAGAACCCCGAAATCACCCGCTTCAAGGGCCTGGGCGAGATTTCACCGGAGGAATTCGGCAAGTTCATCGGCGAGAACATCAAGCTCGAACCCGTCATTTTGCAGTCCGACCGCAGCATCCAGCAGGTGCTCACCTACTACATGGGCAAAAACACACCCGACCGCCAGCAATTCATCATCGAAAACCTGCGCCTGGAGAAAGATTTGGTGACCAGCGACGTGCTGCCCGCCGCCGAGGTGGTAGAAGCATAGATTGATAGTGCAAAAAAAGGCGTTCGTCGAAATTTCTTCGATTAGCTGATTTGAAAAAATAATTTTGTGCCACTGCGTTGGTTAAAGGCAGCTTTTAACCATCTTTACTCCACAATTTATTTTTTCAAACCATACCTTTTTTCCACAAATCATTCTTATTTAAATGAAAAATTATCTTTCCGCTTTCTTACTGCTTACTGGTTTAGTGGCCACTACGGCTTGTTCTAAAAAAGACGACGCAACCCCGGCGCCCCTCGCGCTGTCGGGCACCCTCAACGGCAGCCAGGAAGTTCCCGCCATTACGACTTCCGCCACGGGCGCTGTGACCGGCACCTACGACACCAAGTCGATGGTGTTGACGTACAGCGTCACCTTCTCGGGCCTGGCGCCCACCTCGGGGCACTTCCACATGGGAACCCCGACCACGCCCATGGGCGACGTGGCCCTGTCGTTTGCTAAAAACAACAGCGACCAAACGGCTTTCGTGTCGCCCATCACCGGCACGGCCACCCTAACCTCCGCCCAGGCCACGGCCCTGGTCGGCAACTCGTTCTACGCCAACCTGCACTCGGTGAGTTACCCCGGCGGCGAGATCCGGAGCCAGGTAACGGTCAAATAACCACCTGCTTCCTGCTTACTTACCCCGCAAAAAGCCCCGGCCAATCCATTGGCCGGGGCTTTCTGTATCTCCCAGTAGGGCCCCGTCGGGGCGCGGCTAGTGGTTGACCACATCGGCCTTCATGGCGTCGATGAGGACAGTGAACTCGGCTTTGTCTTTGGCCGAAACATTGTTCTTGGCCAGCGAATTGTCGAGCAATACCCGCCAAGCGCGGTACTCGGTGTCCGTTACCTGCATGCCGGTGTGCGCCGCCAGCATGTTCTTGCCCTGGTACTTGAGGGGCCCCCCGGTGATGTCGGTGAACTGGTCCACGATGTTGTTGCGCAGGCGCTGGAGGCGGGTGGGGTCGGTGGGGGCCGCGCCGTTCACGCCGTTCACGGCGTCGAGCATGGACTTGTGCGAGCGCAGCATCACGGAATTGGCGAGGCCCGTTTCGGCGCCTACGTTGGCCACCATCTGGTCGGCCACGCCCTCAATGCCGGTTTTGCCGCCCATGCGCGCGTAGAGCGAATCCGGCGCTGGCGCGCTTTCCTTCGACGATTGGCAGGCGGTGGTGAGCAAGCCAGCAGCCAGCAGGCAGGCCCCGGCCCGGAGAAAAGTAGATTTAAACATAAAATGGAAGGGGTTAAAAAATAAAGAAAAGAGAACGGGAACACTAGAGCAGGTCCGGCCGCGCAAGCGCCGGCCGGGTGGCTAGGCTGGCGGGAAGAACCGCCGCAGGTTGAGGACAAACCGGACCTGGTCCACCAGCAGCAGGTAGCCGGGCGGCACCGGGCACTGGCGCAGGGCCGCTGGGGACGGGCGGGGCGGCGGGGTCACCACGCGGGCCCCGCCGCAGGCCACGGCTTGGTAGAGGGCGTCGGGCGTGGTTTCGGCGGGGTGGTACACGAAGGCCACGCACCCGGTGCGCGGGCTTACGGCGCACGCCGCCACGCCCGGCGCGGCGGCCAGCCGGGCTTCGAGGACCCGCGCGGCGGGGCCGCCCAGCGGGGCCAATTGCCAAACAGCCGTAGCGGCGGGCCGCACGAAGTGGTGCATTTCGGGCGCGTCCCAGTTGGCCCAAAGTAAAACAGCCAGGGGCCCGGCCAACCACCAACGCCGTCGCGAAACGAGAAACATATTTTACTGGTAAAATACTATTTTAAAAGCCCAATATCTGGTTGAGACACAATACTTGCCAGTAAATATTTTATTGCCAATTTTTTTCGATGAACCACATTGATTGTGCGGTCAGCGGCGATTGTTGGCGGCTTAGGCCCCGTTGCCCGCAGGCAGTGGGGCCCGGTTTCGTTGGGCAGCGGGCAGGGCGGGGCGGGGCCCCTAAACCCGCCGCTGGGGGAACTTTCCGGGGCCCCGGGCCCTTACCAAAAGTTGCGCCGCTGCCCCACCGCCGGTACATTTGACTGCATCTTGCCGCTTACCCGTTTGCTCTTCGTGGATACCCCCCTTACCCCCGGCCCCGCCTCGCTGTTCCCCGCCGACGAGCCCCGCGCCTCCGACGCGTCGGAACCCAACCCTTACCTCCACCTCCAGGCCGGCGATTCGGTCGATTTCGACTTGGGCGCGTTTTCGCCCGCCGCCGAAGAAGACGCCGAACTCGCCGCTGGCGACGAGGCCCTCGCCGCCCAGCTCACCGCCGACAACGAACCCCTGGCCGACGCCGGGCCCCAAGAGGAGGAAAACCCTAAATTCGCCCCCGGCGAGGCCATCCACGACGTGGCTACGGTGCGGGGCATGTACCAGAACTACTTCCTCGACTACGCCTCCTACGTGATTTTGGAGCGCGCCGTGCCCGCCATCGAGGACGGCCTCAAGCCCGTGCAGCGCCGCATCCTGCACGCCATGAAGGAGATGGACGACGGCCGCTTCAACAAGGTGGCCAACGTGATTGGCCAGACCATGCAGTACCACCCCCACGGCGACGCCTCCATCGGCGACGCCATGGTGAACCTGGGCCAGAAGGACTTGCTCATCGAAACCCAGGGCAACTGGGGCGACGTGCGCACCGGCGACGGCGCGGCGGCCCCGCGCTACATCGAGGCGCGCCTGAGCAAGTTTGCCCTCGACGTGGTGTTCAACCCCGACACCACCGAGTGGCAGCTCAGCTACGACGGCCGCAAGCGCGAGCCCACCACGCTGCCCGTCAAGTTCCCGCTGCTGCTGGCCCAGGGCGTGGAGGGCATCGCCGTGGGCCTGAGCACCAAGATCATGCCCCACAACTTCCGCGAGCTGTGCCAGGCCAGCATCGCGGTGCTGCGGGGCAAAGACGTGCAGCTGCTGCCCGACTTCTCGACCGGGGGCCTGTGCGACGCCACCCACTACAACTCGGGCCTGCGCGGGGCCAAAATTCGCCTGCGCGCCACGATTGAGAAGGTGGACAAAACGCTGCTCGTCATCCGCGACATCCCGTACGGCACCACTACCACGGCGCTGATGGAGAGCATCGTGAAGGCCAGCGAGGCCAACAAAATCAAGATCAAGAAGGTGGTGGACAACACGGCCGCGGTGGTCGAAATCCAGGTGCACCTGCCCACCGGCGTGTCGCCCGACCTCACGATGGACGCGCTCTACGCCTTCACCGACTGCGAAATCAGCATCTCGCCCAATACCTGCGTCATCATCGGCGACAAGCCCCGCTTCGTGGGCGTGGAAGACGTGCTGCGCCTGAGCACCAAGGCCACCGTGCGCCTGCTGGAGCGCGAGCTGGAAATCCGCCAGCAGGAGCTGTGGGAGCGGTGGCACCACGCGTCGCTGGAGAAGCTTTTCATCGAAAACCGCATCTACCGCCGCATCGAGGAGGCCGAAACCTGGGAGCAAATCCTGGAAACCATCGACGCGGGCCTGAAAAAATTTGTGCGCGTGGAAAGGGAGAAGCCCAAGGCCAACGACCTGCGCGTGGTGCTGCGCCGCGCCGTGACGGAAGAGGACCTGACGCGCCTGACCGAAATCCGCATCAAGCGCATCAGCAAGTTCGACGGCTTCAAGGCCGACGAGTACCTGCAAAAGCTGAGCGCCGAGCTGGAGGAAGTGGCCGACCACCTGGCCAACCTCACCCGCTACGCCGTGGCCTACTTCGAGGGCCTGCTGAAAAAGTACGGCGCCGGCCGCGAACGCAAAACCCAGCTCCGCACCTTCGACGTGGTGACGGCCCAGAAGGTGGCCGTGGCCAACCAGAAGCTATACGTCAACTACCAAGACGGCTTCGTGGGCTACGGCCTGAAAAAAGACGAGAAAGCCGACGTCATCTGCGATTGCTCGGACCTCGACGACATCATCGCCATCAAGCGCGACGGCACGTTCGTGGTGAGCCGCATTGCGGAGAAAACCTTCGTGGGCAAGGACGTCCTGCACGTGGGCGTGTACAACAAGAACGACGACCGGCTGGTGTACAACATGGTGTACGTGGACGGGGCCTCGGGCATCAGCTTCGCCAAGCGCTTCCTGGTGTCGGGCATCACCCGCGACAAGGCCTACGACCTGACCAAGGCCACCAAGGGCACCAAAACCCTGTACCTCACGGCCAACCCCAACTCGGAAAGCGAGGTCGTGACCATCCAGCTCAGCGACAAGGCCGCGGCCCGGGTGAAGCAGTTCGACTTTGACTTTGCCGAGCTGGCCATCAAGGGCAAGGGTTCGATGGGCAACACCGTGACCAAGCAGCCCATCAAAAAGATTACCCAGAAAAGCCGGGGCGACAGCACGTTGGGCGGGCGCGAAGTATTTTTTGACAGCGTGGTAAGCAAGCTTAACCACACTGGCCACGGCCGCTACCTGGGGGCCTTCGATACCGACGAAACCGTGCTGGTGGTGTTCAAAGACGGCAGCTACGAGCTGACCACGCCCGACCCGGGCAACCACTACGACGTGCCCAACATCGTGCTGCTGCGCAAGTACGACCCCGAGACGGTGCTCAGCGCGGTGTACGTGGACGGCGATACCAAAATTCACTACGTCAAGCGCTTCCGCGTCGAAACCAGCACGCTGGGCAAGCGCTTCACCTTCATCGCCGAAACCAAGGGCTCGAAGCTGCTGGCCGTGACGGCCTTCGCCGAACCGGCGGTGGAAGTCAAGGCGCAGCGCGACAAAAAAGCGGACAAGGAAACCGAAACCCTGCGCCTCGACCAGTTCATCGAGGCCAAGGGCTGGAAAGCGATGGGCAACAAGCTGAACTACTACAAAATCCACGCGCTGACGCTGCTCACCGACGAGGGCCCCGAGCCGCCGCGCCGCGAGGCCGCCCGCAAGCGCGCCGCCGGGGCCCCCGCGCCCGACGCTACGCCAGAAACGGGGCCCGACGACGGGGCCGTGGCCGTAACGGCCGAGGAAATAGCCCAGGCCCGCGAAGTGGCCACGGGCCGCTCCAAGGCGCAGCTGGGCCTGTTTTAGCGGCCGTGCGCGGCGGCGGGCTACGGCGGTGGGGAAGGTGGCTGGGGCGGGCCGTGCTGGCGGCGGGCCTAGCGGGGGCTGGGGCCCCGGCGGCGGCCCAGGCCGTGCCCCCACCCACTGAACAGCCCACCGAGCAGCCCAGGGTGCCGCCCGCTGCCGCTCCGCCTGACACAGCAGCGGGCGACCCGCTGGCCGTGCGCCAGAAGTTGTTCGACGCCGTGCGGCTCGTGAACCGCTACAAGGATTCGGAGGCGCTGGCCGCGTACCAGGACGTGCTCAAAATCAACCCGGCGCACTACTTGGCCCTGTGGCAGGCGGCCGTGCTGAGCGTGAAAATAGGGGCCCGGTACTCCGACGAAACCCGCAAGGCGGCCTATTTCACCGCGGCCGCCCGCTACGCCGACCGGGCCCTGGCCCTGCGCCCCGAGGGCGGCGAGAGCAACTACGCCGCTGCGCTGGCCCTGTTCAGCCGGGCGGGCCTGTACCGCTCCGAAAACCGACTGGCGGCGTTTCGCGACCTGCGTTCCTACGTATTTCTGGCCGTGGCCCAGCGCCCCGATTTGCCCGAAGCCTGGCAGTTGCTGGGCCGCTGGCAGTACCGCGTGGGCCACTACAACGCGCTGGAGCGCATTTACAGCAAAATCATTTTGGGCGGGGTGCCGCCCGGTGGCAGCGTGGCCGACGCCCTGCGCAGCCTCGAAACGGCCATCCGGCTGGATTCCTCGCGGGTGTCGTTTTACTACGACCTTGCCCGGATGTACCGCTACCAGGGCCGCCGCCGCCGCGCCGTGGCCCTGCTGCAAAAGGCCGTTCGCTTGCCTACCTTCACCAGCGAAGATCTGACCATCAACCGCTTGTGCCAACAGCTGCTGGAGCCCCTGCAACGGGCTACGACCCGCCGGGCCCAGCGGCAACTGCGAATTCGGCAGCGGGCCGCCGCGGCTGCCGGGGCCCCGCCGGCAGTGCCCGCCCCTTGAGGGCGCGGCGGGCTGTACTTTTGGGCATGCGTTGCGCGCCGATTGTTTTGCTTGCCGGGCTGCTGGCCGCGGCGCTGGGGCTACCGGGCTGCCAGCCGGCCCCCGCCGAGCGGCCCGACACCCTCGTGGACCTGGCCACCGTGCAGAGCGGGCCCCGCGTACAGGCCGACGAGCTGGACGGGGCCCTGCGCCAGCAGCCCGGCAACGTAGCCTTGCTCTCGCGCAGGGCGGCCCTGCGCCTGGCCGCCGGCCAGCCCAGCGCCGCCCTGCGCGACGCCGCCGCCGCCCTCGACCTCACCGATGGCGACGACGACGGGCCCCTGTATTTCCTGCAAGCCCAGGCCCTGCGCATGCTGGGCCGCTTGCCCGAGGCCCTGGCCGCCGCCCGCCGGGCGGCCGACAGCGGTTTCACGGGGCCCGAGCTGCCGCTGCTGGTGGGCGAAACCCACCTGGCGGCCCGTGACTACCCCGCCGCCCTCGACAACCTCGACCGGGCCCTGCGCCTCGACCCCGACCAGCCAGCGGCGCTGTTTTACAAAGGGCTGGCCTACGCCGCCTCGGCCGACACGGCCCAGGCCCTCGATTACCTGCGGGCGGCCCTGGTCCGCGAGCCGCGCCAGCCGGAAATTTTGCACCAGTTGGCCTTCCTTTACAACGCCCTGCGCGACCCCGAGCAAGCCGTGCGCTACGCTGCCCGCGGCTTGCGCCTCGACACCGCCTCCGGGGCCCTGCACTACGACTACGGTCGCCAGTTGGAATTGAAAGGCGTGGCGGACAGCGCCGCCTGGTTCTTCCGCCGTGCCCTGGTGCTCGACACCACGCAGTACCGGGCCGACTACCGCTTGGCCCTGGCCGCCGGGGCCCACGGCCAGCGCCCGGCCTCCCTCATCCCGCACCTGGCCCGCGCCCTGCGCCGCAACCCGCGCCTGCCCGAAGCCCGCGCCCTGCTGGCCGAGGCCCTCGAAGAACACAACCAGCTGCCCGCCGCCCTGGCCCAGTACCGCCTGCTGGTGGCTGAAAACCCGGGCAATGCCCACTGGACCTTCAAAGTGTGGAAGGTCGGCAACCGCGTCCGTTTGCTGCTGCCCGACAGCTTGCGCCCGGCCCCGCTGTACTACCCAGGGCCTCCGCGGCCGCGGCCCGCAGCCGTGGCACCCTTGGCTCCGGTGGGCGGCCTGCCCCCACGCTAGCTGAGTTGAGTACTCCAGTGCGTGCTAACGAGGGCGAAGTTGCGTAGGCTTGTTGCCTGATTATAGGTAGGAGTTATCAGTTATCAGCTCCGGCGATTGTTGCAGGAAACGAGAGCTAAACATTTAGCTAGCTCAAGCATTGAAGGACTGTACGGCGAGCAGCGCGTCGTGCGTTACTTCCGGCGCGGTGCCCCAAGCCACCCTCACCCCGCGCGAGTAGTAAATAATGAAAGCTGTTGAGCAGCGCCTAAGCTACAAGCTCGTCGCCGACCGGCTTGGGGCGGCCATCAACACTGTCCGGGCCCACATCCGCACCGTGTACGGAGAACTACAAATCAACTCCAAGGCCGACCTCATCAGCTGCGTCCGCAGCGATTAAGGGTGGCGTGCAACAGATGGGGGCCCCGGCATTCGCGTGCGCATTTGCTTCGCCTCTCCTGGCCCGGGCGTAACTTGCGCCTGCTTTGCGCTCATCGCGGGCACTAGTTATGCTGCACATTACCCTTCCCGACGGCTCGCCCCGCGAGCTGCCCGACCACGCCACCGGCTACGACCTGGCCGCTTCCATCTCCGAGGGCCTGGCCCGCAACGCTTTGGCCGTAACCGTGAACGGCGAAGTGCGCGACCTGCACCGCCCCCTGCCCGACCACGCCAGCGTGGCCATCCTCACCTGGAACGATGCCGCTGGCAAGGCCACGTACTGGCACTCCTCGGCCCACCTCATGGCCGAGGCCCTGGAGGCCCTGTACCCCGGCGTGAAGCTGGCCATCGGCCCGGCCGTTGAAAACGGCTTCTACTACGATGTAGACCTGGGCGAAGGCCGCACCATCAGCAGCACCGATTTCCCCGGAATCGAAAAGAAGATGGTGGAGCTGGCCAAGGCCAAAAGCCAGTACGTGCGCCGCGAAGTGCCCAAGGCCGAGGCCATTGCCTACTTCACCGAGAAACAAGACCCCTACAAGCTGGAACTGATCGATGGCCTTGAAGACGGCCAGATTACTTTTTACACCCAGGGCAATTTTACCGACCTCTGCCGGGGCCCCCACATCCCCGACACCTCCACCATCAAGGCGGCCAAGCTCATGAACGTGGCCGGAGCCTACTGGCGCGGCGACGAAAAAAACAAGCAACTCACCCGCCTCTACGGCATCACCTTCCCCAAGGCCAAGGAGCTCACCGAGTACCTCGAACGCCTCGAAGAAGCCAAGCGCCGCGACCACCGCAAGCTGGGCAAGGAGCTGAAGCTCTTTGCGTTCAGCGAGCGCGTGGGGGCCGGCCTGCCGCTGTGGCTGCCCAAGGGCACGGCCCTGCGCGAGCGCCTCGAGCAGTTCCTGCGCAAGGCCCAGGTGAAGGCCGGCTACCAGCCCGTCATCACGCCCCACATCGGAACCAAGGAGCTGTACGTCACCAGCGGCCACTACGAGAAGTACGGGGCCGACTCGTTCCAGCCCATCCGCACGCCCAACCCCGGCGAGGAATTTTTCCTCAAGCCGATGAACTGTCCTCACCACTGCGAAATCTACAAAACCGAGCCCCGCAGCTACCGCGACCTGCCGGTGCGCTATGCCGAATTCGGCACCGTGTACCGCTACGAACAGTCGGGCGAGCTGCACGGCCTGACGCGTGTGCGCGGCTTCACCCAGGACGACGCCCACATCTTCTGCCGCCCCGACCAAGTGAAGGACGAGTTCAAGAAGGTGATTGACTTGGTGTTGTACGTATTCAAGGCCCTGGGCTTTGAGGACTACACCGCCCAAATCAGCCTGCGCGACCCCGAGAACAAAACCAAGTACATCGGCACCGACGAAAACTGGGCCCTGGCCGAAGGCGCCATCCAGGAAGCCGCTGCCGAGAAAGGCCTCACCACCGTCACGGAGCTGGGCGAAGCCGCTTTTTACGGCCCCAAGCTTGATTTCATGGTGCGCGACGCGTTGGGCCGCCGCTGGCAGTTGGGCACCATCCAGGTGGATTACAACCTGCCTGAGCGGTTTGACCTCGAGTACGTGGCGCCCGACAACACCAAGCAGCGCCCCGTGATGCTGCACCGGGCCCCGTTTGGTTCGTTGGAGCGCTTCGTGGCTGTGCTCATCGAACACTGCGCCGGTAATTTCCCGCTCTGGCTCACGCCCGAGCAGTTCGTTGTGCTGCCCATTTCTGATAAGTTCATCGACTATGCCCACGAAGTGAAAGCCCAATTGGAAGCCGCCGACTTGCGCGGTACTGTGGACGCCCGCGACGAACGCATCGGCCGCAAAATCCGCGACGCGGAACTGGCCAAAACGCCTTACTTGCTGGTGGTAGGGGAAAAGGAAGCCGAAGCTGGGGCCGTTGGCGTGCGCCGCCACGGCGAAGGCGACTTAGGAGCCCTGTCGGTAACAGATTTTATCGCCAGTGTGCAAAGCCAAGTAGCTGCGGCCATCTAGAGCTTCCTGCCCCAGGGCCCTAGTTTTTAGCAAACGAGCCGCCAGAATCCTGCCTGTTTGGGCCCCTGGCGGCTTTGTTTGCGGAAAGTTAACCGTAGTGGTTTGCCTTTACGAATAAAAATGACGATATTTGCCCCCTGATTGCCAGGGGTTACCCAGGGTAATCGGCCCTAGAATCTATTCTCAGCCACTTTTTTCGCAGGAGGACCAAACCATAGCAACCCCGAATCGTCGGTACGTGCCCCGCCAGCAGGTGGAGGAGCCGTTCAAAATCAACCAGAAGATCCTGGCCCGCGAAGTTCGCCTTGTTGGCGACAACGTGCCCCAGGGTGTGTACACCACGGACCAGGCCCGCAAAATGGCTCAGGAGCAAAACCTCGACTTGGTTGAGATTTCGCCCACAGCTACGCCACCCGTGTGCCGCGTCATCGACTACTCGAAATTCAAGTACGAGCAGAAAAAGAAAACCCGCGAGCTGAAGGCCAAGCAGACTAAAGTTGTCCTCAAAGAAATTCGTTTCGGTCCTAACACCGACGAGCACGACTTCGCCTTTAAAGTAAAGCATGCCCAGGAATTTTTGCGCGAAGGCGCAAAAATCAAGAGCTACGTGCATTTCGTTGGCCGGAGCATTGTGTTTAAAGAGCGGGGCGAGATCCTGCTGCTCAAGTTTGCCCAAGCCCTTGAGGACTTGGCCAAAGTGGAGCAGTTGCCCAAGCTCGAAGGCAAGCGGATGTTTCTTTATCTAGCGCCCAAAGCCGCCATCGTAGCCAAACCTGCGGCAAAGCCCGCCACTGCCGGCGACAAGCCGGAGAAGAAAGCTCCCAAGGCAGCCGTTGCCCAGGAGGCTGCGCCGCAGGAAGCCGAAGCGTCGGCCACCGCGGCCGCTGACACCGAATAGCGTATCCGGTTGCGGATGGCTTCCCGACCCACGGTCGGCCAGCACTCGACAAACAATCAACAACCACCTCAAACCCCATTACAATGCCGAAAGTAAAGACGAAATCCGGTGCTAAGAAGCGGTTCACGCTCACCGGTTCGGGCAAGGTGAAGCGGAAGCACGCCTACAAATCGCACATTCTGACCAAGAAAAGCACCAAGCGCAAGCGTAACCTCACCCATGCCGGCCTCGTGAGCAGCGCCGACATGAACCGAGTGCAGCAGATGTTGAATATTTAATTCAGCGGTTGAAATGTTAACCGCTAATCCATTGCTGCTCAGTATATCTGATTTGAATGGTTTATCGGCCAACAATGATTAGCTGAGTTATTTGGTAATTTAATTTTCCACCAGGCTTCCGGCCGCAATTTCAAGCCACTGCCGTTAAGCAGTGACGCCGGCTGCCAAAAACAATCCAGGTTATGCCAAGAAGTGTCAACCATGTGGCCTCGCGCCACCGCCGTAAAAAAATCATGCGTTTGGCGAAAGGCTACTATGGCCGCCGCAAAAACGTGTGGACCGTTGCTAAGAACGCTGTTGAAAAAGGTTTGCTCTACGCTTACCGCGACCGCAAAGTAAAGAAGCGTGAATTCCGTGCCCTCTGGATCCAGCGTATCAATGCCGGGGCCCGTCAGCACGGCCTGTCGTACTCGCAGTTGATGGGCGGTTTGAAAAAGGCTGGCATTGAGTTGAACCGCAAGGTATTGGCCGACATGGCCCTGAACCATCCGGCAGCCTTCCAAGGCATTGTGGAGAAAATTAAGTAATTCACACCCGGCTCATTACCACCAGGAAAACGCCGGTGCCGCAAGGTTCGGCGTTTTCTTGTTTTGAGAAAGTTTGATCACTGCCTTTTTACAAGCACTGGCCTCCGCAAACTGTTGAAACTGCAAAGCATAAAAAAAACCGCCCTGGCGCAGAGCCAACGCGGTTTTTAAGTGTAGCGGGAGGCGGGTACGATCCGCCGACCTCAGGGTTATGAATCCTGTGCTCTAACCAACTGAGCTACCCCGCCGGGTTTTGTGGGTGCAAAGGTAATAAAAATAACGGCTTTCCTGCAAGTGTAGGCCTAAAATTGTAATTTTTATCTGCACCGCCGGTCATTGGCCGGGTCTGGTTGTTCGTTTTTAATTGATACGTGCCATGGCTTTGCCTGATACCCAAACCAAAACGCGGTTTGTGGTGGATTACTCCATCAATGCTTCGCCCAAAATTCTATTTCCGTACTTGGCTACGGCCGCGGGCTTGGCCCGATGGTTTTGCGACGACGTGAGTTACGTGACGGGTGGGCGCCTGAATTTTGTGTGGGACCGCGAGAACCACTACGCAGAAGTGGGCCCCCAGCGCCTTAACCGTGCCGCGCGTTACGTATTCCTGGGCCCTGAACGCATTTTGGCGGCTGACCCTAGCTATTTGGAGTTTACCTTGCACTCGTCGGAAGTGACAGACGAGGTGTTTCTGCACATCGTGGACTATTCCTCACTTCACGCTGCTGAGCAACGCGAGTTGTGGGACGGGCTTATAGCCAAGCTGCGCGAGCAGGTAGGGGGCTAGGGCCCCCGACGCACGATTTGGTCATTTGTCCCGTTGGTAAAGTGGCCGCGCTATTGTTCGGCCCCGCGCATGATCAAAAAACTCGATAAATTAATTCTGAAGGCCTTTGCTGGGCCATTTCTTCTCACGTTTGCGGTAGTGCAGTTTATTTTGCTCACCCAAACGCTGCTGAAATACCTCGACGACATTATTGGCAAGGACTTGGGGCTGCCGGTTATTGGCAAGCTACTGTTTTTCCTGAGTGTGTTGATTGTGCCTACCTCGCTGCCGCTGGCTGTGCTACTCTCGTCGCTGATGACGTACGGAAGCATGGGTGAACACCACGAGTTGACGGCTATCAAGGCTTCGGGCATTGCCCTCACCCGCATTCTGCGGCCGGTGTTAGTCGTAAGCGTGGGCTTGCTGCTGGCTTCGTTTTGGTTTAATAAAACGGTGGTGCCCAAGGCTAACCTTAAAGCTTACAGCTTGCTATGGGATGTGCGCCAACAAAAGCTAGCCCTTGATATACGCGAAGGTGTGTTTTACGGCGGTATTCCGGGCTACACCATTAAGGTGAACCACAAGACGGGTCCCAACAAGGACCGACTGCACGGGGTAATGATTTACAACCACACCCAGCAAAGTGGTAACTATACCGTGATGCTGGCCGATTCGGGCCGCATGTTTACCCGTTTTAACGGAGCCTATTTGGGCCTGGAGTTGTTCCACGGCCACAATTACGTGGAGCAACCCGACGCCCAGAACCGTGCCGGCGCTAGCTTTATCCGCCAAGGGTTCGACCACAACGTGGTGACGTTCTCGCTGGCTTCGTTCGATCTTAACCGGACAAAGGAAGAGCTGTTTCAGACCAACCGGATGATGCTCACCATTCCGCAGTTGCGCGCCGGCACCGATTCCATTCAGCGCAACCTGGGCCTGGCGCGGCAGCAGATGCCCCGCACGCTCGACGCTTATTATACGTACCTGCGCTTCGACACACTGGGTGCGGCAGCTAGCCGCCGGGTAGCCCATTGGCAAGTGCCAGTAAGCCGTTTGCCTAAGCTAACGGCCCCCATGGTGGAGCAGGCGGCCAACCGGGCCCGCAACTTGCGCGAATCATTTAAGGTTACCGCCGATAAGCTCGACAACCTAGCGCGCGATTCGGCCCAGTACCGCGTCGAGATTTACAATAAATACGCTCAGTCGGTAGCGGTGCTGCTCATGTTCCTGATTGGGGCCCCCTTAGGCTCCATCATTAAGAAGGGTGGCTTGGGCGTGCCCATCTTGGTGTCCATTCTATTCTTTATTGTTTACTATGTACTCACCATCACGGGCACTAAGTACGCCAAGGAATTTGTGCTGCCCGTGGGCGTGGGCGTGTGGATGGCCAACTTGGTGCTGCTGCCCGTGGGGCTGTTTTTGCTGTTTCAAGCGTACAACGACTCGGGGCTACTGGAAGTGGATTTCTGGCGGCGGTTGCCCCGGCGCTTAGGCTTGCCGGGCCTACGCCGCCTGACGAGGCCGGAAGGAGAAGAATAGGGCCCCAACCAACTTTTATTGCTAGTTAGTTACCTAAACGTTGTACCTTTGCAAAACCCCAAAATGTGGGGTGCATTTTTTCATTTTTTTAATCCAAGACGGGGCTTGGCCCTATCCGCCGATGAAACTAACCACCGAAGCAAAACAGGAAATTTTCGAAAAGAATAGCCTGCAACACGTTAAAACTGATACCGGCTCGGCCGAGGCCCAAATTGGCCTTTTCACCCACCGCATCAACCACCTGACGGAGCACCTGAAGGCAAACAAAAAGGACCACAGCACCCGCTTGGGCCTGCTGAAATTGGTCGGCAAGCGCCGTCGCATGTTGGATTACCTCCAGCACCGCGAAATCAACCGCTACCGCGCCATCATCAAAGAGCTGGGCATCCGTAAGTAAGCCCAACGTTTGAGAGTAGGGAGCTTTCCAGTGGGAGGTTCCCTACTCTTTTTTTTGCCTGTTGCGAGAAGTGAACCGGGAGCGCTAAGCTGCGCTGTTGCGTTCAGCGGTTATCTAACGCTCCCCCCGCGGTTCCTACTTCTTCTGTCCTTTATTCTTTCTTCTCCAACTGAATGCCCGCCCCCCACGCCATTACTAAAACCCTGGCCCTGCCCGACGGCCGCCAGATTTCTATTGAAACCGGCAAGTTGGCCAAATTTGCCGATGGGGCCGTAGTGGTCCGTCTTGGCGACACCATGCTGCTGGCCACTGTGGTATCGGCCCCTAGCCAGCGCGACGGGGTTGATTTCCTGCCCTTGTCGGTTGACTACCAAGAAAAATTTGGCTCAGCCGGTAAGATCCCTGGCTCGTTTCAGCGCCGCGAAGGCCGCCTATCGGACTACGAAATCCTGATTTGCCGCCTTGTCGACCGTATTCTGCGGCCGATGTTCCCCAAAGACTACCACTACGAGGTGCAGGTGATGATTACCCTCATCTCGGCCGATAAAGAGGTGCAGCCCGACGCGCTGGCGGCCCTAGCGGCTTCGGCTGCGCTCTCGATTTCAGACATTCCATTTGCCGGCCCGATTTCAGAAGTACGCGTGGCCCGCATTGACGGCCAGCTTCAAATCAACCCCAAAACCAGCGACCTGAAGCGCGCCGACATGGACCTCATCGTGGGCGCTACCGGCGACTCGGTGGCCATGGTAGAAGGCGAGATGCACGAAGTAAGCGAAGAGGAAATGGTGGCCGCAATCGCCTTTGGCCACGAGGCCATCAAAGCCCAAGTGCAGTTGCAAAAGGACTTGGCGATGGCCGTGGGCCGCACACCCGAATCGCAGCCCCGCGAATACCCAAAATACGAGGAAAACGATGCGCTGAAGCAACTCATCCGCCAGGGCATCTACCAAGGCGCCTACGACGTGGCCCGGGCGGGTAACGCTAGCAAAGCTGGCCGTAAGGAAGGCTTCACGGGCGTGAAAAAAGCGTTCCTCGACAAACTCGTAGCCGAGCAGCCCGAGTTGGACATGAAGATGTTCAGCCGTTACTACTCGTCGGCCGAGAAGAAGGCTATCCGCGACATGATGGTGAAGGACCGGGTGCGCCTCGATGGTCGTCAACTGACGGAAATTCGTCCCATTTGGTCAGAAATTAATTACCTGCCCGGGGCCCACGGTTCGGCCATTTTCACCCGCGGCGAAACCCAAAGCCTGACCACGGTCACGCTCGGCACCAAGCTCGACGAGCAGATTGTGGACCAGCCGCTGACCAAAGGCTACTCGAAGTTCATGCTGCACTACAACTTCCCCGGTTTTTCGACCGGTGAAGTAAAGCCCAACCGCGGCGCCGGCCGCCGCGAAATTGGCCACGGTAACTTGGCCATGCGCAGCCTCAAGCAAGTGCTGCCCCCCGACGACGAAAATTCCTACACCATCCGCATTGTGTCGGACATTTTGGAGTCCAACGGCTCTAGCTCGATGGCTACGGTGTGCGCCGGCTCGCTGGCGCTGATGGATGCCGGCGTGAAAGTGCGCGCCGCTGTGGCGGGTATCGCTATGGGCCTCGTGCAGGACAAGGAAACCGGCGAGTACGCCGTGCTTTCGGATATCTTGGGCGACGAGGATCACCTCGGCGACATGGACTTCAAAGTAACTGGTACGGAGAAAGGCATTTGCGCTTGCCAGATGGACATCAAAATCCAGGGCCTGAGCAACGAGATTCTGACCGCTGCCTTGCACCAGGCCCGTGAAGGCCGTCTGCACATCCTGCGTGAGATGGCTAAGACCGTCGACGCGCCAGCTGCTGAGTTGAAGGCCCATACGCCCCGCTCCCACAAGATGCTGATCGATAAAGAGTTTATTGGTGCCATCATCGGGCCAGGTGGCAAGGTCATTCAGCAAATTCAGAAGGACACCAACGCCACGGTGATTATCGAGGAGAAGGATGAGAAAGGCCATGTGAGCATTTACGCGGCTAACCAGGCGGACATGCAGGGCGCCATCGACCGCATCCGAGCCATTGCGGCGCAGCCAGAGATTGGTGAAACTTACAAAGGCAAGGTGCGCAGCATTCAGCCCTACGGCGCGTTTGTAGAAATCATGCCGGGTAAGGATGGTTTGCTGCACATCTCAGAAGTGACGCACGAGCGCATCCAAAGCCTGGAAGGCTTGCTGGAAGTGGGCCAGGACATTGATGTGAAACTGGTGGATATTGACAAGAAAACCGGCAAGTACCGCCTCTCGCGGAAAGTGCTGCTGCCGAAGCCCGAGAGCGCGGCCGCAGGCAATGGCCAAGCGTAACACTACGACCCGAACTTTCGTCAAAGGAAACCTGTTGCTCTTCTTTGACTCTCGGCCTATCGTTAGCTGTTATTATTTGTCAATTATCAATCCAGTTATCGTCTTTACCTTTTTCCATGAGACAGTTAAAAATTAGCAAGCAGATTACCAACCGCGAAAGCCAATCGCTGGATAAGTACCTCCAGGAGATTGGCCGGGTGGATTTGCTCACCCCCGACGAGGAGGTGACCCTGGCCCAGCGCATTCGCGATGGGGACCAACAGGCGCTGGAAAAGCTTACTAAAGCCAACTTGCGCTTTGTGGTGTCGGTGGCAAAACAATATCAAAACCAAGGACTTAGCCTCGGTGATCTCATTAACGAGGGCAACCTTGGCTTGATCAAAGCAGCTAAGCGTTTTGATGAAACCCGCGGCTTTAAATTCATTTCGTATGCTGTGTGGTGGATCCGCCAGTCTATCCTTCAGGCCTTGGCCGAGCAGAGCCGCATTGTGCGTCTGCCTCTGAATCGGGTGGGTTCGCTGAACAAAATCAGCAAGTCGTTTTCGGAATTGGAGCAAAAGTTTGAGCGCGAGCCTTCGCCAGAAGAAATTGCTGAAGTGCTGGAGTTGACTACTTCGGAAGTAGTGGACACGCTCAAAATTTCGGGCCGCCACGTATCGGTGGATGCGCCGTTCGTGCAAGGCGAAGAAAACCGCCTGCTTGACGTGCTTGAAAATGAAGATGAGGAATCGCCCGATATGGCGCTGATGAACGACTCGCTTCGCAAAGAGGTGCAGCGAGCCTTGAGCACACTCACCAAGCGCGAGGCCGACGTTATTACCCTGTACTTCGGGTTGAATGGCGAAGCTGCCTTGACGCTGGAAGAGATCGGCGAAAAATTCAATTTGACCCGCGAGCGGGTTCGCCAAATAAAGGAAAAAGCCATTCGTCGCCTGCGTCACACGTCGCGCTCGAAGGCATTGAAGCCTTATTTGGGTTAATTCCCCTAATTTTACGATGTACAAAAACCCCGGCTGTAAGGTTGGGGTTTTTTGCTAGCGGCGGGGGTATCCGCGTCGCTTTGTTCTTTACTCAGTTCTGGGGGCCCTTGCCCCACGCTATGGCCCCAAGGGCCCTTATCACAATATGTCTGAACACCACAAGTGCCTGATCATTGGTTCGGGCCCCGCGGGCTATACCGCGGCTATTTACGCGGCCCGGGCCAACATGGCCCCCGTAATGTACATGGGTTTGCAACCGGGCGGGCAGCTCACCATCACGAACGATGTGGAGAACTTTCCCGGTTACCCCGACGGTGTAATGGGCCCCGAAATGATGGAAGACTTGAAAAAGCAGGCCACGCGTTTCGGTACCGACATTCGCTACGGCATCGCCACGAAGGTGGATTTTTCGGGGCACCCGCACAAAATCACTATTGACGAAACGACGGAACTAACGGCCGATGCCGTGATTATTGCTACTGGGGCCTCAGCTAAGTGGCTGGGCTTGCCGTCGGAAGCCAAGCTCAACGGCTCGGGCGTGTCGGCATGCGCCGTGTGCGATGGCTTCTTCTACCGGGGCCAGGAAGTGGCCATTGTGGGCGCTGGCGACACGGCGGCCGAGGAAGCGACCTACCTAGCCAATTTGGCCAGCAAGGTGACGATGATTGTGCGGAAAAGCGAGATGAAGGCCTCGAAAATTATGCAGCAGCGTGTGCTCGACAACCCCAAGATTGAGGTATTGTTCGACACGACGACCGACGAGGTTTTGGGTGAGCACGCCGTGGAAGGTGTGCGGGTGAAAAACTTGCTGACCCACGAAATGCGCGAAATTGCCCTCACGGGCTTTTTCGTGGCCATTGGGCACGAACCTAATTCCAAGATTTTCCAGCCTTACCTGCACCACGACGAGCAGGGCTACCTGAAGACCTTGCCCGGCACGAGCAAAACCAACGTCGATGGCGTGTTTGCGTGCGGCGACGTGCAGGACTTTACCTACCGCCAAGCCGTGACGGCGGCGGGCACTGGCTGCATGGCGGCGCTCGATGCCGAGCGGTACCTGGCGGGCCTGGGTCTGCATTAATTCTGAATTTCGCTTTGCTTTCTTGCCTTTGCTGAGTTTTCATTTAAAATTTTGGCGTCCAGCCGCCCTGCTCTTATTGCTGCTGGCCAGCTTGGGCACTGCCCCGGTGGGGGCCCAAAACCGCCGGCCCGCACACCCCGAAAACGAACGCATGGGCCGGCGGTCGGATTTTTTTCGGGTGAAAACCCCGCGCATGAAGTATGTGCGGCCCGATACCACAACGATCATTGAAACCGAGGAAATTCACGACGAAAGTTCGGACGCAGCCAAGTCGCTGCGCTTCAACCCGGCCAAAAAGCTAAGCATCGTGAGCGAGGACACGACCACGCTTAACGAGGGTGGGCAGGAAATTGTGGAGATGTCGGAGGAAGTGCTCATCGATTCGTCGTGGGTGAAGGTGGCGGGCTACTACTCCATTTGGGACACGCACAGCATCAACCCGTACCACGTGGACGGCCGCCGCTTCCGCGATTCGGTGAACCTAAAACTGACCGACGCCACCCGCGAGCGGTTCAGCCAGATGCCAATGGCGGCAACGCCCATCACGTCGGGCTTTGGCTTCCGGGGTTACCGCTGGCACTTTGGCGTGGACCTGGATTTGGAAACCGGCGATTCGGTGAAGGCCGTGTTCGATGGCGTGGTGCGCATCAGCAAGTGGGACGGCTCGGGCTACGGCAACTACCTGCTGATGCGCCACTACAACGGCCTTGAAACGCTGTACGGCCACCTCAGCAAGGCCTTGGTGCCAGTGGGTACTTTCGTGAAGGCGGGCCAGCTCATCGCCTACGGCGGCAGCACGGGCCACAGCTCGGGCTCGCACCTGCACTTTGAGGTGCGCTACCAAGGCAACCCCATTAACCCAATTCAGCTCTACGACTTCCCCGACAACAAGCTGCGCAAGGACAACTTCACCATTACTGCGGCGCTGTTCAATTATTACAGCCAAGCCTTGCGGCGTGGGGGCGGTAGCCTTACCGGGGGCCGGCGCAGCAGCGGTGAGGGCAGTAGCCGCCGCGGGGCCCCACGCGCCGCCCGGGTCGTGGTGTCGCACCGCGTGCGGGCAGGCGATACACTCTCGGAAGTAGCCGAGAAGTACGGGGTGGGCTTGAGTACCCTCAAGCGCCTAAACCCTGGGGTGAAAACCCTGCAGCCTGGCAAAAAAATTCGGATTAAATAAAATCGCTCACTCTAGCGGATTACCCGTGATTCTGCTAGGTTTCGCTTCGCAAAGGTCACGATTGAATCTTAACGGTTATCACGCCTAAATTATTGTTGGTCAAAATATTTTCCTAATTACTAGCAGTGCTTAAACTGGACATTCTGGCCCTGGGGGCCCACCCTGATGATGTGGAAATGTCGTGCGCTGGCACGCTGCTGGCGGCCCGTGCCGTGGGCAAAACCGTTGGTGTAGTCGACTTCACCCGCGGCGAATTGGGTACCCGCGGTAGCGTCGAAATTCGCGCCGCCGAAGCGGCGTCCGCCAGTGAAATCCTGGGCTTGAGCGTCCGCGAAAACCTGGGGTTGCCCGACGGGTTTTTTCGCAATGACCGGGAGCACCAGTTGCCGCTCATCGCCGCGCTGCGCCGCTACCAGCCCGACGTGGTGCTCTGCAACGCTATAGCCGACCGTCACCCCGACCACGGCAAGGGGGCCCAGCTAGCCGTTGATGCCTGCTTCCTCAGTGGCCTGCGCATGATCGAAACGTTGGACGAAAACGGCCAGCCCCAGGCCCCCTGGCGTCCCCGCAAGGTGTACCATTACATTCAAGACCAGCAACTGGTGCCGTCCTTCGTGGTGGACATCACGCCTCATTGGGATGGTAAATGGTCGGCTATCCACGCCTTCGGCAGCCAGTTTTTCAACCCCAATGCCGACCCTGGGGCCCCTGCTACCTACCTGTCAGGCCAGAAGTTCGAACAGTTTATGGAAGCACGGGCCCGCGAATTCGGCCACATCATCGGGGTGGAGTTTGGAGAAGGCTTTACGTCCGCCCGCCCGGTGGGCGTGCGCGAAGTAACGGAACTGGTGTAAGACCTATACGTTGGCTGCCACTGGCTTGCGGGGTGGGGAAATTTACCCTCCTTCCCGGGCTGTTCGCTTTTGTCGACCAGGCTCTCACTCTTAGTTTCCAACGTTTTCGCTTTTCTATGCCTTACTTTCCCTGCCGCCGCTAATTGCATTCCCGCCCACCCGCGGACAAACGCACCCTCATTTAGCGCATGAAAACGCCCAATAATGCGCAACTGTTCCTTGGTGCCGTACAAAGTGCAAAGGTTCTTGGTCGCAGCGGCCAGTGTGGAGAAGAGCTTCGCTGGTGCTCCCATCGGCATAGGCCAGTACTACGGCACATCTTAGGTTTACGCCAATGGTAGCTAAGGCCGCTGCCACGCACCCGGATACCAGCGCACCCAGCAAAACGCTGGCTAATTGAGGGCGGGTAGGCCTCAACACTCAATGGAAAAATCTTGGTTAGTGTGGGGCAAAATAGCCGACCCGTGGGCCGATTGATGCGCAGCGGCGAAGCCAAAGTCAGCGCTTATGGTTTCGACTCTTCAATTGCGCCGGCTTGCACTAGGTCTAAGGCGTGGGGCAGGCGTGGGAGGGGGCTTGGCCACTGGCCCGTGGTGCACCGGCACGATGCGGTCCGCTACTTCCGGCGAGCACTGGAGCAGGGCGCAACTGGGGCCCGGCATCGCCGCGCGGCTGACGAGGGTGCGTCGATGCGCGGCATCACGGCCCTCATTGGCCGTCATTAATCTTACCTGTCGTTTCCAAATTTGTTGAGACCGCCGCTGGCAATTGTGGCCGGACGGTGCGCTTTGTTAGAATGGACGTGCTGGCCTCGAACGCCCGCAGCAATGCTCAGACCGGCCCCATTTGTCCATCGCTTCCAGTCGGCCTCGACCATGGAAATTGTTTTAAAGGCTAAAAAAAGACCCCTCGGCATAGTCTTGGCGGGAGGAAATTGAACCTGGCGAATAACTGCCTCGGTTTTTTATTGCTAAGCCTTAACAAACCCGGGTATGTACCGACCCCACAAATACGACAAAAAATGGACGCGGATCGAAAACGGGAAGACTAGCGCTTTGCGCTAATTGGTAGGTCCCCACCGCCGTCAGTAGGTATACCCTAAAGAAATGTGGAGAAAGCTATGGTAACGGGCTGTTCTCCCCCATTTCAAAAAGCCGCGCTTACGGAGCGTGGCTTTTTTCTGCGTTCAAGCACCAAAAGCTCTATGTTAAACACCCGGTAAAACGGGATGTTGTGTTCGGATCAGAAAAGAAGCGATGTAATGCATTTCGTTGGTGCTGCCCACCAAGTTGGTATAAGCCGCCTTGTTCTAGCCCGCGGGTAACACCAGTGTCAAGCTCTGTTTCAGTGAGGCAATTGCTAAACCCTTTCGGCCGAGCTGTCACGGTTGAGCACTGTCGTGCCCGGTAATGCGCGCCGGGTGCCGCTGACTTGTGCATGCACAGCAGGCAGGCATGATAGGCGTCGCTAAAAATATATTAATTGCTTACTAGGGTTTAAAAATATGTAATTAACTTACTGAATCAAAATATAATACATGCTAAAAAATGTTTCCAGACACTGTAAGCTCTGGAAGATTTTTAAATGCAATGGGCCCACTTCTTCATACTGTCTTCAAAGTAGCGGTTACTATTTTGTGCCACCCAACACGACACTAGCTACGCAGTGTCGGCCTATTCCCACGCTTTTGCTCTCACAGATTTCAATTAGGACCAGCATTTTTGCTGGTGTTCAGGGGCTTAAAGCCACCTGAACAAAGCCGATTGCAAAGTATGTAAGAATATTTATTTGGCAACTTCATTCAGTCGATGAATTTAGGGGAAGGGGGAACGTAGCTGTCGGATTTTCGATGGGCTGCTCAACAGAATGGCAGGCGGGTACATCGGTGCGGGGCCCTAACGTCCCCTTGGGGCTGGTAGCCACCATTTGCCGCGCCCTCTCCAACCCACTATTTCCGGAATTACCAATTGCCTATTGAGGGTACTTATTGTCTTTATGAAAAAAGCATTTCTGTTGATGAGCTTGGGTGCCGCGTATTGCTGCACCAGCTGTTCCAGCAAACCAGAAGAAAAAGAAGAGCAAATCAAACTCTTAACCACCAGTCCTTTGGCCACGGACACGACCGTTTCCAAAGAGTACGTGGCCCAGATTCACGCCTACCAGCACATCGAACTGCGGGCCCTGGAAAAAGGCTATTTGCAGAAAATATTCGTCGATGAAGGACAGGCCGTAGCCAAAGGCCAGCCCATGTTCCAGATTACGCCGCTGGTCTACCAGGCCGACTTGCAAAAGTCGCAGGCCGAGGCCAACTACGTAGACATTGAATACAAGAACACGAAGAGCCTAGCTGACAGCAACATCGTGTCCAAAAACGAATTGGCACTGTCCAAGGCTAAGCTTAACAAAGCCCGGGCCGACGTTTCATTGGCCCAAACCCACCTGCAGTTCACGTCCATTAAAGCGCCGTTTAGCGGCATTATGGACCATTTCCAGGGCCGGCTGGGCAGCGTCGTCAACGAGGGCGATTTGCTGACGACGCTGTCGGACAACAGCAAAATGTGGGTGTACTTCAACGTGCCGGAGGCTGAATACCTGGCTTATAAAGAGCAGGCCAAATCTGACAACATAGTGAGAGTGAACCTGATGATGGCCAACAACGAGGTATTTAAGTACCCCGGCGTGGTGCAAACTATTGAGGCCGACTTTAACAACGAAACCGGCAACATTGCCTTCCGGGCCACTTTCCCTAACCCCAACGGGCTGCTGCGCAACGGTGAAACCGGTAGCATCCTCATGGCAGTGCCGTTGAAGCACGCCCTGCTTATCCCGCAGAAGGCCACGTTCGAGATTCTGGAAAAGAAATACGTCTACGTGGTGGATAACAAGAGCGTGGTGCACCAGCGGGAAGTGAACATCGCGTCTGAAATGCCCGACTTGTACGCCATCAAATCTGGCATCACCAGCAACGACCGAATCCTGCTGGAAGGCTTGCGCAAGGTGAAAGACGGCGACAAGATAAGCTACGACTACAAGGAGCCAAAGGCGGTCATCTCGCACTTAAAGGTGTACAGCGAGTAGCGTTCCTTCCATATAAATAGCCAGCATATGTTTAGTAAATTCATTCGTAGGCCAGTATTTGCCATTGTTATTTCAATTGTCATCCTGCTCATGGGCGGGCTGGCCATCCTGAAATTGCCCACCTCGCAGTTTCCGGAAATTTCACCGCCCTTGGTGATGGTGAGCGCGGCCTACCCGGGCGCTAGCGCCAAGGTGCTCACCGAATCGGTGCTGATTCCGCTGGAACAGGCCGTAAACGGCGTGCCGGGCATGAAGTACATGACCTCCGACGCCGTGAGCGCGGGCGAAGCCAACATCCAGATTGTCTTCAACCTGGGTACCGACCCCGACCAGGCCGTGGTGAACGTGAACACCCGCATTGCGCAGGTGCTCAACCGCTTGCCCGAACTAGTGCAGCGCGAAGGCGTGGTGGTGAACCGCGTGGTGCCCAACATGCTGATGTACGTGAACTTGTACAGCAAGGACAAGAACACGGACATGAAGTACTTGTTCAACTTCGCCGGGGTGAACATGATACCTGAGCTGCAGCGCCTGGGTGGCATTGGCCGGGCCAACATTTTGGGAAGCCGGCAGTACGCCATGCGGGTGTGGCTCAAGCCTGACCGCATGCGCGCCTACAACATCTCGGTTGATGACGTGATGAAGGCGCTGGGCGAGCAGAGCGTGATTGGCTCGCCGGGCCGCATTGGCCGCAGCGACGGGCAGCAAGCGCAGTCGCTGGAGTACGTGTTGAGCTACACGGGCCGTTTCAACGACGTAGAGCAGTACAAGAACGTTATCCTGCGGGCCAACGCCAACGGGGAGAATTTGCACCTAAAAGACGTGGCCAACGTGGAGTTGGGCAGCGAGTTCTACGACATCTACTCCAACCTGAACCAGTACCCTTCGGCGGCCATCGTGCTGAAGCAGACCTACGGCAGTAATGCCAGCGACGTGATTAAGGAAGTGAAAGTCAAGCTGGAAGAGCTGAAGAAAACCTTCCCGCCCGGCATGGATTACAAAATCACTTACGACGTGTCGAACTTCCTCGACGCCTCGATTGAGAACGTAATTCACACCCTGCGCGACGCCTTCATTCTGGTGGCGCTGGTGGTGTTCCTGTTCCTGGGCGACTGGCGCTCAACGTTGATTCCGGCCATTGCCGTGCCGGTGTCGCTGGTGGGCTCGTTTATGGCCATGCAGGCGTTTGGGCTGACCATCAACATGATTACGCTGTTCGCACTGGTGCTCTCGATTGGCATCGTGGTCGACAACGCCATTGTGGTTATTGAGGCTGTGCACGCCAAGATGGAGGAAGAGCACCTCTCGCCTTACAACGCAGTGCGCCAGGTGGTGGGCGAAATCAGCGGGGCCATCATCGCCATCACCGTGATGATGACGGCCGTGTTCATCCCGGTGTCGTTTATGAGTGGCCCGGTGGGCATTTTCTACCGCCAGTTCTCCATCACCATGGCCACGGCCATTGTCATTTCGGGCCTCGTGGCCCTCACGCTGACGCCGGTGCTCTGCGCCATGATTTTGAAAAACCACCACGGCCAGCCCAAGAAGAAAACGCCCATTCAGCGCTTCTTCGATGCCTTCAACCGTGGGTTTGAACGGCTGACCGACGCCTACACCGGCCTGCTAGGAAAGATCGTCGCCAACCGCTTCATCACCTTCGCTATGCTGCTGGCTTTCGGCCTGGGCATTTGGGCCATCACGGCCAAGCTGCCGGCCGGCTTCATCCCGAGCGAAGACCAGGGCCTGATTTACGCCATTGTGCAGACGCCGCCCGGCACCACGCTGGAGCAAACCAACGCGGTGTCGCAGCGCCTGGCCGGCCTGGCCAAGGATATACCCGGCATTGCCAACATCTCTTCGCTGGCGGGCTACGAGGTGCTCACCGAAGGCCGGGGCTCAAACGCCGGCACCTTGTTGCTGGACTTGAAGCCGTGGTCGGAGCGCAAGGAGTCCATTGCCGACATCATCGGCAACTTGGAAAAAAAGGCGCACGAGATACCGGGCGCAACCATCGAATTTTTCGAGCCGCCGGCGGTGCCGGGCTACGGCGCGGCGGGTGGCTTCCAGCTGCAGTTGCTCGACAAAACCAACTCCGGCGACTACAAAGCGCTGGAAAAGGTGAACGAGGACTTCATGGCCCAGCTGAAAAAGCGCAAGGAGCTGGCGGGCCTGTTCACTTTCTTCTCGGCCGATTACCCGCAGTACGAGCTGAAGATTGACAACGAGCTGGCCATGCAAAAAGGCGTGAGCATCGGCAACGCCATGAACACGCTTTCCATCATGGTGGGCAGTACTTACGAGTTGGGTTTCATCAAGTACCAGCGCTTTTTTAAGGTGTACGTGCAGGCGTCGCCGGAATACCGGAAGCTGCCCGAGGACATCCTGAACATGTGGGCGAAAAACGACAAGGGCGAAATGGTGCCGTTCTCGGCCTTCATGAAAATCGTGAAGTCGCAGGGGGCCAACGAAATCAACCGCTACAACATGTACACCACGGCCTCCATCCGGGGCGGGGCGGCCGAGGGCTACAGCAGCGGCGAGGCCATCAAGGCCGTGCAGGAAGTGGCGAAGGAACTGCCCCACGGCTATGACATCGATTGGGGCGGCTTGTCGAAAGACGAAGTGGGCCGCGGCAACGAGTCCACCGTGATTTTCGCCGTGGTGCTGTTGTTCGTGTACTTGGTGCTCGCCGCGCAGTACGAGAGCTTCCTGCTGCCGCTGGCGGTCATCTTCTCGCTGGTGGCGGGGGTGTTCGGGTCGTTCCTGTTCATCAAGCTGACGGGCCTGGCCAACGACATTTACGCCCAGGTTGGCCTTGTGATGCTGGTTGGTTTGCTGGGTAAAAACGCCGTGCTAATTGTCGAATTTGCGGCCCTGAAGCACGAGGAAGGCATGTCGGTGCGCGACGCGGCCATCGAAGGGGCCCGGGTACGTTTCCGTCCCATTCTGATGACTTCGTTCGCTTTCATTGCCGGCCTCATTCCGCTGGTGGTGGCCACGGGCGCGGGTGCCATTGGCAACCGCACCATCGGCAGCTCGGCCCTCGGCGGCATGCTGTTCGGCACCGTGTTTGGGGTCATCATCATCCCCGGTTTGTACTACTTCTTCGGCACCTTGGCCGGCGATAGCAAGCTGATTCGGGACGAAAACGAATCCCCGGTATTTGAAGGCGTTGAGCCCCGCGTATTAATTGAAGAAACCGAGCCTTATGCTTAAGCGACGCATCTACCAAGGCCTAAGCGCCGCTTGCCTGGCGTTAGCGGTGGCGGGTTGCAAAATGCCCCAAATGGCCGTGCGCACTGTGAGCCGCCGCGTGCCCACTACCTACAACAACAGTGCCCAGGATACCCTCAGCACCGCCAAGGTGCAGTGGCAGGAATTCTTTACCGATCCCAACCTAAAAGCGCTGATCGACAGTGCCCTGCAGCGCAACCAGGAGTTGAACATCACGCAGCAGGAGCTTCAAATTGCCCGCAACGAGATTCAGGTCCGCAAAGGCGAATACCTGCCCTCGGTGACCCTGGGGGGCCAGGCTGCGCTCGACCGCGTGAGCCGCTACACCATCCAGGGCGCCACGGAAGACCAAATCAACATCCGGCCGGACCGCGCGAACCCCGATCCGCTGGGCAATTTTCAGCTGGGGGCCTATGCCAGCTGGGAGGTTGATATCTGGCACAAGCTGCGCAACGCCCGCAAGTCGGCGGCCACGCGGTACCTGGCGTCGGTGGAAGGCCGGAACTTCATGGTGACCAACCTGATTGCCGAGGTGGCCACGTCGTACTACGAACTGCTGGCGCTGGACAACCAGCTGATCATCCTGCAGCAGAACGTTGACATTCAGGAAAACGCGCTGCGCGTGGTGCGGCAGGAGAAGGAGGCGGCCCGGGTAACCGAGCTGGCCGTGAAGCGCTTCGAGGCCCAGATACAAAACACGACCAGCCTGCAGTACGCCACCCGGCAGCGCATCACCGAAACCGAGAACCGCCTCAATTTTCTGCTGGGCCGTTTCCCGCAGCCGATTGTGCGCAACGACGCGGAATTCAACGGCTTGGTGCCTAAGGTTATGCAAGCCGGCGTGCCGGCGCAGTTGCTCAGCAACCGGCCCGATATCCGGCAGGCCGAGCAGCAGCTGGTGGCCGCCAAGCTGGACGTGCAAGTGGCGCGCGCCAACTTCTACCCGTCGCTGGGCATTTCCGGCGGGGTGGGGTTCGGGGCGTTCAAGCCCGGCCTGCTGTTCACCACACCGGGGGCCCTGCTGTACTCAATAGCCGGCGATTTGTCGGCCCCGCTCATCAACCGCAACGGCATCAAGGCCCTGTACGGCACCGCCAATGCCTTGCAACTTCAGGCCGTGTACAACTACGAGCGCACGGTGCTGAACGCCTACATCGAGGTGGCCAACCAACTCTCGAACATCAACAACTTGGAGCAGGGCTACGAGGCGAAGCTGAAAGAAGTGCAGGCGCTGAGCCTGTCCATCCGCATTTCCAACAGCCTCTTCAAATCGGTGCGGGCCGACTACACGGAGGTGCTCTTCACCCAGCGCGACGCCTTGAACGCGCGCTTCGACCTGACCGAAACCAAGATGAAGCAACTCAATGCCACGGTTAACGTGTACCGGGCCCTGGGCGGCGGCGGGAACTAACCCCACGCAGGGCCAGTAAATCAAGAAACCGTTTAGAAAGTAAGCGCAAGGGGGGCTGGCCCTACAGCCAGCACCCTTTGCGCTGACGGATAATAGCCGCACTGGTTCATGCGGGCGGACCATTCTATTTTTTCTTCGTTTCTATTTCTTCTCCATTCTGTGGTCTGGTTTCTGGGGCGCAGCGTCTTGCGAGCGACGGGGTAGGTAGAGCGCGAAAAGCAGCGGCTTGAATGTTTAGGGGCCGTGCTGGGGCCCCGGCTTCATCGAGCCCCAATACTTGGCCTAGTACCTTGCAGCCTTTGACTCCTTAACTCAAGTTCCGCATGGAAAAACTCGTGTTGTTGCGCCACGGCGAAAGCGTCTGGAACCAAGAAAACCGTTTCACGGGCTGGACCGACGTGGACCTCACCGAAGCCGGCCGCCAGCAGGCGGTGCGCGCCGGCCAGCTGCTGAAAGCCAACGGCTACGCGTTCGACCTGGGCTTCACCTCAGTGCTGAAGCGGGCCATCAAAACGCTTGACCTCGCGCTGGAGGAAATGGACCAGCTCTGGATTCCGGTGCAAAAGTCGTGGCGCCTAAACGAACGGTTCTACGGGGCCCTGCAAGGCCTGAACAAGGCCGAAACCGCCGCCCAGTACGGCGCCGAGCAAGTGCAGCAGTGGCGCCGCGACCCTCACGCCCTCCCGCCGGCCATCGACCGCAACGACCCGCGCTTCCCCGGCCACGACCTGCGCTACCAGCACCTGACCGACCGCGAGCTGCCCCTCACCGAAAACCTGAGCGAGACCATGACCCGCGTGATGCCCTTCTGGACGGAGAAGATCATGGGGGCCCTGCGCCGCAACCAGAAAGTGATTGTGTGCGCCCACGGCAACAGCCTGCGGGCCCTGGTGCAGTACATCGACCACCTCTCGGACGAGGACGTGACCAACTTGGACATTCCCACCGGCGTGCCGCTCGTGTACGAGCTAGACGACAACCTGGACCGCATCCGGCACTACTATTTGGAGTAGAAAGCAACGCAAACGCCCCCGGCCGAATCAGCCGGGGGCGTTTGCGTTGGCTTATGCAGCCGGATGCGCCTACCGCACGCCCAACCGGTTGCGCCGCCACCCTGAAGCGGCGGGGGCCCCTGCGGCATCGGCAGTGGCGGGGGCCTGGGGTTGCTTGGTTGCAAGCAACAGGGCCACCAGGGCGGCGGCTACCTGGGCGGTGGCCTCGTCGGGGGCGGGCGGGGCAAGGGCCCCGGCGGGGAAATGGTCGCGGATGAAGTTGGTGTCGAAGTGCCCGCTCACGAAGGCCGGGTGGCGCAGCACGTAGGCCCCGAAGCCCAGCGTGGTTTCGATGCCCGTGATTTGGTACTCGGCGATGGCGCGCAGCATCCGGGCAATGGCCTCGGCGCGGTCGGCCCCGAAGGTCACCAGCTTGGCAATCATCGGGTCGTAGTAAATCGGGATTTCCATGCCCTGCTCGAAGCCGTCGTCGACGCGCACGCCGGGGCCCTGGGGGCGTACATAGGTGGTAAGCGTGCCGATGTCGGGCAGGAAGTTGTTTTGCGGGTCTTCGGCGTACACGCGCAGCTCCAGGGCGTGGCCCTGGATGTGCAAGTCTTCCTGGCGGAAGGGCAGGGGCTGGCCCTCGGCGATGCGGATTTGCTCCTTCACCAGGTCGAGGCCCGTGATTTGCTCGGTCACGGGGTGCTCCACCTGCAGGCGGGTGTTCATCTCCAGGAAGTAGAACTTGTGGTTTTCGTCGAGTAGGAATTCCACCGTGCCGGCCCCGGTGTAGTTACAGGCGCGGGCCACGTCCACGGCCGCGCGGCCCATTTGGGCGCGCAGCGCGGGCGTGAGCACCGACGACGGCGCCTCTTCAATCACCTTCTGGTGGCGGCGCTGGATGCTGCACTCGCGCTCGAACAAGTGCACAATGTGGCCGTGCGCGTCGCCGAGCACCTGGATTTCGATGTGGCGCGGCGCGCCGATGTACTTCTCGATGAACACGGCCCCGTCGCCGAACGCCGACGTGGCCTCCGACACGGCCAGCTGCATCTGCTCCACAAACTCGTCGGCGCGGTTCACCACGCGCATGCCCTTGCCGCCGCCGCCGGCCGAGGCCTTGATGAGAATGGGAAAGCCCACCTGCGCGGCAATGGCCTGGGCGGCGGGCACGTCGGTGATGGCCTCCTCGGTGCCCGGCACCAGCGGAATGTCAAAGCCGGCCACGGCGGCCTTGGCGGCCAACTTGCTGCCCATCAGCTCCATGGCCTCGGGCGAGGGGCCCACAAAAATGAGGCCCGCCGCGCGCACGGCGCGCGCAAAGCCGGCGTTTTCGGAGAGGAAGCCGTAGCCGGGGTGGATGGCGTCAACGCCCAATTCCAGGCAGATTTCGATGATTTTGTCGCCGCGCAAGTAGCTGTCCTTGGACGGCGGGGGCCCCACGCACACGGCCTCGTCGGCGTAGCGCACGTGCAGGGCGTGGCGGTCGGCCTCCGAGTAGATGGCCACCGTTTGGAGGCCCATTTCCTTGGCCGAGCGCAGCACGCGCAGGGCAATTTCGCCCCGGTTGGCGACGAGCAGCTTGGTGATTTTTTTCATGCGGCGGGTGGGAAAACAAGCGGTGTGGGCGCAAAGAAAGCGGCAAACCGCGCGGCGGCCGCAAACCCTGCGGGGGCGGCTGGGTTATTACGCCCAAATTATGCACAACCGGGGCCCGGGGTTATCTTTGTCATTGGCCTTGTTATAACACCGCGTTTCCCGTTGCCCGCACCGGGCGTTCCCGTTCTTTTAACCTCCATTTTACCACCCCGTTTCTTCCGTGGATATTTTTGACCGCATCGCCGCCAACCGGGGCCCGCTGGGCTCGCACTCGCACTACGCCCACGGGTACTTCACGTTTCCCAAGCTCGAAGGCGAAATTCAGCCCCGGATGCAGTTTCGCGGCAAAGAAGTGCTCACCTGGAGCCTGAACAACTACCTGGGCCTGGCCAACCACCCCGAGGTGCGGCAGGCCGACATCGACGGCGCCACCGAATTTGGCATGGCCTACCCGATGGGGGCCCGCATCATGAGCGGCAACTCCAACCGCCACGAGCAGCTCGAAACCGAGCTGGCCGACTTCGTGCAGAAGCCCGCCGCGCTGCTGCTCAACTTCGGCTACCAGGGCGTGGTGAGCATCATCGACGCGCTGGTGAGCCGCCACGACGCCATCGTGTACGACGCCGAGTCGCACGCCTGCATCATCGACGGCGTGCGCCTGCACCAGGGCAAGCGGTTCGTGTTCAACCACAACGACATGGCCAGCCTCGAAAAGCAGCTCGAGCGCGCCAAGCGCCTGACCGACGAAACCGGCGGCGGCATTTTGGTCATTACCGAGGGCATGTTCGGCATGTCGGGCAACCTGGGCAAGCTGCCCGAAATCGTGGCCCTGAAGGCCAAATTCAACTTCCGCATCTTCGTCGACGACGCCCACGGCTTCGGCACGCTGGGGCCCACCGGGGCCGGCACGGCCGAGCATTTGGCCTGCGCCGAGGGCGTGGACCTAATCTTTTACACCTTCGCCAAGAGCATGGCCAGCATCGGCGCGTTCGTGGCGGGGCCCGAAACCGTTATTGAATATTTGCGATACAACATGCGCAGCCAGATTTTCGCCAAATCGCTGCCCATGCCCCTCGTAATTGGCGCCCTGAAGCGCCTGGAGCTGATTCGCGCCCACCCCGAGTACCGCGAAAGCCTTTGGACCATCGTGCGGGCCCTGCAAAGCGGGCTGCGCGAAAAGGGCTTCAACATCGGCACCACCGAATCGCCGGTGACGCCGGTGTTCCTCAACGGCGAAATCCCTGACGCAACGGCCCTTACCTTTGATTTGCGCGAGAATCACGGCATTTTCTGCTCCATTGTGGTGTACCCGGTGGTGCCCAAGGGCGTGATCATGCTGCGCCTCATCCCCACGGCCGTGCACACGCTGGCCGACGTGGAGGAAACCATCCGGGCCTTTGAAACCGTGTCGGCCAAGCTCGACAAGGGCCTGTACAGCAAAGCCGCCCAGCCGGCTTAAGGGACCGTTGCCTTGCGCTGCGCGCCGGTTGCCCGAAGGGCGGCCGGCGCGCTTGTTTTGGTACTATACCAAGATGCGTGGGCGCGTGAGAATTGGCAGCGTTGGCGGTTTTCTAACTAAAAACCGCTTTCCTGCGTAATGCGGGGACATTGGAAAAATAGCGAAAAGTTGCTTGCATTTGAAATCCCTGTATATTAGGGCCGTCTAAAAGCTTCAACCTGTTTCTTTTCCCATTCCAACCCCCCAACTTCCATGAACAATTTTGCTAAACTGAAGGACCTGGTACTCTCGCTGGAAGGCGACTTCGACAAGTTCTACGACAAGCACAACGCTGCCGCCGGCACCCGCGTCCGCAAAGGCATGCAGGAGCTGAAAACGATGGCCCAGGAGTTCCGCACCGAAGTGCAGAACATGAAGAACACCGCCGATGCTCCGGTTGCGGCCCCCAAAGCCGCCGCCAAAAAGGCTGCTCCGGCCGCCGCCAAGAAGGCTGCGCCCGCCGCTGCCAAAAAAGCCGCTCCGGCCAAAAAGAAGTAAGCAGTGGGCCGCTTGGCCACAAAAAAGGCCCCGCCGGATGGCGGGGCCTTTTTTGTGGCCAAGCGGCCGCCCGCGGCCTACGTTAACTCCACGAGGTAGTAGTTCTTCTTGCCGCGCTGCACCACCAGGTACTTGCCGTGGAGCAGGGGCAGTTCGGCCACCAGCGCATCGGGCGAGGCGGCTTTCTGGCCGTTCAGGCTCAAGCCGTTGGCTTGGATGAGCTTGCGCACCTCGCCGCGCGAAGGGAAGATTTGCTGGTCCGTGGCTTCGCTCAGCAGCACGGCCACGTTCAGCGCGGCCGCTTCGGCGCGCGGCACGCGCAGGTGCGGCACGCCGGCAAACACGTCGCGCAGGGTGGCCTCGTCGAGGGCCCCCAGGTCGCCGCCGCCGAAGAGCACCTGCGAGGCGGCCAGCGCGGCCTCGTAGGCGGCTTCGGAGTGCACGCGGATGGTAACGTCCTTGGCCAAGGCTTTTTGGAGCGTTTTTGCGCCGGGGTTTTGGGCGTGCTGGGCTTCGAAGACCTCAATTTCGGCCTGGTCCAGCAGCGTGAATACGCGGACGAGGCGGGGCGCGTCGGCGTCGTCGGCGCGCAGGAAAAACTGGTAGAACTGGTAGGGCGATGTCAGGGCCGGGTCGAGGAACACGGCCCCGCTTTCGGACTTGCCGTACTTGGTGCCGTCGGCCTTGGTGATGAGCTGGCCGGTGAGGGCGTAGGCCTTGGCCTCGGGGCCCCCCAGGCGGCGAATGAGTTCGGTGCCGGTGGTGATGTTGCCCCACTGGTCGCTGCCGCCCATTTGCAGGGTGCAGCCCAGGGTTTCATACAGGTGGAAAAAGTCGTAGCCCTGCAGCAGCTGGTAGCTGAACTCAGTGTAAGACATACCGACAGTTTGAAATTGCTCGTCACCTCCTTTATACAAGTGCTTCATTCCATCCTGTATGTTCTTCATTAGCAACTCATATTTTAGTTCGTAATCGGAAGAAGCTTTTAGTGCAGTTACTTTCAAATATTCGCGTAGGATACTTAATTGGTCCTTTGCTTCGAGAATATTTTGATCGTCGATTTGCTCAGAAATATATTCCAAAACATCTCTCACCTTCTTTAAGTCATTCTGGACGCTCTCTCGATTCTGGCCAATTCTAGATTGGACTGAATCCTTGGCCATCATGTAGTTCACGGTGAGGTGCTTGCCCACGTCGCGCAGGAAATCCAGGAAGCTGAATTCTTTGAACCAGTCGTAATTGTTGACCACCAGGGCCCCGGTGGGCGAGTCGTTGAAGTCTAGAAATTTCTCCAATTGGGCGCGGATGCCGGCTTGGTTGGCGCGCAGCGTGGCCTCGTCGAGCAGGTTGCGCTCGGCCGACTTGCCGCTGGGGTCGCCGATCATGCCGGTGGCCCCGCCCACCAGGGCCACGGGGCGGTGGCCGGCGCGCTGCAAGTGCAGCAGCAGCATGATGCTGGCCAGGTTGCCGATGTGCAGCGAGGCGGCCGTGGGGTCAAAGCCGATGTAGCCCGACACGGGCGCGGCGCTGGCCAGGTGCTCGGCGGTGCCGGGCATGGCGTCGTGCAGCATGCCGCGCCAGGTCAGTTCGTTAATTAAGTCCAAGGGGTGAAGGAATGTGGAAGTAAATGCGTAGGCCGGGGCCCCATTCGGAAAAATGCGGGCTGGCAACGCCGCGCCAAAGGTACTAGGCGGCTCTACCTTTGCCCCGAAAGCACGCCGAGTGGGCCCCGGCCCGTACTTCCTTACGCATCCTTCCTTTGATACAAGACGCCGACGCCATTTTCAAGCAACTGCGGCAGCGGCAGTTCCAGCCCGTGTACTTTTTGCAGGGCGAGGAGCCGTACTACATCGACGTGGTGGCCGATTTGATCGAAAAGATGGCCTTGCCCGAAGCCGACCGCAGCTTCAACCAAGCCGTGCTTTACGGCAAGGACGTGGACGTGGCCGGCGTGCTGGGCCAGGCCAAGCGCTTCCCCATGATGGCCGAGCGCACGGTCGTCATCGTGAAAGAAGCCCAAACTGTTGCCGATTTGGAGCAGGAGCGGAGCTGGCCCTTCCTGGAAGCCTACCTCAAAAACCCGCTCGCCAGCACCGTGCTGGTGCTTTGCTACAAGCACAAAACCCTCGACAGCCGCAAGAAGCTCGGCAAGCTGCTGGCCGGCAAAGAGGCCCCCGGCGCGGTGCTGATGACCAGCAAAAAGCTCTACGACAGCCAGGTGCCGGCCTGGCTCACGGCCCACGTGCGGGGCCTGGGCCAGCAAATCACCGGGCAGGCCACGGCGCTGCTGGCCGAGTACATCGGGGCCGATTTGAGCCGGCTGGCCAACGAAATCGACAAGCTGGTGCTCAACCTCCGGCCCGGCCAGGCCATCGACGAGGAGCTGGTGCAGCGGCTGGTGGGCATCAGCAAGGAATACAACATTTTTGAGCTGCAAAAGGCCCTCGTGCAGCGCGACGTGCTGAAGGCCAACCGCATCCTGGGCTACTTTGCCGCCAACCCCAAGGCCAACCCGCTCATCCCCAACCTGACGCTGCTCTTCGGCTTTTTCAGCAAGCTGCTGGTGCTGCACCAGGCGGGCCCCAACCCGCCCGACGGCGTATTCAAGGGCCTGGGCATCGTCAACGGCTTTGCCCAAAAGGAGTACCAGCACGCCCTGAAGGCCTACCCCGCGGCGCGGGTGGTCGACCTCATCCACCTCATCCGCCGGGCCGACGCCCAGAGCAAGGGCATCGAAAGCGGCAGCATGGACGAGGGCGAAATCTTGCGCGAGCTGGTGTGGCTGATTTTGCACGCCGTGCCGGCCGGCGTGGTGGGGTAGGGCCCCGGGGCCCTACTCTAACAAAAAAAGCGCCCCCAGGAAATCCAGGGGCGCTTTTGGTTTCTTAACCACTCGTTGCTACTCCCGCGTCAGCAGCAGCGATTGGTTGACGGCCCCGCCGCGCACGCGCACCAGGTAGGCCCCCACGGCCAGGGCCCGCAAGTCGAGCGCGTGCCGGGCCCCGCCGGCGAGGGTGTAAGCAGCCACTGCGCGGCCGGTGAGGTCGAGCACCTGCACTTGGTAGCTGCCCACGGGCAGGGCGCTCAGGTCGAGGGTGGCCGCGGCCCCGGCCGGGTTGGGGTACACGCCCACGGTGCCGCTGGTTTCGAACGCCACGGTGCGCACCGGCGAGTAGGTGGCCTCCCCGGAAAAATCGACCTGGCGCAGGCGGTAGTAAAGGGGCCGGCCGGCCGTGGCGTGGCGGGCGGCCCCGGCGTCCACGAAGTCGTAGTCGACGGCCGTGCTGCTGTTGCCGCGGCCGCGCACCGTGCCCACGGCTTCGAACGCGGTGCCGTCGGCGCTGCGCTCCACCACGAACCGGTCGTTGTCGTGCTCGCTGGCGGTGGTCCAGCGCAGCTGGGCGTCGAGGCGCACGGCCACGGCCGTGAAGCGGGCCAGCGACACGGGCAGCGGCGCCTGGATGGTTACGTCCTCGGCCGTGCTGGAGGCGCTGCCGTAGTTGCTGCCGCCGGCCGTGCCGAGGCTGGCGTCGGCGGTGCCGGAGTAGTTCTGGCCGGGCTGGGCGGTGGCGTTGGCCGCGGAGGTGCGCAGGGGGTTGTCGTACGTGGCCACGGCCGAGGCCTGGTACGCCACGCCGTTTTGGGCCCCGGCGTCGATGGTGGCCCGGAAGGTAACGGCGAGCGTGGCCCCGGCCGGCAGGTCGAAGCCCGTGAACAGGGGCTGGCTGACGCCGCTGGCGGGCACGCCGTAGCCGGTGGGCGCGGCGGTGCGGCCGTCGGGCAGGGTGAGCACGACGACGGGCGCGAACGTGCCGTCGTACTTAAAGAGGCCGCTGGCCAGGCTGCCCAAGGCGCTGACGCCGGTGGCCGCGCCGCCCGTGTTGGCCACGGTGAGCGTGTACAGGGCCGGGGCCACCGGGCCGGTGCTGCCCCCGCTGCGCGCGACGCTGGGCGTGGCCGTGCTCAGCGCCACCGTGAGGGCCGGCAAGCAGGCCGCCGTGCCCGAGCCGCTGGCCGGGGCGTCGGTGGCAATGGCTCCGTCGGTGCCGGCGGTGGCCCCGAAGGCCAGGGCGCTGGCGGTGGTGGTGCCGTTGGGCCCGCCGGCGGCCGACGAGGCCGGGGCCAGCGCGCCGTTGGCAAACACGGCCCCGCCGCCGCCGCCGCCGCCGGGCCCGTGCGCCGCGCCGTCCGTGTTGGCGTCGCCGCCCCGGCCGCCCGCCGCCGATACGGTGAGGGCCCCGAGGGAGCTGGCGTCGGCGGCCAGCAGCAGCACCGCCCCGCCCGCGCCGCCGCCGCCGCCGCCGTCGTTGCCGGCGGTGGGGGCGTTCAGGCCGTTGGCCAGTACCTGGCCGGTGCCGGCCACGGCCCCCGTGCGCAGCAGCACGAGGCCGCCGCCGGCGGCGCCGCTGCTGGCCAGGCCGCCGTTGTTGGCCGAGCCCGCGCCGCCGCCACCGCCCAAGGCCAGCCGGCCCGGCGAGGTGCTAAACGCGGCCCCGCCGATGCCCTGGGCGTTGTCGGTCGTGTTGCCGGTGTAGCTGTAGCCGTAGCCCCCAAAGCCGCCCTGCCCCCCGTTGGCGCCGCCGCCGCCGCCGGTGTTGCGCGAGTTGTCGGACGGCGACTCGTCGGTGCCGCCGCCGCCGGCGTTGCCGGGGGCCCCGCGGCCGTTGCTGCCGTCGCGGTAGCCTTCTTGCCCGGCGTCAACGAGGGCCCCGCCGGTGGCGTCGTAGAGGTAGGCGGGCGCGCCGGCTGTGCCTTCGCCCTTGGCCCCGCCCGTGCCCGTGGCGGTGGCGCTGCTCAACTGGCGAAAGTCGGCGTTGCCGTACGCCGGCGCGCCGGTGCCCACGCCGGCGTACTGCCGGCCGCCGCCGCCGCGGAAGCCCCGGCCGGTCATGGTGAGCCGGGCGTTGCTGCCAAACGTGGTCTGGCCGGCCACGTCGAGGGCCAGCACGCCGCCCGCGGTGCCGTTCCAGGGGGCCCCGGCCACCGAGTCGGTGACGGCCAGGGCCGAGTACTGGGGCACGCGCACCACCTGGAAGCGCCGCTGCCCGGTGGGGTTGCTGGCGTCGTCGTAGTCGAGGTTGTCGTAGGTATTGGCCAGGACCCGGTCCAGCACGAGGGTGCCGCCGCCGGGGCCCACGGCGTTGGTGGCCACGGCGTACTCGTAGAGGCCGGCCGTGAACTGGTCCTGGCCGCCGCTCAGGTTGCCGTTGCCCGTGCCGCTGCCGCTGCCGTACGCGGCCGAGTTGCTGGTGTTGAGGCCCGCGCCTTGCACCTGCATCACCAGCACGAGGTCGCCGGCGGCGATGGGGGCGGTGCCCGCGCCCGCGCCGGTCAGGGCCGGGCCCAGCACCACGCGCGCCGCGCCGCCGGCCGTCGCCACGCTTTGGCCGGCGAAGTAAGTGTTGGGGGCCGAGGTGGGCCCCAGGCTGCCCACGCCGTCTTTGCCGGGCGTGGCGCACACGCTGGCCACGTTGGCCAGCCCGCTGATGGTGGTCGTGATGGACGCCACGTTGTTGGGGGCCACCGGGTCGGGCTCGGTGGCCGTGCTGGCGGTGGTGCCCACCACCGAGCCGCTCGCGGGGGCCGTGAAGCTGACCGTGTTTACGGCCGGGACCCCGCCCGCGGCCAGGTCCCCGGCGGCAAACGTGACGAGGCCGGAGCCGGCGTCGTACGTGCCGCCGTTGCCCACCACCACGCCGCCCAGGCCGGCCGGCAGTTGCAGCGTCGGCACCACGTTGGTGGCCGGCAGGGGCCCTAGGTTGGCGGTGGTGACGGTGTACTGCACCTGCGCGCCCGGCAGCGCGGCCGTGGGGCCACTCACGCTGTTGGCCACGTCGGCCCCCCGCACCACGACGGTGATGGTGGCCGGAGAAGCCGTTTGGTCCACCGCGTCGCTGGCCGTATAGGGCACCGTCACCACCCCCGCAAACGTGCCGTTGGGCGTGAAGGTAACCACGCCTTCCGGCGTCACCGCCAGCGTGCCCTGGGCCAGCGCCAGCGTGCTTTGCACGCCTGGCGTGCTGATGTCCAAGTCCACGGTACCGGCCTGGTAAGGGGCGTACGAGAACAAGTCGTTGTTGAGCACGTTGATTGAAACGGGCTGGTTGTAGTTGGTGGCAGCTACGTCGTCGCTCAGAAACGGCAGCTGCTGCACGGTCAGCTTGCGGATTTCGTGCACGTTGGTGCTGCCCCCGGTCGAGCCCGCAAAGCCAATGCGCAGGTTGGGTGGTGGGGCGGGCACCACGAAGTTGCGCACGGCCGTTTCCAAGGCCGCGCCGTGCTGGATGCGCACCGTGATGCGGTAGGTGCCGTTGGTGGGCACCACGTCGATGTACACCCGGCGGTAATCGGCCGAGCCGGCCTGGGCCCGGGCCGTGGGCACGTCGAGGCTGAAGGGCAGCGCCGGGCTGCCGGCCAGGTACGGGTAGTCGGTGCTGCTGCGGCCGTTGCCGGCCCCGCGCAGGGCCACCGCGTTGGGCGTGAGGTTGGGGGTGTTGATGCCGCCCACCCGGCCTTCGGTGCCGTTGGAGTAATTGCCGAATTCGTCGATGCCGATGCCAATGTAGCCGAACGGCACCCCGTCGCTAACGGGCGCAATGGTCTTCTGGGCGTAGCCCAGCGAGCCGCCCGAGGCCCCCGGCGTGAACGAGGCCGCCGACGTTTGGTCGGCGTCCACCAAAAACACCGAAAACCCGTCGGCTCCGTTGCCGCCGTAAGCAAAAAACTCGAACGAAATGCTGAAACCCTGCGGGGCCGGGAAGGCAGCCTGGTCGATGGCAAAGCCCGATTGGTTGGTGGTGGCCGGGGTGAGGCGCAGGTAGCCCGCGCCAGCGGGGTCGGCGCCAGTGGCCGCCGTCAGCTCGGCGCTACCGCCCAGCACGAAGCCCCCCGCCGTGGCGTTTTGAAACGACTCGGTGCGCGGAAACTGCGCCCGTGCCTGGTAGGACTGGCCCAGCAGCAAGGCCAGCAGCAAACAACCAAAAGGCCAAGCCACGACGGATCGGGAGAAGCGGGGAAGGCTAGCAGCGTAATTTTTGTTCATAAAAAAGGATTAAATACAACTCATTTATTGTATTAAACTAGCATTAATATTTGTTTAGTCAATATTAACGCTTAATTAATTGCAATATAACTGGTATCAGGCAAGCTGCTTGCTTGGGCTTATTTCTTTCTCGCAGAATTAAAAAATTATACCTGCCCTGCCCTGCCTTAGCGTAGCCAGCGCGGGCCCACCGGCCGGGCGCACGGACCCCGCCGCTGCTTTGCCCTCCTCCGGCGGGCCCTGTGCCTGTGGGGCCCGTGCGCCCGGCCGCCGCCCACCCAAAAACTAGTGCCCACACGGGGCCCCGTGCTACTGGCCCCAACGGCCAGCCGCCCGGGGCCCCGGGCGCACCCGCTGTAAAAACCACGTTGAAAATTGGGCACCCCAAGGCGCTGCCACGGCCCACGGCAGCGCGGCGCACCTCGGGCCCACCGGGCAGCGGCTGCGGCCATTTCTGTGCCCGGCCGCCGGTGCCTACCGCCCGTGGGAGGCGGGCGCCGCCCGCGCCAATAGGGCCAGTGGGTAGGCAAACATGACGGGCAAGGGCGACGAGAGCACGTCGAGCACCCGGTGGCCGGTGAGGGAGGCGATGGGCCCGCCCGCCCGTTGCCCCAGCCACAGCAGGCCCGCGCCGGCCACGTAGCCGGCCGCATAAGCCACCACGGCGGCTTTGGTGTAGCGGCCGCGCAGCAGCACGCGCAGCAGGGCTACGTTCAAAACGGCGTAGAGGAGGCGGTAGCTGATGGCCACGGGCAGGCCGTGGGTGGTAATGCCGGGCACGGCCGCCGGGGCCCCACCGGGGTGCCAAAGGCGGCCCAGCGCGGCAAAAACTTCTTCTTCAAACAGGCCCAGGCCCAGCAGCAAGGCCACCAAAAGGGCCACCAGCAGGCGGCGGGGCCCTAGTGGGCGGGCAGCGCTAGCGGGCACCGTGCAGGGCGGGCGCGGCCACTAGCGGGCCGGCGCCGCCGCGCCGCGCCCACAACATCCACAGGGCCCCGATGGCCCCGTACACCACGAAAGTGAAGGTGTAGTGGTGGTTGAAGTCGACGGAATGGTACCAGTAAGCGTGGTTGAGGGCCAGCAGGGCCACGCGCCCCACGTTGAGGGCGTAAATGGCCAGGATGCCCGCTGGCACAAACCACAGCTTGTGCCGCCCGGGCCCCGGAAACGCCACCACGAAGCCTGCAAACAGCGCGTACATCAGCAACCCGTTGCACGGGTCGCCGACGGACACGACCGGCTGGCCGTTGAGCACCACCAGCGTGGGGGTGGCCGGAGCGGTGCCAGCGGCGAAGCCCACCTGCCGGAGCAGGGCCCCGGCGGCGGCCGCCAGGTTGGCCGATAGGGTGTGGTCGAGGCGGCCATCGGGGGCCACCAGGCCGTCGTAGCCTAGCGTCCAGAGGGCGTAGAGGGCGGCAAAGACGAGCAGGAAGCGCAGCGCTGGCCGGGCCGGCTGCGTGCGAGAGGGTAGAAGAAGCTTCATAAGCGCGCGAATAGAAAAGGAAACAACATGCGGAAGCACCAAGGCCCGGTGGGGGCCCCGCCGCTGCTGGCGCGGCCCCCGCCGGGCCCGTGGCAACCCGGCGTGGCTACTTGCGGCGGTGGCGCAGCATCCGCACGCCGTAGGCTACGCCGCTAGCCAGCAGCAACGAGGCACCCCCGTCGAGGGGTACATCTGTGGGCAGGGTAACCGGCGGCGTGACCGGCGGCGTAACAGGGTCGGTGGGCGTGGGGCCGGTGGAGCCCTGGGCCCGGGCTTGCAGGGAAGCACCGGCGGCCAGGGCCAGCACGGCGCCAGCGGTGAAGGCGCGGAACGAAACGGAGAATAGATTTTTCACAAAAAAGAATAAAGCAAGTGGAAAGGAAAGGCCAGCTTGCGCCCGAGCCCCCAGGGGCCCGGGCGCGTACCAACGGCAATTATTCGACAATGAGGCGCTTGTTGACGGTGCCTTCGGCCGTGAGCAGGCGCAGCGTGTACACGCCGCGGGCTACGCTGGGCAGGGCCAGCTGCGACGTGGCACCGGCGGGCAGCGTGGCGCGCAGCACCGCCTGGCCCAGGGCGTTCACCAGCGTGGCGTCGATGGCCTGGCGGGACAAGGAAGCGGGCAGGCCCACCGACACCGTGCCGCGGGCCGGGTTCGGGAACACGTTCACCTGCTTGCTGAGGGCCGCGGGGGCCGTGGCCAGCACGCCCTGCGTGGTGAGCAGCAGGCTGAAGCGGCCCGTGGCCGAAGCGCCGGCCACCACCGCAAACGGGTAGCTGGGCTGCTGGGCCAGGTCCGTCACGCTGCCCGTGAGGGCATCGCGCAGGAACGCCTTCGTGCCCGTGGGCAGGCGCAGCAGCTCGGCGGCGGCGAGGGTGTAGCTGCCGGCTTCGGCCTGCACCGTCAACGGCACCAGCACGTCGGCAGTGCCGAGGGCGGGGCGGGCGTCGATGGCCAGCGGCGCGGCGCCGGCGGTGGCCAGCAGCAGCGGGGCCCCGCCGGGCGTCAGCTTGTAGGCGTCGAGGGCGGCGTCGAAGCCGGCGGTGGCGGCGGCGTCGAAGTACACCACGGCCTCGTCGGCGCGGCCGGCGGCGTTGCGCAGCGCCAGGCGCACGAGCGGGGCCGTGGTGGCGTCGCCGCGCTGGAAGGCGGGGCTGGCGTAGGTGGTCAGGCGGCCGCTGTTTTTGAAGGTGAGGGCCCCGGGGGTGCCGGCGGCGGCCACCCGCACGAAGAAGCCCTGGCCGGTGGCAATCTGGTCGGTGCCGCCGTTGGCGCCCACGCCGTTCACGTAGCTGGCGTAGCCGCCGGCGTACTGGCCGGTCGATTTCACCACGTACACGGCGTTGTCCAGGCCGGCAGCGCCGTTGTTATAGGTCGTCGTCCAGCTGATGGGCGACGGGTAAGGGTTGCCCAGCAGTTGCCAGCCCGACTCGGTTTGGCTGCCGCGGGTGAGGCCGGTGCGGGCCACGTCGCCGTTGTTGAGCACGCCCACGAAGTCCACCGTTTCCGAGGCGGGAATGTTCACGGCGTAGCCTTGGCCGGGCACGAGGGCATCCGTGAGGGCCCCGGGCGAGAAGAAGCCCTTGTCGAAATCCTGCGGCGTGGGGTTGCCGCTGGTGGTGATGCGGGCTTCGTCGAAGCCGTACACCGTGGGGAAGGGCCGCACCTGGCTGGGGATGGCGGCCGTGTTGTAGGCCGGGTTCACCACGGGCGCGAAGCCACTGGTGGCCAGGTCGTTCACGGTGGTGGTTTGCACCGGTGCAGCGTAGTGGCGGTAGCCCGCGCCGCTGTTGATGCTGCCGTCGATGTAGCGCTGCACCGTCACGGGGCCCGCCACGGCGCCGGCGGCGTTTACCACGTGGGCCGAGTTGGTGGCGTCGGAGAGCAGCGTGAGCGACTGGCCGGTGGCGGTGAGGTTGCCGTTGAGCAGCAGCACGCGGCGCACCGCGGCGGGGCCCGCCAGGCTGGTGGCGGCCGGGCCCACGGTCAGGTTCTGGAAGGCCGAGGTGCCGGTGCCGCCGATGACCTGGGCGGCCGTGCCGGCCAGGGCAATGGTGCCGGAGCCTGCGCCGGCTAAGGTGCCGCCGTTGTTGGTGAAGTTGCCGCCCACGGCCAGGGCCGAGCCGTCGTTCGACGTCAGCGAAGCGCCGCTGGCCAGCACCACGAAGCGGGCTGCTTGGCTGCCGCTCACGGCGGGCTGGTTGGGCGTGCCGCTGGGAACGGTCACGTCGTCCACGTTGGTGGGCACGCGGTTGGGCGTCCAGTTGGCGGCCGTGCCCCAGTCGGTGCTGGCCGAGCCGTTCCAAGTGAGGGCCGTGCCGGTGGCGATGAAGGCCGCGAGGCCACTCACGTTGCTGCCCAAGCCGATGGGGCCCGCCGCGGCGGTGGTGCCGGCGGCCAGGTCCACGGTGTAGAGGTTGTCGAAGCTGGCGGCCGTGCCGCTGGGCGAAAGGGCCAGGAAGCCAACGTTGGTGGTGGTGCCGCGGGTGTTGAAAATGTCAAAATCAGCCCCGTCGGTGCTGGTTACCCCCGATGCGCTGCCCACAGCCACCAAAGTGCCGTCGTTGGGCGGGCTCTGCTGGTAGAGTTGGCCAGCGGCGGCGTCGTAGTCGTAAAGGACCGTACTGTTGGCGGCGCTGCTGCTGTTGGTGTAGGCGGCGGCGCTAACCGCGGCGCCAGCCGTCAGGTTGCCGTCTTGGATGACGAGGGCCCCGTTGTTGGGGTTGAGGCGGTAGTTGTTGCCGTTGGTGGCCACCACGCGGATGCGGTCCACGGTGGGGTTGAAGTCGAAGCCCACCCGGTCGGTGGCCGTGCCCAGCGCCAGCGTAATGGCCGGGCCGGCGGCCGTGAGGGCGCCGGTGACGAGGTTCACGGCGTACACCGTGGCGTTGCCGGCCGAAAGGGCCGCGTTGTAGCCCAGCGCGTAAAGCTGGCCGGTGGCGGGGCGGAAATCCACGCCCACCACGGTTTCGCCGGTGGTGATGCCGCCGCCGAAGTTCACCGCCGAGCGGATGGTGCCCGGGGCCCCCGAATCAAACGAAATCAGGTTGCCGCTGGCCACCGCGTACAGCAGCTGCCCCACGAGGGCCGGCTGCGTGAGCGGAGCAATGGCCACGGCGATGTCGCGGATGTCGAACGGCGTGAAGGTTGACGCCGGCACCGTGTTGCGCTTGTTCGTGGCGGCCCCGGTGGCCACGTCAAAGTCGTAGAAGTTGCTGCTCGACACGCCGCTGGCGTTGCGGCTGGTTACTTCCGTGAGGTAGCCTTCGTTGAGGCCGGTGGCGGGGTTGAAATACACGTCCACGCCCACGGCCACGGGGTCGCCGAAGCTGTCGCCGGCCAGCGTCACGGCCTTGGAGTTGGTCAGGGTGCCGTTGTTGGGCGGGTTCTGCAGCGACAGCAGGCCGTTGTTGGGGGTGCTCGTAGCCAATTGGCCCGAGCCCGTGCCGGGCGCGTCGATGGCGTAGAGGGCCGTGCTGGTGCTGCCCGCGTAGGCGTTGGTGTAGGCCACCGCGGCGATGAGCGGGGAAATGCCCAGCGTGGGGTAGTTCAGGTCGCCGTCTTGGATGACGAGGGCCCCGTTGTTGGGGTTGAGGAGGTAGTTGGCCAGGTTGCTGCCGCCTTCCACCCGGATGCGGTCCACGGTGGGGTTGAAGTCAAACCCGATGCGGGTGGCCACCGTCCCCAGGTCCAGCGTGATGGGGCCCGTGCCCACCGGCGTGGCCACCGCCGTGGCGGGGTCCAGGGTGTAGAGGCGGGCGTTGTTGGTGGTCAGGGTGGGGTCGTAGCCCAGGGCAAACAACTGCCCGGTGTTGGGCCGGAAGTCCATGCCCACCAGCGCCTGCCCGAGGGCCACGCCCGTGATGATGGTTGGCAAGCTGGTGGCCGTGCCAGAAGTCGCATCGAGGGGCACCAAGCCCTGCGTGCCGGCCACAGCCCCGCTCGGTAGCAACGGGTTTCCAACGGATACCGTCTGGCTCAGCGTGCCCAGGCCGTAGATGGTGGGGGTTTGGGCGAGGGCGGGGGTGGCGGCCAGCAGGCCCAGCCCGAGGCCGAGGGTCGCCAGCCAGGGCCGACCCGAAAAATTTTGCGACGGCAAAAATGGTACGACTGTTTTCATGAAAAAAGTTTGAGGGTGGGAAACTAGCAGCAGCCGATAGTGGCTAAGTCCTATTTTATAAATCCTGGATGCAAGTGCACCAGAGATTTTATTGCGTGAACAGCGTAGACTGTACGCAGTGCAGCAATATACGGACGTGCTCTTAATCACCCATTTTCGCCTTTTTCCATGAAAATCTCATTAAAGGGGGCGGCGCTACCGCGCACCGTTTCGGCTGGCCGGGGGCCCCTGGCTGCGCCCGGCTTTGTACAACTTTGCCCCGAACAGAAACACCACCGCGTAGCAGATGATGGGCAGGTAGTAGGCGTGGGCCACGCTGGCGTTGGCCACCAGGCCCATCAGGCGCGGGAACAGGGCCCCGCCCACCACGCCCATCACGATGAACGACGAGCCGAGCTGCTTGTGGGGCCCCAGGTCCTTCAGCCCCAGGCTGTAGATGGTGGGGAACATGATGCTGAAGAAGAAATTGACCAGGATGAGCGCCACGAACGACGGCCAGCCCCAGTGCTGGGCCACGACCAGGCACATCACGACGTTGGCGGCGGCGGCGGCGGCCAGCAGCCGGTTGGGCGCAATGAAGCGCATGAGGTAGGTGCCCAGGAAGCGCCCCAGCATCATCAGGGCCAAGCTGAAGGAGAAGAAGAACGCCGCCCGCTGGTCGGTCATGCCGGGGATGTACTCGATGCCGTAGTTGATGAACAGCGCCCAGGTGCCGCCCTGGGCCCCCACGTTGAAGAGCTGCGCCACGCAGGCCCACACGAAGTGCCGGTGCTGGAACAGGCTTTTGTCGGCTGCCGCGTCGGTGGGGGCCGCGGCGGTTTCCGACACGGCCGTGCCGGGCGTGTGCTCGGCGTTGAGCGGCGGCACCTTCACGAAGGCAAACAGTAGCCCGATGGTGCCCACCACGCAGCCGATGATGAAGTACAGCGTTTTGACAGACGACAAATCCTGCCCCGCCGCGTGGCCGCGCAGGATGAAGTAGCCGCCGATGAGGGGCCCCGAAATGGCCCCGATGCCGTTGATGCCGTGCGAGAAGTTGATGCGCTGGTCGCTGCTGCGCGCGTCGCCCAGCCCGTCGAGGAAGGGGTGCGCCACGGCTTCGAGCGTGGCCAGCCCGCAGGCCAGCACAAACAGGGCGATGCGCAAAAAGCCGAACGAGGCGGCGTTGGCCGCCGGCACGAACAGGAAGGCCCCGGCCGCGTACAGGAACAAGCCCAGCAGCACGCCCTTCTGGTAGCCGTAGCGCTTCATGAACCAGCCCGCGGGCAGGCCCATCACGAAGTAGGCCCCGAAGATGGAAAACTGCACCAGCGTCGAGTCGGCCTTGCTCACGTGCAGCACCTGCTGGAAGTGGCGGTTGAGCACGTCGCCCATCGTGATGCCCACGCCCCAGAGCATGAACAGCGACATGACGAAGATGAGCGTGACGACGTAGCGGCGCTCGGTGAACGGCGGCGGGGCCAGGGAAGGGGTAGCGGTAGGAAGCGCCATAAAAGTTGTGGAGGAGGCAGAAAGTGGAATGAGGCCCCGGTGAAGCCCGGGCCGGCGGCAAATAAGCCGCAACGCCCCGAATGGTTTGCGGCCCGGCCCGCGCCGGGGCTTCGGCAGGCAGCGTTGGGCGGGGCCCCTGGGGCCCCGGCTAGCCGATGGGCACGAGCCGCTTTTCCAGCTGCGGGCGCAGGTGCTCGTGCTGGGCGGGCAGCATCAGGTGGGTGCCGAGCTCGGCCAGCGGCTCGTCCACGGTGAAGCCGGGGTTTTCGGTGGCGAGTTCGAAAAGCACGCCGCCCGGCTCGCGGAAGTACACGGAGTGGAAGTAGTCGCGGTCAACCTGCGGGGTGGGCTGCAAGCCGCGGTCCAGCAGCTTCTGGCGGAAATACAGCTCGGCTGCGTCGTCCTGCACCCGGAAGGCGACGTGGTGCACCGAGCCGCCGGCCGTGACGCTGCGCGCCTCGCCGGGCACTTCCACCAGGTCGAGGCAGGCCGCGCCCGCCACCGCGTCCGTCGCGTAGCGGCGGCGGTTGACGTGCTGCTCCAGCAGCGTGTAGCCGAACACGTCGGTCAGGATCTCGGCCGTGGCCTGCGCGCTGGCCAGCGTGAGCGTGACGGTGTGGAAGCCGCGGGTGGCCACTTGGGGCCCCACTTCGGGCGTGGTCCAGGGCGTGCGCGGGTCGGGCGTTTTCGGCTCGATGAGCTCGAACTTCAGGCCGTCGGGGTCGAGGAAGGCGAGGTACTTTTCGCCAAATTTCTCGCCCGGCTTGTTGCAGGTGATGCCGTTGGCCGCGAAGCGCTGCATCCAAAAATCGAGGCTGCCGGCGGGCACCGAGTAGCCAATTTCGGTGGCCTGCCCGGTGCCGCGCCGCCCGGCCGTGACGTGCTCCCAGGGAAAGAACGTGAGGATGGTGCCGGCCGAGCCGTGCTCGTCGCCGAAGTAGAAATGGTAGGTGCCGGGGTCGTCGAAGTTGACGGTTTTCTTCACGAAGCGCAGCCCCAGCACGCGCGTGTAAAAGTCGTAGTTGCGCAGCGCGTTGCCCGCGATGGCCGTGACGTGGTGCAGGCCCAGAATGCGTGGTTCCATGAGTTGAAAAGGTGAAAGTGAAGGGTTGCTAGCGCAGCGGGTTCCGGCGGGCAAATGGAAATTAAGCCAATTGGTGCTTGAAAATCAGCTGATTCGCCAGGTCGATTTCGGCCGGCGAAACGGTGTGGCCCATGTGGGGGTAAATCTTTTCCGTTACCTGGGCCCCCATGCGGCCGAGCAGCGCCGTGGAGGCGCGCACCCGCTCCACGGGCACGTGGAAATCGGGGTCGCTGGTGCCGATGAAAACGGGCGTGCCCGCGAAGTCGCCGGCGTAGTTTTCCGCGTACACCCGGTCGCCGATCAGGCCGCCCGTGAAGGCCACCACGCCGCCGTAGCGCGCCGCGTGCCGGGCCACGTACTCCAGCGCGAGGCAGGCCCCCTGCGAGAAACCCAGGAAGTAGAGGTTGGCCGGCGCAATGCCGGCGCTTTCGGCGGCGGCCACGGCGCGGCCCACGGCGGCCAGCGCGGCCGACAGGCCGGGCTCGTTTTGGGCGGGCGGGGCCAGAAAGGAGTGGGGGTACCAGGTGCTTTGGGTGGCCTGGGGGGCCAGCAGGGCAAACCCCGGCACGTGCAAGTGGGCGGCCAGCGCGAGGATGTCTGCGGCGCCGGCGCCCCGGCCGTGCAGCATAATCAGGGCCTTGGCCGCCGTGGCCAGGGCCGGGCCGGCGGTACGAAACGGTTCTTGGTGCATGGAAGTGGGGGGTTTGGGCTGGGCAAACCGGGCGCGGCGCGCCGCCCTCCCGGCAAGGATTGCCGGGGCAAAGTACGCGCCGGCGCCGGTGCAGCGTCCGGGCCCGCACGCGCCGGCACAAAGCCAGCCCGGGGGCCCCGGGGCGCGTCCGCCCACCGGGGCCCCCGGGCGCTACTTTTCGGGGGCCGCGGCCAGCGGTTTCAGCTCGCCGAACACGGTCGGAATCAGCTCCGAAACGGTGGGGTGGATGAAGACGTTGCGGCGCATGAAGGCGGCCGTTTGCTTGGCGTACATGGCCGTGACGATGCAGTGAATGGCCTCGTCGCCGCCCACGCCCACGATGCTGGCCCCCAGAATCTGGTCGGTTTCGGCGTGCACCAGCACTTTCATAAAGCCCTGGGTTTCGCCCTTTTCCACGGCCCGGCCCACCTGCGTCATCGGGCGCTTGCCCACCAGGGCGGGCGTGCCGGCGGCGCGCACTTCGGCTTCCGTGAGGCCCACTTTGGCGAAGGGCGGGTCCACGTAAATGGCCGATGCGGGCAGGCGGTCGCTGACGCGGCGCGGGTCGTGGTCGAGCAGGTTGGCGGCCACGATTTCGAAGTCGTTGTAGGCGGTGTGGGTGAAGGCGCCGCGGCCGTTGCAGTCGCCCAGGGCCCAAATGCCCGGCACGGCCGTTTGCAGCTGCTCGTCAACCGGAACGAAGCCGTGGGCGTCGGCGCGCAGGCCGGCCTTTTCCAGGTCCAGGTCGTCGGTGTTGGGCTGGCGGCCCAGGGCCAGCAGCAGGTGCGAGCCGCGGATCGGCGCCGCGTCCGTTGCGCAGCTGGTTTGCACCACGGGCTGCCCGTTTTCCTGGCCCAGGCCGATGCACTCGGCCCCGAGCCGCAGGGCAATGCCTTCGCTGGCCAGGAGGTCGTGCACGGCGGCGGCCACGTCGTCGTCGTCGTGCGGGAGCAGGCGCGGGCTGCGCTCCACGACGGTGACCTGCGCGCCCAGCCGCCGAAACAGCTGCCCGAATTCCAGCCCCACGGCCCCCGCGCCCACGATGAGGAGGTGCGCCGGCAGCTCGGCCAGCGCCAAGACGGTGCTGCTGGTGAGGTACGGCACCTGGCCGATGCCGGGCAGCGGCGGCCGGGCCGGGCGGGCCCCCACGTTCAGGAAAATGTGCCGGGCTTCGAGCACGTCGCCGCCCACCTGCATGGCGGTGGCCGACAGAAACCGGGCCGTGCCCCGGAACACCGTGCAACCGGGCAGGTGCGTCAGCCAGTCTTCGAGGCCGTCGCGCGAGGCCGCCACAATCGCGTCTTTGCGGGCCTGCACTTGGGCCAAATCCACGGCGAACGCGCCCGCCGGCGGCAGGCCGTAGTGCGCGGCCTGCCGCCGGGTGTGCGCGGCCTTGGCGCTGGCGATGAGGGCTTTGGTGGGCGTGCAGCCGGTGTTGACGCAGGTGCCGCCGAAGTGCTGGCGCTCGACGAGGGCCACCGTCCAGCCCGCGGCCGTGAGCCGGCCGGCCAGCGGCGGGCCCGCCTGGCCGGCCCCAATAATCAGCGCATCAAAGGAGTGATTCATAGGGAACGGGTTTGCGTGAATGCCAACCAAGCGGCCCACGGCTTTACGCCGGCCCCCGGCACGGGTTGGCAAGTTGCGCGCTGGCGGGGGCCCCCGCCAGGGCCGGCGGTCCCGGCTGGGGCCCCCCGCCGGCGCGCACAAAAAAGCCCACCTGGGGCAACCAGGCGGGCTTCTCCGTTAAAAAACCGGGCGGATTATTGGCCCAGCTTAACCTTCAGGTTTTCGTCCAGCGCTTCCAGGAATTCCTCGGTGTAGAGGTAGTCGCGGCCGTGCTCCACCTTGTTGCCGTGGATGCAGACGGCCAGGTCCTTGGTCATTTTGCCGCTTTCCACGGTTTCGATGCACACGGCCTCCAGCGCTTTGCAGAAGTCGATGAGCTCCTGGTTTTTGTCCAGGATGCCGCGGAACTCCAGCCCGCGCGTCCAGGCGAAGATGCTGGCGATGGGGTTCGTGGAGGTGGGCTTGCCGGCCTGGTGGTCGCGGTAGTGGCGCGTCACGGTGCCGTGGGCGGCTTCGGCCTCCATCACGGTGCCGTCGGGCGTCACCAGCGTGGAAGTCATCAGGCCCAGCGAGCCGAAGCCCTGGGCCACGGTGTCGCTCTGCACGTCGCCGTCGTAGTTTTTGCAGGCCCACACAAAGTTGCCGTTCCACTTCAGGGCCGAGGCCACCATGTCGTCGATCAGGCGGTGCTCGTAGGTGATGCCGGCGGCCTTAAATTTCTCGAGGTAGTCCTGCTCGTAAATCTCTTGGAAGATGTCCTTGAACCGGCCGTCGTACTTCTTGAGAATCGTATTCTTGGTGCTCAGGTACAGCGGCCAGCCCTTCATCAGGGCCTGGTTGAAGCAGGCGTGGGCAAAGCCGCGGATAGATTCGTCGGTGTTGTACATGGCCAGGGCCACGCCGTCGCTTTTGAAGTTGAACACCTCGAACGACTGCGCCGCGCCGCCGTCCTCGGGCTCGAAGGTGATGGTGAGCTTGCCCTTGCCCTTGGTGAGGAAATCGGTGGCGCGGTACTGGTCGCCGAAGGCGTGGCGGCCGATGCAGATGGGGGCCGTCCAGTTGGGCACCAGGCGGGGCACGTTGCTCATCACGATGGGCTCGCGGAACACGGTGCCGTCGAGGATGTTGCGGATGGTGCCGTTCGGCGACTTCCACATCTGCTTGAGGTTGAACTCCTTCACCCGGTCCTCGTCGGGCGTGATGGTGGCGCACTTGATGCCCACGCCGTACTGCTTGATGGCGTTGGCCGAGTCGATGGTCACCTGGTCGTTGGTTTCGTCGCGGTACTCGATGCCCAGGTCGTAGTACTTGATGTCGAGGTCCAGGTACGGGGTGATGAGCTTGTCCTTGATGAATTTCCAGATGATGCGCGTCATCTCGTCGCCGTCGAGTTCGACAACGGGGTTGGCTACTTTGATTTTGGTCATTGCCTTGAAAGGAGGGGCTGGTGAGGGTGGGAGGATGGGGCCCCGGCGGGGCGGGGCGGCGCCAAGCGGCGTACCCCGCGCCAATATTAAGCAAGGTTTGGCGCCTGCCAAGCCCCCGGCGCCCGGGGCCAGCCCGGCGCCCGGGGCCCCCATTGGCATGGGGCGCGCCGCCGCGCTGCCCCTGGCTCGGCACGAGGCCGGGGCCCGGCGCCGGCCGGGGCCCCCGGGGCCCTAGCGCCGCAGGTAGCCGCCCAGGTCCGAGATGCTGGCGATGCCCAGGGCCCCGGCCTGCTGCCGCCGCATGAGCAGGCAGTAGGCGTTGTTGAAGCCCAGCGGGGCGCGCCACTCCAGGCCGTAGCGGCGCCGGAACTCGGCCTGCACGTACGCAAACACCGCCGCCGGCCGGCCGCCCAGCGAGTCGAGCGCCGCCGCCGAGGGCTGCAGCAGCACCTGCAGGCCCGTGCCGGTGTACTCGGGGTAGAGGTCGATTTCGCCGCCCCGCAGCGCCTCGAAGCAGATGGTGGTGCCGCCCAGGCCGGTTTTGGTGGCCACGCCCAGGTCGGTGTTGCCGCGGATGAGGGCGGCGTACAGCTCCACCAGGATGTACTGCTCGGCAAAAATCTTCGAGCCCAGGCGCACCACCGGGGCCCCGGGCGGCAGCGGGCGCGGCGCCCGCCAGAGGCCCTGCCGGCGCAGCCAGGCCCGAGCCACGGCCCGCGGCGCGCGGTGCAGGTAATCGACCTGGTAGTTCAGGTTCGTCATGGCCGAGTCGGAGAGCCGGCCGCTGAGCTGGTCGAGCACGGGGCCCAGCGCGGGGTGGGCGCGCAGCAGGGCGGGGCGCACCACCGGCGCGGCGAAGTAGGGCGGCAGGGCGTGGCGGTCGTCGCGCAGCACTTGCAGGCCGTAGGCCCGGATGCGCCCGTCGGTCGAGTAGCCGTCGATGACGTCCACGCGGGCGGCGCGGGCGGCCTCGTACACCAGGGCCGGGGCCAGCACCACGTTGGGCAAATGCGTGAGGCCGTAGGCGCGGGTGAGGCCCGGCAGGCAGTCGGCCCGCCCGATGAACTCGGGGCTGAAGCCGGCCCGCAGCCGCCCGGCGGCCTGGGGCAGCCAGTAGCCGGCGGCCAGCACCGGCAGGGCCAGCAGCAGGGCCCCGCCCACGGCCCGCAGCCGCCGGGCCGAGCGCTTCTCCAGGGCCCCCAGGCCGGCGTCGAAGGCCAGGGCCAGGCCGGCGGCCGGAATGGCGCCGGCCAGAATCATGGCCGGGTTGTTCAGCGCAATGCCGCCGAAGATGAACTCGCCCAGCCCGCCGGCCGCCACGTAGGCCGCCAGCGTGGCCACGCCCACGTTGATGACCGTGGCCGTGCGGATGCCGGCCATCAGCACGGGCAGGGCCAGCGGCAGCTCCACGCGCCGCAGCACCTGCCCGTCCGTAAAGCCCAGGCCCCGGGCCGCTTCCACCACGGCCGGGGGCACGCCCTGCACGCCGGCCACCGTGTTGCGGATGATGGGCAGCAGCGAGTAGAGCAGCAGCGCCAGGATGGCCGGCGCCGCCCCGATGCCCATGAGGGGAATCAAAAACCCCAGCAGGGCGATGCTGGGCACGGTTTGCAGCACGCCGGCCGCGCCCAGCACCGCCGGGGCCCAGCGCGGCCGCCGCGTGAGCCACAGGCCCACGGGCACGCCCACGGCCACGCCCAGCAGCAGGGCGGCCGCCGTGAGGGCCACGTGCTGCAGGGTTTGCTGGCCCAGCTTGCCGGCTTGTTCGTGCCAGAAGGCGAAGAGTTCGGTCAGGGTTTTCATGCGGGAAGGGCCCCGGGCGGGGCCCCGCAAAGGTGCGCACCAGCCGCCGGCCGGCCGCTGGTGCCCCCAGCCGCTACTGGCCCAGCCGCTGCTGGAAAGCGTCGAGGAACTGCCCCACGTGGTAGCCGTCGGCCAGGGCGTGGTGCACGTTCACGGCCACGGCCATGCGCAGGCCGGTGCCGTGCGCGTACACCTGGCCGAAGGAAAGCTTGGGCGCGCTGTCGGGGTGCTGGAAGCTGCGGGCGTGGGTGAGGCCCGTGAAGCGCGCCCACGGCACGGCCGAGCAGTGCAGCACGTCGGGGCGGCCGGTGCGCTCGGTCAGGTTGAGGCCGCGGGTGGCTTGCACGGCCGCGATTTCGCGCTGCGCCCCGGCCACGAACTCGGCCAGGCGGGGCTGCTGCTCGATGAAGGAAAACCCGAAGGTGTGGTCGGGCCGGCCGATGGTGGCCGAGGCGTGCACCCGGTCGTAGGCCACCACCTGGCCCGGCTCGATGCGGTGCCGGAACTCGGGCACCGCGTTGGCGGCCTCCACGGCGTGGTAGAGGTAGTAGAGGAAAAACGACACGCCGAGGCGCCGGGCTTCGGCCCGGGCGGCGGTGACGTCCACGTCGGCCACCAGCCCGAAAAACGGCTCGTCAAACGTTGAAAAGAACTCAAAATGCTCGCGGCGGGGCCAGGTGGCCAGGTCAATCAGCTGCTTCATGGGGCGCAAGTTCGGTACTTTTGGGCCCTGGCTGGCCCGTGGGGCGGGTTGGCTCGCTCCCTTTTGTCCGCTTACGCTGCTGTTTTTTATGCCCCGGCCCCAGCTCATTGCCTTCGACGCCGACGACACGCTCTGGCCCAACCAGCCGCACTTCGACCACGTGGAAGCCCAGCTGGCGGCCATCCTGGCCCGGTGCGGCGCGGCCGACGCCATCGGGGCGCGGCTCTACGCGGTGCAGCGCGCCAACATGCACCTGTTCGGCTACGGCGCCAAGTCGTTGATGCTGACCATGATCGAGACGGCCATTCAGCTCACCGACGGGGCCGTGACGGGGCGCGAGATCCAGCAATTGCTCGACCTGGGCAAGCGCCTGCTCGACTTTCCCATCGAGCCGCTGCCCGGCGTGGTGGCGGTGCTGGGTGAGCTGCGGCGGCGCGGCGAGCGGCTGATGGTGCTCACCAAGGGCGACTTGTTCGACCAGGAAAGCAAGCTGGCGCGCTCGGGCCTGGGCGATTTTTTTGACCATGTGGAGATCGTGAGCGAGAAGGACGAGGCCACCTACCGGCGCATCTTGGCGCGGCACGGCGTGGCCCCGGCCGACTTTCTGATGATCGGCAACTCGCTCAAGTCCGACATTTTGCCGGTGCTGGCCCTGGGCGCGCCCGCCATCCACGTGCCCTACCACACCACCTGGATCCACGAGGAAGTGCCCGCCGAGCAACTGGCCGGCCTCCATTTCCACCGCGCCGAGGCCCTGACCGACGTGCTGGCCTACCTGGCCTACCTGGCCTAGCCGGGCGGCCGCCGTCCGGCCGGCCTACCCCAGGGCCCGGCCGAAGGCGGCCAGCAGCTGCCCCAGCGCCAGCGGCTGCGGGGCCCCCTCGATGCGCAGGTGGCCGGTGCCGGTTTCGCCGAGCAGCGCCACGGCCGCCTGCACGCTGGCGGTGGCCGGCAACATAGGGGCCCCGGCGGGCGCAGTTTTTTCCTCAACTTCTACGAAGGGCAGCACTTCGGCCAGCGTGGTCACGCGCATTTGCAGGGCCAGGCGCTCGGCCTGGAAGAAGCGGCGCACGAAGTCGTTGGCCGGGTGTTGGAGCAACTCCCGCGGGGGCCCCAGCTGCTGAATCCGGCCGTGGTTGAGCAGCAGGATGCGGTCGGCCAGTTCGAAGGCTTCGGTCACGTCGTGGGTCACGAGCACCACGGTTTTGCGGCGCAGCTCGTCCAGCTCGCGGAAGTCGCGGCGCACGGCGGCGCGCGTCAGCGGGTCGAGGGCCCCGAAGGGCTCGTCGAGCAAAACCACCGGCGGGTCGGCGGCCAGGGCCCGGGCCAGGCCCACGCGCTGCTGCTGCCCGCCCGAGAGCTGGGCCGGCAGCATGCCGGCGAAGCGGGCGGCGGGCAGGTGCAGGCGCTCGAGCAGCTCGGCGGTGCGGGCGGCGGTTTCGGCGGGCGGGCGGCCCAGCAGGCCGGGCACCACGCCGATGTTCTGGGCCACGGTGTAGTGCGGCAGCAGCCCCACTTGCTGGATGACGTAGCCGATGCCGCGCCGCAGCGCCGCGGGGGCCTGCTGGCGCACGTCGCGGCCGTTGATCTCGACGGTGCCGCCGTCGGGCTCGATCAGGCGGTTGAGGGTTTTGAGGAGCGTGGTTTTGCCGCAGCCGCTGGGGCCCAGCAGCACCAGCGTTTCGCCCGCGGCCACCTCAAAGCTGAGGTCGTCGACCACCACTTGGGCCCCGAAGCGCTTGGTGAGGTGCGAAACGCGGATGACGGGCGGGGGCGAAGGAGCGGGCATGAGCGGGCGGCAAGATACGGCCCCGCTTCGCCCGCCATGGCCCGCAGTGGCCGGGGCCCCACCGGGCCACCCCACAAAAACGCCCCTGCCAACGGGGGCAGGGGCGTGGTTAAAGCGAAACCACCCGGGGCGTTATTCCACCACCAGGCGCTGGGTGCGGGTGGTGCCGCCGGCCGTGGCTTGCAGCAGGTAGAGGCCGGGGGCCAGGCCATCTAGCGCCACGGCGGGCCCGGCGGCGGTGCGCACCAGCCGGCCCTGGGCGTCGAAAAAGCGCACGGCGGTGCCGGCCGGTAGGCCCGGCAGCTGCACCCGGCCGTGGGCGGGGTTGGGGGCCAGGTGCCAGCCGGGGGCGGCGTTGGCGGCCGCGGTGGCCAGCGTCACGCTAGGATAAGGAATGTTAATTGGGAAAGGGTTGGCGTTAGATTGGCTGGTTTGGCCGTAAACATTACTGCCCCAAACCCATAGGGTGCCGCCAGTGCGGATGGCCGCGGTGTGGTATTGGCCAGCGGCAACGCTGAGCCAAGTGGTAGCGGTGCCTACTTGGGCGGGGCTGGCTTGGTTGGTGGCGAGGCCGTTGCCCAGTTGGCCGTAGCCGTTGAAGCCCCAGGTCCAGAGGGTGCCGTCGGTGCGAGTGGCCACGGTGTGGTAAGCGCCCGCAGCCGCGTTTTGCCAAGTCGTGGCGGCACCTACCTGAACGGGGGCGGTCTGGTTGGCTGCCGTGCCGACGCCAACTTGGCCGTAAGTGTTCTGGCCCCAGGCCCAGAGGGTGCCGTCGGCGCGCACGGCCACGGTGTGGTAACTACCGGCCGAGACGCTTTGCCAATTGGCGGCGGTGCCAATGCGAACGGGACTGGTCTGGTTAGCGGCGGTACCATCGCCTAACTGGCCGACAGCGTTGAAGCCCCAGGCCCAGAGGGTACCGTCGGCGCGTACGGCCACGGTGTGGGCAAAGCCCGATGCAACGCTTCGCCAATTCGTGGCCGTTCCGATTTGCACCGGCGCGTTTTGCTGAGCAGTGGTACCGTTGCCGAGTTGGCCGTAGCCGTTGCTGCCCCAGCCCCAGAGGGTACCGTCGGTGCGAATGGCCAGTGTGCAGGTAAACCCGGCGGCTACGCTTTGCCAATTCGTGTCCGCGCCAACTTGCACGGGCGAGGGTTGCGCAGAAAAGGACGCCGTTCCATTGCCAAGCTGGCCCGATTGGTTGGTGCCCCAGGCCCAGAGGGTGCCATCGGCGCGCACGGCCGCCGTATGGAAAAGACCAGCCGCGATGCTTTGCCAAGCAACAGTACTGCCCACCTGAGTAGGGGTGGGCTGGTCCGTGTTGGTGTTGTCGCCGATGCCCAATTGGCCGTTGGGGTTGCCACCCCAGGTCCACAGCGTCCCGTCGGGGCGAAGGGCCAGCGTGCAGTCGTACCCCGCGGCCACGCTGCGCCACGTAGCGGGAACCACCACCTGAAATGGCGTCAGCTGCACGTTGTAGCCGCTGCCCAGCTGGCCGTCGGTATTGAGGCCCCAGGTCCAGAGCGTGCCATCGGTGCGGAGGGCCGCCGCGTGAACCGCACCTGCGTTGCTGGCCACCAGCTGCCAAGTGGCCCCGCTTCCGGCTAGCACAGGGCTAAGCTGGTTGGCGACGGTGCCGTTGCCGAGCTGTCCCGACCGGTTATTGCCACAAGTCCAAAGCGAGCCATCAGCCTGAATCGCCGCTGTGAAGTACTGGCCGGCAGCCACTTGCCGCCAGGTTGCGGCGGTGCCCACCTGCGCCGGGCTCGTTTGTTGGGTGGTAGAGCCCAGGCCCAGTTGGCCGTTGGTATTCTGGCCCCAGGCCCAGAGGGTGCCGTCGGCCCGCGCGGCCACGGTGTGGGTCCGGCCCGCCGCAATGCTCTGCCAAGTAGCTGTGCCCACCTGTACCGGGCTGGTTTGTTGAGCGGTGGAGCCCAGGCCTAGCTGACCGTTGGTGTTCAGGCCCCAGGCCCAGAGGGTGCCGTCGGTGCGCACGGCCAGCGTGTGGTTCGAGCCCGCGACAGCGCTTCGCCAGGCCGCGCCGGTCCCAATTTGCACTGGGGTTGATTGGTTGGTGGTGGAGCCGTTGCCAATTTGGCCGTTGGCATTCAGGCCCCAAGCCCACAGCGTGCCATCGGTGCGCACGGCTACCATGTGCTGGGAGCCAATGCTGATGCTTTTCCAGTTCGCGTCGGTACCTACCTGCACGGGAGTGGCTTGGCTGGCGGTGGTGCCGTTGCCAATTTGGCCGCTCCTGTTGTCGCCCCAAATCCAGAGCGTGCCGTCGGAGCGAATGGCAGCCGTATTGAGCTGGCCGGCGGCCACGCTCTGCCAACTGGCTACGGAACCAACCTGCATGGGCGTGGGCTGGTCGAACGGGCTGCTATTGCCCAACTGGTTGCTGCCACCATTACCCCAGGTCCACAGCGTCCCGTTGGGGAAAATAGCAACCGTATGGGCGGCTCCTACGGCGATGCGTTGGGCCCGGGCCGGGGCCAGCCCCAGCAGCAGCCACCCCGCTAGTAGCGTCCATAATCGAAAAGTAAACGTTGGTACCATAGAAAAAGAAAAAGGAAAGAGAGAAAGAGGATAAAAGAGAAAAAGAATAAAAAATTAAGAATGGGTGAAATTCCGATAAAGATAGGGCGGTGACGGCCAGCGTAAAACGAAAATTCGGGGCCCCACCGCCCAGCTGTGGACTACCCGCCGGCCGCGCACTGGCTTGTATTAAGCGGCGGGCTGCCCGGCAAATGCCGCGCGGCTGCCTTACTTTTTCCTTTCCAACTTTCGTTCATTCCAGTCCATGCAGTACCGCACCCTCGGCAAAACCGGTTTTTCTGTTTCTGAAATCAGCCTCGGCACCTGGCAGGTGGGCGGCAAGTGGGGCGAGCCCTTCAACGACGCCACCGCCGACGCCATCCTCGACGCGGCGGCCGACGCCGGCGTCAACTTCATCGACACGGCCGACGTGTACGGCGACGGGGCCAGCGAGGCCGCCGTGGGCCGGCTGGTGCGCCGCCGCGCCGAGCGCATTGTTGTGGCCACCAAGTGCGGCCGCCGCCTCCAGCCCCACACCGCCGCGGCCTACCAGCCCGCCGCCCTGCGCGGCTTCGTGGAAGACAGCCTGCGCAACACGGGCCTCGACACCCTCGACTTGGTGCAGTTGCACTGCCCGCCCACCGACGTGTTCTACCGCCCCGAAATTTTCGAGCTGTTCGATAAGTTACGGGACGAGGGCAAGGTGCAGCACCTGGGCGTGAGCGTGGAGCGCGTGGAGGAAGGCCTCAAGGCCCTGGAGTACCCCAACGTGGCCACGCTGCAAGTCATCTTCAACCTGTTCCGCCAGCGCCCGGCCGAGCTGCTGTTCAAGGAAGCCAAGCGCCGCGACGTGGGCATCATCGTGCGGGTGCCGCTGGCCAGCGGCTTGCTCACGGGCAAGTTTGGGCCCCAGACCGAGTTTGCGGCCGACGACCACCGCCGCTTCAACCGCGACGGCGCGGCCTTCGACAAGGGCGAAACCTTCGCCGGCGTGGACTACGCCACCGGCCTGGCCGCCGTGGAGGAGCTGAAAGCCGTGTTTCCCGGCGAGGGGGCCCTGGCCGCCGCGGCCCTGCGCTGGGTGCTGATGGCGGACGAAGTGAGCTGCGTGATTCCGGGGGCCTCGCGCCCCGAGCAGCTCGAAAGCAACCTGCGCGCCGCCGACCTGCCCGCCCTGGAGGCCGGGCAGCTGGCCGCCGTGCGCGCCGTGTACCAGCGCCGCATCCGGCCGCTGGTGCACCAGCGGTGGTAGGCGGCGGGCGTGCTGGAAACCGGTCATCCTGCGCCACGCCCGGGATGACCGGTTTTTTGTCGCCCATTGCTCCTTTTGCCCAGCTGCCCATTTTCATCCACCGCACACCAAAAATCATCCGGCGCGCGTTGGCCCGGGGCCCGAAACGGCCCGGTGGGGCCTTGCGCGCCATTTTTGTCTACTTTTGAGGCCTCCCGGGCCCTTTGCGGCCCCTTCACGCTACCTTTTTTCGATGAAGCTATTTCCCCGGCTGGCGCTGGCCGCCACGCTCACGGCGGCGGCCCCGGCGGCCGCCCTGGCCCAGCAAACCCAGGTGTTTGCCAGCGACGAGCGGTTTTTCCAGGAAGGGCTCGAACTCTTCGACCGCCAGCAGTACGGGGCCGCCCAGCTCGCCTTTGGCCAGTACCTGGCGGTGGAGCCGCGCCGCGCCGGCCGCCAGGAGCCCATCGGCCGCGACCGCACCGCCGACGCCGAGTACTACTACGCCGTGAGCGGCCTCTACCTGCTGCACCCCGACGCCGAGGGCCTCGTGCTGGCCTTCGTGGCCGCCCACCCGGCCCACCCGCGCGCCGCCGTGGCCTACTTCGAGCTGGGCAAGTTCTACTTCGACCAGCAGAACTACCCGCAGGCCGTGGCCTACTTCCAGAAGGTGGCCCCCGCCAACCTCAGCGATGCGCAGCGGGCCGAGTCGGACTTTAAGCTGGCCTACAGCTTCTTGCAGCAAAAGAACTACGACCAGGCGCGCTTGCTCTTCGACCGCAGCAAGCAGGCCCAGGGGCCCTACCGCTACGCCAGCGCCTACTACGCCGGCTACCTCGGCTACCGCGCCGGGGCCTACGCCGCCGCCCGCGCCGACCTGGCCGTGGCCGAGCAAAACGACGACTACAAGCTGGTGGTGCCGGCCATCATGACGCAGATTTACTACAAGGAAGGCGACTACGACGGCCTGCTGGCTTACGCCGCGCCCCGCCTGCGCCAAACCCCGCCGCCCCAAAACGCCGACGAAATCCAGCGGCTGGTGGGCGACGCCTACTACCAAAAGGCCGATTACCAGCAGGCCGTGGGCTACTACGACCAGTTCGCCGCCGCCCGCAAAAACAAGATCGAGCCGGCGCTGCAGTACAAAATCGGCTTCGCCAACTACAAAACCGGCGACTACAAGGGCGCCATTGCCAGCCTGCGCCCCGTGGCCGCCCGCCGCGACACGCTGGGCCAAAACGCCGCTTACCACCTGGGCCTGAGCTACCTGCAAGCCGGCCAGAAGCCCCAGGCCGTCACGGCCTTCGAAGCCGCCCGCCAGGGCCCCGTGCAGAAAGACGTGGCCGAAAACGCCACCCTCAAGCTCGCCCAGGTGCAGGCCGAGCTGGGCAACCAGGCCGAGGTGGTGGCCGTGCTCAAAGATTTTCGCCGCAAGTTTCCGCGCTCGGCCAACCAGGCCGCCGCGGACGACTTGCTGAGCACCGGCTTTTTGGCCTCGAACGACTACGCCCAGGCCATCGACTACCTCGAAGGCCTCGACGACCGGGGCCCCAAGCTGAACGCCACTTACCAGCGCGTGACCTACGCCCAGGCCGCCACCCTCTACAACGCCGGGCAGTACGACCAGTCGCTGGCGCTGCTCGATAAGTCGTTAAAATATCCGTCGGACGACGCGCTGCGGGCCGCGGCCCAGGTGCTGCGGGGCGAGATTTACAGCGTGGGCCAGCGCTACCCCGAGGCCGCCACGGCCTACGCCGCCGCGGCCCGCACCGTGCGCCAGGGCGGCGTGGCCCCCGAGGAAGTGGCCTTCGAGCAGCGCGCCCGCTACGGCCTGGGCTACGCCTACTACAATACGAAGCAGTACGCCCAGGCCCGGCCCCAGTTCCAGGCCTACCTGGCGGCCGACGACGCCGCCAAAACCCGCGACGCCAACTACTACGACGCCACCCTGCGCCTGGCCGACCTGAGCTACGTGGCCAAAAGCTACGCGCCCGCGCTGGCCGGCTACGACAAGGTGATTCAGGCCAACGCGGCCGACAAGGACTACGCCTACTACCAAAAAGGCGTGACGCTGGGCCAGCTGGGCCGCCGCGCCGAGGCCGACCAAACCCTGGCCACGCTGCTGCGCACCAGTCCCACTTCGCGCTACGCCGAGCAGGCCACCTTCCAGCAGGCGCAGCTGGCCTTCGAGGCCGGCGACTACCAGCCGGCGGTGGACGGCTTCACGAAGCTCATCACCGGCCGGCCCACCAGCCCGCTGGTGCCCCAGGCCCTGCAAAAGCGCGGCGTGGCCTACGCCAACTTGCAGCAGCCGGACGCCGCCGTGGCCGATTTTCGGCGCGTGCTCACCGATTTCCCGCGCTCCGACGCCGCCAACCAGGCCATCTACAGCTTGCAGGAAAGCCTGGCGGCCCAAGGCAAAACGGAGGATTTCGACCAGTCGCTGGCCGCCTTCAAGGCCCAGAACCCCGACAGCAAGGCCACGGAAAGCGTGGAGCTGGAAGCGGCCAAGTCGCTGTACCTGGCCGAGAAGTACCCCCAGGCCATCCAGCGCCTGGAAAGCTACCTCCAGCAGTACCCCGCCAACGCCCTGGGCGCCGACGCCCGCTACTACCTGGCCGACGCGTACCTGAAAACCGGCAACAAGGCCGAGGCCCTGCCGCGCCTGCGCGCCGTGGTGGCCGAGAACAAGAGCGAGTTCGTGAATAGGGCCCTGGGCCGCGCCGCCGACCTCGACCTCGAAACCCAAAACTACCCCGAGGCCATCCAGTACTACACCCAGTTGCGCACGGCCAGCCCCAACCGCCGCGAGGTGGCCAACGCCACCCTGGGCCTGCTGAAGGCCGAGTACGAAAGCGGCGACTACCCCGCCACCCGCCGCGTGGCTGAGGAGCTGCGTGCCCAGGCCGGGGCCCCCGCCGGCGCCACCAACGCCGCGCTGCTCTACCTGGGCAAGGCCAGCTACCGCGCCGGGGCCCTCGACCAGGCCGCCACCGAGCTGGCCGCCGCCGTGGCCGCCGCCCCGGGCGACGCCGTCGGGGCCGAGGCCAACTACCTGCTGGCCGACACCCAGTTCAAGCAGCAGCAGTACGACGCGGCCCTGGCCACGGCCCTGCGCAACAACTCCGACTTTGGCAACTTCGAGCTGTGGCAGGGCCGGGCCTTCCTGCTGGTGGCCGACGTGTACGCCGCCCAGGGCGACAACTTCCAGGCCCGCGGCACGCTCAATTCCATCGTCGACAACAAATTCCCGGTGCCCGAAATCGTGGCCGCCGCCCGCGAGCGGCTGAAAACCCTGGGCCCCGACGCCGCCGCCCCGGCCAAAACCACCCCCGCCAAGCCCACCAAAGCCGCGCCCGCCAAGCCCGCGCCGGCCCCCGCCAAGGGCGCTGCGGCGGCCCCGCGCAACCAGCCGGCCGCGCCCCGCGGTGGTTTGCAACCGGCGGCGGTGCCGCCGGCCCCACCCGCCGCGGCCGACTCGGTGGCTGCCCCGCGGCCGGCCGCCCCGGCCGCCGACAGCACCGGCCGGCCGTGACAAGAATTAGAAACGGCGCATTGAAAACGAGGACGGGCTAACCGTTCGCTACGGCCATTTTAGTTTTTAACGCGCCATTTTTAACCAATACTTTTTGTTGTTTACCTACTTGTTAATGAAGCATTTTTCAGTTCGCCGCTTAAGTAAAGGTTTGCGTTGGCCGCTGGTGGGAGCGGGGGTGCTGGCCGCGGCCGGGGCCCTGCCCGCCGGGGCCCAGGGCCAGCCCGCCAAGCCCCGCAAGGGCGGCACCATCCAGGAGGCGGAGATTGAGATTGTGAAGGACCGCGTGAACGAGCTGGGCACGGCCCCCCGCAACTTCGACAAAATTGCCGTGCCCGCCCCGCCCCAAACGACGCGCGCCCCGGCCTACACCTTCCCCGATTTCCGGCTGCCGCCCGACCGCCTCGCGCCCGCGGTGCAGGTGCTCACCATCCGGCAGGAGGAGCTGGCGCCGCTCACCGGCAACTACCTCAAGGCGGGCATCGGCAACTACGGCACGTTCTACGGCCGGGCCTACCTGCACAGCGCCCGCAGCACCGACCACAGCTACGGCCTCGACCTCAAGCACGTCAACTCCCTGAACGGGCCCGTGGACGGCAAAAACTCGGGCGTGGCGCAAACCAGCGCCGCCCTCACCGGCGAGCTTTACCGCGGCAACGCGGCCTTCGGCGGGGCCCTCGACGTGAGCCGCGAACGCTACAACTTCTACGGCTACACCGGGCCGGCCACCTCGCCGGTGCCGCAGCCCACGCCCGACGCCGGCGACCTCAAGCAGGTGTTCACGCGCTTCGGGGCCCGGGCCTACGCCCGCAACCAAGCCCCCAGCGCCCCGCTGCAATACGAGCTGGGCGTGGGCTACAAGTACTGGAACGACCACTTCTCAGCCTCCGAAAGCAACGTGCTGCTGAACGCCAAGCTGGGCTACGCCCTGAGCGACGCCAGCCGCTTCGTGCTCAACGGCGACGCCTCGTTCATCACCGACAAGGACTCGGCCACCCGCGCGCGCAACTTCGTGCAGGTGACGCCGGCCTACGAGGTGAAGCGCGACCGCCTGGACTTGGCCCTGGGCCTCACGCTGGGCTACTCCTCCGACCTGCTCAACGGCGTGAGCCGCGGGGCCGTGTACCCGGCCATCCGGGTGGGCTACGCCGTGGTGCCCGAGCAGTTCACCGTGTACGGGGGCCTGGGCGGCGCCATCCAGCGTGTGACGCGCAACGAGCTGACCGCCGAAAACCCCTGGCTGAACCGCAACGTGTACGTGGCCGACACCCGCCGGGGCCCCACCGTGTACGCGGGCTTCACCGCCGCCCCGGCGCGCGGCCTGGCGCTGAACGGCCGCCTCACCTTCAGCCGCGACAAAAACCTGTACTTCTACCTCAACGACCCCCTGCACCAGGACAAGTTCAACCTGGTGTACGACGACGAGGGCACCACCAACGTGAACCTGCACGCCGAGGCGCTGTACGGCACGGGCGAAAAATACCGCGTGGGGGCCCGGGCCGACTTCAACCACTACGGCACCCGGGCGCTGGCCCAGCCCTACGGCCGCCCCGCGTTCCAGGCCACCGTGTTCGGCACCTACAACGTGTCGGACAAGCTGCTGCTGGGCGCCGAAACCTACTTCTACTCGGCCAGCTACGGCATCAGCTACGTCAACCAGGTGCCCGATTTCTACCGCGCCACGTCCCCAATCTACGACCTCAACCTGCGCGCCGACTACCGCGTTACGTCAAATTTATCCATCTTTGCGATGGGTAACAACCTTGCCAACCGCCAATACCAGCGGTTTTACCGCTACCCCGTCAAGGGGATCAACGTCATCGGCGGGGTGAGTTACACGTTTTAAAGATTTAATTGCTGCTGGTTGAATTGTTGATTGTGAAGCGCTTACCGGCCGGGCTAACGCCGCGCGCCGGGAATCGGATTGAACAGCCAACCCTTGCGCCAACGGCAACCCAACGCCACTTGCTATGCACCTTGCCGACCACATCCGCCCCCTGCTCCGCGACCACGACTGCGTGATTATTCCGGACTTTGGGGGGCTGGTGGCCGATGCCGTGCCGGCCCGGGTGCAGCCCAACCGCCACGCCGTGAGCCCGCCGGCCCGCCTGGTGGCCTTCAACCAGGCCCTGACCCGCAACGACGGCCTGCTCGTGGACGCCCTGGCCCAGCGCCTGGGCGTGCCCGCCGCGCAGGCCCGCGAGGCCCTGCGCACCGCCGTGGCCGGCTTGCAGCACGACCTGGACGCCACCAGCCGCACCGAGCTGCCGGGCATCGGCGTGTTCCGCCGCGCCGCCGGCCGCGGCCTCTCGTTTGAGTACACCGGCACCGACACGCTGCTGCCCGCCGCCTACGGCCTGCCCGAGCTGGCGGCGCGGCCCGTGCGCGCCGCGGCCCGCACCGGGGCCCGGGCCCCGCAGGCGCTGCCCACCCCGCGGCTGCACCCGGCCCGGCCCACCCGCCGCCGCGTGTTCAGCTACGCGGCCATCGGCCTAGTGGCCGGGCTGGTGGTATCAGCCAACTACTTGTTTGCCTTGCACGCGGGCTACCTGCCCACCGCCTGGCAAGGCCGCCTGCCGCTGTGGGCCGACGCCCGCCCCGCTACCCCGGGGCCCCAGCAGGCCGGCCTGGCCCGCCAAACCTGGAACGCGGCCCCCGTAGCCGCGGCCCCCGCCGCCGTGGTGGTGCCCACCGAGGCGGCCCCCAACCTGTTGGCCGAAGCCAACGCGTGGGCCGCGGCCCCGGCAACCCCCGCGCCGTTGCCCGCCGCAAAAGCCGTGGCCCGGCCCGTTGCCGCTATCAAAGCCACCGCTCCCGTGGCCAAGCCGGTGGCGGCCGTGGCCAAGCCCACCGCGGCAGCAGTTGCTAAAGCTGCGCCGGCCGTGGCCAAAGCCGCCCCCGCGGCCGCGGCGTTCAGCACCACAATTAATGCCCCCACGGGCCGTTACTACATCGTGGGCGGCAGCTTCCGCACGCTGGCGGCGGCGCAGGTGCAGCGGCAGGCGCTGGCCAGGCTGGGCCACCGCGCACGCGTGGTGCTGCCCCGCTACAGCGGCCACAAAATCAAGGTTTCCATCGACGACTACGCCGACAAGCTGACGGCCGAGCGCGAGGCGCAGCGCATGCGCACCCAAACCCACCTGGGGAAAGACCTCTGGGTGCTGGCCAATTAAAGCTACTTCGTACGAATGTCCATTTTCCTGTTGCAGGTAACCAACGCGGCGGTTTCGGCCGCACCCGATTCCGTCAACGCGGCCGTGAACGCCGCCAACCAGGCCGGGGGCGGCCTCTCGCTCATCGACTTGGTACTCAAAGGGGGCTGGATTATGCTGCCCTTGTTTATTCTGTTGTTCGCCTCGGTCTACATCATCCTCGAACGCTACCTCACCATCCGCAAAGCCGGCGGGCAGCCCGAATCGTTCATGAACGGCATCCGGGCCCTGATGGTGAAAAGCGACATCCAGGGCGCCAAGCTGCTGTGCGCCCAAAACCCTTCGCCGCTGGCCCGCATGGTCGAGAAAGGCCTGCGCCGCCTGGGCCTGCCGCTCACCGAAATCGAAGCCAGCGTGGAAAACGTGGGCAAGATTGAAATCGCCCGCCTCGAAAAGAACATCAACATCCTGGGCATCATCGCCGGCATCGCGCCCATGCTGGGCTTCGTGGGCACGATCATCGGCGTGATCAAGATTTTTTACGCCATCAATGCCACCGGCGACTTCGGCATCGCTCAGATTGCCGGGGGCCTCTACACCAAGATGGTGACCTCGGCCGCCGGCCTCATCGTGGGCATCATCGCCCACGCCGGCTACCACTGGCTCAGCATTTTGGTCGAGCGCATGGTGTTCCGCATGGAGAATTCGGCCATCGAGTTCATGGACATTCTGCAGGACAATTGATTTTAAGTGTGGAAATGCAAGCATGTGAAAATGTGGTCTATAACAACTGTCTTTTGCTACAAAAAGCGGCTGTTTTGCTCAGAACATTTTCCCATTTTCACACCAGCACTTTTTCACTTCTGCCGTGAACCTCTCCCGCCGCCATCGCCTGACCTCGCACGTGGAAACGGGCTCGATGAACGACATCATGTTTTTTCTGATGCTGTTCTTCCTCATCGTCAGCACGATGGTGAACCCGAACGTCATCAAGCTGCTGCTGCCCAACGCCAAAAGCAGCAAGCAGGTGATGAAGCAGCCCATCACCGTATCGGTGGACGCCGCGGGGGCCTACTTCGTCAACAAAAAGCCCGTGCCGCCCGCCGCCCTCGAAACCGAGCTGACGGCCCTCATCGGCAAAAACAACCTCGACACGCCCACCGTGGTGCTGCGCGTGGACGCCTCGCAGAACGTGCAGAAACTGGTCGACATCCTCGAAATTGGCAACCGGTTAAAAATAAAAATGGTGATGGCCACCCAGGCCCAGCAAGCCGCTGGCAAGTAATTTATGGCTGGTGGCGGTTCGCTACTGGCTGAAGGCTTGCGTTCGGGCATTAAGACAGACAATCCCTAAAAGCTGACAGCCGTCAGCCACCAGCCCACCCACCCATGGCCCTCGACTATCCCGAACAGCACCGCCGCGAGGCCCTGCTTGGTACCGTGGCCATCCACGTGGCCCTGGTGCTGTTTTGCCTGTTCACCGTGTTCAAGGGCCCCAACCCGCCGCTTGACGAGATTGCCACGCCCGGCGGGGGCGGCGTGGAGCTGAACTACGGCGTGGACGCCGCCGGCAGCGGCGACGTGCAAACCACGGCCGCCGCCAACGCCTCGCCCAACCGCCAGGACAGCCGCCCGCCCGCCGCGGCCCCCGAGCCCCGCCCCACGCCCGCCGTGGCCCAAGCCGCGCCCACGCCGCCGGCCGCCGAAAAAATCATCACCAGCGACGCCGAGGAAAGCCCCGTGACGGCCCCCGTGGTGGCCACGCCCGCGCCGCCGAAAGAGGAAGTGAAGGAGGTGCCCAAGCCGGCCCGCAAGGTAGCCGTCACGTTTTCGCCCAAGGGCACGGCCACCGGCGGCGGCAACGGCGTGAGCGGCACCAGCACTGCGCCCACCGGCAACAGCAACGGCGACCGCCCCGGCGCCGTGGGCGACCAGGGCGACCCGCGCGGCTCGCTGAACGCCAAGGCGCTGTACGGCCGCGGCGACGGCGACGGCGGCGGCTCGGGCGGCGGCAGTGGCCGGGGCCGCGGCAACGGCAGCGGCGACGGCCTGGAAATGAGCGGCTGGGCCGCGGCGGCGGTGCCCAAGGTGGCGGCCGTCGACGACAACTCGGGCATCGTGCGCTTTCGCATCAAAATCGACGAGAACGGCGAGGTGGAAGGCGTCACCAAGGTGTCGGGCAACGTGTCGCCGGCCCAGGAAAAGCTGTGCCGCGACGCCCTGCAAAACGCCAGTTTCCGGCGCACCAACAACGGCAGCGGCGGCGCCACGGGCTTCTACACGTTCAGGATTTCGGTTCAATAAACTGCCGGGGCCCCGGGCGCCAGCACCGGCGCGGCTGCCGTTGCCGGGGGCCGGCCGCGGCGCCCGGGGCCCTTGTCGCTTCCCCATGACTTACGAAGAAACACTAGCATTTCTCTACGCACAACTGCCCATGTACCAGCGGGTAGGAGCGGTGGGCTTCAAGAAAGGCTTGGGCAACACCGAGGCCCTGCTGGCGGCCATGGGCCACCCCGAGCGGCGCTTCCGCAGCGTGCACGTAGCGGGCACCAACGGCAAGGGCAGCAGCGCGCACCTGCTGGCGGCGGTGCTGCAAAGTGCCGGCTACCGCGTGGGCCTCTACACCTCGCCGCACCTGCGCGCCTTCACCGAGCGGGTGCGCCTGAACGGGCAGGAGCTGGCCCCCGATTACCTGGTGGCCTGGGTGGAAAAATGGCGCCTGCTGTTTGCCGACGTGCAGCCCTCGTTTTTTGAGATGTGCGTGGCCCTGGCCTTTTGCTACTTCGCCGACGAAGCCGTGGACGTGGCCGTGGTGGAGGTGGGCCTGGGCGGCCGGCTCGACTCGACGAACGTCATCACGCCGCTCGTGGCGCTTATCACCAACATCAGCTACGACCACCAGGCGATGCTGGGCGACACGCTGCCCGCAATTGCGGGCGAGAAAGCGGGCATCGTCAAGCCCGGCGTGCCGGTGGTCGTCAGCCAAACGCAGCCCGACGTGGCGGCCGTGTTCGAAGCCAAAGCCGCCGCCGAAGCTGCGCCCCTCACCTGGGCCGACCGGCGCTACCGCGCCCACCCGGTGCCCGCCGCGGAGGCCGACGCGCCCGCCGGCACCCAGCTCTTCGACGTGGAGCGCGCCGGGGCCCCGTTCCTGCTGGACGCCGCCGTGGGCCTGCTCGGCGACTACCAGGCCCTGAACCTGCCCGGCGTGCTGGCCGTGCTCGACGAGTTGCGAACGCAAGGTTTTGTGCTGCCCGAAGCCGCCGTGCGCCAGGGCCTGCGCGACGTGGGGCCCCTCACCGGCCTGCGCGGGCGCTGGAGCATCCTCGGCCACGCGCCGCTGGTGGTGGCCGACACCGGCCACAACGAGGCCGGCCTGCGCCTGGTGATGCAGCAGCTGCTGCGCGTGCCGCACGAGCGGCTGCACTTGGTCCTCGGCACGGTGAACGACAAGGACGTGGGGCCCGTGCTGGCGCTGCTGCCGCCCGCCGCCACGTATTATTTTTGCCAGGCCGACATCCCCCGGGCCCTGCCGGCCGACGAGCTGGCGGCCCGCGCCGCGGCCGCCGGGCTGCGCGGCCGCGCCTACGGCCCGGTGGCCGCCGCGGTGGCCGCCGCCCGCGCCGCCGCGGGCCCCGCCGACGTGGTGTTCATCGGCGGCAGCACCTTTGTGGTGGCCGAGGTGGCCGAGCTGTACCACTAGCCCGCTGCGCGGACTTTGCACTGGCGGCGCGCGGTACCGCCCAGCGGCGCGTGGCTTGGCGAAGGCTGCCTGGGGGCCCCGGGGCAAGGCCACACTGGCTTTTCGCCGGCCGCGCAATTGCCTGGGCGCTGCCCTGGGGCCCCGGGGCAAGGCCAAGCACCGCTGGGCGGTGCCGCACGCCAATTTTACTACCCTTTCGTTTCTCCCTGCTTTGCCCCGCGTCAAACTCCACCGCTTTGCTGATAATGCCACCCGCCCCGACGTCATCGAGCCGGGCAAACCCGAATTCGAAACCCTGGGCGGCCGTTGGCGGGCCGATTTCTTCCGCAACGACCACCCGCTGACCTTGGAAGTGGGCTGCGGCAAGGGCGAATACACCGTGGGCCTGGCCCAGCGCTACCCGCAGCGCAACTTTTTGGGCCTCGACGTCAAGGGCGAGCGGCTGTGGTCGGGCAGCACCCGGGCCGCCGCCCTGGGCCTGGCCAACGTGGGCTTCGTGCGCGCGCAGGCCCTGGCGCTGGCCGCGCAGTTTGGCCCCGGCGAGCTGGGCGAAATCTGGATCACCTTCCCCGATCCGCGGCCGCGCGACCGCGACATCAAGCGCCGCCTCACCGCGCCGCGCTTCCTGGCATTGTACCAGGCGCTGCTGGCCCCCGGGGCCCCGCTGCACCTCAAAACCGACAACGACGGCCTGTTCGACTACACCCTCGCCACGCTGGCCGCCCGCCCAGGGGCCGTGGTGGACGTGCAAACCCGCGACCTGTACGCCGAACCGGGCCCCGGGTTTGCCGAGGCCCAGGCCATCCAAACCAACTTCGAGGGCAAGTACCGGGCCCTGGGCGTGCCGATTAAGTACGTGCGGTTCCGGCTGAGCTAGGGGCCCCGCGATTAGCGGCCGGCGCAAAGCCGGCCGCCCGCTAATCGCGGGGCCCCAAACGCCGCTATTCCACTTCTTCCAGGGCCTCAAAGATTTCTTCCAGGCCGGTGAAGTCGCGCAGGCCGGGCTTTAGCTCGTCGCCGCCTTGCAGCACGAGGCCGGCGGGGCGCACGCCGTCGAGCAGGCCGGGCAGGTCGGCGGCCGTGAACGCGCCGCCGAGCCACAGCGCAAACTCCTGGGCCAGGGCCGCGAGCTGGGGCCCCAGGGCCCCCACGTCGGCGCCCTCGGGCAGGGTGACGAGCAGGGCCCCGCCGGCGGGCGCAAAGTCGGTGCTGCGCAGGGCGCGGGCCAGGGCGGGGTCGCGGCGGGCTTGCAGGGCCGTGACGAGGTCGGTTTCGCGCAGCACCGGAAAGGGCAGGGGCCCGGCGGCGGCGAAGAGGGGCGCTTCGTGCAGCAGCACGCGGTCGAGGCCGCAGGCGGCGGCCACGGCCACGAGCTGCGCGGGATCGGCGGCGCCAAACTCGCCGATGAGCGCCACGCCGGCCACCCAGCCGGCCAGTTCCTTGGCCGTGGCGGGGTCGATGGCGCCGGGCAGCTCGGGGTCGAGGGTGAAGACGAGGCCGTCGGCGCCCATGCCGGCGCAGTAGCGCGCGTCGGATAAGTTGTTGATGCCGCGGACGAGGACGGGGATGCGAAGGGCCATTGCCTGGAAGGGGGAAGCGGGGGTGAGAAGCGGGGCAAAGTTCGCCGCTTTCGCCGCCCGCTCCGCACGCCCCGCTTCCCGCGCCCCCTTGCGTACCTTTGCGGTTCGAACAGCAGCCAAACCATTCACCTTTCGGGTGCTGTTCGGAACGCAATGGAAAACAACCCCAAAGGCCGCGTACTGGTGGCCATGAGCGGTGGCATCGACTCGTCGGTGGCCGCCGTGCTCCTGCACGAGCAGGGCTACGAAGTGGTCGGCATGACCATGAAAACCTGGGACTACGCCTCGGCGGGCGGGTCGAAAAAGGAAACCGGCTGCTGCTCCCTGGACAGCATCAACGACGCCCGGCAGATTGCCGTGGACCTGGGCTTCCCGCACTACATCATCGACATCCGCGAGGAGTTCGGCGATTTCGTCATCAACAACTTCGCCGACGAGTACCTGGCCGGGCGCACGCCCAACCCCTGCGTGCTCTGCAACACCCACATCAAGTGGGACGCGCTGCTGCGCCGCGCCGACCAGCTCGGCTGCCAGTTCATCGCCACCGGCCACTACGCCCAGGTGCGGCAAGACGCCGACACCGGCCGTTTCGTGGTGAGCAAGGGCCTCGACGACCACAAGGACCAAAGCTACGCGCTGTGGGGCGTGAGCCAGCAGAGCCTGAGCCGCACGCTGTTTCCGCTGGGCCAGCTGCGCAAAACCGCGATTTACGACGAGGCCCGCCGCCGCGGCTTCACCGCGCTGGTGAACAAGCCCGAGAGCTACGAAATCTGCTTCATCCCCGACAACGACTACCGGGGCTTCCTGCGCCGGCGCGTGCCGGGCCTGGAAGCCCGCGTGGCCGGCGGCCGCTTCGTGGACAAGCACGGCGCCGAGCTGGGCCGCCACGAGGGCTACCCGTTCTACACCATCGGGCAGCGCAAGGGCCTGGGCATCGCGCTGGGCTTCCCGGCCTACGTGACGGAAATCCGGCCCGACGCGAACGAGGTGGTGCTGGGCAACTACGACGAGCTGGCCAGCACGGCCACCGTGGTGGGCCAGCTCAACCCCGGCAAGTACGCCACCCTGGCCGGGCGCGGCCTGGTGCCGGCCGTGGCCAAGGTGCGCTACAACCACGACGGGGCCCCCGCGTTCCTGGAAGAAGTGGCCGGCAAAATCCACGTGTACTTCGAGGCGCCCGTGCACGCCATCACGCCGGGCCAGGCGGCCGTGTTCTACGAGGGCGACGACGTGCTGGGCGGCGGCTGGATCGAGCGCCACGTCGTGGGCGAGGCGCCCGTGCCGTTTGCCCGCGCCGCGGCGCCGGCGGCGTAGGGCCCCGGGCCGACACAATGCCGGGATAAAACAGGATTATTGGCGGGTGGCGGAAGAATTCCACGGGTCTTCGGCGGCCCGCCAATAACTTGCCGGCCGTTCCCGTTTACTTATCGTCCCGCTACCTATTCCGTCGATTGCTATGCATTTACGCTACGCGCTATTCGGCGCCGCCGGGGCCCTGCTGGCCCTGGCCGGGTGCCGCAGCCAAGACTCGCCCGCGCCCGACTTCGGCACCGCCTACTACCCCGTGGCGGTGGGCACCTACCGCGCCTACCAGGTGGTGGACACGACCTGGACCAACTACGTGCGCACGGTGGGCACGCCCTACCAGCTGCGCGAGGCCGTCACGGGCACCTACACCGACGCCGCCGGCCAGCCGGCCTACCGCGTGGAGCGCGCCCGCCGCGCCACCGCCGCCGACGCCTGGGCGGCCGACAGCGTGTTTGCCCTGAGCGTGGGCGCAAACGCCGTCGTCCTCAACCGCGGCAACCGGCGCACGGTGGAGGCCGTGTTCCCGGCGCGCACGGGCCGGGTCTGGAACTTCAACGCCTTCAACAACAACTCGGCCGACACGGTGAGCGCCACCACCCGCAGCTACCGCCGCGTGGGGGCCCCCTGCACCACGCCGGTGCTGGGCGGCCCGGCCCGCGCGTACCCGGCCACGGCCACCGCCGTGGACACGGCCCTGAACAACACCAACGTGTACGAAGACAACCTGTACTACTTGCGCACCTACCAGCAGGTATTTGCCCAGGGCGTGGGGCCCGTGCTGCGGCGGCGGCGGCGCTTCGTGTACACCGGCGGCACCAGCGGCGCGGTGCCGGTGCCGGGGCAAGTGTTCGCGGGCTACGTCCACCGCGAAACGTTGATCGACGCCGGCACCCTGTAGGTGGTTTTTTGATTAAGCTGTTTTTCTAACTGATTCTGTGAGCTATATGCGTGCGTATTGGGTGCGGGCCCTGGCCCTGGCGGCGGCGGTGCTGATTGGCGAAACGGCCCCCGCCCGGGCCCAGGGCCCCGTGCGCCGCCACTTGGTGTACTTCCGCGACAAGGCCGGCACGCCCTACCGCGTGGACCAGCCCGCGGCGTTTTTGTCGGCCCGCGCCGTGGCGCGGCGGCAGCGCCAGGGCATCGCCGTGGCCCCCCGCGACCTGCCCGTGAGCCCCGCCTACCTGGCCCAGGTGCGGGCCGTGCCCGGGGCCCAACTCGTGTACCCCTCGCGCTGGCTGAACGCCGTGCTGGTGGCCTGCGACTCGGCGGTGCTGGCGCGGGTGCTGGCGCTGCCCGCCGTGCGCCAGGCCACCACCCTCAGCCGGGGCCCCCGCCCGGCGGCCCCGGCCTGGGCCCCCGCCCCGGCCCAAACCGGCCAGCAAACCCTCGTGCTGGGCACCCGCCCCGACTACGGCAAAACCTTCGCCCAGGACCAGCTCATCGGGGCCGTGGCCATGCACGACGCCGGCTACCGCGGCGAGGGCATGCAGATTGCCGTGTTCGACGCCGGCTTTCCGGGGGCCAACGCCGTGGGGCCCCTTCAGCCGCTTTTCGCGGAGCAGCGCGTGCTCGGCACCCGCAACTTCGTGGACGGCGGCCAGCAGGTGTACCTGCGCAACAGCCACGGCACCAACTGCTTGTCGCTGATCGGCGGGGCCCAGGCGGGCGTGTTCGTGGGCACGGCCCCCAAGGCCTCGTTCCACCTGTGCATCACCGAAGACGCGGGCTCGGAGCGGCCCGTGGAGGAAGCCAACTGGCTGGCCGCCGCCGAGTACGCCGATTCGGCGGGCGTCGACGTCATCAGCTCGTCGCTGGGCTACACGTCCTTCGACCCGCCCGCCGCGCCCCACACCTACGCCGACCTCGACGGGCGCACGGCCCTGGGCTCGCGGGCCGCGGCCCTGGCCGCCCGGGCGGGCATGCTGGTGGTGAACGCCGCCGGCAACGAGGGCGCCAACGGCTGGCACTACGTGGCCGTGCCGGCCGACGCCGACTCCATCATCTCGGTGGGGGCCGTCGATTCGCTGCGCCGCCACGCCAGCTTCAGCTCGTACGGGCCCACGGCCGACGGGCGCATCAAGCCCACGCTGGCGGCCATGGGCGTGGCCAGCGCCGTGGTCACGGCCAGCGGGGCCGTGGTGCGCGGCAGCGGCACGTCGTACGCCTGCCCCGAGCTGGCCGGGCTGGCGGCGGGCCTCTGGCAGGCCCACCCGCGGCTCTCGGCCCAGCAAATCATCCTGGCCCTCACGCGCACGGCCTCGCAGGGCGGGGCCCCCGACAACGTGCTCGGCTACGGCATCCCCGATTTTGCGGCCGCCGACGCCTACGCCGCCACCCTGGTGCCGCCCGTGCCGCTGGGGCCCGCCCCGGCGCGCGTGCTGCTCTACCCCAACCCCACGCACACCGGCCAGTTGCTGCTGGTGCTGCCCCCGGCGTTGCAGGGCCAGGCGTTGGAGGTGCGCATCGTCGACGCCCGCGGGGCCGTGGTGCGCCGCCTGGCCCTGGCGCCCGCCGGGGCCCAGGAGGTGGCCCTCGACGCCGGCACCCTGGCCAAGGGCACGTACCTATGCGAAGTGCGCGGCGGCGGCCAGCAGCAAACCGTGCGCTTCGTGCAGCAGTGAGCACCTAACAAGCGAGTACCATAACGGGTACCATGCTGCACAGGAATTAGACTAAATATTAGGAACATGGTCCCATATCGTGGGCGCGGAGCGGTTCGTGGTTGGTAGACTACGCCATTTCCCACCCGCCTTATGAGAGCTTACTTTCAGCATTTTCAGCGCTTGGCCCGGGCTGGCGCCTACGCCGAGCTGGGCCAGCAGCCCGTGCCCAAGCCGGAGCTTTTCAACTGGACCGCCGAGATTTTCGAGGGCCAGCACGTGGCCGCCCACCCCGCCAAGGCCGCCCTCGTGCTGGTGGGCGACGACGCGGGGGCCCCGGCCCAAAGCTTTAGCTACGGCGAGCTGAGCGGCCGCGCCAACCGCCTGCTCAACTACTGGCGGGCCGCGGGCGTGGGCTTCGGCCAGGCCGTGCTGCTGGTGCCGGTGGTGGCCGAGCTCTGGCTCACGTACTTAGCCGGCATCAAGGCCGGGCTGGTGCCGGTGGCCACCATCCTCGCGGTGCCCGACCTGGTGTACCGCTTCGGCCACCTGCTGCCCGCCGTGGTGGTGGCCGACGCCGAGAACGCCGAAAAAATTGACCAAGCCGAGCAGCTGTTGGGCCAGCGCATCGGGCTAAAAATGCTGGTGGGCCCCGCCGGGCGCCCCGGCTGGGTGGGCTTCGCGGCCGCCGACACCCAGCCCGCGGAGGCCGCCGCCGCCACCCGCGCCGACGACCCGCTGTTTATGTTCTTTACTTCGGGCACCACGGGCCTGCCCAAGGTGGTGGTGCACCCCCACTTCTCGTACCCGGTGGGCCACCTGAGCACGGCCGCCTGGATTGGCCTGCGGCCCGACGACGTGCACTGCAACGTGGCGCAGGCCGGGTGGGCCAAGTTTGCGTGGAGCAGCTTTTTTGCGCCCTTCAGCGTGGGGGCCACGCTGCTGGTGCACCGGCCGGCCGGCAAGTTTGGGGCCGGGGCCCTGCTGCAAGTGCTGGCCCGGCAGGGCGTCACCACGTTTTGCGCGCCGCCCACGGTGCTGCGCCTGCTGGTGTTGGAAGACCTGGCGCAGCACGCGTTCCACTTCCGCGAGTGCGTGAGCGCCGGCGAGCCGCTCAACCCGGAGGTCATCGACGCCTGGCAGCGGGGCCCCGGCGTGCCGCTGCGCGACGGCTACGGCCAAACCGAAACCACCGCCCTGGTGTACAACCTGCCCGGCGCGGCGGTGCGGCCGGGCTCGATGGGCCGGCCCTCGTTCCTGTACGACGTGGTGGTGGCCGCCGCCGCCGGGGCGGAGTTGCCGGCGCTGGCCGGGGGCCACATCGCCGTGCGCCTGCACCCCGACCGGCCCAACGGCGTCTTCAAGGAATACTTCGGCGAGCCCGGGCGGGCGGCCACCGTGTCCCGCCACGGCCTGTACTACACCGGCGACAAGGCCTACCGCGACGCCGACGGCTACGGGTGGTTCGTGGGCCGCGGCGACGTGATCAAGTCGAGCGGCTACCGCGTGGGGCCCTTCGAGGTCGAGAGCATGCTCGTCGAGCACCCCGCCATGGCCTCGCCCCACGCCATCAAAGGCCACGAAATCAAGGCGTTTCTGATCTTGCGCCCCGGTGTGGCGGCGTCGCCAGCCCTGGCGGCCGAACTGTTTGCTTTCTGCCGGGCGCACCTGGCGCCCTACAAAATGCCGCGCCTGTCGGAGTTCGTGCCGGAGCTGCCCAAAACCATCAGCGGCAAAATCCGCCGCGTTGAGCTGCGGGCCCAGGAGGCCCGGCACCGGCTGGGTGGGGCCCCCGGGCGGAAGAATATTTTTACGGCAAGTAGCGCCCGCAAAGCCGCGGGACGGCCCTGGTAGTTGGCGCCGCTGAACGGGCATCGGCAGAGCGAAGCAAGGGCCGCGGACGGCAAAGCCCACGCTGCCGCTTTACTGCCTGAACACCGGGCGGATCAGGTTTTCGAACGTGAAAATCTCGTCCCACTTGGCCTGGGTGAGCAGTTGGCGCTCGGTCACGGCGATGTCGTGCACCGACTTGCCGGTGGCCAGCGCCTCCTGGGCGATGCCGGCGCTGGCCTCGTAGCCCAGCACGGGGTTGAGCTGCGTGACGATGCCGATGCTGTTGTAGACCAGGGCGGCGGCGTGCGCGGCGTTGGCCGTGATGCCCACCACGCACTTCTCGCGCAGCGTGTCGCAGGCGTTGGTGAGGTAGGAAATGGACGTGAACAGGGCGAAGGAAATCACCGGCTCCATCACGTTGAGCTGGAGCTGGCCCGCCTCGGCGGCCATCGTCACCGTGAGGTCGGCGCCGATGACGTAGAACGCCGTTTGGTTCACCACCTCGGGCACCACCGGGTTCACCTTGCCCGGCATGATGCTGGAACCCGGCTGCAGGGCGGGCAGGTTGATTTCGTTGAGGCCGCACCGGGGCCCCGAGCTGAGCAGGCGCAAGTCGTTGCAGATCTTGCTGAGCTTCACGGCCGTGCGCTTGAGCACGCCCGAGAGCTGCACGTAGGCGCCCGTGTCGTAGGTGGCCTCGATGAGGTCGCCGGCCAGCAGCAAGTCCAGGCCCGTGACGGCGCGCAGGTGCTGCGTGACGAGGCCCGCGTAGCCGGGCGGCGTGTTCACGCCGGTGCCGATGGCGGTGGCGCCCATGTTGATTTCCGAGATGAGCCGGCGGCTGTCGTCGATGCGCAGCAGCTCCTCGCGCAGGTTGGTGGCGAAGGCGTGGAACTCGTCGCCCATGCTCATCGGCACGGCGTCTTGCAGCTGGGTGCGGCCCATTTTCAGCACGTTGCGGAACTCGACGCCCTTGGCGGCGAAGGCGTCGGCCAGGGCCCCCAGGGCCTCGCGGTAGCCCACCAGCTTGTTGTTGAGGGCGATGCGGAAGGCGGTGGGGTAGGCGTCGTTGGTGCTTTGCGAGCAGTTGACGTGGTTGTTGGGGTGGCAGTACTGGTACGCGCCCTTGGCGTGGCCCAGGGCCTCCAGGGCCACGTTGGCGATGACCTCGTTGGCGTTCATGTTCACCGACGTGCCCGCCCCGCCCTGGATCATGTCGGTGAGGAACTGGCCGTCGAACGCGCCCGCCGCCACCCGGTCGCAGGCCGCGGCGATGGCGTCGGCGATGGCCGGGGCCAGCACGCCCAACTCTTTGTTGGCCAGGGCCGCGCCTTTTTTTACGTAGGCCAGCGCCTGCACAAACAGCGGCTCCGAGCGGATGGGAATGCCCGTGATGCGGAAGTTTTCCAGCGCCCGCAGCGTTTGAATGCCGTAGTACGCGTCGGCGGGCAGGGCGCGTTCGCCTAGAAAATCGTGCTCAATGCGGGAGGTGCTCATGAAAGAGAAAGAAGGGTAAAGGTGGAGCTTCTACGCAAACCCGTACCGGGCAGCCCGCTTCCCCCGCTGCCAGCTGGGGCAGGGCCAACCCCGTATCCGGGGCCCTAGCGCCGGGGGCCGCGCCGCAGCAGGCGCCGGCCCCGGTGCAGGGCCTGCAAGCCGCCGCGCCGCACTGAAAGGCTGGCTTCAGCGGTTTCGCCCTCGACCAAGTGCAGCTTGTAGGCGCGCAGCACGTCGGCGTAGACCAGCACGCCGGCCACGGCCCGCCCGGGGCCCAGCACCGGCAGGGCCTCCACGCCGGCCCGCGCCATGGTGTTGACGGCGGTGCGCAGCGTGTCGGCCGCGTGCACGCTGGCCGGGGCGGGCTGGGCCAGGGCCCCCAGCCGCGCGGTGGCCGCCTGGGCCGGGTGGTGCAGCGCAGCGGCCGTGAGCAGGCCCAGGACCTGGCCGTCGGGGGCCACCACCGCCACGGTGGCCGCGGCGGGCACGGGCCCCAGCTGCTGGCGGGCCTCGGCCACGGTCAAGTCGGCGGACAGGAGGTGTTGGTTTGCCGGCAGTACCTCGGCCACGCGGATTTTTTCCAGCGGGTCGGGCTCGTACGAGTCGGGCGTTTTAACGCCGCGGCGGGCGATTTTTTCGGTCATGATGGTGTTTTCCATCAGCACGAACGACACCAGGTAGGCCGCCGTGCAGGCCCCCAGCAGCGGCAGCAGGGCCGGGGCCTGCCCGGTGGCCTCCACCGCAAACACGATGGCGGTGAGCAGGGCCCGCGCCGCGCCGGCAAACATGGCCGCCATGCCCACCAGCGCCGCCAGCGGCACCACAACGTCGGTTTGCGGGAAAAACTGGTGCAGCCCCAGGCCCAGCAGGGCCCCGGCGGCCCCGCCGATGGTGAGCAGCGGCGCCAGCGTGCCGCCCGAGGTGCCGCTGCCCAGCGACACGGCCCACGACACAAACTTGAGCAAGCACAGCGACGCCACCGCCTGCAGCGGCAGGCTGCCCGCGAGCAGGTCGGTCAGGTTTTCGTAGCCCACGCCCAGCGTGCGCGGCGCAAAGTAGCCCACTCCGCCCACGGCCAGCCCGCCCAACGCCGGCCACCAGGCCCAGTGAATCGGCAGCTTTTCAAACACGTCCTCCACCCAATACACCGCCTTGGTGACGCCCACCGACAGCAGCCCGATGACCACGCCAATGAAGCTGTACGTGGCCAGGGCCGGGTTGCTGGGCGCCGCCAGCGCGGCCATCGGAAACACGGGCCCGGCCTCGAACAGCCAGTGGTGGCCCGCCGCCCCGGTGATGCAGGCCAGCGCCACCGGCAGGATGGCGCGTGGCGAAAATTCGAACAACAGCAGCTCGATGGCCAGGAAAATGGCGGCGATGGGCGTGCCGAAAATGGCCGACATGCCCGCCGTGGCCCCCGCCGCCAGCAGCACCTTGCGCTCGGCCGGCGTCACGGCCAGCAGCTGCCCCACCGTGGAGCCCAGGGCCCCGCCGGTGGCGATGATGGGCCCCTCGGCCCCGAACGGCCCGCCCGTGCCGATGGAAATGGCCGCCGACAACGGCTTCATCAGCATCACGACGGGCTTGATGCGGCTTTGGTTGGTGAGCACCTGCTCCATGGCTTCGGGAATGCCGTGGCCCCGGATGGCCTTGGTGCCGTACAGCGCCATCAGGCCCACCACCAGGCCGCCCAGGGCCGGCAGCACCACCACAAATGCCCCCAAGTGGTTGCCCGCCGGCCCGTGGTACGCCACCGACCACGCGCCGTAAAACGCCAGGTTGGTCACCAGGTTGATTAAATACACCAACCCCTTGGCCACCACGCTGATGACCGCGCCGATGCCCACGGCCAGGCCCGCCACGCGCAGCAAGCGGCGCGGGGAACGGGGCGGCTTGGGCACCAGGTGTTCGGCGGCGAGTACGGGCTGCAGCGCGGGGGCCACGGGCAAGCCGGCCCCGGGGAAAGCGGTAGGGTCCATGAAAAAGACGGAAAAAAACAGAAAGCAAAAAGCAGTTAACGGCGCGGGCGGGCGGCACGGCTCGTTTTCAGGCAAAGTACCGGGCCATGTGCGCTGGTTAAGACCAGCTAATTGCTAAAAAAATGAGTTGAAAACCGGGACCAAAAGCACTAAATTGGTTGGTATTGGGTTTACTTTGCACCTCCTAAACCCCGCGCATTATGCTGCAAATGATGATTACCAAGCGCATTGGGCGCCGCCAGTTCCACTTCACCGTGCAGGGCAGCAACTTTCACGAAACCGTGGCCGAGTACGACCGCCTGAGCTTCCCCGACGTGGCCGCCTGCGGCCTGTGCGGCTCCGACAACCTCGACCTGACGAGCCGCGTGGCCCAGGGCAAGTTCAAGTACACCTCCATCAAGTGCCTGAGCTGCCGCGGCGACCTCACCTTTGGCAAGAACAAAGACGACGAGCAAAGCTACTTCCTGCGCAAAAAAGACAGCGGCGAGCTGGATTGGCGCGCCTACGAAAAGGCCGCCGAAAAACAGTAGCGGGCGCACCGGCAGCGGGTAAAAACGGCCCGTTGGGCCGCGCTGGTCGCGGCCCAACGGGCCGTTTTTCTTACGGATTGCGCCCCTGATTCCAGCGCGCGGCTTTCGCCGCGCCCGCGCCGGGCTACAGCAGCGCGGCGATGGCTTCGGCCACCCGCTCGCCGTCCATGGCCGCCGACACAATGCCGCCGGCGTAGCCCGCGCCCTCGCCGCACGGAAACAGGCCCTGCACCACCGGGTGCTGCAAGGTGTGCTGGTCGCGCGGGATGCGCACCGGCGCCGACGTGCGGCTTTCCACGCCCACGATTTGGGCGGCGTTGGTGGCGTAGCCGGGAATTTTGCGGCCGAAGCTGGCGAAGCCCTGGCGCAGGCGCTCGGCCAGCGGGGCCCCCAGCACGTCGTCCATGCGCACGGGCACCAGGCCGGGCTGGTACGAGGTTTCGAGCAGCTGGGCGGAGGGTTTGTTCTTTAGGAAATCGCCCAGCAGCTGGGCCGGGGCCCGCTGGGTGCCGCCGGCCGCCTGGCACGCGCGCTGCTCCAGCGCCTGCTGGAAGCGCAGGCCGGCCAGGGCCCCGTATTGGGCCAGGTCGAGGTCTTCCAGCTCCACGGCCGCCACGATGCCCGAGTTGGCGAAGCGCGAGTCGCGGCGGCTGGGGCTCATGCCGTTCACCACCACCTCGCCGGGCGCCGTGGCCGCGGGCACGATGAAGCCGCCCGGGCACATGCAAAACGAAAACACGCCCCGCTGGCGGCCCTGCACCTCGGTTTGCTGCACCAGGGCGTAGGAGGCGGCCGGCAGCAGCCCGCGCGCGGGCCGGCGGTACTGGGCGCGGTCGATCAGCTCCTGCGGGTGCTCGACGCGCACGCCCAGGGCAAACGGCTTGGCCTCGATGCGCACCCCGCGCCGGTGCAGCAGCTCGTACACGTCGCGGGCCGAGTGGCCGGTGGCCAGCACCGTGGCGTCGGCCGCCAGGGCCGTGCCGTCGGCCAGCACCACGCCGCGCAGGCGCTCGTTTTCGAGGATGAAATCCGTCACCCGGGCCCCGAAGCGCACCTCGCCGCCGGCGGCGGCAATGGCCTCGCGCAGGGCCTGCACCACGGCGGGCAGCTTGTTGGTGCCGATGTGGGGGTGGGCGTCCACGAGGATGTCGGGCGTGGCGCCGTGCTGCACCAGGCGGCGCAGCACCCGGCCCACGTCGCCGCGCTTGGTGGCGCGGGTGTAGAGCTTGCCGTCGGAGTACGTGCCCGCCCCGCCCTCGCCGAAGCAGTAGTTCGAGTCGGGGTCCACGGTTTGCTCCTGGTTGATGGCGGCCAGGTCGCGGCGGCGGGCGCGCACGTCCTTGCCGCGCTCCAACACGATGGGCCGCAGGCCCAGCTCGATGCAGCGCAGCGCAGCAAACAGCCCGGCGGGCCCGGCCCCCACCACCAGCACCGTGCGGCGCGCCCCGGCCACGCCGGGGTACTGGAACCAGGGCCCGAACAGCTCGCGCGGCGGGGCCCCGGTATACACTTCGGCCCGCAAGCGCACCAGCGGCTGCCGCCCGCGCGCGTCGATGGAGCGGCGCAGCAGGTGCACGAAGTCGGCCTCGCCGGGCCGCAGGCCGGCCTGGCGGAGGATGGCCTCGTAGCGGGCAAATTCGTCAAAGGCCACCTCGGGGGGCAGCAATAGTTCCAGTTCTTGTTTCACGGGGCGGGGCGGAAGGGAGTTATCCTTCAAGGGGTTGTTTTGATGTGGTCTAATATGGCCTCACACGGCTTTAAACAGGGTTTTTTCTCTCATATCAAGCCAGATAAAGCCACATAATCCGTATATTGTTGTTGTTCCCGTTTTCCCCGAAATTATGGCGTCCCTGAAACTGGTCCTGAAAGCCAAGGCAAACAAAGACGGCTTGTTCCCGATTGCGATCCGCATCATCAAGAACCGCAAAGCTAGTTATATCCACCTCGGCCATTACGTCGCGGCCGACCAATGGGATCTGGCCGCGCAACGGGTGAAAGGGTCTCACCCGTCCGCCAAGCGCCTGAACAACTTCCTGCTGAAAAAGCTCTCCGAAGCGATGGATAAATCCCTGGAGGTGGAGGGCCAGCGGGCGGACGTGTCGGTAAAGGCAATCCGGCAGAAGATCAAGCCCTCGACGGGGGTGACGTTCGTACCACAAGCCGAGGCGTACCTGGCGCTGCTTAAAAAGGCGGGGAAGTACAACCGCGTCGCCGCCGAGCGGGTCAACTTCAACCGGTTCATGCGCTTCACGGGCCACGACGTGTCGTTTGCGGACATCACGACGGGGATGCTGGAACGGTTTCAGGCGTTCCTGGCGGCCACTGGCACCATCGGGGAGCGGAGCATATCGAACACGCTGTCGTTTGTGCGCGACGTTTACAACCGGGCCATGCAAGCCGAATTGGTCGACGCTAAATTCTACCCGTTCGGCAAGGGCAAGACGATGATCAAAATCCCGTCCAGCGTCAAGGTCGGCCTGTCGGTTGAGGAAGTCAGGAAAATGGAAGCCCATCGGTTCGAAAACCCGCGCCATCAGCACGTCGTCAATTTGTGGCTGTTCAGCTACTACAACGCCGGGATGCGGGTGTCGGATTTGTTGCGCTTGCGGTGGCAGGACATTCAGGACGGGCGGCTGCACTACGTCATGGGCAAGAACAACAAGTCGGGATCGGTCAAGCTGCACGAAAAGGCGTTGGCGATCCTGGAGCAGTATGAAGCGGCCCGCACGAAGGACACGGACTATATTTTCCCCGAGTTGTGCGGGCTGGAAACGGCGGCGAAGTACGAGGTGCAGCGCAAGATTGCCCACAAGGTCACGAAGTTCTCCGATTACCTGACGCACACGATAGCGCCGATGCTGGGCATCAATAAGAAGCTGTCGATGCACCTGGCGCGGCACTCGTTCGCAGCGATTGCGGGGGACAAGATCAATATCCGGGCGTTGCAGGCGCTTTATCGGCACAGCAACGTCGCCACGACGATTGGTTACATGGGGAATTTCCAGACTAAAAGCGCAGATGACGCGCTGGATGCGGTGCTGGGGGTTTAGGTCCATTGACCGCCAGCAAGCTTTTGTTTTTGTAAGTGTTTATTGTAATTTGCCGATGTTTATCGGCATCGTCTAAAAGCCTGAGCAATGGATCCTTACAAGCAAGGTTACGAGGGAGGACATTACAATCCGAACAACTATGCGCCCGGAGACCAGACTTACGAGCGTGATAGATATGCCGATGGCAAAATAGCTGCTGCCCGTGATATGGCTTTAGGAAACTTCGGCGGCAACAGTATTCCGAAGTACGTTCCATATCACTCGCCATATACCGGACCGAAATGGATTCAACAGGTTGTCTTGTTTTTTGCAGTACCGTTCATTGGCAGCAAGTTCGTGAATGCAAGTTCCGAGCTGACGGTAATGCTTTTACTATTTGCCCTGATGTTCACAATTTATCTCGGCAAGCCGATTTACAAGCTGGTAACTTTTATCGTCTATATGCGGAAAAATAAGCTGAGGATAATGGATGTATATCGCTTTTATAGGCGCAAACCTGTAACAAATCCTACTGACAGCAATTAATTATATGATTGCAGGAAGCGCCCCAGCGGCGCTTTCTTTTTGTCTTTGTTTCCGTGACGGGCTGCGCCCGCACATTGGGTTTTCGGAGAGGGTAGGGGCTGGCGACTGCGGCGTGTCAAGGAAATAATGCGCGGGCGGGTGATATTTCTTTGCGAAGAATGGCGAAATAATCTTTGACTTAGGTAGTGCAATGTTCTACTGTAAAGGCTAATCAATAACCCTTTATGGAGAAAAACGATGTCAAAACCGTCCAAGAAGAAAGCCTCTAAAGCTGTTGCGCTTGCCTCGCATACTGTGAATATTCCCCTTGACCAGTTGACCGCATGGGAGGGCAACGTTCGCAAGACCGACCCCGATGCAGGGATTGACGCACTGGCTGCTTCGATTTCGGTGCATGGCCTGTTGCAGTCGCTCGTGGTCAAGCAAGAGGCGGAGAACGCCTTTTCGGTAATCGCTGGCCGCCGCCGCTTCATGGCCCTGACCGTGCTGGCTGAAACAGGCATCATCGCCAAGGACTTTCCCGTGTCGTGTGTGGTCGTGTCAGATGAGACTAATTTCACCGAAATCAGTCTGGTCGAGAACGCCATGCGCGAACAGATGCACCCAGCCGACGAATTTGAGGCGTTTCGTGACCTGATGCAAGGGGGGATGGCATCGGCTGACGTGGCGGCCCGGTTCGGCGTGACGGAGACGATGGTACGCAAGCGCATGGTCTTGGCCGAAGTCAGCCCGACCATTTTGGCGGCTTACCGGGCGGGTGAGTTGTCGCTGGCGCAGGTTCAGGCGTTTGCCGTGACCGACGATAAGGGCCGACAGCACGAGGTTTTCAAAGACATTGAGAACGCTGGCGACTGGGCGAAGACTCCCAGCCGCATCCGCGACCGTCTGACCGACAAGGACATTACAGCCGCAGACAGACGGGTGGCACTGGTTTCGCTGGACGCCTATTTAGCCGCTGGCGGTACCGTGCGCCGCGACCTGTTTTCGGAAGGTGCGGATAGCATTTTTATTGACGACATCGCCCTGCTGGAAAAGCTCGTTGCCGAGAAGCTGGAGAGTACAGTCGAGGTCGTTCGCGCCGAGGGCTGGAAGTGGGTTGAGGTGCATCCGGTGTTCGGGTACAGCGAACGCGATGCCATGAAGCTAGACCGCGTTTGGCCGACCCATTTAAAGCCGTCGCCGGAAGCGCAGAAGGAAATCGACCGCCTTGTTGCAGAACAGGAGCAGATTGAAGCCGATGCTGAGCAAGCGGGGCTGGACGAATACACGGGCGAGCAGTCCCAGCGCCTCACCGACATCGAGGAAAGGATTGAGGTGTTGCAGGATGTCCCGCAAGGCTGGTCGGCTGATGTGCTGGCCCGGGGCGGGGCGGTGGTCAGCATCAGCGGCGGCAGTAGGGTTGACATCGAGCGTGGCTTAATCAAGCCGGAAGACAAGCCAACCGCTAAGGCAAAGACGAAAATCGACCCTGAAACGGGTAAGGAAACCGTCGATAAGGAAGGCGATAACCTGTCGGCGGCTTTGGTTCACGAGTTGACCAGCCATAAGTCGGCGGCGATCAGCGCGGCCTTGGCGACCCGTCCCTATGTGGCGCTGGTGGCTACGGTCCATGCGATGACGCTCAAGGTGTTCTTTGCTATCGGGCAGAGCCACGGCAACAGCGTCATGCAAATTGACCCAACAAAAACATCGCTGGCGCAGACCGTGACAAAGGAAGGGGCTTGCCAGGGTTTGGTCGCGACCGAGGAATTGCGCAGCCGTTGGGTCAGCATGATTTTGCCCGACCATCCGAAAGACCTGTGGAAATGGTGCATGGAGCAGCCGGCCGAGCGCTTGCTGGAATTGCTGGCCGTAGTCGCCGCGGTAACGGTCAACACGGTGGCCACGAACGGTGCCAGCACCGACAAGGGCGGCGATTTAGTTGAGGCGCTGGACTTGAACATGGCTGACTGGTTTACGCCGACCGTGGACAACTACTTTGGGCGCGTCAGCAAGCCGCATCTGTTTTCAATCATCGAGGAGGTTTCAGGCGCACCAGCGACCCCGACCGTCGAGAAGATGAAAAAGGGCGAACTGGCGGCATATGTCGAAACCGTTACGGCCAACGCGCCGACGAAATGGGTGCCGCCGATGCTGCGCCGTTCAACCTAGACCCGTGGGGCCATCGGTAGCGGTGGCCCTTTTATTCCCTTTGCTCACAGGAGAGCGCCTTGACACCTGAAGAACTAAAGACCAACCGCGACAAGCTGGGCATGACGCAGCACGAGCTGGCCGAGGCAATGGGCTACACCGATAAACAGGCAATCAGTTTGAAGGAGCGCGGCAAGCGGAAAGTCAATTCGCGTGACGAAAAAATATTGACCGAATTGCTGAAAAAGAGAAAAAAGTTGTTGACTTAGGTAGTGCAATGTATTACTCTATTTATATCAACAACAGGAGAAAACGAATGCTAAGAGATATCGCCCACGCCGCTGAATTACAAGACCGTAGCCAGCCGGACTTTTTCGAGTTTGACCGCAGCAATGCTGACCTGCGCGATAGCGTACTGGAATTGCAGGACGCAAAAATCGGTGACTATCTAGTACAGGGCGCGGTGAAATTGCAGGTGTGGCACGATGTCAACGTCGATGCGGAATACTTCCCACAAAACGATTTTCATGACATCGTTGATATTTCCGGACTTTACACAATCAATGATGATGGCGAGGAAATAGCGATTGCTTTGCTAAATAATGCGCCCAGCGTTGTTGAGATCGAACAATACATTGTTAATGGCTTTGAGCGTTTTTCTAACCGTGTTTATTTGGAGAATTAATAATGGCACAATGCGAAAATTGCGGCAAAGAGAATGCAAAACTTATCACAATGAAATGGACGGTCGAAAGGCCGTCCCTCACAGCCCCGAAAGCATTTTGCAATTATAAATGCGAACGAGGCGACAAACCCCAAGAACAGAAAATGGATGAGGTGTCGTAATGGCCGAGAACGTGAAGCACATAGCAGGGCCTTGGGAATTTAGGCTTGAAGCGTATAGAACCGTAATTTTTCACAAACCGGGAGTAGGCGAAGCAGCTATAGCTGTCGGCGCTGGATGTTATCCCAACCATATTGCCAACGCCCGCCTAATTGCCGCATCGCCTGATTTATTGGAGGCTTTGCAGGTCGCATTGAAGGAAATTGACGCATGGCGCAACGGTACTAACACGAGATCGGGATTTGCAAATCTCAATGACGCAAAAGTTGGGTGCTGTTACGGTGGCGAACCATATGCCCGCGCCGCCATAGCCAAAGCCACAGGAGAAACGAATTGACAGAGAAATACTTATATATGGCCGAAAAAACTAACTTGAAACAGGATGAAAAAGGCCGTGATATTCCCGAATTGAGCCACGGGAAGGTTTACACAATAGCCGAAACCATTTGCCGCGTGTCGCATAATGACTATGATGTAGTTTGCCAACGCATTAAACTGATTGCCAATCTGCTAAATACCCACGGAGAGTAATGATTGCCCCAAACTGAAAACCAACAAAAGATTGCCAACAGCCTACTGGGAATGATCGAGGCGGGCCGCCCGCCGTGGCGCAAGCCGTGGGAAGGTGGTAGCGAGTTTCCGTTCACCTTGCCCAAGAACGGCACCACGGGCAACCGCTACAACGGGTTTAATATCCCGATCCTGTGGGATGCCGCCGACAAAAAGGGCTTTCTGACGCACAACTGGGCCAGCTACAAGCAATGGGCCGACAAGGGGCGGCAGGTGCGCCGGGGCGAAAAAGGCACGACCATTGGCTATTACGACATGCTGGTGCGAGGCGAAGGCGACGACGAGCAGAAGATCCCGTTTCTGAAAACCTCGGCGGTATTCAACGAATACCAGCTTGAGGGCTTCACCGACCCGGAAATCATCGAACGCCCGTCATTGGTCGAGCGCCTGGGTCACGTCGAGCAGTTCATCACGAACACGCAGGCCAAGATTCAGTACGGCGGCGACCGGGCATTTTACAGCCTGTCGGGCGATTATATCCAGATGCCGAAGCCCGAGGCTTTCTTGTCGACCGACTACCAGACGGCCACGGAGGCATTTTTCTCGACGGAGGCGCATGAGCTGACGCATTTGACGGGCAATAAGGGGCGATGCGATCGGCAGTTCGGCAAGCGTTTCGGCGATCATGCTTACGCGTTCGAGGAATTGGTCGCCGAGCTGGGTTCCGCGTTCTTTTGCGCCGAGCTGGGCATTGCCGATGGCCCGCAGCCGCATCATGCCGATTACCTGGCCAACTGGGTGGAAATGGGCAAGCAGGACGCCGCCGCGTTTATGAAAGCCGCCAGTGAGGCCAGCAAAGCGTTCCACTGGATGGAGATGCAACAGGTCAAGGGCGAGATGCTGGGGGTGATTGGGCGGGCCGTGGGTGGTGCGCCGGGATTGGTGATATGATGGAAACTAATTACCCCGCCAATGACAACGGCAAGGTCGACGTTGACCTGCTTTTGTGGGCTTTAATTCAACGATATGGAGATGAATGATGTCGAACACGCTACGCAGTATACATTCTATGCCCATCTCGGGTGTGACACCGGCACCGCTAAACGGCTTGCCGCCGGAAATCAGATGGGTTGACCCGAAATTGTTACACGTCGAGCCAGAGTATCAGCGCAATATATCGGAAGGTAGTGTCGCCCTGATCCGCAAGATCGTAAAGACATGGGACTGGTCACGCTTCAAGCCACCTGTATGCGGTCAGGAAGGCGGCAAGCTGTTCGTGGTCGACGGCCAACATACCGCCATTGCCGCAGCAAGCCACGGCGGTATTGACAAGATACCCGTCGTGGTCATCGCTAACCTCAGCCTGCAACAGCGAGCGCAAGCGTTCATCGGGCATAACCGCGACCGCTTGAACGTGACAGTCATGCAGATGCACTTTGCGGCACTGGCATCGGGCGATGAAATCGCTGTGGCGTTGCAACAGGCTGCCGACAAAGCGAAAGTTAATATCCTGCGCTACCCGCCACAGGGTGGCTTTTTCAAGCCGCGCGACCTTGTGTGTATCGGCACGGCGTCCAAGCTGGTCAAAGCGCGCGGCGTTAATGGCTGCGCCCGCGCCTTGTCGCTCTTGGCTGAAGCGAAACGCGCGCCGATCACTGCCCACGAGCTGCGCGCGACGGCAAACCTGCTATGGGGCAGCGACAAGCGAATCGACGAACACCATCTTGTAACCGTGATACGATCAAGAGAAGTGCGTGAATGGAAGGCAGATGCCGAGATGGAACGCTCGCGCTCAAAAATACCTGTGTCACTCGATAAAGTGTTAGCCCGCCTGTGGTTAGCGGAAATGAGTTTGTGATGGACTGGCAACGCCGTGCTGAAAATATCGAACGTCGCCTTGCCGTTGTCGAGGATGAAAACGACCGCCTACGCGAGGAAATAGCCGTGCTGCGGAAGCTGGTCGGCCAAGAGGAGACGATACCGCGTGTTCTTGGTCTGACGCAGCGTGAGGCTGGCATCTTCGTCATGCTTCTTGCGCGTCCAATGGTCAGCAAGTCGGACGCCATGACGATGTATTCACTTCATGCCGACGGCGATGTGCCGATGGAAAAGATCATTGACGTGTTTGTCTGTAAGATGCGCGCCAAGCTGAAGGTGTTCGGCATATCAATCAATACGATCTGGGGGCGGGGCTGGAACATGGCGCAGGCCGACAAGAACATCGTTGCTCGCCTCCTAGAGGCTGAAAACGGCGCGCCCATATTAGTAGAATATGCTGCGCCTGCGCACGATCCGCAGCGTGCCAATCACCACGAACATGGAGACAAACAATGCTGATCGGATCACTCGGCGCGGCCAGCACAGGCAAAACCACCGCCATCATCGGCATCACCCACCAGCTCAAGATCAACGGCGTGGCCTGCGAATACTTGCCGGAAGCGGCCCGGGTCGTCATCGACAAGCTGGGATATGCCGACCAGAAACTGATCGCCAAGCTGGAAAAGGACAACATCGAACGGGCCAAGGCGCATCCTGACCGGCTATGGCTATCGGACAGCGGTCTGTTTCTGGGTCAGTTCTATGGCGGGCCGGTCCATGACACCGACGATTACGACATGGTAATCCACTTTGAACGGGTATATAAATCGGGCTATGACAGCGGGCGGGTCACGTCGCGGGAACACGCGCATGCGATGGCAAAAACGATGGCGCTGTGGGCAAAGAACCAGCAAAACGTTGTCGATATCCAGGATTTCAAGATTTCGATGCTGATGCCATGCCCGGCCCGCGACTACGGCAGAAACCAACCTTTTTAGGAGTCCGATATGACGGATAGTATGCCTATCAGAGTACAACGGAAGCGCACCAGAGGCTGGAAAATGCCAAGAAACACTGTTTATGTCGGTAGACCTGGGCGGTGGGGAAATCCGTTTGACACGGCAGCAGAGTTTAGTGCATGGCTCGAAGGTAAAAAAACAAACCATTGCCGCAGTCTGGACCATCGCCGTCATGACATACTGGGTGCGGCCCCTTTGCTTTTACATGGAAAGAATTTGGCTTGCTGGTGTGGTGAGGGCCAAGATTGTCATGCGGATTTTTTGCTGAAAATAGTCAATGCCCCGCGCGCCTAGTACCAGAATCACCGCCAAGCCGCTGGTTGAAGAACTGGCCCGCCGCAAGCTGTCGAAAGCCATATCCGACGAGTACCTGGAGCAGCATACCACGGCCAAGGGCAACAAGGTGCTGGCGTTCAAGAACGATCTGGGGGGATTCACTTGGTACCTGCCAGCACGAAACGGACAGCCGGAACAGTGGGCAAAAAAGGGCCAGCCCGCACCGCGAACGTTACGAGCCAGCCCCAAGGCGGAAGGCATACGGGTAAAGGTGTTTTCGCAGTTCTTCGATATGCTGACTTATGTGCAGGTGATGGGCAAGGCGGATGACGAAACCCTTATTGTCGAGCCGGATCTGGCCTATATCGAATCCTTGAAGTGGCGCTGGCCCAAATCCATCACCTACTACGCCAACGGGCAATACGACGAACAGGCGTTCATTCTGCCCGCCGAGGAATTCGGGTTGATGGTCGGCGTGTCACCGATAGAAAGCCTGAGCGAAGCCTACATGGACAACCCCCACCGGGTCAGCCACGCCATGCAGCCGCAGGGCATCCGGCACGACCTTAAGCAGGCGCAGAGCCAGTTACTGATTGCGGCTCGGTTGCGGCCTGGTGCATAGGGTTCGCGGCGGCGCGGGTTTTCAGTTTTTCCATGAGAAAATACGGGCGTTTTGGTATGACCAGGGTGGGGGCTTTGCCGATTTGTAACAGGATGTGATTCTCGGTGTTGCCCTTTGCCTCCTCTGGTGTCATGACCAACCGTTGCGAGCTGTTATACCTGGTTTGCGAGTGCGGGTTGGACTTGTCGCCTTCATCGACGGTCATGAACGTCATGCCCCCGGTTGACTGCGAAACGTACTCGGCGGTGAAGTTGTCGGCGATCCCGACGTACTGCTTGACAAACGTGTTGGCAATAAAATCTTCCCAGTGGTCCCGGTACAGGTTGCGCAGTTGCGGCAGCGATTGCAGCACCATCCAAAGCGTGATGTTGTAGCCTGCCATGTAAGCGAGGCCGGAGGCGACGTTCGGCAAGTTGCCCAGGTTGGCGAATTCGTCCAGCAGGAACGTGACTTTCTCGTCGTGGTGGCGCACGGCGGTCATCATGGAACAGGTCGAGATCAACCGCAGCCATTGGTAATGGGAATGCAGCTTGTCGGCGGGGACAATGATGTACAGCGTCGTTTTTCCCTTGGTCAGGTCGGCCATCTCAAAGCTGGATTTTTCCATGTTGTACTGTAAGGCCGGGCTTTTTAGAAAATCGGTGTATTGCAGGGCCGTGGCCATGATCGAGGTGAACATTTTCTCGTTTTTCAGGCCACTCACGATTTCGTTGCCCGTGGCGGCGATGACCGGGTTGGGGTTGCTTTGCAGGTTTTTGGCCAGCAAGGCAAAAGCACTTTCTTCTAAGCGGAGCATGCTGAACAAGTCGTTCAGGGTCATGTCCGATTGTTTGATGTGCATGATAAGCCCGGCAATAAGCGAGCGGGCGCGATCCGACCAGAAACGGTCGGGGCCAGCCGTGTCGGCGGGGACAATCATTTCGGCAATGACCATCGCATCGTCGGCCAGGTCGTCGCCCATGCGGACAAAATCCAGGGGGTTGTAGGTGTCCGGGGTGTCGGTGTGCAGCCCCCACGGGTCAAGAAAATGGACGTGCTGGCCTTTGCTTATTTGATAGCCAGCGGTGATGGCCGCGTTTTCCCCCTTTGGATCGATGATGACCCATGATCCTGCGTAGTTTCTGATGTCCAGCAAAGCGGGGATAATCAGGTTCGTGCCTTTTCCCGAACGGGTCGAACCCACGGTCATGATATGCCCCATCTCATTCAGGGAATAAGCCCCGCCGATGTAGATTCCCTCCAAGGTAATATGCTCGATAACGTCGTTTGCGTTGCCAAGGCGAGCCGTGCCGTGCCGACTTTTTTCTTGCTCCAGACGCTGCCGTTTTGCCAGGAAAAAAAGGTATCCGCCCATAAGTATGCTGGATAAAACACCATTTACGATAAGCCAAGGGATGAGCTTGCTCGGTGGTCCATAGGAGTTGCGGTTGGCCTCTGCGGCGGACGAGACAACACTGATGCACAGAAAAATAATGGCCCAGAAAATGACGGCAAAAAGAACCGCGCCAAGGATATTCAGGGCCGAAATCCGGCCATTGAAAAAAGTGACGGCGCCGTGTTCCTCATCCGTAAAACGTCTTTGGGCGCGGCGAAACCCGACAAACGCCCCGAGCAGGGTGACGGGTGTCAGGATGGCCCCGACGACAATGACGGTGGTCTTAATGATGGTCAGTAAGCTCGGCCGGAGCTTGACGAGCCGCCAGATGGTGGAGAGGGTAAAAATGTTCATTGCGGAAAAGAAGATTAATGTTCTGGAAATTAGCCAGCTTAATCATAAATTCATGCTATTCCCCTGCGGCGTCCCATTCAATCGGCATGGGGTGGCACTCCCTTTTCGCCGGGGTTGGCGGGGGTAATCCAAACGGCGCGGGCGTCAGCAATCCATGATGGCAAAGTGTGTTTCTCTCCATAGGAAAATGTTTTCATCCATAGAATAATTGTGATAAAATCCGGCATGAAAAACATCGAAAAAAAACCGGGACGCCCGCCAAAAAAGATCACCGAGCTTCGGCATATCATCAAGAACGTTCTCATAACGGAAGCCGAACAGGTCATCTTGAGCCGCCGGGTGCGCCAGCTTAAAATTTCCGAAGGGGCAGTTTTTCGCCTGAACCTCACCGGTGAATCGGTCGAGGAAATCCTCTTGACCCGTATTCTGGACGACCTGGTAGCGGCGAACGACTTGCGGCGCCAAGCCAAGACGACTGGCACATTGGACGACGAGACCGTGACGCTGCTGCTGAAAAAAGCCGGGGCGATGGTGGTCAGTTACCTTGAGCAGCGCCATGCTCGTTAAGGCCCAGACGCGCCAGCCCAGCAAGCGGCGGGCAGCCTATTTACTGCGCAACAAAGTCAACGACCGGGTGGAGGTGCTCGACGTGCGCGGGACGCTGGCGGACAGCGCCGAAGCCGCCTTATCGGAGATGAATACCCGAGGCGATCTTGGAAAAGGTAAAAAAGCGCGGCAAACGTTTTTGTCGGCCAACATCAACCCGCAGCCCGGATACGACGATCGAATGACGCAAGAGCAATGGGTGCGGTGTGCCGACATTGCCGAGCAAATGCTGGGGCTGACCGGACAGCCGCGTGTCATTGTGCAGCATGAAAAGAAAGGCACCGACGGGGTTTCGCGGACGCACATCCACGTCGATTGGTTGCGGGTGGACAACGAGAACCACCTGGTCAAGCTCGGCAATATGCGGCACAAGTGCGTCGCGGCAAAAATTCAGATGGAGAACGAACTCGGCCACCCCAGAACCAAAGACTACGACCTGAAAGAGAAATACAAAGCTCAAGGCCGCGTGGCCGCGCAGATGCTGGAAGCTGCCCGCGAGATGACGCCGGGGGTCGTTCAACCAGACAGAAAAAAGGGCTTATCCCAGCAGGATCGGCTTGACCGGTTGGCGCATCTTTTCATACGAACCGCCGAGCAGCAGGCACAGGACGAACGTGATCGCCAAGAGCGCGAAAAGCGTCGGGAGCAGGACCGGGGGCGCAGTCGCTAACGCCAATCGTCTTCGTAAATATTGGATTTTCCGAGGTTGCACCGACGGCATAGGACTTGGAGATTGGAAAACGTCAGACACAGGCGCGGGTATTTCGACCGGGGCTTAATGTGGTCGACCTGCAACCCGCCGAGGCCCTTCTTGGGTGACCAGCCGCAGAGCTGGCAGCGCCCGCCGTGGTGCCGCAGCACCCGGTAGCGCAGGCGCAACCATTGATCGGTGTCAAAGAAATCCTTGCGCCGGGCAAAGCGGGCGGCACCGAACCAGATCACGGGCAGCGCTCCTGCCGGGTGACGTCATGCACCCAGATTTGCCTCTTGGTTTCATCGGTGTCTTTGGCGCTGGCGGTGATAGTGCGCGTCCAGTCGCAGCTGGTGTCGATGAACCTAGTTGTTGGGCCGCATCCAGCCAGCAGCGCGCAGCTTCCTGTCAAGAACAGTAGGGGTAAAAGTGCGGCTCGCATTTTCGTTTTTCTCCCGTTGAGAACTGACTTTTTTGCCTTCCTTAGCCGCGGCGACGGTATGGGTGGCTTTCTCGATTGTTGTACCCTCGCCCACGCCCGCCCAATGGCCCACGACGTAGCCGGGGATCATGCCCAGCAGAAACAACAGCACAAATAGCAAATTGCGCGTGGTGGCCGTCATCGACCCACCTCATCTAAGCAGTATTGCCGCTCGATTTCGCGGCGTTTGACGATGCCGGCGCAGTTGCTCTTGGCAATCCGGCAATCTTTGCCCTTGATGAACACCCAGGCCCGAAGGCGATTGCAGGCGCTGGCTACGTTGCCCCGGTTCAAATCCTTGAGCAGTGTTGACTTACGGAAGGCAGTTTCTCCCACGTTATAGACGAACGAGGTTAAGCCAGCGCGCTGGTAAGGCGATAAGGGGAGGCGGGTGTTGATGTCCACCACACGCAGCGCCTTACCTAGTCTTTCACCCAGCAGACCATCGCATTGCTCTTTTGTGGCCGTCTGGCCGAGCTTAACTGGCTGGCCATTGACCGTGCCGGTAATGCCGTCGCAGATCGTCGGCACCCCGCCGAGGTCGAGACAGGCTTTTAGGGTTCGACCTTCCAGGGGGCCGACCAAGGCTGTCGATAGAGCGATGGCCGTGACAGCCACTACGCCGATGCCTGCTTTTTGCTTGGTACTAACCGCCATTTGGGATGTCCGATCCACGGTTGACGACTTCCTGAATGGCACCCCAGTGAGTTAAAAGCCAACCCACCACAACAGAGCCAAATCCGCAAACAGAGGCCATGACGCCGATAAACCATTTACGGCGGCGGTGGCCTTCCTCGATGGTTGAGATACGCTTTTCATGATCCTCAAATCCCTGTTTGACAACATTATGGTCCTTGCTCATTTCCTTCATTTCGCTTTCAAATTGCGTCATCCGAATTGTGCTTGCTTGCTGTCCCTCGCGGATTGTTGTGACGGTATCCTTGGTGTCGGCAACCATTTGCGTGTTGCGGCCCAACGTATCGCTCATGGTGATTAAAAGCGCATACAGGTCAGGTTGTTGGTTAGATGATTGATTACCAGGCATGAGGTTAACCTTTAATTATAGTGGATAAGCAATTAGTGCATTCATGATAGAATTATTTAATCCTGCGAACACACAAAGTTGAGGCATTGGAAACGGTAAGCGTCGGACCAGAGGTGGCAGCATACATCTGGAAATAGTCGCCGGGAACGACGTTGAATTGTTGACTACAAAAAGCCGCTGCCGATTGCGCACTCGGGACATAGCCGGAAGTGACTGCGAACGGAGACCCGTTTTTATATATGGAGCCAAAATAATTGCCCGCCCCGTTCATGCCCCCTTGGAAAAGGGCATCGACCTGAATACGACCAGTGAAATCTACCGTGATGCGAGAATTGTTTGTTGCGTTGTCGTGCCAGTTTAAATCATCAAATTCTTCCGTGCCAAGGTTGATAATGACACCACTCGTTGCTATCTGGCCATTGGTGGCAACTGCTTTCGTGCCATAAGACAGTGCAGTTAGGCCTGTTATCATGGTAGCCGTTGGCTGGATATCAAAGAAACCCATGTTGGCATTGTAGATCAGGACAAGAGCGGTGTTGGTTACTACCACACCAGCCACTGGATCAGCGCCCGCAAACTTGACTGACTTGTTGCCCAGGCTATTGACGTTCACAGTAAATGCCCCCGTGTTGAGAGCCGGTGGATAATAGTAAACCCGCATCCCGTCAGAGTAAGCCAGAGGCACGACCGGCAAGTTCACGGTGTGCGCCGTCGCCGTGCCGGCGCCCACGCCGAAGCCTTCCAGCAGGTTCAGGTTCTCGTCGCGCACGGCCAGAATATCGGCGGGAATGCTGCCCAGTACGTTTTTGGTGCCCGTGCCGAAGTTTACGGCCTGGTTGCTGTTGGTCGAGTAAAGGATTTTACTGCGCTTGAGCGTATTTGGGCTGCCGACCGTGATGATACCGATCCCGACCTCGCGCTGGGTGACCACGCCCGCTGCGTTGCCGTCATTGATCTGATACGCCACATACGAGCCGTTGCCCGCAACAGAAAAAGAACGAAAACCCGACAGCGCACCCGCCAGGGTGATGTCGCCCGTACCCGTTGTGGTCGTGGTCTCAAAAGCGGCGTCCAGAATCTTGATGGTCATTTATTTATATCTCCATTGATACGCATTACGGCGAGGACTTTATTCAGGGTCTTGGCGATTTCGGTGTGCCGGTCGGCCAGCAACTGCATGTCGCCCAAGCCGCCCACCGTCAGTTTTAGCGCGCCCTCGTTTAGATTGGGAATAGCCGCTTGCATGTTGATCGGCGTCAACTGGTTAAGGGCGTCCACCAGAGGTTCGATGACTCGGGGAATAGCCTCGCCATTAAATGCCGCCTTGACTTGCGGCTCGGCCAGGATTTTCTTATCGAACATCATGGCAGCAGCTCCCTGATCTTGTACTGACGCGAGTAGCGATTGAAGGCGGTGATGGCATTCGGGTTCACGTCCATTTTGCCATAGATTGCCTGTTGTTGTAAGTAGGTAGATTGCTCGGGATCAGGCACGAACAGCACGTCCTCGGTGCTGCCGGCGTATTGATCCAGCGGAAAAACCCTGCCGAATACCTCGTCCTCGGTTAAATCTTCCAGGGTCAGGTCGGCAAATCGGTACTTGCGGCGCTTCAAGCTGATGCTGTCGCCGCTGATGGTGCCGAACTCCTGCGACGGGTCGACAACACCCTGTTGGAAGCCGTACACCATGTTGTACGTCGGCTGAAAAGCGTTGCTGACGTACAGACGACCCAGATCGAGGTAGGGCGCGCCCGTGTCGCTGATTTCGATGCGCCAATAGCGATAGGTTTTCGCGGGCTTGATGAACAACAGGAACAGGCTTTTGGCCGTTTGCTTGGTGCCGGTCACGAACGGTAGGCTGCCGCTGTCATAGGTTGAAGCCCCGACCGTTGCCCCCGCCGTGACCCGCGCCGTGGCCGTGGCCGATCCGCTATGCCCGATGACAGCGAACAGGTTGATTGCCCGTGCGGCCAGTAGGTCGATGTCGAGCGTGACCGTAGAGCCAATCACCCGATAGGGGAGCTGCAAGGATTTTTGTTGTAGGTTGCCGATGCCCAGGTCGCCCGCGCCGACCGGCCCCGTGATGGTCGCCGCGTCCGAAAGCTGCCCGGTGGCCAGTACCATTTGCTGCATTTTATCCCCACAATTCCAGCGTCGTTTCAATGGAGGCGGCGTTTTCGGAGATGCCCACCACCAGAAACGGTTTGCCCGCGCTCAGGCCGTAGCGATCATACACTAGATTAGCCGTGTCGCCAACGAAATAGCGGTACAGGGCATTGTAGACCGTTACCTGATACACCGTGCGCTTGACCGAATAAATGGCCACGAGGCGGGCCAGCAGCGCCTTGGCGTCATCGAGTGATGCCAAGTTGGTATTGAACACCAGCTCATTCGATAAGGCGTTGCGCTGCCGGACGCTCGAATCCTCGGCGGTGACCGTGCGATACGCCTGGGTAACGAAGTTTTGGACATCCGACGTCACGCCCCCGGCCAAGTCGGTTTCGCTTTGCACCTGGGTCGCGGGCGCGTAGCCGACGGTAATGCGCCACGCGGGCGGAATGACTTCCTTGACGGTCAGACCCTGAATGTCGATATTTCTGACGTCAATCGTCGGCATGTCCGGCGTCCTGACGATGCCCGCGAACAGCATGCCTTGCCGGGTGAAAGTCCAGTACGCCCCCGAGTTGTTGAGCAGGGCATCCAGCACGTCCGAGCCGGTCACGTCGCCGTCGATATAGAGGCCCCCCGCCCCCATCAGCACCGCCGCCACCCGGGCAAACGATCCCTCGTCAATATCAGCCGAGGAAAACGAATAGACGCCCAGCTTGGATTTCAGGATTTTCAGCGCGAGCAGCGCCGAGTTAGTGGTAAAGCCGTCCGCGTTGTCGCCCTGCACGTCCGCCGTAATCTGCCCGGCGGGGGTGGACCCAAGGCGCATGTAGCCCCCCGATAGCTGGGTGACGTACTGGTTGGCGCCGGGATTGGCCGTGCGGATGTCGGCCACGTCCCCGGCGTAGGTCAGGATGATGCCCCGGTCGCGCACCTGATCCACGGCGGCCAGCGACCCATCGTGTAACTGGTAGGTCTGGGTGGCGTACTCCACCAGCACCGGCAGGACATTTTTGCACACCCCATAGGCCAGCGGCTTCATTTGGCCCGTCAGCGCCGCCATGCCGTCCAGCGACCCCGTGCCGCCGTACATGGCCGAGCGCACGGGCTTGTCGGTCTTAATGCGGTTGTCGCGGATCGTCAGCACGATGCGGCTGTCGTTGCCGTCGATGGAATTGACCGAGCCGCTGAATATGGGGGAAAAATCGTCGTAGGCAAAGCCGATGCCGCCAGCCTTGACGACGACCTGCCGCCCGGCCCAATGATAAGACCAGAACCGGTCCAGCTCGCCGTCGGCGTTCACGATGTCGATGCCGCCGTAGGAGGTACTGCCACCGCTAAACGTGCCGCCCGACAAGATGCTACTGTCGAATTGCAGCGGGTTGGTGACGCGGCCCAGGTAAAGGCGGTTCGGGTCGGTATCGGTCGGGGCGGTGATGAAGCCGTGATCCGACAGCCGTTCCTTTACCTCGCCGCCCGAGTAGGGCAGGGTATAGTCGCCGAGCGCCATGACGCCGGGGAAAATAGTCACGGTCTTGAGGGCCAGCGCCGTGCTGTCATTGTAAGGGTACAGCTCAACCAGGTATTGCAATTCGGCGTCCGGGTTTTTCGCCAGCGCCGCGAAGGGGTCTTTCGTGCCGACCCAGCGCCGATGATCGCCGTCGCCGAGTGCGTAAACCGAAGGCCACAACAGCGTCATGCCGCCACCGCCGCCTTGTTGGCCGCGCGGAAGGAATCCGCCGCCGCCTTGTTGGTGCTTTCCAAGATTTTCAGCAGCACGTTGACGATGGTGTCGTTGCCCTGCTGAATGGCCGAAACGACGGGATTGCCCGTGTAGCCCGATTGCTTGGCCACGCTCGACACCGACGACTTAACGAACGATTCCAGCCCCGTAAAATCCGCCCCGGACGCATAGGTGTCCCGGCCCAGCCCAAGCAGCGTATTCGCCGAGGACAACAGGTCTTGCGTGACGGACAGGTCACCGCCTTGCGCCTTGCTCAGTAACCCACCGAAATCGGATTGCGCCACGCCCAATTTTTGCAGCGGGTTCAAGCTGGAATTGTCACCGAGCGCCTGGCTGTTGAAGAAGCCGTCGAAGGCTTTCGTCAGATCGGCAAAGGACGAAAAGCCCGCCTGTTGTGCCTTGATATTTTCTTCCACGGCCTGTTTTTGCTTGGCGTACTCAGTGTTGATCTTTTCCAGCGGGAAGCCAAGGTTGTTGGCCGTCTGACGCATGGCGTCGAACTGGCTATTGAGGGCCGTGAGGGCATCGCCCAGCGGGTCCGCCACCTTGCCAAGCTGGTCATAGGCCTTGCCGAACTCGAAGTTGCCCGCCAGCGCGTTGAGGTCGCCCGTGCCGGTCTTGTCGAGGATTTGCTTCATCGTAGCATTAAGGCCTGTCGTGCTATCGGTGACCTGCTTCATGACGGCGTTGATAAAGGCCTGTTGGTTGGTGCCGAAATTTTGTTCCGTGCTACCCGTGCCCAGACGCAGGCCGTCGCGGTTGCCTACGGTAACGAACAGGCTGCCGGAGGTCGAACCGCCCGCGCCCTTAAGCAGCTGCGCCAGCTGTCCGGCATTGCCCAGCACCCCGTCGCGGAACTTGGCGTTCTCGTCGCTGTATTTTTTGCCCGACAAGCCACCCGTGCCGAAATTGGTTAAGTCCGCCAGATTGATGCCGCCCCATTGGGCTTTATCTGAAGGTTTTGCGCCGCCGAATAGACCCGTCAGCGCGGTTCCCAAAAACGAGCCAGCCGCCGCACCCAATGGACCGCCAACGCTGCCGATCAGTCCGCCAATCGTGCCGCCCGCGCCACTGATTAAACCATTCTTGTTGCCAAGGCCGAGCAGGTTAGCGCCCAATCCCCCCGCTAATCCGCCCGCTATATTTCCAAAACTCCCTGCATTGGTGAAGAATTTCTGCACACCGACGTTAGTGGAAAAACTGCCGCCAAGCGCCGCCGAGGCTTTGCCCGCGAACTGGCCAAGACCGCCCGTAATACTGCCGCCGGACAAAAGCGCCTTTCCAGCTCCGAAAACCGATGATCCGAGCGATGCCAGCGATAAACCGTTGCTAGCCGCGCCAGCGACGCCACCAGCGCCAGGCGCGCCACCAGTCCCGAGCACAGATGACAGCGCGCTGCCCGACAGACCCAGACTGCCACCGATGCCCCCCAAAACTGAGACCACAATCGGCTTGACCGCCGCCTGATAAGCCAGATCCAGCAACAGCGACTTGAAAGTTGCCTTGATGCCGTCGGCGAATTTCTTAAACAAAGACCCGCCGCCGTCAAAGGCCCCCTTGAATGCGTCCTTGAACTTGTCCTGCACCTCGTCGGCCACGGCGGCAAAGCCTTTCGCCAACGGACTGTCCAACTCGGCTTTCAGGGCCAGCTTGTCTATTTCGCCCTGCGTGTTACGGATGCCACGATTCAGCAAGTCGATCTGTTGAACCGTTGCGCCGGTTTTCAGGCTTTGCAACCGGGCCAGTTCATCATTCAGCTTTTCGGCTTCCGTCCGGCTGCCGTTGATGGCGGCTTGCAATTCATCTTGCTGCTTTTTCTGTTCGCGGGCGGCTTCCTTTTCGGCTTTTAAACCGGGCGCGGCGGCGCGTTTTGCCTCGGCTTCCTGACGGCGGCGTTCGGCCTCGGCCTTTTTATCCGCCTTTGCCGCAGCGCTTGCCCGCGCATCGGCCTGTGCTTGCGCCGCCTGCGCCGCAGCCCCCGCTTGTTTGGCGGGATCGGATTTGTCGGCGACCGCGTCATAATTCTTGGACGCACGGTAAGCATTGAGGTTATGCTGGTATGCCGCGTTCAAGGTATCGGAACCGCCATTGACAATGTCCATCGCCGAAGTGGTCGACAGCATCGTGCTTTGCTGAAAATTGGTGCCGAGGTAACGGTTTGAGCCCTCTTTCAAGCCGTTGAGCAATTCCAGCGCCCCATTGATGTTTTCCTTGACCGCATTGATAACGAGCGAAAACGCCGTGCCAATAGAAATGGCCAGCGTGTCGAACACATCGCGCAGGGAGAGGACGGCGGCGCGCAGGATGTCGGCCAGATTGCCGGTGTCCGAAAACCCTTTCGATAGGCCCCCGAGCGAATCCTTGTAGGCCGTCATTAAGCCCGTGCTGTTGCCGACGGTATCACCCAGCTCGAAAACGGTGTTGTTGAACCGGGCAGTCTCGGCGGCGGCAGAATGGGATGCCTCGACCGCTGCCACGCCAAACTCATCGTGGAACGCCCGCCCCATGGTCTTGAGACTGTCGGTGGTTACTTCACCAGCCTCGACCATCTTATAAAACTGCTGGGGCGTCTTGCCCATCGCCGTGGCGAAAATCTCAATGGCGCCCGGCAGCGCCGCACCCAGTTGCAGCTTCAATTCCTGCATCTGGACGGTGCCTTTGCCCGCCATCTGTTCCAAGGCAAGGAACACGCTGTTAGCTTGTTGCTCGTTCAGTTTAAGGGCGCGGATCGCCTCACTGGTGCCGGTGAAGATGTCTTTGACATCCTGCATGGAGAGACCCGCCCGCAAAGCCGAGGCGCTAAAACCGGCAAAACTGCCCGCCGTGTCTTTGAATGATAGGCCGAGCCGCTGGGATTCGTCATGCACAAACTTGAGCGCGTCCCCAGCATCGCCGAATGAGCCGACCGCCGCCGACATGCGATACCGCAGGGCTTCGGCAGACATGGCCGTATCACGGAGAGATTTAGCCGCTTGAATGCCGAAATAGGTGGCTATGAGGTTTTTGCCGGCTTCTAAAATCGAGTTAGTTTTCTTTATTTCATCCGTCAGGCGCGCTTGCTGATCCGACAGCTTCTTGGCCTGTTGCGCCGCTGACAGCATGGCGTTCTCGGCCCGCTGTTGCGCCGCCGCCGCATTCGCCGTGGCCGTGGCCGTTTTCTGCGCCTCAAGCCCCAGGCGCTTTTCTGCCTCGGCCAGCTTCTCCGCACCGATTGCCGCCGAGCGCATGGCGTTTTCGGCCTTGCCCTGTGCCGCCGCCGCCGCGACCGTGGCCGCGTTGACCTTCTGGGTATCCGCAGCAAAGGCTTTTTCGGCAATACTGGCGCGGATAGCAGCCGCTCCGACAGCCTTGGTGGTGTCCTCGACCTTTTTGTTGGCAACCGCGACATCATCGAGCGAGCGCTTAATAACCCGCGCGCCGCTGTCGTCCGCGATAATTCCTACTACAATGCCGACATCGGTGGTCACTTCGCGGCCTCTTTCGCCTCATGTTGCAGCAGCACGTTTTCCAGGGCGCGGATGTGGCTCTCGAACACGTCGAAATCGCCGACATCGTAGCGCTGGGCGTACCGATCAAGGGATGACCATGGTATCGGGCCGAGCGCCATTCCTATCGGCCTATCATAGCGCAGGGATTGAAAGGCGTCCAGATAAAAGCCAAGGTGGGGAAGCAAGTGCGGCTGGTTGTCCAGCGGTGTCGATTCACCCCGCGCCTTGGCTTTCATGAAGAACTGGATATTGGGGCCGTAGCGCAGATTCCACGCTAGGGCCTCGGTTAGTTTTTTTCCTCGACCTCTTGCGGGCGCTTGAGGAAGTTGGCCGCCGTGACGGCTTCACTTTGCAACAGCGTATAGAGGTCAGGGGTGACAGCCAGAAGGTCGATCACCGCCGCGCGGACATCTTCGTTATATTCGACCGCATGGCCGTCACGGTCTTTCAGGCCCACGATAACCGTTTCCGCAAACACCTCGCGGTTCAGGGCTTCCAGCTTGGGATCGTCGCCCTTGATGGCCTTGGCCTCGGCACTCTCGGTATAGGGCAACACCTTATCGCGATAAGCCTTAATAAAGTTCTGGTTGCGACCATGCGCCCGCAAGACGGTGAATGTGCCGACGCCATCGACTTCAACGTCAATGCCCTTGGTCGTTTCCAAGACAGGGTCGGTTTCATACTTATCGCGGGCGGCTTTTAGAATACCAGCCAACAAGGCGGCGGCTTCGTTTTTCTTGGCCATGTGTCATTCCTTTCGGGAGAATGGCGCAACCCCGCCCGAACGAGGTTGCATATCATAGCCGTTCGGGCGGCATCTGATTACGGAGTGACGGGCGTCCTAGTGATTTGCATAGCGCAACCGGCGGTGGTATCGACGACGGCGCTGAAATCGAACGAGGCCATGACGTCGGCGTTGTTTGCTCCGCCTGGCTTGCTGGAACTGGTCAGCTTGACCTTGGGGAGTAGGATGTCGTATTTCCCGGTCACCGGATCATTGAAGCTGAGCGTTAGGGCGAAATAAGTCCCCGCCGCAATCGCAGCCAGATAGGCATCGTACAGCGCAGAGTCCTTGAAATATGTCTGCAAGGAACCCGTAACCTCGAAGCGACCCAGGCCCATACCGTCGGTGTATTTGGAACCGACAACCGGGATCATACGCAGGTTATTTGTGCCGGACAGGGACACCGACATCACCGAGATCGTCCCCACACCGCCCAAGGTGATGGCAAAATTGTCGTTGGCGGTGAAAAAGTCCGTGGTGGCCGGATCGGCGTAGGTCGAACTGGCGAGGGCCGCGCTGGCGCTATCACTTTTCTGCCCCATCACCCCAAAGCTGCCAGTTGCCTTTCCGTTGGCCGACAAACTCAGCGCCATCGTGTTGACCATCACGCCCTTGGCGCGGTCATAACGCAGCCCGCCGTTGGTGACAAACTTATTCTCGAAGCTGAATGACGTCAGCGCCGTGCCGTTTTTCAACACGTTGCCGGTCCAGGTGTTGCCCATGAAAGCTTGCAACAAGTCATCGAACGAGCCATAAGAAAATTCAATCGGCAGATCAAAAGCTACGGACTGGCCCGAAGCGACCACATTCGGCACGTTGCGATCCGAACGAATCTCATCGCTCGTGATGAACTGGTTATTCGGGGCCAAGGAGGGGATGTTCGTCGTGCGGAATTTCTTGAACGTCGGGCTGGCCGGGGTGACGCCATACGTGGTTTCCTTGACGTAGGCAATCTGGGTTTGGGAACTGTCGGTCATGGTCGCTCCTATGCGATGGTGTCGTATTCAAACTGGGCCTTGATGTTGACATGATACCAGCCATCCGGGGTATTGCCAACCTCTTTCAGTGTAACGTCGTGAAACAGAACGCCATTCACGCGGGGGCGCTGGAAAATAGCCGTGGCGATCTCGGCCTTAGCCCGCGCATCATAGCCGCCCTGATTGCTCGGCTGGAAAATCTGTACCGTGACCAGCCCTTCCCGGCGAAACGCATTGCTCCCGGGCGCGCCCGTGGTGGCTTGGTAGCCCATGGCGTGTTGAATACTCAGGCGTACCCAAGTCTGGCCGTTGGGGATGTCGAACGGCACGTCATCCAGGGCAATGGCGGTCAGGCTCGCCCACTGCGCGTTGAAGTGCTGGCGGATGATGGCGGTGGCCTGCTCGAAGCTGATGGTCACGTGGCCCGCCGTTTCGCCGCTGTCTCGGCTTGGCGCTTGGCCAGCATGACGCCTTGCTCCACGAAGTTGGCCGGGGCCTGCACCGACGATCCTTCATTCAGGCGCTCGATGTAGGGCAAGCCGTTGGAGACGTACAGCGCCTTTCCTTCACCGGTAAATTGCTCAGCATCATAGCTCTGTTGCGTGGTGCTTTCGGTTGTGGTCAGGTCAGGCGCTTCTGCGCTCAGGTTCCAATTGGCGCGGGCGCGGCCCTTGTCGACCGGCGTGGCGGCGGCGATGTTATCGGCAACCCGGATAGCCGTTTCGCGCACAAGGTCGGCCTGTACGGCGTAGACCTTGGTTTTCAGGGCGGCGGCGATCTGGTCAGCTACGGAGGTCATTTCGTTTCCTCGACCACAAAACAATCCAACAAGGTCTTTCTCATCAAGTCGAGGCCTGCAAAAAAAGGATAAATACTGCCTTCAAAGTTTTTGCTTATTTGCGTGAAGGGATGGCCATCGTCACTTACAGCAACAACCAAAATGTGGGCCAGCTTACCAGAACGGGCCATATCCAATATTTCACGACACAGGGCAACAGCATCGGTTTCTATAGATTTATTTGTCGGAAAGGATACAATATTGGAGCCTTTATACTTGACCTTGCCGATTCTGCATCCCGTCATCGCCGCACCTGCACCTTGCTTAAAATCAGCGTGTCGCCCGGTTGGACTGCCTCGATGCTGATGATAGCATACTGGTCGGTGCCGTCCATCAGGATTTCCCGCGCGTCCACCGCGCCGGCAACCAGGCAGAGCTTATCGCCCTGGCGGATAACCGTGCCGTCGATGTCCTTGGCTTTGTAGTCGGTGAACACGGCGCGCACCGTGCGCATGGTATCGGTGCCATCGATCACGCGGTTGGCGGCGAAGTCAAAGCCGCCGTTTTGGCGGTTCAGCAGGGTGATGTCACGGCCAAACTCGGCGATCAGTTCCTCGGCAGTATCCGCGAAATCGTCGTAAAGCTCGCTCACACGCGCACCACGGGGCGGTTGAGACTGGGCAGAACCAGCAGGGGCGAAAGCAGGCCGATAACGGCGGGCCGCAGGGGTGATGTCGGAGCATCGTCCCGGTATTCAATGTCGACCGCCCCTTCGACGCGTTTGCGCTTCACGGCTTGCTTGGCGGTGTATACCGGGTTCAATGGCCCGGTCATGGCCTCCAGGGCCAGTTCACAAACGGCTTTTTTCAAGGCGTCGGGGATATAATTCAGGGTATCCACGCCCGACACGAAACGGGGCCAGGCAAGGAGCGACCCAAGCGTTGCCGTGCCGACGAAGCGCTGGCCATAGGCCTGCTCAATGTAATCGGTCGCCTTGACCAGTGCGGCTTGCTTGGTGGGCGTGGCCTTGGCAGCCCAGGCGGCGTTGTCGCGGAGGGCGTGGTACGCATCGGCGTATTCAACAGACACATAGCTGTTGGCCGTTTCGTAGTTCACACCATCCGCGACAACGAACATGCGCTACTCGTTTACTTTGACGCCGGCGGCTTGCAGCGAGCCGTCAGCTTTGTTAGCGACCGGGCGTGTGATATGATCGTCCTGCGTGGTGCCGTCAGCCAATGTAGAGGCACGCTTTTTCGAGGTATCGAAGTCGGCCAGCGAATCGGCAGGATTATCCTGATAACCGGCATGAGGCTCGTAAACGCCATCTTGATCGATGGTTTTGGCGTTTTCGTTATCGACGGCGACCTGTGGGGCCTCGGTCAAGGGAGACGCATCTTTATTGACTGTCGGGGCCGTTGGGGCTTTTGGCGTGGTGGTCATGGGATACTCCATAAGAGAAAAGGGCGAGGCCGAAGCCCCGCCACAGGTTTAAGCGACGCGGAAGCGGTACTTGACGATGCCAATTTCTTTCGGCGAAATGACCGGCGTCCAGTTGGTCGTCGTTGCCAGCTCGGCGTTGTTCGGCGTTGGGTCCGCAGTAGTAGCTGCGGTGTTCCAGGCCAAGCCGCGCGGATGCATCAGGTAACGCTTGCGCGATACCATCCATTCCTGACCGCCGTTGGTGAGCGAGGCGCGGTCCACTTCGGCGGCGACTTTCGGCAACCCTTCTTGAAACGCGATGGCACCGCGCGCAAACAGATACATCGTGGCAATGCCGGTAGCGGGGTCGTAAGGCATGCCGTCATCCTCAATAACTTCCTTGCCCATATAGGTTGGGATTAACGCGCCTTGGTCGGAACCCGGAATATAGACGATTAAGTCTTGCAGGATCAGAGCTGTCATAACTGCCGAATGCATAGAGATAGCTACCAAACGGCTCGACTGGTCGCCCAGCTTACGCGAGGCTGCGACAAAGCCGCCAGCGGAGATAACGCCACCTGCGCCGGACGTACCGGATACATCAGTACCGTTACCAGCCATGCCGGTCGAACCCAGCGCACCGTTCAGGACGTTGATAAGCTGCACTTGGTAGCGCTCGACCCAGTAATCAGACCAGGCGTCGGTCAGTTGGCCCATCGGGTCATCTTTAGAGAAGTCGACGGCCAAGTCGGTGACACCATATACCTGCGCGCGGGCGTTCAGGGCGGCGATTTCGATGCCGTAGGTGAATTTGTTGATAACAAGGTCATTGTTATCGTTCAGCATCTGCTCGGCACCGGTCAACGGATTGCGAAACGGCACGTTGACGAACTTGCCGCCCTTTTCAAGGGCAAGGCCTAGGCCGACAGCTTCATCGTTGATCTGCGTAATGATGCCCGAGCGGAACAGCGCGGATTTCTGAATGGATTTGCGGGCAATGATGCCGGCGGCATATTGTCCTTGATTGGTGCCGGGAATGATTACGTCCGACAGCTTCGTGATGGTCATGGAAACTCCATAGGGCAGGCATTGAAAGGGGTAGTGGGGGTTTCAAGGCACTGCCTTGCGGAGTGATGGCCAGGTCACTGACGCGGCGGGCGCATGGAGCGCGGTAATCTCAGGAAAGCGTCTCGCTCATTCCTTTTCGGCATTATTACACCGAACGGCCTGAAGCGCAAGCATTAAAAAAGCCCCTTGTTACGGGGGCTTTTGGCATGAATGGTCGCGGGCTTATTTGACCCCACTACGACGCTTTAATTCGGCTTCGGCTTGCTGATTACCAGCGCATGATAGTTGGAACAGTTCGGTTTCGGATTTCTTAGTGAAGTCTTGGCTTCCGCCGCCCCCGCCACCAGCGCCGCCGCCGCCATTGCCGGGTGCCGCAACGAATGGCTTGCCCTCGTCGCTCGCCGCCCAGGTTTTCAGGTGTTCGCCGACCGGCATGTTGTTGATCGTGACAATGGCTTCTTCGCCCTCGTAGGCAACCTTAATATCGTCTTTGAACATCGAACGAACGGGTTTCACGGCAAAGGGCGCCAGGTTCAGGTCGGCGATTGCCGCGTTCAGGGTCGCATCGACAATCACCTTGTCCAGTTTGGCTTTGGTTGCGTCACGCTCGCCGGTCAGCTTGGAAACGACCTTTTGATTTTGCGCTTCGATCTGGGTGCGCTGGTCGGCCAAACGCTTATCCACATCGCCAGGTGCCGCATCTTTCAGGCGGTTATATTCGGCCAAGTCGAAATCGTCCGGCAAGTCGCCGACACGGCCATTGAGACCATCAAACTGCGTTTGCAACGCCTTTTTTTCGTCGCGCACCCTGTCGAGAGCGGTTTTCAATGCTTTGGCGTCAGGATGTTCCTGCAAACCTTCGACGTTAAGGCAGAACTTGCCGTCCTTCTCGGTGTAGGCGGCTTTCAGGGCTTCATCGACACCATCGAGGTTGTCGAGGACGGATTTCAATTTCATTCATCACCTTTTCGGGTTAGGTTTCGCGTTTCCGCAGCTCTGCCAGTGTATAGGTGCGTCCCGATTTGTCAACGAACTTGTCCAGCGGGGTGCCAGCGCGGAACAGACGCGAACGCTCGACGCCCAGCACATCTTCCTGGAACGCGATGGACTGCTTTTTCAGGAACGCGGCATAGGTAGTGTCGGCAGGCACGGGGCCGGTAATCGAGGCGCGATTGCCAACCTCGTCGTCTTTGAAATAAGCCACCAGTATCGACCGGCAGCGGAAATGCGCGGGTAGGGCAGGGGCTTTGCTGAGGATATACACCTTGCCGTCGCGGGAGGCGCAGACCAGCGTCGTCCGGCTGTCGAGGGTAGCGACGTATTGCAGCTGATCCACGATGTCGGCATTGGCGTTGTAGACCTCCATCCGGGCGCGGTTCTGAACGTGCGCCACGGCGGTACGGGTGACGGCCTCGGCGTCGCGTCGGCTGATTTCCAGCAACCCATCCTGATAACCGCGTGCCTTGGTGCCTCGGATGCGGCGCACGATCTGGTCGGTGGTTTCATTTTGCGTGAGCCCGAGCCGAATGGCCGAATGCACCCGTTTGATTTCTTGCTCACCGACGCCCTTGGCCCAAGCCGAAAGGAGGCGCATGCCTTTCTCATCGCCAAACGGCTGGCTGGTCACAATGGCCTTAAGCTGGGCATTGCTGGGCAGGGCGAAGGTGTGCGTTACCCCCGCGCTCTGGGCGAGCCGGATCTGAAAGTCCGCCTCGTACTGGCTGAATTCGCCCATCTCGCTCGATAGGCGGCTTTCCAGCACGGCATAGGTCTCGGTGCGCTTGTGACGGATGTCATCGAGCAGCTTTTGCAGGCGCTTGGTCGATGCGGGGCCAAGGTCGAAGCCGCGTTGCTCAATGCCAGCCAGCCGCCCGGCGATCAGCTCGATCAGGTCAGCTTCGCTGTCGTTGAGTTGGCCAATAATCTTGCGCAGCACCCCGCCCTTGTATCGCTCAAGGAAAATCGAGTGCTTGATCTGGGCGTCGAGGATGCGTTCGTTGACGGTGGTCATCGGCGGCGCTTAGCCTTTCGGTCGGGGCTATCATGCGGCTGGGAGGTCAGATGGTAGTATTCGCAATGAGAGCAGAGGTAAACCACCGCCGTTTTATGACTGCGGCGCATGATGCCGTTGGCCTGCTTTTGTGCCTCTTGGCGGGTCTGGTAAACGATTTTCGTGCAGACGGGCGGTTCGAACATTCATGCCTCACTCAGCAGGGGTATCGGTCAGCGAACCGAGCGTAGGTCCATCTTCTTTAATGGCATCCTGTTCTTCCCCAAACGTGCGCTCATCCGGCAGCCACTCGCTGTATTTCAGCACACCGAACAGCGTCTCCTTCGAGATTTCGCCCGCCTGACGTGCAGCCACCCATGCCGACAGGTCAGCACCGGTAAAGTTTGGCGGGAAGAAGTCGCGGTTAAGCTCGACCGATATTTCACCGGCTTTATTGACCCACGCCGCGGCGAACTGCAACGCCTTGGTGATCTGGCGTTCGACCACGCCGCACGTCGCAGATAACACGCTGCTTTCGCCGCCGCGCTTGATTTCGTGGGTCTGAGCCGCTTCGGCGTCCTTTTTCTCCGGCGCCAGCATGCGCGCGCCGAGCGCGGCCATCTGGCCGACTTTGCTCTCCATCAGCTTTTCGAGCGTGGCAAAGCCTTCCGAACCGCATTGCAGGAAGCCGACCTTGGTATTTGGGTCAGGGAACGACAGGAAGGTTGAACTGCCGAGGTAGATGGATTGCGATACCGCTTGGCCATTCTCGCCAATCTTGTCTTGCAGGCCCGTGACCCAGGGCGTCGGCTGCCCGGCGATGTGTGCGCCGTTCTCAAGGTCGGCGCTGTTCTGGTAGTGGCCAATGTTGACGTCGACCAGCGCTTCAATCGGCGGGGTCGATACGTCCATCTTGCGGGCTTTGCGCGACGACAGGCCGTAGAACGGGATTTCCGCGAAGGCCTGGGCGTTGCGGGTCGGTACGATGACCTCATATTGAAACCAATCGCCGCCTTCTCGCTTGCGCCAGATGACTTGCGCGTACTGGCCGTCGACCAGCGTTAATTGCCGGACCTGCTCGGCCTGTTCGCCTTGCTCATTCTCATGCCATTCCGAAAGCCAGAGATCGACCAGCATATAGCGGTTGTTGACCCGGGCCATGCGCCAGTTGATGATGCTCTCGGCCTGATACAGCACCAGATAGGGGCGGATATTCTGGGCGTCGGCCTGCGCTATCGTCAGGTTATCGGCGGCGCGGGGCATGTCGACAAAGATGCCGGCGCGATCGACGGTCAGGACCTCAGTGACGCAGTTTTCGGCAAAGTCGGTCAGCGTTTCGTCCGACAGGGTGATGTCGTCCTCCCACGGCGCCATAGCGGCCGGCAGCTCGACCGTCATTGGCTTGCGGAATACCATGCCCGACATGGCCTCGATCGTCCGGGCGGTGGCGTTGAAGAAGTTAGCGCGGCCCAGGTATTTCAAGTAATCGGCGATCTCTTGGCCTGCCAGGGCGGGCAGATACATCGTTTGCCCCTTGCGGATGGCGCGCTGCCCTTCCTTAGCGTCACGGCACTTGCGCCACACGTCGAAAAACTCGTCGTATTGTTTATGCTTTACGCTGGGGTCGGTCATGCATGGCCTCGTGGTTTGCCACAGTGTAGCATAAAATCAGGTGCCGTGTACCGCAATTTTTTGGACGACGGCCCGCTTGATCGGGTAGAGCTGGTTGATGAAATAGCCCTGCGCGTCAGGCGGGTGGTCCTGCCCACTGGTCTTGTCAGGCTCCCCATTCTTGTCGTAGGCCTGTTGCTCCAATGCCTCGGTCAGGCGCGGGCACAGGTTGGTATTGACCTTCCAGCGGCGTTCGCCCTCGGCATTCAGGATCATGGCATTGACTGCGTTCACGCGGTCTTTTACGGCTGGGTTGGTGCCATCGACACGCACGCTGAAATTGTTCTGGCGCAGGATGGATAGGTCGCTTTCACTGGCGTTGACGGATTTATGCGCCTGGCCCGATGCATCGGGGTAGACGGTCAGCACCCGCTTGGGAAAACGCTCCTTGAGCATGCGCGCCATCGTCGGCGTGTCGCGCACCCCAGTCAGTTCGCCCACAGTGCGCGGCCAGCCGCCCCGGATCACATTGATGATGGCCGTCATGTTCATCACGTTGAAATCCATTCCGATGTGCAGCGCCTCGCCATCGCGCATCGTTTCGCCCGTGTGGTTGGCAATGCGGTCGAAGTTGGGATACACGCTGCCGGCGGTCAGGTTGACGAATTGGCCGCGCAGGTAGGCGTCGATCAGTTGGGGAGGGTAGGAGGCCAGCAGCGACGGGATATAGTCGGCGGGCAGGTTGGATTCATTTTCGTAAGTGCTGGCCTGCGTCATGCCATACAGCTCAGCTAGGGCGGGGTTGTCGCGGATTTGCTTGACAAACTGCTCGTAAACGAACTTGAAGCCTTCCGGCGTGGTGGTCACGTCGATGCCGTTCTTGAGGCCGGGCGCATTGTAGCGCATGCGGGCGATGATCTTGCGCCACGCCTGCCGCGCCTTCTCGGTTTTCATGACGTCGATTTCGTCCACCAGCCCCTTGCCGATCTTGAAACCGACGATGTTGCTCGGGTTGTCCATGGTCCGGCAGATGATGGTACTGCGGTACAGCGCACCCGAATACAGACTGACTTCCTTGTTCGAGACGTGGACCTTGGCGCGCAGCCCCCAGTCAAAGGCCACCTCGTCAATCGTCGGATAAAAGATGTCGCGGATCTGGGGGTAGGTCGGGGCGAAGTAGCCGGAATTGATCTTGGGGAACTCCCAGGCGTGCTGACACAGCCCGGCACCGCCCACCCACGTCTTACCCGAGCCAAAGCCGGCGACGAATAGCCTGAATTTCTGCGGCATGGCCAGAAAGCGCGCTTGCGGCAGATTAAGCGTCGGCATCAGGCTTCTTGCTGGCGTCGACCACGTTCACGATTACGCTGACGGGCTGCACCGGCTTATCCGGGTCTTCGTCAGGTGCTTTTTCGTTGAATAGGCGCAGATGCTTGCCCAGCAGCTCGGCACCTTTCAGGACGTTTTTGGCGTCGAATGTAAAGGCAGGCACAACCTTGCCGTCCTTGTTTTCGACATAGACCTGCTCACCCTTACGGTCTATGACCGGGGCCACCTGACGGCAGCGCTCGATAGTCTCGACCACCGTGTTGAGGACGTAATCAGCCGTGATTTCGACGCGCTCGGCGCGCTTGTTCATCAGCGACTGAATATAAACCTGAATCTCAACATCTTTCAACAGGCGTTGTCCCTGCGAGTACGCCGTGTTTTCGCTATAACCAGCGCGGATTGCCGCCTGCGTGGCGTTCAGGTCGATGATGTATTCTTCGCAAAAACGCTTCTGTTTCAGGTTGAGGGGCAATCATGCCTTCCTATATAATGCTCAGCTTGCCGCGTCGCATGGGCAATACATTCACGCCGTTGTCCTTAAGAATGTTGGCGATGTTGATGCCAATCATGGCGTCATAGCCGTAGTACAGGGTGGCCGGTAATACGTTCGGCTGGGATGCCAACGTGACGGTTACGGTTGTCCCGGAGGCGCGTACCGCCGAAGAAACCGCGATGCGCTTGTTGTAAACCGCGCTTATTGGTCCGCCGCCCGTTGCCGTGGTCGAGGCCGAAAAACCACCGCGCGTCAGGATGCTGAATTGGTCTGTGCTCAGTACATCAGCAACTTCGTAAGATCCCACCAAGGTGATACCTTGGAAGATTACGGGTGTCGGGAACGTCACCTTGTCGCCGATGGCCAAGCCATGCGCGACATGATTGAGCTTGACCGTGGCCGCCCCAGCGCTGGTCGTCAGGCTGGCGATCGTCGCCGCGACATCCCCGTTGTGGCAGTAAAAACCGTCAATGCCGGTTGCGGGTACGAAATCGGTGCCGGCGTCGTGCTGTAGGGTTGCCGTGATAACCGCGCCGGAGCGGACCGCAGACAGCAGCTTTGGCCCCTTGGTTCCGCCGGCTGGGTTGGCACCCAATAGCCGCGCCGCGTTGCGCGCAAGGCGTTGGCCCGAAACTGCATAACCGGCGGCATCTTCATGCAGAAAGTCGAACATGCCGACATCGTAAATCTCTTGACCCACGATCCAGGAATACGTTTCGATCAGTTCCTGTTGCGCCTCGGCTTCCATCTGGTATTGCGGGGCATAGTTGTATGCCTGCCCACGCCGCGCCAGCTTGCCGATCACGATGCGTACTTTCGGGAACGTCGCGCGAAAATCCTGAAAGACAGCCAGCAGATGCGTCTTGTATTCCGCTTTAGTCTTGACGCCTGACGCATCGCCTTCGCCTTGTGACCAAAAGATCATGTTCGGGGTCACGCCGAGTTCTGACAGCTTGGCGTAGAAATTGATGGCAGCAGGACCGCGCTCACCGGTGTTTTCGTTTCGCCAGTAACCCGCGCCAACGTCGTTGACGGCAAAGATCGACGTGCTGCCGGTCGCCCCGTTTACCACGAGCGTTTCCCGGCTATTACTCACCTGCGCTGGCATAGTGGCCATGATCCCGTAATGGCCGGTGTAATTGAAAGACGCGCTGTCCATGTTCGCAGCATTCGACTGACCGGCCAGGGCGATGACAAACGCGTGTTCATACGCCTTGGCTGTCATTTGGGCTTTCGTAAGGGCCACATTCCCCACTTCCGCCGAGACGATGTAGCCTAACAACGGTTCGGCACCGCCGGTCCGACCACCGAGTTGAAGTGTCGTCAAGGACTGGCCAGTGAAATCAACCTTGCTTAGATCCTCGGCATAGACGCCGTCCGTGAGCAATGCCTGACGCTGTGCAGCAACATCCCAAGAATAGATAATCGTGCGCAGTTCGCTCGCCTGCACTTTGTAACGGCTGCGCATGGCGGCCAGGTTTGCGGCATCAGTGCTGCCTTTGATGTTTCCGATGCGCTGCGTGTCGTCGGTAAATACGCGCACTGACAGCGAATTGGCGGTCGAGCCGTTATGCAACATGATCGGGTATTGGTTGACGCCCGTGCCCGTGGTGGTAGCGACATACTTGACCATGACCCAGCCTTGCGCCGGTAGTGTCTCAAAGCCAGCCGGCACAACCAGCGCTTGAGCCTTGGGGGAGTTGGCCGACCAGACTGGATCGGGTAAGGAAACCACTCCGGGTGCCGTGGGAACCTTAATTACCTTGGAGGGCAGGACGATAAATCGTGGATAACGACGAGCCAAAAGAACCCCCAGCGGTTAAAAGTTGCCTGTGCGCTCCTATTTCCCGATTGTCATGGCGGCCACGTCCGGCGCTCCATAGGAACTTGGTGTGCCGGGTCGACAGGCGCGACCCCCGAAAACGGCGGCGTGGCATGGCTACAGGATAGCACAGCCACGGCGCGACGCAAGGAGTTTTTACAAGGAAAACCCGTGAGGACTAAGGGTGATAAGTGAAAGAGTAGACGTTCGGCTGGTTATTAGCCGTCGTTTTCTTCGCGGTACTCGTCAGCACATCGACCAATTCCTGGCGCAATGCCTTGCGTGTACCGATCCCGTATGGGTTATGGCTTTGGTAATGAATAAAGGCACCATCATTAGTCGTAGCCGTAAAAGTAACGTGGTTGTCTTTCATGTCGTTAAACACGTTTGACACCCCTTTAGGCAGGGATACCCGCAACACACCCGTGCGAGGATTGATGTCCTTGAAAGGCGTCAATGTCGAATCCTTGACCAAATCAGCAAGGTTCGATACAGCGGCATAATTTGTCCCCTGAACATCGGCCGAGGCGGTTAGGGCTGCGCCGTAGGCAGCATCCACGCCATAGCTCAGAGCGCTGGCTGGTAGATTGGTGGGGCCATTACCATCAACGTACAAAGAGACATAGCTCATCAAGGTTGGTATAACGTTAGGCGTCGCATCATCTTTCTTGCTGCCGCAATCGACCATGGCGAGGGATAGAGCAGCGATTGTAAGGGCAGCAGTTAGTTTCATACTAAAATCAGAAGATGACCGCAGGGGCGCGGCTCATTCGTAAATGTAGATGAACTTTCAATGACGACAAAAGAATCTAAGCATTTATTCAAGAAATAATTTACTCGTCGAGGATCTAAGTATTTTCCTGTTGTTCAACAGAATACAAAACCTACCGGGGCGTCATCTTCGGGAAAACTGGCAACTGCTTGCCGCCTTCGTGCTGATCGATAGTTTGCAACATCTGGTTCAGGAAGCGCTGGTTCGATGCGCTGTCGTTCGGGTTGCGGGCCTGGTCGAGGACTTCAAGCTGGCGGGTAACGGGTGCGTAATCGAGGCCGGTGATGTCCTGGCGTTGCTTGATCCAGGCGGTGGTGACGGACATGGTGGCTCCATAGGCGGTTGAGTATGCGGCCAGAAAATCACAGCCAGCGCAGTCAGTCAAGCCTATTCCTGATAACCCCGAAAGAAATCTTTGCTGCGCTCCATGTCCACCAGCACTGCTTCAATCTGCTGGTCGTCCGGCTCGGGTTCATTCGTCAGGTCACAGGGCTGCGTCAGGGAAGCAAGAAACTTGTTTTTAAGCCTGGTTTCATCGGACGTGTGGCGGCGGGGTGTCTGGGTCATGAGCCGAGCATATCACCGGCAGGGGTAAGGGTGTCAAGGGAAAAGCCGTGTCAGGCGTATCAGGAACTCAAAAACATAAACCTGATACTTTTCCTGATATGTTTCCTGATACTAAAACCCTTATATTATAAAAGTTTAATATAATAATATATTATATATCAGGTGATGTGTATGCAAACGCGTCACACATGCGCAGGTGCGCGCTCAGGTGGGCATACGCGAGAATTTCAGAATATTTTATAGAGGGTGTATTTTTTAGAAAAAGACCTGATATCCTGACATGGGTATAAACCCTTGAATAATAAATGTTTGTTTATCAGGAAATATCAGGTGCCATTTTTCCTGATATGCGATTTTTGGTATTGACGGCTGGGGGCGGGTGTGCAAATCTGATGTTGCACATAGTCCATTACCTGAGTACCAAGATGAACCACCTAGCCGAATTTATCGAGGCCATGACCGCTGCCGGTTGTGGGCCAGCCAGAACCGCCGACGTCATCGCCGACCGCGAACGGCCCGCCGACTACCAGATCGAGGGCGATCCCAAGGGCCACAAGAAGGGTTGGTATATCCTGCGAACCGAGGGTGACTTTGCGCGCGGCTCTTTCGGCGACCGCAGGCAGGGCGGCGATAGCCACAACTGGCACTCAAAATCTAACCGCAAGTTCACTGCCGAGGAAAAAGCCGCCTGGGCAAAGAAGCGCGACGATGCGCGGCGACAGGCTGATATCGAGCAGGCCGAGCGCCACAAGGCCGCGATTGCTCGTGCGAAGGCAATATGGTCAGCGGGTAAGCCTGCCGATCCGGCGCATGCCTACCTGACCCGCAAGCAGGCCAAGGTGAACGGATTGCGGCAGGACGGTGATCTGTTGCTGGTGCCGATGTATGCTGAGGGCGTGTTGTTCAACGTGCAGACCATTGCGGCGGACGGCGAGAAGCTGTTCATCGCGGGTGGCCGGAAAAAGGGCTGTTATTATCCGCTGGCAACCAAGGACGAGCCGAAAGACGTGATGGTGATCTGCGAGGGCTTGGCGACAGGCGATGCCGTTCGTCAGGCCACCGCCTTGCCCGTGATCGTGGCGTTCGATGCCGGAAACCTTAAACCCGTTGCGCAGGCGTTACGGGCGAAATACCCTGAAACGAAGTTCATTTTCGCAGCCGATAACGATCAATTTACTCGCAAACCGGACGGCAGCCCGTGGAACCCGGGCATTGAAAAAGCGCGCGAGGCAGCGGCATCTATTGATGGCGGTGCGGTCGTGTGGCCGGAGTTCCCGGAGGATGACGCGGCGCGCCGGACGGACTTCAATGATTTATTTGCCACAGAGGGAATTTCTGTGGTACGAGACAGAATTGCAGCGATCAGCTTTGCTGAACCACCCGCTGCAATGGCCGACCCCGATCCTATTAGCGTCTCAGATGACGGCTATGTGCAAGAGGATCGGGGCGCGTCCTATCAGGTTGACGAGGCGCCCGTCGAGAGCAAGGGCGACATGGGAATGCGGTTTCGCATCCTGGGCTACAACAACGGCCATTATTACTATTTCCCTTTCAAGGCGCGGCAAATCGTGTCGCTGACGGCATCCGGCCACACCATCCAGAACCTATTGCAGCTCGACACGCTGGATGCGTGGGAACGCAAGTTTTCCGGTGCCGACAAGATATCGACCACGAAAATGGTGCTGTATTCCATGAACGAAATGATCGCCATTGCCCAGGAGCGCGGCGTATTTCAAGAGGAAGATCGGGTGCGCGGCGGCGGTGCCTGGATTGACGAGGGCCGGGTTGTGCTGCATTGCGGCGATGCCGTTTACGTTGACGGCCAGCGCATCGGCTTTAACACGTTCCGCAGTTACTACAGCTATGTTGCCGCGGCGAAGCTGATCGAGCCGTCGGCACACCCGTTGGGGAATTTCGATGCCCACAAGTTGCGTCGCATATGCGAGTTGGTAACGTGGGAAAACAAGCTGTCCGGTTCGCTTTTGGCTGGCTGGCTGGTGATTGCGCCCTTGTGTTCGGCCCTGATGTATCGCCCGCATATCTATATCACGGGGGAAGCCGAAAGCGGTAAATCGACCGTGATGGACCGCATCATTAAGCCGGTGCTTGGTCGGTTTTCCTTGAACGTGGACGGCGGCACCACCGAGCCGGCGATCCGCGAGATGATGGCTTACGACGGCAGGCCGCTGATTTTTGATGAGGCCGAACCCAGCTTGACGATGAATAACGTGATCGAGCTGGCAAGGAAAGCCTCGACTGGTTCGACGGTGAAAAAGTTTGGCCAGCGGCCATTCAAGGCCCGGTTTTGCGCCTGTTTTTCGGCAATCAACCCGCCGATAAATAAGACTGCCGACGAGAGCCGGATCAGTTTCATGGTTATCAAGAAGAACCGCAAGCCGACTGCCGCGCAGGAATACGAGGACTTGCTGGCGATGATCGAGGAAACGATTACCGATGATTATCCGGCCCGATTGCTGGCGCGGACGTTGGCGAACTTCAACAACCTCGTCCACAATATCCGGGTTTTTCAGAAGGCCGCGCGGGTAGTGCTGGGCAGCCCACGCGCATCCCAGCAGATCGGCACCATGCTGGCGGGCCTGTATTTGCTTGGTCGAACCGATCGCATAGAGCCTGAGACGGCGGAAAAATGGATACGCGAGTATGACTGGACTGATCACACGATCATCGACCAGGAAGGCGATCCGGCGCGACTGGCCCAGCATTTGGCGTCGTCCCTTGTGCGCTACGGCACGGGCGGCGGGCATCGGGAGGCGTCCGTCGGTGACTTGATCGAGATGGTCCACCGGGGCATGGATGACCACGACGCCGACAAGACCTTGCGCTACCACGGGATCGCGGTGAAATCGGGGTTTGTCGATATCGCCAACCGGTCGCAGAACTTGGGTAAGCTGCTCAAGGACACGGAATGGTCCGTGAAATGGAGCCGGACCTTGCTCGACGTGGCCGGGGCCGAGAAGCGGAAGTCAGTCTATTTCGCCAGCGGGGTCAAGGGCGATGCGGTGCGCCTACCGATATCGGTTTTCTGTAACGATGAAAAGCCTCCCATTTTTGACAAGGAGTTAGACCTATGAAAACGCGCTGGCTGGTCCACGGCGACCTGAGCGAAGATGGCACGACGTATTTCTGCCAGAAATGTGACGAGATGGTCGATAGATCGCACAATTTCGAGCGTGTACACGGGCCAAACGAGTACAAGTTTTATCTGGCTTCGCTCAAAAATTGGCGGGCTATCCAAAAGACTGATCCTGATGGCTGGTTTCGGGCAGACGATGCGCGGAGTGTCGTGGCGTGACCGTATCGCTATATGACCACCAAACCCAGATGAACAAACAATGCCGTGAGCTGATGCGTTCCGGCGAGAAATACGTCCTGATGCAGGGACCGACCGGCATCGGTAAATCGAGGATGGCGGCGGCGCAGATCGAGGCCAGCCAGGCCAAGGGTTTCAAGTCGATTTTTATCGTGCCGCGCATCGAGCTGGTGGCGCAGATGTCGCAGACGTTCAATGATTTCGATATCCCGCATTCGTTCGTCGCGGCGGGAGAGGCATATAACCCGTACTCGAAAACGCATATCTGTACGGTGGGTTCGTTGTTAAACCGCCTGGATAAGGTGCAGCCGCACGTCGTTTTCGTGGATGAAACGCACTACGGGGCAGCCGCGCTGGATAAGATCATCGCTTACTACAAGGCGCGCGGTGCATTCATTGTCGGGTTGAGTGCAACGCCGTGGAAACTGTCGGGGCAGGGGCTGGACCGGTGGTATGGCGCGATGGTGCGCGGCCCGTCCGTGGCGTGGCTGATCGAGAATAAATACCTGTCCGATTTCCGCCCGTTCGCTTTCGGTACGCCGAACCTGTCGCAGATCAAGACGGTGGCCGGTGATTACGCCAAGGGCCAGCTTGCCGAGCTGATGGAGCATGACAGCGCCCTGATCGGCGATGCGGTCAAGCACTACCGGGAGCATTGCATTGGCAGGCTGAACATTACGTTTTGCACCAGCCGGAAGCACAGTGAGATGGTTGCCCAAAGTTTCCGCGATGCCGGTATTCCGACCATGGCGATTGACGGCGAAACCCCGAAGCACGAGCGCCGAAACATTATCCGGGCGTTTGCTCGTCGGGAATTGCTGAACCTGACCAGTGTGGATCTGATGCACACGGGGTTTGACCTGAGCAGCGCGGCGGGGATGGATGTCACGGTCGAGTCGATGTCTGACTTGCGGCCCACGAAAAGCCTGTCGTTGCAGTTGCAGAAATGGGGGAGGGTGCTACGCAAGAAGGATTTTCCGGCGATGATTTTCGACCACGCGGGGAATTTCAAGGTGCATGGGTTTCCAGACGATGACCGGGAATGGTCCTTGGCTGGGCGCGAAAAGGCCAGCTATGATGCCGATGCCGAAAGTGCAGTCCTGAATAAGCAGTGCGAGGTGTGCCACTTTGCTCACCGACCGAAGCCGGTTTGCCCGAACTGCGGGAACGTGTACCCGATCCAAAGCCGCGAGGTCGAGGAACGCGACGGCGACCTGATGGAAGTTGACCGCGAGGCGATGCGCGTCGCCCAGGTAAAGGAAGCCGAAAAGAAGCTGGCGATCCTGATAAACGTGGCTAAATCGAAGGGCTACAAAGACCCCGAAGTTTGGGCCGCTAGAAAAATGACTGAAGAAATGGCCGGACGGAGGGCCACCCGATGAAAGTATTTAACCACGGCGACCTGATTTTCGTCGGAACCGCCGAGCAACACAAGGAATACATCGTGCGCCGCGTCCGGCAGAACGGCTGGACCCGCGAGGACGTCAAGGCGGTTATTCGGGAGGGCGGGCAGTTTATCGACGTGACCGCCGTGCGCGACGACGTGCAGCTTACCGCACCGTTTTCGCTGTTTATGGGCTTCCCGACGGTGGTTGCGTTGCCGGTGGAGGCTGTCGATGGCCAAGGCTGAAACGAACGTCGTCCACGCGATCATGCAGTCGCTATCGAAGCGCGGGGCCGTCACCTGGAAGAACGTGCGCGGGAAATTTCGCAGCTTCGACGGCAAGCGGATTGTTGCCGCTGGCTTGCTGACGGCGGGAGCCTCGGACCTGATCGGGTTCGTGCCGGTGACGATCACGCCGGAGATGGTCGGGCAGACTGTCGCGGTGTTTTTGGCGCTGGAAGTGAAAACCGACCTCGGCATTGCCAGCAGGGAGCAGCAGGATTTTATCGCTTTCGTGACGAAAAACGGCGGATATGCTGGCGTGGCGCGGTCGCCGGAGCAGGCCGAAAAAATAATTGGCTAGGTGCATTTTTTTATCTTGACGTTGCCCGATGGTTGCCTTATGGTTGACTAGTAAACAGAAACCAACCAGGAGACTATGACGTGACCAAAACACTTGACTTCAACATTGATTTTAAAGCATTGGCAACTTGCGCACCAGCCATGTCCAACGAAGAAACCCGCTACTATTTATGCGGCGTTCACATTTTTGAGCGGGAAGGCCAAGTGATTTATGAAACCACAAATGGCCATTTTCTGATCCAGGTAATTTCTGAGCAGCTTCAAGCTGATATGGATTTCATCGGTCTGAACATAATCGTTCCGGCGTTTTTAGTTAATAACCTCGCCAAAAAGTCTTTTCAAAAAGGTTTCGGTGTAACCAAGGATGAATTGCTGGTTGCTTGTCACGTCGATAATCTTCGCTTGAATGTCGAGATGAATGACGGCCTGATCAATTTTAAGCTGATCGATGGCACGTTTCCCGATACATCACGAGTAATTCCAGACGCGGCATCATGCAAAGAGCGCAATTTGTCGTTTGACGAGCTGGGCTTCAATGCGTCCTATATGGACAAGCTTTACAAGTCAGAGCGCTTGAATGGCGGCTTGGGTATGATAAAGTTGGCATTTTCAGATGAAAACCAAGGCCCGATCCGTGTTACCGGCAATCTGCCGAACTGGTTGGCCGTCCTGATGCCGACGCGGATTTAGAATGACCCGCGAAATCAATAAAAGAAGTCGATCCTTGCTTCATGTAAATGATTTAAAGGAGTTTGCCAATTATCTGATCAGCAAGGGCTATGCTCTTTTGCCTATCGTATCAGATTATGAGGTTTTGAGAGTTTCCTCAACGAAAGGTATCAATTCGGTATATACCCGAGCCGCAACATCTCGCGGCAATACGCCAGTGCATTTGACGGTTCATGGTTATGTTTTTGAGGAGGCTGTAAACTTTTATAGCCAGAAATCAAAAGCTATTGCGGACGCTCTTTAATGACCCGCGAAATCATCACTATAACCAGCGAGGAACAATGGCTTGAGCTGCGCGAGGCCGACATCACATCCACGATGTCGCCCGCCCTGTTCGACCTGTCGCCTTACCTGACTGTTTTCGAGCTGTACCACGCCAAGAAATCCGGCGTCCACGTTCCGTTTCAATCGAACGAGCGCATCGAGGCAGGCCGCGACATGGAGCAGTACGCCGCCCGCAAGGTTGGCAAAAAACTCGGCATGGAAGTGCGGCCCTTCAAGGATTACGTCCGCATCCCCGGCGATCGCATGGCATCATCCTTCGATTGGGAAATCCTGCACCCTGATCTGGGCTGGGGCATCCTGGAGATCAAGGCCGTCGATTTTTTCCAGCACAAGGAAAAGTGGTCGGAGGAAATCCCGCCGCACATCGAAATCCAGTTGCAGCACCAGCTTGAATGCGCCGACCGCCATAGCTGGGGGATGATTGCAGCCTTCACGGGGATTTATGATTTCCATGAATACCGGCAGGCGCGTGATCCTGAATTTGGCGCGGGCTTGCGGGCGGCGGTCAAGAAGTTCTGGGCCGATGTAGAGGCCGGCATCGAGCCGCAGCCGGATTTTTACCGCGACGGCAGCGTGATTGACGAGCTGTATCGCGGGGCCAATGGTCCGGCAGACCTGAACCTGACGGAGGATTTCGAGTTCGAGGCAATGCTGTCGAAATACAGCCGCTTGAAAGGCGAAGAAAAGGCCGTGCAGGCTGACTTGTCCGCCCTGAAAGCGCAGATACACAGCCGCATTGCCAACGACACCGGGGCATTCACCGAGCGTTACAAACTGACGGCAGGCTGGACGAAAGACACAGTCGGCACACTGGTAACCCCTGAAATGGTCGGCACTCATGTCGGCCCGCGAAAGGGCTATCGTCAATTACTGATAACTGATTTAACAACGAAGAAGGGTAAAAACCAATGACCACAAATGCACCACAAACACGCCAACTGACTATCGCCGATGCCGTTCGCAAGATGGAGCCGGAATTTAAACTGGCACTACCGTCCCACATCCCATCTGAGAAGTTCACCCGCATTGCTATCACAGCGCTGAACGGCAACCCCGACCTGATGAAAGACACGGTTGATCGTCGTTCGGTACTAAAAGCGATCACGCTGGCCGCCCAAGATGGCCTTGTTATCGACAACCGTGAAGCCGCGCTTGTCATGTTCGGCAATGTCGCCACTTACATGCCAATGGTCGCGGGCATTATCAAGAAGATGCGGAATACTGGGGAGGTTAAAAACATCTCGACCGGCATCGTTTACGAGCAGGAATGGAAGCGGGGCAAGTTCGAGTACATCAAGGGTGATACCGAAACGCTTCGCCATGAACCTATTCTGTTTGATGAAAAAGGCCCGATGATTGGTGCTTATGCCGTTGTCACGCTGAAAGATGGCAGCAAGGTTCGCGCGTTCATGGACATGGGACAGATTGAAAAAGTCCGCATGGTGTCGAGGTCCGGCAACAAGGAAGGCAAACCAATCGGCATCTGGGCGAAATGGTACGAGGAAATGGCCACAAAGACCGTGTTGCGCAAAGTCGCCAAGCTATGCCCGCAGTCAACCGACCTTGATCGTGCGTTCCAAGACCTTGATGACCGCGACGAGCCAGCCCACGACCCGCAGACCGGTGAGATCAAAACGGTAGTTACTCGGACAGGCAGTCGCGCCGCTAACGCTGTAAAGGACGCAACCCAAAACGAAACGCCAATCCCAGACGCCGAAATCATCGAGGAAGGCACGGCGGCGGACGTAACTAACGACCTATCAGACGAAGAAATCCCGGTTTAACCCAAGCGCCCCGGTGTCAAAGCCAGGGCATATATATTACGGAGTAAGAAAATTGACCAATAAAGAAATCCCAAGTCACGCGGCCATCCTGGACAAACACGGCCTTATCAGCATGAACGTCGATGACGTTCTTGATTTTGATCTGGCCAAGTACAAAGAGAAATCAATCCGCAGTTCGGCGTCGTTTTACAACGTCAAGCACAAGCGCCGGTATATATGCCGCAAGGTGAAGCTGGCCAGCAAGGTGGTTTTGCGCGTAAAACGTGATGCAGATGCCGGGAGTACAGGCCAATGACCTGTAAAACAGCCTTTATGGTTGGCATCGGCATGGGCGTCATTATTGGCCTGACCATGTGGGGCGTTCCTGCGTTGGCGGGGCTAGTCCATGCGGTGATGCAATGACCGGCAAACGACTGGATATTCCGCCAATCGCCGGCGTCGCCCTGTTTTATGTAGGGGTGGCATTTATCATCTGGGGTATTGGGAGCATGGTGCAATGACCCGCGCCATCATCTTCTACGTCGCCTCGACGCTGATGGTGTTTTTCTATATCGTAGCCGAGCCATTCGTTTGGCTGACCGGCTATTTCATGGATATTGCCCAGCGTTACGAGGACCGGGACTAACGCCCGCGCCCATCGTCGTCGCGCCGCTGCTCTTTATCGGCGCCCTTGGCTTCTTTGGTTATCTGCCGGGCGCGTTGCTGGGCCTCGAAGTCAGAAAGCTCTTTTTTCTGGTTGTTTGACAGGGCGGGCCCTTCGCCTACCCGGTCAGAACCTTTAAACGCCTCTTTGGGTGGGTCGATCATGTGGCGGATGATTTCGGCGTCTTTTTCTTCGGATATTTCCGGCCCCACTTTGGCGTCGTATTTCTGCAGCAGTTCTTTTTCGGCTTCCGGTGTATAGCGCCCTTCCTTTACATCCAGGTCCATCTGTTTTTGCCACGACAGTACCCGGTCGTCCGGGGGCGCGGTCATCTTGTCGGCCTGCCGGCGGAGGGCTTCGCGGTTGTATTCGCGCCGCCCGTCGCGCATGGCTTCCGCGTCACGCTTTGGCGCTTGGGCAATCATCCTTTCCAGCAGCTCGCTGGTGTTCCTAAAATTCGAGGTGGCATAGCCGAGGTTGTAGAACAGCTTGTAATTCGGATCAATGGTTTCGTCGGCCATGATTAAAAAGGATTGCGAACGTGTTTCTCGATGAAGTCCAGGATGCTTTCGCGGTCGTAGAGGATGATCTTCTTTTCCGGCTGGCTGAACCGGATGGCCCCCGTGTCCCGCAGCTTTTGCAGCGTGGTCGGCGACTTGATGCGCAGCATTTGCATGGCCTCGGTGCCGTCAATCCAGCGGGACAGCGCCTTTTCGCCGTGCTTGGCGATCAGCTCGGCGGTGACGCGGTTGACCAGTTCCCAAAAGGCTTTTTCCTCTAATGCGATGATCTCGATTGCCATGAAGGCAAGTTAGCACGCCTTATCGCGTTGCGCAACAGAATGTTGCCATGTGGTTCCATCTGGTGTGATAAAAGGAATAGTGATAAACTTATGGCCTCATCGTTGAAAAAACCTTTAATAAACCCGCCTGTTTACTATTTGGCTTAGTATTTCGAGAGTATCTTGCAATAGAAAAATGGGCGTGGCGAAGCCAAGGTGTTAGGGAAAAATCAAAAGGTCATGGCTAAAAAACTGTTCTACGAATTCTTTGCCGGCGGTGGGATGGCCCGCGCTGGCCTAGGCCAACAGAATTGGCGATGCCTGTTTGCCAATGATTTTGACCACAAAAAGAGCCGTATTTACCGGGAGAATTGGGGAAAGAGAGAGTTGGTCACGGGAGATGTCGGCAGGCTGACCACGGCTGATTTGCCGGGCCGAGCAAACCTAGTCTGGGCTTCCTTTCCGTGTCAAGACTTGTCGCTTGCCGGCGGCGGCGCGGGTCTGCGCGGCGACCGGTCGGGGACGTTCTGGCCGTTCTGGCGCTTAATGAATAATGTGATTGCCGAAGGCCGCGCGCCTGAAATCATTGCCCTTGAAAATGTATGCGGTACGCTCACTTCACACGGGGGCCGGGACTTCACCGCGATTTGTGACACGTTTCGTACCGCTGGCTATCGCTTTGGCGCGATGGTGATTGACGCCGCTTTGTTCGTGCCTCAGTCGCGCCCGCGCCTGTTTATGATCGGCGTTCATTCCAACTTGCCTATCCCTGATGGTTTGGTGAGCGAGAATCCGTCGCCGCAATGGCATACGGCAGCTTTGCTGACCGCCTTTAATCGTCTGCCAGAGGCATCGCAAGAGAACTGGTTGTGGTGGAACTTGCCATTGCCAGCGGTTAGGACCAGCATTTTTTCCGATTTAGTTGAGCATGAGTCCACTGACGTGGTTTGGCATACGCCGGAAGCGACCGCGCAACTGTTGGAGCTGATGGGGCCTTTGCACTTGGCGAAGGTCGAGCGCGCCAAGGAATCAGGCCGGCGCATGGTCGGCACGATTTATCGCCGTACCAGAGAGGAAGCGGCTGGAAAGTCGCAACGTGCCGAGGTGCGGTTCGATGACGTTGCTGGCTGCCTGCGTACCCCCAGTGGCGGTTCCAGTCGGCAAATCATCATGGTGGTTGAGGGCCACGAGGTCAAATCACGCCTCATATCGCGACGTGAAACTGCGCGTCTCATGGGCTTGCCTGACACCTATATTCTGCCGGAAAACTACAACGAGGCCTATCACCTGACGGGGGATGGTGTGGCATCGCCAGTGGTGCGTCACCTTGCCCGGCATATATTTGAACCATTCATCGCCGCTCAGGCGGTAGCAAGGCAAGTCGAACTCTTTGTATGAGCATAATCCCGTGCCAGCAGAATGCAGCACTACGCATACAGATTGAGGATTTTGCCGAGGTTTTAAAGACCGAGGCGCATACCCTGGGCGACCACGGCCTGGATGAACACGAGTTCTACAATAGTGGGTTGTTCCGGGGCGCTATCGAGCGCATCCGGGGCCAGTATTCGGCCACAACCCGCGAGAAGCGTGAATTTGTCCAGCACATCCTGAATTACATGCAGGATGGCATGTACATCCAAGAGTGGCAGTCAGCGGGCGAGGCGAACCGCCACGATTATGCGGTCACGCTGAATAATGGGCGGATCGCGGTGATCGAATTGAAAGGTTGCCTCGACGGCAACAACACGAACATCTTCGAACGCCCGCCCCACGCCGATGAATTTATCATCTGGAGCCTGTGTACCAATCCAGGCGCTGACCCGCGCCATAACGTCTGGTCGGGCATCCATACGCGCTTGAGCGCCGAGATTATTGCCCGCAACCAGCGAGTCGATGGCCTGATCGTCTGGGATATGGTGTGCGGAACCATCGGGCGACCATGCCCCAAGATAGCCGGCGCGCCCGAGCGACAAACTGACGTTGGCCCGTTTCGGGTGCCGCCACCCTGCATTTATGTTTTCCCCGGCACCATCGCCAGCCCGCGCAATAATCCGCACCCGGCGGCGCAATCGTTGGCGAACGTGGGCATCCTGACTGCTTTCAACGACTGTTTCGGCGGCTTTCCCAGCGAGATCAACTATGTCGATTTCGAAGTCCAGTACCGGGGCGTTGAAACCCTTCGCACCACGCGGGTGCAGCGCGACGGCGTTATTGTGCGCGAATCCAATCCGACCCCCATCCAGCGCGCATGAACCCGCCTAAACTGACAAATTTTGCTTACCGCAAAAAAGTATTGCCCGATTTAACTAATGAAAAAGGCGTTTATGCGCTTTGCGATTTGAATGAAGTCCCAATTTATGTTGGGCAAAGCACTAAAGGTATCCGAGAACGGGTCCAGCGCCATTTGACCTCCGCGCGTTCTGATATTATAGCCAACCGGCAGATTGATTTATGGGAGATTGCCTATGTTAAGGCCTGGCCGGTAGCTGATCCTGCCCAAATATCGACTTTGGAAGCGCTTCTCTTTAATGCGTTTAATGCCCAAAAGACCTTGATGAACGGGTCCATTTTGCGGCTATCCGAACCCTTGCCAGAGACGTTGCCCATTCCAGCGCAAATCCTTCAGGTTATGGCTGATGAGGATATCCGTGTGCGGTTAGAGCCAGCTTTGCGCTTGCCGCGCCAGATCGAGCATATCGGCAGACTGGTTGACCATATTTTAAATGTAAAGGACAGTCGGCAACTACGCCATTCCTTATCGGCTCACTTTAGTCGTTTAGAAATCTACCGGGCCGCTTTCCTTGGGGCTGGGGCACCAGTGGTACGAAATCCCGGCGAAACTGACGATTGAGTATGAACGTCATCCTTTATATACAGGGCCAACTGCCGCAACCCATCGATCCCACAGGCTACACGTTTTTCCCGAAAGTCGAACAGGTGCTGTTGGCCGGGGCGGCTTTGGGGTGCATGCCCAGCATGGTGGACGTGCTGGCCAGCGGTCCCGCGTATCTGGTCTATATGGTGTTCGACAGCGAGGCGGAAATCAACGAGCCAGGCATGCTGGCGGCGGGGGAGGTGATCGGAACGGCGTTCGATGCTGAGGACGATGACCAGGTGCTGCGCGGGCCGGTGCTGGTGGTGAAGGGATAATAATTTGCCCGGCGTTCGGATGTTGTCGATGATGTTTTTTTCGTCGCTTGAGGGTGCAAACACTGTCGTTGCAAATGCTTGATATAAAGCCGTTTGCAGCAGTTATTTCGCCTTTCGTAGTAAGGGAGTTATCCTTCTAACGGGGGCATGCGGGCGCAAAGGTCGGCACCCGCGGCGGAAGTTGGGGCCCCGGGCGCACCCGGTTTCAAACCTGCGGCCGCGCCCGTACCTTGGGGCCCTGTTCGTTCCACCCACTTTTTTGTTCGTTTTATGCAAACCCGTTTTTTCGCGCCGGCCCTGGGGGCCCTGCTCTTCGTGGCCGCCGCCGCCCAGGCCCAGGATACCAAGCCGCCGGAGGACAAGTCCAAGCGCCCCAGCCCGCCGGCCACCGCCACGGCCGTCGTGCACGGCACCACCGTCACCATCGACTACAGCCGCCCGTCGCTGAAGGGCCGCAAGGCGTTCGGCGAGCTCGAGCCCTACGGCAAGGTGTGGCGCACGGGCGCCAACGAGGCCACCACCTTCGCGGTGGACAAGCCGGTGAAAATTGAGGGCAAAACGCTGCCCGCCGGCAAGTACGGCCTCTTCACCATCCCCACCGCCACCACCTGGACGGTCATCTTCAGCAAGGTGCCCAACCAGTGGGGCGCCTTCAAGTACAACGCCGCCGACGACGCCCTGCGCGTGAGCGTGCCGGCCAAGAAGACCGCCGCCCCGGTCGAGGTGTTCGACATCACCGTTGACAAAGCCGGCAAAGTGGCCATGCAGTGGGACAACACCGAGGTGGACTTCACGGTGAAGTAGGGCGCTTGGTGTTCTGCTTGACGCAAGAAAAAAGCGCCGACCCACTGCGGGCTGGCGCTTTTTTGGTACTAGGGGCCCTGGGGGCCCTGGCGGGACGCGAGCGTAGTTACCGCACCGTCACCGTATCGGTCAGGAACTTGGCCCCGGCGGTGTCTTTCACGAAGCGCAGCAAGTACTTGCCGGGCTGCTTGGCCGTGAAGTAGTAGGACAGGGCCCGGGGCGCGGCCGTTTCGCCGGTGCAGGCGCACTTGGCGTAGTAGCCCACGGGCCGCACAAACACGGTGCTGCTGCCCGCGCCCGCCGGCGTTTCCTGGAACTGCCGCAGCTCGATGCAGCTGGGCGTGCCCAGGGCCACGGTGGTTTTGATTTCCAGCGGCACGCCCACCTGGGCCGCGCCGGTGCGCGGGGCCGCCACCACGGCGGCAAAAAACTCAGTTTCGGCGCAGGCGTCCTCGTTTTTTTCGCAGCCGGCCAGCGGCCAGGCCGCGGCCAGCGCCAGCGCGGCCAGGGCCCCGCGGGTGTAAATTGTTTTCATAACGGGAAAGGAAATAATAATTTATAGGGGCCGCGCCGGTAGTGGTTGGCGCCGCTGCAAGGATAAGGTCAATGGGCCTGATAAGTACAAAAGCGAGTGCACTACTTATTGCCAGCTTGAGGTAGCTACGCAGCGGCCCGGGGCCCCAACTGCCCTAGTAGCCTGTCGCACAAAAGGAGCAAGTAGACGGCAACAACGTTGACACCGAGCGTAACCAGGTCATGCTCTCGGTTTATTGTTATTTCAAGGTTTGAGAGTGTGAAATCACCTAAGAACTTCGGCGCGGCGGTCAGGTCCATTCCCAACACAAGGCCAATGCCGGCCACGTATTTCAAGGCGTACCCGTTCACTGCAAAAGAGAAGATTTGCATTGCCTGGTTGACGGCGGACATGCGCAAGCCTCGTGCGGGATGTTGTAGAACCAAGCGCCCGCAGTAAATGGAAAACCCCTCCCAAAGCACCATCGCCACAATCAGTAGAAAATAGAGGCCCGAAATATTCTGAACGTGCGCGACCATCCACGCCCACAAGGCAATACCCGAAACACCGCCTGCTATTTGGTAGTAGGCCAAGAATTTGACCGTGCCATCTTGTTGTGTATCAACGCGCATAATGATCCGCTACTTCGGCGCTTCTTCCAAGGCGCTTTCCACCCAGCCCTTGCCCCAATCTTCCAGTTCCTGGGCGCTCCACAGGGCGGGGTAGAAAATGCGGCGCTGGAACTTGGGCGGCAGGTAGTTGCGCCAGTTGGTGCCGCCGGTGGCGGGCACGTCGGCGGGGTCGCGCTGGAGGTAGCGCACGGCCGACTTGAAGTGCATCAGCGGCCAGTTCACGTTCACGCTCACGTCGAGCTGGCGCAGGGCCCGCACCAGGCGCGGGTGGCGCTGCTCGGCGGCGGGCAGGCGCTGCACCACGGCCCACACGTTGCGCTGCTGGTAGGCCTGGGCGTGGGCCACGAGCTGGGCCGTGTACTTGCGTTCGAACTCCACCAGCGTCAGGGCCTTGGCGCCGGTGTCCTCCACGGTGGCGCCGGCCTTCCAGTAAATGCAGCCGAAGAGCTGCTGGTGGTCGGGGCTTTGGCCCAGGGCCAGGCGCTGCTCCTCGTCGGTGAGGTTGTCCAGGGCCGTGCTGGCAATTTCAATCATGCGGTACTGCACGCTCTGGAAGCCCGAGGCCGGCATCAAAGCCATGCGGAACTCCAGGAACTGCTGCTTGTCCAGGCCGTCCACCATCACGTCGAACGAGTCGATCAGGTTCTCGAAGTAGCGGTTCACGCGGCCCACGCGCAGCACCACCTCGCCCAGCGTGGGCGCGGCCAGGGCCCCGAGCTGCTCGTACTCGCCGAGGCAGAGCTTGAAGTACAACTCCGTGATTTGGTGGTACATGATGAAGATGCGCTCGTCGGGCAGCTTCGTGAGCGGGCGCTGGAGCGAGAGCAGCGTGTCGAGCTCGATGTAGTCCCAGTAGTTGACGTAGTCGGCGCGGTAGAGGCCTTCGAGGTAGGCGGCCAGGTCCTGGCCGTCGGCGGCGTACTTGCTTTGCAAGCGGCGCAGCTGGGCCAGCACGGCGGGCGAAAATTCGGCGGGGGTAAGCGGGTCGGGGGCCATGGCAGGGGAGAAGGGGCCCCAAAAATACCCCGCGCCCCGCGGCCCGCCCGCCCGGCGCGCCCGCGCCGCGGGCGCGGCCCAGCCCCGGGGCCCCAAACCAGGCCGCGGCCGTCCGGCCGCTGGGCCCTACTTTTGGCGTTGCCATGGCAGAGAAATCCAGCATTTTCGACATGATCGGGCCGGTGATGATCGGGCCCAGCTCGTCGCACACGGCCGGGGTGGTGCGCATCGCGCGGGCCGCCATCCGCATCCTGGGGGCCGTGCCCACCGAGGCGGTGGTCACGTTCTACAACTCGTTTGCCCGCACCTACGAGGGCCACGGCTCCGACCGCGCCATTGTGGCCGGGCTGCTGGGCTACCCGCCCGACGACGTGCGCATCCGCACGGCCTTCGACCACGCCGCCGCCGCGGGCCTGCGCTACACGTTCCAGAGCGTGGGCAACGCCTCCACCATGCACCCCAACACCATCAAGCTGGGCCTGCTCGACGGGGCCACCGGCCGCCGGGCGGAGGTGGTGGGCCAGAGCCGCGGGGGCGGCGTGATCCGCATCGTGGAGGTGGACGGCTTCCCGGCCGATTTCTCCGGGGCCCTGCACACGCTCATCGTCGACGCCCGCGACGAGCCGGGCTCCATCGCCTTCATTGCGTCGGTGATTGCGCACGACGCCTGCAACATCGCCACCATGTTCGTGAGCCGCAAGGGCAAGCACGACGCGGCCCGCCAGTTCATCGAGATGGACAGCCCCGTGAAAGACCTGACCCTGGCCTACTTGCGGGCCCTGGGCTGGGTGCAGCACATCACCTACATCCCCACCCTGGAGTAGGGCCCCGGCGGCGGCGGCCGGGCCGCGGCGTGCAATACATTGCCCGGTAATGCGTCCGCCGCGGGGCGCGATAGCTGCCGCGCGGGTCCTTTCCTTCTACCAACCTGCTTTCTGCCGTGATGAACCGTTTACAACTGCAACTGCGCGAAGGGCCCCGGCGCCGGGGCCCCGGCCTGCTGGCCCTGCTGCCCCTGCTGCCCCTGCTGGGCGTGGCGCTGGCCCCCGGGGGCCCCGCCCGCGCCCAGGCGGTGCCCGCCGCCCCGCCCGCGGTGCTGGGCGCCGCCGCCCCGGCCGCCCCCGGGCCCGCGGGGCCCTGGACGCTGCAAGGCGCCGTGGACTACGCCCTGGCCCACAACCTCGACGTGCGCCAGGCCGACCTCAGCGCCCGCACCAGCCGCACCTACCTGCGGCAGAGCAAGGCCGCCCTGCTGCCCACGGCCAACCTCAACGGCACGCAGGTGTGGAACTACGGCACCAACGTGAACCCGCTCACCTACGAGTTCCAGAGCCAAACCATCCGCTCGAACAACCTCAACGCCGTGTCGCAGGTGGTGCTGTTTCAGGGCTTCCAGCTGCGCAACACCATCAAGCGCAACGCCCTGGACTACCAGGCCGCGCTGGGCGACATCGAAAAGGCCCGCAACGACCTCTCGCTGAACGTGGCCGGGCAGTACCTGCAGCTGGTGCTGGCCGAGGAGCTCATCCGCGCCAACCAAGTGCGGGTGGCCAGCAGCGAGCAGCAGGTAGCGCGCACCCAAATTCTGCTCCAGGCCGGCAGCGTGGCCGAAAGCAACCTGCTCGACAGCCAGGCGCAGCTCGCCTCCGACCAGCTCAACGTGGTGACGGCCACCAACCAGCGCGACCTGGCCCGCCTGGCCCTGGTGCAGCTCATGAACCTGGAGCCGGCCGCCGCCGCCGCCTTCGAAGTGGACGTGCCCGCCCTGCCCGACCCCGACGACGAGGCCCCCCTGGCCCTGGACGTGCCCACCGCCTACCAAACGGCCGCCGCCCGGCTGCCCGAAATCCGGGCCGCCGAGCTGCGCGTGCAAAGCGCCCGCCGCAGCCTCGACCTGGCCCGCGGCGGCTACTACCCCAGCCTGGTGCTGCTGGGGGCCGTGCGCTCCGGCTACTCGTCGTCGGCCACGGCCCGCCAGGTCACCGGCGATTCCACCGTCACGGCCCTGCCCGTCTACCAGTACAACCCGGCCAACCCCAGCCGGCCCACGCTCACCAACCTGGCGGCCGTGGTGGCCCAGCCGTCCTTCGACTACTTGCCCCGGGGCTTTTTCAACCAGCTCAACGACAACATCGGCCGCACCGTCCAGTTTTCGCTGAACGTGCCGCTGCTCAACGGCTTGCAGGTGCGCAACAACGTGCAGCGGGCCCTCATCAACGAGGACGTGGCCCAGCTGCGCGCCGAGCAGGCCCGCCTCACGCTGCGCCAGAGCATCGAGCAGGCCTACGCCGACGCCCGCGCCGCCCAGCTCCAGTACGTCTACGCCAAGCGCCAAACCGTGGCCCTCACCACCTCGCAGCGCAACGCCGAAATCCGCTTCAACAACGGCCTGCTCAACGGCACCGATTTCAACATCGCCAAAAACAACCTCACCGCCGCCGAGTCCAACCGCCTCCAGGCCAAGTACACCTTCATCTTCCGCCGCAAGGTGCTCGACTTCTACCAGGGCAAGCCGCTGGCGCTGTAGGCCGCCGGGGCCCCGGCGCCGGGCCGCACTTCTTCACCAACCGCCCCCGGCCCGCGGCCGGGGGCCCCCGCTTACCTATGAAAAACAACCGCTTACTCTACCTCCTGGGGGCCCTGGTGCTCGTGCTGATTACCGGCTTCGTTGTGGCCAAAAAACAGGGCTGGGTGGGCAAGCCCGCCGGCACCGAGGTGCTCGTGGCCACCGCCGGCCCGGCCAACATCACCGAAAAAGTGAGCGCCTCGGGCAAGGTGCAGCCCGAAACGGAGGTGAAAATCTCGCCCGACGTGTCGGGCGAAATCATTGCCCTGTACGTGCAGGAGGGCGACTCGGTGAAGAAGGGCCAGCTGCTGCTGCGCATCCGCCCCGACAACTACCAGGCCCAGGTGAACCTGCAAAGCGCCCAGGTGGGCACCCAGCGCGCCAACGTGGGCCAGGCCGACGCGCGCTTGCAGCAGTTGATCGCCACCGCCAAGCAAACCGAGCTCACGTACCGCCGCAACGCGTCGCTGTTCAAGCAAAAGGTGATTTCGCAGGCCGACTACGAAGCCAGCCAGGCCGCCTACAACGCCTCGCAGGAGGAAATCAACTCGGCCCGCCAGTCCATCCGCGCCGCCCAAAGCACCGTCACGGCCGCCTCGGCCTCGCTGGAAGAAGCCCGCAAGAACCTGAACAAGACCACCATCTACGCCCCGGTGAGCGGCACGGTGAGCAAGCTCAACGTGAAGAAAGGCGAGCGGGTGGTGGGCACCACCCAAATGGCGGGCACCGAAATCATGCGCATCGCCAACCTCAACAACATGGAGGTGCGCGTGAGCGTGAACGAGAACGAGGTGACCAACGTGAACCTGGGCGACTCGGCCGAGGTGGAGGTGGACGCCTACGCCAGCCGCAACGAGAAGTTCCGGGGCATCGTCACCAACATCGCCAACACGGCCAAGGACGCGCTCACGGCCGAGGCCGTGACCGAGTTCGAGGTGCGCATCCGGCTGCTGCCCGAGAGCTACCGCCACCTCGTGCGCGTGGTGAAGGGCCAAACCATCGTGCCCTTCCGCCCGGGCATGACGGCCTCGGTCGACGTCATCACCGAGCGCAAGCCGCACGTGCTCAGCGTGCCGCTGTTCGCCGTCACCACCCGCTCCGACTCGGCCGTGGCCACGGCCGAGGGCCCCAGCGGCGGCGGCCCCCCCGGCATGGGCCGGGCCGGCGGCACGGCCACGGCGGTGGGCCCCAAAACCAGCCCCGACAAGCCCGCCATCCAGGAAGTGGTGTTCGTGGTGAAGGACGGCCGGGCGGTGCTCACGCCGGTGAAAACGGGCATCACCGATTCCAAGAACATCGAAATATTGGGCGGCGTGGCCGCCGGCACGCCCGTCGTCACGGGGCCCTTCCGGGCCGTGGCCAAGGAGCTGAAGGACGGCGGCCGGGTGGTCATTAAAGACGCCCGCACGCTGAGCAAAGAGGCCTTGGCCGAGCCCAAGCCGTAACGCCGGGCCCCGGCGCGCCGTTACGACGGTTCCGTTCCTCGTCCTTCCCCGTGCCGCCGGCCCGCGCCGGGGGCCCCAGCTTTCTTCCCCACCCGATTCCGTTGGAAAAAATTGCCATGCTCGGCGGCGGCTCCTGGGCCACCGCCCTCACCAAAATCCTGAGCGAAAACGGCGCCCGCGTCGACTGGTGGCTGCGCGCCAAAGACGACGTGCAGCACCTGCTGCGCACCCGCCACAACCCGCGCTACCTCTCGGCCGTGCAGTTCGACCTGGACCGGGTGCACCCCGCCACCGACCTGGCCGACGTGGTGGAGGAGGCCGACTGGGTGGTGCTGGCCGTGCCCGCCGCCTTCGTGCAGCCCGTGCTCGACAAGCTCGACCGCGGCGCGCTCAAGCACAAAAAGGTCGTGTCGGCCATCAAGGGCATGCTGCCGGGCAAAAACCAGCTCGTGACCGACTACGTGGCCGAGCGCTTCCGGCTGCCGCGCACCCAGCTGGGCGTCGTGGCCGGGCCCTGCCACGCCGAGGAAGTGGCCCTCGAAAAGCAGAGCTACCTCACCATCGGCTCGCCCGACGCGGGCCTGGCGGGGGCCTTCTGCGAGCTGCTGCGCAACCGCTACGTGCGGGCCCACCCCGCCCAGGACCTCGACGGCATCGAGTACTGCGCCGTGATGAAAAACATCATCGCCCTCACCGGCGGCATCGCCCACGGCGTGGGCTACGGCGACAACTTCCTGGCCGTGCTGGTGAGCAACGCGGTGCAGGAAATCCGCCGCTTCCTGCAAGCCGTCAGCCCGTTGCAGCGCGACCTGTCCGCCTCCGCCTACCTCGGCGACTTGCTGGTGACGGCCTACTCGCAGTTCTCGCGCAACCGCACGTTCGGCGGCATGGTGGGCCGCGGCTACTCCGTGAAGTCGGCGCAATTGGAGATGAACATGGTGGCCGAGGGCTACTACGCCGTCAAGTCCATCCACGAAATCAACCGCAAGCTCCACGTGCCCATGCCCATCACCACGGCCGCCTACCGCGTGCTTTACGAGAAGGTGTCCCCGCAGGTAGAAATGGAGCTGCTGAAGGAGCAACTGCGGTAATTGTTGAGGGTTCCGCTGCTTCAAGCAAAATTTCCATTTGTAATGATTCGGAAATTGTGCGGGTTTGATTTGTCGTAAATCAGAAAAACTTTCTGGCCAATAGCGAACTTGGGGATGGCCATTGCTGCCCCATTTTCATCCAAGGCTTCGATAATTTCGCCGTGTTCGGTGGTGAACCGAACAACTGACCGAACCACGCTAACCCTTCCCCAGAAAAACGTATTTTTCACAACGGTCCCCTGTACCCGAACGCCGTTCTGCTTAAACCATTCCATTTCCTTGTCTTTCGCTTTGCCAAGAACCACAAGTATGATTGCTCCGAATAGAAGGGCGATTAAGAAATAGAACGGATCCACGCTATGAATTTACCGGATGCTTTGCCGTAAAACGCTGGGTGAAAAGTTAATCCAATAACGTTCCGGGTCCCTGGCTGCGCGCGGAATCACAAACTTACTCATGCCCAACTGGCTGCCCCTGGCGCTGCTCACGGCCCTGTGCCTGGCCTGTTACAACTTCTTCCTCAAGCTGGCCGCCGAGCACCTGCCGCCGGCCGTGGGGGCCGTGGTGCTGCAGTTGGTGGCCGCGGCCCTGGGCGGCGCGTGGCTGCTGCGCCTGAAGCTGCAGGGGCAGCCGCTGCCCGTGAGCGGCAAGGGCCTGGGGCTGGCGGCGCTGGCCGGCCTGGGCGTGGGGCTGGCCGAAATCCTGGCGTTTGTGGTGTTCCGGCGCGGGGCGCCCGTCGCCGTGGGCACGCCCGTGATGGCGGGCAGCTCGGTGCTGCTGACGGCCCTGCTGGGGCTGGTGGTGCTGCGCGAGGGCCTGAGCTGGCCGCAGGCGGGCGGCCTGGTGCTGGTGGTGGCGGGCATCGCGCTGCTGACGCGCGGGCACTAGCCGAAACGCGCCGGGGCCCCCGGCCAGCGGGCCCGCTAATCGAACAGCGGGTCGTGGCCGACGGGTTGGCCCGGGGCGGGCAGCGCGTAGATTTCGTCGACCCCGTCGCGGTAGGCGGGGCGGGCCGGCCGGGGCGGGCGGTAGGGGCCCCGGTAGTCGGGCGGCACCACCACGTAGCGGTAGCGCACGCCGGGCCGGGCACTGGTGTCGAACTGCCAGCGGCGGCCGGGCGTGCGGTAGTGGGCCAGGAACAGAAAGTGCAGCGACGACTCGTTGACGCCCACCAGCACGCGCCCCGGCGGCTGCGTGGCCAGCCAGTCGAACGCCCGCCAGATGGCCCCCACGTAGCGGCGGTTGGCCATCACCAGGTAGTGCATGGTATAGGTTTGGTAGGCCACGAACAGCGCCACGCCCAGGCCCGCCAGCCGGGGGCCCCAGGGCCCCGGGTACGCCCGCAGCCCAGCGTCAACCACCAGGCCCACCAACGCGAAAAAGTACAGCGCTTTGTAGAGCAGCACCCGCTCCGGGGGCAGCACCCGCTGCGCCGCGAGCAGCGCGTAGGGCAGCAGCACAAACCACAGCGCCGGCGGGCCCAGGCGGCGCACCGCCGCCCGCAAGTCGGGCGCCAGGCCGGCCCTCGCCCGGGCCCGCAGCAGCCACCCGAACGCCCCGAGCCCGGCCAGGAACGCCAGGGCCCCCACCGTGCGCTGCCCGGCCAGCGTGCCTTCCGTGAACCACGCAAAGGCCGGCAGCGCCCGCACGAAAGCCGGCCCCGGCCGCGGCACTACGTAGCCGTTGGCCAGCAGCAGGCGCCAGCCCGAGAGCAGCAGCAGCGGCGCGTAGAGCAGCGCCGCCCCCGCCCCGACGCCCGCCCCCACGGCCACCGCGTGCCCCAGCCGGGCCCAGTCGCGCCGCCCCAGAAACACCAGCCCCAGGTAGCTGCTGGCCGAGGCCACCACGTAGGCAAAGGCCGGCACCGCGTAGCAGCCCAAGATGCCGCTGCCCAGCAGCGCGGCCCAGGCCACCCGCGGGGCCCCGGGCCGGGCCAGCAGCGCCACCAGCGCAAAAAAATGGACGCCCGCCAGCGTCATTAGTAGCCAGTAGCCGCGCCCGGCCACGGCGTTGTACAGGCTCAGCTGCAGCCACGCAAACAGCGTGAGCGCCACCAGCGCCGCCCGGAACGTGCCGAAGCGCACCAGCCCCGCAAACAGCGCCGCCGTGCCCACCGTGCTGGTAAGCAGCACCGGCAGCCGCAGCGTGAACCACGCGTTGGGGCTCGCCTGGAAAAACAACCAGCTCAGCGTATTGGGCAGCACTTGGTTGTTGGGGATGGGGTAGTAGCTGCTCACCGCCAGCAGCCCCCGGCTGATGAAAAAATCGTACGACGCCACTTCGTCCGGGTGGTAAGACTTGATGGCCCCGAAGAAAACGCGTACCCCCGTGAGCAACCCCAGGCTGGCCCAGGCCGCCCGGCGCTGGGCCGGCGGCAGCGCCGCCAGGGCCCGCCACGCGCCGGCGAGGGCCGCGCGGGTTTCGGCCGCCAGGGCCCCCAGCTGCCGCCGCCCGGACTGGCTGGCCCCCGCCGCCACGGCGGCGGCCAGCGCCAACGCCCCGGCCCCGCCCCAGGCCGCGCGCTGGGCCCCCGCAAATGCGGCGGCCGACACGCGCACGGGCAACTGATCGTAGAACCCGTTGTGGAACGTGATGCGGCCCAGGGCCCGCACGTCGGCGTAGGTGGCCTGGTTGAGCACCAGGGCTGCGTAGGCAGCGCATAGGGCCAGGGCGCCCAACAGCAGCCCCGCAAAAAATCGTGCGTTGGCGTGAGGCGGCAGCGAAGGAGAGGTCGGGAACATATGAAAGAAAGCAACTGCCGGCTAAGCGCCCGCCGCCAAAGGAATAGGCCGCCAGGGCCTTACCAACGGCCCCCCGGGGCCGGAGCCGCCAGCGTGTAGATGATGGCCTGCGGGTCTTCGTAGGCGGGGCGGTAGGGCAGGGCAGCGGCCCAGGCTGGCCGGTCCCAGGCCTTCATCCACACCAGAGATAGGGGGCGCGGCGCGGCGAGTGAAGCGCCAACGGGTGGCCGTTGAGCAGGCCGTAGTGAAAAAACAGGAATTGGTGGTACGGGGCCACCAAAAATACGTCCCCGGGGGGCTGCGCCCGCAGCCAGCGGTAGGAGCGAACCAAGGCTTCTTCTTGGTGCAGGTTTTCGAACAGCGCGGGTACTTGGGTGCCTAGCTCCACCACTCGAAACGCCGGCAGGGCCCCCAGCAGGGCCGCCGGCACGCGGGCCCCGGCCCGCTGGGGCCGGGGCCACTGGCGCACGGTGCGCCCCAGCGTCGCCGCGGCCCGGTGGACTTCCCCGACCAGGCGGCGCCGCTGCCGGCGGTACGCCGCCGCCCGCCGCTGCGCCAGCGCGCCCAGTCCCCCTCCGCCCAGCAGCGCCCAGGCGCCGGCGCGCAACGCCACGTACCGGCCGGGCGTGAGGGGCAGCGGCAGGCGCAAGAGGCCGTCGGGCACGTTCTCAAAGTACGCGATGTGGCCCAGCCGCTCCACGGCTGCGTAGGGCGCCAGCCCAAAAATGCCGGCGAGAAACAAACCGGTGGCCAGCGCGCAAAACGCGGCCAAGCAGGGTAAAAAGCGCATAGAAACAAGCGGTGGTTAAGCCCCGGCCGGGGCCCCGGGCAGGGCCCCCAGCTTTTCCAGCTCGGCCCACACCCGGTGCACGGGCAGGCCCATCACGTTGAAGTACGAGCCTTCGAGGCGCGTCACGCCCACCATGCCCAGCCAGTCCTGGGCCCCGTAGGCCCCGGCTTTGTCGAAGGGCGCGTAGCGGGCGATGTAGAACGCAATTTCGGCCGGGCTTAGGGGGCGGAAGTGGACGGTGGTTTGGTCCGAAAACACCACTTGCCGGCCGTCGCCGGCGCGCAGGCACACGCCCGTGAACACGTCGTGGGCCCGGCCTTGCAGGCGCGTGAGCATGGCGGTGGCTTCGGCCGCGTCGGCGGGCTTGTTCAGCACGTCGTCTTCCAAGCACACAATGGTGTCGGCGGTGAGCACCAGCTCGTCGGGGGCCAGGCCGGCGGTGTAAGCGGCGGCTTTGTGGGCGGCCAAGTACTCGGCCACTTCGGCCCGGCGCAGGTGGGGCGGATAGTCCTCGGCCACGGCGCGCAGGCGGATTTCGTAGGCCAGGCCCAGGTCGGTCAGCAGTTGGCGGCGGCGGGGCGAGTTGGACGCTAAAATCAGTTTCACGGAATTAAAGCAGGGGTGGGCCCCTGGAAGTAGTGGTCGAACACGTTGCCCGCTTCGTCGTCGGCGATGCTGCTGAAGAGGAAGCCGGCCAGGGTTTTGGGGTAGAAGAACGTGGACTTGGCCGGCATCACGGCCCCGGAGTGGCACACGGCCTCTACTTCGGCCATCGTCACCTCGTTCACCACCAGGGCCGCGCGGGCCGCGCCGCGGTCCACCCGTTGGAGGCACTCGGCGAAGCTGCGCACGTAGGCCACGCCCGGCCAGGCGCGCTGCGCGTCGGGGCCCGCCAGGCCCAGCACTTTTTCGAGCACGAAGTAGTGCAGCACCGTCAGGTCCAGGCCTTTCACCTGGGCCGTCGTGTCCCAGTCGAGCTGGGCGTGCGCCTCCGGCCGCAGGCGGATTTTGTAGGCCTGCCCGCCCACGTACAGCCCGAAGGCCCAGCGCTTGCCGGCGATCACCTCGGGCAAGTCCGTGGCCTCCTCCAGCGGCAGCACCGCGAAGTAGGGCCCCAGGCGGGCCAAAAATTCGGCGTCGCTCAGCGCGCGGCCGCCGGGGCCGCCGGGCAGCTCCAGCAGCAGGCGGTGGGTGGGCAGGATGCGCAAGTCGTCGCTGGCCGCGTTGGTGAGGTACATGAGGTGGTAGTGCCAGGGCTCGCGGCCGGTGACGCCGCCCGGCCCGGCGGCCTGCTCCCGCGCCTGGCGGTGCGCCAGGGAGCCCTCGTAGCGGTGGTGGCCGTCGGCCAAAATCACTTCGCGCCCGGCCAGCACCGCCTGGAAGCGCCGGATGACGGCCGCGTCCTGCACCACGGCCAGCACGTCGCGGGCCCCCTGGTAGTCGTCCTCGGTTTGGTAGAGGGGCGATTGCATGGCCTCGTCGAGGTAGGCTTCCAGCTCAAACGCGTCGTCGCGGTACAGCCCGTGGGTGGCGCTGGTTTGGAACTCGGTGCGGGCCAGCAGGGCGGCGCGGTCGTGCACGCTGGCGGGCAGCGTGTTTTCGTGGCGCAGCACCACGCCTTCGGCCCAGTCGTAGGCCCGGATGTGGCACATAAAGCCTTTGCGGCAATATTCGCGGGCGCTGCCCGGCAGCCGGAAGTACTGGTAGTAGGCGTAAATGCCGGGCAGCGCGTCCTGCCGGAGCACGCCCTCGGCCTGCCAGCGCCGCAGCGTGGCGCGGGCGTGGCCGGCCGGGTCGTCGCCCTGCGGCACGGCCAGGTGGATGGAATTGAGCGGGTTGCGGTAGAGCGCCGCCCGCTGCCGGGCCGACACGACGTCGAACAGCGGCGAGACGTAGGCGTCGATGTCGGCGCCCAGGGCCGGGGCGTAGCGCCAGCCGCGCAAGGGTTGGATTTCAGCCAAAGGGTTTCGGTTAGCGGTTAGCGTTAGCGGGCGCCCGGCGGCGGGCCCCGGTTGGCAGGTGCGGGGCCCCAAAATAAATGGGGCCCGCGGCCCGGCTCAGGGGGCCAGGCGCGAAACCTGCCAGGCCCCGGCCACGAGGTCGTACACCAGGCGGTCGTGCAGGCGGCTGGGGCGGCCCTGCCAGAACTCGATGCGGTGCGGCCGCAGCAGGTAGCCGCCCCAGTGCGGCGGGCGCGGCAGCGGGTCCAGGCCGGCAAATTCTTCCGCCACGGCCCGCTCGCGGGCTTCCAGCGCCGCGCGGCTGCCGATGACCTGGCTCTGGGGCGAGGCCCAGGCCCCGAGCTGGCTGCCGCGCGGGCGGCTGCGGAAGTAGTCGGTCGAGAGCTGCTCCGGCGCTTTTTCCACCCGGCCTTCGACGCGGACCTGGCGCTCGAGGCCGGGCCAGAAAAAGCTGGCGGCGGCCAGCGGCTGGCCGGCCAGCTCGCGGCCCTTGCGCGAGTCGTAGTTGGTGTAAAAAAGAAAGCCGGCGTCGTCGGGCAGGCCCTTGAGCAGCACCACGCGGGCGCTGGGCTGGCCGGTGGCCGCGTCCACGGTGCTCAGGGTGAGGGCCGTGGGCTCGTCGAGGCGGGCGGCCAGGGCCTCGTCGAGCCAGGTGCGGAACTGGCGCACGGCGTCGGGCTGCGCGTCGGCTTCGGCCAGGGTGCGCTGGGTGTACGATTGGCGCAGGTCGGCAAGCTGTTGGTCGGTCATGGGAGAAAAAAAGGGCGGCGCGGGGCCCGTGGGGGGCGGGGCCGGCGCCGCGCCCGGTGGAACATTTTGGCCCCCGGCCGTCTTATCAATTCGTTAACAAGCAACGGGGCCCCGCCCCGGCGTTGGCCGCGCAAGGTACGACCGCCGGCAGGCCCCGCCGGGCACAACCGGCCCCCCGGGGCCCCCGCCCCGGCCTTTTCCCCGCCACCCCATGACCCCTGGCACGCTCCTCATCTCGCAGCCCTTCCTGGGCGACCCCAATTTCGAGCGCAGCGTGGTGCTGGTGTGCCGCGACGCGCCCGCCAGCGGCACCTTCGGGCTCGTGCTCAACCACCGCACCGCGCTGACGCTCAGCGACGTGCTGGCCTTGCCGCCGGCCCCGGCCTCGCCCGCCGCCGCGCTGCCGCTCTACCTGGGAGGGCCCGTCGAGCCCGACACGCTGCACTGCCTGCACCGCCGCCCCGGCGTGCCCGGGGCCACCGCCCTGGGCGACGGCGTGTACTGGGGCGGCGAATTTGCGGCGCTGCTGGCCCTGCTCACCGCCGGGGCCCTGGCGGCGGCCGACGTGCGCCTGTTTGTGGGCTACGCGGGCTGGGGCCCCGGCCAGCTGGCCGCCGAGCGGCGGGCCCGCCGTTGGGTCACGCACCCGGCAAGCGCCGGGAAAGTGTTTACTTTGGCAACGGATGCGTTCTGGCGGGCGATTTTGCGGGAGAAGGGCGGCCGCTTCCAGGCCTGGGCCAATTACCCGGTTGACCCGCGCTTAAACTGAGCCGCCGTACTTTCGCGCCCCGTACCACCCGCTTTCATCAGCTCCCCCCACCCGGTCCCGCGTTGAGGACCGGTCTTTCCGCCGTTGCGTATGTCAACCGAACAACCCCCCCAGGCCCCGCAGTCGGGCGGCCCCCAGCCCGGGGGCGAGGACCGCATGAGCATCCTCGAACGCCGCCTGGCTGAAATTCAGGCCCAAACCGCCGCCCCGGCCCCGGAGCCCGCCCCCAGCGGCGCCCCGGCGCCCGGCACGCCCGAAGCCGCCGCCGCCGCCGAAACCGCCCACCACGTGCCCAACGCCGCGACGGTGGACGACGGCGCCGTGTCGGCCCCGCAGGCCCGCGCCGCGGCCCACTACGGCGCCCCCGCGCCCGACGCCGCGGCGGCTGCCGGGGCCCCCCACGGCCACACCGTGGAGGAAACCGCCCCGCTGCCCACCGTGGCGCTGCACAGCTTGGAGGAACTGCTCGACGCCCCCGAGGGGGTGGCCACGCTGCCCACCTCGTCGGAAACGCCCCTGGACGACGCCCCCGCCGACACCGCCGCGCTGGCGCTGCCGGAAGTGCCCGCCGTGGGCGCACAAGCCGAAACGGGCGCCGCCGAGGCCGAGGAAGCCCACGCGCTGTCGGCCGCCGAAGGGGCCCCTGCGGCGTTGGCCGCGGCCCCTGCCGAAGCGGCGCCCGCCGCGCCGGTGGCCCTGGAGGCCCCCGACTTCACGGCCCTCGACCTGCCCGCCCAGGCCCAGTACCTGGTGCAGGAGCTGCGGGGCCCCAACGCCCAGCGCAACCGCAAAACCGTGCTCGACCTCGTGCGCCAGTACGAGGCCAACGTGGGCCACGCCCGCGCCGCCGCCCGCCAGAAGTTTGCCGAAGGCGGGGCCGAGGCCGAAGCCTTCGCCTTCCAGCAGCCCGAGGGCCAGCTCGAATTGAACAAGGCCCTGCAAGAGTTCCGCGAAGGCCGCGTGAAGAGCGCCAAGGCCGAAGACGCCAGCCGCGGCGACAACCTGGCCAAGAAGCAGCAGCTCCTCGACCAGCTCCGCCAGCTGGTGGAAGCCGCCGAAACCAAGGACAGCTCGGCCAAGCTCAAGGCCCTGCAGGGCGAGTGGAAGGCCACCGGCCCGGTGCCCCAAACCGACAGCCAGCCCATCTGGGACACCTACCACGGCCTGCTCGACATTTACTACAGCAAGCAGGGCCGCTTCCTGGAGATGAAGGACCTGGACCGCCGCCGCAACCAGGAGGCCAAGGAAAACCTCATCAAGCGGGCCGAGGGCCTGCTGGCCCTCACCGGCATCAACAAGGCCCTCGACGAGCTGACCAAGCTGCACGAGGACTGGAAGAACATCGGGCCCGTGCCCAACGACCAGCGCGAGCCGCTGTGGCAGCGCTTCATCGCCGCCTCCGACGCCCTGCACCAGCGCCGCAAGGAGTTTTCCGACGGCCGCTCGACGCAGGAAAAAGCCAACCTGGTGGTGAAAAAGGCCCTGCTCGAGCGCATCCAGCCCTTCGCCGAGTTCGACACGGACCGCGTGAACCTGTGGCGCTCGAAGACCGACGAATTGCAGGAAATCAAGGCCGAGTGGGAAGCTGCCGGCCTCGTGCCCCGCGCCCAGGCCGACGCCCTCAACAAGCAGTACTGGGCCGCCTACAAGGCGTTCTTCAACCGCAAAAACGACTTCTTTAAGTCGCTCGACAACGAAAAATCGGCCAACGTGAAGGCCAAGCAGGCCCTCATCGACCAAGCCGAGGAAGCCCAAAACAACCCCGACGCCGAGGCCGCCCGCGCCGTGGTCATGCGCATCCAGAAGGAGTGGAAGGACGTGGGCCGCGTGCCCGACAAGCTGGCCGACAAGCTCTGGCACCGCTTCCGCAACGCCTGCGACGCCGTGTTCGACCGGCCCAAGCACGAGGCCCGCCAGCGCGAAGAGAAAGCCACGGCGTCCTCCGGCGAGCAGCTCGCCTACCTCGAGCAGGTGGCCCAGCAAGTGGCGGCCCTCGGCGACGAGAACCCCGCCACGCTCGAAGGCTTCCGCGCCGTGCTGGCCGACTGGTCGCAGGCGTTCGACGCCACCGGCACCGGCGACCGCAGCGAGGAGCAACTGCTCGGGCTGCTGGGCCAGTACCTGGCCGCCGTGCCCGGCCTGGGCTACGCCGAGCGCGCCGAACTCTTGTTCCAAGCCGAAGTGGCCCGCCTCAAGGCGCGGCCCCAGGCCCAGCAGCAGCTCACGCGCAAGGAAATGGCCCTGCGCAAGGAAATCAACGAGCTGGAAAACGACCACGCCACGCTGCAAACCAACCTGGCGTTCTTCGCCCGCTCCAAAAACGCGGCCCAGCTGCGCGAGGAGTACGAAGGCCGCATGGCCGAGGGCCAAAAGCGCATCGACGTGCTCAAAAAACAGCTGAAAACGGTGCGCGCCTAAGCGCCCGGGGCCCCAAAGGCAACGCCGCCGGCGGGCGCACCCCGGTGCCGCCCGCCGGCGGCGTTGCCTTTGGGGCCCCGGGCCGCGCCCGTTGCGCGCCGGTTGCATTTTAGGGGGCCGGCGGCGCGCCCCGTGGCCATTTTGTTCGTCCCTGCATGGTAACGCCCGTTTTCCGCATCCTCGATTACGCCCAGGCGTGGGCCTTCTACGTCGAGTGGTTGGGCTTCCGCATCGACTGGGCCGACCGGCCCGCCGCGGGTCCGGCGTACCTGCAGGTGGCGCGGGCCGACGTGGTGCTGCACCTCAGCGGCCACCCCGCCGACGGGGCCCCGGGCAGCCTGGCCCGGGCCGAGGTGCAGGGCCTGCTGGTCTTTCACCACCAGCTGCTGCGCCGGCCCCACCCGTTCGCCGCCCCCGTCCTGGCCCGGGCCGAATGGAACGAGCGGGTGCTGGAAATGACGGTAATCGACCCGTTTGGCAACCGATTGGTCTTTTGCGAGCCCGCCGGCCTGTACCCATAGCCAATTTTGCTGCGCGCCGCGTTTGGCACAATGGCGCAGCAACCGTACTTTTGCCCCACCACTAAGCCTCCTTAGCTCAGTTGGTAGAGCTTCTGACTTGTAATCAGAGGGTCGTTGGTTCGAGTCCGACAGGAGGCTCATACTTGGATTACCGGAACACCCGGAAAACCGCTTCTCGCGTCGTAGAAGCAGTTTTTCGGGTTTTTTGCGTTCGGGCCTTTCGGTGGTTGCGACGCGAGATGTGGGAAATACTACGCCAGTAGTGTCCCCTTTTTTGTCCCCCTTTCCGGTTATGACAACTCAGTACGTATTACGCGCCGACAAAAAAGATAAAGCAGGCCGCATGCCTGTCTACCTAGTGGTGTGCTTCGATGGAACGCGCCTTAAATGTGCAACAGGCGAAAAATGCAGACCCGCCGAGTGGAACGAAACTCGCCAACAGTTTCGAGGTTCCTTCACCAATGCCGAAGAAGCCAACGACTATTTGGCCCTGCGCATCCGCAAGGTTAGCGCTTGGTGGCGCAAGGTGCGGGCGGCGGACGAAGTACCCACGGTGGCCGGTCTGCGGGTTGCGCTACTTCCACCAGTGGCACCGGCCGCTGCGCCTGCGGCCGTGCCGGTGGCCGTGGCCTACGAGCAGTACCGCGAGGCGCTGCGGGCGCGGGGCTACGCCCGAGAAACGCTGCGTCAGCACGTGGTGGCGCGCAACCTGTTCACCGGGTTCGAGGCGCATAGCGGGGCCGTGCTGGACCCGGCGACGTACACGCTCGAAACGCACGACCGGCTGCTGCACTACCTGCGCACGGTGCGCAAGCTGGCCCCGAACACCATCTACACGGCCGTGAAGGACCTGAAGTCGTTCCTGCGGTTCCTGCGCGACGAGCGAGGCGTGCCGGTGGCCATCGAGTTGCGCAAGCTGGTAGCCAAGCCGGCGGATGCGCCCAAACTGTACTTGTCGGCGGGTGACCTGGACGCGCTGGCGGGGGCCCTGCTGCCGGCTACGCTGGTGCCGGCGCGCGACGTGTTTTTGTTTTGTTGCTACACGGGACTGCGCTATTCGGACGTGGCGGCGTTGCACCCGGGCAACGTGAGCGAGTGGAACGGCGGGCGGGTGCTGCGCCTGGTGCAAAGCAAGACGCGGGCGGGGGTGAGCATTTACCTGAGCGCGGCGGCCGGGGCCCTCGTGGACAAGTACGCTGGCGAAGGGCCGCGGGCACGGCTGCTGCCGGTGCTGGCTAACCAAGTGATGAACCGCTACCTCAAGCGGGTGGCGAAACTGGCGGGCCTGACGGGGGCGGTGGACCTGGTGAGCACGGGCGACGGGGGCCTGGTGCGGGCGGCGGTACCCAAGTGGGAGCTGGTGACGATGCACACGGCCCGGCACACATTTGCCACCCAAAGCCTACTGCGCGGCATGCCGGTGGAGGTGCTGCAAAAGATCTTAGGGCACAAGAAAATCCAGACCACGCTGATTTACGCCAAGATTGTGGAGGACTTTCAGCACCACACCATGCAGCGGATTTGGGACGCGCCCGCGGCGGGCCCCCCCGCCGAAGTGCCGGTGCTGGCGGGGGCGGTGTGCGCCGTAGAGCCGGTGGCGGCCTGAGCGGGGCGGGGCTCCCGCGGCCGACCGGCAGAGTAGGGGCAGGGTAGGGCGAGGGTAGCTTTATCCCTGCTCCAGCCCGGCCCCAAACCTGGCCGGCCCGGCGGGGGGCTACGTGGGCCGCTGGTTGAGGGCGCGGGACACCTCGGCTTCGTCGAGGTGGGTGTAGCGGCAGAACTCGGCCACCGACACGTAGGCGCGGGCGGGCTTGCCGTTGGCGCGGCGGATGCGCTGCAGCAGCACCTTGGCCGTGCCGTACTGGGTGCCGGTGAGCTGGGCCACCTCCTTGGGGCAGATGCAAACCTGGGGCATAACGGGTAGGATTGGGGTGAAAGTGGCAGGCTAAGATACAACGGCCGAAACCGGGCGGTAGGTTCGGTCCATGATTCAGAAACGCATGATTTCGGGGGTGGTGGGGGGCCTGCTAGCGGCGCTGGCAGTGGGGTGCGCGGGCAGCCGGTCCGGGGACTTCCCGGCGTCGTCGTTTACGGCCCGCGCTGCGGCCGCCGCGGAAGCCGCCCGCGTGGTGCGCGTCATCGACGGGGATACCTACATCCTGCTATCGGGCGCCACCACCTACCGGCTGCGGCTGCTGGGGGTGGACGCGCCGGAGCACGATCAGGACTTCGGGCCCCAGGCCACCGACTCGGTGCAGCGGCTGCTGGCCCCGGGGCGGGTGGTGCTGGTGGCCAAGGCGGGCCTGGACCTGTACGGGCGCACGCTGGGGGCGGTGCTGCTGCCCACGGCCACGGTGGCCGCGGCCGGCCGGCCGGTGCCGCTGGACTCGCTGCTGGTGGTGCGCGGCTGGGCCTGGGCTTACGACCCCGACCACCCGGTGGCGGGCCGGGCCGCCCAGCAGGTAGCCGCGCAGCGGGTCGGCCGGGGCCTGTGGCGCTGCGGTGCCTCGGCGGCGGCGGCGCCCAAGCTGTGGCGCTCCTTTGACGCCAAGAACAAGCGGCGGTACCGGGGCGGCTGTTCCTGGTAGCTGCGCCGCCCGAGTGCAAGCAGCCCTTTCTTATTCCTCATTCATTTTCTTTTTTTCACCCTTTTATTCTTTACAGTTATGGCATCACAGAATGGTATTTTAGGCTTGCAGGGCACCGTAGGGGGCCTCGTGTTTGCCCGCAACGGCACGGTGCGTCAGAAACCGGCCTCGAATAAAGCCGCCTTCAACAGTGCGGCCAGCCTGGCCCGCACCCGCGAAAACGCCAGCGAGTTTGGCCGCGCCGGCACGGCGGGCAAGCTGATTCGCACGGCGCTGCGCACGCTCATCAGCACGGCCAGCGACTCGCTGATGGTCTCGCGCCTGACGCAGAAAACCCGCGCCATCATCGGCATGGACGAGGCCAACGACCGCGGGGAGCGGGTGTTGGACAAGGACAACGCCCTGGAACTGGTGGGCTTTGATTTCAACGCGGGGGCCTCGCTGAGCCAAATCTTCTTCGGCTCGTACGCCATGACGGCCGCGGGTGCGGACTTGATCATCACGCTGCCCAGCCTCAACGGCTTGACCGACGTGGCCGCCCCGCAGGGAGCCACCCACTTCGAGCTGATGGTGGCCTCGGCGGCCATCAACTTCGAGACGGGCGCCATTGTGCAGGGCGTGGTGGCCGCCCCGCTGGGTAGCCTGCCGCTCAACGGGCCAGTGCTGGTTGATCAGACCATCAAAGCGACGCTGCCTGCGGCTCCGACGGCGGACGACGTGGTGCTGGGCGTGCTGGGCGTGAACTTCTACCAGCTGCTCAACGGCAAGCAGTACCCGCTCAACAACAACGCCAGCAACCCGCTGGCCATCGTCTACGCTGACTAAACGGCGGCGCGGGTGCGCAAACGGCCGGCCGGCAACGGGCGGCCGTTTTAGTTTCCATCGGTTCTCTCTTCACAACGCTAACGGCCCTGGGGCCCCACTTTTATGGCACTCACTGCTTATCAGAAACAATACAAGCGCCGGGCATCGAAAGCCCTGGCCCTCTACACCAAGGCCCGCAAGCAGGTGCGTGCGCTGGTGGGGCAGCTCAAGGCGGCCGAGCAGGGCAACGCCGTGGCCACGGCCCGCGCCGCTCGGCTCAACGCGCTCTACGGCACGGCCCTGCCCACGGCCACGGCCCTGATGACGGACTTCGGCCCCTCGGAGACGCTGGCCAACCTCACGACCAACAAGGAAGCCGACGCGCTGCTGTACGCCGACGTGGCCGACGCCAACGGCGGGGCCGCGCTGCCGGCCGAAGCGGTCTTTGGCGAGTAAGACCGGCCTTTTATTATCTTCTTATCCTAATCCGTTATGGCGACTTCCGCTTATCAGAAACAATACAGGGTGCGCGGCAAGAAGGCCCGCGCCGCCGTGGCCCGGGCCGACCGGGATGTGCGCAAGCGCCTGGGCAAGGTGGCCGCGGCCCAGCAGCGAATGAGTGACGCACTGTCCCGGCTCACGCGCCTCAACCAGGTGTACGGCACCGCTTACCCCGAACAAACCGACCTGTCGGCGGGGTTTGATGATTACAGCGCCGGGGCCCGGCAACTGGTGGGGGCCTACGCAGTGGTAGAAGTGCTGCCCGCTGTGGCGGTGGTAGCGGACGCCGCGGGTGGGCAGGCCCTGGCGGGCGAAGCCATCTTCGGGGAAGCCCTGACGGCGGCCCCGCCCGCGCCGCTGCGCCTGACCGGGGCCGTACTGCGCGGCACCAACCCCGCGGACGGGGGCAACACCGTACTCGAGGGGCAGGTGACGGCCACCGGGGGCACGGGGCCCGCGGCGGTGCGCATCACCATCGACAACTTCGTGGACGGCGGCATCCACCCCACCGGCGAACACTTCAGCGCCCCGTTGGGCACGCGCTTCGTGGCGGGGGGCGTGCGGCAGTACCGGGCCGAAGTGGTGGGGCAGCCCAGCCTATTCGTAACGGGCGCCTTTACGGTGGAATAAGCGCGCTTCTGCGCAGTAGAAAGGCCGGCCTTCCGCAATTGCGGAGGGTCGGCCTTTTTGGTATTTGGTAGCTGCTGATTGGCTCTAACGACTGTTCGCACTTACTGAGAAAAGACACGGTGGAAAGCAAACAAGGTCATTTGAGCTTGTATTTACTAACAAAGATGGCACGACGAGCGATTAAGCATAGGTGAGATAATTGCTAGAATACAACCCAATTACATCACTACTAAATCTAAATAGAAAAAGTTTGTGCCTGATTATCAACAGTAAATACCAATTTTATTAGCTACTGTACAAGCTAATGGAATTAGCGGACGTTTATTTGGGCGTTCAACCTATGCTGCTCGCCCGATGTACGACGTCTTACTTATCCCGGTGCGGGAAGCACCGATGGCTGCTTTCCTGCCGGTGTTCGGCTGCCGGGTACCGGCGGGGTTTCCTTCGCCGGCCACCGACGAGCTGGAGGGGCTGTTCGACCTGAATCGGCTGCTGTTCCGGCACCCCGACGCCACGTACCTGGTGCGGGTGATGGGCGAGAGCATGAGCGGGGCCGAGATTCACCCGGGCGACTTGCTGGCCGTGGACAAGCACCTGGAGGCCGACCACGGGCACATTGTGGTGGCGGTGGTGGAGGGCGACTGCACCGTGAAGCGGCTGGAGCGCCGGGGCGAAACCTGGTGGCTGGTGCCGGCCAACCCCGCCTTCGCGCCCTACCGGATTCGGACGGGGGAGGAGCTGCACATTTGGGGGGTGGTGACGCACGTGGTGCACGAGCTGGTGCCGGGCCGGCTGACGGCGCTGCTGCACAGCCGCGACTAGGGTATGTTCGGCCTGGTGGATTGCAACAACTTCTACGTGAGTTGTGAGCGGGTTTTTCAGCCCCGGCTGGAAGGAAAGCCGGTGGTGGTGCTGAGCAACAACGACGGGTGCATCATTTCGCGCTCGGCCGAGGCCAAGGCGCTGGGCCTGAAAATGGGCGACCCGTATTTTCAAGTAAGGGAGCAAATGCGGCGCGAGCAGGTGCAGGTGTTCAGTTCGAACTATGCGCTGTACGGGGACATGAGCCGGCGCGTGATGCACTACCTGGGGGCGACGGTGCCGGGGGTGGAAGTGTACTCCATCGACGAGGCCTTTCTGGACCTGGGCGGCCTGGAGCAGCGGTTGACGCCGTACCTGGGCAACCTCACTGACCAGGCGCAGCGGCTGCAAGCGGGGGTGAAGGCGCGCACGGGCCTGCCGGTGTGCGTGGGCGTGGCCCCGACCAAGACGCTGGCCAAGCTGGCCAACCGGCTGGCCAAGAAAGACGCCGGCCTGGGCGGGGTGCTGTACCTGGACTCAGCGCAGCGGCGGGCCTGGGCCCTGGGGCAGGTGGCGGCGGGCGACGTATGGGGCGTGGGGCGGCAGTACGCGCAGAAGCTGGCGGCGGCGGGCGTGGACTCGGCAGCCGACCTGGCGCGGGTGTCAGAGGCCTGGGCGCGCCAGCACTTGGGCGGCGTGGTGGGGGCCCGGCTGGTGCGCGAACTGCAGGGCTACCCCTGCGCGGGGCTGGCCGCGAGCGAAGACGGCACGCTGCGCCGGCACAGCCTCAGCTGCTCGCGCACGTTCGGGCGGCCGCTGCGGGAAAAGGCATCGGTGCAGGGGGCGGTGGCGGCGTTCGTGGCGCGGGCGGCGGAGAAGCTGCGCCGGCAGGGCGACCTGGCCCACGTGCTGACGGTGTTCATTGCCAAGAACCGGTTCGGGCCGGAAGCAGGCGGGCACTCGCGCTCGGCGGTGCTGACGCTGCCCGTGCCCACTGGCGACACGCGGGAGCTGACGGCCCGGGCGGCGCAGCTGCTGGCGCGGCTTTGGGAGCCGGGGGCCACCTACGTGAAGGCGGGTGTGGTGCTGGCGGGCCTGGAGCCGCCGGGCGGGCAGCAGTTGGGGCTGTTCGGGGAGGCGTCGCCGGTGGCGGTGGGGCCCGCGGCCGGGGGCCGCAGCGCTCAGGCGATGGCGGTGCTGGACGGGCTCAACGCCCGGTTCGGGCGCGGGACGGTGCAACTGGCGGCGGCGCTGGGGCCCCCGGGCGGCGGGCCGGTGCCGTGGCAGGGGCAAGCGGCCTGGCGCACGCCGGCCTACACAACGCGGCTGGAGGATGTAATGAGAGTAAGCTGATTTTCAACCCACTTTATCAATAGTACCATGGCGTTTCCAATTCCCCCAGCCCATTTACCCGGGGCCCTACCCGACTACCCTGTGATTGGCCGCGCCGTGGTGCGGCGGCTCCACAACCGGCGCGTCACGATGGTGGCGCTGCCGAACGGGAATTATTATACCCATTTCGCGGTGGCGCTGCAGCCCGGTGACGCCGACGAGCTGCGGCGGGGCGGGCACGTGGACCGGGCCACGAACTACATTCTGCGGGACCGGGTGCGGTACTGGGTGCTGGTGTTGCAGAGCGAAACCCTGGAAGCGATGGTGAGCATCTTGGGCGACCTGCAGGCCCGGAAGCAGCGGCGGCGGGCCCGCAGGCGGGTGTGAGGCGGCCATGAGGGGGGGCGCGTTGAGGGCCCCCCTGACAGACTTTGAGTTTTGGGGCCGGTGGGTAGCCGGGCCTCAGTTTTTACTTTTCTACTACTTGCCATGCCCCATTTTCTTCCGGATGCGGAGTCCATCACCGATTACTGCGGGGCCTACGAGGCCTGCGGGTGCCAGTTTAAAGTTGTGCGCGTCGGTTCGGTAGGCGGGTACGGACTGCGTATGGATTTCGGCCCCGGTAGCACCGTGTTGCCTATTTTTCCCTTGCCGGCCGACGAGATGCAAACCCCGGAAGCCGCGCAGCAGTGGATGGAACACTTGCGAGATAAGCACCTGAGCCAGTTCAATTATATGCTACGCGGGCGCTAGCGAGGGCTCGAACTTAGGCGGGAGGTTGCTTGGTGAAATCGAAGTACGTGCAACTGCTGGGCGAAACCGGCATTTCGAAGGTAATCAGTAAAACCACTGCTATCGCACCCGCGCCCGAGTATTCAGGATAGCAAGGACGGGGCCGAGCTGCCGGGTCTGGCTGCCCTGGGCGAGTACGTAGCCCCAGTGGCTGAGAAGCCTGCAAAGGCCAAGAAATTGGGCGTTGAGAAGCCCGACGAGGCTCCGGCACTTGCTGGTGATATATAGGGATTCGTTAATTCCGGTCAGGTCCCTACCAAAAAGCCGGCCCTTAATAAGAGGGCCGGCTTTTTGGTGTTTGCAATACATTCTGTTACTTGCCCGATGCTACCAAGGAGTTGATTGCAAAATTGACAATCGTGCTAATTAGCGTTTTTGCTACGGTAAACTTAAAAGGGTGCAGAAAACAATATTCTTTTTGATTCTGTCACTGGTAGTATTTCCAGTGTAAAAATTACCGCTTATAGGGACTGCTGCAACGCCCACTGGGAAATTATCCACTTTTAGTGTCCTGCCCCGCTTCACTAAATGAGTTGTTTCACATGTTTGGACTGAAGCAGCATTTACATAAAAGTACTGACAGTTCGCTGGGTTGTTGCATTTTATACCTGCTGGTATCTTTGTCTTATCGACTTGTCGACCCGTTATTGTTGATATTGCCAAAGTGGTGGAATTGTATTCGTATCGCTCTTCATTTGACATGCTTGGGCTTATGCCCATAAAGCTAATAGAGGCGGATGTGTTTTTGTCGATTAGCTTGTACTCGATTTCTGGTAGCGATGGCGGAACAACCCTATTTTTGGTTGTGTCTGCTTTTATATTATTTAAAACCTGGGTGATTGTTGCGTTCCCGTCAGAAGATATCTCAATTAGGACAATGCTTCCCACAAAATCCTGCAAATGATTAGCCCATAGCGTGCTTTCAAACGCGATTGAACTAACTGGGGAAAAGGGCGCCCCACCTGGATTAACAAGTAACTGCATTAAGGTGGGGCTAATTAGGTCTGCTTTTACAACTTTTGCCTTGATAGGCGGCTTTGGTTGAACTTGTGCAATACAAAAATAAGGGAATGCAAGAGCGAGGGTTAGTAATGCTGCTTTCATTAGATTTAGTTTGAAGGTGAACGCCTCTTGTGTTGATTTATCGTGAGCCTTTACCGCTATGGTCAATGAAAGGTAATCTAAGGTCCAATTTGTGGATTCCTTCAGTATCATTATTGGCAAAAATGTATTTTGAAATAATAACTGAGTTATTATCATTGAAAGTTATTTTCGCTTCACACATGAAGTTTCCCCATACTTTTGTTAGTATTATGTGATAATTATTAGGCCTGTCATTACTTGTCATAGGATTGAATGTTTCCCTGTGAAAATAATAATCTACTTTTGATATGTTATTTAATACACGTTGTTCCCCTGATATAGTAATTGATACCTGTTTGGCTATTATTTTTAAGCCATTGTATTCATAAGACCTTTGTTCTTGATAAGTTGGTTTTTTTTTGGTTCTTCTATCTCTTTTTACAAATAAGGTTTTCTTGTTGGTTGCGGAGTAATTTATACGAAGAGTATCTGCTTGATTGTTCTTGGGTTTTGGATAAAATTCTTGCAATTTTATTATGTCCAAAGAGCTTAAATATCCTTCGTTTAAATAAATGTCATTACAATAGTTCATGACTGACCGTGCATTGCACGGAACGACAGCAAGGGTACTATCACTCGGATTCATCTTCTCAAAATTGATGCAATCTTTCTGAGAGCAGTCGTTCCGGCTTTGTTCATGACTGAAACCGATAGAATGACCGAACTCATGGACTGCCTGAGCTTCAATAAACAATTTCTTGAGCTTAAAATTTGAAGGCCATACTCTTTCACTAGGTACGTCACTGTAATAATTCGATGTTATCGGCAGTGAAATGGGCGTAACCTTAAAGGAAAAATTAAGTCTCATTGCAACACTGTCTGAATCAGCTGCTTTGCCTATTCTGCTCTCTGGAGATACATCTTCGATTTTTATTCTAATTCCGTTGCCGCCTTTAGGATTATAATCTTGGCATTGACACCATCCTACAAACTCTAGACTTGAAGCAGATTCCCAAGTGCGTTTGATAGCATTTTGAACCCACTCTCTTTCTATTTTATTGCTCTGACTTGGATTAATCCAGCACACAGAAATAGAATTAGTGTTCCATATTACAGCTGGATTTTTACCTTTCTTTGGCTTTGAAGTGAACGAAGGGAGCAATAATATGCTAAACAGCACAAGTGCAAATATTGAAGTTAGCGTTAGTACGCGCATATTTTAAGCCATTTCAATCGACCAAAAGTACTTTTTGCTTAGTAGCACCGCATCAGTGCTACCACTGAATTTTGTAGCTGATTGAGCAATTCATTTGCTCTTGAACAACATGTGCTCTATCCATGTCGTTTTCTAAGTATATTTAAGATTTTCAGCTGATTAGTTATTGGCATAATAGGTTTGCACCCAGACGTGAAAAAGCCCCAACGTCCGGGCGGGGCGCTGGGGCTGGGGCGGTGCACGTTGGTACTGTCGGTGTCAGCTTAGGGAAGCGGGTGCTGAGCGACGGCCCGAGTCATCGAAAACGAACTGCTCACCCACTAAATAGGTCTATTGCAAATAATTTAGGGCCGCATCGGGAGTCGGGAACGGTCCCGCCATCGTCATGCCGCCTTCGGGCAACTCGGCTCTGGTGTAAAACTGCTGGTCGCGGGCGCGGAAGACTTCTCGGTGTAGCTGCTGGGCAGTGTTCATGGCTGGCTGGCGGCGGGTTGGGAGTGGAAAATTACGGAGTAGCAGGGCGGGAAACAGCGGCGGTATCAGAATGGCGGTTCCTCGTCGCCTAGTCGGCGGCTACCGGGTGCCTCATACCGGAACAGCGTCGGGAGGACGGGTGCTGCACCCTCGTCGGTTTTGGCGGTGGTGGCCACGATGCAGGGTGCGGTGGCTGGGGCGGGCTCAATCGGCTGGCCGTTATGTCCTGGGCCTTCCCAACGGTGCGGTAGGTCGGCGGCTCCGGTTAGTACCGCGTCACCGGCCGCTGCTGTGGCCTGCGCGGGGTGGTGGTCGCGGGTGAATTCAGTCAGCAGCTCGGTAAAGTGGGCCAGGGCTCCGGCGTGGGTCTGGTGGGTGGTGCTGGTGCTGACGGTGTACCCGCGTTGGTCCTGGATGATGTTTAGCTGAGTGAGCATGGGCCTTATCGTACATGGATTAAAAACAGGTAGCCAAAAAGCCGGACGGGGGTAGAACTTGGTTCAGACGTATGCCGGGGCCCACGTCTGAGCGGGTAGGCGCTGCGCGGCCGGCATGACGGGCCGGGGCTGCTGGTGCGCATACACCTTCAGCAGCCGCTCGTATTTTTTGCGGCCCTGCTCGATGAGGCCGGGGGCTTCCGTCATTTCAAACTGCCATACCTCGAAAGGAGCTTTTTTCTCTACCCCGATGATGATAAAGCGGGCGGCGCCTAGCAGGTCAGCGTAGAGGGCGGCTTGCCGGTCGTAGTCGTATCGCTCGATGGTAGCGCAGAAACTAGCGTAGTCGGGGCAGCTGGTGGTCTTGAAGTCCACGAGCACCACACGGCCGGTTTTGGGGCTGGTTATCATCAGGTCGGGGCGCACTTTCACCGTGAGGCCGGTGGCCTCGTGGGTAGCGGTGTGGGTTTGCTCGGCCTGGCCCCGGTACAGCAGGTCGCGGCAGAAGCGTTGGCGGCGCACGGCCGCCGCCAAGTCCTTAATCTGAGCCCACGGGACGCGCTGGGTGGTGCGCTGGTACTGGCCGGGCTCCAGCACGGCGGTGTGGAAATGGCTGCCGAAGGCCAGGGCCTGCGGGTTGGGCTGTCGGGTGATGCCGAGGGCGCGGTTTTTGGCAGCGGTCAGGTCGGTGTTGGAAACGAAGGGTAGGGCGCGGTGGGCTGCCTGCGCCAGGCCGGGGTGGTGGCGGTGGTCGGTGAACATTTGACAATTAGCAGCTAGGAGTGAGCAAGGAGCAATGAGTAGCCGGGGCTACTGGTGCTGGTCGATGATGCAAGCCAAGCGACCGGCGTCGGCGGCGCGGTGCAGCCAAATGTGCGCGCCGCCGCACCCGACTAGATAGGCCGGTTCGGGGAAAAGACGGCGCACGGCAGGCGCGAGGTCCCGTACATCGAGCAGCGGGGCGGCGGTGGCGACGAGCTGGGCCAGCTCCGTGAGCCGGGCGGCCTCGTCGGGGGAATTAGGGATTTGCTCTTGGCGGAGTTCGGGGAGTTGCAGCATGGAAGTGGCCAGCAGGTGGTGTAGAATGGGGGCAGGCGTGAGGATGGCCTAGCGGTGTCGTCGAAGGGTCCCACCGATTCGGGCGGGGCCAGCGTTGCCAGCCCCGCCCGGTGGCTACTCGGCGGCCGGCGCGGATTCGGCGGCTTCAAGTTGCGCCGGCTGCTCAGTGGGCACGGGCACCCGGTAGCCCTGCACCAGCTTGGTGTCGGCCTTGCTGGTGTGGGTTTCCGTGCGCCAGATGGGAAAGTCCTCGGCGAACTCCCGGCGGGCCCGCACCTCGGCCGGGTCGGCGGCGGTGTAGCTGAATTCGGCGATGTAGTAGGTGGCCGTTTTGCCTTCCTTCTCGGTCTGCTTCTTCTGGGCGGTGGCGGTCACCACTACGTCGGCCAGGGTCAGGTCGTCATAGAACAGCGGCTCGATGAGGCGGTACAGGTTTTCGACCGAATAGCCATGGAACAGCACGGCGCACACGGCCCCCTTATCATCCACGAAATACAGTTCGGCCCACGTTTTGCGGCCCATGTTCAGGATGTTATCCTGGAAAATGTGCCAAGCCAGCGGGATGAAGCTCAGGGACTTGCCGAGGACGGTCTGGCCGCCGAGGTTGAAAACGCCCGCTTTGGCGTCGAACCGAACCTGGCGCGGGTGGCCGGGCAGGTACTTGAAGCGGCTGGTTTCGGTGACTTCGCCGCTGTCCTGATCCACCGAAACGCGGAGGTAGGCGCGGGTGGGCTTCGGGGTGGTTTGGGTGGCGACGGGGGCGGCTACTGCGGCACCGGCGGCGGTTGTGGTGGGGGTTGCCATGGGGGTGGTTGTGGTGGGGTTGAAAAGGTGGGGACCGTAGGCGGCCGGTCCCGGGGGCCGTTTTTAGGATTGGTGGTCGTCGGGGCCGTCCATGTCCGGCGCGGTCTGGTACACGCGGGCGAACTCGGCGGCCTCGTACAGGGCCTCGGCGCGGGTGCTGGCCAAGAGCGGCAAGCGGCTGGGGCGGCCGTAGCGGCTCCGCTCCTGGGGCTGCGTCACGGTGGCGTTCCAGTCGGTGCCGGAAGTGGCACGGTGCACGTAAGCGCGGAAAATGGGAGCTTTCACGAAGGGAGAGGTTTGTAAGGCCGGCATCGGGCAGCCGGCCCTTGGGCGGCTATTTGAATTGCTGGTCGTGGCAGAGAATGGCGCGGCCCACGATGGCGTCGACGCCCCGGGCGGCGGGTTGGTACTGGTGCCAGAGGTAAGTGGCCAGCAGGTTGAGGTAGGCCGGTTCGCGGAACTTGCCTTCGTCGTCGATTATTAAAATCAGCTCGTCGGTGAGGCGCACCACGTCGACGGTGCGGCAGTTGAGCAGTGTGTACAGCTCGGCCAGCTTGAAGCCCTTGCCGTTGGCGGGGCTGACGGGGCGGGGGGCGGCGCTGTGCGGGTCGAGCAAATGGGGTTGGTAATCGGTGCGGGGCATGGGCGTAGGGGAGGCGGGGCCGGCGCGCTGAGGGCGGCCCCCGGTTGATGGGTTGGGGTGGTGGCGTGGGTGGCTAGCGCGGCGCGTAGCTGCCGGGGGCGGCGTACGGCCGGGCGCTGGGGTAGGCGTGGGCGCTGTCGTGGAAAAGGCCGACGACTGCGGCCAGCGCTTCCCATCGGCAGGCCCCGGTGGCGCGGTACTCGCGGGGGTAGGCCAGCCCAGCCGGGGTGCTGACGATGATGGTAAAGCGGGTGCCGTGGGCGAATGAGTAGCCGCCGATGGTGCAGCCGGGCAGCGGAAATAGCGCCGCCGCGACCTGGGCGAAGCTGGGAGTAAGCGAAGCGGGCATGAGATGGGGGCGGCTTACTGAGCGGTGCCTTGGCGGGCGTGGTAGGCGGCGCGGGCAGCGGCCTCAGCACGGCCCCTGGGGCTGGCGTGGTAGGCCTGCGCGGCGGTGGCGTAGCGGGCGCGGGCGGCCTCCTGGGCCAGCCGGGCGGCTGCTTTGCGCTGCTTGCGGCCGGGGCCGTGGTAGTGGTCGCGTACTTCCCAAAATGCCTGGTCGGCATCGTACTTGGCTGACTGCGCCCGGCACAGCTCGAAGTAGGCGGCCTGGCTCTTGGGGATAGGTGGCGGTACGGCGGCGGGAGCGGCCGGGTGGCTGCTGTGGCTGGCGGCTGGGCGGACCAGCGCGGCATCGAGGCGGGCCAGCGTTTCGCGAAGGCGCTGGCTGGCGGCCCCCACTGCGGGAGCCGCTGCCTGCTGCACGGTGCTAAGCATGGGCCCCGGCGCTCTGGTGCACGGCCAGCCACACGCAATCGCAACCCACGCCGGTGGTGCTGCCGCACCCGCAAGCCGCGCATTGGACAGTAGCCGAAACCATTTTTGCGGGCGCCTGAGCCCCCGCAAAAATGGTTTCGGCCTGCGCGACTACTTTGCGGCCCTGCTCGTACTCGAACACGCCCAGCGCACCGGCGCGGTAGGCGGTGAGAAGTGCCTGCTCGACGGCTTGAAACGGGCAGCCGATGCACGCCACGGAGTAGAAGCCGCTGCCCGGCTGCTGCCCGGTGGCCGGTAGCCAGCCCGGCGAGAAGTAGCTGACCTGGTAAGAGAAATGGCCCGGCTGGCCGGAAGTGCCGACGTGGCAAGCTGCGAGTGGGGCACCGGCCCAGGCGGCAGCAGCCAAAGCATGAAATTGAACGGGGGTGAACATGGCCTGTAAGTGTTAGGCGTGAAATGCGCTGCGGTGCGGGCCGGGCCCAGCTAGCGCCGCTGGCGCAAAGCGCCGGGGTCCCTCCCCGACTGCATAACAAATATACGCACTAAAGTAGCAATATATACACCAAAGTAATAAAATTATTTACGATAATATGTATCATAATACACTGCTATGATGTATCTTAGTGGTATGAAAAATGTACAAAATAGTAAAATAGCGCCGCGAGGGCTGGTGGTGGCGGTGGTGGGTAGCCGGGGCCTGGGGGCGTGCGCGGCGCTACTGGCCCGGCTGGCTGAGCTGGCCCCCACCGAGCTGGTGAGCGGCGGCGCGGCGGGGGCCGACACGCTGGGCGCGGAATGGGCGCGGGCCCACGGGGTGCCGCTGCGGGTGCTGCGGCCCGACTACCGCGCCCACGGCCCGGCCGCGCCCCACGTGCGTAACCGGGCGATAGTGGCCGCGGCCGACGTGGTGCTGGTGGCGTGGGACGGGCAGAGCCAGGGGACGCTGAGTGCTGCCCGTGCCGCTGCGGCCCTGGGCCGGCGCTGCGAGTGGCTGGCTGCCCCGGCGCCGGCGGCCGGGCCCGTGCCGGGCGGGCTGGGGCTGTGAGGCAGGCCACCGCTGCGGGTAACCGCTGGCCCCGCCCTTGACCAGCAAACCACTGAATGCCCACGGCCGGGGGCGGGGGCCGGCCGTGAGGCCCCCGGTGCGCGCGTAGCCGCACTACGCGCCCGAAGGGCAGCCTTATGAGGGTGGAGCAGCCTTTTTCTGGCTGCGGAAGCCGAAGCAGCCTAGAGCGCAGCGGAGGGCAATACGGGGGCTTGGGGGCCTCCCCAATGGATATCCGCCCGAAGGGCACGATATTCAGCCAGGGGCCGCTGCTGCCGCGGTTGGCGCTTGGGCCGCTTCGGGCCGCGCCCTGGCCTGGTTGCTGCCGAAACGCCGCTTCAACTAGCCCTGCGGTGGGCTGCTGCTTGAGGGCCGGGCTGCTGCGTGTGGGTGGAAAGAGGCCGGCCGAACGGAGCGCCGGGCCGCCGGGCGTGGGTGGGGTTGTGGGGTGCCCGGCGGGCCGGTGCGGAGGGCGGTGGGCCGGCGCGTGGGGTTGCGGTAGGGGTGGCGGGCCGACCAGCGGGAGGCGGGGCGGCCCGTAGGCGGTGTTCCGGCAGTTTCCTGGTTGCTGGGGGCGGGCGGAGAGAGGCTGGCCGACCAACGAGAGGCGGGCCGGCGCGGTGGGTTGCGGTAGGGGCGGCGGGCTGACCGCAGGGAAGCTGGGCGACCCGCTGGCGGTGGGGCTGCTGCGGCGCGGCATCGGGAGTAGGCGCGGAGGTGGAACGCGGGACAGGGCGAAGCGGCGGGGCGGAGTGCCCGTAGGGAGCGCAGGAGTGACCAGCGGGAACGAGGCAGCGAACGGAGGGCAACGTAGCCCCGCTGCGCAGCCGTGGCCGGCGCGGGCGGTGGGCGTTGGTAGGGGCGGGGGGCGCCTTTTTGGGCGCTGCCGGACCCGCTGGCGGTTTGGGGCGGGGGCATCGCCAAGCCGCGGGGGAAGTGCGCAAGGGATGGGAGCCAACCGACCAACGGAAGGTGCCCGCAGGGCCGCAGCGAAGCGCAGTGGCGGAAATGCGGCTAAAGCATTTTTTGCCCGACCCCCGGAGCGACCAACGGAAGCGGAGGGAGGATGTGCCCCAATAATACTATTTGTCGCTGACTATTTATTTGATATTGAAATAGGCCATCTTTGTATAGATTTGTATTAAAGTATACTTTTAAAATTCTACTTTAATAAGCTATGTTGTTCAGCAGCTCAAAACTTGGCCACATTGGCCAGATCCTCAGCACCGGGGCGGTTTGGGAAATCGGTACTTCGGCTTTTACGCCGCCCACGGCCAACGAAATAGAGACCTTCGTGCACGTCTTCATCCAGGTGGTGGTGGGGGTAGTGACGGTGGTGGCCACCGTCCGCAAGATGTTTCAGAAGCCGGAGGCGGTGGTGAAGCTGCCCGCCGTGGGGGCCATCGCCGTGCCGGTACCGGTTCCGGCGGCGGAACCGGAGGCGTCTACTACGACCAGTGGGCATCGTGCAATCGAATAGGCCCGTGGCCGCGGGGGGAGCGCCCGGCGCGCCGGCGGAGCGGGTGGCGCCGGTGCTGAGCGAGCCGCAGAAGATGCTACAGGCGGCGCGGCTGGCCCAGGCGGTACCAGCTCTGGCGGCGGCCTACGTGCGGGCGCTGGCCCGCTGGCAGGGCGACCCGGTGCTGCGGCTGGTGGGGCGACCCATCGTTACGGAGTGCTACCGGTCGGCGAAGCGGCAGGACGAGCTGTACGCGCAGGGGCGCACGGCCCCGGGGCCCGTCGTGGCCTACAAGCGGGGCGGCGAATCGAACCACAACGTGCTGCCCTCGGTGGCGCTGGACGTGGCCTTTCTGCTGCCGAGCGGAGAGGTGTCGTGGTCGGGACTGCTGCTGAACAAGTTTGCGCGGCTGGTGAAGGCGGCCGACGCGCGGGTGCACTGGGGCGGTGACTGGCCGGGGTTCAAGGACCGGCCGCATTTCGAACTGGTGCGCTGAGGCGCTAGGTCACCTTTTATAATTTCACTTTTACAATTTTCAGTTCCTCATGAAAATCTGGCAAATCCTGGCCCACGCGGCCGTGGCGGTTCTTTTGCAATTCATCGACAAGCAGCGGGACCGGAGCGGCAAATAATTGTTTCGTTGTGAAATCCTACAGGGGCCAGTCGGCCGGGCAGTTAGCTCGGTTGACTAGCCCCTTGGCTTTGTTAGGGGCACTGAACGGGCACAACGTTCCGGTAATACTGCGTTTGGCTCGTAACCACAATTCTTGCTTAACTACCGGAATACGTGGCGGAATCGAATCGATCATAGGGCAGTAAAAATACTGAACAACAGAAGTTTGTGTTTCGGAATAGGTTCCGGAATTTGCGTTGTAATTTTGGGCATGACAATACCCCAGGCGCTGTACCGGGACCCGGCGGCCGTGGCGCCGTTGAAAATCACGCCGTTGCCGGCGGAGCTGCGCGAACTGGCGTTGGCCGTGGTGGAAGCGGCGGCGCGGCTGGGTGGGGCGTTGCACCCGGTGACGGCGGGGGCCATCGCCGACTTTTTGCGGCCGGCCAACAGCTACTACTCCAACCTGATTGAGGGGCACGACACCCACCCGCTGGCCATTGCCCAGGCCCTGCGGGAGGAATACGCGCCCGACAGCCGCAACCGTTCGCTGCAGCTGGAGGCGCGGGCCCACGTGGCGGTGCACGCGCGGCTGCCCGCCCTGCTGGCGGACGCCGGGGGCAACCCGTACACGGAAGGTTTCTGGCGGGCCCTGCACCGGGCGTTTTACGAGCACTTGCCCGACGAATTTCGGTGGGCGGAAACGGTGGAAGGGACGCGGCTGGAGGTGCAAGCCGGGGAGCTGCGCACGGGCGAAGTGCGGGTGGGCCGGCACGTGGCCCCGGCGGCCGAGGCGCTGCCCGCGTTTTTGCGGCGGCTGGCGGAGGGCTACCGGCCGGGGGCGGAGCCCGACCGGCTGGCGCGCGTGGTGGCCATTGCCGCGGCGCACCACCGGCTGGCGTGGGTGCACCCGTTTCTGGACGGCAACGGGCGGGTGGTGCGCCTGTTCAGCGACGCCGCGTTTGGGGCCGAGGGGCTGGCCGCGGGGGGGCTGTGGTCGATGTCGCGGGGGTTGGCGCGGCGCGAAAAGGACTACAAGCACGCGCTGGCCGCGGCCGACGCCCAGCGCCTGAACGACTACGACGGGCGGGGCAACCTGTCGGAGAAGCGGCTGGGGGCGTTCTGCCGGTTCTTCCTGGAAGTGGCCCTGGACCAGGTGCAGTACATGGGCCAGGTGCTGGCCATCGACGGGATGCTGGGCCGGCTGCGGGGCCTGGTGGACCTGCAGGTGATCAGGCGGCGGTGGCGACCGGAGGCATACTACGTGCTGGAGGCGGTGTTTTTGAAGGGCAGCGTGGCCCGGGGGGAAGTGGAGCGGCTGACGGGGCTATCAGACAAGACGGCCAAGGCGCTGGCTAAGGAGCTGCTGCAAGCGGGCCTGCTGGCCACGGACGCGGGCAACCGCCTGGCGCCGTACCGGGCGGCCTACCCTATTGCGTTTGCACCGGCCTTGTTTCCGGGGCTGTACCCGGCAGGCAAGGAAGTGGACATTTTGCGGGCGGAATAAGCAGGGGCGGACCGCTTTGTGTCCTTTCTCAATTGGGGTTGAAATCCATATTGTTAATGCCGAACATTCATAGAAGTAACTGATGTAAATAATTTATAATATAATACATTCACTTGTATTTGTGTTGTAAAAATATATTCGTATCTTTGTTGTGGAAATATAGCTGTTGTATTTCTTGTAACAAGCATATAGTATGGAGTATCTCAATAAATCACTTTTCGAAGTAGCGGTGGCCAAAATGGAAGTGCTGGCCAGTAACGCAAGCCAAAATCTGCAGGCCATGCAAAATGAATTGGCAATTCTTAAGCAAGGAATGGCCGATCTGTCTTCTAACACGATAGCCTCGCATACGGAAACCGAAACATCGCAAGCAAGCCAAAAAGACCGGTCCAAGTGGTTCTTTGACGGTATTTGGTACAACAAGCGCAACTTCCCGCTAGCAGTTTTCAAACACTATGTTGACCGGAAGATTAAGTTAGCCGCGCTGGAAGAGATGTTTCGCGTAGAGAATGTGTATCCGGAACCTATCCGTGGAAACAAGAAGGTGTTCATACTAACCAAGGACATTGCAGAAAATGGAGCAAGTAGGTACCATAACGACGTGCTAGTCACCAAAGACGGCAGTTCAATAGTAGTGACAACTCAAATTGGCATTGATAATTTTCCGCAATTGGTAGTGTATTTGGCGAAATGTTTTGGTTTTCCGCTGAAAGGCAAAGGTCTGAACCGCGAGCTGTGGCCGACTTTAGACGGAGCCGATGTTACCTATTTGGACGAGTAATAGCTTGCCGGGTTACCGAGGGAATTTAGTGAATAGGCGCTTGGTTTCGAGCGCTATAGCTTTAACAAGCGCTAGGCGCACGGGGTGCTGGGCTAATTGCTGCATATCGGCTAGCTCAAACGGGACAAAGCGCATGGGACATTGGGTGAGCGGTGGATACAGCAGCGCCCCGTCGCTTTCGATTGCAAGCCCCAAGTTGTCGACGAACTGTTGGAGTTGATCACGGCCGAACCTGCCGCGGCGGAAATCGGCAGCGGATTTGAATTGGTCGCGTTCACACAAGTAGACTCCGAAGCCAATTGTGTGCTTGCCTAACTCTATCCAAAGTAAAAGCTGCTTTTGGTCTCTGTCTCGACGCAGCAACTCGATGGCGATACCGTAACCGCGGCTTTTGCGACTTTTGCGATAGCAATCGGTGATACGCTCCCGCGAGTACTTGTAAGTAGTTTCGGCAACCACTGGGAGCTTGTAGTACAGCAATTGTTGCTCTAGTTCTTGCCAGAAGAGCAGTTGCAGCTCAATACGGGCTTGCACCAAAGCATCTCGGATAGCCTCGGCTTCAGCCAGTAGATTGTGCTGGATTAAGTGATTGGCAAGGTTTCCGGAAAGCGTTTGCTGCACGTTGTGGTTGTGGTATTCGGTGAGGAGGTCGAGGTATTGGCGCAGCACGTGGTGCAAGGCTGGATTAGGCTGGGTGCGGGGCAGCAAGGCCGTGAGCCAATTGCGGATATCACAGTGATAGGACCAGGTAAGTAAACAGGCACCGTTGGACTGGCGACAGGATTGGGCGGCGCGGCCGTCGGGGGTGAGAAAGATGAGCCAGGTATCAGCGGGCGCATAGGCTCCTTCGTGCTCTTGGGCCGCCTGCAGGTAGCGGTCGAGTTGGCGGTGGCCCTCCGCGGCGTTGATTTTGTTTTCGATCAGTATCAAGGCAGGACGGCCTGCAATCTGGCCGTGTAGGGCAATGTCCCAGCGGCCATAGGAATGGTTTTCTTCGCTGGTTACGCGCCACGCCGCGGGCGAGCGAGTGGGCACGGCAGCCTGCTTGAGAAATGAGGATAAAAAGACTGCTCCGAGACCGTGCTGGCCGTATGGGTTGAGTAGGTCTGCCAGCAAGGCAGTGTGTTTGACTTCCTGCTCACGGATGCCCAGCACGGTAAAAATGTTGTAGGCTTCATCGGACACAACTAACTGTTGGGCCTGTGCTTTCTGGTAATGGAGTTGAGCATGCGTAAGCAGGCGGTGGGCAGCGAGCGGTTTGGGAGTAGCCATGTCGGTAGCTGGGCGGCAGATGCCCAGCCCAGGTTTAATTTGAGAGCTATATTAGGAAAACTTGGCGGCGCTTCAGTACTACCAAGCATCGGCTCGCATACGGCGTAAATATGTGTAAAAAGGCTTTTGCTCGTAAGCGCTAAGGTTGGTGAGTACTTCCAGCACCATTTGCGCACGCATCACGTCGCTTTTATCGTCGGTGCTTTTTGCTTCGGGGTACCTTGAAGGTGCGTACTCAATTCGCTGTTTAGCATCAGCGCTTATCGTAAAAGCCTGGCACAATCGAGGGTATTTTTTTGCCTCTTCGTGCATTTGCGTGGCAAAACGCCGACCCTCTGATTCAGATTGAGGGCAATTCTCAGGCTGGCCGGGCAGGAATAATAATTCTTTGCCGCGCCAGAGGCCGATGAAGTAGAGCATGCCTTCGAGCCATTCGTCTATGATTGCCTGAGGCAAGTATTCATTTTCGAAGTAGAATAGCTCCTCATTGCATAGCTCTATGTATTGCTGCACAAATTTGTTGGTGGGTGAATCCACTTTTAGGTGGGGGCTAAGCTTCTGGAAGCGGTTGGTGCAGCTAACGATTACCGTCTGGTGAAAGGAAGCGCGTGATTGGCGCAACGCCAGGAAGGCGAAGCCTAAGCCAATGACGCCCGCGATAGTGGCCACTTGAGAAATCGACTCGAGCATAGATGTTTGGCAACAATCGACGGTTTGTACTGGCATGACGATGATATAATCTGGCCCGGCGCTGGCCACTGCACAAGCAGCTAGCCAGTTAACTCAAAGACCCAAAACCCATAGATGGCTGCGAAGGTAGCGGCAGGTTTGTGGCTTGCACTACATTGAGAATCGAGCCGCTATTTTTAGGGATAAAGTACTCTACTCTGCTTAAGAATGGCTGTTAAGAAAAGTGAGCTGTATAGCTCGTTGTGGAAAAGCTGCGACCAGTTGCGGGGCGGCATGGATGCGTCGCAGTATAAGGACTATGTGCTGGTGCTACTGTTTGTGAAGTATGTGAGCGACAAGTATGCGGGGCGCGACGACTCGGTAATTGTGATACCGGCGGGCGGCAGCTTTCAGGATATGGTGGCCTTGAAGGGCAGCAAGCACATTGGGGAGGGTATGGACATTGTGATTGCCGAGCTGGCGAAGGCCAATGAGTTGACGGGCATCATCGACGTGGCCAGCTTCAATGACCCGGAGAAGCTGGGCAGCAGCCCGAAAGACCGGGTGGACCGGCTGACGGCGCTGGTAGGCATCTTTGAGGAGCCGGGGCTAGATTTTAGCCGGAACCGGGCGGATGGCGACGATATTCTGGGCGACGCCTACGAATACTTAATGCAGCACTTTGCTACGGAGAGCGGCAAGAGCAAGGGGTAGTTTTACACGCCGTCGGAGGTGAGCCGGGTGATGGCGAAGGTCATTGGCATCGAGCAGGCCACGAAGTCGACGCAGACGGTGTACGACCCGACGTGCGGGTCGGGGTCGCTACTGCTGAAGGCGGCGGACGAGGCGCCGGTGGAGCTGAGCATCTATGGGCAGGAGATGGATAACGCGACGTATGCCCTGGCGCGGATGAATATGATCCTGCACGGCTACAACACGGCCGAGGTGCAGAAGGGCAACACGCTGGCTGACCCGAAGTACCTGAGCGAGGCGGGCGGGCTGAAAACGCACGACTTCGTGGTAGCCAATCCCCCTTCTCGGTGAAGGCGTGGAGCAACGGCGTGGACACGGCGCACGACCCGTTTGACCGATTTACGGGGTACGGGGTGCCGCCGGTGAAGAATGGCGACTATGCTTTTCTGCTGCACATTGTGCGGAGCCTGAACGGGACGGGCAAGGGGGCGGTGGTACTGCCGCACGGGGTGCTGTTTCGGGGCAACGCGGAAGCGGATATTCGGCGGAGTTTGGTGCAGCGGGGGTATCTGAAGGCGGTGGTGGGGCTGCCGCCGAACCTGTTTTACGGGACGGGGATACCGGCGTGCTTGCTGGTGCTGGATAAGGCGGGGGCGGCCGACCGCACGGGCATCTTTTTGATGGACGCCAGTAATGGCTACCTGAAGGACGGGGCTAAGAACCGGCTGCGCGAGCAGGACATTCACCGCATCGTGGACGTGCTGGGGGCGCAGCGCGACGAACCGGGCTACGCGCGGATGGTGCCCTACGCCGAGATTGAGCGCAACGGCTACAACCTGAACATTCCGCGCTACGTGGAGTCGCTGGGCGGCGAGGAGCAGCAGGACCTGGACGCGCACCTGCGCGGGGGTATTCCGGTGGCCGACGCGGCGGCGCTGGCTCCATACTGGGCGGTATGCCCGGCGCTGCACGATGCGCTGCTGGGGCCCGGCGACCGGCCCGGCTACTTGAGTTTGCGGGTGGCGCCGGACGCGGTGCGCGGCACGGTGTACGAGCACCCGGAGTTTCAGGCGTTTCAGCGCAGCATAGAGGCGACGTATGGCGCGTGGGCGGCGCGGGCGCGGGCCACGCTGCTGGCGCTGAACGCCGACACTAAGCCCAAGCAGCTGCTGCCGCTGCTGGCCGAAGACCTGCTGCACACGCTGGCCGAACTGCCGCTGCTGGACCGCTACGACGTGTACCAGAACTTGATGGACTACTGGGCCGGCACCATGCAGGACGACGTGTATGAGGTGGTGGCCGAGGGCTGGAAGGCCCGACCCACCAAGAGCAAAAAAGGCCACTACAACAGTGAGTTGGTGCCCCGCGAGCTAGTGATAGCCCGTTACCTGGGGGCCGAGCAGCGGGCTGTGGACGAGGCCACGGCGGCGCTGGAAGAAGCCACGCGGGCGCGGGAAGAGCTGGAGGAAGAATACGCGGGTGAGGAGGGCGTGCTGAGCGACTACGCCACGGCGGGCAAGCTGGACCGCAAGTCGGTGGCGAAGCGGCTGAAAGCGGCCGGCCCAGCTAGCGGCGGCGCGGCGGCCCCGGCGAAGCGGGGGCGCAAAGCCCAGGCGACAACCGGGACAATGTTTGCGGCGCAGGAAGCGGCCGAAGCCCCTACCCCCCCGGATGCCGACGCGGAGGAGCTGGCGGCGGTGCGGGCCGTGGGCGCGGCCCTGGAGGCGGAAGAGGAAGCGAAGGCAGCCGTGGACAAGGCCAAGAATACCCTGGAAGCGGGCCTGGCCAAGCGCTACCTAGCTCCCCTGACCGAGGACGAGGTACGCACGCTGGTAGTGGATGATAAATGGCTGGCTAGCCTGCACCAGGGCCTGAGCCACGAGCTAGCCCGCCTGAGTGGGACGCTGGCCCGCAGCCTGACGGAGCTGGCCGAGCGCTACGCCCAACCACTACCCGCGCTGGAAGCCGAAGTAGCAACGCGGCAGGCGCGGGTAACGGGCTACCTTACTACGCTGGGATTTTCTATTAATTAATTCCTTGGCGTTTTATGAATCAGGATGCAATCGCGAACACCGAGCCGAGACTTGGGGATTTAATACTTACTAAACCGGGCAAAACTGGGGCTGCTAAACCAACGGAGGTTGTCTCGTTTCTCGGAATGGAAGACGTATCAGAAGATGGTGAAATTTTAGCATCTCACCTTTTGCCGCTTTCGAGTGTAAAGAAAGGGCTCACCTATTTTGAAAAGGATGATGTTTTAGTTGCTAAAATAACGCCCTGTTTTGAAAACGGTAAGGGCGCTAATTTAGAGCTTCTGAAAACTAACAAAGGCTACGGAAGTACTGAATTTCATGTACTTAGAGCAAAGCGTGATGCTTCTGCTAAATATATATTTTATCATACTCAATCTGTTGCTTTCCGTAAGACGCTTGAAGGCGAAATGATTGGAACCGCTGGACAAAAGCGAGTGCCTTTAGCGGCCATAATGAAGTATCTACTTCCAGCGGCTCATAGCTATGCCGAGCAGCAAGCTATAGCTGCCGCGCTGGGAGAAATGGATGCGCTGCTGGCGGCGCAGCGGGCGCGGCTGGCGCGGCTGGCGAAACAGCGGGCCGTGAAGCAGGGGCTGCTCCAGGGGCTGCTGAGTGGCAAGCAGCGGCTGCCGGGGTTTGCGGGGGATTGGGAGGTGACTACTGTAAACTCACTATCTACCGTGTCCAAAGGTACCCAATTACACAACAGTAAAATGGGCTCCAATGGTGGATTTGCTCATTTAAACGGTGGGATTAATCCTTCTGGCTTTACTGCTGAAGCAAATACAAAGGGCAACACAATAGCCATAAGTGAAGGGGGTAACTCATGCGGTTATGTTCAATTTATGGCACTTCCCTTTTGGTGTGGAGGTCACTGTTATACTGTGACACCTAAGCGTAGTGTAGATAACGATTTTCTATATCACGCACTAAAAGGTGAGCAGGAAAATATAATGGCTCTTCACGTTGGTTCGGGCTTGCCCAATGTGCAGAAAACAGCACTTCTAAACTTAAAATTGAAGATACCAATCACACTCGCTGAGCAGCGCGCCATTGCCGACGTGCTCAGCGAGGCTGACGCCTACCTAGCCGCCCTGGAAGCCGAGCACGCCAAAACGCAGCTACTCAAGCAGGGCATGATGCAGAATTTATTAACCGGCAAACTCCGCTTGGTATGAACATCGGCGATAAGGAACGGGCCACGCAGGACCGAGTAGTGAAGCTGTTGCGCGACCTGCCGGGCTACACCTACCTCGGCAACTGGGAAGACAAGCCGCGGACCTCGCCCATCGAGGACGAGCTGCTGCGCCACTACCTGAAGCGGCAGGGCTATGGCCCGGTGCTGGTGACGGGGGCCCTGCAGAAGCTGCACCAGGCGGCCGATAACGTGAGCGTGAGCCTATACGAGCGCAACAAAGCCGTGTACCAGCTGCTGCGCTACGGCGTACCGGTGAAGCCCGAAGCCGGCAAGCCCGACGTGACGGTGAAGCTAGTGCGCTGGGACGCCCCGCAGGAAAACGACTACGGCGTGGCCGAGGAGGTGACGGTGCCGGGCGGCCCCGGCGGGCACGGCAAGCGGCCCGACGTGGTGCTGTATTTGAACGGCATCGCGGTGGGGGTGCTGGAGCTGAAGCGCAGCACGGTATCGGTACAGGAAGGCATCCGGCAGAACCTGGACAACCAGAAGAAGCTGTTTATCGAGCATTTCTTCTCAACTATGCAGCTGGTGATGGCTGGCAGCGACACCGAGGGCCTGCGCTACGGCACCACTGGCACCGAGGCCACCTACTACCTGGAATGGCTGGAAGACGGCGAGGAACCCACCCACGACCTGGACCGGCACCTGACGCAGCTGTGCAACCGAGAGCGGCTGCTGAGCGTGCTGCACGACTTCGTGATATTTGACCGGGGCACCAAGAAGCTGTGCCGGCCCAACCAGTACTTCGGGGTGCTGGCGGCGCGGGACTATGCGAAGAAGAAAGAGGGCGGGGTAATCTGGCACACCCAGGGCTCGGGCAAGAGCCTAACGATGGTGTGGCTAGCCAAGTGGCTGCTGGAAACCCGCCCCCAGGCGCGGGTGCTGCTGCTGACCGACCGCGACGAGCTGGACGAGCAGATTGAGAAGGTATTTAAGGGCGTGAACGAAACCATCTACCGCACCAAAAACGGCAAGGACCTGGTGATGCAGCTGCACAAGGCCGAGCCGCGGCTGCTGTGCTCGTTGATACATAAGTTTGGGCGGCGCAAGGACGAGGCGGGGTACGAGGAATACTTGCGCGAGCTGGCGGCGGGCCTGGGCGGCGGGGAGTTTCGGGCGAAGGGCGAAATCTGGGTGCTGGTGGACGAGTGCCACCGCACGCAGTCGGGCAAGCTGCACGAAGCCATGAAGAAGCTGCTGGGCGCGGGCGCGACGCTGTTAGGCTTCACGGGCACGCCGCTGCTGAAAACTGACAAAAAGAACACGCTGGAGACGTTTGGGCCGTTTATCCACACCTACAAAATGGACGCGGCCGTGCGCGACGGCGTGGTGCTGGAGCTGCGCTACGAGGCGCGCGACATCGAGCAGTACATCGGCTCGCCGAAGAAGATAGATGCGTGGTTTGAGGCCAAGACGGCGGGGCTGAACGACTACACCAAGGCGGCACTGAAGCGCCGTTGGGGCACGATGCAGCAGGTACTGAGCGCCAAGGGCCGGCTGGAAGTAATTGCCCAGGACATCATCGAGGATATGACGCTGCGGCCCCGGCTGAAGAGTGGGCGCGGCAATGCGCTGCTGGTGGCGGGCAGCATTGATGAGGCGTGCAAATACTACGAGATATTCCTGAGCAATGGCTTTAAGAAGTGCGCCATTGTGACGAGCTACGAACCGCACATCAGCCACGCCAAAGGGCAGGACCTGGGCACGGGAGCGGCCACGGCCGACCTGTTCAAGTACGAAACCTACCAGAAGATGCTGGGCGGCAAAACGGCGGAGGTCTTTGAAAAGGACGTGAAGGACCAGTTTGTGGACCACCCAGCGCAGATGAAACTGCTGATTGTGGTGGATAAGCTGCTGACGGGTTTCGACGCGCCCAGCGCCTCGTACCTGTACATTGACAAGCAGATGCGGGACCACGGGCTATTTCAGGCTATTTGTAGGGTGAACCGGCTGGATGGGGAGGATAAGGAGTACGGCTACGTGGTGGACTACAAAGACTTGTTTAAGTCGCTAGCGGCGGCCATCAAGGACTACACCCAGGAGGCGTTTGACGGCTACGACAAGAAAGACGTGGCGGGGCTGCTGAGTGACCGCCTGGCGGCGGGCCGCAAGCGGCTGGACGAGGTGCGCGAGCAGCTGCGGGCGCTGTGCGAGCCGGCGGGCACCAGCCCGACGCAAGCGCAGTACATTGCCTACTTCTGCGGCAACCCGGCCAAGGACGACGACCTGAAGGCCACCGAGGGCCGTCGGCGCGATTTGTACAAGTACACGCTGGCGCTGTTGCGGGCCTACGCCGACCTGGCGGCCGAGCTGCCGGCGGCGGGCTACTCGGCGGCCGAGGCGGTGGCGATAAAGCACGAAGTGGTGCACTACGAGGCCCTGCGCGAGACGGTGAAGATAGCCAGCGGGGAGGCCCCCGACCTGAAGGCCTACGAACCGGATATGCGGCAGCTGCTGGATATGTACGTGAAGGCGGAGGACAGTGAGAAGCTGGCCGAAATGGAGGACTTGGGGCTGATTGAGCTAATTGTGCAACGCGGGGCTGACGTGGCAGCGAACGGGCTGCCCAAGCAGATTCGGGCCAGCAAGGAAGCAGTGGCGGAAACCATTGCCAACAACGTGCGCCGGCTCATCATCGAGGAAACGGCTACCAACCCGAAGTACTACGGCACAATGTCGAAGCTGCTGGAGGACCTGGTGGAGGAGCGGCGCAAGGGGGCCCTGGAGTACGCGGCGTACCTGGCCCAGATTACGGAGCTGTGCCGGCAGATGAAAGCCAAAGAGGCAGCCAGCGGGCCGGCTTACCCGGCGGCGCTGGACACGGCGGGCAAGAAGGCGCTGTATGACCAGCTGGAGAGCAATGAAACGTTGTCGCTGGCGGCCGATGCGGCGATTCAGTACGTTAAGAAGGACAACTGGATAGGCAACCGGGGTAAGGAGATTGAGGTGCGCAACGCCATTGTGGGGTGCGGACTGAGCAAGGAAGAAGCTGAGAAGCTGCTGGAAGTGGTGCGGGCGCAGCGGGAGTACAGATGACGGGTTACTTCTGCTAGCCATGGTATTTTGGCTACAAGTTGTCAGCTTTCAATTAAATTGATTCAATCTCTTCGTCTACCAATGGCTAAAAAATTAACTCCTCCGAATTCATCGTCCGTTAAAAAGACGACTACCGCAGGTAAGACGACTTCATCCAAGCCATCCGTGGCCAAAGGAGATGCAGATAGTGGCAAAAAAGCAGGACAATCGTCTAAAAAGCCTGCTAAGCCAACAGAACGGGAGACCAAAACCTATTCCCAGGGCGGTAAACGGGGGGAAGCGCGTTCCGATAATGGTCCTCTGAAAACCCGCGGTACTGGTCCTTCGCCGGATTAAGGACCCGCGCCAGCAATGAAGAAGTCGTTAGATGACTACCGCGATGAGTTTGGTGAGACAGCCAAGCAAGCACAGGACATAGCCCGCACCCTCGGGCTGGGAGCAATAGCAGCCGTTTGGATTTTCAAATACCCAGACGGTGCAAAAGGGCAGCCTCCGGCAACGCTATTGCCGCCGTCATTGGTGTGGGCCTTACTGTTGGCGGTGCTTGGTCTTGGCCTGGATTTGGTGCAATTCGTAGTGAAAGCCGTTTGGCTGTACGCCTTTTATCGAATTAAAGAGGACAAAGCAGATGCACGCTACAAAAAGGAAAGAGCCGATGCGTTAGCGCATAGTCGCACTGCAGAGGAAGCAGATGCACAGGCAACAAAAGTTAAGGAGGCGCTTACCGCAGACGTGCACGCGCCAAAAAAAATGGAATGGGTAACCTGGACGTTTTTCGGCATGAAGATGCTGCTAATGCTGGCCGCTTATGTAGTGTTAGCCAAATTTTTAAGCACTAAATTTTAAATCAGCTTTAATACACTACCCGCACGAGATGAGCAAGCGACAACTTACAACCACCGAAAAGGAGCAGGTGATTATCCAGCAGCGGAGCGGGGACGGGCTGCTGCGGTGCTTTATTTCGGGGGAGGCCATTGACGTGGCGATGACAGACAGCTACGAGTTTGACCACCTGACGGCGTGGGCACTGGATGGGCCGTCTGACCTAGTGAACGTGCGGGTAGTAAAGAAGGAGTACAACCGCAAGAAGGGTGTTAAAACGCTGTACGAGGCCCGGGATAATTACCGGTTGGAAAAGCTTTTCGAGGAGAAGAAGAATAATATCAAGCTCCAGGACATTTTTCAACTCAAAGAAATTAACCCAGCTGGTCTAGTATGTCAAGTGGGCAGTGGGGAAGTAGTAATAGCCCAAGGAGTTGCTACGAAGGTGTTTGGTACCTATCAGGAGCCTATTCTACAAGTGCCGTACTTCTACGCCCGTGTGCCGGTACAATGGCTGGAGAACGACGACCAAGAGGGACTGCAGCCTCGCGTGATAGACTATCGCCGACTAGTAGAACTACGCAACCACTTGCGCGAGCGGCCACAACTGGCCCCGTCGATTGCGCGCCTGGTGGGCAACCGGCTGCGGCTGTTTGATGGCCAGCACAAACTGGCTGCGCAAGTGCTGAATGGTGCGACAGAGGTGGATATGAAAATTTATGTGTCGCCGGAAGATGCCGTGGGGCAGCGGAATCTGTTTGACGCGCTGATGAGGACCAACCTGGACGCCCATTCCAAGCTGAAGCAGGTCCCTTTTTACACTTCGACCCTGCTGGATCGGTTATCGGTGATATACCGGGATTTGTTGGACCAGTTTCTGGAGGCTCACACAGAAGAGGCGCATACGGAGGAGAATTTCGTGGCCTTCATGATGAGCAACCGGAGCATGTCGCGGGCGGAGGCGCACGGGGCGCTGAAAGCTTCCATTAAAACGGCCGTGCTGGGGCTGTCAGCGCTGAAGCCTTACGTGGCGGAGGCATCACGGGACTTGTTTATGCCGATGACACAGGACCTGCTGGACAAGACTCTTTACCCAGCCGTGCTTTATCTGACGCCATCCAAGGCCCGCTTCAATACCAACCAGGACCGGCGGGACCAAGAAGCCCACAACTTTGGCATCTTAGCTGGTATTTTGGTGGAGCAGACCAAGCTGGCGCAATGGGTGCCGGCCCCTAAGGGCAGTAGTCTCACGAATGAGCAGCGCAGGGTGCGTCGTATCTGGCACAAGGGGGCCGTACTGACGTGGGCGCCTTACCTGGAAAGCGTGTTGCATGTGGCGCTGCACTTAATAACGAGCGATGACCGGACTAAAAAGCTGTACCGGGTGGATATTACAGATGCCCAAAAGCAAGTACTGAACAGCTACCTAGAGCGGTTATTTAGCCACCCATTTTGGGATGATAACGACCTGGAAATTGACCCGTTACTCGTGTCGGCACAACGACAGGAGGAACTGTTCGCACGCAAAGGGCTCACGGAGCATTATGTGTTGATGGGAAATTAAATAGTATCTAAACCAGCGGGATGTTGGTGCAAACTATTTATTGTAATTGGTCGAATGCGAGTAGGTAATTTACATATTGATGTCGTGCGGAAGAACATTCGCAATGTCCATCTGGCAGTACTTCCACCAGATGGACGAGTGCGCGTAGCTACTCTGTTTGCAGTGGATGATGATGCGGTGCGACGGCTGGTAATCGGGCGACTCAGCTGGATACATGAGCAGCAGGCCAAATTTGCAGGCCAGGAGCGGCAGACGCCGCGGGAGTACGTGGCGGGCGAAACGCATTACTTTCAAGGGAGAGGCTACCGGCTGGAAATCCAAGAAATCACGACGGGAGCCAACCGAATAGAGCTAAGGGGTAATGCGTTCTTGACATTGCACGTGCGACCGGGTAGCGACGTGGCGGCGCGGGCTCGGGTGGTGCAGGGATGGTACCGGGAGCAGCTGAAGGAACAGATACCGTTGCTGGCAACCAAGTGGCAGGCCAAGATTGGCGTGCAGGCGCGGGAGTGGCAGGTGAAGCTGATGAAGACGAAGTGGGGCACCTGCAACGCGGAGGCCGGGCGCATCTGGCTGAACCTAGAGCAGATTTCAGGTTAGTGTACATGGTAACCACAGTGGTCGAACCAGTTTTTTGCGTCGAGTTCGGTTATCCAATCGGTGGCGTCTTGGATG
>JBPBPC010000048.1:0-198810 GCA_050954665.1 Janthinobacterium lividum
GTGGGGCTGGGGCCCCTAGCTCAGGCCCTGCTCCTGCTGGTCGAGGTACTCGGACAGCTCCTTGCAGAGGGCCCGGATTTTCTTGGCCATTTCCACGTCGTTGGTGGCCGACACGATGTTCTCGGCCATCGAGCCCATGTTGTCCACGCAGAAGCGCTTCATCTCGTCGGTCGGCATGTCCTTGGTCCAGAGGTCGATTTTCATCGTGCCCACCTGCTCGCGGTCCCACAGCGCAATGTTGATGGCCTTGGCGAAGTGAATGTCGGGCCCCGCGTCGGTGGCCGACCAGCTGATGGCCTCGGGCACTTTCTGGTCGTCGAGGGCGATGCTGAAGCGGATTTCGGATTTTTTCATTTAGAGGAATTAGTAAAGCGAGAACGTCATGCTGAGCGCAGCGAAGCATCTTTCCGGCAGCAGTAATTAATTACTTGCGCGGTAAAGATGCTTCGCTGCGCTCAGCATGACGTTCTTGGGCAAGAGAGAAAGCGCGAAATAATTGGCGCTAATTAATAATAAGCGCTAATTAATTAAACGTAGTTGTTGAGCATCACCGGCATCACCAGCATCAGGATGCTTTCGTTGTCGTCGGCGGCGGCGGGCATCAGCAGGCCGGCGCGGTTGGGGGTGCTCAGCTCCAGGGTGATTTCCTCGGAGTCGATGTTGGAGAGCATTTCCTGCAGGAAGCGGGCGTTGAAGCCGATTTCCATGTCCTCGCCGTCGTACTGGCAGGCCAGGCGCTCGTTGGCCTCGTTGCTGAAGTCGAGGTCTTCGGCCGAAACCGTCAGCTCGGAGCCGGCCAGGCGCAGGCGCACTTGGTGGGTGGTTTTGTTGGAGTAGATGCTGATGCGGCGCACCGAATTCAGCAGCTCCTGGCGGTTGATGGTGAGCTTATTGGGGTTGCTCACCGGAATCACGTTCTCGTAGTCGGGGTAGCGCTCGTCGATCAGGCGGCACACGAGGCGCATCTGGTTGAACGAGAAAAAGGCGTTGCTCTGGTTGAACTCGATGCGCACCGGGGCCGCTTCCGCGGGCAGCACGCCCTTGAGCAGGTTGAAGGCCTTGCGCGGAACGATGAGGTTGGCGGTTTGGCCGGCGCCCACGTCCTGGCGGCGGTAGCGCAGCAGGCGGTGGCCGTCGGTGGCCACGAAGGTGATTTGCGCGTCGGCCAGCTGCACCAGGATGCCGGTCATGGCCGGGCGCAGCTCGTCGGTGCTCACCGCGAAGATGGTTTTGTTGATGGCCCGGGCCAGCGACGACGACGGGATTTCGACCGGGGCCGAGCCCTTCACCACCGGCACGCGGGGGAAGTCGGCGGCGTTTTCGCCGGCCAGCTTGTAGCGCCCGTTGGCCGAGCCGATTTCGATGGTGTAGGTCTCCTCGTCGATGGTGAACGTCACCGGCTGGTCGGGCAGGTTCTTGAGCGTGTCGAGCAGGATGCGGGCCGGCGCGGCGATGCGGCCGGTTTCGCGGGCCTCCACGGGCAGTTCGGTAATCATGCTGGTTTCCAGGTCGGAAGCCGTAATGGTGAGCTTGCCGGCCTCAATCTCGAAGAGGAAATTCTCGAGAATGGGCACCACGGGGTTGTTTGTAACCACGCCGTTGATGCTCTGCAGCTGCTTGAGCAGGGCGGAGGACGAGACGATGAATTTCATAAGACGAAGGCAGGGCTAGGGTTGGGGACGGCAAAGATACGCGGCCGCCCCGGGCTTTGGAAAGGCCGCCGCTCGATCTTCGGCCCGGGCCAGCGGCGCGTCTTCAGGGCCCTGCGCCCGGGCCCTCTGCCCTAGCCCGGCGGCGTCTTTTGCAAGCGCGCGCCCCTTGCTACGGGGTCCTCTTTTCGTCCCCCGTTCCTCCGCTTAGCGCCCCTGGGCCATATTCAACATTTGGCGCAGCAGTTGCTGCTGCTCAAGCAGGTGCTGGTTACGCATTTCGGCCAGTGCCAATTGGTGCAGCAGGTGCTGGGTTTGGAGCGCGGCGCCAATGGCCACGTCCGCCGCGGGCCCCGGGGCTGCAGGTGCTGGTGCCGGGGGCCCCACGGGCGGCGTGGCCACTGGCGCCGCGGCGGCCACCACTGGCGCAGCCGGAGGAACTGATAAAGTAGCCGCGGGCGCTGGGACACCAGCGGCCGGCATTTCGGGAATTTCCTCGGCCACTTGGGCGGCGAAGAGCGAGGGGGGCCCGGCGGGCTTTTTCAACGCCACGGCGGGCGCGGGCGGCACCGCGGCAGCGGCCTGGGAGGCGCCGGTGAGCAGCATGGGGCCCTGGCCTTCCAGCAACCAGTCCTTCGATACATTTGGGTAAACCTCAAAAACCTTGCACAGCAGGTCGTAGCCGGGCTTGTTGCGGCCGTCGATGAGGTGTTGCACCACGCTGGCGGTTTTGCCCAGCGACTGCGCAAAGGCGTTTTTGGTCAAGCCAACTTCTTGGATGAGTTCGGCGAAGCGCAGGTTGACGGGGGCCAGCATGGGTATTTACACAAATGAATGTTTATGCAAATGTATGCGGCCACCGCTGGTTATGGCTTGGGAGCGGGCGCAGTGGTTTTGGCCAGCGGCACCAACGGGCCGCGGGGGAGCACCCGCGCGTATGGGAAACGGTAGGTGTCGTCGGGCTCGAAGTTGAGGATGGCGTGGGGCAACCCGACTTGGTAGAACAGCAGCAGCGCGGGCGGCGTGAGGGCAAAGTCATCGAGAACTACCACAGCACCGCCTGCGTGGCCGTCTGTTTCAAAATTCACCCGCCGGGTCGTTCTGTTCCAGTGGAAGCGTTCGGTCAGGTCGGCCACCTCGGCCGGGTCGTTGGAATCAGCCGCAATTTCGGCCAATTTCTCACCCATGCGCCGGTTGATGGCCCCTTGCAGGCGGCGCGTCAGCTGCGCCGGCGGGTCGGCAATGAGGTCGCCTAATCGGAGGCGGCGGCCGGTGCGCAGGTCGAACGTGGCGTGTTTGGTTTCCCGCGAAGGGTACGCGCCCACGAACTCCAGCCCGAACCCCAACGAAAGTAAAAAGTCTTGGTTCAGCAGCGTCTCGTAGTCGGCCCCCACGAAGCCTTGCGCAGCGCTTCGCAGCGCCTGCGCCCCGGCATCGTAGCGGCTGGCCCGGGCCGCTTGCCGCAGCTGCTGCTGGGGCGTGCCCAGCGAATCAACGCCTTCGGCCCGGTCTGCAATGATTAGCCGGAGCAGCGCGCGGTTGATGCGCCGCGCCACGGCGGCATCGGGCAGCTTCACCTGGGGCACCGCAAAATCGCCTTCCACAACGCTGTACACCCGCGCCCGGCCGCTGGGCGCAGGCTGCGCTCCTGCCGGGGCCCCGGCCACCCCCAAACCTGCCCAAAGCAGCCACTTCATGGATAATTGAATTGGTAAAAACGAATGAAATCGAACAAGGCGGTGGGTGCCCAGGGCGGCTATTCGTAGCGCAGGCTCTCGATGGGGTCCAGCGCCGCGGCCTTGCCGGCCGGGTACGAGCCCGAGAGCAGGCCCACGGTGACGCAAATGACCAGGCCCACCAGCATCCAAAACCACGGCACGTAGAACGAGCCGCTGCCGATGAGCAGCGCCACGCCGTTGCCGCCGAGCACGCCCAGCCCGATGCCCAAGGCCCCGCCGAGCACGCAAATCACGATGGCTTCGATGAGGAACTGCTGGCGGATTTGGACCGCCGTGGCCCCCAGCGCCTTGCGCACGCCGATTTCGCGGGTGCGCTCGGTGACGGACACGAGCATGATGTTCATCAGGGCGATGCTGGCCCCGAGCAGGGTGATGAAGGCGATGATGCCGCCCCCGACCCGCATCTTGCCCGACAACTCGTCGAGGGTGTGGGCCAGCGAGTCGCTGCTCTCGATTTCGAACGAATCGGGCTGGCCCAGGCGGTCGTGGCGCACGTTGCGCATGGTGCCGGTGGCCTGGTCGAGCAAGTAGGGCAGCAGGGCCGGGCGGGTGCTGGCCGTCTTCAACGAGTACGTGAGGGCCCCGGCGCGGGGCAGCTGGTTGCCGGTTTCGAGCGGCAGCAGGGCCAGGCGGTCGGCCCCGCCCCCGCCCATGGTGGTGCCGCTGGGCGCCAGCAGGCCCACAATCAGGAAGCGCCGGCCCAGGGCCGTCACGTACTGCCCCACCGGGGCTTGGCGCGGAAACAGCTTCTCGCGGATTTCGTCGCCCACGATGGCCACGTTGGCCCCGCGCGTCAGTTCGTTTTGCGAGAAGCTGCGGCCCTGGGCCAGGTTGTAGCCCTGGATGCGCAGGTAGTTTTCGTCGCCGGCCACCACCTGCATGTTGGGGTTGGTTTTTTCGCCGTTGGCCTTGAGCTCGGTGGCCCCCGAGATGAAGGCCGACACGCCCACCTCGGCCTCGGCGCTCAGCTGGGCCTTGTACTGGCGGGCCTGGAGCAGCGTGAGGGCCGGGTACTGCTTGCCCTGCACGCCGCCGCGGCGCGAGCGGTTGTTGTAGCCCTTGGCCCGAATTTCGAACGAGTTGCTGCCCAGGCTGGCGAAGGTCGCGTTCAGCGAGTTCTTCATGGCGTCGATGCTGGTGAGGATGCCCACCAGGGCAAACAGGCCGATGCTGACGATGAGGGCCGTGAGCACCGTGCGCAGCAGGTTGCTGCGGATGGAGCGGAAGGCTTCGCGGACGTTTTCGAGCAGGTTCATGGCGGCGGGGGCGGGCGGGCAGGGCCCCGGCGGGGGGCCCCAGGCCGCGCCAAAGTTCGGCGGGCGGCGCCTAACTTGAACCACCGTTGCGGCCGCCTCGTTGGGCGGGTGCGTTATTTTCCCCGAAAACCCTATGCTGCTCAAGCGCCTTGCCCTTTCGCTGCTGCTGGCCGTGGCCGGCCTGGCCGGGCCCCTGGCCGCCCGCGCCAACCACGTGCTCATCCCGATGGACAACACCCAGAAGGAATGCCTGAAGGCCTACGGGCTGGCGTTCTGGCTGTTGCAACGCGAAGTGCCCGTGGACTGGCTCCTCAACTACCGCGGCGGCTCGTTTGCCTTCGACGTGACGCCGGGGGCCGAAACCGAGCTGGCCGCCCGCGGCGTGAGCTACGCGGTCATCAGCGAGGCGCAGTACGGCAGCATCCTGGCTGAAATTGCCGACGCCAACGCCAACATGGACGTGATGAAGCTGGAAAAAGTGCCCAAAATTGCGGTGTACACGCCCAAGGGCAAGCAGCCCTGGGACGACGCCGTGACGCTGGTGCTGGAGTACGCCGAGATTCCGTACGACAAGATTTACGACGACGAAATACTGGGCGGCGTGCTGCCCAAGTACGACTGGCTGCACCTGCACCACGAGGACTTCACGGGCCAGTACGGCAAGTTTTACGCCACCTACCGCAACTACCCCTGGTACCAGCAGCAGGTGCGCGACGCCGAGGCCGCCGCCAAGCGCAACAACTTCGGCAAGGTGAGCCAGATGAAGGCCACGGTGGCCGTGAAAATGCAGGAATTCATCGCCGGGGGCGGCTTTCTGTTCGCCATGTGCTCGGCCACCGACAGCTACGACATTGCCCTGGCCGGCCTCGGGGTGGACATGGTGGAAACCATGTACGACGGCGACCCTGCCGACCCGCAGGCCCAGAGCAAGCTCAACTTCAACCGCTGCCTGGCCTTCCAAAACTTCCAGCTCGTGCGCGACCCCTACCGGTACGAGTACTCCAACATCGACATGGAACCCTACGAGCGGGGCCTGGGCGAGCAGAACGATTACTTCCAGCTCTTCACCTTCTCGGCCAAGTACGACCCCGTGCCCACCATGCTCACGCAGAACCACGAGAAGGTCATCAAGGGCTTCATGGGCCAAACCACGGCTTTCCGCAAGGGCCTCGTGAAGCCCGACGTGGTGGTGATGGGCGACACCAAGCAGGCCGGCGAAGTGCGCTACCTGCACGGCACGCTGGGCAAGGGCACCTGGACGTTTTACGGCGGCCACGACCCCGAGGACTACCAGCACCTGGTGGGCGAAGAGCCCACCGACCTGGCCCTGCACCCCAACTCGCCCGGCTACCGCCTGATTCTGAACAACGTGCTGTTTCCGGCGGCCAAAAAGAAGAAGCAGAAAACCTAAGGGTTGCGTTGGCTTTCGTTCTTCTAAGTAATCCAGAACGTCATGCTGAGCGCAGCCGAAGCATCTCTCCCGCTGAGTAATCATTTACTGCCGCGGGAGAGATGCTTCGGCTGCGCTCAGCATGACGTTCTGTTTATTGACTTTGCGTTTTAACCCTCACTAGCCTCCACCCCATAACTTTCCCCGGCTCGTTTCGTCCTTTCTGCCCACCTTGCGGCCGTATCGCTAGTCCTTGTTTTTTATTTATGCTCTCCCCTGCTCCTAACTACGGTTTTTCGACCCTCGGCCACGACCCGCACCTGGCCAACCCCCTGCCCCGCGCCGTGGTGCGCGACAACAACTACCTGCTCCTCGACGGCGAATGGCGGTTTGCCGTTGATTACCAAGACGTGGGCTTGAACGACGACTGGGCCCTGGGCCACGTTTACGAGGGCATTGCCAACTGGCCCGGCTCGGTGGAAGAGCACATGGCCGCTGCCAAAGACCAATCCCAACCCGCCGTGTGGCAAGACCAGGTGGTGGCCTGGTACGAGCGCGAGTTCTACTTGCCCGCGCGCGACGCCGACGACAAGCACTCGCTGTTTCAGCTCACCTTCGGGGCCTGCGGCTACGAAACCCGCGTGTGGCTGAACGGCCACGCGCTGCGCACCATCGAGGGCGAAGACGTGCACTACGGCGAGTACACCTCGTTCTCGTTCGAGCTGCGGCCCGGCCTGCTGCAGCCCGTCAACCGCCTCACGGTGCGCATTGCCGACACGATGGACGCCGAGACGCCGCGCGGCAAGCAGGAATCGCACGTGTACAAGCGCGGCGGCATCTGGTACCAAACCCAGACCGGGGCCGTGCGCAGCGTGTGGCTGGAAATGGTGGAGCGCAACCGCCTGCGCTCGCGCGTGGGCGTCGACAGCATCATCGAGGACCGGCTGGTGCGCTTCAACCTGAGCACCCGCATCCAGGACCCGGGGCCCTACACGCTGCGCCTCCAGGTGTTTGGCAACGCCGCGGAAGCGCCCGGCCCGCTGGCCACCGCCGATTTCCCGCTGCGCCTGGCCGCCGGGCAGCGCGAGCAGCGCGTGGTGCTGGAGCTGCCCGGGGCCCGCCTCTGGCAGCCCGGGGCCCCCAACCTGTACCGCCTCGTGGCCCAGCTCATCGACCAGGACGGCTACGCGGCCCAAATTGAAACGGACTTCGGCCTGCGCAAAATTGAGAGCCGCGGCAGCCGCGTGTACCTCAACAACGAACCCGTGTACCTCGACGGGATTCTTTACCAGCCCGGCACGGCCACGTACGAGGAAATCCGCCGCCACTTCTACGCCATGCAGGAGCTGGGCTGCAACCTGGTGCGCGTGCACATTGCCGGCATCGACCCGCGCCTCTACACCCTGGCCGACGAGCTAGGCCTGCTGCTGTGGGTGGAGGTGCCCAGCCCGCACAGCTCCACGCCGCGCAGCCGCCAAAACCACCGCGCCGAGCTGCTGCGCATGCTCGCCCTGATGCAGTCGCACCCCTCGGTGGTCATCTGGAGCCTCTACAACGAGGACTGGGGCTGCCAGGACATTGCCACCAACCCCGAAACGCGCGCCTACATCGTGGACATGTACCACTACATGCAAATCAACCACCCGCAGTTTTTGGTGGTCGACAACGACGGCTGGCACCACATTTCCGACCGGGGCCGCTTGCAGTCCGACATCCTCACGGCCCACCTCTACACCCCCGACCTGGGCCGCTGGCAGGAACTGCTCGACCGCCTCGTGCACGGCGAGCTCGACGGCACCGCTGCCTTCCCGCTCGTGGTGGGCGACCCGTTCTTCTACCGCTGCCAGAAGCCCTTGATTGTGAGCGAGTGGGGCGGCTTCGGCTTCTCCGACTACGGGGGCCCCGCCGACGCAGAAGCGCGCACCAACAGCATCCGCGACTTCAAGCACGAGCTGCGCCAGCGCTCCATCGCCGGCGACGTGTACACCCAGGCCACCAACATCGAAGACGAACGCAACGGCCTCATCAACTTCCACACCGGCGAGCTCGAAGTGCCGGCCGGCGTGCTGGCCTCGCGGCCCGCGGTGCCGGTGGCGCCCCGCGGCTAATAATCGGGCGGGGCCGAACCCCCGGCCCCGCCCACGGGTTATCTTTGTAGCGTGCCCCCAACGGGCGCCGTTCCCAAGATGCCGATAACCGAAGAAGCCGTTTTTAAGGCCCTGAGCTACGTGGAAGAGCCCGACCTGGGCCAGGACCTGGTGACCCTCAAAATGATTGAGGACCTGCACATTGACGGCCTCACCGTGGCTTTCACCGTGGTGCTCACCACGCCGGCTTGCCCGCTCAAGCAGCTCATCCACGACGCCTGCGAGCGGGCCATCCACACGATGGTGGACCAGGCCGCCAACGTGGTGATTACCATGACCTCGCGCGTGACCACGCTGCGCAACAACAACGAATTGCTGCCCGGCGTGAAGAACATCATCGCCATTGCCTCGGGCAAGGGCGGCGTGGGCAAAAGCACCGTCACGGCCAACCTGGCGGTGGCGCTGGCCGCTTCCGGCGCCAAAGTGGGCTTGATCGACGCCGACATTTCGGGCCCCAGCATGCCGCTGATGTTCGGGGTGGAAGACGCCCGCCCGCACGTGTTCCAGGGCCCCAACGGCAAAAACCTCATCCAGCCCATCGAGCGCTACGGCGTGAAGCTGATGAGCATCGGCTTTTTGGCCCCGGCCGAAAGCGCCATCGTGTGGCGGGGCCCCATGGCCTCGTCGGCGCTCAAGCAGTTCATCACCGAAGTAGAGTGGGGCGAGCTCGACTACCTGCTGCTCGACCTGCCGCCCGGCACTTCCGACATCCACCTCACGCTGGTGCAGTCGGTGCCCGTGACGGGGGCCGTCATCGTGACCACGCCGCAGCGCGTGGCCTTGGCCGACGCCCAGAAAGGATTGCAGATGTTCCGCCAGCCCCAGATCAACGTGCCCGTGCTGGGCATCGTCGAAAACATGGCGTGGTTCACGCCCGCCGAGCTGCCCGACCATAAATACTTTATCTTCGGCGAAAACGGCGGCCAGCGCCTGGCCCAGTTGCATGACGTGCCCTTGCTGGGCCAGCTGCCGCTGGTGCAGAGCATCCGCGAGGACGGCGACCAGGGCCGCCCCGCCGTGCTCGACGCCACCTCGGCCGTCGGCCAGGCCTTTGCCAACTTGGCCGAGGCCGTGGCCCGGCAAGTAAGCATTCGCAACAACATTGCGCCCAAAACCACCGTTGTAGAAATGCAGCGCTAGCCAGCTTTAATCCTACTCCCAATGACCCTCGACCATCCCCTGCTGCCCCGCATCGAAGCCGCCCTGGACGACTTGCGCCCTTACTTGGCCACCGACGGCGGCAACGTGCGCGTGGCTAACATCACCGCCGACGGCGTACTCCAGCTCGAATGGGAAGGCGCCTGCGGGGCCTGCCCCATGTCGCCGATGACGCGCGCGGGCCTTGAAGACACGGTGCGCAAAGCGGTGCCAGAAATCACGGCCGTAGAGGCCAAGTAAGCCCCTAACCACCAACTGCCTGCCCCGGGTTTGGGTTGCAGAGGCAAGGCGCCAAGCGTGCCGCTTCCGCAACCCGAACCCGGGGCATTCGTTTGTAAAAGCTTACCCCCTTTGCATGTCCGCCTCCGCCCTAAACGCCCCCGGCCTGCGTGCCTGGATTGACATTCCGTTCCAGCACAATTTTCCCATTCAGAACCTGCCGTTCGGCGTGTTCGAAACCGACGAGCGGGGGCCCCGCCTAGCCGTGGCCATCGGCGACTACGTGCTGGACTTGTACGTGCTCAGCCAGTTCGGCTTTTTCGACGACCTCGCCGAACTCGGCGACGCCCAGCCCCGCGTGTTCCGCCGCCGCTCGCTGAACGCCTTTTTGCGGCTGGGCCGGCCGGCGTGGCGCGCCGTGCGCGAGCGCGTGAGCGAGCTGTTGCGCCACGACAACGCCGACCTGCGCGACCACCCCGAGGCCGCCCGTGCCGCCCTGGTACGCCAGCGCGACGTAACCATGTTGCGCCCCGTGAAGCCCGCCAACTACACCGATTTCTACAGCAGCCTGACGCACGCCACCAACGTGGGCACGCTGTTCCGGGGCCCTGAAACTCCCTTGCTGCCCAACTGGCGGCACCTGCCCGTGGCCTACCACGGCCGCGCCAGCAGCATCGTGGCCAGCGGCACGCCCATCCGGCGGCCCCAGGGCCAGGTGCTGGCGCCCGGCGCCGACGGGCCCACCTTCGGGCCCAGCCAGCAGCTCGATTTCGAATTGGAAATGGCCTTCGTCGTGGGCACGGCCTCGGCCCTGGGCACGCCCGTGCCCGCCGAGCAAGCCGAAAGCCACATCTTCGGCCTGTGCCTGTTCAACGACTGGAGCGCCCGCGACGTGCAGGGTTGGGAATACGCGCCGCTGGGGCCATTCCTGGGCAAAAACTTTGGCAGCAGCCTGGGGCCCTGGGTGGTCACGCTCGACGCGCTGGAGCCCTTCCGCACCACGGGCCCCGTGCAGGAACCGGCGCCCCTGCCCTACTTGCAAACCACCGGCGACCACCACTTCGCCATCCAGCTCGAAGCGGCCCTGGTGCCCGCCGGGGGCCCCGAAACGGTGCTGGCCCGCCCCACCTTCCAGGGCCTGTACTGGAGCATGGCCCAGCAGCTGGCCCACCACACCTCCAACGGCTGCAACCTGGAAGTGGGCGACGTGTGCGCCTCGGGCACCATTTCCGAGCCCGGCGCCTTCGGCTCGCTCCTGGAACTGGCCGAGCGCGGCGCAGCGCCCGTGCCCCTGGCCGACGGCACCACCCGCGCCTTCCTGCTCGACGGCGACACCGTGACGCTGCGCGCCTACGCCGAGGCCGACGGCGTGCGCATCGGCTTCGGCGAGGTGAACGGGACCATTTTGCCCGCCGAATAGCCGGCGCGCGAAGTAGCGCCAGGTGTAAAAACGAAGTCTCGCCAAGTAATACGCTTATAGCTACTTGGCGAGACTTCGTTTTTACACCTGGCGCTACCTGACGCTCGGCTAGTGCATGCGGTCGTCGCGCACGGGCAGGTTCGTCACGATGTCGCCTTCGATTTTTAGCAACTCCTGCAAGCGGGTGTCTACGTCGTAATCGGCGCAGTATTCCTTGGCCAGGTCCACGTAGCTCACGAAGTGGCCAGCTTCCGATACCATTAGCTCGTAGTAGAACTGGCTCAACTCAGGGTCGGGAATGTGCTTCCAGAGCAGCTTGAACCGCTCGCAGCTGCGCGCTTCGATGAGGGCCGACACGAGGAGCTGGTCCAGGAGCTGGCGCTCGCGGGCCCCGCCCTTGCGCACGTGGGCCAGCAGCTGCACCACGTACTCGTCGCGGCGCGGGCGGCCCAGCGCGAAGCCGCGCTTGCGCAGCTCGTCGAGCACGCGCTCGAAGTGGCTCCACTCCTCGGCCACGAGCAGCGTCAGCTCGTCTACCAGCCGGGTTTTTTCGGGGTAGTGGATGATCATGCTGATGCCGGTGCTGGCCGCTTTCTGCTCGCACCAGGCATGGTCGACGAGGATGTCCTCGATGTTTTTGCTGGCAATGTCCACCCACCGCGGGTCGGTGTTCAGCTTTAGTTTTAGGATGGTCTTTTCTTTCATAAAACAACGGGCTGAATTAATTATTTCGCCCAATTAATCTATTCAAATCACGCGCTAATTAGTTTATGTGCAGCAAAATAAATTAATTAAAAAACTTCCAATTGAGGCCGAACTGGAAGCGGCGCGGATACGCGGGGTAAAGCGGCGAGGCGAAATAGCCTTGCCCGCTCAGGCCCTGGTTGAGGTACGGCACTTTCAAAAATACCGACACGGCTTTGATGTCGGCCGCGAAAAAGGCGCTGGCCACGCCGTAGTTGCGAATCGTAAAATCGTCCTGCAAGTAGAATTGCTGCGTGCTCGGGCTATAATTATATCCCTGGAACCGCGACTGGTAGTAGAACTCCAGGCCCACCTGCGTGAACATGGCCTTGCCAAAAATGTAGCTCTGGTAGTACGCCCGCGATTCGGTGACGAGGGTGGGAATGCGCAGGGCGGCCCCATTGTTTTCGGCTCCCTTGGTGTAGGTGGCCTGGTTGTCGAGCCCAAAGCGCCCAAAGCGCACCCGGTGCCGGACCGAGCCGATGAGCAACTGCTTGGAGTCGGTAAGCTGCGCGGGAGTCCCGTTCTGAGCGTAGTACACGTAATTCAGCAGGTTTACCAGCGATGCGCTGGCTTCGAACAAGTGGTCGGCAAAGCCCGGTAGTCGCTGTTGCAGCCGGCCCGTGAACTGCTGGGTGGACGTGTTGGCAAATTCGGGGTTGCTGTTGCTGTCCACGTTGTTCCACTGGTAGTGGTTGCCGGTGAACTCGCGCTGCGTGAGCGTAGGAGAGTACGATGTAAGCAGCACCTCGCCCGACAGGGGGCCCGTGCGCACCGCGCCGCGCAGCCAGTACTCGCCGCCGCGGATGGCCGCCAGGGGCCCCGCCTTGAGTTGGCTGAATTCTGGCAGCTTAAGCTCGCCGGCCACTTCCACTGCGTAAGTGCTGCGGTAATTAAAGGCCGCCGTGCCGCCCACAAAACCTTGGTTATAGGTGCGGTTCTTCACCCGCTGCAAGGTGGTAGCGGCCGTAGGGATTCCACTCGTGGTGGTGGCCGGAATGACGTAGGCACTATCGGAATAGGCCACCAACCAGGCGTTGCGCAGCCGCCCGTACACCCGGTATTCCACGGCGGTGTTGCCCAGCGCGCTGGTATGGCCCAGCAGGCCGAACGTGTTCTCTACCTGCTTGTAATCAGTGCGATCAAGGGTATTAGTGCGGGTGCGCAGCGCGGGCGGGTAAAACAGCAGGTTGGTAGTGGTGGCGTCGCGTGGCAGCAGCGCGTCGGAGTAGTTGTTGTACTGGTGGGTAAAATCGAGCACGTGGTAAGCCGTAAGGCCCCGGCCCAGCAGCCGGTAGCTCTGGAAGGCGTGCAGCTGGTCGCGGTTTTCGGTGTTCTGGGCCTGCGTGAGGTACACCCGCTCGCTGGAATAATTGAACAGGTTGCCGGGGTAGCGGGTGTGCGTTATCGTGTCGTTGAGTTCGAGCGGCCGCGGCCACACGCCGCCCTGCTCCACGGCGCGGTGGCGGCTGGTGTTCACGTTGGCCAGCAGGCGGTAGCGGCCGTTTTCGGACTGGTAGCGGGTGAAAAACAGCAGGTTGCTGTGCTCCACCAGGCCCACCCCGCCCACGGCCCCCGAGGTAGTGCCGATGATTTTATTCGACGCGATGCGCTCGTAGGCGGCCCCCACGCTGAAGTTCTTTTTCAGGCTGCGGCTGTAGCTGATTTCAAACACCTGCTCGCCCGAGGTGGACTGCAAAATCCGAAAAAACGAGTACGGCGAGCGGCTGTCGTAGTACGGAATGTCGCTGCTTTCGCGGGCGTACTTGTCGAACACGTTGCGCCCCAGCCGGGCCCCCAGCTGCAGGTTGGGCCGGTAGAGCAGCGGCCGCGAGGCCGAGCCCACCGTGCCCAAGTCCTGCTGAAACGTGGAATCGTGCATCCAAAACCGTATTTGCGGCAGCTTCACTAGGCTGGTGTCTATGGGCGTGCCGGCCGTGGAGTCGCGCAGCACCTCGGCCTCGTAGATGACGCGGGTGGTTTTGGGCCCGTACAGCACCTTGGTTGAGTCGTCGACGACTTGGGCGCGGGCCGCCGGGGCCCCCAGCAGCATTCCGGCCAGCAGCAAGGCCCCGGTGGGCCAGCCGCGCCGGCCGCGGCTCAGCAAATGCAGAAAAAAGAGGAAGTAACGCAAGCAGGCAAAAGCTAAGCGGCGCAAGGCCGGGCAGGGCGAAAAAACAGGTAAGCGGGAGCGTGGCTTCAGGCGGCGCGGGGCCCCGGCGGCGCGGGCAGCCGCGCGCGCAACGTGGCCGCATCGCCGGGCCCCAACGCCGCCCGCACCGCAATGGTATAGAGCGGCAAGCCGGCCAGCGCGGCCGCCAGCGCGGGGCCGGCCAGCCGGGCGGCGTCCTTGGTGGTGGTAAAAATAGGCCAGCCGGGCCGCCAGTGCGCCCGCAGCGCGGCCAGGTCGGCGGGCACGAAGGCGTGGTGGTCGGGAAAATCGGCGTGGAAGGCCACCGCGTAGCCCAAGCTTTCGAGGTGCTGGCGCAGGGGCCCCGGCTGCGCAATGCCGGTAAGCAGCAGCGCCGGACCGGCCGGCGCGGGCGGCCCGGCCAGGGCGGCGGCTTCCGTTAGGGCCTGCGGCGGGCCGTATTCGTAGGTGGAGAACAGCACCGGGGCCCCGGGTCGCGCGTAGCGGCCGATGCGCCGGGCCACGGCGGCGCGCGCGGCGGCGGGGGCTCCGGGCGGGCACTTCGTGGCGATGACGACGTCGGCGCGGCGGGCCCCGGCGCGGCTTTCGCGCAGGCGACCGGCGGGCAGCACGTGGTCGGCGTAGAACGGCCGGGCCCACTCGGTGAGCAGCACGTTCAGGGCGGGGCGCACGGCGCGGTGCTGGTAGGCGTCGTCGAGCACCACGACGGTAACCTCCGGGTGCGCGTGCAGCAGCAGCGCCACGCCCAGGCGGCGGGCTTCGGCCACGGCCACGGGCACGCCCCGGGGCCCAAACTGCTCAAAGTACTGCCACGGCTCGTCGCCCACCGTGGCCGCCGAATCGCGGGGGCCGGCCAGGCGGGGGCCCCGGGTGCGGCGGCCGTAGCCGCGGCTGAGCACGGCCGGGCGGTGGCCCTGGCGCAGCAATTCTTCGAGCAGCCAGCTGACGTGGGGCGTTTTGCCGGTGCCGCCCACCCGCAGGTTGCCCACGCCCACCAGCGGCACGGCAAAGGCCGCCGACGGCTTCCAGCCCCGGTCGTACAGCCAGTTGCGCACGGCCAGCACGCCCGCGTAGAGCCAAGAAAAGGGCAACAACAGAAAAGCTAGTCCAGCGGGCATACGGGGGCAATGTGCCAAAGCAACGGCCCGCAAAAGTACGGCCGCTGCCGGCCCGTCCGCACAAATCGGCGGCCGCGTGGTTGCTTGCAGCGTCCTTGCCCGCCGCGGGCCCCCGCCGTGCGTTTCTCCCTACTCCTGCTTGCCTTGTCGGGCCTCCTATTTGCCCGGCCCGCCGCTGCTCAGTCCGCCGCCGATACGCTGCGCGCCGCCGCCCAGCCGCCCGCCGCGGCGGGGCCCCTGCACGGGTTCGACGCCGCGCGCCGACGCCTCGACCGGCGCGGGCTGCTGGTGCTGGGCGGCTGGGCGGCGGGCAATTTGCTGGTCGGCGGCATCGCCACGGGCCAAGCCGACGGCTCGGCCCACTACTTCCACCAAATGAACATCGGCTGGGGCGCCGTGAACCTGGCGCTGGCCGTGCCCGGCTGGCTGGCTGCCCGCCGCGCCGCCCGCGCCCCCGGGGGCCCCACTGCCGTCCGCCCCGGCGCCGGGCGCGCCCAGCTGCGCCCCGAAACCCTGTACCTCTTCAACGCCGGCCTCGACGTGGCCTACCTTGCCACCGGCGCGTACTTCTTGGAAAAAAGCCGTAACCCCGCCACCGCCACTCCCGACCGCTGGCGCGGCTACGGCCAGTCGCTGCTGCTGCAAGGCGGCTTTTTGCTGCTGTTCGACGGGTTCCAGTTTGCCGCCCACCACCGGCACGGCCGCGCCCTCTACCCGCTGCTGAGCCGCGTGCGCCGGGGGCCCGGCGCCGTGGCCGTGGTGCTGCCGCTGCGCTGACTTTGCCCGTATTTTGCCCCATGCCCACTTTCGCCGACCGCCTGCTGCAGTTCCTGCGCGCGTTTCCCCTGCCCACGGACTTGCCCGCCAGCGTGGCGGCGCTGAGCCCGTTCCGGGAGCCGGCGGTGTACGACTTGCTCAGCCAGTTTGCGCACAAGTTTTACGCCGATAACCGGCCCCGCGTAGCCGTGCTGGGCATCAACCCCGGCCGGCTGGGCATGGGCCGCACCGGCGTGGCCTTCACCGACCCAGGGGCCCTGGCCGCGTTTTGCGGCATTGCCCATGGCTTGCCCAAGCAGCGCCCGGAAATCTCCAGCCAGTTCGTTTACCAGGTAGTGGCCGCGCTCGGGGGCCCCGCGGCGTTCTACCAGCACTTCTACCTGGGCTCGGTGTACCCGCTGGTGCTGCTGCGCAACGGACTAAACTACAACTACAACTACTACGACGCGCCCGCCCTCACCCGCGCCCTGTGGCCCGACATGCAACGCTCGCTGCGCCAGCAAGTAGAAGGCCTTGGCTTGCGCCCCGACGTGGCCATAAGCCTGGGCAAGCGCAACGGCCTTTTCTTCAACCGGTTGAACGACGAACTGGGTTTATTCAAAAAGATCATCGTCCTCGACCACCCGCGCTACCTCATGCAGTACCACCGCCGCAACCTGGCCGCCCACGTGGCCCGCTACGTCGAAGCGTTGGGCGAATGCCTGGCCCCGGAGGGCCCCGGCGCTGAAAATCACTAGCCGCCAATAAACAACTGTCAACCAGAACAATGCCCACCGTTCAAGCCCTGGCCCAGCTGCTCGAAGCCGCCGCGCCCCTCGCCTACCAGGAAAGCTACGACAACGCCGGCCTGCAGTGCGGCGACCCGCAAGCCGCAATCACGGGCGTGCTCCTCACGCTCGACTGCACGCCCGCCGTGGTGGCCGAGGCCGTGCGCCGCGGCTGCAACGTGGTGGTGGCCCACCACCCGGTCATTTTCCGGCCCCTGAAGCGCCTCACCGGGGCCAATGAGGTGGAGCAGACCCTCATGGCGGCCCTGAAAAACGACGTGGCCATCTACGCCGCCCACACCAACCTCGACAACGTGCGCGGCGGCGTGAACGACAAGCTGGCCGAAAAGCTCGGCCTGGCCCGCACCCGCACCCTGGCCCCGCAGAGCGGCCGGCTGGCCCGCCTCACCACCTACGTGCCCAACCGGCCCGAAGACCAGGCCGCCGACGTGGCCGGGCGCGTGCTGGGGGCCCTGTACGCCGCCGGCGCCGGCCAAGTGGGCCAGTACGCCGCGTGCAGCTTCCGCACCGAGGGCGTGGGCACTTTCACGCCCGGCGCGGGCACCCGCCCCGCCATCGGCCAGCACCACCGCCCCGAAACCGTGCCCGAAACCCGCCTCGAAGTGCTGCTGCCCCTGCACCGCCAGGCCGCCGTGCTGGGGGCCCTGCGCCAGGCCCACCCCTACGAAGAAGTGGCCTACGACCTGGTCAAGCTCGAAAACACGCACCAGGACGTGGGCGCCGGCTTGGTGGGCGAACTGCCGGGGCCCCTGGCGCCCGCCGCTTTCCGGGCCTTGCTGAAGGAGCAGCTGCGCGTGCCGGTGGTGCGCTTCACGGCGTTTGAAAAAGCGATAAAAACCGTGGCGCTGTGCGGCGGGGCGGGCGCGTTCCTCATCGGCGCGGCGCGGGCGGCGGGGGCCGACGCCTACGTGACCGGCGACGTGAAGTACCACGAGTTTTTCGGGGCCGAGGGCCAGCTCATGCTCTGCGACGTGGGCCATTTCGAGAGCGAGCAGTTCACGGGCGAAGTGTTCCGCGATTTGCTGATGGCCGGTTTTGGGCGTACTTTTGCGGTCTTATTCGCCGACACTCCTACGAATCCCGTTCACTATGACTGCTAAAGCTGCCGCCCTGGCCCACGCCGATGTTCCCGTCGCCACCAAGCTGGAAGCCCTGCTCGGTTTGCAGCGCCTTGATTCCCAGCTCGATGAGATCCGGCGCGTGCGCGGCGACTTGCCCGAGGAAGTGCGCGACCTTGAGGACGAGATTGCCGGCTACGAAGTGCGCGTGAAGAAATTCGACGAGGACATTCAGGGCCTCAACGACTTTATTAAGAGCCGCAAACAGGCCAGCAAAGACGCCGAAACGCTCATCAAAAAGTACGACGAGCAGCAGCAGAACGTGCGCAACAACCGCGAGTTCGAAGCCATTGCCAAGGAAATGGAGCTGCAACGCCTCGAAATCCAGATTTCGGACAAGAAAATCAAGGAATCGCAGTACCAGATCGACGTGAAAAACGCCGAAATTGCCGGTACCAAGGGCAAGCTCGACGAGCGCCGCAAGGACCTCGACACCAAAAAGGGCGAGCTGGACACCATCATCGCCGAAAACGAGGAAGAAGAGCGCGGCATCCTGGCCCAGCGCGAGGAGGCCACCGCCCCCGTGGAGCCCCGCCTGCTGACGGCCTACACCCGCATCCGCGGCAACGTACGCAACGGCCTGGCCGTGGTGCTGGTGCGCCGCGACGCCTGCGGCGGCTGCTTCAACACGGTGCCGCCCCAGCGCCAAGCCGACATCATTTCGCACAAGAAAATCATCGTGTGCGAGCACTGCGGCCGCATCTTGGCCGACGTGGAAGGCCGCGCCACCGCCAACGTTTAGCTGGCCAGGGCTGGGCCCTGCGTGGCCAGCTCAGGAGAGAACCAAAAAAAGGAACGGCCCCGTGCCGTTCCTTTTTTGTTGACCGGCCGTTCCATGTTTCGATTCCCCCGCAGGCACTTCCTCCGCACTTTTTGGCCGGCTGCCCAAAGCCTGGGGCCCCGCGCGGGCCTGTGGCTGCTGGTGGCCTTCGCGCCGCAGGGCCCCACCAGCGGCGAAGCAGGGGGCCCCGCACCGGCCGTTGCGGCGGCAGCCGACCAATGGCCTTCCGGGGCGCAAAGCGCCTACGCCGAGGTACTGAAGCTGCGCGTAGGCGCCGCGCGGCAACTGCTGGCGCCCGCACTGGCCAGCACGCCCCGGGAACCCGGCCTCTTACTGGTGGCCGACTGCGCCGACTTCGTGGAGCTGCTCGCCACCCAGGACGCCGCCCGCTACGCGCAGCTGGTGCCCGGCCAGCAAGCCCGGCTCGCTGCCCTGGACCGCGCCCCGGCGGGCCCCTGGCGCGACTACGCCCGCGCCGAAATCCGGCTCCACATCGGGCTGGAGCACTTGGGTTTCGGCCACGAAGTGCTGGGGGCGTGGAGCTTGCGCCAAGCCTACCAGCAAACGCAGGCGGTGGTGCGGCAGTACCCGGGGTTTCTGCCCGCCCGCACCACCCTGGGCCTGGGGCAGTTTGCCCTCGGCACGCTGCCCCCGGGCTACCACTGGCTGCTGCGCCTGCTGGGCCTGCCCGGCGACGTGGACGCCGGCCTCGCCAACTTGGCCCGGGCCGCCGACCAGCCCCATCCTTTCCAACTGGAGAGCCAACTGTTTCGGGCCCTGGTGCGCGAAACCTATTACAAGCAACCCGCCACGGCCCTGCAACTGGCGGCCCTGCTGCCCACCCAACAGCCCGACAACCTGCTCTTTGCTTACGTGGCCACCGCCGTGCTCAAGCGCCAGCACCAGTCGGCCGCCGCGTTGGCCGCCTACCGCGCCCGGCCCACCGGCCCCGCTTACCTACCCTTCGCCTACCTGCACCACCTGGCGGGCGACCTGCTGCTGTACCAAGCCGATTACGCGGGCTCGGAGCACGAAAACCTGCAATTTTTGCGCGAGTACCGGGGCCAGCACTACCGCAAGGACGCGGCCTTTAAGCTCTACCTGGCGGCGTGGCTGGGCGGGCAGCCGGCGGCGGCCGTGGCGCGCTACCGCCAGCAAATCAACCTGGCGGGCCCCACCACGGTGGAGGAAGACGCGTACGCGCAGCGTTTTTACCACAACGCGCAGGCGCTCAACCCCGTCCTCACCCGGGCCCGCTTGCAGCTCGACGGCGGCTACTACCGCCCGGCGCTGGCCACGCTGCGCACGTTCCGGCCCGGGGCCACCGCGTCCCTGCGCGACCGGCTGGAGGGCCCCTACCGCTACGCCCGCGCCTACCAGGGCCTGGGCCGCCCCGATTCGGCCCGCCTGGCCTACGCCCAGGCGCTGGCCCTGTCGAACCAAGCCGGCGCCAACGCCTACTACTTTGGGCCCCAAGCCGCCCTGGAGCTGGGCTACCTGGCCCGGGCCGCCGGCCAGCGCGCCCAGGCCAAGGCGTACTTCGAGCAAGTGCTGCGCTCGCCCGGACACGAGTACAAAAACAGCACCGATGCCAAGGCCAAGCTGGCCTTGCGCGGGTTGTAATATCCTTGATAAGTCGCCTTGAACCAGCCCCTTAGCATTCCGTTAGCCAGCCTGCCCGTTGGGCCCGACGAGTTTCGGCGGCGGGCCTTGCAGTGGGCGGCGCGGTTTCGGCACTGCGCGTATTTTGAGCACAGCGACCAGTTGGCGTACCCCCAGGGCCCCTTTGGCCGGCTGCTGGCCGTGGCCGACACCGCCCCAGGGGCCCCCAGCTCATTGGCCGAGCTGGAGAATTATTTGTCCCAGCCGGCGGCGCTAGGGGCCCCGCGCTGCGGCTTCCTCACCTACGACCTCAAAAACGAGATTGAGGCCCTGGCCAGCCAAAACCACGCAGCGCTGGCCTGGCCGCAATTGCACTTCTTCACGCCCGAAACCTGGTTAGTTTGGCAGGCCGAAACTATCGAGATTCACGGCGCTGCCGCCGGAATCCTGGCCGAAATTCTGGCCACGCCGCTGCCAGCCGGGGCCCCGCCGCCGGTGCCGGCCCTGCGCCCGCGCCTGCCCAAGGCCGACTACCTGCGCGCCGTGGCGGCCGTGCGCGAAGACATCCTCAACGGGGAGGTGTACGAGTTGAACTTGTGCCAGGAATTCTACGCCGAAAACGTGGCGCTGGACCCCACGGCGCTTTTCTGGCGGCTCAACGCGGCCTCGCCGGCGCCGTTTGCGGGCTTTGTGCGCTGGCACGACCACTACCTGCTGTGCGCGTCGCCCGAGCGGTTTCTGGCGCGCCGGGGCCCCACCGTCCTCTCCCAGCCCATCAAGGGCACCCGCCGCCGGGGCCCCACCCCGGCCGACGACGCGCAGCAGCGCCAGGCGCTGCTGGCCGACGAAAAAGAGCGCGCCGAAAACCTGATGATTGTGGACCTGGTGCGCAACGACCTGGCCCGCGTGGCCCAAACCGGCTCGGTGCGCGTGCCCGAACTCTTTGGCCTCTACCCGTTTCGCCACGTGTGGCAAATGATTTCGACCGTGGAAGCCACCCTGCGCCCGGGCGTGGCGCTGCCCGAAATGCTGCGCGCCACCTTCCCGATGGGCTCGATGACCGGGGCCCCCAAGGTGCGCGCCATGCAGCTCATCGAGGGCTACGAGCGCAGCCGGCGCGGCCTCTACAGCGGCAGCATCGGCTGGGTGGGCCCCGGCGGCGACTTTGACTTCAACGTGGTGATTCGCAGCCTCCAGTACCGGGCCGACACCGGCTACCTCAGCTTCCAGGTGGGCTCGGCCATCACCTACGATTCCGACGCCGAGCAGGAATACGCCGAGTGCCTGCTCAAGGCCCAAGGCCTGCTGGAAGCGCTCGGCGCCCGCATTGCGGCCGCGTAAAGCACCGCGCAGCTTCTGCCATTCTGTCATTTTTCGGTGGGAAGCCGTATCTTTGCGGCCCGCCGAAAAGCGGCCTTTCCCCATGTCCCAACCCCTGCTGACCCTCGATTTCTTAGACAAAGCCGCGGCGCCCGCGCCCGCGCCGGGCGCCGAGGTGCGCGTGAGCGCCGCCACCCGCACGGGCCGCCCCCGCTCGCTCTACATCGAGAGCTACGGCTGCCAGATGAACTTCTCGGACTCCGAAATCGTGTCGAGCATCCTCTACGACGAGGGCTTCGACTTGACCGAGGACCTGGCCACCGCCGACCTTGTGCTGCTCAACACCTGCTCCATCCGCGAGAAGGCCGAGCAGACGGTGCGCATGCGCCTCAAGCAAATCAACTCGCACAAGAAGCGCCGCCCCGGCATGCTCGTGGGCGTGCTCGGCTGCATGGCCGAGCGCCTGAAAAGCAAGTTCTTGGAGGAAGAAAAAATCGTGGACCTCGTGGTGGGCCCCGACGCCTACCGCGACCTGCCCCAGCTCATCAGCCAGGTCGACGGCGGCCAAAAAGGCGTGAACGTGCTGCTCAGCCGCGAGGAAACCTACGCCGACATCACGCCCGTGCGCCTCAATTCCAACGGCGTGTCGGCCTTCATCAGCATCATGCGCGGCTGCGACAACATGTGCTCGTTTTGCGTGGTGCCCTTCACCCGCGGGCGCGAGCGCAGCCGCGACGCCCACAGCATCTTGCAGGAAGCCAGCGACTTGGTGGCCGCCGGCTACAAGGAAGTGACCCTGCTGGGCCAGAACGTGGACTCCTACAAGTGGACCAGCGCCGACGGCGCCGAGTTCGTGAATTTCGCCCAGTTGCTGGAGCGCGTGGCCCTGCTCAGCCCCGCGCTGCGCGTGCGCTTCTCCACCTCGCACCCCAAGGACATCACCGACGAGGTGCTGCACACCATGGCGCGCCACGACAACATCTGCAAGTACATCCATTTGCCCGCCCAAAGCGGCAACTCGCGCGTGCTGGCTTTGATGAACCGCACCTACGACCGGCCCTGGTACGAGGACCGGGTCCGGAAAATCCGCGAAATCCTGGGCGACGACTGCGCCATCAGCACCGACATGATTGCCGGCTTCTGCTCCGAAACCGAAGCGGAGCACGAGGACACCAAGACCCTGATGGAGTTCGTGCGCTACGACATGGCGTACCAGTTCTTCTACTCGGAGCGCCCCGGCACGCTGGCCGCCCGCAAGCTGGCCGACGACATTCCGCTCGAAACCAAGAAGCGCCGCCTCCAGGAAATCATTGATTTGCAGCAGTTTCACAGCGCCGAGCGCAACAAGCGCGGCATCGGCCGCGTGCACCAGGTATTGGTCGAGAACTTTTCGAAGCGTTCGAAAGAGCACCTCAGCGGCCGCAACAGCCAAAACCAGGTCGTCATCTTCCCCAAGCAAAACTTTGTGAAAGGCGATTACGTGAACGTGCTCGTACACAGCAGCAGCGCCAGCACGCTGCTGGGCGAGGCGGTTTTAACTTAAAAACAGGAAAATGAAGGGTCAAAAGTCCACATGGAGTAAAGAAAAGCCCAAGTATTTTTCTTATTCCAACTTACCTGGTCTTTTCTTCCTCATTTTTATTCCCGGGTATTTCTTATATCATCTTACACTGGGCATTCTTGAGAAGAATCTGATGCATTCATTCGGGATTCTTACCCGAGCAGTAGTTATTGATGACAAAAATTTCCTTGGTAATAGTCCTGTTTCTCAAAGCTTCAGTTATTCCTATTCATTTGAAGTTGCCGGGAGGAAGTACGTCGGTAACACCCGAGATATTGGTTACCAAGTGGGTGATACCATACAGATAAAATACGCACCTAATTTTCCTCGCTTTAGTAGAGTTATTACTTCAGAGTAATAGTTTCTATTAGAACTAAAGAGAACACCCATAGCCCTTGACTCCGCAAGAAATCCAATCCATCAAGCAACGGTTCGGCATCATTGGCAACGCGCCGGCGCTGAACTACGCCATCCAAGTGGCCACGCAGGTAGCCCCTACCGACATGACGGTGCTCATTACCGGCGAAAGCGGGTCGGGCAAGGAGTCTTTTTCAAAGATCATCCACGCGCTGTCGCCGCGCAAGCATGGGCAGTTCATCGCCATCAACTGCGGGGCCATCCCGGAGGGCACGATTGACTCGGAGCTGTTCGGGCACGAAAAGGGCTCGTTCACGGGGGCCAACGAGGCGCGCAAGGGCTACTTCGAGGTGACCAACGGCGGCACCATCTTCCTCGATGAAATCGGGGAAATGCCGCTCGGCACCCAGGCCCGCTTGCTGCGCGTGTTGGAAAACGGCGAGTTCATCCGCGTGGGCAGCAGCAAGGTGCAGAAAACCGACGTGCGCGTGGTGGCCGCCACCAACGTGAACCTGCTGGAAAACGTCCGCAACGGCCGCTTCCGCGAAGACCTGTACTACCGCCTGAGCACGGTGCCGATTACGGTGCCGCCGCTACGCGAGCGGGGCGAGGACATCTACCTGCTGTTCCGCAAGTTCACGGCCGACTTTTCGGAGAAGCACCGGGTGAAGCCCATTGCGCTGACGCCCGACGCGGTGCAGCTGCTCACGCGGTTCCGGTTTCCGGGCAACATCCGCCAGCTCAAGAACATCGCCGAGCAAATCTCGGTGCTGGAGCTGGAGCGCGAGCTCGACGCCCGCCAGCTGGCCAAGTACTTGCCCACCGCCCAAACCAGCCAGTTGCCCATGCTGCTGGGCGCCGGCGGCGCGGCGGAGGGGCCCGGCGGCTACTCGGAGCGCGACCTGATGTACAAGATCCTGTTCGACATGCGCCGCGACATGACCGACCTCAAGAAGCTGGTGCTGGAGCTGGCCGCCGGCCAGCGCCCCCACGAGGCCCAGGAGCTGCTGCGCCAGAACAGCCACCTGTTTGCCGCTGGGGCCCCCGGCGCCGCCAGCGGGTTCGATGGGGCCCCGGCGGCCGAGTACTTCCTGGGGCCCCCGGCCGGCCCGGTTTTGCACGCCGAGCCCGACGGCTACGACGACGAAGCGCAGCCGGTGGAAGATATTTCGCACGAGACCGAAGAAGAAACGCTCTCGCTCGACGTTAAGGAGAAGGAGATGATCCTCAAGGCCCTGCGCAAGCACCACAACAAGCGCAAGTACGCCGCCCACGACCTGGGCATTTCCGAGCGCACGCTGTACCGCAAACTCAAGCAATATGACCTGGAGCAAGTTTAAGAATACCAGCCGTTATACGCTGTTGGCCAGTTACTTATTTCTGCTAATAGGCCTGGCTGGCTGCGGGGTATATTCGTTCAACGGCACCAACATTGACCCGGCCATTCGCACGTTTTCCATCCAAACCATTCAAACCACTGCTCCCAACGCGCCGGCTTTCCTGACGCAGCGGTTCACGGAGGACCTGAAGGATTACTTCCAGCGCAACACCAGCCTGAAACTGGTGCCGCGCGACGGCGACATTCAGTTCGACGGCAGCATTGTGGCCTACGATTACGCCCCGGCCGCCATCCAAAAGGTGGACAACGTGGACTTGGCCGGCTCCAGCCGCCTCACCATTCAGGTAAAAGTGCGCTTTGGGAACAGCAAGGACGAGAAGGCGAGCTTCGACCAAGTGTTCCAAAGCTTCGGCGATTTTCCCTCGACCCAGGACGTGGCGGCTGTGAACAACGACCAAACGGCGGTGCGCAAAATCACCAACAACATCATCACCGACATCTTCAATAAGTCGGTGGCCAACTGGTAGTTAATTAGTTACGAGCCAAAGGTTTTGAGTTGCGTGGTTTCGAGCGCGCCACTGCGTTGATAAAACCACAACCCGTTACTTTGAAAAACTCATGGGTCGCAACTTTTACCCTATAATTACAAGAGCATGACCCGCGCCGCCCTTCTGCACGTCCTCGACCACCCCACGGCCATTGCGCCGGCGGAGGTGCGCGAGCTGGAGCAGCTGGCTCAGGCGTTTCCGTACTGCCAGACGGCCCACCTGCTGCTGGCCAAAGCCGCCCACGACCAAGGCACCATGCTGGCCGGCCAACGCCTGCGCCGCGCGGCCACCTACGCCGCCGACCGCGAGCTGCTGCGCCGCCTCATCGAACAAGTAGTGCCCACTGGGGCCCCCGCCGCCGAGCCGGAACCTGCCCCCTTGGAAGCCGCATCGGCACCGGCACCAGCCATGGCGGGGGCCCCGGCCGCTGCTCCGGTAACAGAAAGCACCGAAGCAATTTCCGACGCGACCGCAGTTGCAACGGAAACGGCCCCGCTGGATTCGGCTGACGACTTGGTAGTTGCCCCAGCACCCGAAACTTCAGCCCCGGAGGCCCCAGCGCCGGCAGCTTCAGCCACAGCAGCGCCAGCGGCGCTGACTTTAGCAGAGCCACTGGCGGAACCTTCGTTCCTAGAAGCGGAAGTACCAGAAGCAGCGGTTGCAGAAGAAGTAACCGGGGCCCCAGCGCCCGCAATTGCGCTGAGCGAGGTTTCTCTGAACGAAGGCGCGCTGCTTGCCGGGGCCCCGGCTTCGGTGGTTGAGCAAGCACCATTTCTTGCTAGCGAGGAAGCAGCTATCACTCAAGCTGAAACCGCAACTGGGCCGACCGAAGTATTGAGTATTTTGCCGGCCGCGCCGGCCCCCGAAACACTCCCAGAGCCGCTGGTTGGGGCCCCCGACGAGCCCGAGTTGCCAGCTGTGGCGCCCCCCGTCCATCCGCCGGAAGCGGCCAGCGCGGCCCGGGTAGAATTTGACTTATTGGAAGCGCCCGCGCCCGCGGCGCCCGTGTACGAGCTGCCGGGCCTGGTGGACGAGTGGGCCGCCGCCGCCTCCACGCTGGCCCTGGCCCCGCCGGCCGTGGCTTCTTTACCAGCTTTGGCCAGCGCACGGGCCCTGACGGCAGCCGACTTCACCGGCGATGCGGAGCTGGGCTACGGACTGGGCGGCGGCAGCCGGCTGGGCTTTGCCGTGCAGCACTTGAACTCGTGGGAAGCCGACGACCAAGCCGCCGCGGGGCCCCCGGCCACGCTGCCGCCCACGGGCGAGTTTTTTGCCCCCGACGCGCTGCTGCTCGACCACTGGGCGGCCCACCGCCTCCCCGAAGCGCCCTCGTCCGTCGACCTCATCAACACCTTCCTGCGGCGGCAGCCGCGCCTCACGCGCCCAGCCATGCTGTCGCCGGCCACCGGCGCCCAAGCCGACCTGAGCGCCCGCAGCACCCGCCCCGAGACCGAACTGGCGTCCGAAGGGCTGGCGCAAATCCTGGCCCGCCAGGGCAAAACCGCCCGGGCCATCGAGATTTACGAGCGCCTGATGGTGAAGCAGCCGGAAAAAATGGCGTACTTTGCGGCCCAAATTCATCAATTGCAACCCCCGGCCCGTTAGGTGCCCTTGTTTCCTTTCTCCTGATGTACACTGCCTTACTGATTCTGATTCTGCTCGTGTGTTTCCTGCTCTCGCTGGTGGTGCTGGCCCAAAACCCCAAGGGCGGCGGCTTGTCCGGCCAGTTCAGCGCCGGCGGCGCGGCCAGCATGATCGGCGTGAAACGCAGCGGCGACCTGCTCGAAAAACTGACCTGGGGCTTCGCCATTGCCTTGGTGGTGCTCTCGCTCGGCACCCACATGCTGGGCCAGGGCGTGGCGGGCCCCGCCCGCAGCGTGAACCAGCAGCGCGCCCTCGAAACCAAGCTGCCCGCTGCCCCGGCCCTGCCGGCGCGCACGGCCCCCGTGGGCGCTCCGGCCCCCGGCGCCACGGCGCCGGCTACGCCTGCCCCGGCCACCCAACCCGCCAAGTAACCGGCGGCGGGGCCCCGGTGGCCCACTTACGCTTCGCCTTGCCGGCGGCTCCGCACCAGGCGGGGCCGCCGGTTTTTTGTGGGCGGGCTTTGCCATTTTTGCCAGGTGGCGGGGGCGAATTGACGCATTTTGTCAGGGTTTGGGGCCCTGGCACAGGAAATGACGGGGTGGTGGTTATCCTGATTTCCCCATCCTTTTAACCCTAACACACCCAGAATGGCACTTAGCATGAAACCGCTGGCTGACCGCGTCATCGTCCGCGCCGCCGCCGCCGAGGAGAAAACCAAATCCGGCATCATCATCCCCGACACGGCCAAGGAGAAACCCCAGCGCGGCGAAGTAGTGGCCGTGGGCGAAGGCAAAACCGCCGACAGCGGCTCGCTCATCAAGCCCCAAGTGGCCGTGGGCGACCAAGTGCTGTACGGCAAGTACGCCGGCACGGAAATCACCGTCGACGGCGAGGACCTGCTCATCATGCGCGAGTCGGACATTTTCGCGGTGCTGTAGGCCAGCGCTGCAGTTCGCTCATCTTCCAAACTAATCATTTACCCCTGCAATGTCTAAGAACATTCAATTCGACACCGAAGGCCGCGCCCGCTTGCAGGCCGGCGTGAACAAACTGGCCAACGCCGTGAAAGTGACCCTGGGGCCCAAAGGCCGCAACGTCATCATCGACAAGAAGTTTGGGGCCCCCTCGATTACCAAGGACGGCGTGACCGTGGCCAAGGAAATCGAGCTGCGCGACCCGATTGAGAACATGGGCGCCCAGCTCGTGAAAGAAGTGGCCTCGAAAACGGCCGACCAGGCCGGCGACGGCACCACGACCGCTACCGTGTTGGCCCAGGCCATTTACGCGGCCGGCTCGAAGAACGTGGCCGCCGGGGCCAACCCGATGGACTTGAAGCGCGGCATCGACAAGGCGGTCATCGCCGTGGTGGCCAACCTGAAGACCCAGTCGAAGAAGATCGAGAACAACTCGGAAATTGCCCAAGTGGGCACGATTTCGGCCAACAACGACGCGGAAATCGGCAAAATGATTGCCGATGCCATGGACAAAGTGGGCAAGGAAGGCGTCATCACGGTGGAAGAAGCCCGCGGCACCGAAACCGAAGTGAAAACGGTGGAAGGCATGCAGTTCGACCGCGGCTACCTCTCGCCGTACTTCGTGACCAACCCGGAGAAGATGGAAGTGGAGTTCGACTCCCCTTACGTGCTGATCTACGACAAGAAAGTGAGCACCATGAAGGAGCTGCTGCCCGTGTTGGAGCAAGTGCTCGGCACCGGCAAGCCCCTGGTGATCATCTCGGAAGACGTGGACGGTGAGGCGCTGGCCACGCTGGTGGTGAACAAGCTGCGCGGCTCGCTGAAAATTGCCGCCGTGAAAGCCCCGGGCTTCGGCGACCGCCGCAAGGCCATGCTGGAAGACATCGCCACCCTCACGGGCGGTACCGTCATCAGCGAAGAGCAGGGCTACAAGCTCGAAAACGCCACCCTGGAGTACCTGGGCACGGCCGAGAAAATCATCATCGACAAGGACAACACGACCATCGTCAACGGCAAAGGGGAGAAAGAGGCCATCAGCGGCCGCATCGCCCAAATCAAAGCCCAGATGGAGACCACCACGTCGGACTACGACAAGGAGAAGCTGCAAGAGCGCTTGGCTAAGCTGAGCGGTGGCGTGGCCATCCTCTACATCGGCGCCAGCACCGAGGTGGAAATGAAGGAGAAGAAAGACCGCGTGGACGATGCCCTGCACGCCACCCGCGCCGCCGTGGAGGAAGGCGTGGTGCCCGGCGGCGGCGTGGCCCTGGTGCGCGCCATTGAGGCCCTGGCCGCGGTGGACACCCACAACAGCGACGAGCGCACCGGCGTGAACATCATCCGCACCGCCCTGGAGGCCCCCCTGCGCTGCATCGTGCAGAACGCCGGCGGCGAAGGCTCGGTGGTGGTGCAGAAAGTGCGCGAAGGCAGCGGCGATTTCGGGTACAACGCCCGCGAAGACCGCTACGAGAACCTCGTGGCCGCGGGCATCATCGACCCGACCAAAGTGACCCGCCTCGCGCTGGAAAACGCGGCTTCGATTGCCGGCTTGCTGCTGACGACCGAAGCCGTGATTTCGGACGAGCCCGAGCCCAAGGAAGCCGCTGGCGGTGGCCACGGCGACGGTGGCATGGGCGGCATGGGTGGCATGGGCGGCATGATGTAAGTCAAGCCGCGAGCCTTCCCGCTCCGCGAAACAAAAGCCCCGCCGGACGATGTCCGGCGGGGCTTTTTTGTGGGCCGCCGCGCCCGATGTACGCGGCGGGGCCCCACGCTCCTGCCCGCACTACCTTCGGGCATGAGCGAACCGACCCATTATTACGTTGTGCCGGGCCTGGGCGGCTCGGGGCCCCAGCACTGGCAAACCTTGTTTGAGCAGGTAGGGTCCCACTTCACCCGCATCGAGCAGCGCGACTGGGACACCCCCGATTGCCCGGAATGGGTGGCGGCCATCGAGCGCGCGCTGGCCGGGGCGGCCCGGGAACGGGTGGTGCTGGTGGGCCACAGCCTGGGCTGCGTGGCCATTGCCCAGTGGGCCCGCGCGCACCCGCGCACCGCCGCTGCCGTCAAGGGGGCCCTGCTGGTGGCCCCGGCCGACCTGGAAGCGCCGCGCCCCAACCCGCCCCTGGCCACGGGCTTCGTGCCCATCCCGCTGGGGCCCTTGCCCTTCCGGAGCATCGTGGCCGCCAGCACCAACGACCCGTGGGTGACGTGGGCCCGGGCGCAGGAGTTTGCCGCCGCGTGGGGCAGCGAATTGGTTGGCCTCGGGCCGGCCGGGCACGTGAACCCCGACGCCGGGTTTGGGCCCTGGCCGGCGGGCCGGGCCCTGCTGGCGCGGCTGGGCTAGCGCCGACGGGGGCCCCAAGCGGGGCCGCATGGGCGGGCATTTTGCATAAAAAAGCCCCGCTGGCCAGGCCAACGGGGCTTTTTGCGTTGAAACGGCGGGGGCCCTAGGCGACTGCGGGGGCCGTGTTGCGGGCGTCCATCATTTTGGCCAGCTTGCCGCTGATGACGAACAGCAGCGCTGCCGCCACGGCGGCCGACACCACGAAGACCAGGAAGAAATCGTAGAGGTTTTCGATGTGGTAGCCGAGCAGCACCGGCGCGGGCTTGGTTGATTTGGGGTCAGGGTAGAGGCTGCTCATGTAGCCGGCCAGGTAGTTGGCGGCCGCGTTGGCCAGGAACCACACCGCCATCAGCAAGGAGCTGAACTTGGCCGGGGCCAGCCTGTTGACGAGCGAGAGGCCGATGGGCGACAGGCACAGCTCGCCGATGGAGTGGAAGAAGTACAGGGCCACCAGGAAGAACATGCTCACCTTCACGCCCGGCTGCACGTTGTGCACGCCGAAGCACATCACGAGGTAGCCCAGGGCCAGCAGGGCCAGGCCCATCGCCATCTTGACGGGCGACGGTGGCTCGGCCCCGCGGCGGCCGAGGGCCGTCCAGATCAGCGCCATCACGGGGGCCCCGGCTACTACGAAGAAGCCGTTCAGGTTTTGAAAAATGCTGGCCGGCAGTTGGTAGCCGAACAGCGTGCGGTTCATTTGCTCGTCGGCGAAAAACGTGAGCGAGGCCGGCGCCTGCTCGAACGCGGCCCAGAAAAACACCACGAAAAACGAGACGATGAAAATGACCAGGATGCCCTGGATGTCGGCCCCGCTCAGCGATTTGTCGCTGAAAATCATGAAGGCGATGACGACCACGGCCACGCCCAGCAGCGGGGCAATGGTGGCGAACTTGGCCGAATCGAGCCACAGGATGCCGATCATCACGGCCAGCAGCACCGGCAGCAGGGCAAACACGCCCTTGATGCCGCCGGAGTTCGCCGGGGTTTCGCCCACCTGCTCGCCGGTGGGCGTGTGCAGGTAGCGGGTTTTGCCCCACTGGAAGAACACGGTGCCCAGCACCATGGCGACGCCGCAGGCCAGGAACGCCCACCGAAAATCCTCGGACCGGCCGGTGTCGCCCACCAGGCTCGTGACGGTGTTGCCGAAGAACGAGCCCAGGTTGATGCCCATGTAGAAGATGGTGTAGGCCGCGTCTTTGCGCTTGTCGGTGGCGCTGTAGAGCGAGCCCACCATCGACGAAATATTGGGCTTGAAGAAGCCGTTGCCCAAGATCATCAGGCCCAGGCCCAGGTACAGCAGTTGGTGGCTGAGGCCGTGGGTGGCGGCCGGCCCGTAGTTGGAGGCGGCCGCGAAGAGCGTGAACTGCCCCAGCGCCATCAGGGCCCCGCCGGTGAGGATGGAGCGCCGGTTGCCCCAGTAGCGGTCGGCGATGAAGCCGCCGATGAGCGGCGTCAGGTAAATCAAGCTGGTGTAGCCGCCGTAGAACTTTGACGCGAAGGCCTTGTCCATCAGCATGGCCTTGGTGAGGAACAGCACCAGCACGGCCCGCATGCCGTAGTAGCTGAACCGCTCCCACATCTCGGTGGCGAAGAGCAGGTACAGCCCCTTCGGGTGGCTCGTGGGCGCTTCGATGAATTGCTCGCGCTGGGCAGCAGCAGGTTGCATAGAACGGGAATAGAAGTGGAAAAAGGCCGCACTGCCGATCATCGCCCATGGCCGGCAGTACGGGATGGGTAAAGCTAGGCAAGTTTCGGCAGTCGGGGCCCGGGGCCCCAGCGCTAGGCCGCGGCCGGGGCCCTAGCAGCCTGGTGGGGCCGGGCGCGGTCGGCGCGGGTTTCGGCGCGGATTTGCTGGGCCAGAAAATGGACGAACCCCCCGGCATCAACGTGTGGCTCGTGAACACCGGCTGAATTGGCGGCGCCTACGGCACCGGCCACCGCGTGCCGCTGGCCCGCGTCCGCGCCATGGTTACGGCCGCCCTCGCCGGCCAGCTCAACGCAGTGGAATTCACCCCTTGTCCCGTATTCGGGGTGCAGGTGCCCGGGGCCGTGCCCGGCGTGCCGAGCGAAATCCTGGACCCGCGCCGCACCTGAGCCGATGGAGCCACCTACGACTGGAAGACGGCCAACGACTTGGCCGATAAGTTTGTGGCCAACTTCCAGCAGCTACGCCGCGGCGGCCAGCGCGGAAATCCTGGCCGGGGCCCCCGCGCCCGGGCAGCGGAAGTGGCCTGAACACCGGCCATCGCGAAAGAATGCTTCAGCCGTACGCAGGGCCGAGGCTTTTTTGTGCCCAACTGCGAGCGAAGGACGGCCGGCAACCGGCCTCATTTGCGGTCGTCGTTCTTCACTTGCTTGCGGGCGCGCTCGGGGCCCTCCTGCCCCAGGCGGTAGCTGACGCTCAGCCGGACGGCTCGCGGGTAGGTGCGGTAGGTGGTGCGCTCGTCCAGGAACGCGGTGGCGAGGCTGGTGCGGTTGGGGAAGGAGCCGGTGAAGGGATTCGCCACGTTCAGCGTTACGTCGGCCTGGTCGTGCAGCAACGTCTTTTTTACCCCGGCCGAGTAGTACAGGCTGGCCGCGCCCTGCCCCTGGAGCGTGGGCGCTGGCAGCGCGCCCGCGAAAGCGGCCTGCACGCTCACTTTGTTGGGCAGGCTGTACGACGTGTCAACGCTTACGCCGGCGCTAACGCCTTGCCGGGCAATGCCCAGCGCCGGGCTGCGCAGCACCAGGTACTGCGCGTTGGGGCCCCCGCTCAGCTGCCAGTGCGGGGCGGGCTTGGCCGAGCCGTACAGCGTGAGCTGGTACGCCGTGTTGGCGGCCACGTTGGCAAAGGTTTGGGCCGACACGCCCGCCGTGCCGGTGGGCAGCCGCAGCGCCTCAATGGCGTTGCCGGTGTGGCGCACCGCGCCCGTGAGCACGAGCTGCGCGCCGTGCCGCGTGGCGGTGTAGCTCGCCTCGTAAGTGTCCGTCAGCTCCGGGTCCAGGTCCGGGTTGCCGTAGGTAATGGCCTGGGGGTTAGATCGGTCCACGAACGGGTTGAGGTAGTCGATGGCCGGCCGGGTAATGCGGCGGCCGTAGGCCAGGCGCAGGCCGCTGGTGTCGCTGAAGGCGTACTGCACGCTGCCGGTCGGCAGCAGGGCCCCGTACTGCCGGCTAAACCCGGTGCCGGTGGCGCAGAAATCGGCCACCAGGGCGGTGCGTTCCACGCGGCCGCCGAGGGTGGCGGTCAGCTTCTTACCCCACGCGCCGGCGTAGCTGGCGTAGGCGGCCTGCACGTTTTGGGCGTAGCTAAAATCGGTGGCCCGGCCCGGCAAAGGCGCAAAATCGGGGCCCTGGCCCGGCGTGAATCCGTCCACGGCGGCCACGGCGCCGGTTCGTCGGAAAATGGCCTTTACGCCCGCTTGCAGGGTATTTTTCTCCCCAAAGGGCTGGGTAAAGTCTGACTGCGCCGTTGCTTCCTGGCTCGGGGTGCGCCCGCGGCTTCGCTCGCGGTAACTGGCCAGCGCGGGGCCCAGCGCCACGGCCGCGTTGGGGTACTGGTCCGCGTCGTAGCCGAAGGTGCCGGCGTTGCGCGCGTACTGGCCCAGCACGCTCCACTCGCGGCGGGCCTGGGCGAAGGTGCGCGTGTAGGTGCCCGTGGCCTCGGTACTGAGGTTGCCGCCGAAATCCGCCGTGGCCCGCGTAAAGCGCTGGTTGAGCGCCGCATCGGGCGCCGCAAAGCGGGTGAACAAGTCGCGCTGGCTTTGGGCGCGGTAGCCGTTCAGCGTGCCACTCAGCGAGAAACTGTGGCGCGGCGCCGGGTCGTAGTCGAGCCCCAGCGCGGCGTAGCCCCAGGCGCCGGTGTTCCAGCGGCGGCCGCTTTGCGTGAGCGTGTCCGGGCCCAGCGCGGTGAAGCCCAAGCGGCGGCGGTCCAGCTGGTCGGGCTCGAACCAGCGCCCGGCGCTGGCGGCGGCGCTCACCCCCAGCTTCCCGCGCCGGAAGTTGAGCGCCGACGTGAGCTCGGCGGTGCGGTTGCCGCCGCTGGCGCCCAGGCGGCCGTTGGCGGTGCGCTGCGCGTTCTTTTTGAGCACGATGTTGACGAGGCCGCCCGCGCCTTCCCCGTCGTACCGGGCCCCGGGCGTCGTCAGCACCTCCACGCGCTGGATCTGGTCGGCGGGAATGCTGCGGAGCGCCTGCGCCAGGTTCTGGGCCAGCGCCGGCGCGGGCTTGTCGTTCACCAGCACCTTGAAGTTGGCCGTTCCGCGCAGGGTCACGTTGCCCAGGCCGTCCACGGCCAGCAGGGGCGTTTTGCGCAGCACGTCCGCGGCCGTGGCGCCGGCGTTGCCCAGGTCCTGGTCGGCGTGGTACACGAGGCGGTCGGGGCGCACGTCCACCAGCGGCCGCGTGCCCACCACCACCGCCTCGCCGAGCTGCTGCGCCGCCGGGGCCAGGTAAACGGGCGGCAGCGAAACCGGCCCGCGTTCAATCATTACTGCTTGGCTGTGAACCGCGTAGCCAACAAAACTCACTTGCAGCCGGAAGGCGCCGGCCGCCAGCTGGGCCAGCCGGAAGCGCCCTTGCGCGTCGGCGGTGGTGCCAGCCACGGGTGCGGCGCCGGGCGCCGCCGGCAGCAGCCGCACCGTGGCGTAGGGCACGGGCTGCCGGCGCAGCGAATCGCGCACGGTGCCAGCCAGGGCGCCGGGCAGCGGCTGCGCGGCCGCGGCTGAAAAGACAAGCAGCGCCAGCAGTAAACTCAGGGCGCAAAGCGAAAATATTCGGCGGTGGTCCATCGGTGCAAAGCAAAAGTTAGGCTTTACAGATGGGGTTCTGCCCAGCGGGTTGCACCCGCCGGGTCCGCGGCGGCGGGGCACGGCGGGCCCAGCGGGTGCCCCCCGCGAGGCGGCGGCGCGGATTATGGCGAGGCTTTTTGGGGGCCCGGCGCAACCCACGGGCCCGGGTGCGGTCTATGGGCGGGCGCTGGGGCCCCGGCCGCGCTAATTTTGGGCTTTTCTCTTCGTATGACGCGTTTTCGATTTCTGCCGCTGCTGCTGCTTGTACTTGCGCCCGCCCGCCTTTGGGCCTGGGGCGTGGAGGGCCACCGCGCCGTGGGGCGCCTGGCCGAGCACCACCTCACCAGCCGCGCGCGCCGCGCAGTGCACGAGCTGCTGGGCACCGAAACTGTGACGCTGGTGAGCACCTGGGCCGACGAAATTCTGTACCCGCCCGTGCCCGAGTTCAAGGGCACCGGCCCGTGGCACTACGTGAACAGCCCCGCCGGCCTCGGCCACGACCAGTACGTGCAGGACCTGAAGGCCCAAACCATCCCCAACGCCTACCGCGCGCTGCTGGACAACCTGGCCATCCTGAAGGACAAATCCAAGCCCAAGGCCGACCGGGCGGTGGCGCTGAAGTTCGTCATCCACCTCGTGGGCGACGTGCACCAGCCCCTGCACGCCGGCCGGCTCGAAGACAAGGGCGGCAACGCCATCAAGCTGACGTACCGCGGCAAGGAAACCAACCTGCACAGCCTCTGGGACAGCGGCTTGCTGGACTACCAGGGCCTGAGCTACTCCGAAATGGGCCAGCAGTACGACGCCGTGCCCCCGGCCCAGCAGCGCCAGTGGCAGCGCGACGCCCCGGCCCAGTGGCTGTGGGAATCGTACCAGCTCAGCGAGCAGATTTACGCCGAAGCCGCCCAAAACCCCGCCGGCTTCGACTACCGCTACTACCCCGCGCACGGGCCCCAGGTGCAGCAGCGCATCCAGCAGGCCGGCCTGCGCCTGGCCGCCGTGCTGAACGACGCGCTAAAATAGCGCGCCGGGGCCCCCAAGTTGGCTACCCTGCGGCCGCCAAACGGTTGGCCAACGCTGCGATGTCGGCGTGGCGGGCCAGGGCCCCCAGCCACGCTTCGGGCAGCGCCGCTTCCCCGTAGGCCAGGCCGGCCAGCCCGCCCGCTACGGCCCCGGTCGTGTCGGTGTCGCTGCCGAGGTTGACGGCGGCCAGCACCGTGGCCGCGTAGTCGTGGTGGGTGAGCAGGCACCAGAGCGCCGCTTCCAGGGTGTGCACCACGTAGCCGGAGGACTGGATTTCGGCTTCGGGCAGCGCGGGCAGGCCGCCGTCGAGCACGCGGCGGTAATAAATGTGCTCCACCGCCGCGGGGATGCTGCCGTGGGCCAGCCACGGGTTGGCCACCGCCGCCATTTGGGCGTAGGCCGCGGCCGGCCCCTGGCCCGCCAGCAGCCCGCGCGCCACCAGCAGGTACAGAAAACAGCCCAGCGTGGAGCGCGGGTGGCCGTGCGTAACGCTGGCCACGGCGGCCGTCAGGGCCCAGGCGGCGTCCAAATCCAGCGCTTCGGCCCGCCAGGTTTGGTGAAAGGCCAGCGGCAGGATGCGCATCAGCGCGCCGTTGCCGTTGTCGAGCGCCGTCCGGGGCCCCGCTTTGGTTGGCGCCACGCCTTGCCGCAGCCGGCCGATGGCGGCGCGGGTGGCGTTGCCCACGTCGAAGGTTTCGGCGGTGGCCGTCCAGTAAGCGTGGTCCAGCCAGTTGATGCACCGGCGGGCAAAATCCGCCAAATCCGGGGCCCCCGTCAAGCCGTTGGGCCGCGCCAGGGTTTCGGCCAGGCAGAACGTCAGCGACGCGTCGTCGGACCACGTACCGGCCGGCTGGTCGTGGGTGCCGTGGGCGCGCAGGCCGGCCACGGGGTCGCGGCGGCGCTCCGCGCGGCTTCGGAATTCAACGGGCACGCCCAAGGCGTCGCCCACGGCCAGGCCCAGCAGGGCGGCCCGGGCAGCAGAAGGTAGCAGCATAGCGGCCAAAAGTAGCGGAGAAACCGCCAGCGTTTCCAACCCACCGGGGCGCGCCGGGGGCCCCGGTTTGGCCGACCTTTGCGCCCCATGCTGACCTGCTACGCCCCCGACCTGCGCCCCGGCCAACCGGCCTACACCCTCTCCGAAGACGAAAGCAAGCACGCCGTGCGCGTGCTGCGCCTGGGCCCCGGCGCCGCCGTGGCCCTCGTGGACGGCCGCGGGGGCCGCTACCAAGCGGAAATCGCCGACGCCAACCCCAAGCGCTGCCAGCTGCGCCTCACCGCCCACGCGCACGTGCCGCCCCGCCCCTACTTCACGCACGTGGCCGTGGCCCCCACCAAAAACCTCGACCGCCTGGAATGGTTCGTCGAAAAAGCCGTGGAAGTGGGCGTGGACCGCATTTCCTTCCTGCGCGGCGCCCGCTCCGAGCGCCGCGAGCTGAAGCTGGAGCGCCTCGAAAAAATCGCCGTCAGCGCCCTCAAGCAGTCGGGCCAGGCGTGGCTGCCGCAGCTCGACGAGCTGACGGACTTCGCCCCTTTCGTGGCCGCCGCCGATGCCGCTACCACCTTCATTGCGCACCTGGAAGCCGGCGAACGCACGGCCCTGGCGCACGTGGCCGCCGCGGGCCCCGGCTGCTGCGTGCTCATCGGGCCGGAAGGCGATTTTACGCCGGAGGAAATCGCGCTGGCGCTCGGCCGCGGCATCCGCCCCGTCACGCTGGGGGCCTCGCGCCTGCGCACCGAAACGGCGGCGCTGGCGGCGGTATTCACGGCGCACATCGCCCGGGAAATTTAGCTAGGGCCCGGCCGGGATTTTCGCCGAACTTAGGACCTGCGACGGCCCTGCGCCGCGCCCCGGGCCCCGCCCCGGCCGTCCTGCCACCAACTCCTAAATCCCACCCCATGCGTCTGATAATAAGCTTTTTAATTGGCTGGCTGCTGGGCACCGGGTCCGCCCAGGCCCAACGCGTCGTTCGGCTCGCCTCGCCCGCTGGGCAACTGGTGTTCACCTTTCGCCTCACCCCCCAGGCCCCGACGTACCGGGTAGCGCTGGCGGGCCAGCCGGTTGTGGCCGAATCCGCGCTGGGCCTGGTGTTTAAGGAAGGCGGGGCGTTTTCGGCGGGGCTCCAACTGCTGAGCGCCAAGGTTTCCCAAACCGACGAGATTTACGCGCTGCCCGCGGGCAAAAGCAGCCGGGTGCGCAACCACTACCGCCAGGCGGTGCTGGCGTTGCGGGAAAGCGCCGGGGCCCACCGGCAGGTGAATTTGGTGGTGCGGGCGTTCGACGACGGGGTGGCGTTCCGCTACGAGTTTCCAGCGCAGCAAAACTGGCCCGCCTACACGCTCACCGAGGAGAACTCAACCTTCCGGCTGGCCGGCAACCCCACGGTGCTCACGCTGTTCCGCGAAAGCTACACCACCTCGCACGAGGGCCTGTACAGCCGCCTGCCGCTGGCTAACGTCCGGGCTGACACGCTGATGGACCTGCCGACGCTGTTCGAGTTTCCCGGCCGCGCCTACCTGGCCATTACCGAAGCCGCGGTGCGCGACTACGCCACGCTGTACCTGGCCCAGCACGGCGGCGTGCTCACGGGCCGGCTCTCGCCCCTGCCGGGCCAAACCGAAGTAAAAGTGGTGGCCACCCTGCCGCACCGCAGCCCCTGGCGCGTGCTGCTGCTGGGCCGCCGGGTGGAAACGCTGATGGAATCGAACATCGTCACCAGCCTCAACGAGCCCACCGCCATCCCGGACCTGAGCTGGCTCAAACCGGGCCTGAGCACATTCCACTGGTGGAACGGCGACGTGGTGCCCGACACCACGTTCAGCCCCGGCCTGAACTTCGACACCAACAAGTACTACATCGATTTCTGCGCCCGCCAGGGCCTGGCCTACCACAGCGTCATCGGCTACGGCGGCGTGGCCTGGTATGTGAACGACGGCGTCAGCTACGCCCCGGGGCCCCACTCCGACGTGACGCGCCCGGTGCCGGGCCTCGACATGCAGCAGATTTGCGACTACGCCAAAACCAAGGGCGTCGGCATCCGGGTGTGGGTGCACTGGCAGCCGTTTTACGCGCAGCTCGACAAGGCCCTGGCGCAGTACGAGGCCTGGGGCGTGCAAGGGATGATGGTCGATTTCATGGACCGCGACGACCAGCAGATGGTGAACATGCAGGAGGAAATGCTGCGCAAAGCGGCCCAGCACCATATTCACATCCAGTTTCACGGGGCCGCCAAGCCCACCGGCCTGGCCCGCACCTACCCCAACGAGTTCACCCGCGAGGGCACCCTCAACTACGAAAACAACAAGTGGGGCCCGCCCATGCTGCCCAACCACGACCTGAACATGCCCTTCACCCGGGGCCTGGCCGGGCCCACCGATTACCACCTCGGCGGCTTCCGGGCCGTGCCCTTGGCCCGGTTCAAGCCCCAGCAAACCCGCCCCCTGATGGTGGGCACCCGCTGCCACATGCTGGCCATGTACGTGGTGCTGGAAAGCGCCCTGGGCCTGGTGTGCGACTACCCCGCGGCCTACGAAAACCAGCCCGGCTTCGAGTTTATTCGCACCCTGCCCACCGCCTGGGACGAAACCCGCGTGCCGCAGGCGGAAATTGCCCAATACGCCTGCTTCGCCCGCCGCCGGGGCCCCGACTGGTACGTGGGCACCATCAACAGCAGCGAGGCTCGCACCCTGGCGCTGAAGCTGGATTTCCTGCCCCCCGGCGAGTACGAAGCCACCCTGTACGGCGACGCGCCCGACGTGGCCACCACCCCCAACCACTTGGTGAAGCAGACCCGGCGCGTGCACCGGGGCGACGTGGTAGAAATGCAGCTGGCAGCCGGCGGCGGGCAGGTAATGGTAATTAGGAAGCAATGAGATAGTTTCAAACCAAAACCAGCGCGTCTAATTAATCCGATTAATTAGACGCGCTGGTTTTGGTACCCCGGAACGACAAGGCCCGCGGTTATTATTACGGCGTGTCCGGGTCAATAGCTGCCTGGGCTAGCAATGCGGCGGCTTTGGCCAGCTTCTTTTTGCGCCAGGGCGCGTCTTGCTCCCAGTCGCCGGCCATGATGCAGCCGTAGGGCAGAACTTCGTCGAGGATGGTGGCCAGGTTGAAATCGGTAATCTGCCGCTTCACTTCTTCCGCGTTTTTGTAGGCGCTGGGAAGCTCGGAAATGTCGATGCGGTTGAAGAAAAACCGGGCGTCGATGCCCCGGGTTTCTTCGGCGAACACGGCTTCGACGGGTTGGCCGTGCTTGCTGTATTTGTGCTTGGTGCGGCTCAGGTTGCGGCCCGCGCCGTGCGGGGCAAAGCCCAGGTTGTTTTCGGTGGTGCCGCCTTCCACGATCAAAATGGGCTGGGCCATGTTCAGGGGAATGATGCGGGGGCCGGTGATGTCGGGCATGAACTTCGGGTCCAGGGGCGTGGCCCCCTTGGCGTGGTAAAACAGGTCGCCGTCTCTGAACACGAAGTTGTGCTCGTTCCAGTAGCGCTGCTGCACCGGGGCCCCCAGCTTGCCGGCCACGGCGTCGTGCAGGCACAAGTGGTTTTGCTTGGTCCACTTGCGGACGGTTTGCAGCGCGTTCCAATAATTCTCACCCTCCACCGAGTGGCTGGGCAACCAGGCGTTTTCCGGCGCGGTATCGGGCGAAATATCCTGCCGAAAACGCTCGGCCACCTTCATGCCCTGGGTGTAGAGCACGGCCCCCACGCCCCGCGAGCCGTGGTGCGTGACGAGCACCGTATCGCCGGTGTTCTTGGCTACCCCGACGTACAGAAAGTGGTTGCCGTCGCCCTGCGTCCCCAGGTGTTCGCGGGCCAGCTTCAGGCTCCGCTCGGAGTTTAGAAACGGGTTGGCCCGAAATTCGGCTTCAATTTCTGCGGGCAGCGCAAACTGCTTTTCGGCCGGCCGGCCGCCGGGGCCGAAGTGCGTGATCTGCTGGGCCGTGTCGAGCACGGTTTTGGGGTCAATCTTGCCGAGGTTGGTCAGCATCACCGAGCAGCAAATGTCGGCGCTGTGCATGCCGGGGTGAATGGCGTTGCGGGCCACCACCACGCCCCCCACCGGAATGGTGCCCACCGGCCCCGCCGGGCAGGCATCGGGCATAATGGCCCCCGTGACCACGGTGGGCGTGCGCATGAGCCGGGCCATCGACTGCTTCACGTAGTCGATGTTTTGCTGTTCCACCGCCGTGTCGGCGCTAATGTTTTCATAAAAGTGGGCGGGCTGTTCCAGCAGCGGAATGACCGGCGCCGGCTTCACCGTATTTAGGTACGCCCGCATGGCTTCGCCTTCTAAGCCATTGGCATTGATGTGTTCCAGGGCTTCCTTAAACCATTTGCCTGGCTTAAGGCCAAGGTCGAGAAGGTCTTTGCCAGTGGTCATGGGGGTAGGTAAACGCAGAAACCGTAAGAATAATAAAAGCCACGATACTGTAGTGTCGTGGTTGACAAAGCCTAAACAGCTTTTATAAGGAAGTATTAAGCGCTTCAGAATTTTCCAAAGAAATTTGAAATATCAAAGTATAAGGGCAATTCCTTGCCATCTGACAATACTATTGTGATAACGTCAAATGGTTTATTTTCTCTATTATTGAGCGACTGACCCTTCACTTTATAATTACTGTAATTATTTTTTATCCACTCATATTCGGCTTTAGTGCCCGTCGTTTCTAATTTCTCAGTTATAACAATTGCTGTTATATAGGAAAGTCCATCGTCAGTAGGTTTCGGAATAGATACTGAAAAACTGTTCCCAAACTTGGAGGAGGTTCTTTTAGTTGAAGAACAAGATACTACTGGTATAATTATTACCAATAGAAAAACAGATTTTAATTTCATTTAGCAGACGCTGGCTTTAATAATCGAAAATGATTTTACAAAAAATAGCACTATACTTAAATGTGTCTGTCATTATTACTGCCGCTATTATAAGAACGCTTTACTCAGTTTCAGCCGCGACTATTTTATAGATAGCGCTATCAAATAATACTAGCGAAAGTAGCGTCTAATTTATTAAAACAACTATCCGTCTCGAACTTTCTGATTCAACCATTTATTTGTAAAGTACACCGGATCGCCCGGTCGCTCGCCCATGCTGAAAACTCTGCTGCTCGCCGTTTCTCTCTTACTCACCACGGCCGCCGCGCCGGCGCCGGGGGCCCCGCCGAGCTTCCGCATCGCCAAGCTGCACTACGGCGGCGGGGGCGACTGGTACGCCAACAAAACCAGCCTGCCCAACCTCATCAGCTTTTGCAACCAGGCGCTGCACACCAACATCGCGCCCGACGAGGCCACCGTGGAACTGGACGCGCCCGAGCTGCTCGACTACCCGTTCATCCACATGACGGGGCACGGCAACGTGAGCTTTACGGCCGCCGAGGCCCAAAACCTGCGGCGCTACCTGGTGGGCGGCGGCTTCCTGCACATCGACGACAACTACGGGCTCGACAAGTTCATCCGGCCCGAGATGAAGAAGGTGTTTCCCGAGCTGGAATTCGTGGAGCTGCCCTACTCCCACCCCATCTACCACCAGAAATACCCGTTCCCGCACGGCCTGCCCAAGGTGCACGAGCACGACGGCAAGCGCGCCCAGGGCTTTGGGCTGGTGTACAAGGGCCGGCTGGTGTGCTTCTACAGCTACGAGTGCGACCTGGGCAACGGCTGGGAAGACGTGGGCACCTACCCCGAAGACCCACCCGCCGTGCACGACGCCGCCCTGCGCATGGGGGCCAACCTGGTGGCCTACGCCCTCACGCAGGACTAGCCGGGGCCCCGGTTCACCAGGGCCGCCGGTTCAGGATTTCGCTGAGCACGAAGGCGGCGCGCACGTTGGCGGGCTGGGCCAGCAGGCGGCGCACGGCGGTGCCGGTGCTTTCGGTAGCCGGCGCGGGGGCCCCAAACGGCCGGTAGGCGGCGTCGGGCTGGGCCGTTACCACGGCGCGGGGCAGGTTGGCCCCGCGCTGCACCACGGGCGCGGCCGGGCTAATGGGACGGGCCGTGGCCGGTGCTTCCAACGAGGTGAGGCGGCGCAGCGGGCGGCGCGGGGGGCGCTCCTGCGGGCGGGCCACGGGCATCGGCCGGCCGCCCAGCGTGTTGGGGCGGGCCGCTGGGCCGGCGGGCGCGGGCAGAAACTGGCCCGTGGCGGGCGGCCGGGGGGCCCCGGGCTCGGCGGCGTTGCGGGCCTGCATTTGCTTGAGCAGCTCCTGGAAGGTAGCGGTGGGCAGCGCGGGCACGGCCGGCGTGGGCGGCCGCTCGCGGGCTTCCTGGGCGGCGGTGGCGCGCATTTTTTGCACCATGCGGTACACGAAGCCCCCGAGGCCCAGCACCACCCAGAGCAGCGTTTGCACCTTTTCCATGCGGCTAAAGGTAGCGCCGGCCGCCGCTAATCAGCGCACGCCCTGGGCGGGGAAGCGGCCGGTTTTGGTGCGGTAGAAGGCCTTGATTTTTTCCTCGTCGGCGGGGTAATCGCCGCTGGGGTACACGGCGGGGCCGATGCCGGCTTCCTTGTTTTTGTAATCCAAATAGCCCAGGCGGATGGGCACGTGCGCGGCCAGCGCGGCGAAGTAATACCCTTTGCGCCAGCGCGGTTGGTACGCACGGGTGCCCTCGGGCGTGATGAGAATCACGAGTTCGTCGTGGGCGTTGAAAAGCTCGGCCATGCCCTCCACGAGGCTGTTGTTCTTGGTGCGGTCCACGGCCAGGCCGCCCACCGAGCGCACCAGGCCCCCGAGCAGCCAGTGGTCGGTCCACTCTTTTTTCACGGTGAAGCGCACGTCCACGTCCATCAAATAGAACGCGGCCCGGGCGTAAATCAGGTCCCAGTTGCTGGTGTGCGGGGCCGCAATCATCATGCTTTTCTTGATGTCCGGGTTGGCCAGCTGGCCCAGCTTCCACCCCGACACCCGGAACACGGCTTTGGCGATGTAGAACCAGACGGTGGACGTTTTGCGGGCGGGCATTGCTAAAATTTGGGCGTGGGAAGGAGGGCAAAGTTAGGGCGGGCCCGCCTCAGGCCAGCAGGGCCCCCAGCGCGGCGGCCCGGCCCCGGGCGTAGCGGTAGCCGATGTCGAAGATTTCCGCGCCCCGGCGGTAGTCGAGCGGGCGGAAGTGGCGCAACTCGGGCGGCTCCAGCAGCAGGGCGCACTGGGTTTTGCGGTGGGCCGTGTTGGCGTTGATGGCCAGGTGCAGGGTGCGCTCCACCAGCCGGCGCAGCGTGGGGATGCGCGCCTCGCGGTTGACGGGGTTGCAGTGCACGCCCACCACGGGGCCCCCACCGGCCAGCAGCGGCTCCACGGGCAAGTTGTTGAGCAAGCCGCCGTCCACGAGCTGCCGCCCCTGGTAGGCCACGGCCCGGTACACGATGGGCACCGCCGACGAGGCCAACAGCGGCGGCAATAGGGGCCCCGCGCTGAAGTACACCGACTCGCCGGCCATCAAGTCGGTGGCCACCAGCGTAAGCGGCTTTTGCAAATCCTCGAACTGAATGCGGGGCCCCAAGTGGCTGGCCAGCAACGCCTCCACCGCATCGAGCCCCAGCAGCCCCAGCCGGCTAAACGCCGGCCGCGTGAGCCGGGCCACGTTGGTGCCGAGCAGCAGCCGCAAAATCTCGCGCGGTGCAAAGCCGGCCGCGTAAAACGCCCCCGCAATGGCCCCCGAGCTCACGCCCACCAAGCGCCCCACGGGCAAGCCCAGTTCGTCGAGCGCTGCCAGCACGCCCAGGTGCGCAATGCCCCGGGCCCCGCCGCCCGACAGGGCCAGGCTCAAGCCAGCGGGCGTTGGCGGGCCGGTAGCCGTCAGCTGTTCCATTTCGTTGGCTTTCCAACCACGGGTTTTGTTTGCAAAAGAACCAACGGCTAGCGTTACAAGTCGCTGATGCGCAGCCGCTCGGCCAGGCCCACGCCGCGCTCGGTTTGCTGCACGGTGCAGGCCTCGGTGAGGTGGTCGTGCTGGAACACCAGCACCCAGTTTTCGGCGGCGGCGCGGGCTAGCACGGCTTCCTTTTCGGCCATTGTCACCAGCGGGCGCATGTCGTAGCCCATCACGTAGGGCAGCGGCAAGTGGGCGGCGCTGGGCAGCAAATCGGACATAAAAGCCAGCGTGCGCCCCCGGTATTCCACCACGGGCACCATCAATTTCTCGGTGTGCCCGTCGGCAAACAGCAGCTCGCGGAACTGCGGCAGCCCGGCCGGGGCCCCCACGGCGGGGTCGACGAAGCGCAGCTGGCCGCTTTCGCGAATCGGCAGGATGTTCTCCGTCAAAAAGCTGGCCTTTTCGCGCGGATTGGGGTGGGTGGCCCAGTCCCAGTGCGCTTCGTTGCTCCAGTGCGTGGCGTGGGGGAAGGCCAGCGCCAGGGCCCCGTCGGGCCGGCGCACCACCGCCCCGCCCACGTGGTCGAAGTGCAAATGGGTCAGGAACACGTCCGTTACGTCGGCCCGGCCGAAGCCCAGGGCCCCCAGCGACTGGTCGAGCACGCCGGTGGGCTGGTAATCGACGCGGCTGAAAAATTTGGCGTCCTGCTTGTCGCCCAGGCCGGTGTCGACCAAAATCAGCCGGTCGCCGTCTTCAATCAGTAACGAGCGCATGGCCCAGGTGCACAGGTTGTTGGCGTCGGCGGGGTACACCTTCTGCCACATCGACTTGGGCACGACGCCGAACATGGCCCCGCCGTCCAGCTTAAACAACCCGGTATCAATGGCGTGGAGCTTCATAACAATTTCGGGGTTAACTGCTTATTCCACCACCACGCCCATGGCCGAAAACTTGTCGATGCGCTGCGAAATGCGTTCGGCGGCGGGCACGGCGGCCAGTTCCTTCAGGGTCTTGAGCAGCGTCTTTTTCAGCACGGCGATCATGGCCTCTGGGTCGGTGTGGGCCCCACCGAGCGGTTCCTTCACGATGCCGTCCACGAGGCCCGCCTTCTGCATGTCGGTAGCCGTCAGCTTGAGGGCCTCGGCGGCCTGCTCCTTGTAGTCCCACGAGCGCCACAGGATGCTGCTGCACGATTCGGGCGAAATCACCGAGTACCAGGTGTTTTCCAGCATCAGCACCCGGTCGCCGATGGCGATGCCCAGGGCTCCGCCGCTCGCGCCCTCGCCGATGATGACGCACACCACCGGCACCTTCAGCAGGAACATCTCCTTGAGGTTGCGGGCGATGGCCTCGCCCTGCCCCCGCTCTTCGGCCTCCAGCCCCGGAAACGCGCCGGGCGTGTCGATGAGCGTCACGATGGGCACGTTGAATTTTTCGGCCAACTTCATCAGCCGCAACGCCTTGCGGTAGCCCTCCGGGTTGGGCATCCCAAAATTACGGAACTGCCGCTGCTTGGTGTTGTGCCCCTTCTGCTGGCCGATGAACATCACCGGGTGCCCGTCGATTTCGCCGAAGCCGCCCACCATGGCCTTGTCGTCGCCTACGGTGCGGTCGCCGTGCAGCTCCACAAACTTGGTGGCCATGCCGTTGACGTAGTCGAGCGTGTAGGGCCGCTCGGGGTGGCGCGAGAGCTGCACCCGCTGCCAGCGCGTGAGGTTGGCGTAGGTTTCTTTTTTAAGGGTTTTGATTTTGGTTTCCAGCGCCGCCACAGCGTCGGCCACGTCCACCTCGCTGTCGGCAGCCAGCTTTTGCATTTCCTGGAGCTTGCCTTCGAGGGCGGCGATGGGTTGTTCAAAATCGAGTAGCATTGCGGGCACGGCTGATAAAGAAGAAAGCAGGGATGTAGTAGCAGGCGGCCCCGGGGCCCGCCCTATCCGCTAAAAAAGCGGTTGGCAAAGGTAAATCATCCGCCGTTGGGACGCTCACCGAAAAATAATGGGCCTGAAAAACAACCGACAAGCTCCAAGATCGCTTCCTTTAGAGATAAAAAAATGCCCTCAGCTTGCAAACGCCCATTTTGTTGCCCTACCTTTGTATCACCAAAACGGAAAAACACCCGGTTTTTCTAGCTTGGTAAACGGTTTGGTAGTTCAGTTGGTTAGAATGCCGCCCTGTCACGGCGGAGGTCGCGGGTTCGAGTCCCGTCCAGACCGCTATCGTTTACTAACGGAAGCCCTTAAAAGTCGCAAATCTGGCAACAGAAGCGGTTTTTAGGGGTTTTTGCTTTTGGACGGTTTCGGATTTAAAGCCCGGTTTAGGAGCATATGCGCCCCCACTGCCGCCCCCAGCGGCGGCCCCATAAGCATCTCTCCCACTAACCCCTTTTTTCCGATGACCATTACGTTTGAACGGCGGACGGACCGCCCGGACGCCGCGGGGCGCTGCACCATTCACTTGCGGGCCTACTTCGACAACCAGCGGCTGCGCTTTGCCACGCGGGAGCGCTGCCTGGCCGCAGAGTGGCACGCCGAGCGCAACCAGTTCCGGCGCAGCTTTGCCGGGGCGCAGGAAGCCAACGAGTATTTACAGTCGCTGTGCGACCGGTTGCACGCCCACTACCGGCAATTGCGCGCCGCCGGGGCGGTGATTACGCCCGAAATACTGAAGGCGGTGCTGGCGCCGCCGGTGGTGGCCAAGCCCGCGGCCGAAGTAGAGGTGCCAGTGTTTTGGCTAACTGACCTCTACGCGGATTACCAAGCGGCGCTGCTAGCCCGGGGCAACCTGGCGCAGTCGCTGGTGTCGGTGGCCTCCACCCTCACCCACCTGAAAAGGCTGGAAAAGTCGCTCAAGCGGCGGCTGCAACTCGGGGATTATGATCTGGCCACCCACGACAAGTTTCTGGCCTACCTGCGCGGGACGCGGAAGCTGGCGCAAAACACGGTGTGTAAGACGGTGAAGCACATGAAGGCTTTTCTGCGCTACGTGCGCGAAGACCGGCGGCTACCGGTGGCCGTGGAGCCGCGGGAAATGAAAATCAAGTGGACCGATGTAGAGAAGGTCTATTTGAGCGCCGCGGAACTGAGCTTGCTGGAAAAAGCCCTGCTGCCCTCTTCCCTGGTGGCCACGCGGGATGCGTTCCTGTTCTGCTGCTACACCGGGTTGCGGCACTCGGATTTGACGGAGCTCAGCCAGGCCAACGTGCAAACCTGGGACGGCAGCCGCATCCTGCGGCTGACGCAGACCAAGACGCGTACGGCGGTCAGCATCTACCTCACGCCCCCGGCGGCAGCCCTGCTCGACAAATACGACGGAACGCGGGCCCACCTGCTGCCGTCCACGTCGAACCAGGTGATGAACCGCAACCTGAAGCGCATCGCGCAGCTGGCCGGGCTGCGGGACCTGGTGGAAGTGGTGACCATTGAGGAAGGCAAGGTGGTGAAGCGGCAGCAGCCCAAGCAAGAGCTGGTGAGCATGCACACGGCGCGGCACACGTTTGCGGTGCTCTCGCTGATGCGCGGGCTGCCGGTGGCCGTGCTGCAGAAGGTGCTGGGCCACGCCAAGATTCAAACCACGATGCTCTACGCCAAGGTGGTGGAGGATTTTCAGCACCAGGAGATGCGGAGGATTTGGGAAGGCAGTGCAACACCAGCGCCGGCGGCAGTGCCCAACCCAGTTTGCGTGATTGAGGCAGCGGTGGCGTAGGCGCTGGCGGCCAGGAACACGGAAAAGGCCCGGCCCCGGTATAATCCAGGCCGGACCTTTTTTGGGGCGTCACTGACGGAAGAGGTACTGCCTTGCTACATTCCGGGCAGCCTGGGCCATCGCGCTGCGAGTCCCTAGTGTAAGGTGACGTAGAGTTCGGCCTGCAACTGCCACTCCTTGTCCTTTTTACGCCACATCGCCGAGTAGTTGCCACCTCCCTTAAAGGAGCCGCCTTGGCTCCAGGAGCCAACCCAAGTGCCGGTTTCCCAGGCCAGCAGGCCGTTGGGGTTCACGGCAATGCGTTGGGGGCTCCGCACGTACACCACGTCGGGATGCAGCCGGAACGCTTTTTGCCACCCGGCCACGACCGAGTCTTTGCCGGTTTTGTAGCCGCCGTTGCCCCCCACCTGCACGAAATCGGGCAGCCAATACCGGGCGATGCCGTCAACCGCGTGCCGGGCAATGGCCGCGTTCGAAGCCGTACGCATGGCCATGATGAGGGCCTTGTCATCCGGCTTTCGGGTTTGGGCTACCAGCGGCCGGAAGCAACTGGACAGCGATAAAACCAGCAGAAGCGTGCGGCTATTCATCATTTAGCATAGGGGGAAATAGCAGCAAAAAACCGCATGATGGTTCGGGCAACAGGTAGCGAAGCTTGAGACTACGACACGAAAATTCGCGCTCAATCCGTATCAAATTGGGGCCTCTATACAGGAGCGTCAGCGTAGGGCGAGGGTAACTCTAGCCTAGCTCTAGCCTGCCTTTTGCCGGGGGCTAGCGCGCCGCGTCGGGCCCGCCCGTTGGGCCGTTCAGGGCGGCGCTGACTTCGGCCACGGGCAGGCCGGTGAAGGCGCAGAACTCGGCGACGGAGACGTAGGCGCGCACGGGCTTGCCGAGCTTGGTGCGGATGCGTTGGAGCAGGCGCTTGCCGGTGGTGTACTGGGTGCCGGTGAGGCGGGCCGCGTCCTTGGGGTAGATGCAAACCTGGGGCATAACGGGGCCGATTGGGGTCAAGGTGGTCAGCGAAGATACAACCGGCGAAACGGCGCGCTAGGTTCGGCCCATGAACGCGAAACAGCACTTTTTGGTGGGCAGCGGCCTGGCCTTGTTGGCGGCCCTGGGCGGGGCCAGTGGGGCCCTAAAACCGGGGCCGCTGCCGGAAGCAGCCCGCGTGGCGCGGGTAGTGGACGCCGACACCTACGATGTGGTAGCGGGCGGCCGGCGGGTGCGCATGCGGCTGCTGGGGGTGGACGCGCCGGAGCACGACCAGGCGTTCGGCGCGCAGGCCACCGACTCGATGGCGGCCCTGCTGCCGGTGGGCCGGTTGGTGCAATTGCGGCGGCACGGCGTGGATTTGTACGGGCGCACGCTGGGCAGCTTGACCCTGCCGGCGGCGGGGGCCCTGGATTCGCTGCTGGTGGTGCGCGGCTGGGCGTGGGCTTACGACCCCGCGCACGCGGTGGCCGGGCGGGCAGCGCAGCAAGCGCAGGCCCAGGCGGCGGGGCGCGGCCTGTGGAAATGCGGGGCCGCAGGGGCCGTGCCGCCCAAGGTGTGGCGGGGGTTGAATTACAAAAACAAGCGGCGTTACGGGGCGGGCTGCTCCTGGTAACCGAGCCGCTCATCAGAGCAGCCAAACCTATTTCTCACCCTTTTATTTTTTACAGTTATGGCATCACAGAATGGTATTTTAGGCTTGCAGGGCACCGTGGGGGGCCTGGTCTTTGCCCGCAACGGCACGGTCCGACAGAAACAGGCGTCGAACAAGGCGGCCTTCAACAGCGCGGCCAGCCTGGCCCGCACCCGCGAAAACGCCAGCGAGTTTGGCCGCGCCGGCACGGCCGGCAAGCTGATCCGCACGGCCTTACGCACGCTCATCAGCACGGCTAGCGACTCGCTGATGGTTTCGCGTTTGACGCAAAAGACCCGCGCCATCATCGGGATGGACGAGGCCAACGACCGCGGGGCCCGGGTGATGGACAAGGACAACGCCCTGGAGCTGGTGGGCTTCGACTTCAACGCTTCGGCGTCGCTGAGCCAGGTATTTTTCGGCTCGTACACCACGGCCGCGGCCGGCGCGGACTTGACCATCAGCCTGCCCAGCCTTAACGGGCTGACCGACGTGGCCGCCCCACAGGGGGCCACTCACTTCGAGCTGCTGCTCGGCTCGGCGGCCATCAACTTCGAGACGGGTGCGATTGTGCAGGGCGCGGTGGCCGCACCGCTGGGCAGCCTGCCGATTAACGGGCCGGTGCTGGTGAACCAGACCATTAAGGCCTCGCTGCCGGTGCCGCCGACGACGGACGACGTGGTACTGGGCGTGCTGGGCGTGAACTTCTACCAGCTGCTCAACGGCAAGCAGTACCCGCTCAACAACAACGCCAGCAACCCGCTGGCCATCGTCTACGCCGACTAAGCGGCGCGGCGGGTATGCCAAACGGCCGGCCGGGAACGGGCGGCCGTTTTTGCTTCGCCCAATTCTCTTTTTATCAACCCCTACCCTATTTTGTCATGGCACTGACCGCCTATCAAAAACAATACAAGCGCCGGGCCACCAAGGCCCTGGCCCTCTACACCAAGGCCCGCAAGCAGGTGCGCGTGCTGGTCGGGCAACTCAAAGCGGCCGAGCAAGGCAACGCCGCGGCCACGGCCCGCGCCGCCCGGCTCAACGCGCTCTACGGCACGGCCCTGCCCACCGCCACGGCCTTGATGACGGACTTCGGGCCCTCCGAGACGCTGGCTAACCTGACCACCAACGCAGAGGCCGATGCACTACTGTACGCGGATGTGGCCGATGCTAACGGCGGGGCTGCCCTGCCGACCGAAGTGGCCTTTGGTGAGTAACGCCGGGCTTTTATCACCTAATTATTTCAATCCGTTATGGCAACTTCCGCTTATCAGAAACAATACAAAGTGCGCGGCAAGAAGGCCCGCGCCGCCGTGGCCAAAGCCGACCGGGATACGCGCAAGCGCCTGGGCAAGGTGGCCGCCGCGCACCAGCGCATGAACGACGCATTGGCCCGCTTGAATCGCCTCAACCAGGTGTACGGCACGTCCTACCCCGAGCAAACCGACCTATCGGCGGGTTTTGATGACTACAGCGCCGGGGCCCGGCAGCTAGTGGACGGGTACGCGGTGGCGGAAGCGCTGCCCGCGCTGGCGCCCGTACCCGACGTCGCCGGCGGGCTGGTCCTGGCGGGCGAGGCCATTTTTGGGGAGGCCCCAACGGCGGCCCCGCCCGCCCCGCTGCGCCTGACCGGAGCCGTGCTGCGCGGCATTAATCCCGCGGACGGGGGCCCCACGGTGCTTGAGGGACAGGTGACGGCCACCGGCGGCACGGGGGCCGTGGCGGTGCACCTCACCATCGACAACTTCGTGGACGGGGGCACGCACCCGACCGGCGAGGCGTTCAGTTCTCCGCTGGGCACCCGTTTCGTGGCGGGAGGCGTGCGGCAGTACCGGGCCGAAGTGGTGGGGCAGCCCAGCCTGTTCGTGACGGGCTCCTTCACGGTGGAATAAGCGCGCATGTGCGCAGGGCAGTAAAAAGGCCAGCCCCTGGAAACAGGAGCTGGCCTTTTTGTTGTCGGGCCGGTGCTGGGGTATTTGCAGCGGAGCTAATCCGTTAAATTATTTTTGCTAAGCACTTTATGATTTTCCCGACACTGCCGCGAGAATTGCTGCTGCTTGGCAAGCCCAACACGAATCCGCGGGCCTTCGACCGGGTTCAGCGCGGGCCGGGGGCCGCGTTCTGGGTTTTGTCAACCCCGACTTTGCCGGCTTTCATCACCCATTTCACGTGGTCGATCACCGCGTTGATGTCGCGGAGCGGGTCGCCTTCCACGGCCACCAAGTCGGCCAGGTAGCCGGGGGCGATGGCCCCCAGGTTTTTTTCCTGGCCCAGCATCTCGGCGCCGGTCGTGGTGGCGGTTTGCAGGGCCTGCGCGGGGGTCATGCCGGCCTTGACAAACCAGGCCAGCTCGCGCGTGTTCTCCCCGAAGCCCGTGAAGACGGCATCGGAGCCCATCGCAATTTTCACCCGGGCCTTGACGGCGCGCTTCAGGGTCGCGAAGTTCTGCGCCACGTAGCCGTTCAGCGCCCGGACCACGGCCGTGTCGTAGCCAAACTCGGCCCGGTGGGCAATGTAGTACCGGTTGTGCTCGACGGTGGGCACGTAAATGATGCCTTTTTTGGCCATGGCGGCCAGGGTCGCGTCGTCGATGTCGATGGCGTGCTCCACGGTGTTGGTGCCGGCCCGCACCGCGTCGCGGGCCCCGTCGGGGCCGTAGGAGTGGATGGCAATGCGCTTGCCGGCGAAGTGGGCCACGTCGGCGGCGGCCTGCATCTCCGCGTAGGTGAACGTTTGGAAGCCGGTCACGTCCTTGTCGCTGCCGGTCGAGCCGTACATCTTGATCCAGTCGGCCCCGGCGGCGATTTGCTGGCGGGCCACGCGTTGCACGGCCTCCACGCCATCGCACTGCCCGGCATCGGGCACGGCCCCCACCTTATAAGGCGAGCTGCTGATGTGCAGGCCGTTGCCGGCCACGAACATGCGCGGGCCCACGACGGCGCCCCGGTTGATGAGCTCGCGCAGGGCAAAGTCCATGTTGTCGAACGAGCCCAGGTCGCGGACCGTGGTCACGCCCGTTTCCAGGGCCTTGCGGGCGTTTTCCTGGGCCAGGAACACCGTCACGGCCGGCCCCAGGGTACCCAGCTGCGCCCAGGGGGTGGTGCCCGGGGCCCGGTCCCAGTAGAAGGACATATGCGTGTGCGCGTCGATGAGGCCGGGGATGGCCGTGTACGCCGTCAAGTCGATGGTTTCGGCGCCGGCGGGAATGGCCACGTCCTTGGCCGCCCCGACGGCCACGATGCGGTCGGCCCGGACGAGCACGACGGCGTCGGTGAACACGTGGCCCCGGCCGTCCACGACTTGGCCAAAGCGCAGGGCCTTGACTTGCGCGCGCAAAACCAAGGGGGGCCCCACCGCCAGAAGGGCCAGGAGCAGCAGAAAGTAGCTTTTGCGCATGGGTAAGTAGCGGGCGGCGGAGGAGGAGCGCCGGCGCCGCGGCAATATGGCACCCAATGCGCCTACCCCGGGCGTCGTCCCCCGCCGCCCGTCCACACCGGTTGCCCGCCAGTAGCGGCGGCGCGGTGGCAGCGGGGGCCCGCCCCAGGCCTTTTCGGAACCCCTTGCCTACCTTGCCCCGGTGACCCGCGCCGGGCCACGACGCCGGCGCCAACCCTTTTCCCCCGCACATTCCCGCGTTATCCATGAAGTTGTTTCGAACGAGCGGGCGCGCCGGCTACTGGGCGGCCCTGCGCGCCCTGCTGCTGGCCGGGCCCGCGCTGGCCGCCGGGCAGGCCCTCCCCCACCAGGCGGGCAAAATCCCCACGGCGCAGGTGGCGCTAGCCTACGAGACGTTCGGGGCCAATACGACGGTGCTGCCGCTGCTGGTCGTGAACGGCGGGCCCGGCCTGTCGCACGCCTACCTGCTGCCCACGGACGTGTGGCGGCAGCTGGCGCAAAAGCGCCGGGTGATTTTTTACGACCAGCGGGGCACGGGCGCTTCGAAGCCCGTGCAGGCGGGCGCGCCCCAGACCCTGGCGGCGCAGGTCGCCGACCTGGAGGCCCTGCGCCAGGGCCTGCACCTGCCGCAAGTGCTGCTGCTGGGCGATTCCTACGGGGGGCTGCTCAGCATTGCCTACGCCAGCGCCTACCCCCAGCACGTGGCCAAGCTCGTCCTCTCGGACGCGGCGGGCAGCAACCTCAACACCCTCGTGCACCTGTTCGACGAGGTGTTTCCGGAGACGATGGCCGCCGAGCGGCAGCAAAAACAGCCACCGGTCGCGACGCAGGCGGCGGCCGAGGCCAGCATGCGCACCCACTTCAACCTGCTCTTCTACTCGGCGGCGCAGCGCGACTTGTACTTCAAGAAGCTGGGCCCCATCCGCAACGTGGGCCTGGCGCCGGCGGTGGGGCAAGCCGTGGGCGAGGACGCCGGCAAGGCCGATTTCACGCCCAAGCTGGCCGGCTTCGCGTTTCCCACGCTGGTACTCACCGGGCGCTACGACATGAACGTGGCCCCGCTCACCGCCTGGCGCCTGCAGCAGGCGATTCCGGGGGCCAAGATTGTGTTTTTCGAGCAGAGCGGGCACTTCCCTTGGTTTGAGGAGCCCGCCAAGTACCGCGCGGTGGTGGAGCAGTTTTTGAACAGCACGCCCTGATAAAACAACTGCCCTGAACACCCGTTGCAACGGGCCTTTTTCCGAAGTACATGTAGAAATCGATGCCGAAGCGGGCAAACCCGCGCTGCAGGGCCGCCATCGCCGCGCCCAGGCCGGCGGGCTGCAGGCGCTCAGGCGAGATGGGATAGATAGTGCGCATGCAGCAGGTGGGCCACTTCGCGGTTGCGCGGGTCGGCGGTTAGCAGCAGGTCGGCGTAGGCCAGCAGGGGGTGCACGGCTTGCGGCTGGGGCCGCCCGGGGCCCAGGGTGGTGTCCATCGGGCGCAGCACTTCGACCTTGCCACTGGCATCCGGCACCAGCTTGAGCAGGCGCATAACCTCGCCCCGCGCCGCCGTGGTGTAGAGCGTGAAGTATTCGGGCAGCAAGTAGCCATCGAGCAGCAAATGCGCGGCTGGCTCGCCTCCCCAGGCCGTGTCGGGCCCTAGGTCCAGGTTTTGCCAGCCTTGGCGGGCCACGGCGGGGTCGAGCCAGCGGTAGCGCTGGGCCGGCAGCTTGGGGCGCACGACCTCGCCGTAGGCGTCCACCCAGCGGCGCAGTACCTGGGCCGGGTCGGTCCAGCGGCGCTGGCCCGACTCGTCGCGCAGTAACTCCAATTGCTGCAAGCCGCGTAGCAAGATGCTGACCGAACCCAAGGCTACCTGGGCCTGCTCGGCCATTGTTCGGTAGCTGGCTTGCAGCAGCGCGGGCTCGCTCAGCAAGTGGTAGAGCAACTGCACGCCGGCGGGCTGGAAGGCGCGGTGCTGCACTTGCGCGCTGGCCTTGGGCTGCCGGTTGCCCCTGATTAGGACGAAGAAATCTGGGGTGGCGGTTTGCAAATAGGCGTTGCCCGCCGTGTCGAGGTAACACACCCCGCGGCGCTGTAGCTCCTGCCCCAGCTTATCTGAGACGTAGGGCACGACCAGGGCCACCGGCTCCTGGTTAGGGATGGCGGCGTGCAGCTGGTTAACCAGCGCTTGGGTAAGCTTCTTCCTGGCTTCCAGCACAAAGCTGTGCTCCTGCGCCCCGATGAAAAGTCGCCCGTCTTGGCGAACGGGGTATTTGTCAGCCGGCTTTTTTTCCCGCTCCCCCACCCACACCGGATAACCTAACTGCTCTTGCAATGCGGTGGCGGCCACGTCAAGCAAGCTGTTTTCGGTGAGTGTGTTCATCATTGTCCGAGTGTTCACTAGTAATGAACACTCAAAAATAATGAACAGCGCGCAATAAATAAGCCCTTGCACTGCCCGAATTAGCCGAAGAACAACAGATAAACTCCGATACCCATTCCGTATTACAAATTCCTTGATTACAATAGCTTATCAAGCAATTTTGCTACCCGATTCCGATAACTATTTTCACTGCGTAAGGCTACCGTCGTTTAAAGGAAACCAGGTAAAACAAAGCGGCCCGCTCCAAAAGAGCGGGCCGAATGGTCAGGCTGCCAGCATCATTGCCGGGACGGCTGAATCCTGCGCAGAAGCGGGTAAGAGCTGGCGGGCATAGTGACGCAACAGGGCGGTGTACTTCTTGCGGCCCTGCTCGATGAGGCCGGGCATGGCAGTCAACTCGACGCGCCACACTTGGCAGGGGGCCTGCCCAACCGCTTCGACGCGCGGTTTCTGCACGCCGATGATGAGGAAGCGCGTGGCACCCAGCACGTCGAGGTAGAGCGCGGCCTGGCGGTCGTAGTCGTACTGCTCGATGGTGGCCAGGAAGTGGGCCAAGTCGGGGGCGCTGGTGGTTTTGAAGTCGATGAGCGTGCGCTGGCGGCCGGCGCGGCTGCGCACGAGCAGGTCGGGGCGCACCTTCACCCCTACCCCGCTGGCGGTGTGGATGGCGGTGTAGGACTGCTCGGCCTGGCCGCGGTAAAGCAGGTCGCGGCAGTAGCGTTGGCGGCGCAGCTGGCGGGCCAGCGTTTCGAGGGCGGGCCACTTGATGCCACGCTCGTCGGTGCGCTGGTACTGGCCGGGCTCCAGCACGGCGGTGTGGAAATGGGAGCCGAAGGCCAAGGCCACGAGGTTGGGCCGGCGCAGCTGGCCGAGGATGCTGGCCTTGAGGTTGGAGAGGTCGGTGTTGGAAACGTGCGGCAGGGCGCGGTGCTGGGCCTGGGTCAGGCCGGAGTGATGGGTCAGGGCGTGAAACACGAGTTGGTTTTTTAGGAAGTAAATGCAGTGGCTAGCAGCTCGTCGGCTAGCAAGGGGTAGGCAACTTGGATAATGCGCTTCTGCTTTTCAACTTGGCGGGCCTGGCGCAGCTGCTGCGGGCTTTGGGGACGGTACACCTCGCCGTGGGTAGCTGGGCGTGGGCACCACTTGCGCTTTTCCTCCTGCGATAGAAAGCTGCTATTGTCCGCATCACGGTCGAAGGCAAAGGCTAAGCAGGTGGGACGCAAGTGAAACACTTCGAGTAGCTGCCAGCCCTTGCGCTCGCAGAGGTAACGAAGTGACTTCTGCGCGTCGTCGGCGTCGGTGCCCTGCACTTCAGCCAGGTCAATCCACTGCTTTTTGCGCTTGTTAGGTTTGAGCACTCGAAATTGCGCCTGCCAGCACCAGCTAAAGCAGTAGCGCGAGAGGATTGGGTATTTACGGCTGGCTTCCATCTATTTAGCTAGTTGAAGTGGCACTTAGGGCCCCCACCCAGACGGGCGGGGGCGGTAGCACTAGGCCGCGGCGGGCAGTTCGGCGGCGGGGGTGTGCGGCTCGCCGTCCTCAGGCGCGGTGTAGCCGTGCTGGATGCGCATATCGGCCGCGCTGGTGTAGGTTTCGGCGCGCCAGAGGGGGAAGTCGCGGGCGAAGTCGCGGCGGGCGGCCACCTCGCCCGCGTCGGCGGCTTCGTAGCGGAACTGGGCGATGTAGTAGGTGGCCGTCTTGCCGTCCTTGGTGGTTTGCTTTTTCTCGGCGGTGACCTTTACCACCACGTCGGCCAGGGTGAGGTCGTCGTAAAACAGGGGCTCGATGAGGCGGTAGAGGTTTTCGACGCTGTAGCCGTGGAAGAGCACGGCGCACACGGCGCCCTTGGCGTCAGCGAAGAACAGCTCGGCCCAGAGCTTGCGGCCCATGTTCAGGATGTCGTCCTGGAACACGCGCCAGGCCAGCGGAATAAAGCTGAGCGAATTGCCGAGCGGCACGGTGCCGCCGAGGTTGAACTGGCCGGCCTTGGCGTCGAAGCGCACCTGGCGCGGGTGGCCGGGCAGGTAGCGGAAGCGCGACACCTGCACGACTTCGCCAGTGGCCTCGTCAGCCTTGTCGATGAGGTAAGCGGGGACGGCCGTAATCGGGCCGCTGAGCGTGAAGATGGGCGCCGTGGGGGCAGTATTGGTGGTAGCTTTGGTGCTGGCGCTGGGTTGAGCTTTTGCGTTGGTGGACATACTGGGAAATGGTTAGGGGTTGGAAATGAAAAAGGTGGGGCCAGAATGTGGGGCCGGTTGGCGGCCGGCCCCTAGTTGACTACTTAAATTGTTTGTCGTGGCAGAGGATGGCGCGGCCCACAATAGAATCCTGGCCCCGCGCCTCGGGCTGGTGCTGGTACCAGAGGTAGGTGGCCAGCAGGTTGAGGTAGGCCGGGTGGCGGAACTTGCCCTCGTCGTCGATGATGAGGATGAGCTCGGGGCTGAGGCGCACCACGTCGATCGTGCGGCAGTCGAGCAACTGGTAGAGCTCGGCCAGCTTGAAGCTGCGGCCGTTGGCCGGGCTAACCGGCTGCGGGGTGCCACTGTGCGGGTTGAGCAAATGAGGCTGGTAGGCAGTAGCGGTTTTAGGCATAATGGGACGGGGCTTTAGGGCCCGCGCCGAGCGGGCGCGGGCCGAACGGCTAGAAAGTGGGGGTACTGGGCGCGGGCGGCCGGCAAGGCGGCCCCGGCGGGGCTGGCGTGGAAAGCAGCCGCAGCGGCGGCGTAGGCGGCCTGGGCCGCGCGGCAGCGGAGGATGGCCGCGCGCAACTGGGCGAAGCGGCCGGGCTGAGGGCCATACTCCTCGCGCAGCGCGTATTTGGCCGCCCGGGCATCGAAATAGGCAGAGTGGGCCCGGGCCAGCGCGGCGGTGGCGACCACGGCCGCCGGCGAAACCGGGGCCGGCGCGGGCGGAGGAACTACCGGAGGGCAGGGCGGGTACTTGGCCGCCAACCGGGCGAGGGTAGCGTGCAGGGCCGCCAGCTTGCTGGCAGCCGCGCCCACGACGGGCGCAGCTGGGACAGCGGGAGCAATGGCGACGCTAGGCATGAGCGGGCGCCCCCACGTATTCGTCCTCGGCCTTGAGGACTTGCCACACGGCGGCAAAGGCATAGCCGGGGGCCACGGAGCGCAACGAGCGGAAGGCCTCGCGCAGGGCCTGGAACGGACACGCAGCGGTGCCCTTGAAGTCCAGGCCCGCGGCTTCGGCCGGCGGGGCGGCCAGGCGCAGCCAGACGTGCCAAGTGGTGCCGCCCTGGCCATAAGTGGCGGCGGACTGCGAAACGTAGATGCCCGAGAACGAGCATAGGGCGGGGCCGTGCCAGGCGGCCGCGGCAAGCTGCAAAAGTTGATTGGGTTGCATGGCTGTAAGAGTTAGCCGTGGGGTGCCCGCGCCGTAGGCCTCCGGGTGGACGAGTAGCCAGGGCCTTCCCGACTACCCACTAAAGATACAACAATAATTTGTAATTACAAACTAAACTTTAATAAATAAGGCTTTAATAGCAAGCAAATTTTGCCTATCTTTAAACATGGTAAAGAACAAAAACTTGATAATAGCGGTAGTGGGTAGCCGAGGCGTGAAAAGCTGCGCGGCGCTAGCGCGGCGACTGGCCGAACTGGAGCCGGCGGAAGTGGTGAGCGGCGGCGCGGCCGGTGCGGATGCCTTGGCGGCCAACTGGGCCAGGGCCCACGGAGTGCCGCTGCTGGAGCTGCGGCCCAACTATGCCGCCCACGGGCCCACGGCCGCCACCCACGTGCGCAACGCCGAAATAGTGAAGCGGGCCGCGCTGGTGCTGGTGGTGTGGGATGGCCAGAGCAAGGGCACCCTGAGCACGCTGCGGGCCGCCCGGCGGCTGGGAAGGCCAGTAGAGCTGCTACCCATGGACTGAGCCGGCACCAGGCGAGCCCGATGGCCCCGGCCGGGCACCTGACCGAACACCTTTGATGCCTTGCCCAGGGGGTTTGGGGGCGGGCTGAGGCCCCCAATGGACACTCGGCGCAGCCGGCCTTGTGAGGGTGGAGCAGCTTTTTCAGCTGCGGAAGCCGAGGAGGATGACCGGGCGTTAGCCGGGGCATGATGGCGGGGGCTTGGGGTGCTCCCCAATGAAACCCTCCGCGAAGCGGGCCTTGCTGTTGCCTGCGTGGCTGGAACGCACACTTTACCCGCGGGCGGCCGGCTTTTTAGCGGCGGCCCACAGCCGAATCAGGGGGTGCTGACGGGCGGCGTGGGGCCTTCCCAAATGCTTGATGCGCATTTCAGCCCGGCGCGGCCTGGCAGTGGTGCGGTGGGTGGCGATGGGGCGGCGGGCTGACCAACGGGAGGCGGGCCGCGGGGTGGGCGGGCGTTAGGAAGGTTTCGGGCGCATCGAGGGGCTGCGGCCTGACGCGCCGGGCGGGTGGTGGGCGGGCTGGGCGGCGGGCGGCAGTGCCCGGCAACTGGGGCATCGAAGGCGGTGGGAGAGCCGGGCGCAGCGGAGCGGAGCCGGGCGGGGTGGTGGGCTTTGCGGTAGCGTAGGCCGGCCGAATGCAGCGACCGGAGCCATAGCAAGCGTAGGGAAGAGCGACGCCAGGAGCGATGAGCAGAGCGCCGCGTTGGCGGAGGGAGCGCAATGAGGTGGGCCGGCGCGTAGGACGAGGTTACGACGAGGCGCGGCTGAATCGGGGGTATGCGGAAAGGATGGGAAAGGCGCGACCAACGGGAGCGGTGCGCAGCACGGGAGCGCAGCGGACCATTGTAAATGCGCATCAAGCATTTTTCGCCTGGCCCCGGCCCGGAGCAGCGCGCAGGGACGGGGAACCGCCCAAATTCAGCTAGCGCTTAGGCTGGCGCTTAATCAATAAAGTACAATTTTTGAGCAGTGGTTGCAGCCTCCGTTTTATGTAACTAAAATTTTCTAATTTGTGTACATTTGCAGATAGGCCAAATACATCCACTTTTTTAGACAATCTACCATGTTCAGCAGCACGAAAACCGGGCATCTGGCCCACATCATCGCCACGTCCTTGCTGGGGCAAGCGACGGCGCAGGGGTTGGTACCGCCGGACCCCAGCAAGATTGAGAACTACGGGCACCTGCTCATTCAGGCGGTGGTGGCCATCGTGACGATTTGGGCGACGGTGCGCAAGGCCCTGCAACGGCCCGAGAACGTGGTGAAAGCCCCAGTGGTTGGCGTAGTGACCGCGCCGGGGACCGGGGAAGCCGTTAGAGCGGCCGGGGCCGATGTCGCCGAGTAAGCCCACGGAAAGCCCAGGGCGGGCCGCGCCGCAGCTGAGCCCGGCGCAGCAGCTAACGCAGGCGGCGCGCCTGGCCCAAGCGGTGCCGCACCTGGCGGCGGCTTACGTGCGGGCGCTGGGGCGCTGGCAAGGCGACCCGGTGCTGCGATTGGTGGGAAGGCCCATCATTACGGAGTGCTACCGGTCGGTGAAGCGCCAGGACGAGCTGTACGCGCAAGGGCGCACGGCGCTGGGGCCCGTCGTGACCTACAAGCGGGGCGGTGAGTCGCGCCACAACACGCTGCCGTCGGTGGCGCTCGACGTGGCGTTTGTGCTGCCCGGCGGCGAGGTGTCGTGGTCGGGGCTGCTGCTAAGCAAGTTTGCGCGGCTAATGAAGGCGGCCGACGCGCGGGTGCGCTGGGGCGGGGACTGGCCGGGGTTCAAGGACCGGCCGCATTTTGAGGTGTAGGCAGTAACGAAACGAGCGGGCCCGGAGGTCCGCTCGTTTCGTTTGTGGTCTGTGCGCGCTTTAGCTCAACACCTGCTCGATGTACTGGGGGAAGAGGGTGACCAGGCGGTCTTCGCGGGGGTTGAAGAGGAAGGGGCGCACGTCGGCGGCCATGGCGGCCATGTCGAGGGTTTGACAGTGGGCGAGCAGTTGGGCCTTGAGGTCAGCGGGGGTTTCGATGCCGCGCTTCTGGGCGAGGTAGGCGTAGTTGGGCGTGACCTGGCGGCCGAGCAGGAAGGCGGCGTCGTAGAAGTCGCGGCCCTTGTTGCGGACGCGGTTGAGGATGGCGTAGCACTTTTGGGCCAGGAGCAGGTCGAGGGGCGTGGTCTGGATTTGGGTGAAGACGTCGAAGCGGTTGAGCAGGTAGGGCACCGGGGCGAAGGCGAAGTGCTGGGGCTCGGTGTCGAGCTGGATGAGGATTTTCTCTTCGCGGTAGCCGCTGAGGCCCTCGTTGAACAGCAGCTCGGGGAAGCGGACGTGGCAGTGATAGGCATCTTTGAGCACCAGCCGCATCTCAACCTCGTAGCCTTCCAGCTCCAGGCCACGGACGACCACGGCGGCAAGCTCGCCGAACTCGGCGGCCGTGACGCCGGTGTTGTCGAAGTCGAGGTCTTCGGAGAAGCGCTGGTTGCCGTGGACGATGCGCAGGCAGGTGCCGCCGAGGAAAATGAAGCGGTCGGCCAGGGGGCCGTCGTAGATGAGCTGGAGCAGCTTGTGCTGGAGGTATTCGCGCAGGATGAAGCGGCTGAACGGCTGGAGGGCGGCCGGGTATTGGGCCTGGATTTGGGCGAGGCTAAGCATGGGCCGGGAGCAGGGAAAGCAGCGACGCGACGCGCTGGTTGAGGCGCGGGTGAGCGAACAGGGTTTGGTAGGCGGCGAGGCGGGCGGGGTTGAGGCGGGCGTGCAGCACGGCGGGGTTGAGGCGCAGGGCGGCGAAGTCGGCAGCGGTGCGCAGCTCGGGGTGCAGGTAGCAGTAGTCGAGCAAGGCCTTTTCGAGGTCGGCCATGAGCACGGGCCGGTTGCCGGCGGGGCGCAGCACCTCGTAGCCGAAGTAGAGGCGCGGCAGCAGGTGCTGGTAGCGGAAGGTGCCCAAGGGGGTGTGGTACTCCTGGGTTTTGCGCGGGCTCACGGAGGTGAGCGTATAAACGCCCTCGGGGATGAGGCCGTGGTAGGACAGGGCGGTTTCGAGGGAGAGGTAGGCGGGCGCGTAGATGCGGTTGGCGGTGAACCAGAGCAGGGCCTCGTCGAGGGGCGTTTCGGTGAAGCGGTACCAGCGGTTGACAACGCGCTGGAGGTAGCCGCGGGCCTGCCACTCGACCAGCCGGCGCTTGTCGAAATCAGGAAAGGCCAGGCGCAACTCGTGGCTGGAAACGAGGCCTTGGGCGGCGAAGCGGGCGCGGACGGCGAGGTAGTTCATTTCTAAAAGTTGTTAAAAATAACATCTTTTAGAAACAAAAGCATTAAGCAGCCTCAACGCGCTATTCCGTAAAGAATGCTTTATGCACTCCAGCCGAGCAGTAGCCTCCTTTAACAAGCTAGCAGGTGCCCAGGCGCTGCGGTTCACGCAAACGAGCGGTTGGTTACCTGCTTGCGCCTGGTTCGCACAACTCTTCCCCTGCGTAGCTTTCGGCCATGGCCACTGGCATCCGCCACTACAGTTTATACTTCCTCGACCCGCCTACTCCGGCCCAAGTCGTCGCTGGTTTGCACGCACTGACGGGCCTCTCCATAGGCGTAGTAGCACAGCCAGAAGGCTGCTTAGAGCTGTTTCATCCGGATAAGCCCGCTTGGCGCATTGAGGTGGCATGGTCGACGGACCGGGTGGCCAAGCTGCAAGGCCTGTTGGCCGCGGTGCCCGAATTGACAACACCCCCATTTCCATACCATCCGCATAGCATTAGCTTATCCCTCGACCCACGCCCAGCTCCGCGCAGCTATCGGTATTTAGAAATCTCCCTCTTGCTTGTCTTACAGGGATTTCAAGGACAACTGGAAGACCCACTTTCACTCCCCAATTGGGCGGGCACGAAGTGGACAGATATGCCACTGCTGGGGCGTTGGGGAACCATCAAAGAGCACTGGAAATAGCTTGTTGCGTTCACGCAAGGGCGGGTCTATTCGGCTTTCACAGAGGCAAAGATGTGACGGATGATCATTTTGGGATTAACAATTATTTCGCAAATTGTACCAAAGAAAAATCATGGCAGTATCGAGCGACAACAAGATGGTAGCCAAGACCTTGGCAGCCACTTTCGGAGTTGAGCCATTTGTTAACAAGTATTGGGATGATGCCCATGAAACGAGTATTGACCTATTGCGCTGTGCTAATCCAGTTGAGGCCGATATTGTTAACTATGGGACCATCGGTTTATCAGACCACCCGCTGATTCAAAATGGAAAAGAGTTTCCGGTAAGGGTTGAAATAACAGGTGCTGCTTACCGCCGCTTTCCTGATTTCCCCAACATGCTCTCGTCGGCAGCTTTCTACACCATTCGGAACAATTGGTTTTGCTCTCCGGGCGCTGTTCTGCGCAATGCGGTTGATTCGTACATAAAGGACAGTGCAATGAAGCACCTGTTTTTCACGTCACCTTCTTTGTGGCAGGGCAAGCCGGAGACTTTGGAGTTAGAAACCAAGAAAGTAGCCTGGCTCATGGCCGTGCCAATTTCCGAAGCCGAACGCCAGTACAAAGAATCTAACGGAGCAGGTGCTTTAGAAGATTTGTTTGAAGAGCATCAGGTTGATATTCTTGACCTTACCAGGAAATCAGTCGTATAAAATTCTTGAGGTGATATAAACGAAACGAGCGGGCCAACTGGTCCGCTCATTTCAGTTTATTGTGCGTTTCCTTACTGGGCGGCTGGGTACCAGTTGCGCAGCCGCACGTCAATCTTCTTGTTGGCCGCGTTCACGGTTTTTTTAAAACTGGCCACGTCGCTCAGGCCGTTCTGGCCCCGGTAGTGGTACGGGTACACGATGGCGGCCTTGAAGGCTAGGACGCCCTGGGCGGCCTGGTTCACGTCCATGGTATAGGGCAGATTCATGCACACGAAGGCCACATCGATGTTTTTCAGGGCGCGCATCTCGGCCGTGTCTTCGGTGTCGCCGGACAGGTAGACGTTTTTGCCGCCCAGGTTCAGCACGTAGCCGTTGCCCCGGCCTTTGGGGTGCGGCGCGTCGGCCGCTTCGGGCAGGTTGTACATCGGAATGGCCGAAACACTCATGCCCAGCGTGTCGAGCCGCTGGCCGTTGCGGAGGATGCGAACCTGGGCTTTGTACTCGGCGGGCAGCTTCTCGGCCACCGCTTGGGGCACCACCATCAGGGCCTTGCCCACGGACAGGCCCGCCAACGTTTTGGGGTCCAAGTGGTCGCCGTGGATGTCGGTGATGAGGATGACGTCGGGCGCGGCGAGACCGGCGTAGCCCGCGGCCCCGCCGTAGGGGTCCACGTAAATGGTCTTGCCGTTCCAGGTGAACACCACGCTGCCGTGGGTGATGGGCTGCACCGTGAGGGGGCCTTTGCTGGTGGGAATCTGGTCGGCGGCGGCGCGCGGCGCAGGGGCCGCGGCGGGGGTGGTTTGGGCCGGTGCTTGCAGCGCGAAAGCCGCCAGCGCGGCCGTGAGGAGGAATTTCATCAGTTTTCTACTGGTTGAGGAAGGGGTAGTAGGATGTTTTTCCGGTAGCCTAGCCCGGTAGCCGCCACCGAAAACCTGGACCATAACTTGGTTGCCTCGCACAAGTTCAGGCTGGCTAGCCAGCAGTGGGGCTAAGATTGCTAGGTGGGGCCGCAGTGAGCCAAACAGGCCAACCGGTTCGCTCGTTTCGACTGGGGGCAAATGGTAAATTTAACGGGTCTTATTGCGGAATGTTGTTGCGCGGAATGCTAATAAGCCAGGCAATGCTCGCTGGATGGTCCCACAGGCGGCAATGTACCGTCGCGGGCACCGAGCAGAACGAGCAAGCAACTAGATGCGGCACCCATGATTTGGATAAGCTAAAATATAGTAAACAATAAGATACGGCTTGCGCACAGCGCTGAGATGCAGTTCCGTGAATAAGTAACAAATTATAGTTGACGAACAGAGTAGTTGCTATCTATTAAATTTTAGTAGTCAGCAAGCCAATACCTTAAGCAAAAGTTTTATCATAGCTAAAACTAAATGGGTTAGTAGCACAGTATACTTGCAGCTTCTAACCCAATTAGTTTCCGTATGGACCACGTAGTTATCCTGGGCGCGGCCTCGCCCCTGCTCTCGGCCCAGCCGCTGCCGATGGTGAGCGGGTTGCTCGCGTGCGGGTTCCCGTCGCCGGCGGCCGATTACGAATCGGAGCTGGTGGACTTGAACCGGCTGATGCTGCGGCACCCGGACGCCTCGTTTCTGGCGCGGGCCAGCGGGCACAGCATGACGGGGGCGGGCATCAACGACGGGGACGTGCTGGCGGTGGACCGCAGCATGCGGCCCCAGCACGGCGACGTGGTGGTGGCGTGCGTGGAGGGCGAGTACACGGTGAAGCGGCTGGAGCAGCGGCCGGACTCGGTGGCGCTGGTGGCCGAGAATGCGGCGTACCCGCCCGTGGTGGTACGCAACGCGGATGATCTGCGGATCTGGGGCGTGGTGGTGCTGGTGCTGCACCCGCTAGTGACGGAAGGGCGGCGGGGGCTGAGCTACGTGCGGCCGGGGTGAGCCTAGCGGGGAGGCCTCACCCCCGGCCCCTCTCCGGCGGCCGCGGGAACCTCACCCCCGGCCCCGGTTCGCTTGAGGCGCGAAGCCAAAAGAGAGGAGTACCAGACGATTGATCTATTCGTTCAGAAAACCTAGCGGCGTGATTACTGCTGCGGTAGAGATGCTTCGGCTGCGCTCAGCATGACGGCCCCTGGTAGCGGCAAGACAGTCTGCTATCGTCGGTCGGCCTTTGCAGCACGACGGCCTTTTCCGCACGACGGCCTTTTCCGCATGGCGGCATGACGGCTTTTTGATAACTCAACCATTTTCTCATTTCGGCCCTTTTGGCAAAGGGGCCCACTACCCTACTGCCCGATGTTTGGCCTAGTCGACTGCAACAATTTTTATGCTTCGTGCGAGCGGGTGTTCCGGCCGGAGCTGGAGGGGCGGCCGGTGGTGGTGCTGAGCAACAACGACGGGTGCGTGATTGCGCGCTCGCAGGAAGCGAAGGCGCTGGGGCTGCAAATGGGGGCGCCCTACTTCCAGGTGCGCGAGCTGGTGGCGCGGCACGGGGTGGTGGTGTGCTCGTCGAACTACGAGCTGTACGGGGACATGAGCCGGCGCGTGATGTGGTACTTGCAGCAGGTAGCGCCGGCGGTGGAAATCTACTCGATTGACGAGGCCTTTCTGGACTTGCACGGCCTGCAGCGGCAGTATCGGGGAGACAGGCTGCAAAACGTTGACCTGGCGGGCTGGGCGGGCGGCGTGCGCGAGGCGGTGCGGCAGCGCACGGGCATTCCGGTGGGCGTGGGCGTGGCCCCGACCAAGACCCTGGCCAAGCTGGCCAACCGGCTGGCCAAGGCGGACCAGCTGGCCACCGGGGGCCCGGGGGTGGTGGTGCTGGACGATGAGGCGCAGCGGCGCGAGGCCCTGGCGCGGGTGGCGGTGGCGGACGTGTGGGGCGTGGGGCACCGGTCGGCGGCCAAGCTGCAGGCGGTGGGCATCCGCACGGCCGCGCAGCTGGCGGGCGTGGGCGACGCCTGGGCCCGCAAGCACCTGGGCGGCGTGGTGGGGGCCCGGCTGCTGCACGAGCTGCGCGGATATCCGTGCGCGGGGGTGGAAGACGAAGCGCGCAAGTCGCTGGCCTGCACCCGCTCGTTTGGGCAGGCGCTGACGCAGCTGGAGGACGTGGCCGGCGCGGTGGCCACCCACGCGGCGCGGGCCGGGGAGAAACTGCGCGCGCAGGGCCTGGCGGCGCGGCTGCTGACGGTGTTCATTGAGACGAGCAAATACGCGGGCCCGCCCCCGCCCTACTCGTTTTCGGCGCAGCTGACGCTGCCCACGGCCACGGACGACACGCTGACGCTGGCGAGCTGGGCGCGGCGCGGGCTGGCGCGGATCTGGCGGCCGGGCCAGCGGTACGTGAAGGCGGGCCTGGTGCTGGACGGGCTGGAGCGGGCGGGGGCCAGCCAGCAGGCGTCGCTGTTTGCCGCCGCGGAGGCGCGGTCGCCGGCCCGGGCGAAGCTGATGGGGGCCCTGGATGCGCTGAACGCCAAGTACGGCGCGGGGGCGGTGCGGGTGGGCGCGGCGGTGGGGCCGGCGGGCCAGCCGGCGCCCTGGGGCATGCGGCGGGAAGCCAAGAGCCCCGCCTTTACGACGGACTGGGGGGAGCTGTGGGCCCTGAAGTGCTGAGCGGGGCGGGGCCATTTACGAGTAAGACCATACTGACCATGTCTAATCTATCGCTGCTGATGGGGGCCCGGGTGGAGACGCCGCCGAACCGGGAACGGGTAATTATTATTTCGCGGCCGGGCACGACGAGTGCGTGGCAGGCCACCTTGCCGCGGGTGCTGGACCAGCGGCTGGCCACAGCCACACTGGTGGAGTACGTCGTGCGGCTGTTTCAGCGGCAGCGGCCGAGCGAGGCCGCGGCGGTGGGGCTGCTGGGGCTGGCCGTGGTGGTGCGCATGGCCCTGAAGCGGGCGAACGAGACGAATGGCAAAGCCGGCGTCTGGGAATGGGCGCAGGAGGTGTCGTAAACCGTAGCCGGGTCGTTGACACAAATATCCGCAAGCCGAACATTCGTGTCCGCGCAGTTACGTTTGGCTGCGATTAATTAACGGAATACTCTTTATCGAATGAACCTTCCCGAAAGCCAGCGAATAAATGTGGCGGCACTATCTACCGTCTTCGCAGACACGACCAATTCATACAAGTTTTACTGGCTTTTGGCTATTTTAGACGGTTTACAAGAACATGGTAGCCCGCGGATATCAATGCGCGACCTCTCGCTTAGAATGCTGGCTAGTGTCTGGTACCCACTTGACTATTTCAAGCTTTCTTTTGGCAGAAGAGACGGATTTAAACCCATTGCAGACTTTATTTCCAAGCATCTAGCCGTGGATAATAGCTCAGGTGCATCCAATTTATTTGAACAGCTCCAGGCTTTACCCCCGGCCGAGCAAGTGGTATTACAACGGCTCGTGAGGCAGTTAATTAATTGGGTGCCTTATCGATTCATTCGCCCCATGTTTGCCTTAGAGACTCGGGGCTTGCACGATCCTAAAGTCAACGCACTGGTCACACAACTATCCAATGCTTCTGACAGGGCACCTTATCGAATCGATGGTGAATACATTGTTTTGCATGAGTCGTGGATGCACTATTTGCAACAACACCAAGCCATTTTGCGTGGCTACACCAACTGGCATCTGGTCCGATTTCTACAGAAGAACAATCCTAATGTCCCTGGTCTCACTGAGAAGCTGGAAAAGCCCGGAGCAAGGGATTTGAAAGCGGCCAATCAGTTCTGGAAAGGTTATTTGGAAGAGCACGACGAGCTGACTTGTATTTATTCTGGTCAGCCCCTAACGTTGGCCACCCTGAGTTTAGACCACTTTCTCCCTTGGTCTTTTGTCGCCCACGACCAATTGTGGAACATTGTCCCGACGCCGAAAGCTGTGAACTCAGCTAAGAATAATTGGCTGCCTTCGCTTGAGCGGTATTTTGAGCCGTATGCAACTCTGCAGTTTGATGCCTTCTCGTTTCACGCGGAGCAGGGACACCATAAATTGCTGGAAGATTACCATCTGTTGTTTGCGCAGAATCTAGAGGCTATTCGGCAGATGCCATTTGCTGGGTTTCGCGACCAGCTTCAACGACAGATATTTCCTCAACTCCAGACTGCACAAAATATTGGCTTTGCGTACCCCTTTATTTACGGCACTGTTAGCACGAAGAGTGATAGATCAAGCTAGTAATAGTGCTAGCTGACGGCAAACTAAAATTAAGCTGTCGGCTGCTTTAAGTACTTCGGCACAAGTAGTGAACCTCCCCAACCCGAAGCGGATGGTACTAAATGCCTGCTCACGCGTTAGACCTATTGCGAGCAGAACCCGTGAGGGCTCGATGCTGCCAGATTCGCAAGCCGAACCAGTGCTGGCCATTAACTCGGGTAGGTTAGCCAAGATGGCTTCAGCCTCTAGCCCCGAAAATGTCACACTGCTGTTGTTAGGCAAGCGGCTGTTTTTCGAACCATTGATGGTAATCTCAGGCAGCTCCGCAAGCAGCCTTTGTTCAAACTCCTCCCGCAGGTTAGCAGTGCTCCGACTTTCTGCATCCTGCACTTCGGCGGCCAGCTCGCTGGCTCGCCCCAAGCCTACCAGAAGCGGCACTGGCTGAGTGCCCGGCCTTAGTCCTCCGCTATGCCCTCCACCCTGCATGAGTGGTGCCAAGGGGAGCTGCCGGCTGCCACCCTTAATCCATAGGGCACCTACTCCCTTTGGCCCATACATCTTATGCCCACTCAAAGACAACAAGTCCATACCCAACTCGACTACGTCTAATGCTACTTTGCCAGCAGCTTGCGAAGCATCACAGTGGAGCAGTGCGCCCTGGGCATGGGCAAGAGCCGCTAACTCGGTTATCGGCTGTATAGTGCCGATTTCAGAATTGCCTACTTGCACGGACACCAGAAGGGTTTGGTCAGTAATCAACGTCTGAGCTTGAGCCAGGTCTATGAGCCCCTCACCATCCAATGGCAGGTATACAAGTTCCCATCCCTCACGAGCCAAATATTCAAGAGGAGCAAGCACTGATTTGTGTTCTATAGCATTGGTAACCAAACGCCTTCTTTTTCCGCCAATCTCCTGATGCTGCCGTGCGGCCCCTAAAATGGCTAGATTATTACTTTCTGTAGCACCCGACGTGAATACAACTTCTTTAGGCTGACTGCCAATGAGCTTAGCAACTTGCTCTTGGGACCAACTCACGGCCTCAGCTGCTATCTGACCAAAACTGTGCGGACTAGATGCGTTACCGTAACTATCAGAGAAGAAAGGCATCATAGCATCGACCACTCGAGGGTCGCAAGCGGTAGTAGCCTGATTGTCGAGATAAATCATTGAAAAGAGTAAGGTAAAGGCAAAATTACTGCTCAATAAAGTGTAATTTTGAAGACTATGAAGATAATTTTTTCAGGAAAAGTACAATTATTTTTCGAGAAATATCTTCTACTGGACTGCTTTTGCCTACTGATTAAATAGTAAAAATGCGTTTTAAATTTTCTGGTCACGAAAGCTTTCCTTGCCGCTATACGTGGTTGCCTAAGGCTTACCGGGCCATCCATGCCAACGCCGACATTTTCGACGATGACAACCATGCCATGGTCAAGTTGGGAGTGGGCAAAAATATGGTTAAATCCATTCGCTTCTGGGTGCAGAGCTTTGGCATTGCTGAACAGCGTCCGGGACAGCGCGGCTTGTTCATCACCACATTCGGCCACGCCATTTTTCACGCTCAGGCAGGACAAGACCCATTTTTAGAGGATATCAGAACCCTCTGGCTCTTGCATTGGAAAGTATCAACCATTGGTGATGAACCTCTTTTTGCGTGGCATTTCTTACTTAACCAGTGGCAAAACCCTGAGTTTGCTCCTTCTGAGGTTATTAAGGCCTTTGGAGTGGAGTCAGACCGTATGGACCGTTCTTTATCCGATAGCACCAAGGAACAACACTTCAATATTTTCCTTCATACCTACGTCCCTGTTAAGGCGCGCAAAGGCAATGAAATATTAGAGGAGAATCTGGATTGCCCGTTAACAGAGTTGCACCTGCTACATCCAGCTGGGGAACGTTCAACCGCTGAAACCGGGCAGCGAGAGCAGATATATGCTTTTCGCCAGGATGGGAAATTTGACATTACTGGACCTCTCCTATCGTATTGTCTATTCGACTTCTGGCGTCAATACCGGAGTCAAGAGGAGACCCTTTCGTTTCGGGATATCTATGCAGCTACGGGCAGTATCGGTCAAATTTTCAAGCTTTCTGAGCCCGATCTACAGAGCCGCTTAGTCACCTTGCAGCAAGACTCCCACCAATTATTTGAGTACCGGGAATCAGCAGCTCTGCCTCGATTAGTGAAGCATGGCGAACTAGATGAGCAAATGGAGGCCACTTTGCTTATGGGAATTTACGGCCGACCAGCCGAAGCATATTACAAGGCTCAGCTACTTGTCTCCTTCCCGTTTCTAGCAGATAAGGACCATGAGGCCCAGCTAATAGCTCGTTTTCCATTTTTAGCTGTCACTGAAGACGTAAATCATGGTTAAAGACATTTCAACTACCTTATTTACAGTGCACCGGCGTTTCTTGCGTTCCACGCACTTGGAGCGCGACTGGAACGACCCAGAAGCTCTTCAGAATTATACTCTCACGCCTCATGCTCAGGAGAGCTTGTTGCGCTTGGCAGAGGGATTGAAGCCTAACTCCAGCCTTCGGGCATGGCGTATTACGGGAGACTATGGCTCAGGCAAGTCTTCGTTTGCTTTACTGGTAGCACACCTGTTTTCCCAACCAGCGTCGCAACTGCCAGCAGCGCTGCAGAAAGAGCTCCGCAACGGGGCCGAACCCCTCCTGTCGTCATCACCAGCTCTATTGCCAGTGCTGGTAACTGGTAGCCGGGAACCTATGGCTCAGGCTATCATGCGAGCCTTGGTAGTGGCCTTGCGTGACAAAGCAGTAAATGAAGAGCTCCTAGCGGAGCTCAAGACTGCTGGCACAAGTGCCGAAGTGTTGGCAGATATCATGGTAGTTGAGTGGGTGCAACGCGTGCACCGGCATGTAATTGCCACGAACCAAGCTGGCGGGCTTATCCTCATTCTGGACGAAGCCGGCAAATTCTTAGAGTTTGCGGCTGAGCGTCCCGACCAACAAGATGTATACCTGCTACAAGGGCTAGCCGAAGCAGCTTCACGTAGTGGCAAAGCCCCTCTGTTCGTTTTGGCGCTGCTGCACCAAGGAGTTAGTGCATACACCGAGTCCTTGTCCAAAGCGCAGCAACGCGAGTGGGAGAAAGTCGCTGGGCGCTTCGAAGAAATCACCTGGTATCATCCGGTTGAGCAAGTAGCAGCATTGGTCGCCAATGCGCTAGGCACACAAATAACACAGGTTAGGAAGCAGACTCTCGAGCGTGCCAAAGCAGGCATGCAGGGAGCGTTAAAGCTTCGCTGGTATGGTGCTGGCGTAGCAACGAAGCCACTGTTTGATATTGCTGCCTATATCTACCCGCTTCACCCAACTGCGCTTCCGCCATTGGTGCGCCTGTTTGCCAGTTTTGGGCAAAATGAACGGTCTCTTTACACCTTTCTACTAGGCACTGACCCGAACGGATTACAGGATTTCACGGAGCGGACAGATGGCAAATCGTTCTTTCGCCTCCATAATTTATTTGACTACGCCCGCAGTGCATTTGGAAGTCGACTGGCTTCATTAAGCTACCATTGGAAGGCCATCGACGGCATGGTTAACTCCTATGAGGGAGACCAAGAGCAAGAGTTAGAAGTTCTCAAAACAGTAGGGTTGCTGAACCTGCTAAACACCCCTGACCTGATTGCCTCAAAGGAAGCGTTGACACATGCTCTGGAATCTGGCAGCGAAGTAGAAGCCATTATAACCTCCCTTCAGGGGCTACACTTGCTGTACTTCCGGGGTCGTGCAGGAGGATACACCGTTTGGTCTACTTCTAGCGTTAATCTGGATGATGCCCGAGCGGAGGCTAAGAAGGCCATGGGCCCTGCCACGAACTTGCCAGCGCTCATTCGAGAGCGGCTGGAGATACGGCCTATGGTTGCCCGCCGACACTACATCAGCACGGGCAACCTGCGGTACTTCGATGTAAAGTACGTTGACGTAGCCTCCCTAGCAGAACAGCTTGCTGTTACTTCTACGGCAGACGGGTACGTTATTGTGCCTCTGTGCGAAACCGCGGCGGACGTTGCGGCAGCCAAAAAATTTGTCCTGGATTCTGCAGCAGCTCAGCGGGCTGACGTGCTGGTAGCGGTGCCACGTCCTCTGAGAGGCTTGGCCGCATACATGGATGAGTTGCGTCAATGGGAATGGGTAGAACGCTCAACTGGCGAACTGCGACATGACCGGTACGCGCGAGAGGAAGTGTCCCGCAAATTGGCACTTGCACAGCATGCACTTACTAAGCAGCTTCAAGCAGGTGTAGGCTTGCTTAATGCGGAGGGTGAAGGGCACTTGTCATGGTATCACCAGGGTCAACTCGTTCCCAACCTGTTCACAGGCCGCGATGTGCTGGCATTGCTGACAGAGATTTGCGACGAAATCTACCCTGATTCGCCGTACATTCACAATGAGCTGATTAACCGCCGAGTTCTTTCCTCAGCCGGAGCAGCTGCGCGGTTACGTCTTTGTGAAAAGCTATTTGAATCGGCCAATCTGCCCCTCTTGGGTATGGACCCGGAGAAACATCCACCGGAGATGTCCATGTACCTGTCGGTGCTACAGGAAGCGGGCCTTCATCAAAAAGTAGAGAACCAAGACAGATGGACTGTTGGGCTGCCAACTCAGGAATACGACAATGAACATTGCCGTATTCTGCCAGCTATGCATCGCATCCACGAGGGTCTACTGGAACAGCCAGATGCTCGCATTCCTGTTACGGTGGTATTCGATGCGTTGCGTGAAGCTCCTTACGGAGTAAGAGACGGGTTGATTCCGCTGCTACTCGCGGTATTCGCAGTTATTCACGAACAAGAGCTAGCCTTCTATGAAGACGGCTCATTCATTCCACGCGTTACTGGGACAAACTTTCTACGACTGATTAAGGCGCCAGAAACGTTTCACATACAGTATCACCCTATCACGGGTGTGCGGAACGAGTTGTTTCAACGTCTGATTCAAGAGCTAGGTCTGCGGGCAACTGGGGTCAATAGAGTAGACCTGCTTGACGTGGTCAAGCCCCTATTGATATTCATAGCTAAGCTACCTGAATACGCGCTAAAGACCACGCATCTCAGTTTAAAGACCCGCGCCGTTCGAGGTGTGTTAACAGTAACAGTAGACCCGGCCAAGCTTATCTTCCACGACTTGCCTAAGGCATGCGGGTTAGCTGCTATTGATGCTCAGATAACTGATGCAGACGCTACGCATGTCGAGCACATTCAACAATTTGCTACGGCCCTGAAAGGTACAATAGACGAGTTGCGGGCCGCATATCCCAACCTCTTACATAGCTTGCGCAAGCAGTTACTTAAGGAGCTCCAACAGAAAGGAAGCTTTGAGCAAGTACGGGCGGCATTAGCTAAGCGCGCAAAGACTTTGGCTGGTTTTGTGACAGAAGTACGATTGAAGAGCTTTTGCTTGCGCCTAGCCGATACGTCACTGGCTGAAACGCAGTGGTTGGAATCTTTAGGCAACATTGTGTGCTCAGTACCACCTAATAAGTGGCGTGATGCGGATGAATACAAGTTTGAACAAGAAATCCACAAGCTAAGCGCACAGTTTCTCCGCGTGGAAGCTGTAGTGTTTAGCGAAGTAGGGGCGGCGCAGGACGGTGAATCTGTCCGGCTTGCCCTTACTCATCCCGACGGAGAGGAACGGGACCAAGTCATCCACCTTGCCCCCGAGCAGGTAGAAGAAGTTGAAGTTCTGCAAGAGCAGCTGCGTGCCATTCTTGACAACCAAGGGCAAATAGGCATGGCCGCCGCCACTCGTGTCCTTTGGGAGATGATGGCCCAACATGGTAAACAGTCTATTGAAGTCCTTTAGGCCGCTCTCAAATTATGCATTTTAAAGTTACGGCTCGTACAATTTTGCAATTAGGCGCGGAACTTATAAGTTCTGATGCCATTGCTTTCTATGAGTTAATAAAAAACGCCTTCGACGCAGGCTCAAAAAGGGTTGAGGTGCGGGTAGTTGTTAGGTTACCCCAAATCATAATAGACGATGCACTCAACCAGCTTTCGAATAATACGAATTCTGTAGAAGCAAGCTTCCGTAATTCCATAATTCAGAATGTTGATTTTGAAGCACCAGGTGGCCATGAGTTGAGTGAAGAATTAAAGGGGGATATAACTAAACAACAATTAATTTTATTACTCAAACAGGCGAATTACATCCTAATAAAGGACCAAGGGCAAGGTATGTCTTTAGAAGATTTGGAAGACATATATCTTACCATTGGCACTAGGAACAGGCGTAAGGAGCGGGAATTAAACAAGATTATCGAGAAAGACCAGCGTCCAATACTTGGAGAGAAAGGGCTTGGTCGTCTTTCAGTTATGCGCCTAGGCGAGGGCCTCAAAGTAGAAACAACACAAGCAGGCGAACACAACTACAGCATATTAGAAATTGATTGGACGCAATTTTCACACGATTCAGATGCGCTATTGGAAAGCATTAGTGTTGAACCCAAGAAGGGCAGTAAGAAAATTGACCCTTTAACTAAAGGCACTAGCATTTTTATCTACAACCTTAGAGATACGTGGTCAAAAGATAAAGTCAATAGAATCTCGCGTGAGCAACTGGGGCGTTTCATTGACCCATTTGGTAAAACCAACAGAGACTTTATCAATCTTTGGTTCAATAAGCAACCCGTACTTCTATCCGGAATTGACAAAGTTTTGTTCAATAATGCCCACGCCCATGTAAAAGCTGAACTTGTCTTGGACAGTGTAGGTAATGCCTCACTCATAGGGCAGATACACTATAAAACCTATGATAGGCATAAAACTTTCTCTTTAACGGGGACTCACCTTTTAGGAGTAGTTGGTGATATTAACGCATTTGAGATTTTACGGCGTCTAGGTCCGTTCACAGTCGAACTATATTGGTACAACCGCCAACTGCTTACTAAAAGCCAGGGTGTCATTGATGCTGCTCACGTTAAAGGCCTAGTCTCTACCTGGGGTGGTGGACTAATGGTATACCGAGATGGATTTCGCGTCAATCCTTATGGAGGCCCAAACGATGACTGGTTGAATTTAGACCCTATTGCCCTGAGTTCGCCGGGATATAAACTCAACCGCCGACAAGTTGTAGGAAAAGTAGATATTTCATCAATTAATAACCCATTACTGCTTGACCAAACAAACAGAGAAGGCCTGAGAGATAATGCTGAAAAACAAGCATTAGTATCACTTCTACAGTACATCGTTTGGAAAGAACTAAAGATATTTCTTGATTTTATTAAACTTGATGAAAAATCGAATATTGCAGCGCTAAGCTTAAATGAAATAGAAAAACGAATTAATTCTGGACAACAAAAGCTAAGACAAAATATCAATTATCTGGTAGCAAAATATCCTGAACTTGGTTTAGAAAAGGAAACAATCAGTGAAATTGAAGGAATGTTACTAGAAAGCAGCAACTTATTCAAAAGAACAAAGGAATCTGCGAAAGAACTAGAGGACCGTCTAATTACTACTATAAATTTGGCTGGTATGGGCCTGATGGTAGACGTCATCGCCCATGAATTAAACCGAGTTACTCATAATGCTATTCAAACGATTAATAACATTCAACCCCAAGAGCTATCTCAACACATGACAAGCTCTATGAACACTTTAAAAGCACAATTGAAAACCCTTCAAACTAGGCTTAAAGTACTAGACCCGCTTGGCCCTTCGGGTCGTCAGCATAAAGCCACATTTGATTTGAAAAAATTATTATATGAAACAGTCGATAGCCATAGCCCACAATTTGAAAGGGATAAAATTCGACTTGTAGTAGAAGATGACGGAGATGAAAAGGAATGGAACATTCAAGCCGTACCTGGCATGATTGTCCAAGTCATAGAGAATCTTATAAGTAATTCTGTTTTTTGGCTTAAACAAGAACAGATTTTTAATAATTTATCAAATTCTCAAATAAAAATAAAAATTGATAGAGCCGATTCATTAATAATTTTTTCTGACAATGGGCCAGGGATTCCAGCAGTAAAAAAGGAAGAGGTCTTCCGACCTTTTGTTAGCACTAAGCCGCCTGGACAAGGGAAGGGCCTTGGATTATACATTTCGCGGGAAATTGCTCACTTCCATGGAGCTGAGCTTTACTTGAAAGACGAAAGCACTTCTGAAGCATTTTTGCACACATTCGTTCTTGACTTAAAAAACTCAAAATAAAATGTATGACCACTCCTCTACCAAGTCCTGAAGAAAATAAAATTCCTTCTGTGCAGGAAATTACCGCCAATATAAAGACGGCAGTCGCTGATGTCCAAGCAATAGTCACCAATGTCCAAGCATTAGTAACTGATGTCCAGGCAGCAGTTGCTGGTGTACAAACTGCGGTTACCCATCCGAAAAGAAAGAAAAAAGCGGCAGTTGTTGACGATGCTTTTGACTCAGTTGAAAGGGGAGAGATAACAGTTGAGGAATATCTAGTATTCCGTCAAATAGCTAACGAAAATGGCGAGTTTGACCGCATACTAAAAGAGCTCTCCTTGACAGCACCACCAGTAGACGAAGGCGATGAAATTTCTGATGAACTTGTTAAGTTTTTACAAATACTCTGGGAAAGAAGGTATGAGCCACAATTAAAGCCGTTAATAGAGCCTGAGTTATTTGCTAACAAGCTTACCAAGCTTTCAACTTTAGAGACTATATGCCAAAACTTAATCAATCAAAATTTAGAAGTTGAACGAATAAATTCTAAAGTTGAAAACTTATCAATCTTCAATAGCGGAGATTTTGTCTTCGTTTTCATTGACTATAACCTCGGTTATGAGATCGGCAAGGCAGCTGTAGAAAACGCTAAAAAGCGGGTAAAAGAGATCTATAATGCATGTCCTGAAGACAGCAAGCCAGTAACTATATTAATGTCTTCAAAGCCCGAAATTTTAGCTGAGAAAGACACGTTTCAAGCAGAATCAAATATGTTGGAAGGCGTATTCCGCTTTTCTCCAAAAGATGCACTTGGAAATATTAATCAGGTCAAACTATTGGTAAGAGCTTATGAAGAAGAGTCGATTAGTAACCATGCTTTACAGCGATATGTTAATGCTTTAACTAATGCTGCAAAGGAAGCTTTGGAAGAATTTCAAAAAGAAGTAAGAATGATGCGTATCGATGATTACGTGTTCATTCAAAACTCAGCGCTATTAGAGCAGGCACAACCTTTGGGCGATTATTTAGCGTGGCTTTATGGTTCACATTGGGCAAACCTACTGTTGCGCAATCCTGCTTTAAAGCAACAACAGTCAATAATTGACAAAGTGCTCTCGCGTACCCCTCCCCTACATCACGAGATTCCCTCCCCCAAAGTATCCGACATTTATATGAGTGCGCTGTTCGAAGATGAGCTCAGCCCAATAGCATACCATCCACTACAGCCAGAAGGCCCTCTGACAGACAAACCTGCAAGTGCACTTGCTGAGTTACCATACTTACATTTAGGTGATTTATTCACCAAAAAAAATGAAAGCACTGTCTGGATGGTTCTTAACGCGCAGTGTGATTTAGAGCGTGCAAACGAAGCAAATCAGGAACGAAGCATCTTCCTTGTTCAAGGCGTATTGCATCCATTGAATAAAACCCCTTTAGAATCCAGCTATAAAACAGAATTTTTTAAATTTAATGGGACGGATTTTCGAATTGCTTGGGAAGTTAAGAAAGTATTATCTATCCCTCACAACAAGTTTATGGAATGGCAATCAAATGAAAAATATGAGCGCCACCATCGGCTGAGGTTACCCTTCGCTCTTGAGATTCAACAAGCTTTTTCAGCTTCTGTAACAAGAGTAGGCTTACCTGTTTCACCTCCATTCACTCAAGATTTAAGGCTTGAAGTCCTTTTTAAAGCATCTGATGGCAGTGCGAGTGTACTACTACAAAACAGTAATAACTATGCATTTCAACCAGTAACACGTAAAGAAGACAAAATTGTTCGCTTAACCCTTTCTTTCGCACTTGATTTTAAAAGTGCTCTTTATGTAAAAAAGGAAGAATTAATGCGCGAGCTAGGAATAATTGCTACTGAACCCCAAAATAGAGCAACATCAAAACTCAAGTATCTAAGCGAGGCAATAAGTCAAATAGAGAAGATAACCGATAGGTTCGAAGATTTATTCTTTGACAAAAAAGGATTTACTTATCCAGAAGCGAATAAAATTTCAGAAGCTTTTAAAGGTAATGTTAGTGTTATTGTAGACTCTACAACTAAACCCTTTCCGATTGCCGCTAAAACTTTCTTCTTGTTTAATATCATAACCGCACCTATTCCCAAAACAGAGTTAGAAACGTTAATGCCTACGCTCGAAATAGCTGGGGATACTGCAACCTCTACTCTCGGAACAGAGCCTGAAACAACAATTCCCTCTGATGAACCAGCAGCCTAGACATATTTTGAGCCTTTCAGGTGGAAAAGACAGCGCTGCGCTGGCTTTCTACATGCGTGACCGGATTCCTGAGATGGAATACGTTTTTCACGATACAGGCAAAGAGCTTCCTGAGACAATCGAGTATTTGGGACGCTTGGAAGCTCTCCTTGGCAAGCCAATTCATAAAAGCACAGTTGAGAACGGAGACTTCATCGGTTTTGACCAACTGCTGAAGATTTACGGCGGCATGCTCCCTTCCAGCCACCGGCGCTGGTGCACCCGTATGATGAAGCTTGTACCCTTTGAGCGATTCATTGGCGATGCTTACTGTTTCAACTATGTAGGTCTGCGTGCTGATGAGCACCGTGACGGCTATATAAGTACTAAGCCCAACATTGTACCTGTCTATCCTTTCAAAGAGGATGGCCTGGTCAAGGCGGATATTGAGCGTATTCTCGAGGAATCGGGTCTAGGAATGCCTCCCTACACAGAGTGGGGCCGTACTCGCTCCGGTTGCTTTTTCTGCTTCTACCAGCAAAAGATTGAGTGGGTTAGGCTGAAAGCGGCTCATCCTAAATTATTCGAGGAGGCTAAGGAATATGAAAAGCCCGGTAAGAACGCAGCTACTACGTTCTACTGGTGCGGCAGCGAGCCGCTGTCGGAGCTCGAAAAGCCTGAGCGGATGGAGCAGATTAAAAAAGAGCATGCCGCTGCACAAGAGCGCGCTCGACTAAATGCTCCTAACAAAACCCTACTTAACATACTGGGTGGTGTGGATGACTACGAGGAGAAGAACGGGTGTCTGATATGCCAGCTATAATCAAGTCCTTTTTATCCTCTACTGACTTTTTGAGTGAGTATCTACCTGGAAGACCTGGCATTGAATTGGATTCGCTTTGTGCGCCAATATGGGCCCATTGCGTCCAACAAATCAGCTTATGAAGAGCACATTCATAAGTCAGCGAAGCGAAATGGGGTAAAGCCCATTTTCTTTCCTCACCCATATGAGCAAAAGCTCTTAGAGTCTTTTCAGACTAGCGCTGACGAACAGCGTTCAGTGATACTCACGGGAACAGCGGGCGATGGTAAAACCCACCTCTGTCATCAGGTCTGGCGAATGCTAGGAGGAGATGATGATAATTCTTGGGGCAGCGAAACATATGTCCATCGAATGCTGCCGAACGGTGTGACGTTGCACCTAGTAAAGGACTTAACTGCATGGTCACCCCCTGCTGGTGAAAAAGAGGCCTTTCTAGAAGCGTTTTCAGCTTCTTTATTCATTGGTCCAGGTAAAGACTGCTACCTAATTGCAGTTAATGATGGACAGCTGATTGAATCATGGCGACGCCTACCTGATACGACGGCCGTAGTTAAAGCACGTGCTCTTTTTGAAGAGCTACTCGTGGAAGATAAGCAGTCTGCAGACGAGGTGCGGCTTTGGTTTTATAACCTCTCTCGAAGTTCTTCGGCTGAACTACTTGACCAAGCATTACCTGCCTTCCTGGAGCACGAGGGGTGGAAACGGTGTTTTGAAGGCGAGGATGGGCAACGCCCCGCGTATGGCTCCCACTCTCCCATTCGTCGCAATTATGAGCTCCTTTCTGGCACGCTCGTGCAAAAGAGGTTACGGCAGCTATTTGAGCTCTGTGATTACAACGAGTTGCATATTCCGATTAGAGAAATACTCACGCTGCTTGCAAATGCCGTTTTGGGACATCCAAAATGTGGTGATGCTTTAATGATACCTGTTGATGTCGAAGTAAACTTTAAGAGTAAAGCAGAAGGCGAAGAAGGATATAACAGGTGGGTAGGCGAAGCAAGTATTTACAACAACTTGCTTGGCGGAAACTTGAGGTCTGCTCGCAGAGAAACCATTGGCGTCTTCAACTACCTCGACAGGTTCCGTATCGGCCACGAAACCACAAATCGCATAGATAACATGTTGATTTTTGGAGATGCGGACGAGGAACTACGGGAGTATTTTGACCGGTACCTCGCTGAAGACTCATTCTACGGAGCCGGTGAAGCTTATCGCAGTGCTCAGAAATACTACATTGAGGGTGCTGACGAAAGCGAAGAGAAGAACACAGCATTTCTGAAAATGCTGATTGCCCAACGACGGGGCCTTTTTTTCAAAATACCAGATACAGAAGCAGAAGAACTTCACCTATGGGACCTTACTGTGTTCCGCTACGCTGGCGAGTACCTAACCAAGGTCATCAAGGTGCTGAACCCGAAATCCAAGGTCTTACCTGCAAGGATTGAAAAAGAGATTCTTGGGCGCCTAGTTAAAGGCCTTAACCGAGTATTCGTAGGCATGCTGGTAACCAGCGAGCACGAACTATACCTAGGAACTAGCCTGCGTTCGACCAGCGCAAAGGTATCCCGCATTCTAGAAGAGAGTATTTCTGTAACGCCCAAATTGGGGGAACGGGTCGAAGTAATATGGCACCGCAATGGGCCGGCCCTTCGGGTTGCACTTTCAGGGAGTATTAGCCGCGTTTTCGCGCTTAATCTGGTTCGTTATGAATTCCTGTCGCGGGTAGCAACTGGAGCGCTGCCTAGCAGCTTTTCCAAAGAATGCTACGAAGACGTTTTGTCTTTTAAAAGCCAGGTGCTTTCTGCTTTAGATGAACGTCGAGCCCTAAACGGTGAAGAAGACACTACCGTGCTGACCTTCCGGCCACTGGTACTGGATGATAACGGAGTGCCTAAAATGGGCGAAATCATAGAGGTTTCAGCTCTTACAGAGGCATTAGTTAAGCAATAAGTCTACTTTCCTCTTTTAAAGGCGACCCTCCCTCCTTGTATGATACTACCCTCTACTATTGAGTTAATCAATGTTGTAAAGCAACCACCCCAAGCAGACCACAATAGTCTTCCTATTTGGTTCAGTGAGCAAATTTGGGGGCATCGCCTGTACAGTCAGAGCCCTTGGCTCATCTTCTTGGAGTTCCTCACGGTTGCGGAGTCCTGTCATAGAGATGGGACGTTGCTCAACGAAAAGGGCACGCACTACCCCCTGCTCTTTAAGCCCAATAGACGAATGTTCTTGAGAAATATCCTCTGGAATAATGAGTCCATCAAGCATATAGCCGAACAAAACCAGAATAGCGACGAAGCCTGGGGCATTTGGGCGACGGAAATGTCAGCAAAGGCATTGGGTGCCGACCCGCGCAACTTCGACTATCTCAAAACGCGCTTCCGCTCATTTCAAGAGTTTGCCGCACTCGTGTTGATGCTGCAACGGGATGCTTCTGTGGAGAGCGAAACCAACAAGCGTTGGACTTCTCGATTTGTATTCCCGTTCGGTCCCAATGCGTTGTATGAAGACTTAGGCGTCACTAAGGTGGGCCTGGAGCGTCAATACATCAACTTTGGGCGAACGGGCGAGCTGCTCTACCTGATGCTTTGCCGGAGTTCGGCGGCCGAGCAAGTCAAACCCTTCCTAAATGAGCTATTAAATGGTAATAACGGTTGGAATCGGCTATTGGGCAGATTACAGCCCGACCACGATGAAGAGCTTGTATCTAAGGGGAAAAGCTACCTACCCTATGTCAGCCATCCTTGCTTTGACAGCTTGGGGCAAGACTGGCTTCGCATATTCGAGCTCAATCTTCCAAAGTTTGATGCGGTGTGGCATCTAGCAACATTGGGTGCCATGCACCTAATGCTTTACCAACTTCGTGTTGCTCGTGAGTGGACGAGGGAAACAACTCCTGCGCACTTTATCTGCGAGGTTGTTGCACCGAAAAAGACGTTTGTTCGGCAACAATCTATTTTCAATTTCCAGGATAATAATGGGCTAGCTACAAAAGCTATTGAGGCTTATGTGAATGAGGTTGAACAGTCTGCGGAGTGGCAAAAGGCCATAAATGAATCAACCACCACAGAGGAAGCCTATGTGACGTGTAAACGAATTCTTGAGCGGCAACTGTGGTGGAAAGCTAAAGAATACCACGGCGAACATGAACCGATGAAACTGCTGCAAAAACTGCGAGAAGTAGCCTTGGACCGACATCGCAAGCAGTCTATTTCTGACATCCACCGCATATATGGCCGGGAAATAGGTTTGGTGTCTCGCCGGGGCACTAACAGGTACCGCTACGCACCTAGCGATGCGCTGTTGAAAACGCTGCTTCTGGCCAACGTTTCAAAGCGCATGGAGCTGAAAGAATTCTTGCACATACTCTATGAGCGTTACGGGCTTGTATTCGGCCCTCGAGAAGCTGAACGAGTGTTGCCTAGTGCTGATTTTGAACCCAAGCACTTCAATGCCAACGAAACCCGTTTGGAGCAACGATTGGGGAGTTTAGGTCTGTTGCGGCGTCTTTCTGATGGATGCGCCTATGTTATCAATCCGAACACCAAGGATTAAGTTACTTCTCTAAGCCATCCCTCCGTGTCACAACTAACTGCTTCGACCCTCATTGGCCGAGTTGCTACCTTATATCTAAAGCACCAGCTTGCCGACACTTGGGCAGCTGATGACGAGGCTTGTGTTCGCATTGACCGGCTAAAGCCTGAGCAAACGGCTGCCATTACAAAGGCGGTTCTAGCCGACCCTGAGCTCAGTGTTCAAATTGACATCAAGCTTCCCCGTCATTTCTTCCAGCATTTTAGCCTGCCGGAAGAAGTATTAACCGACCAGCGGGCAACTTATCATCGAAATGCTGAGCGCAATAAGGCTTTGCTACTAATTGCGAGTGCCGGTGATGACGAGGAACAGTCATTGCAGCTCATTACACCGTTGGGCGAAGCGCAACTTGTTGGCCGGCCTGATTTGTGGGTGGCAGTGGCTTCCGAAGGCTTACCATTACCAGAGGGGGAAGCAAACCACTGGGAAAAAGCGTTTGTTGGACTGCGTGATATTAATGGCAACTCACTACTTCGGATTGCGGAGTATGTTGTTCAAACACGCAACTCCATTGCGGAGGAGGGCGAATCCCTCATTCGTGCCCTGGGTCTAGCCTTACCTGCGCTGCAAATACCGCGTGATACGCCATATTTTGAGGGGCTTGCGGAGAATAAACGCTCCAGAGCTTCGGCTTGGAAACCCTTCTATGAGAAGGCACAGCGACAGAATGCGCCATACCTAAGGAAACAGACTCCTAGCCAATCGCTACTTAGCACTGGTGAGCTGCTCAAGACTTTTGGGAAGATGAGCGAATCGGATACCCTATCCGACGAAACGAAAGCGATAATCGAAGATTTCATAAGAGCTTCGAACGGGTGGACCCCGGAGGCTGAAGCCTTGGCGAATTGCGAATGGGGAATAATAAAGCCTCTATTCACAGGACTAAAGCTCAAAAAGGGCAATCTAGGCGCTGATACCCAAGCCTTTTTTGAAGAACTAGAAGCGGATGCCTTAACAAAGGATGAGCAGCAATACCTGGTCCGCCTGCGTAGCCGGCGCCTTTCACTGGAAGCTGGCGAAGAAGACATTAATTTCTACGAAGCGCATCGAAACGAACTGCGGGATGAGCGCAACCTGAAATCAGCTTGGGACCGTTTCATCTATGGGGCGCCCAAAGAGTCGGATGATTTCATAGCGGGCCTAGCCTTATGCCTTGAGCGTCTCTTTATTGGGGATGAGGAAAGCACTAACCGTCAATTGCGCATTAGGCTAGACGGAAGCTCACAGCGAGGCTTGAAGAAGCTGAATGTCGATGCTGGATCTTACTTCGCCTTCCGTTATAAAGGCTTACCGGAAATATTCTGCAGCAATGTTATTTGGGACGTAGGCGACTTATTTGATTATCCTAACTTACTAAAAAAGTGGCGTAGTAAGGGCAAGTACGCAGACAATACATCTGCTGCAAAGGCCGCTTTACAGCTGAAGTTTGCAATGAAAATCGACGTAGAATTGCCTAATGGTACTTCTTACAGTACCTCTACGCAGCTTATTTGGAAATATAATCCAACTAACGTAACTTCTGAACTCGCAAACGACTGGAGCCGACTTAACAAGAAGCCTTTACCCTTCTGCTCAGCCGCCCGGGAAACTGTAAGTGCAAAAGGCGCTTATCAATCCGTCGACCTTCATAATGTTAGGACTTTTGTTCCTAGTTATGATAAAGACAGAGGTTCTTTTGTTGGGCTCCACAAGTCAGCGAACGATATATCTAAAGCTTGGCCCCTCAGTCTCAAGACCGCAGTAGAGAAAGAATACATCACCAAGGCTGTGGAGGCGCTGCTGACAGAGAAATGGAAGGCATTTCAAGTAGCCTACACCAACGCAATTCAGGGATTTTGGAAGTCGGGATTGGCTTTCGAAGGTTTGGAAACTCAGGTTCATGCTTATGCAGACCTGATGGCCGCGTTGTACACACATGCTAAGGGTAGCCGCAATAGAGATTTATTGCTTAGGCCTTTGCTGCGCGTTGGGTCAGTAACCATCATCGGCGGTTCGCCAGCGGAGGTAATAGCACCTTGGCATCCACTACGGATGACGGCAATGACAATCAAGGCTCGCCGTGTTGCCCAACTGTTCCGCTACTTCTTACAAGCTCCTAAAATTCAGTTCGGTGAGTCCGGACGCTTATTTTTTAAAGATTTACAAGAAGAACTAGAACATCCATTTTACCCCGAGATTGGACTTGGATGGCGAGAAAATAAACCTGAGCTGCTAGCGCTGTCGGATACTTGCGCTGATTACACTTTGCATGAGCCGCCGCGCATTGGCGATAATGGGCAAGAGGAAACCAGCGACAATCCAACTGAAGGGTCAAAGAGGGTCGTTGATTTGGTAGACCGCTACCTAAAGTTGCAGCCTCATGAAAGCGCGAACCTTTCTATCGTTTTGTACAACTGTGACTCAGCGCGACTACCGCAAGCTGTAGTGGACCGGATAGGAAATCTGCACGAAGATGATGAGGACGTTAGGTGTCAAGTAGTGCTGCGCCACCGCAATACGGGCAAGCTCCGGCAATTGTATGAGCGCATCATTGAGTCATCTGATGTGGACCCGGATGCCTACAGCGCCAGTGAAGCGACTCGAGACTTCATGGCTCGGCTGCGCATCGGCATCTCGGCTGACCAGGCATCTGCTCCCACCCCCAAAGACGGACCACCTAATGACATCGTCTTTTCACAAGATGTCATTGCACGCCACGCAAAAATCAAGTGGTACAAGGAAAGTGCGCGTCCCATGGAGCTAATGGACTTGGTTCCCGCTAACTGGTCTAGAAGGCGGCCAGCGGCTCATGACGACATGAAATCGGTGGTCTATCTATGCTGCCCGGTACAGAGTGAGGCAGGATGGGCCTATTTGACAGCTGTCACATCCTTCTTCAACGACGACTGGGACGGAGATACCAATCAACGGCTCTTACCAGCTCGCCAACTGGATTTCCAGGAGCCGGAAATGCAGAAAATCTTTGAAGAGACACACAATCTAGGCAACTGGGTTGTGAACTACGATGAGTTGCTCGACCGACGCCAGCTCCTTAACCAGGACGTTCGAGTTATTCGATACAAGCAGTCCAATACACAAGGGCGGAATCTTATCGTCTCCTCGGATGCCCCGCTAAACTTATTGCAATCCATGGTCCGTAGCCGGATTGTCAATTTAAATTTGGGTTTGTCGGATGCGGATGAGAAAAAGCTTGCTTTGAAGTTCATCGACGACGCGAATGGCATATCCGGGGACATTGTTCTCCGTGCAGCGAAGCGTGGACGCAGTGCCAGTGAGTTAATGGGTGTAGTGTTAAGCCGCTTCCTAATTCAGCACGAAATAGAGCATGTTCTAGGTGCTGATGCCCGCTTCGGTTGGTATTTCCTGGACGACTACGCTGATTGGTTAGGCCAACCTGAGCAGCAGCTAGCGGACATTTTGATGCTCAGTCCAAGTAAGGATGCACAGGGCAACTTACGTTTAGCTATTATCATCAGCGAGGCGAAGTACATTGATTTCAGTGGCCTTGCAGGAGGCAGTAAAAACTCAAGAAAACAGTTGAGCGATACCCTCAGTCGGGTAAACGAAGCAGTTTTTGGTTCACCCGAGCGTATTGACCGCAGCTTGTGGCTGAGTCGACTGGCAGACCTAATTCTTGATGGTGTAAAATTCCCTGCTAGTGCCAGTATCAACTTAGCCGACTGGCGGCGTGCCGTTAGAGAGGGAGAATGTGATATTTGGCTTAGGGGCTATTCACAGGTCTTCATTTCAGGGCCAACAGAATCGGTTGATGGAGCTGATTTTACCCCAATTGTAGGCATAGAAGATGGCTACCAAGAAGTATTTAGCCGTCCTCAGGTGCGCGAACTGGTACTTCAGTATTTCTGTGGAGAGGACCCCACACCATTGCGTTGCGCCAATGCTGGTGGTCCTAACTTAGGGTCCCCTGCCGTCTTTACACGTCCACCAAGCCTTGATGGTAAAGAGGCAAAACCAGCTAAATCAAGTGTTAGCACCCCATTAACTGAATCTATGTCAGACGCCCTAGACGTTAACAAGCCTTCAGACCCAACAGTTGAAACAACCATAGGTACAGAAGAGAAGATAAATGCTGAAGTAGGAGTTAGAATGCCAGCAACAACTCCAAGCGGCAGCACTTTATCCCCGACTTCACCCTGGGCCTATCCTAGCATTTCTGACATTGTAGCACGCGGTCAGCGCTCTATTTCAGAGAGCAAGGAGGATGCGGAATGGTTAAAGCAGACGGAGCATCAGACGAAACTGGCGCTGCAAGGCTTTGGTTTTCAAGCCAAGCTATTAGAAAGCAAGTTAACACCTAATGCTGCACTCCTTAAATTTCAAGGAAGCGCCAATCTTACCGTTGACCAGGTACTTCGCAAGCAAATCGAGTTTAAGACCACCTATGGCCTAAGCATAGTATCGGTCCAGCCAGAGCCGGGTAAAGTGGCTCTAGCGGTGGAACGGCCGCAAAGGCAAGTGGTACGGTTAGAAGACTTGTGGGGCCATTGGAACCCATCATCAGCAAATGGCAACCAAAACTTAGTCATTGCAACCCGTGAAGACAATGGAGAGCTGCTTATCCTCTCACCAGAACGGCATGCACCTCATACCTTGATTGCCGGTTCTACTGGCAGTGGCAAGTCTGTACTGATGCAGAACATCATTCTTAGCATAGCGGCAACTAATACGCCGGCTCAAGCTCAGATACTGCTTATTGACCCCAAACTCGGCGTGGACTACTTTGCATTCGATGACCTCCCGCATATCAAAGGCGGGGTAATTGACAGCCAGGAGCGTGCACTTGAAGCACTTGAAGAATTGGTGGAAGAGATGAACGATCGTTATAGCAAGTTCAAAGCTGCTAAGACGTCAAAACTGTCTGCTTACAATCAAAAGGTTGAGCCAGAAAACCGACTGCCAGTCATCTGGCTTATTCACGACGAGTTTGCAGAGTGGATGCTTATTGAAGAGTATAAGCAACAAGTTACCTCGATTGTGGGAAGGCTGGGGGTGAAAGCTAGAGCAGCTGGTATCTACCTTGTTTTTGCGGCTCAGCGTCCAGATGCTAACGTGATGCCTATGCAGCTCCGAGCCAACTTGGGTAACCGACTAATTCTGAAAGTTGATTCGGAGGGCACTTCTGAAATAGCTCTTGGCGTGAAAGGGGCCGAAAGACTCCTAAATCGAGGACATTTACTAGCAAAGCTGGAGGGTGAGCCTTCTATGCTTTTCGGTCAAGTGCCTTTGATTGACGATGCTGTAATTGAGGAAATTGTTAGCACCATCGCGGCTGGGTAAAGAAGTTAAGTGACTTTGGCTATTTTACATTAAAGGCGCCTGGGATGAATTTCCGGCCATCTGTGAGAAGCACTTATGCCCCTTGAGGCCTACTAGCATTGAACTTAACTAACTAATGAATTACTGGCACATACAAATGCATCCCGCAAATCAGAAGGAGTTTGACCGGGAAAGGGTCTCACAAATTCTGATAGAAACCCATTATATCGGTGTAGGCGAGTGGGATGACGGTGCCAGCAAAATCCGGCGGTTCAGAGAAGATGTTAGTATTGGGGACGTGATGCTGGTGAGGAGTAAGGGGCCGTTAGCTTTGGTCGAAGTGATTGGGCATTTAGAATATGAGGAAAACCCTAACGAAGAGTTAGACTGGTTTCAAAATCGGCGACAAGTTAAAATACTTGGGTGGGACACGCCTGAAATAAGAGAACAGCTAGGCGACACAGTGGATGGTATCTATAACCCAAACTCCTTTGACAGAATCAAAACAAAAAGTTACTATATCGAGAACTGGCACAAGATGATTATGCGCGAAGCGAGATTGAATGAGGTAGCTCTTTTATTAAAAGCTAAGGGGCAAGTCGTTCTGCAAGGGCCACCGGGCACAGGCAAAACATGGTTGGCGGAACGGGTCGCGGAGAAAATAGCGGCTGAAGCAGCCGTGAAGCTGGTACAGTTTCATCCTGCGTACGCTTATGAAGACTTCGTACGGGGCATTGTGGCCAAGACGGGTGACCAGGGAGGCCTGATATATCAAGCTGAGGACAAAACCCTAGCTGTATTTGCTAAACTGGCAGCAGCAGCGCCAAGGGAGCAATACTTTGTGCTAATAATTGACGAAATCAACCGGGCAAATCTGCCATCGGTGCTGGGCGAAATGATTTATGCGCTAGAGTACCGGGGCAAGCCAGTGGAAACCCTGTACGCCGACGCTGAAACTGGAGACAGAAGGTTAGTGCTCCCTGAAAATCTGTTAATTATAGGCACTATGAACACGGCTGACCGGTCAGTCGGTCACCTCGACTACGCCATACGCCGGCGATTTGCATTCGTGACGGTGCTTCCGGAAGAGGAGCATATTGGTGAAGATGGAGGCCGGAAATTGTTCCGGGAAGTATCCGCCCTATTTGAGAAAGAGTTTTTAGCACCAGAATTTGAGCGTGACCAAGTGCAGCCGGGGCACAGCTATTTTATGACAGTGGCTGACAAAGGGCTGACACTGAGGCAAAAACTGGATTATGAAATAAAGCCTTTGCTCCGGGAGTATTTGCGAGATGGTGTGCTGCGGCCAAATGCTAAAGAAGGGGTGAAAAACCTGCGCGCGTAGATGGCAATAGTAGTTCTGCGTGAACACGCCGAGTGGGAAGAACAAACAGCTATACAGCCAGGGCTGGATGGAACCGAATTGCGCTTTGGGGGACGCAAGGATGACGAAGGCTTGTGCGTGGCTGTGCGAGAGATAGGCGACACCTGGTTATTGAAGACGCACTACTACGTGGGAGCTGGCTGGCTGCGGCCAGGTGAAGTGGCAGTGCAAGTTCGGCCGAAGCTAAACGAGGCGGAACGCAGCATTGACCACCTCCGAATGTTATTTGCGTGTCTAGGCAGCGCCGACGTGGCCCCATACGTTGGGGAGCTGTATGAGCTGGACCTCGAAGCTTTACCTATCGAGTTGCCCCGTCAAGATGACTTACTGACACCGATGCTAGTGGCGCACTTCCTGCATTTAGTGCGTACGCTGGTGCGGCAAGGGCTGCGAAAAGGATACAACCCAGTGAAGCGGGAATTACGCGGGCGGATAAAGGGAAAAATTGAGGTAGCGAAGACGTTGCGGCAGGGTGCATTAAAGGGCCGGCCCCTATCGATGGCATGTGCATTTGAGGAGTTCAGCCTTGATATACCTGAAAACCGTTTGCTAAAGCAAGCTTTACGGTTTGCAGGGCGCTATTTGCAAGGGTACCCGGCCCTGGAAAACGACCTGGCCCCCCTCTTGCGCTACTGTGAGCCAGCGTTTGTAGAAGTTGTGGAAGAAGGCGAACAAACAGTGGCACTGAAACCTGGACGTAACCCACTGCACCACAACTATGATGAGGCACTGCGGGTGGGGCTATTGCTATTGAAGAGGTTTGGCTTTTCGCTACGCGAAGCTGGAGCTGAGACCAGCGCTCTGGTGGCGGTGCCTCCTCACTGGTTGGATATGAGCCGACTGTTTGAACTTTATGTACTGGGGATGTTGAAGGCACAGTTTGGTTCACTTGCTGTAGCCTATGGCGAACTGGAGGCGAAGGCAAATTATGGGCTACCTGATTTTCTGCTCCGTGGGGCAGTCCCGTGGATTATAGATGCTAAATATAAGCCGCAATACGATTACAAATACCTTATTGAGGATGTACGTCAACTAAGTGGCTATGCACGTGACAGAGGTGTGTTAACGAAACTAGGTTTTAGCACGTCTGATGCACAAGATGAGGCGGTGGTGCGTTGTTTGGTTATTTACCCGCAACGAGTCAACATAATAGAGGACTCGACAGAAACTGTAGAGAAGTTTCCAATTGAGGCCGAACTAAGCAGGTTTGGCATTAAACAGTTTACCAGATTCTATAAACTGGCAGTTCGATTGCCAGAGCTGCAAACAATGACTGTTATGGAATATCAAAAATAATCTGCCAATCAGAGGAAGAACCACTTGTGAAAGACTCATCATTTTCATCGTCACCATCCCATGCGCCAAAAAAATCTTCAACTTGACCTTCCGTCATAAAACAGGCAAGATTACGAGGACTAGGGGCCTTCCTTGCTATGTAACTTAATCTCCTATAATCTTCGTCGTCAGAAAAACTAAAATCATCAATTTCTACTGTTACAACCTGATGAGCAAAGTCATCTTCAATATGAAAAAGTGATGGGTCAGCATTTTTATTAACCGAAGCCTCCAATAACTCTGAATTAAATTGAGCAACTTCTGCTAGGATAGTTAATAATTCAATGAGATTATAGTTTGAGCCAAGATTGGCATCTCCGCTAGCCGGTGCGGAATATGAAATCAATTCCCTTTGTGCTTTGAGTTGCCAACATATCTGCTTTAACGCCTCTGATTTGGTTTTATCAAACTTCGCAAGCCAATCAAATGCTACTTCTATAGCTTTCGAATGACTAATCTTGATTAATTTCCCTTCTGACCATTCCTGGGTAGGGAGTGTATAAACTACAGCTCGTAAAATTGATAAAGTTGCGTAGTATTCATAATAAGGGTTAGCGGTACGTAAACCCACTTTTTTAGCAAATTCAAGACTACGCAGTTGAACTGTGGCATTTAAAATCATTTTTATTGCAAGGTATGCTCGGCAAGTCCACTCTGAATTTAACTCTACGGTCCATTTTTTAGTGAGTGTAGAATACTGCTTTAGTGTCGAATCTGCAATTGACTTAATTCGCTTCTCATCCGCAAAATCGAATAATTCACGATAAGTGTAGTCCCATTCTCGTCCTGCGAATTCCATCAAAAAAGGTTAAAGGTTGATTTAATTATTTAGGCCTCTGCTTGCGGTTAATCGATGCAATTTTGCATTGAAAATTCCAATACTAGACACCAAAGCTTTATTTTCGGCGAGCGGGCTACTCTCATTTGATATATTTACTACTGGTTATCATGTCGCTAAACAATCCCCGACGCATCGAACAAGCGGCAATCACTTCATCGGTAGCCCCGTTGCGGTGCTTGGCGATGTCGAAGAGGACGGTGTCGGCGGTTGGGGTGCCGTCCTCGTACTGCGGGATGTGGTAGTACTCGCCGCGCCAGAGGAAGACGATACAGTCGGCGTCCTGCTCCAGGCTGCCGGACTCGCGCAGGTCCGAGAGCAGCGGGCGCTTCTCCCCGCCCCGTTTCTCCACGTCGCGGCTGAGCTGGGAGAGGGCGATGACGGGGGCGTTGAGCTCCTTGGCCAGCTCCTTGAGGCCGCGACTGAGGCTGCCCACCTCCTGCTCGCGGTTGCCCTTGGGGTCGCCGCGCAGGAGCTGGACGTAGTCGACCAGGACCAGGCGCAGGGGGTGCTGGGCGTGGAGGCGGGCGCACTTGGCGCGCAGCTGCTGGAGGGTAAGGCCGGGGGTGTCGTCGAGGTGCAAGAAGTGGCCGTGGGTGCGCAGGCGCTGGGCCTGCTCGCGGATGTAGGCCACCTGCGCGAGGCCCCCGGGCAGGTTGCCGCGGCGCAGGTCGGAGTTGGAGTAGCCGGGCACCTCGCTGGCCACCAGGCGCTGCATGAGCTGCAGGGTGGGCATCTCGAGGCTGAAGATGGCGGTGGGCAGGCCGTGGTCGAGGGCGGCGGTGCGGGCGAAGTGGAGCATGGCGGCCGTTTTGCCCATGGCCGGGCGGGCGGCCAGCAGGATGAGGTCGCCGGCTTGCCAGCCGCCGGTGAGGCCGTCGAGCTGGGCGAGGCCGGTGGGCACGCCGGTAAGGCCGTGCTGGCCGACGCTCTGGGCGAGGTGGGCGAAGGTGGCCTCTTCGGCCGCGGCGGCGGTTTGGCCGGGGCGGGTTTCGAGGCTGCGGTGCAGGGCGGTGAGGCGGGTTTGGGCGTCGGCCAGCAGCTGCAGCGGGTCGCGGGTGTCGTCGTAGCCGTGGGCGGCCAGCGCAGTGCCTGCTTGGATGACGACGCGGCGGGCGTGCTGCTCCTGCAGGGCGCGGCAGTGGGTGTCGAGGTGGGCAGCGGAGTTGATGCGGCGCGTGAGGCCGGCGACGAAGGCGGGGCCCCCGGTGCGGGCCAGCGTGCCGCGGCGGCGCAGCTGCTGGATGACAGTGAGGATGTCGGCGTGGTCGCCGGCCTGCACCAGGTCGCGGATGGCCAGGTACACCTGCTGGTGGGCGGGGCAGTAGAACACTTCTTCGGTGGCGAGGGTGGCCAGCACGGTGCGCTGGGCGTCGGCTTCGAGCAGGGCGGCGCCGAGCACGGCGGCTTCGAGGTCGAGGACCTGCGGGGGCAGTTGGTTGGGGCGGAGGGCGGACGGGGCGGGACGGGGATTCATGGAATTGGGATAGAGTTAGCTCCAGCGGGAGGGGTCGGCGGGTTTGGGGGCGGTGCGGGCCCGGGCGGGGGCGGGCGACTGGCCGCCGGCCGTGGCCTGGAACTGGGCGCGGCGGCGCATCCAGTTGCGGAAGGCGGCGCGCCAGTTGGCCATGGGGGTTTTGCCGCCCACGCGCCAGCCGTTGCTTTCGTAGTGGTCGCAGAAGGCGGCGGCTTCGGCGTGGGCGTCGGCACTGGCGGGGTGCTGTTCGGCGGCGTAAGCCTGCACCTCGGCCAGCGTGGGGCGCGGGGCCCCGGGCTTCGGGCCGTTGGCTGGTTTAGCAGCCGACTTTTTCGAGGGGCGGGCGGGCGCGGCGTCGCTAGCCGCTCCTCCCTCCTTTCTTGAAGCTGTAACTGAAGGTGAAGATGAAATTGAAGGGGTTGGATTTTGCTTAACCCCGGGGGCAGGCAGTTGCTTGGGGGTTTGGTTGGCGCTTTGGTTAAGCAAAGCGGGGTTGCCGCCCTTACGGCCCGCTTCGGTGCGCACCTGGCGCAGGTTCTCGTCCTTGACCATGCGGCGGCAGAACAGGGCCCCGTCGGTGGGGCGGCGGCTGGCCACGCCGTAGGCGAGCAGGGTGGCGAGGATTTGGTTGGCCGTTTGGTTATCCAACCCCAGGCGGCGGGCGATGACGGCGTCGGGCATGGGCTGGCCGTTGACGAGCAGCACGCCGCGCTCATCGCTGTCGTGCATCATCAGCAGCAGCTCGAACCAGGCCCCGCGCTGGGCGAGGTCGAGGGCCTGGACGCCCTGGTCCTTGTGCCAGTCGCCGGGGTAGAACTGGATGGCGGGCAGCTTCATGCATCCGGGGCGAGAGCCGCCAGCGCGAGGGAGGCCGGGGCCGGGGGCGCTTCGAACAGGTCGAGCTGGCGGTACGCGGTGCACTTGCCGCGCAGGGCGGCTTCGACTTCCGTGAGCACCGCCCCCAGGGTGACTTCGAGCAGGCCGGCGAAGGGGTAGTCGGTTTGCTCGTCATCGAACGACTGGTAGGGCGTAGTGAGGGCGAGCACCCGGCCGCCGGCGAGCACGCGCTGGCCGAGCAGCGTGACGCCGCCCTGCTGCTTGCCCAGCGCGAAGCCAGTGAGCGTGAACGGCTCGAACAAGGCCGGCAACTGCTCGGCTTCGTCGGGCCAGTAGTCGGGTGTTTCGGTGAGCTGCTCGGTGAGCAGGCACAGGTGGGGCACCAGGCGGCTCAGGGCGTGGGGCAGGTCGGGGTGCACCTGCTCGGCGCAGGTGAGGGCGAAGGCCCGGGGCGGGGCGTCCGGGGTGCGCTGCTCGGTGAACTCGCAGGTTAGGCGCTGGTCTTTGAGCTTGACCTTCTGAATGGTGATGAGGGAAGCCGTGACCGGCGGGCCGCCGGCGTCGGTCCCGGCGGGGCCAACAAGGGGAAGTAGCTGGGACATGATAACAGCGGGTTAGGCAGCCTTAGCCAGCACCGGGCGGCCCTGGGGCGCAGCGGTGGCGGGTAGCGGCTGGCGGTGGTAGCGTTTGACGTAGCGGTCGAGCTCGGAGAGACGGAAGCCCCACTCCTTCTCGTTGAGGCGCACGCCGGCGAGGCGGCCGGCCCGGCGGGCCTTGCGGATGCCTTCGGGCGTGAAGCGCAGGTACTCGGCGGCCTCGCGGACGTTGAAGAGGCGGTCGGGGGGCGCGGGGGCGGGCGCGCTGGCCGCCTCCAGGGCCTTGAGGCGCTGGACGTCGGCGAGCAGCTGCCGCCACTCGTGTTCGGGCACTAGCAGGGCGACTTGCATGGCTAGGCGGCGGCGGCTTTGGCGGCGCGGGCCTCGAGGGCGGCGACCCGCTCCTTTTCGGCTTCGACCACGCTGATGAAGGCCTCGGCCACGTCGGTGTTGTGGTAGCGGCCGGTGAGGATGTTGTAGACCTGCTGCTTGGAGTAGGTCTTGCCCTGGGCGGCCAGCAGCTCGACCGTGCGGCGGGCGTAGTCGTTGCGCTTAGGCAGCGTGGCGCGCAGCTCAGAAATAATCTTTGCGAAGTGTTCCATTTTGTTTGCTATTACGTATCTTTGTTTAGACGCTGGATGCCAAATTTGCCTACTAAAGTTGACACCAGCAAAAAAAGTTTACTAGCTAACGGCAAAAGAAGTGGACCCAAGAGCGCACGTCGGAACCCGCATCAGTGACCTAATGAGCCATTATAACCTGTCAGCCTACCAGTTAGCCAAGAATTTAGGCTACGAGGGTCCACAAAAGTTGTATAAGCTGATTCAGAATAAGTCAAAGCCCGGGTATGAAACTTTGATGGACATCCTGGACCACTACCCCGAAGTGCGGTCGGAATGGCTCATGCGGGGCGACGAGCCCATGTTCAAGAAAGCGGCGGCCGAGCCCGACGCGAAAGCTGCCGCCGGCTACGCCGGCATGCCCTACGCGGTGACGGTGAACCCCGACGGCGACGAGCAAATCAGCTTTGTGCCGGTGAAGGCCGAGGCCGGCTACCTGCTGGCCCGCGACGTGGACGAGACCATGGGGGCCCTGGAAACCCTGCGCATCCCCGGGCTGCGGGGCGGCAAGTCGATGCGGGCGTTTGAGGTGGCGGGCAACAGCATGCAGCCCACGCTGAACCAGGGCGACGTGGTGGTGGCCGCCTTCACCGAGCGGCTGGACCTGATCCAGCCCAAGCACGTGTACGTGGTGGTGGCCCACGACCGGATCATGGTCAAGCGCCTGCGCGGGCCGGTGAAGAAAAATGAGCCGATTGAGCTGCTCTCGGACAACCGGTTCTACGACCCGTTCATCCTGCCGCAGACGGAATTGAAGGAGCTGTGGCAGGTGCAGGCGGTGCTCACGCGCAGCGTGCCGGCCAACACGAACGAGTCGTTCGACCGGATGCTGGTGCTGCTGGAAATGGTGGCCCAGGACTCGCAGCACCTGCGCAGCATCCTGCTGGACGTGGCGGCCCGCTACGACGTGAAACTGGTGGGCGAAGCGGGGTAAAAATTGACCCGGCCCCACTGCCGCCCCCAGCGGTTCTGGTTTTCTAGCTTTAAATTCTTAGCCCATTAATTAACAAGGCGTTACGCTGCACTTTACAGGGCTCATACTGGTTCCGTCCAGACCGCTTCCGTTTAATTAAAAGACCCTGTAAGTATCTCACTTACAGGGTCTTTTTCTTTTACCCCATTTCGAGGGGACGCCACGGGGGACAGATTTAACAGCTATTTCTGCGGTGTTTTCGATGGTGGGCTGAAGCGGAAGTTTTGCAACTACCGTCGGGGGCAGATGGCAACGACGGGGCCCCTCGTTGCTGTTGAGGCGGGGGACAGAAGCGGGGAGGAAGGAGGATTTCGTTTCTCTTGCTACTTTGTGCCGCAATGCGCGCCGCCTCTGCCCTTCCCACCGAATGATTGCTTACTCCGAAGACCAGGCACGGGCCTTCGTGACCGATGCGGGCACTTGGCAGCGCGGGCAACCGCTGGCCCAGCCGGCCAAATGGGCCAACGTGGGCCGCACCGATGCCACGGCGTGGGGCGAGTGCGCCGGCAGCGGCGCCAAGCCTTACCTGACGGGCATCGACCTGCGCGAACCCGCGTTCAAGTGTTCCTGCCCGAGCCGGGTGTTTCCCTGCAAGCACGGGGCGGGCCTGCTGTTGCTGCTGGCCCGTCAACCCGCACTTTTCACGGGTTCGACGGAGCCCGCCTGGCTGGCGGAATGGCTGGCGAAACGCCAGCAAACGCAAGAAAAGAAGGTAGACAAGATTGGCCTGGGGCCCCGGGCGCTGGTGGGCGAACCGGCCGGCGCGGTCGTGGCTGCCGACACAGCGGAGCCGGCCCAGCCAGCCGCGGCGGAGCCGGGGGAAGAGGCAACGCCCGCCCGGCTGGCCCGCATGACGCAGGGCACCGACGAGTTGGAAACCTGGCTGCTGGACTTGGTGCGCAACGGGCTGGCCACGCTCGACCAACAGCCCGCCGCATTTTGGGAAAGGCAGGCGGCTCGCTTAGTGGACAACCAGCTGCCCGGCCTGGCGGCCGCCGTGCGGGAGCTGGCCACATGGCGCCACGCCCACGCCGACTGGCCCGCCCGCTTGCTGGCCCGCCTGGGCGAGGTGTACTGGCTGGTGCGGGCCTTTCAGAACCGGGCGCAGCTGCCCGCCGCTACCCAGCAGGAAGTGCTGCAGCAAGTGGGCATAAATATTAAAAAGGAGGCCCTGTCCGCGCACTCCGCGCCAGTGGCCGACGAGTGGCGGGTGCTGGGCCAGTTTACCTGGGAGGAAGACCGCCTCACAGCTCGCCGCAGCTGGCTGCGCGGCCGGGCCACGGGGCGCCACGCGCTGGTGCTGGAGTTTGCGTTTGGCCGCCAGCCTTTTGCCAGGCCCCTGGCACCGCACGGTTGCTACGCGGGGGACCTGTTGTTTTACCCCGGCCCGCTGCCGCTGCGCGCCGCGCCGGCGACGCTGGTGTTTGCGGGGACGGCTGGGCCGGCGGCCGCCCCCCCGGCCCAGCGGCCCAGCCAACTGCTGGACGAATACGCCACGGCCCTGGCCGGCCAGCCGTGGCTGCGCGAGTGGCCGGCCACCCTGGCCCCGGTGGTACCGGTGGGGCAGCCCGACGGAACTTGGCTACTTCAGCACCCGGCCGAACCCGAGGGCCTTCCCCTGCGCTTTGCCAGCACGGAGGCCCCCTGGGAATTGCTGGCCCAGAGCGGCGGCCATCCTATGACGCTGTTCGGCGAATGGAACGGCCGGGCGTTCCGCCCGCTCAACAGCTGGCCCTACCGACCTGAGCCTGAAGCGGAGGCTGCTCAACGACCGGAGCTAGCCGTTGGGGCCCCTGGGGCTGCAGCACCTGCCACACTGGTACCGGTTTCTGAAGTGGCGGCGGGCGCGGTGGGGGAAGCAGCGGCAGCTGATGGGTACCCGCCGTTTTCTCAGTTGCTGCGCATCGGCCTGCTGGGCACCCACCAGAGCGGCGAAGTGCTGCCGGCCCTGCCGGGCATCACTACTCCCGCCGACGGTCCCGAACAACAACTCTTATTAGGAGCGGGGGCCCTGGCCCTGATGCAGAAGGCTGGCTTCCGGCCGCCAGCTGCGGCCGGGGCGCCACCCGCGCCCGCGCCGGCCGATGCTTGGCAACCGCTGGGGCCCCTGGGCACCGAGTGCTTCCGCGCGCTGCTGGCGGGCAGCCGCTTTGTGGCGTTTCGCACCGACTACTGGACGCAGATGGAACAACATAAGCGCCTGGTGCCTCCGGGCTTGCTGGTGGCGGCGCTTAACAACGCTGATTTTCGGCTGCACCTGCCGGGCACAATGTCGGCGCTGCTAGGGGAGCGGGGGCAATGGCTGGCGCAGCAAAACCCCGACTGGCACGCCGTGCTGGCGCCCCGGCACGTTTTTCGGGACCCGGCGACGTGGGAAACCGGCAACCTGCACCAGCGCCGGTTCTTTATTGAACTGCTGCACAAGGACGACCCGGAGCAGGCGCGGCAATTACTGGCCGAAGCGCTGCCAGCCGAGCCCGCCGCGGCCCAGGCCGCGCTACTGGGCGAGCTGGAGCATACGGTGATGGCGGCCGACGCTCCTTTGCTGCTGAGTTACTTGACCTCCAAAAGCAAAGAAGTGCGCCAAACCGTGGTGCCGCTGCTGGTGCGCCTGCCCGGCTCGGAGCTGGTGGAGCGGCTCTGGCAGCGGGCCTTGCCTTTGCTAGCGCTGAAACGCCCGCTATTGGGCCGGAACAAACTGCTGGTGGAGTTGCCCGAGGCCTGGGAAAAGGCGTGGCAAGCCGACGGCATTGAGCAGAAAACCACCAGTTTTGAGGGCGGGGAGCGGGCCGGCTGGCTGGGCCAGTTGTTGGCGTTGCTGCCGCCCAGCCGCTGGGCCGCGCACTTGCAGGTAACGCCCGAGGAGCTACTAGCCCTAGCCGAAGCCACCGACTGGGGCCCCTTGCTGCTCCGCGCTTGGGCGCGGGCCGCGTACCTGCACCAAGACAAACCATTTGCGCCGCCGTTGTTGCTGCGCCACTTCGCCCAGCCCGGCCTGCTGCCCCACCAGCAAGCCACGCACCTGACCTGGCTGCTGAGCGACGCGGAGAAAATTGCGCTGCTGCGCACGCAGCTGCCGCCGCGCACCGGGGAAGTCCCAACGTTTTTGCCCGAATTCCTGCATTACATCTTCGCGCCGTGGCCCGCTGACCTCGTGCAGGCCGCGCTGCGCAGCATTGCCCACGGGCTGGCGCCGGCCGTGACCAACCCGTACGGCGAGCCCCACCAGCGGCTTTTTGCGCTCCTGAACAAGTTGGCCAGCTACGTGCCCGACGACCAGTTGCCCGCGTGCACGGAAGTGCTGGGGGCCCTGGCGGCCACGCACCCGCCCGTTGCCCAGTTGGTCGAGCAGTTTTTCGAGTCGGCGCGCTTCCGCCAGCAGCTCGCCGCCAGCCTCACCGAACCAACCCCGCCTTCCCTCTTCTAACGCTTCCGCATGGCTTCTCCCCTGCCCACCGAACTGCTGCGCCCCCACGCCGAAGACCTCTACGCCGAAGAGCTGGCCGCCCTGAAGGCCGCCGACGACCGCCCCAAGCCGCCGAACTGGCAGCTCTCGCCCTGGGCCGTGGTGACGTACCTGCTCGGCGGCACGCTGGACAATGGCTTTGCCATCGAGCCCAAGTACATCGGCCAGCGGCGGCTGATGGAAATTGCCGTGGCTACCCTGGCCACCGACCGGGCCCTGCTGCTGCTGGGCGTACCCGGCACGGCCAAAAGCTGGGTGAGCGAGCACCTGACGGCGGCCATCAGCGGGCACACCAACCTACTGGTGCAGGGTACGGCCGGCACCGCCGAAGACAGCCTGCGCTACTCCTGGAACTACGCCCGCCTGCTGGCCGAGGGGCCCTCGCTGGGGGCCCTGGTGCCCAGCCCGCTCTACAAAGGCATGCAGGCCGGCCAGCTCGTGCGCATCGAGGAGCTGACCCGCATCCCCTCCGACGTGCAGGACACGCTGCTGACCATGCTCTCGGAAAAGGTGCTGCCCATCCCGGAGCTGAGCACCGAAATCCAGGCCACGCAGGGCTTCAACGTCATCGCCACGGCCAACGACCGCGACCGGGGCGTGAACGAGCTGAGCAGCGCCCTGCGCCGCCGCTTCAACGCCGTGGTGCTGCCCCTGCCCGCCACGCTGGCCGAGGAAGTGCACATCGTGCAAACGCGGGTGGCCAAGCAGGGCAAGGCCCTGCAACTGCCCGTGGAGGCCCCCGCGCTGGAGCAAATCAGCCGCCTGGTGACGGTGTTTCGCGAGCTGCGGGCGGGCGTGACGGACAACGGCAAAACCAAGCTCAAGTCGCCCACCGGCACGCTGAGCACCGGCGAGGCCATTTCGGTGATGAACGCGGGCCTGGCCCTGGCCGCCTACTTCGGCGACGGCACCCTGCGGGCCCACGACCTGGCCGCCGGCCTCATGGGCGCCGTCATCAAAGACCCCGCCCCCGACCGCGTGGTGTGGCTCGAATACCTGGAAACCGTGGTGAAGGAGCGTGACGGCTGGAAGGATTTATACCGGGCTTGTCGGGAAGTGGTGGAGTAGAACGTTTATTTTAGATTATACCCTCGATTACACATATTAGAACAGTATGGCAGCGAAGGCAATTATTAATCAATTAAAACTGGCCTACAGCCCTTTATCTAACCGCGACTTTACTGTATTAAGAAATGACCCTGATATCCAGGCTTGTTTAAAATCCAGCAGCTTGTACGCAATATGCCAACGACCAGAACTTCAATTTGTTAATTTGATTTATTCACAAGCAGAGCTATCGGTAAAGCTAGAAATTCATCAAGAAAATAACCCTAATATATTACTAATAGAGTTCTCTTTAAAACAAGAACGATTAGAAATAGATTTTTCAAAAACTGTTCTTGCATATGTAGGCTCACATAAAAATAATGCTCAATTAGAGGATTTTCCCTTGAGTAATTTCTCTGGTTTCAGGCTGCATGAAAGTGAAGACGGTCACACATTAGGAAAGTTTATTGTATGGTTTACGCCTGAGAAATTACTTCAAAATATTTGGAACGGTGGAATTATTGCTAATGTGATAGGAAAAATCTCGGACTTCACTAATTATCAAGTGCATTACGTAGGTAAAGCAACTGACCAGAGAGTTTGGAAGAGGCTAACTGGACATGATACATTACAAGATATATTATCTCTCGAAAATCCAATAGCAATAGATTCGCTCCCAACACATGAAATAGCAATACTCTTTTTTGCTTTTAGAGACAATCTACACATACAGCGCTTCACGAATGAATCAGATGAATCTGAATTTGCAGACTTTGTCCTTGGCAATAATTTTCCTGAGCAAAAAACTATATTCTTAGATGCAGAAAAGGCACTCATAAACATAATGATGCCTAAATACAATAAGGAATTATTTAAAAATTATCCCAAAAGCAAGGATGGGCTATACAAAAACAGTTACGAACAAATAACATATTCATTTATAGACCCAATCACTCTAAATTATGAGTTAGGTCAAATTCGCGGAGGACTTAATGCATTCGGAGGTGACACTATAATTATTGAAAATAACAAGCACGCCAGAATTCTAAAAGCTGATTAGCACAATGCCCACCGACCTCCGCCTGTTCGGCATTCGCCACCACGGCCCCGGCAGCGCGGCCAGCCTGGTGGCCGCGCTCGACGATTTCCGGCCCGACATCGTGCTGCTCGAGTGCCCCGCCGATGCGGAGGCGGCCCTGGCCACCGCCACCCATCCGGAGCTGGTGCCGCCCGTGGCGCTGCTCGTGTACAACCCCAAGCAGCAGGGCCAGGCCTCGTTTCTGCCGTTTGCCACGTTCTCGCCGGAGTGGCAGGCGGTGCACTGGTGCGCCCGCCACGGGGCCCACGTGCGCTGCATGGACTTGCCGATGACGCTGCGGTTTGGCCTGCGGGACGCGGTAGCCGAAGTGCCGGGTAGCGCAGCGGCTGGAAGCCCCGCGGCGACGGAGCCGGCACCCGCCGGGGAGGAAACGCCAGGCGACGCTGCGCCCGAACTGGCCGCGGGGGGCCCCGTGGCAGCGAAGCCCGGCGACGTCTTGGAAGCCGACCCGGTGGCCTACATCGCCCGGCTGGCGGGCTACACCGATTCGGAGCAGTGGTGGGAAACCCACCTGGAGCACGCCCCCGGCAACGCCGATATCTTCGCCGTGGTGCTGGACCTGATGACGGCGCTGCGCGAGGAGCTGGCCCGCCCCGAAAGCGAGGAAACCTTGCTGCGCGAGGCCTACATGCGCGAAACCCTGCGCGCCACCCTAGCCCAGGGCTATGCCCGCGTGGCGGTGGTGTGCGGGGCCTGGCACGCGCCGGTGCTGCGGCCCGAGCTGCTTAAAAAAGAGGACAAGGCTCGGCTGAAGGGCCTGAAAAAGGTGCCCACCGAAACCACTTGGATTCCGTGGACCTACGAGCGGCTCTCGCTGAGCTCGGGCTACGGGGCCGGGGTGCTCTCGCCAGCCTGGTACGAGCTGCTGTTTGCCCAGCCCCGGGCCGAAGTGCTGACGCACTGGATGGTGCAGGCCACGCGCCTGCTGCGCGGGCAGGACGTGGACGCCTCCTCGGCCCACGCCATCGAGGGCGTGCGGCTGGCCGGGGCCCTGGCCGCCGTGCGCGGGCTGGCGCTGCCGGGCATCGACGAGCTGCAGGAGGCGGCCGTGGCCATCCTGGGCGGGGGCTACGCCGAGCCGCTGGCCCTGGTGCACCGGGCCCTGGTGATTGGCGAGAAGCTGGGCGAGGTGCCCGCCGGCCTGCCCGCCACGCCCTTGCAGCAAGACCTGGCCCAGCAGCAGAAAGCCTTGCGCCTCAAGCCCGAGGCCCTGCCCAAGCCGCTCGACCTGGACTTGCGCCAGGCCGCGCAGCTCGACCGCAGCCACCTGCTGCACCGCCTGCGCCTATTGGATATTAAGTGGGGCGAGCTGGAAGCAGTGGGCGGCCAGCGCGGCACTTTCCACGAGCTGTGGCGGCTGGCGTGGGCGCCCGAAATGGCCCTGGCCGTCATCGAAGCGGGCCGCTGGGGCAACACGGTGCTGGGCGCCGCGGCGGCCCGCGCCACCGCCCGCGCCGCGGAAGCCACCGGCCTGGAAGCCGTGAGCACGCTGCTGGAAGAAGCCTTGCGCGCCGACCTGGGCCCCGCCATTCCGGCGCTGGTGGCGCGCCTCGAAACCATCGGGGCCGGCACCCGCGACGTGACGCACTTGCTGGCCGCGCTGCCCCCGCTGGTGCAGGTGCTGCGCTACGGCAACGTGCGCCGCACCGACACGGCCCAAGTGGCCCAGGTGGTGGACCAGCTGGTGCCGCGCCTGTGCATCGGCCTGCCCGCGGCCTGCGCCGGCCTCGACTACGACGCGGCCCGCCCGCTGCTCGCGCGCCTGGAGGCCACCCACCAGGCCCTGCGCCTGCTCGAGCAGCCAGCGCACGAAGCGGCCTGGTACGGGGCCTTAGAAGCGGTGCAGCGCAACGCCGCCAGCAACGGCCTGCTGGCCGGGGCCGCCGCCCGCTTCCGCTTCGATGCCCAGCACGCCGATGCCGACGCCACGGCCACCACGCTCGGCCTGGCCCTGGCCCCCGCCCAGCCCACCGACTACGCCACGGCTTGGATCGAGGGATTTTTGCGCGGCAGCGGCCTACTGCTCATTCACCACCGCGAGCTGTTTGGCCTACTCGACGCCTGGCTGGGGGCCCTGCCGGAAGATACTTTCCGCGAAATCGTGCCGCTGCTGCGCCGGGCCTTCACCGACTTCTCGCTGCCCGAGCGGCGGCAATTATTGGAGCTGGCCGGGACGGACCCGAAAGCGCTGGCGACGAGCGCGGCGGCCGTGAATTTCGACTGGGAACGCGGGGCGCGCGTGCTGCCGGGGCTGCGCGTGCTGCTGGGGGAGCTAGTAGCTTTTTCAAACTAAAGCCCGCCCTACGCCCGTGTTCAATTCTTTTAAAAAGGGCTTTGGGGCCTTCCGGTCCGCACCAGTCAACCCCTTGGCGTTGCAGCTGCAAACTGTTTCCATCCGGGGGCGCGTCGCCTATTGCACCACCTGCCTGGAAGTCATTTTTGCCGCAGAAAAATTAAACGCCGCGGCCTTTGCCCCCCTACTATCTTGCTTGTGGGACTTCACGAGTAGCAACGATTTGAGCGAATGGGAGGACAAAGCCATGGACTTTTATTCCGTCTCCATTTTGGTAGAGGGGTTTGATGAACAGCAGCAATTGAAGGCTGATGATTTTCAGCGGCTGAAGACGAGCTACTCGGAGCTTTCCGCGGGCCAGCTCGTGTGCATCGACGAAACTATCGAAGTCGGGCGCGGAAACTTGTATGCTAGCACGGCCGGGGGCAGTGCTGATACCCTTGCCTCAACCCTGAATATTGTGCAGCACATGCAAACCAATAACTATCCATTGCCCTCAATCGACAGGTTTTTACGCTCACCCTTTTGCGAAGAAGACCAACACGGCTGGGGCAAGCGGGCTGACCGCAGCTTTTTTCAATAATAACTGCCTAACCATGTCCTCTCCCACCCCCGCCCGCTGGAAACTTGTGCTGGGCAGCGCCGCCGACGCGGCCAACGCCGTGCCGTTGCCGCCCGACTACGGGCGCATGGACGACGTGCTGACGGCCCTCTACGACGGCGACAAGGCCGCGCGCAAGGCCGGGCTGGGCAGTTCGGCCCCGCGCGTGAGCCGCTGGCTGGGCGACATCCGCGAATACTTTCCCGCCGAGGTGGTGGCCGTGATGCAGCAGGACGCCATGACGCGCCTGGGCCTGAACCAGCTGCTGCTGGAGCCGGAAATCCTGCGCACGGTGCAGGCCGATGTGCACCTGGTGGGCACGCTCATGGCGCTGGGCCGGGTGATGCCGCAGAAGGCCAAGGCCACGGCCCGGGAGGTCATCACCAAGGTGGTGCGCGAGCTGGAGCAGAAGCTGGCCAACCCATTGCGCCAGGCCGTGCAGGGGGCCCTGAGCCGGGCCGTGCGCAACCCGCGCCCCCGCTACCACGAAATCGACTGGGGCGCGACCATTAAGGCCAACCTGCGGCACTACCAGGCGGCCCACAAAACCGTGATTCCGGAGCGGCTGGTGGGCTTTGGCCGGCGCGGGCAGGCGCTGAAGGAGATTGTGCTGTGCGTGGACCAGAGCGGCTCGATGGCCTCGTCGGTGGTGTACGCGGGCGTGTTTGGGGCGGTGCTGGCCTCGCTGAAGGCGGTGAAGACGCACATGGTGGTGTTCGACACGGCGGTGGTGAACCTGAGCGAGAACCTGCACGACCCGGTGGATTTGCTGTTCGGCGTGCAGCTCGGCGGCGGCACCGACATCAACCTGGCCCTCACCTACTGCCAGCAGCTCATCACCCGCCCCACCGACACCATCCTGGTGCTGGTCACCGACCTCTACGAGGGCGGCAACGCGCGGGAATTGATCAAGCGCGCGGCGGCACTCAAGGCCGCCGGCGTCGCCTTCGTGGTGCTGCTGGCCCTGAGCGACGACGGGGCCCCCAGCTTCGACCGCCACCTGGCCGAGCAGCTGGCGGCGCTGGGAATTCCGAGCTTCGCCTGCACGCCGGCCCGGTTTCCGGCGCTGATGGCGGCGGCTATTCAGGGCCAAAAGCTGGAGGCTTAACCATCAGTAGCCTGCGCACGGCGGGGGTTGGCAGCGCGCGTCCTTGGGGGTGCGGCGCATACCGTTCTCATACTCGCGCCATGCTTCCGCCATGCTCGCGCTACGGTCGCGGGGCTCAGGCAGCGCGGCGCAGCGGCGGGTTGAGGGCGGCGGTGACCTGCTGCTCGTCGAGGCCGGTGTGGTGGCAGAAATCGGCCACGGTGAGCAGGGCCCCGGCGGGCTTGCCGGCGGCGCGGGCCTGGCACAGCAGGCGCTTGGCCGCGTCGTAGCTGCGGCCGGTGAAGGCGGCCACGTCCTTGGGATAAATGCAGATTCGGAGCGGGGGCATACGGGGGCGAAAGGGGGCAAACGGGGCACTGCGAAGATAATTCAGGTCGGGGCCCCACTAGCTTCGTTCCATGAAAAATGCAATTGGCCGGTTGGGGATTTTAATCGCCGCGGCGGGGCTCTTAGCGGGCTCGGCGCACGGGCAGGAGACGGGCCGGGTGGTACGCGTAGTGGACGCCGACACCTACGACGTGCTGACGGGCGGCCAGCGGGTGCGCGTGCGGCTGCTGGGCGCGGACGCGCCGGAGCACGACCAGGCGTTCGGGGCCCAGGCCACCGACTCGGTGGCGCAGCTACTGGCCCCGGCGCCGCTCGTGTGGCTGACGCGGCGCGGCGTGGACCTGTACGGGCGGACGCTGGCCGCGGTGCGGCTGCCGGGGGCCGGCGGGCCGGCCCGGGCGCTGGACTCGCTGCTGGTGGTGCGCGGCTGGGCCTGGGCCTACGACCCGCAGCGGCGCGTGGCGGGCCGCGCCGCGCAGCAGGCCGCGGCGGTGGCCGGCGGGCGCGGGCTCTGGAAGTGCGGGGCCGCCAATGCGCTGCCGCCCAGCCAGTGGCGCCAGTTCAACTACCAAAACAAGCGGCGCTACGGGGTGGGCTGCACCTGGTAGCAAGGCCGCGTTAACGCAAGCAGCCAGGCTTATTTTCTCACTTTTTATTCGGTTACAGTTATGGCACGTCAAACGGGCATTATCGGCATTCAGGGCACCGTGGGGGGCCTGGTGTTCAACAAAAACGGGGGCATCTCCCAAAAGCCCCAAGGCAACAAAGCCGCGTTTGCCTCGGCCCCGAGCCGGGCCCGCACGCGGGAAAACGCCAGCGAGTTTGCGACGGCGGCCTCGGCCGGCAAGCTCATTCGCACGGCGTTGCGCACGCTCATCAGCACGGCCAGCGACTCGTTGATGGTGTCGCGCTTGACGCAGAAAACCCGCGCCATCGTGGGCATGGACGAAACCAACGACCGCGGGTTGCGGGTGATGGACAAGGACAACGCCCTGGAGCTGGTGGGCTTCGACTTCAACGCCGCCGCCTCGCTGGGCCAGATTTTCTTCGGGGCCTACACCACGGCCGCGGCCGGCGCGGACTTGACCATCGGCCTGGCCAGCCTCAACGGACTGACCGACGTAGCCGCCCCGCAGGGCGCCACCCACTTTGAATTGCTGCTGGGGCTGGCGGCCATCAACTTCGAGACGGGCGCCATTTCGCAGGGGGCCGTCGCCGCGCCGCTGGGCAGCCTGCCGCTCAACGGGCCAGTGCTCACCGATCAGACTATCAAAGCGACGCTGCCGACCGCCCCGACGGCGGACGACGTGGTGCTGGGGGTGCTGGGCGTGAACTTCTACCAGCTGCTCAACGGCAAGCAGTACCCGCTCAACAACAACGCCAGCAACCCGCTGGCCATCGTCTACGCCGACTAAGCGGCGACGCGGGAACACGAAGCGGCCGGCCGGGAACGGGCGGCCGTTTTGGCTTCGCCCGATTCTCTTTTCTCAACCCCTACCCTATTTTTATTATGGCACTGACGTCCTATCAAAAACAGTACAAGCGCCGGGCCACCAAGGCCCTGGCCCTCTACACGAAAGCTCGCAAGCAGGTGCGCGTGCTGGTGGGGCAACTCAGGGCGGCCGAGCTGGGCAACGCCGCGGCCACGGCCCGCGCCGCCCGGCTCAACGCGCTCTACGGCACGGCCCTGCCCACGGCCACGGCTCTCATGACGGACTTCGGCCCCTCCGAGACGCTGGCCAACCTGACCACCAACGCCGAGGCCGATGCGCTGCTGTACGCCGACGTGGCCGACGCCAACGGCGGGGCCGCGCTGCCGACCGAAGCGGCCTTTGGCGAGTAACGCGGGCTGTTTACCAACCCTTATTCTAATCCGTTATGGCAACTTCCGCTTATCAGAAACAATACAAGACGCGGGGCAAGAAGGCCCGCGCCGCCGTGGCCCGGGCCGACCGGGACACGCGCAAGCGCCTGGGCAAGGTGGCGGCCGCGCACCAACGCCTAAACGACGCGCTGGCCCGGCTGGCGCGCCTCAACCAGGTGTACGGCACGGCCTACCCCGAACTCACTGACTTGTCCACCGGCTTCGATGATTACAGCGCCGGGGCCGCGCAGCTGGTGGGCGCCTACGCGGCCGTGGAGGCACTGCCCGCGCTGGCGCCCGTGCCTGACGTGGCTGGCGGCTTGGCCCTGGCGGGCGAAGCCATTTTCGGCGAAGTGGTGACGGCGGCCCCGCCCGCGCCGCTGCGCCTGACCGGGGCCGTGCTGCACGGCACCAACCCCGCGGACGGGGGCAACACCGTGCTCACGGGCCAGGTGACGGCCACCGGCGGCACGGGGGCCGTGGCGGTGCACTCTCACCATCGACAACTTCGTGGACGGGGGCACGCACCCCACCGGCGAGGCGTTCAGCTATGCCTTGGGCACCCGCTTCGTGGCGGGGGGCGTGCGGCAGTACCGGGCCGAGGTGGTGGGGCAGCCCAGCCTGTTCGTGGCGGGCTCCTTCACGGTGGAATAAGCGCGCTTTTGCGCCGTGAAAAGGCTGGCTCCTGGCAACAGGGGCCAGCCTTTTATTTTAAAAGGCACCGCCGGGCCCAACGGGCAACATTCTTCACACCGTCGAGAAAATTACGGGCCCTAATTTCTATCACTTATGAAATTGCTTCCTTAGATGACCCGCCGGTAGCGCTAACTCTGTGCGCGCAGCAGACTGATAAAACCGATACACTGGTATGCTGCTCCATCACGGGCATAGTACAAGTGTTCATGAGTGTAGGTATTCAAAAGGCAGCAGCGCAGCGAGACGAGGTTTCTATCATATAAATTAAGCAACCAAGTAACGAAAGCAGGTAATTGAAAAGCGGAATTATCTAAAACTTAAATTCAATTTCGATATAGTGATTTATATAATAATTTACCTAAATTAGTTTTACTCAAATTAGTTGGAAGTCACATTGCTATCGTTCAGCAGGTATCCATAAGCAAACACGCGGACGAGCTTAGTTTTAATTCCGGGTTGTGTCTACTTAATCGCACTTGTTGTAGTCAACGCTATGAAGACATTCAAATCTTTAGCTTGGCTGGTATTCATGGGGCTCACATGGTACTTCGCCGGCTGTCTGAGCGTACGGGCACAAGAAAGCCAACTGACGCTGGATCGTGTAGAGCACCATCCGCTGCATCCAGCGAATAATCAAGCTGTCACCTTCGTAGCGGTTATGCAAAGCGGTAGCGGTTTAGCGCGAGCGGAACTGCTGCTTAGTGAATACGAGATGTATAGCACCCCTGAGGGGCGGGCAGTTCGCCGGCGGGCTGGGGGACAGTGGGGGGTGGTCAAGACGTGGCCGGCGCAGCCGGCCCATCAGGCAGTTGAGTTGAGTTTTCTACTACCGTCGGGCTTTGGCCGCCATTCATTTATCCAGTACGAATTCGTTTTGTATGGGGCCGTTGGCAACGTCACTCGGCAGACTGTATCGTTTCAAGCAGGCGACTCACCGTATGGAGAAGAGGAGATCTTGCTGTATTCAACCTCACCTGACGCGCCGGTCAACACAATTGATGTTTGCATGCTTCCTGATAAGCAAGGCTATAAAGGAAAAACACCAGTGTTCTTGGCTGATTTAGAGACAACCATTTACCAAGGATACTTGGCAAATAGCATGATAAAGGATTACAAGCAAGAATGGGCATTTTATTACTCCCCCGCGACAGCTAATGCAAGCATTCGGAAGTTGGCTTCCCTGCCGAAGGCCATTCGTGCCTCAAGCCGGATTGATGTTTTTGGCATCATTCACAAGAGGAAGGTCACAGAGGGCGGGAAGAGCAAGCCCTTTCGTGATGCGAGGAAGGGCCGAGTTTTTTCAAGTGAGTATTACAATGTGGGTACCGTCGTTCATGAGACGGCCCACGCTGTGTTCAACTTAAGCGATGAATATCCTGACAGCTACGTGATTGACGCAGCTTGTAACGTTTACTCCACCGAGCGGGCTTGCGAGCAGGCCAATTCTGGGCTGCCATGCCGCTCTTTTCGAGAAAAGAAGACGGGCAAAACCTTTCATTCGCTCGATTCGAAAAGTAATAATCCACAACATCCTAAGTGCATTATGCACGTTGACGGCGATAAGGACATGCCCGATTTTGGGGCTAATTGCCAGGCATGCATCCTAGCCCACTACCGGGCCCTTAATGCGACCCGACGGGCTCCTGCTACTCAAAGTAACAAGCAGATTCTAGCTGTATTCCACACAGAAAAAGTATTGGTTCTAAAAATTACCGCCACCAAAGCTAACTGGCGTGCGCAGGTGCTACGAGTCACTTACGGGTCTCCCACGCAGGTATTACCGGGTGCTCAGGCGGTTAATGTAACCGCGCAGAACGCTCAAGGCAAATCCGTATTTGAGGTATCTGTTGGTGACCCCCGACTATCCTACATTGATGACAATTCGTCGGAAGCAGTAGAGCAAATTTCGGCGACGGGTGCGTTTTTTTTGGCTATCCCCTTCGACCCTGCCATCCGAACTGAGGTGGTCTAACTAGGCCGCACAGAGTTGGGACGCAGTTTGAAATTGGGTTTCGAAGTGGTTGGGGGCGAGATAGTCGAGGGCTGAATGCCGTCGTTCAGCATTGTAATAGGCGATGTAATGACTGATTTCCAGCCGAGCTTCGGTGAGGTTGCGGAAGCTGCCACCGTCGAGCAACTCGGTTTTGAGGCGGCTCCAAAAGGATTCGGCGTGCGCATTATCGTAGCAGTTACCGCGTCGGCTCATGCTTTGCACGGCCTGGTGGCGCGCCACTAAGTCCTTAAAGTTGGTGGCCGAATACTGACTGCCTTGGTCAGAGTGAACCACCAGTCCGGCCGGGGGCTGGCGTACGGCCAAGGCGCGGCGCAATGCCTCACTGACCAGGTCTTCGGGCATGGATTCGCGCACATCCCAGCCGACCACCTTGCGCGCGTAACGGTCGAGCCAGGTGGCCAGGTAGCGCCAGCCGCCGCCCTGTTTAGGCAAATAGGTGATGTCGCCTACCCAGACCTGATTGGGCGCGGTGGGCGCGGGCTGGTCTAATAACAGGTTCGGAAACGCCCGCACATTCGGGTCGGAGTCGGTCGTGCGCGGCGCGAACGAGCGCGGCTGCTGGGCCCGCAAGCCAGCGGCCGCCAGTGCTCGCCGGATGCGCCAACGACCCACCCGATACCCCTGAGCTTGCAGCTCGACGCGCAAGCGGCGCGTACCGTAGCGGGCGGAATGCCATCTAAATTCCGCTCGGACAGCTACTTGCCAAGCTGGCTCCGGGGCGGGTAGTTGACGACGCTGCCACGCATAATACGCACTGGGAGCTACGCACAAGACCTGACAGAGCTGCCGTATGGGCACTTGGTTGCGGCGCTGGGCGATGTACTGGTAGGTGCTCACCGGGTCGGCTGGCCAAGGATGACCAAGGCTTTTTTTAAAATGTCCAGCTCTTGCTCGGCCCGCTTAAGCTGGGCGCGCAATTGGCGCACTTCCGGGTCACGGGCCACTTCCACGCTGCCCACTTCGGCCACGAGTTGCGCCTGTTGCCAGCGGTAGAGCAGCTTGGGACTGATGCCTAACTGCTGGGCGGCCGCCTGCGTGCTACGGCTCTCCATAGCTAGGCGCAGGGCCTCGGCCTTGAAAGCATCGTCGTATTTACGCCGTTTGTCCGGCGTCTTCTTGTTCTTTTCTGCACGCATGACTCAGGAAATATACGTCCTGCTTCTGTGCGTCTTGACTAGACCACCTCACTGCGCGGTGGTCTGGTAGTGATGGCGCTGGACGGTAGCCTCTTTGAGCGTGCGATTGAAGCGCTCTACCGGACCGTTGGTCCAGGGATGAGCGGGTTTAGTCAGGCGGTGTTCCACGCCGAAGGCCCGGCAGATGCGCGCAAAGCTATGCGCGCCCGGAAACCACTGATGAGGCTGCAAGGTGAATTGCACCCCGTTGTCAGTCAGCCCAGTATGCACCTTATAAGGCAGCTTTTCCAGCACTCGGCGCAGGAAGTCGGCGGCTATCATCCGCGTGGCCCGGGGCTGTAACTCCGCAAACGCCACTTTGCTGGTGCGGTCAATGGCGACGAAGAGGTACTGGCGACCTTCTTCCGTGCGGACTTCGGCAAAGTCGACGTGCAGGTAACCAATGGGGTAGTCCTTAAACTTTTTCTATGGCGCAGACTGCCCTTCGCCGCTGAGCGGTAATCGACTCACGCCGTGGCGCTGAAAACAGCGGTGCAGGGCCGAGCGCGACAGGTGCGGGATGGTTTCCTGCAATGCGCACAGGCCGTCATCGAGCGGCAGCAACGTGTGCTGCCGAAAGGCAACAGCGATGGCCTCCTGCTCGGCTGTGAGCACCGTCGAAACCGGCTTCGACCCCACCGGGGCATCGGCCGTCGTGGCGCGTTTGCGCCACTTGGCTACCGTTTTTGGGTTGATGCTGTGGCGTTTGGCTAACACTTGGCGGCTTTCCTGACTACGTTGGATACTGCGTCATACTGCCGCAGTTGTGCGGGCGCTGCCGTGAAGTATCTGTCCCATAATTTCTGGCAAACTTTCGGCCCGGAAATTACACCACCACACTTTGGGACTTTACATCTTAGCATCGGCGAAGAACAGCTCGGCCCAGAGCTTGCGGCCCATATTCACAGCTTTGTACAGAAGTAGAAATATTCGCCTCGTCCATAGCACTTTTGGGATATGAAATTCTGCATCTTGTTTTTCAGTCTGTTTCTGCTTGAGCAGTTGGCACTGGGGCAGGCCGTGCCGTACGGCCACAACCCCGCCGCAGGCCACTACCAAGCGGTGCGCGGCATTCGGTTGTACTACGAAGTGTACGGCGCGGGACCGCCCCTGCTGCTGTTGCACGGCAACGGCGGCAACATCGCCTCCTTCGGGCAGAACATTCCTTACTTCGCTCAGCACCACACCGTCATCGCCGTGGACAGCCGCGCCCACGGGCGGTCGGTGGACGCGGGCGACTCGCTGAGCTTCGAGATGATGGCCGACGACTTTGCGGCCCTGCTCACGGGGCTGCGCCTCGACTCAGCCGATGTGCTGGGCTGGAGCGACGGGGGCATTAGCGCGCTGGTGCTGGCCTTGCGCCACCCAGGAAAGGTGCGGCGGCTGGTGGCCACGGGCGCCAACCTCGCGCCCGATTCTGCGGCGCTGACGCCGGCGCTGTGGACCCAGCAGCAGCGCGCCTACCAAGCCAATAAGGGCGCCGTGCGCACCACTGCCCGTGAGAAAAACGACTGGAAAGTGTTCTTGCTGGACGTGTTCCAGCCCAACGTTCCCCTGCGCGCGTTGCGGCGCGTGGGGGCCCCGGCACTCATCGTGGCCGGCGACCGGGACGTGATTACGCTGGAACATACGGTGGCCATTTACCGCCACCTGCCCCGTGCCTGGCTCTGGGTTGTGCCCAACAGCGGGCACGCCACGCTGGTGGAGCACGCGGCGGAGTTCAACCGCAAGGCCGACGAGTTCTTCCGGGCCAAGGCCATTGCCCGGGCGGTTCCGTAAGGCGGCCACGGCAGCATGCGCGCGGTGGCACCGCCCGGCTTGTCGCTCAGCTCCCGCAGCCGGTGGGACCCGGCAAGCGGAAGCACCGGCTAGCGCTGGGCGCGGGCCAGGGCAGCCAGGGTTTCGCGGTGGCGCTTTCCGGCCAGGTCCTGGTTGTACGAAGCCACGGCCCAAATGGCGGCTGGAACCCAGCCGATGAGGGTGAGGTGCAGTACGCCGCACAGGATACCTTTCAGGATGTGGCCCCGAAAAATCATCGAAATGCCGGGCAGCAGAATGGCGAAGAGCATGGCGCGGTAGCAAAAGTGGAGCGGGCAAACATAGCGCATTTTGCGCCGTTGCTCGCCCCCGGGGCGTCAACCGGTGCGTTGTTTAAGCTTAGGCTGGCATGCCGCCGCGGTTCATGCCGCGCCAAAGGCCGCTAGCGAGGCAACCAAGTGTGGGTCGTCGATGGGCACGGGTGGTGGCACAAGGCGCTGGCGGCGCGCTCTTGGGTAGCGAAATCAATCGGCAAAATTCTGACGTTTAGGCCCGCGCGAAGGCCATGCGCCAGCCGCCTAAGCAGCCGGGCCAACTGCGTCGCTGAGCGCTGTCACGTCACCTACCGATAGCGCGCGTCGCACAGGATGTGGGCAAAAACCTTGTGCACAACCGACGCCTTGCCTTCCAGCCCCTGCACACAGTGGCCGTCGTGGCTACAGCACAGCAGCCCCGCCAGGTTGTCCTGCTCGTTTTACGTCCGCGTCTACTCCAGCAAGCCCAGTAGCTAGGACTCAAGAAAAGAACGCACGGCCCAACTGCGGCACAACACGTAATGCACCTGCGCGTCGAGGCGCGCCAGTACTTGGTTCAGAGCCAGTTCCTCGCAGGCGTAGTATTTGAGCAACCCGGCTCGCACGGCGGCGGGGCCAGAGACCCAGGGACGTACCGGCAGCTAGGGCCGTGGCCTAGGCAATGGCGTGGCGACGCGCGGCTTCGAAAGGTTTTTTATGCTCTTCATTTACAATAGTGCCACGCCAACAACGGTTTCCAAAAGCCCAAAAACTATGGAAACGCGCTATAATCAACTCGTGAAAATTGTTTTCGCAAGCCTTCTCCAACGCTGCTTTTGCCTTGAATAATACAATTTACAACACGCCATCCTAGGGCCCCTATTGCCCCTGGGGCCCAACAAGCTTTAGATGAGTAATAGCGGCAGAGAAGAAGCGAACGCTAGGCGTACCCAAGTCATTTTCTTCATTTAGCCGTGCGCTTATAGACTTTCGTCGAGTAATTCGAGCATTTGGGCTAATTATTGCCCTACCCCTTAGCACCCGATTATTAGAGGCTGTAATCTTGTAAATCAGTTCGTTGCTTTTGCATATTATTTATAGATAAATCTTGAAAAAACTTTATTCTATGACATATCTGTACGATCTTTTATTAGCTGAGTGCTTACAAGTGTGGCTGCACCAGGCACACCTAGTCGATGCCTGGGCGTTCGACGGCGAAGCGCGCGTGTTGGCGCTCGTTCGCCACGTGCTGGCGCAGGCGCATCGGCTGCCGGCTGGGTCCCACCCCGACGCGCCCGCCCTGCTGGCCGCCCTGCAAGGCCTGGGGCTACAGGCAACGCGGGGCCCCCTCCCCGCCGTAGCACTCAAGCAGGAACTAGCCAAGGTGCTGTACGCGGCGCTGCGCCAAAGCACCGCGGCCAACGGGGGCCCGGCGGCCGCGCTTCAAGCGTTTGCTTTTTCGCCCCCGCCTGAGTTTGCGCCGCGGCCCACGGCGGTGGACTTTGCCACCTGGACGTAGTAGAAGAGCTGCGCGGGCCCCCACCCGCCGAATTTTTTGGCTTTGGCGCGGCGCGGCTGGCGCAAGGAGCTGGGTGCCCCGGCGCGCAAGTGGCCGGAAGGGTTGGTGCTGGGAGTGCTTGCCCCCGTTTGGAGGCCCTGGGAAGCGGGCGCGGTGCCCAGGTTTTGGAAACGGGGCCCCGGCAATTGCGGACCGGCCTGAACTAAAGGGGCAAAAAATACCCTTACGTGGGCTAACAAAGCGAAAATGTTGGGCGCCGACCTATGCGGCCATAAGATAATTTTATTTTCGCCTCTGCAAACCTAACCCGTCCTTTGCGGTAGTTTCAGTACTCCACCAACCATTCCTTTTCAACCATGGCAGCAGACCAAAACGGCCCTTCGGCCGGCAATGGCACCGGCACCGCCGTCAACGGCGCGGGCTCGGCCAGCGACCAGCGCACGGCCGCCGGCGAAAACGCCCAAACCCTGACCACGCGCCAGGGCCACCCCATCACCGATAACCAGAACTCGCGCACCGTGGGCAGCCGCGGCCCCACCACGCTGGAGAACTACCAGCTGCTGGAAAAAATCAGCCACTTCGACCGCGAGCGCATCACCGAGCGCGTGGTGCACGCCCGCGGCGCGGGGGCCCACGGCACGTTTGAGGCCTACGGCACGGTGGGCGACGAGCCGATTGCGCAGTACACCCGCGCGAAGCTGTTCAACACCAAGGGCAAAGAGACGCCCGTGTTCACCCGCTTTTCGAGCGTGATCCACGGCGGGCACTCGCCCGAGACGCTGCGCGACCCGCGCGGCTTCGCGGTGAAATTTTACACCGAAGACGGCAACTGGGACCTCGTGGGCAACAACCTGAAGGTGTTCTTCATCCGCGACGCGATGAAGTTCCCCGACCTGGTGCACGCCTTCAAGCCCGACCCGGTGACCAACCGCCAAGACGGGGGCCGCATTTTCGACTTCATCTCGCACCACCCCGAGGCGCTGCACATGATCACCTTCCTGTTTTCGCCCTGGGGCATCCCGGCCAGCTACCGCGAGATGGAAGGCTCGGGCGTGAACACCTACAAGTGGGTGAACGCCAACGGCGATGCCCAACTGGTGAAGTACCACTGGGTGCCGCAGCAGGGCGTGCGCAACCTCACGCAGGCCGACGCGGATGCGGTGCAAAGCACGGACTTCAACCACGCCACGGCGGACCTTTACGACCACATCAAGGCCGGTGATTTCCCCAAGTGGGAGCTGTGCGTGCAGATGATGCCCGACGGCGCGCACGACGAATTGCCCTTCGACCCGCTGGACGACACCAAAATCTGGCCCGAGGACCAGTTCCCCTTCCTGCCCATCGGCATGATGACGCTGAACAAGAACCCTGAGAACTACTTCGCTGAAGTAGAGCAGGTGGCGTTCGGCACCGGCGTGCTGGTGGACGGCCTGGACTTTTCGGACGACAAGATGCTGCAAGGCCGCACCTTCTCGTACTCCGATGCCCAGCGCCACCGCGTGGGCACCAACTACTTGCAGCTGCCCATCAACGCGCCTAAGAAGCACGTGGCCACCAACCAGCGCGATGGCCAGATGACCTTCCACGTGGACACGGCCCCGAACCAGAACCCCCACGTGAACTACGAGCCCAGCCGCCTCAACGGCCTCACCGAGGCCCCCAAGCCCGGCAAGGACCACGAGCCCCAGTACGAAGCCCGCCTGATGCGCCGCAAAATTGAGCGCCACGGCGACATCGACTTCCAGCAGGCCGGTGACCGCTACCGCCGCCACTCCGAGGAGGAGCGCACGGAGCTGATCAGCAACCTGGTGGGGGCCCTCTCGGGCGCCGAAACATCGGTGCAGGAGAAAATGGTGGAGCTGTTTGGCCAGTGCGACGCCGACTACGGCCAGCGCGTGCGCGAAGGCCTGCAAAAAGCTGCGGGCATGAGCCCCGAGATGAGCGAACCCAAGGTGATGGGCGTGAAGTCGAAAGGCTCGCAAATGCTGGAAATGGCCTACTCGCCCCGCGCGTAACGCCACCGCCCCAAGCCAAGAAACGCCGCCCTGGCCACGGGGCGGCGTTTTTTTGTGCCCGCCGCCGCTACATTAGGGGCCCCAGCCATACCTGTTTTTTCCTGCCATGCAAAAAGGCCGCCTCGAAGCGTTCAGCGACGGCGTACTCGCCATCATCCTCACCATCATGGTGTTGGAGCTAAAGGTGCCGCACGGGGCCGACTTTCCGGCGCTGCGGCCGCTGCTGCCGGTGTTCCTGAGCTACGTGCTGAGTTTTGTGTACGTGGGCATTTACTGGAACAACCACCACCACCTGCTCAGCAGTGCCCGCCAGGTCAGCGGCGGCGTGTTGTGGGCCAACCTGCACTTGCTGTTTTGGCTCTCGCTCACGCCGTTTGCCACGGGTTGGATGGGCGAAAACCACTTCGCCCCGGTCACGTTGGCCGTGTACGGCGGCGTGCTGCTGGGGGCGGCCATCGCCTACTTCATCCTGCAAAACAGCCTCATTGCCATCAACGGCGGGCCGGCGGCGCCGCTGGCCCGCGCCGTGGGGCACGACTGGAAGGGCAAGCTCTCGCCGGCGCTGTACCTGGTGGGCATCGCCAGCAGCTTTTGGTTGCCCTGGCTTTCAGGAGCGGCCTACGTGGCCGTGGCGCTGATGTGGCTGGTGCCCGACCCGCGCCTCGAGCGGACGCTGGCCCGCGAAAACCCGGGCTAGCGCTTCGGCCGGGGCCCCATCCCGGGGATATCCAGTACATTGAGCCCCACAAGGCCGCCGTTTTGGGGCCCCGCGCCCTGCCAATGCCCCTGAAAATTCTCGCTGCCCGGCCGTTGCCGGCCCTGCTGTTCGCCCTCGCTTTCGCCACGGGTTGCCAATCCAAGCCCAATACTGCCGACCAGGCCACAACCGCCACCGCGGCCACGCCGGGGGCCCCCGCTGCTGCCAGCGCCATCACGGCGGCCGACATCCGCGGCTACTTAAAAACGGTGGCGGCCGACGAGATGCTGGGCCGCAAGCCGTTCACGGCCGGCGAGGAGCGCATCACCGCCTACCTGGCGGCGCAGTTCAAGGCGCTGGGGCTGCGGCCCGGGGGCCCCGGCGGCAGCTACTTCCAGCCGGTGCCGATGGTAGAAATCACCGCCGTGGCGGCGCCCACGATGCAAATCCAGGGCCCCGGCCAGAGCCTGACGTTGGCGTATAAGGCGGATTACGTGCTGTTCACCCAGCGCGAGCAGCCCGCGGTGGCCGTGGCCAACTCGCCGCTGGTGTTCGCTGGCTACGGCGTGGTGGCCCCCGAGTACGGCTGGAACGACTACGCCGGCCTCGACGTGAAGGGCAAAACCGTGGTGGTGCTCGTGAACGACCCCGGCAACGCGGGCCCCGACTCCACCCTGTTCAAGGGCCGCGCCATGACCTACTACGGCCGCTGGACTTACAAGTACGAGGAAGCCGCCCGCCACGGCGCCGCCGGCGTGCTCATCGTGCACGACACCAAGCCCGCCGCCTACCCCTGGAGCGTGGTGCAGAGCGGGGCCCTAGGGCCCAAGCTGCGCCCCCAAACCCCCGACCACGGCGCCAGCAAGTGCGCCCTCGAAGGCTGGCTGACGCTTGCCGCCGCCCAGCGCCTGTTTGCGGCCGCGGGCCAGAACTACGACGCCCTCTACGCCGCCGCCAACCAGCGCGGCTTCCGGCCCCGGGCCCTGGGCCTGGCGATGAGCACCGGCCTGCGGAACAAGCTGCGCCGCCAAACCTCCAAAAACGTGCTGGCCGTGCTGCCCGGCACCACCAACGCCGGCGAGTACGTCATTTACTCGGCCCACTGGGACCACTTCGGCGTGGGCAAGGCCATTGCCGGCGACTCCATCTACAATGGGGCCGTGGACGACGGCACCGGCCTGGCCGCGCTGCTGAGCATCGCCAAGGCCTTCCAAAAGGCGCCCGCCAAGCCCGCCCGCAGCCTCGTGTTCCTGGCCGTGACGGGCGAAGAGCAGGGCCTGCTGGGCTCGGCCTACTACGCCCAGCACCCGCCGTTTCCGCTGGCCAAAACCGCGGCCGACCTCAACATGGACATGCTCTGGCCCTACGGCACGATGAAGGACCTCACCGTCATCGGCGCGGGCCAGTCGGAGCTGGAAGACTACGCCCGCGCCGCCGCCCAGGAGCAGGGGCGCTACCTGCTGCCCGACCCAACGCCCGAAACCGGCATGTTTTACCGCTCCGATCACTTCAGCTTCGCCCACGTGGGCGTGCCCTCGCTCTACGCCAGCGGCGGCTTCGAGAGCCGCGCCCGGGGCAAGGCCTACATCGCCCAGCAGCGCCAAGCCTATACCACCGGCAGGTACCACAAGCCCGCCGACCAGTTCGACCCCGCCTGGGACCTCGCCGGCGTGGCCCAGGACGCGCAGCTCTACTTCCGCGTGGGCCAGCGCCTGGCCGGCGAAACCACGTTCCCGCAGTGGCGGGCCGGGTCGGAGTTTAAGGGCGCGCGGGAAAAGGTGGCGGGGAAGTAAGGCCCTCATTGCAAAGTTTCTAGCCGTGCTACGTTTGCAACACCAACACCGTGTTCCTGCTTCGCGTCGTCTTCAACCCAGCGTCCTCGCATCGTTCTTCCACCCCTTCCTACCCACCCACTCCCACCGAAATGAGAAGCTTCCTGCTAACCGTAATTTTTTCTGCCTTTTTCGTCTTGTTGGGCACCGCGGCCCGGGCGCAAGAAAAGCTGGGCGTTTTTGACGGCCACCAAGACATTGGCACCGGCGTAAAGCCCGGCGCGGCCACCTACTTGCCCGCCACCCAGCAATACATCATTTCGGGTTCGGGGTACAACATCTGGCTCGACCACGACGAATTTCAGTATGCGTACAAGAAAATAAAAGGCGATTTTATCCTCTACGCCCGGGCCGAGTTCGTGGGCTGGAACGGCGTGGACCCGCACCGCAAAGTGGGCTGGATGGTGCGCAAAACCTTGGACGGCAATTCGCCGCACATCAACGCCGTCGAGCACGGCGACGGCTTAACGTCTTTGCAGTTCCGGCGGACGGCCGGCGCCGCAACGGAGGAGATTAAATCAAAAATCAACCACGCCAACGTCATCCAACTCGAAAGAACCGGCAAAACCTACACGATGCGGGTGGCCCAGTTCGGCCAGCCGTTCGTGACCGAAAGCGTGGCCGACGTGGACCTGGGCGACGACGTGTACGTGGGCCTGTTCGTGGGCTCGCACAACGCCGACGTGACGGAAACGGGTGTTTTCCGCGACGTGCGCATCTCCGTGCCGGCCCGCGCGGGGCTGGTGGCGTACCGGGAATACCTGGGCAGCCGCCTTGAAGTGCTCGAAGCCGCCACCGGCAACCGGGAAATCATTTACACGTCGCCGAAGTCGCTGCAGGCCCCCAATTGGCGGCCCGACGGCAAAAGCCTGGTTTACAACAGCGAGGGCGCGATGTACAATTTCGACCTGGCCACGCGCCAGCCCACGGTGCTGCCCACCGGCGCGGTGCAGAACAACAACAACGACCACGTGCTTTCTTTCGACGGCAAGCAGCTGGGCCTGAGCAGCGGCGTCGACCAGCTGGGCGGCTCCATTGCCTACACCGTGGCCTCGACCGGCGGCACCCCCAAGCAAATCACCCCCCGGGGGCCCTCCTACCTGCACGGCTGGTCGCCCGACGCCAAAAGCCTGTTGTTCACCGGGCAGCGCAACAACGAATTTGACATTTACCGGGTGCCGGCGGGCGGCGGCAAGGAAGTGCGCCTCACCACCGCCAAAGGGCTGGACGACGGCCCGGAGTACACGCCCGACGGCCAGTTTATTTACTTCAATTCCAACCGCACGGGCACCATGCAAATCTGGCGCATGAAACCCGACGGCAGCGCCCAAGAAGCCCTGACCACGGGCGAGTACCAGGACTGGTTTCCGCACGTGTCGCCCGACGGCAAGTGGGTGGCCTTCATTTCGTTCTTGAAAGACGAGGTGCCGGCCACCGACCACCCGTTTTACAAGCACGTGTACCTGCGCGTCATGCCGATTGGCGGCGGCGAGCCCAAGGTAATTGCCTACGTTTACGGTGGCCAAGGCACCATGAACACGCCTTCGTGGTCGCCCGACAGCAAGAAAATTGCCTTCGTCAGCAACAGCACCGACGCCGGTCAATGAGGCCCGTTACGTGCGCCTTAATCCAACGACATTCCCACTAATTACCAGAGCATTGATTTCTATTCCATGAAAAAAATTCCCCTTCGCTATTTACTGGCTTTGCTACTAGTTGTATCGGCCATGAATAGCGCTTCTGCGCAGGGCCCCACCGCCCTCAACCACGTGGCGGTGTACGTAACCAATTTGCAGGAAAGCAGCAACTTTTACAAAAACGTCATGCTACTACCAGAAATCCCCGAACCATTCAAGGATGGGAAGCACGTCTGGTTTCGCATAGGGCCCCACAGCCAGCTGCACGTTATCCAGGGCGGGAAGTTGGAGGAGCACGACATCAACACGCACCTGACCTTCAGCGTGAAGGATTTGAAGTCGTTCATGGCGCACCTCGACCAACTCAACGTGCGCTACGGCAACTGGAAAGGCGACGAAAAACAAATTACCCCGCGGCCCGACGGCGTGAAACAGATTTATTTCCAGGACCCTAATAAATTCTGGATTGAAGTGAACGACGACAAGTTTTAAACCGTCGGCAACTTCACAAAGAAATAAATAGAAATGCCGTGGCAAGCCCAGCTTGCAACAGCCTTTCTATTTATTGTTATCGCTCCCGCAATTAATTTAATTAATGTTTTAGCGCTGCCTCATTCCTGGTGCTTGACCTTGGGGTCCAAGATGCTATTATCCGCGAGCCAATCGGCCATTCGCTGCGGCCACGTGCTAATGGAGGCCAGCTTCGAGCGTTTTCCCATGTTGAACCCGTGGCTGCCCTGGGTGTAGAGGTGCACCTCTATGGGCACGTGCGCGGCACGGTAGCCTTTGAGCAGCTTGACGATGGGCTCGGAACAACACACGTCGTTGTTGGCCGCCAGCATGAACGCGGGCGGGGCCGTTGCATTAACGGAATCGGGAATGCCCAGGGGCCCCGGGTAAATAAGCAGTTGAAAATTGGGCTTGCCGTTGAGCCGATCGATGGGGTCGGCGGCTTGCGCGTCGCCGTGCCCGTCGGCATACGCCACCGTGGCCACGACCTCGCCTCCGGCCGAAAAGCCCAGCATGCCGAGGCGGGCGGGGTCGACGCCCCACTCTTTGGCCCGGCTGCGCACCAGGCGCAGGGCGCGGTACGCGTCTTCCCGCGGGTGCTTGTCCAGCGAATAGGGCGAATTTTCTTCGCGGCTCAACCGGTATTTCAGCACGAAAGCGGCCACCCCGATGCTGTTCAAGTACAGGGCCGGTTCCATCCCTTCCGCGTTGTACACCAGCAGCCGGTGCCCGCCCCCGGGGCAGATGATGACCGCCGCGCCGGTTGCTTTTTCTTGGGGCGGCAGGAAAACGGTGAGGGAAGGATTGTGGATGTTTTTAACCCAGTAGTCCTTGGCCTGCTCGGGTTCGTTACGGCGGTTCTCGAAGCCGGGCGCGCCCTTGGGCCAAAGCGGCACCACCAGCGGCTTCGGCTGGGCCTGTACCGCGCCAAACGACAGCGGAAATAACAGGAACAAAAAGAGAAGTCTGGGCATACGAAGGGCAAATTTTTTTCCGTGCAAGAAACTGCGCGCAAGCGCACCAGCCGTTGGCAACAGCCGGCTGGCTAGCTGAGGGTTTGCAGCACCTTTTCCAGCAACGCCTTCGTCTTTCTAACGCCTTCTTCCTCGCCTATTTTTTCGCCTTCGTACTCGATGCCGACGTAGCCTTTGAAACCAGACTCTTTAATTATTTTGAACATCTTCATGTAATCCGTTTCCACGCAATTGCCGGCGGCGTCGAAGTCGAAGGTTTTGGCGCTCACGCCTTTCGAGACCGGCATCCATTCCTTCACGGCTTTGTACTTGTCGTACTCCTCGATGCACTTGCCGCGGTAGAGGTCGCCGGTGTCGCGCTTGATGCAGAAGTTGCCAAAGTCGGGCAATATGCCCACGTTGGGCTTGCCCACTTTTTGGATGGTGGCCAGCAGCCACTCGCCGTTGGAGGTGTAGCTGCCGTGGTTTTCCACGATTACGTTGATGCCCGCCTTGTGCGCGTACTCGCTCAGCCGGCCCAGGCCGTCCACGGCCGCTTTTTGCACCTCGGCTTCCGTGCCTTTGCCAAAGGCGTTGACCCGCACGGTGAGGCAGCCCAGGTACTTGGCCGCGTCCACCCACTTGTAGTGGTTCTCAACGGCTTTGATGCGTTCCTGCTCGTTCGGCGAGCCGAGTTCGCCCTCGCCGTCGATCATGATCAGGTGGTTTTTCACGCCGTTGTCGTGGCAGCGCAGCAGCAGCTCGGCGAGGTACTTTTTGTCTTCGGCCTTGTCTTTGAAAAACTGGTTCACGTACTCGACCACGCCGATGCCGTACTGCTTTTTGGCAATGACCGGAAAATCCAGGTTACTGATTGTGTTGCTGAACAGCGCTTTGTGAAACGACCACTCGGCCAGGGAAATTTCAAAAAAAGCTTTGGCCGGCAGTTCCCGGGCCGTTAGCGCTTGCGGTGCAACGGCGGCGGCGGCCACCAAAGCCGCGGCATTTTTCAGGAAATTACGACGGGAAGCAGACATAACGCAGCGCAGGGGTGGGAAGAGTGGAACATTAATTTTAATTGCCAATCCATTACAAATCGGAATAATTGGCGGGCCGCAAAAACGTGATGTCGATGTGCGCCACGTTGTTTTGGTACTCCGGCCGGCCGGACAATTGCTTCCACTCCGGGTCGGCGCCGAACGCCTTCCAGTGCGCTTCCCGGTCGGGCATGTTTTTGAACGAGGTCATGTACATCAGGTTCGGCATTTTCGGCCCGAACAGCACCTCGCCGTAGAAGATGCCGTTGAAGCCGAGCCGGTCGAAGAGCTTGATTTCGCCGCCGGCGTTGAACATCTGCACCTTGTTGCGGAAGATTTTTTCGCTGGCGCCCTCGTAGCTGCGCAGCTCGTACACCCGCTCGCTCTTGGGCGCGGCGAGGTTGGGGGCCCGGAGGCCGGTCATCTCGTCGAAGGCTTTGATGAAAATGTTTTCCTGGCGGCCGTACGCCGGGTTGGTGTAGGCCACGTTTTCGTAGCCGCCGCCCGCCGCCACCAGCTTAGCGGCCACGTCCTTGTCCACCTGCTCCCACTGCTTCACCGAGGCGTAGGGCGTGAACACGTACACGCGCCGGTCGGCGGCGGTGTCGTTGCCCACCGGCTTGAACACCCCGATGGCGGGGATGCCCGCCGCGTGCAGCGCCGGCACGTACTGGTGCTGCAAAAAGCTGTCGACGAGCGCCTCCTGCCGGCCGGTTTTGAGGTGGTACACCTTGAGGGCGAAGTAGGCCGGGCGGGCGGCGGGCCGGGGCGCCACGTTCGCACTGGCGAGGCCGCCGCACAGCGCCGCGGCGAGCGGCAGAAACAGAAGTTTTTTCATAAACGGGGTGGGAATTGTGCCAGTTGCACGCCCGAAATGTAGCACCGGCCGCGCGGGAAAGGCCCGCCCGCGCGAAATTTGCGGGCCTCGCCGGGCTGTGGCCCGGCGCAATTTTCCCCTTTGCCCTTGCCGTGTCCGCTTCAACCACCCCTGCCGCCCCGCCGTCCCTCGCCGATTTTGCCTGCTTCGGCCTCTACGGCCTCACCGACCACCCCTACCGCCCGGCGGCCGACGTGGCCCGGTTCGGCCAGCTCTACGACCTGGTGGTGGGGCCCCACGGCGGCGTGGGCATCGGCAGCACCTTCCACCCCTACCAGCTCGTGAGCCCGGCCGGCGTCACGGTGTGGTACGCGGCCTTTGCGCAGCTCTACGCCCAGCCGGGCCGCGCCGCGCTGTTTGGGGCCCTGGCCGAGGAGCAGGCGCGCTACGTGGTGGCCCCGCCGGCTTCGTTCGCCGACTTCCACGTGTGGCCCGACGCGCGGCTGACCAGCGCCGCCAACCCCGTGTTCAGCCGCTACGTCCCGTTTGTGCTGCCGTTGCTGGTGCGCAAGGGCCCCGGGGCCCTGCGCTGGGACACCGAATCGGCCGCCGCCGCCGCCGAGCCCGCACGCTTCCGCGCCTACCGCGACGCCGTGAACGAGGCCCTGCGGTTTGTGCAGCCGCGGCCGGCGTTCGTGCTGGGCCTGGCCGAGTTCGACGAGCAACGCCCCGAGCGGCTCATCGACCGGTTCATCGCGGCCAAGCCGCTGCTGGGGCCCCTGTAGCGGCCGTGGGCTTTGCGCTGGGACACAAAGGCTGAAACGAAAAAACGCCATGCAGCGCTGCATGGCGTTTTTTTTCGAAACCGTTCGGTTAAGAACGTTCTTCTATCGGCAGCGTTTTGCTAAGAATCACGCCACCGAAAAACCGGGTGGCTCCTTATTCGGCTGCCTTGAACTTGTCGGCAAAAAACGCCAGCGTGAGGGCCCAGGCCTCGTGGGCCGCGTCGGGGTTGTAGCTGGGGCGCTCGTCGCAATGGAAACCGTGGTCGGCGTAGGAGATGACGGTGTTGATGTAGGGCTTCTTCGCCGCGTCCACCGCCGCGACGATTTCGGCCACCTTCTCCTTCGAAATGTGCTCGTCGAGCCCGCCCCAGAAAAACAGGTGCGGGGCGTGCAGGTCGGGGGCATAGCTTTTCAGTTGCTCGAGGCCGCCGCCGTAGTACGACACGCTGGCCGCCAGGGGCAGCACGGCGTTGGCCAGGAACGACACGCGCCCGCCCAGGCAAAAGCCGATGCTGCCAATTTTGTCGGCCACCACGCCGGGCTGGGCCGTCAGCCAGGCGTGGGCCGCCTGCAAATCGGCCGTCAGGCCCTCCACCGTAACGGCCTGGAAGTGCGGTATGGCGCTGGAAAAATCGGTGTAGGGCGCTTCAAAGCCCGGCGCGGCCGTGCGGTGAAACAGCTCGGGGGCCACCACGGCGTAGCCGGCCTGCGCCAGCCGGTCGGCCACGCTGCGGATGTGGTGGTTCACGCCGAAGGCTTCCTGCAACAAAATGATGCCGGGCACTGGGCCGTTGGCGGCCGCGGGCTGGGCCGCGTAGGCCTGCACGGTGGTGCCGTCGCTAACCGGCAGGGCAAGGGAATTGGGAGAACTCATGGAAACAGATTAGGGAGAATGGGCAAGGATTTCGGGGCTACGCAACCGGCTTCGGCCGAAATAGTTTAGCGCCGGGCCCCGGCGGCCGGCGGCTCAGCCCGTGGCCAAGCCCGCGGCCCGCTGCTGGGCCGGGCCGACGGGGGGCCCCGCCGCCGGCTGCTGCAAGAAGTCGCGGTACCACCGGCCCGAGTCCTTCACGGTGCGCGCCTGGGTCTTGTAGTCCACGTGGACCAGGCCGAAGCGGGGCCCGTAGCCCTCGGCCCACTCGAAGTTGTCGGTAAGCGTCCAGGCGAAGTAGCCGGCCACGTCGACGCCTTCGCGCCGGGCGCGCAGCACCTGGCCCAAGGCAGCCTGCAAGTAGGCCCGGCGCTGGGCATCGGGCACGCCGCCGTCCGTTACCACATCTGGAAACGCTGACCCACTTTCGGTTACGATCAACTTTGGTGCATTTGGATAAGCGCTATACTGTTTTAACATTTGGTAAATACTCTCCGGGTACACCTCCCAGCCCATGTCGGTGCGGGGCACGCCGCGCCGCTTGGCGGGCACGAGCGTGGCCCATTGCAGCGGCAGCCAGGGCGAAAACTTCACCACCTCGCGGGTGTAGTTCTGGATGCCCCAGAAGTCAAAATCGAACGCCAGCCGCTGGTCGTCGCCGGGCCGGTGGTAGCGTTCCAGCAGCCAGCGCAGGGCGGGCAGTTCGGCCACCGGGTAGCCCAGGCCCAGGGCGGGCTCCACGAAAAAGCGGTTCAGCAGGGCGTCGGCGCGGCGGGTGGCGGCCGCGTCGCGGGCGTGGGCCGGGCGGTGCGGCGTGAGGTAGGAGCACGAAAACGTGGTGCCGATGCGGGCCGCGGCCGGCAGGGCGGCCCGCAGGGCCCGGCCGCCCTCGGCCTGGGCCAGCGCGGCGTGGTGGGCCGCCGCCAGAAACGCCCCCAGGTGCCGCCGCCCCGGCGCGTGCACGCCCAGCAGGTACCCCGCCCCCACGAACACCATCGGCTCGTTGAGCACCATCCAGTGCTGCACCCGGTCGCCGAGGCGGCGGGCCAGCACCTGGGCGTAGTCCGCGAGCCAGCCCACCACGCTGCGGTTGGCCCAGCCGCCGCGGGCTTGCAGGGCGCTGGGCAGGTCCCAGTGGTACACCGTGAGCCAGGGGCGCAGGTCGCGCTCCAGGCAGGCGTCCACGAGGCGGTCGTAGAAGTCGAGCCCGCGCCGGTTCACGGCCCCCGTGCCGGCGGGCAGCACCCGCGGCCACGCCGCCGAAAACCGGAAATCCGTCAGCCCCAGGCCCCGGGCCAGGTCGAGGTCGGCGGCGTGGCGGTGGTAGAAATCGGTGGCCACGCGCCCGTGCTCGCCGCGCCGCACGGCCCCCTTGCGCCGCGTGAAGTCGTCCCAGATGCTGGGGCCCTTGCCTTGCAGCTGCCAGGCGCCCTCGGTTTGGTAGGCGGCGGCGGCGGCCCCCCAGTGGAAAGCGGGCCCAAAATCGGCGCGGGCAAACGCCGGGGGCCCCGTGGGCGGAAAGAACGCCGCGGGCAAAGCAGAAGGATCGTCGATCATGCGCGGGGCGCGGAGGAGGTAAGCAACGGAACGGGGGACCGGCGGCCGGGCAGTTGCTCGGCCAGCAGCTGGTCGAGCACGGCGGCCGTGCGGTCGGGGTACTCAACGGGAACGGCCCGGCCTTGGTGCAGCCACTCGTCCACCACGGCCAGGTGCTTGTCTTTGAGGTTTTTGATAACGGGTACACCCATTTGGGCAAGCGCGGCGGCGTTGCACTGCTGCGCGTATTGCTGCTGCATGGGCACCACGAGCAGCTTTTTGCCGAGGTACAGGGCCTCGGCGGGCGTTTCGAAACCGGCCCCGCACAGCACGCCCGCCGCGCGCGCCAGGCTGTCGAGGAAGGCCCCGCCGCTCACCGGCCACACCCGCACGTTGCCGTACGTGGCGGGCTCGGCGCTGTGCTGGCTGAACACCTCCCAGCGCGTGGCCCGGCTCAGGTAGCGCAGGCGCTCCACCAGCACTTTCTCCTCAAACGCGGGCAGGTACACCGTGTAGTGGCCCTCGTTGGCGGGCGCCAGGGCCCGCACCTGCTGCCGGATGACGGGCGGGGCGATGCCCGGCGCGTACGCCTGGAAGTGAAACCCGTACTGGGCCGTGCTCGGGGCGTAGTGGCGCAGCACGGCCCGGCCGGCGGGGTCCTCGGCTTCGGGGCGCGGGGCGGCCGGGTGCAGCACGGCGCACTGGTGGCCGAGGGCCACGCAGGGCACGTTGCGCAACTGGCACGCCCAGCTGGCCACGGGCTCGAAGTCGCTAATGACCAGGTCGTAGCTTTCCACCGGCAGCCCGCGCACTTCGCGCAGGAACTTGGCCGAGTTGAGCTGCTGGAATGTTTGCACGAAATTGATGCCGCCCTTTTTGCCGAACAAAAACCCCAGGCCCTGGGCCCGGTAGCGCACGTCGAACGGCAGCGACAAATCAGCCGACGGGCCGCTGATCAACAAATCTAGCTGGTCGCAGCGGGCTTGCAGCAACGGCACCACGTCGAGGGCCTGGGCCAGGTGGCCGTTGCCGGCGCCCTGAAGGGCGTAAAGAATGCGCATTTTCTACTCTACGGGACTGGAACAATTTTGGCGGCAGGGCCCCCGAACGGGCGGCTTTGCGCCGGCTGCCCGGCCACCGGTGAACGGCGGGGCAACGGTTCGTTGTGGGCCCAGTGCTCCCCCCGAACGTCGAACACGTCGCCGTGGAACGGCCAGGTGCGGCCGTGGGGCAAGCCGAGCACCAGCTTGTTGTCCAAGTGAAACTGCCTGATTTTGAGGCCCGCGAACTTGCGCAGCAGCTCGTCGTGGTTGCCGGCGAGGTAGTGGATTGGGGCGCCCTTGGCGGCCAGGCCGGCCAGGTAGCGCACCACCCGCATGTGGCGGCGGCCAGTAGTTTTTGCTGAACTGCCAGTTGTCCACAATATCGCCGTTCAGCACCAGCACCTGCGGCCGGATGCTTTTGAAGTAGCGCAGTAGCTCGCGGGCGTGGCAACCGTACGTGCCCAAGTAGGCGTCTGACGCCACCGCCACGTGCACCCGGCGGCGCTTGCCGCGGCGGGCCCGGGGCGGCAGGGGCCCCGGACCGGCGGGTTCTGTTTGTTCAAATGAGAAAGCCAACGATTTGCTCATGCGGCGGCGGGCTGGGGAAAGGGCGCGCGGCCCCGCCGGGCGCCGGGCCGGCGCGGACGCACGGCGGGGCCGGCCCCGCGGGGGGCCCCGTTGGTGCGCCCCCCGCCGCCGAGCGCCGAGCGCAGGCTGCCCAGCAGCCGCAGCCCAAGGGCCACGCCCAGGGCCAGCCGCAACAACTCGTACAGGAACCAGCGCCCCAGGCGACGCCCCCACGAAACCAAAGCCGGGAAATGCATGGCACGAACAAGTAAGGAGAGGGCTAAGACCCATCCCCAAATTTCGGCCGCCCGTGTGACGCGGCGGTTACCGATGAATTACGTTTTGGTAAAAAAACGAGGATCGGCCGGGGCCCCCGCCGGGTAATTTGCGGCGGCGATTGTTACTTTAGGGGCTAATTCAAGCCAGTTTTGGCCTTTTTCACCAGTCAGAGCACAACCTCTAACTTCTACCCTATTTTATCTTTATCCAATGCACAACGCTACTACCCAGTCCCTGCGCGGCCTGTTATTTTTTGCTGGTTTGGGGCTAGGCACCGCCGCCCACGCCCAGGCCCCCGACGCCAGCAAGTTCATCACCAACAAGCGCCATTACATGTTCCCGCAGCGCGACGCCGAATCGCCGGCCGTGCAAAACGTGACCAAGAACACCGACGAGGAAGCCGACGTGAACGGCACCTACACCCGGCTGGCCTACCGCCCCTACGCCCAGATGCTAACGGAAATCGACGAGCTGCGCCGGCTGCACAGCTGGGCCGACACCACCTACCAGCGGCGGCTGGCGGCGCTGCCGGCCGGCGGCACGCTCCAGGTCACCATCCGGCGCAAGGGCCCCGGCAGCGCCAACCTGGCCAACCTCGTCGTGACGGCCACCGACAAAGCCGGGCAAGAAGTATTCAAGCTGGCACCGCCCGCCACCCCGGGCCGCTTCTTCGGCCGCGACCTCTACCAAGCCCAGGGCCTGCTGCCCCTGCCCAAGCAGCTTGAGCCCCAGGAGTTGAAGGTGCGCGTGGGCGACGCCAAGCTGTACCTCGCCTTCGAGTACGTGGTGGCGGTGCCGCCAGCCCCGGCGCCGTAGCTGGGGGCCCAGGAACGTCTGTAACGCGAGCTTTGCGGTCCGCGGCGCTCGCTTCGTCCTGCCGGCAATTGTTTGGCGACTGGGCGCCGCGGACTACACAGCCGGCGCTACAGCGGCGCCACTTCGTTTTACCGGTACTTTTCTAGCCGGGCCCACTGCACGGCCACCAGGGTTTTGGCGTCCTGGAAGGGCTCGGCGAGGAGGGCGTCCCAGTCCAGGGTGACGATGTCGATGTGCTCGTTTTCGCCGACCATGCCGCCGCCGGGGCCCGTTTGGCGGCTCACCTCGGCGTAGTAGATGGCGATGGTTTCGGTGCTGGCACCGGGCGTGGAGTACACGGTGGCGATGGGGGTGAGGGCGTCAACCTCGTAGCCCAGTTCCTCGTGGATTTCGCGGCGCACGGTGGCGTCGGGCGTGTCGTCGTGGTCGATCATGCCGGCCGCGATTTCGAGCACCTCGCGCTCGGGGCCGTAGCGAAACTGCCGGGTGAAGACGTAGAGCTGGCGCGCGGTGTCGAAGACCAGCGCCGCCACGGCGTGGCCGAACACGAATTGCTCGCGGGTGAATTCCTGGCCGTTGGGGGCCCGCACGGCCAACTCGTCAATCTTGTAGTGGCCGGTGAAGACGCGCTTGCGGTCGGTGATCTGCATGGTGAGGAAGCTGTGTTGTACCTTTGTGAAAACCAGGGCCGCCGTCGGAGCAGCCCGCCGCCCGGCCGCGCCGGGCAAAGCCCCGCGCCTCGGCTGCCTCCGCGAAGTAAGCGCACCTCACCCCAACTTCTCTTTTTTCAGGGAACGCGACGGTCTCCGACGAGCCGCCAACCCCGCCCGCGCCTGGCCCTCCAGCGCGGCCATGCCCGCCTGTGCCGCTGCGCCAGGCCCCGCCGGCGGCTCCGCTGAGCCGCTGCCCTTCAACCCGATACGTAGTTCCGAGTACCCAACCCCCGTATGACGTTTAGCGAATTAAACCTGATTGACCCCATCCTCAAGGCCCTGACCGAGGAAGGCTACACCACCCCTACCCCCATCCAGGCGCAGGCCATTCCGCAGGTGCTCGAAGGCCACGACCTGCTGGGCGTGGCCCAGACCGGCACCGGCAAAACCGCCGCCTTCACCGTGCCCATCCTGCAGCTGCTGCACCGCTCGGCGCAACTCGAAAAGCAGGCCCCCCGCCGCATCCGCTGCCTCGTGCTGACGCCGACGCGCGAGCTGGCCATCCAAATCAACGAATCGTTTGGGGCCTACGGCCGCCACCTGAGCCAAATCCGCCACACCGTCATTTTCGGCGGCGTGGGCCAAAACCCGCAGGTGGCGCAGCTGCAGCGCGGCGTGGAGGTGCTCATCGCTACCCCCGGCCGCCTGCTCGACCTCATGAACCAGGGCTTCGTGGACCTGCGCGGGGTGGAGATTTTCGTGCTCGACGAGGCCGACCGCATGCTCGACATGGGCTTCATCAACGACATCAAGCGCATCCTGCCCAAGCTGCCGGCCAAGCGCCAGACGCTGTTTTTCTCGGCCACCATGCCGGGCCAAATCCAGGAGCTGGCCAGCACCATCCTGCGCCCCAACCCCGTGCGCGTGGCCGTGACGCCGGTGAGCAGCACCGCCGACACCGTGACGCAGTCGGTGTTTTTGGTGGAAGGCAACAACAAGCCCGCCCTGCTCCGCCACGTGCTGGAGGACCAAGGCATCCGCCGCGTGCTCGTGTTCACCCGCACCAAGCACGGCGCCGACAAGGTAGTGAAAGCCCTGGCCCAGTACCAAATCGTAGCCGAAGCCATCCACGGCAACAAGAGCCAAAACCACCGCCAGCGGGCCCTGGCCAACTTCAAAGCCGGCAGCACCCGCGTGCTGGTGGCCACCGACATCGCCGCCCGCGGCATCGACGTGGACGAGCTGACCCACGTCATCAACTACGAAATTCCCAACGAGCCCGAAACCTACGTGCACCGCATCGGCCGCACGGGCCGCGCCGGGGCCTTCGGCACGGCCTTCTCGTTCGTGGAAGACGAGGAGCGCGCCTACTTGCAAGACATCCAGAAGCTCATCAACCGCCAGATCGACCTGCAGGCCGACCACCCTTACACCACGGCGCACGTGCGCCCCGTGGAGTTGAACGGCCGCGAGCGCATCGTGCGGCCCAAGGGCCCCGCGGGCCGGCCCCAGCGCCCGAGCCGCGACGGTGCCAGCGGCGGTGGCGGCCGCCCCAGCGGTAGCCACGGTGGCGAGCGGTCCGGCGGCGAACGGTCGTCGTCGGCCAACAGCAACCGGCCCGCGGGCGGCCGCGCGGCCGCGCCGGCCCAGGGCAGCGGCGGTACCGACACCAACCGCCGCTTCGGCAGCGGTGGCCAGCGCGTGCAGGCCGGCGGTAGCAGCGGGCGCGAAGGCGGCCGCCGTGAAGGCGGGGGCTCGCGCCGCAGCTCATACTAGCTGGCGGGCCGGGGCCCTGGCACTAGCCCGTCGCGCTGGTGATGACAGCAATTGCCCAAAACGGGCCGGAAAACTTTTTCCGGCCCGTTTTGCTTTTTCAGGCCAGCACCTCGTCATTCGCACCCGTCATGGCCACTACCTCGCTTCCCGTTATCCAAGCCCTGCGCAGCACGGCCCAGCGCCTCGCCACCCAGGCCCCTTACCAATGGGGCCACATGGGCAGCTGCAACTGCGGCCACTTGGCCCAAACCGTCACGAAGCTGACCAAGGGCGAAATCCACGCCCGGGCCATGCAGCGCTACGGCGACTGGGAGCGCCAGCTCATCGACTACTGCCCCACCAGCGGCCTGCCCATCGACGCCACCATCGACGAGATGCTTGCCCTGGGCTTCACCCGCGCTGACCTCACCCACCTCGAGCGCCTCGCCGACCCGGCCATCCGGGGGGCCATCCCGTTCGAGCGCCGCGACCAGCTGCGCCACAACCAGCGCGACGACGTGGTGCTGTACCTGCGCACCTGGGCCGGCCTGCTGGAGCAGCAGTTGCTGGCCGGCATCACCCTGCCCAGCTTCGCCACAGCCCCACAGCCGGTGCTGGCGGCCAGCTAGCGGACCCCGCTCGCTACTATACGCAGAAAGCCCCCGCCAATTAAGATTGGCGGGGGCTTTTGCATGCGCTTAAAAAAACAGCGGCGCATGAGAACAATGGCCGCTTAGTTGCGAGTCACGTCGCTTTCCTGGGCCTTGCGGTACATCTCGGTTCGGTTGGCCCGTTTGTAGGCAGCGTCGGCGCTAGGGTCTTTCTCCGCATCGGGGGCCTGGGAGCAAGAGGCGGTCAAGAACAAAACTGCGCTGGTGGCCAGCAAGGCAATGGCTCGGGTCGATTTCATGGCACGAAGGTAACTAAGGGGCACTGAACCGCCAACCTGGTCCGTGCCCTATACTTCAGCGTGCGGCACGAAACGCTGGCTATCCAGCTGATAACATTTGGCAACCACTTCTGGCGCACCGCAACGGCTGCCTCCCAACCGTGCAGGCGCCATGCTACCTCTGCTGCTGTGTGCACCGCGGGGCCATCAAGGTGCTACCCGAAGAAAATAGCAGGGTACCAGAGGCTCATTTGCTTAGCAACAGTGTTACAAGCAAATCATCAAAAAATGACTTTTTCAAAGTTGCTGCTTTCACCAAAATGCTTAGCAGGTCTTTGGGTACAAAATATAGTACCATTGCTCAGTAGTCAATTAAAAGGCAAAAGCAAAATCACTATACTTATCTACTGTAAGCGCCAACAACAACATCATTCATCAGTTCTATTAGCAAATTTTTATTTGTTGATTCACAGGATACTATGGAAGTATTTAATCACCTATTTGATGCCGCTAACCCCCCTAGTAGCGCGTTTTGACGCAAGGCGAAACAGCGCATGGCTCAACCGTTTTATACTAACAAAAAACAACTCTTTATTCACTGCCTAACTTGCAATTCTGTAGCAACTGACAAATTGCATTTTCGGTAGAAATTATTACCCCTTGCTTATGAAGTTGTAGGCACCGGTAACTGCACAGGTTGGCTCCGGCGCAGCGCGGAAACCTAGTGCCACCGGGGCCCCATTAGCACCACTTATTCCGGCTGGTAGTCCGCAAATGTGCCGTCGCGGTAGAAGATGACGATGCGCCTGATGGCCTTGCCTGGTTCGGCAAACAGCGCCAGCTCGGGAGGAATATTCCCCACTGGGGCAGCAGCGGCTGGCGGCGAGGCGGCAGCACTAGCTGGCGTAATGGCCACCTCGGCCGGGCTGGCCAAGCTAGTAGCTTCGGGAATAGGTGCAGGGGACGTAAAGGCAACGGCGGGCACCGCGGCGGGCCCGGCTTCCGGTATAGGGGAGGTGGGCGCTAGGGGCCCCAGTGCAGGCGCCGCGGCTACCAGCGCAGGCGCAACGGCGCGGCGCGGCGCGGGCACGCGGGGTGCAGGCGGAGCGGCCTTGGGGGCAGTTTCAGGGTTGGGTTCGGAGGCGGTGGGCGCCGCGGGGGCCAGCATGGGGCCCGTGCCGCTTAGCAGCCAGGGCATCGAAAGCTCGGGGAAGGCCGCCAGCACCTTCTGGACCACTTCCAAGCTAGGCTTGTTGCGGCCCGACAGGATGTGGCTCATAATGGGCCGGGCCACGCCAATGGCATCTGCAAATTGCGTGGGGCTCAGCTGCCAGGCCAGCAACAACGCCCGAATCCGATCGACCATGTAAGCTTATAATTTATTTACAAATGTGCGACAAATAAATCATTGTCCTAACCAGGAGCCTACTCACCCATGCGGTTTACAATTATATATAACTGTTATCTACATCTCACCTGTTTACACTTGTATTTATAAGTGTAAACAGGTGATTGGGCCTTCCCGGGCCCATTTATATATAAATAGTTCGGTATCACCACACCCGAAAAAGGCCCGGCTTGCCGAAGCAACCGGGCCTTTTTCGGGCAATGCGAAATTTTTATTGGGCTTACCTAGGACGCTAGCTACGCTTGGGCGCAACGGCCAGGGCAGCGGGTTTAGCCAGCTGTGGGTGGACGGCGACCCGCACCGGGGCAGCCCCGGCGGGCTTGACGAATAACTCTCGCGCCAAGTCCTTGTCGTGGCCGTAGATGTCGTCGCGGAAGTGGGCGTGGCCGTCAGCGTCGGCCCAGGCCGTGAGGTAGACGAGGTACACGGGCAGCTTTTTGGTGAGCGTAATGTACTTCTCGCGGTGGGTGGCCACGGTGTCGAGGATGGTTTGCTCGTTCCACTCGGGCTTGTCGCGCAGCAGGTAGGCGGCCAACTTCATGGGCTCCTCTACCCGCACGCAGCCGTGGCTGAAATTGCGGCTGACCTGCGAAAACAACTCGCCGTGGGGCGTGTCGTGCAGGTAAACGTCGTTCGAGTTGGGGAAGATAAACTTGGCGTTGCCCAAGTCGTTTTTGGGCCCCGGCCGCCGGCGCACCGTGTACTTGAAATTGGCCTGCGTTACGTTGGCCCAGTCGATGGTGGTGGGGTCGATGATAGTGGCCTTGCGGCCGTAGCCTTTCACCACTTCCATGTCGAGGCGGTCGAGGTATTCGGGGTTGGCGGCCAACTTATTTTTTAGCTCTTTGTCGATGATGCTGAAAGGCACGTTCCAGTAGGGGGCCAGCACCACGTACTGCATCTTGTCGCTAAAAATTGGGGTGGCCGTAAGGGTCTTGCCCACAATGACGCGCATGGTTAGCGCCTCCTGCCCATTCTCCACCACGCGCAGCCGGTACTCCGGAATGTTGACCAATAAATAATCGGGTTCAAACTTTTTGGGGAGCCAGCGCCAGCGTTCCATGTTCAGCAATACTTGGTCGATGCGCTGGCCGATGGGCACGTTTAGCTCGTGCAACGTGGCTCCGCTCACCACGCCGTCGGGCCGCAGGCCGGCATCGTTTTGGAAAGCTTTTACGGCGTTCACCAGCGCCTTATCGTACACCGGCGAGGCATGGGCAGCGGTGTCGGCCGGGGCCCCCAGCAGCCGCTGGCGCAACGCCGATGCGGCCGGTGAAGCTTGCCCCGGGCGCAGGACCAGGTTCGCGGGCAGCGCAGGCCAGCCCCCCGCCGCCTCGCGGATGCGGTAGGCGGCCAGGGCTTTTTTCAGGTTATTATACTCGGGGTGCAGGGGCGCAAACTGGTAATAACCATACTTGCTTTTACGATCGCCGAGGTACGTGAGCAGGGCTTTATGCAGTTTAATTTTGTTCGGCTTTACCTGCCAGGCGGTGCTTTTGGCGTCGTGCGGATTGGCCACACCGCGGTAAAAATCGGACGCCCACACGAAGTAAGTGCCCGATAAAGCCACGTCAATCTCTTGTTCCAGCGCGTCACGGTGGGCCGCGTCGGGCGCTATCTTCAATTGGCTGAACAACTTAGCTAAATCCTTCACCTGGTACTTGCGGGCGTCCAGTCCTTCCTCGCTGGCTTTGGCAATGGTTTGCTGCAACTGCGTGGCTTGCGGCACCAACTGGTGGTCCTTGAACCATCCCAGGCGGTACTCCCGCTCGCGGTAAAACTTCTTCGCCCATGGCAACTGGGCCCGGAACTGGGGCACGGCCCCCAGGGCCCGTGCCACGTAGGCGCTGTCAAGCAGCGGCTGCGGACCGTTCGGGCCGGCGGCTGGCGCGGTGGTCTGTCCTTGTTTGTCAGAACCGCAGCCGCTCAGCAGCGCCGCACCGAAAAAGCTGCCGAGCAGCAGCACCAGAAAATAAGAAAGAAAAGATTGACGAACGAACGGCATGAAGCAGGAAGACGGGCGCGGGGCCCGCCGGGGAAAAACTACGGATGAGCCGTTGTACTGGCCGGCACGCGGCGGGGTTGCGGGCCCCCACCCCACCGCGTGCCGGCGCAAGTTACGGTATGCCGGGCGGCCCTGCACGTTTGGGGCCAAAACGCCTGGGTGGGCCGCGTACTTTTGCGGGCCCGGCCGGGGAAAGCCCCGGCCCCGGGCGCACTTCTTACGTTGCCGACATGTCTCCCACCACCTCGCCCCCGCCTCCCGACCCCCACAGCCATGCCGGCACTGGCCCAGCCCGGGTGCGCCACCTGGCGCTCGACCTCGCCGTTGACTTCACCGCCCGCACCCTGGCCGGCACCGCTACTTGGTACCTAGCCGCGCCCGCCGGGGCAGCCGACGCGCTGGTGCTCGACACCCGCGGCCTGACCATCGAGGCCGCGGCCGCGGGCCCCCACGCCGGGGGCCCCGCCCTGGCGTTTGCCTTGGGGGCCGACGACCCTGTGCTCGGCCAGGCCCTGCGCATTGCCCTGCCACCGGGCACGGCGGCCGTCACCGTCCGCTACCGCACGGGGCCCGGCGCCGCAGCTTTGCAGTGGCTGGCACCGGAGCAAACGGCCGGCACCGAGCCGTTCCTCTTCACCCAGTCGCAGGCCATTTTGGCGCGCACCTGGCTGCCGTGTCAAGACTCGCCCGGCATCCGTTTCTCCTACGAAGCCACCGTGCGCGTACCGCCCCATCTGCTGGCGCTGATGAGCGCCGAGAACCCCCAGCGCCTCGACCCCAGCGGCACCTACCGCTTCCGCATGGCCCAACCCATTCCGGCCTACCTGATGGCCCTGGCCGTGGGCGACCTCGCCTTCGCCCCGCTCAGCGGGCGCACCGGCGTGTACGCCGAGCCGGCCACCCTGGCGGCGGCCACCCACGAGTTTGCCGACCTGGAGCAGATGGTGGCCACGGCCGAGCAGCTCTACGGGCCCTACCGCTGGGAACGCTACGATTTGCTGGTGCTGCCGCCCAGCTTTCCGTTCGGGGGCATGGAAAACCCGCGATTAACATTTGTAACCCCTACCATTCTGGCCGGCGACCGCAGCCTGACGAGCCTGGTGGCCCACGAGCTGGCGCACTCGTGGAGTGGCAACCTGGTTACAAATGCAACCTGGAACGACTTCTGGCTCAACGAGGGGTTCACGGTGTATTTCGAGCGCCGCATCATGGAACAATTGTACGGCCGGCCCTACGCCGACATGCTCCGGGTGCTGGGCCGCGCGGCCCTCGCCCGCACCATTGCCGAGCTGGGCCCCACCAGTGCCGACACCCACCTGCGCCTGCACCTAGCCGGCCGCGACCCCGACGACGGCCTCACCGAAATTGCCTACGAGAAAGGGTGCGCCCTGCTGCTGGCCCTCGAAGCCCGCGTGGGCCGGCCCCGCCTCGACGCCTTTATTAAGGAATACTTCGCCCGCTTCAGCTTCCAGGCGATGGGCACCGACGCCTTCCTCGCCTACCTGCGCGCTGCCTTGCTCGACGCCACGCCCGGCCTCGAAGCCGAGGTAGCGCTGGCCGCTTGGGTCGACGGCCCCGGCCTGCCCGCGGCGGCGGTGCCCGTGGCCGCCGCCCGCTTCGCAGCCGTGGCCGGGGCCCTGGCCCAGCTCGCCGCCGGCACCGCACCGGCCGCCCTGGCCCCGGCCACCGCCGGATGGAGCAGCCACGAGTGGGTGCACTTCCTCGGTGGCCTCCCGCCGGCCCTGGGGGCAGCCGGCCTTGGGGCCCTCGACGACGTCTTCCGCTTCACGGCGTCGGGCAACGCCGAAATTCTGGCGGCGTGGTTTCCGCACACCGTGCGGGCCGGCTACGGCGCCGCCGACGCGGCGCTGGAAAACTTCCTGCGCCGCGTGGGGCGGCGCAAGTTCATCGTGCCCCTGTACCAGGCGCTGCGGTCCACGGCCGGGGGCCCGGCCCGCGCCCGCCGGCTGTACGCCGCCGCCCGCCCCAACTACCACGCCGTGGCCACCGCCACCCTCGACGCGCTGCTGGCCGAGGGGGCGTAGGCGGGCGCCAACCCGCCGCGCCATACCTTATATATAGGTAGCCGCGGCAAACCGGTGTCTGCCACGGGGGCGGCGCCCCGGCGTAGCGCTCCGTTCTTACGTACCCATGCGGCGGCGGCCCGACTTTTGCCGGGCCCCGCCCACCCTAGGGGCCCTGGCCCCGGTTGTTTTATTTTCCCGCAGTTTAGATTTTAGCATTCCGTTGAAAACCATTCATCCCCTGGGCAAGCTCATCGCCATCGGCGGCAACGAAGACAAGGGCACCTACCCCAACCCCCGCACCCGCCGCCAGTACTACCTGAATTTTTTTGAGCTGGGCATTCTCAAGCGCGTCGTGTCCGAGTCGGGCAAGGCCGACCCGCGCATCGAAGTCATCACCACCGCCTCCATGATTCCGCAGGAAGTGGGGCCCATCTACACGGCTTCCTTCGCCATGCTCAACTGCCACAACGTGGGCATCATGGACATCCGCACCCCGGAGGACGCCTGCCAGCCCGAGTACCTCGACCGCTTGCTGGCCGCCGACGTGGTGATGTTTTCGGGCGGCAACCAGTCGCGGCTGCGCGAAATGTTCGGCGAAACCGATTTCCTCGACGCCATGCTGCGCCGCTACCGCGCCGAGCCCAACTTCGTGATTGCCGGCACCAGCGCCGGGGCCATGGCCATGTCGCAGCACATGATCCGGGGCGGCTCCGTGCCCGACGCCTTGCTCAAAGGCGCCGTGAAGATGGGCCCCGGCCTGGGCCTGCTCTCCACCGCCATCATCGATTCGCACTTCGTGAAGCGCGGCCGCTTCGGCCGCCTCATCGAGGCCGTGAGCCTCTACCCCAAGCTTATCGGCATCGGCCTGGGCGAAGACACCGGCGTGCTCATCACCGGCGGCAACGTGGTCGAAACCATCGGCTCCAACCTCGTCATCATCCTCGACGGCCACAACGTGGTGCACAACAACGCCGCCGCCGCCAAGAAAGGCACGGCCCTGTCCATCGAAAACCTCACCATGCACGTGCTGGCCAAAGGCAACGTGTACCACGTGGAGGAGCGGAAATTTTACCCCAGCGGGGGGAATTAGAAACGCTTTAATGAATACATTTTTATCAGATACATTATAATTTAACATAGACTATATTAAACGTTAGTTTGTACCTGGTTCAGGAGCCCTTGGTTGCCGTTAATCGGCAGCCAAGGGTTTTTTCATGCTATTACGCAAGCCCCCTAGTTCTGCCCACAGGCCTTATTTTTGGCGCAGGTGGCCGTGTTGCGTCAGCCGCGGGCGACGCGTAAGCGCGCGAGCAAAGGCCAGACCGCTGCATTTACGCTACAGAAAATAAGGCTTAATACCTGTTACATTTAAGCGCTCGTATTCCAAATCGAAATACAGGTCCTAATTACAGTCCTATTTTTAGTCATTGTATTGTTTTTTTTAGATATTTCATTCATTATTAAATCAACCAGCCCGTGCCGAGATGAATGCTACTGTTATTAACGGCTTCGAAACAGGCGAAAGGCTACTTCCCTTGCGGCTGGTGCACCACTTGTTTGAGCAAGCTGCTGCGGCCTATCCTGGCCGCGTAGCCGTCGTTTTTGGAGCCGATTCCCTCACGTACCAGCAACTGAACGACCGGGCCAACCACCTGGGCCAAGCCGTGCTGCACCACGCGGCCGCGGCCGAATTTGTGGGCGTAAGCGCCGCCCGCAGCCTGGAAATGGTGGTGGGCCTGCTGGCCATTTTGAAGGCGGGCAAGGCCTACCTGCCCCTCGACCCCACCTACCCCGAGGAACGGCTCCGCCAGATTGTGGCCGGGTCGGGGCTGGGGGCCTGCGTGGCGCCTGCCGCGGGCGCGGCGCTGCTGGCGGGATTGGGGCTGCAAATCATTGCTTCGGACGATACCACCGCCACGTTTCCGGCCGCCCGGGTGCTGGCGCAAAACCCCACGGCGTGCGTCCTCTACACCTCGGGCTCGACGGGGCAGCCCAAGGGCGTGTGCATGCCCCACGCGGGGCTGTTGCAGCTCATGGACTGGCAAATGGCGCACAACCAAGCCCAGCCGGGGCGGCACACGCTGCAATTTTGCCACCTCACCTTCGACGTTTCGTTTCTGGAAGTGCTGCTGCCGCTGGCCAGCGGCGGCACGGTGCACCTGATCGACAACACCCACCGGCTCGACGCGGGCCAGCTGCTGGCGTACCTGCGCCGCCACCGCATTCACCGGGCCTACCTGCCTTACGTGGCCCTGCAGTACCTGGCCGAGGCCGCCACGGCCGAACAGCAGTTTCCCGAGGACCTGTGCGAGGTCATCATCGGCGGCGAGCAGCTCAAAATCACCCCGCAAATCCGGGGGCTGTTTGCGGCCCTGCCAGCCTGCACGCTCATGCACGTGTACGGCCCGGCCGAAGGCAGCATCTGGGTCACCGAAAACAAGCTCCCCGCCGACCCGGCCACCTGGCCCGACATCCCGCACATGGGCTGGCCCATCGTCGACGCCGAACTGCTGGTTCTGGACGAGGACCTGCGCGTGCAACCCGCCGGGGCCGGGGGCGAGGTGTGCATCGCGGGCCGGGCACTGGCGGCGGGCTACCTCCACCAACCCGAGCTGACGGCCGAGCGCTTCGTGCTGTGGCCGCACCCGCAAAAAGGCCTGATTCGCATTTACCGCACCGGCGACATGGCCCGCTACCGGCCCGACGGGGCCCTGGAGTTTTTGGGCCGGCGCGACGACCAGGTAAAGATTCGGGGCAACCGCGTCGAACTGGGCGAGATTGAAGTAGCCCTGAACCGCCTCGACGCCCTGCGCGAATCGGTGGTGGTGATGCGGCCGGGGCCCGGCGGCCAGAAGCAAGTGGTGGCCTACCTGGTGGCCACCGACGCCCCCGACGACGCGGCCATCCGGCAGGCCCTGGCCCGCACCCTGCCCGACTATATGCAGCCCGCGGCCCTGGTGTGGCTCGCCGCGCTGCCGCGGACCATCAGCGACAAGGTGGACAAGAAGCTGCTGCCGGCCCCCACCCAGCAGCGGCCGGCCACGGCGGGGCCCTACCGCGCGCCCCGCACGGCCCTGGAAACCCTGATTACCGGCACGTGGGAAGGCTTTTTGCAGCTGGACCGGGTGGGGGCCGACGACAACTTTTTTGAGCTGGGCGGCAACTCGCTGCTGGCGCAGAAAACGGTGGCCGCCCTCAAGCAGCAGCAGCACGTGCTGCCCATCACCAAGCTCTACCAGTACCCCACCGCCGCCGGCCTGGCCCGGCACCTGGGGGCCCCGGCCGCGGCGCCTGCGGAGGCCCCGGCGCCGCGCGCCGCCGCCGGGGGCCCCACCGAAGTGGCCGTGATTGGCATGGCCGGGCGCTTTCCGGGGGCCCCCAGCGTGGCGGCGCTGTGGGAGGTGCTGCGCGAAGGCCGGGAAACCACCAGCTTTTTCAGCCCCGCCGAGCTGGACGCGTCCCTCCCGGCGGCCGTCACCAACGACCCGCTGTACGTGCCGGCCCGCGGCGTCATTGCGGGCGCCGACCGGTTCGACGCCGGCTTTTTTGGCCTCCCGCCCAAGCTGGCCGCGGCCATGGACCCGCAGCAGCGCATTTTTCTGGAAATCGCCTGGGAAGCCCTGGAGCAAACCGGCCACCTGCCCGCGCACTACGCCGGCCGCGTGGGGGTATTTGCCGGCTGCGGGCACAATACGTACTACTTGAACAACGTGCTGGGCCACCCGGACGCGGACCAGGTGGGCAGCTTCCAAGTGATGCTGGCCAACGAGAAGGACTACATCGCCACCCGCACCGCCTACCAGCTCGACCTGACGGGCCCGGCGGTGAGCGTGCACTCGGCCTGCTCCACCTCGCTGCTGGCCATTGCCCAGGCCGTGCAAAGCATCCGCAGCGGGCAGTGCGAGGTGGCGCTGGCGGGCGGGGCCAGCGTCACGGCGCCCGTGCGCAGCGGCCACTTGTACCAGGAAGGCGCGATGCTGAGCCCCGACGGCCACTGCCGCCCGTTCGGCGCCGACGCCCGGGGCACCGTGTTCAGCGACGGGGCCGGGGTGGTGGTGCTGAAAGACGCCGCCGCCGCCCGCCGCGCCGGCGACCCGATTTACGCCCTCATCAAGGGCATCGGCGTGAACAACGACGGCGGCGGCAAGGGCAGCTTCACGGCCCCCAACGCCGACGGGCAAGCCGGCGCCATCCGCATGGCCCTGGCCGACGCGGGCGTGGCCCCCGCCACCCTCGGCTACGTGGAGGCCCACGGCACGGCCACCCCGGTGGGCGACCCCATCGAAATGGCGGGCTTGATCAGCGCGTTTGGCGCGCAGGCAGAGCGGCAGTTTTGCGCCCTGGGCTCCATCAAAAGCAACATGGGCCACCTGACGGCTGCCGCCGGCGTGGCCGGCTTCATCAAAACCGCCCTGGCCCTGCACCACCGGCAAATCCCGGCCTCGCTGGGCTACGCCGCGCCCAACCCGCTCATCGACTTTGCCAACAGCCCCTTCTTCGTGAACACCGCCCTGGCCGACTGGCCCGCGGGCGCGGGGCCCCGGCGGGCGGGCGTCAGCTCGTTTGGCGTGGGCGGCACCAACGTGCACGTCATCGTGGAGGAGGCGGGGGCCCCGGCCCGCGCCCCGGGGGCCCCGGCCCGCGCGCGCCCGGCCGAGCTGGTGGTGTGGTCGGCCAAATCGGCCACCAGCCGCGACGCCTACGCCCAGCACCTGGCCGACGTCCTCGCCGCCCCCGGCGCGCCGGCCCTGGCCGACGTAGCGTTCACGCTGCCCATCACCCGGGCCCCGTTCGAGCACCGCCGGTTTGCCATCGCCGCCGACGGGCCGGAGCTGCGGGCGCAGCTGCAAGCCCCGGCGGCGGCCGGCACCACTGCCGCGTTGGCCGCGGCCGCGGGCGACGTGTTCTTCCTCTTCCCGGGCCAAGGCGCGCAGTACGTGGGCATGGGCCGCGAACTGTACGACCACGAGCCCGCCTACCGCGCAGCGGTGGACGAGTGCGCCGCCCTGCTGGGGGCCCAGTTGCCCACCGACTTGCGGACAGTGTTGTTTCCCGCGCCCGGCGATGCGGAGGCGGACGCCCGCCTGCGCAACACCCGCTACGCCCAGCCGGCGCTGTTCGTGACCGAATACGCCCTGGCGCGGCTGTGGGCCAGTTGGGGCGTGGTGCCCACCGGCTATTGCGGCCACAGCGTGGGCGAGTTCGTGGCCGCCCACCTGGCGGGCGTGTTTTCGCTGGCCGACGCACTGGCGCTGGTGGCCACCCGGGGCCGGCTGGTGGGCGAGCTGCCCGGCGGGAGCATGCTGTCGGTGCGGCTGGCGGCCGACCGGCTCGCCGCTATTTTGCCCGCGGGCCTGTCGGTGGCCGCCGTCAACGGGCCGGCCGCGGTTGTGGTGGCGGGCCCCGACGAGGCAGTGGCGTGCTTCGCCCGGACGCTCGATGCCCAAGACGTTCCCAACCGGGTGCTGGCCACCAGCCACGCCTTCCACTCGGCCATGATGGACCCCGCGGTGGACGCGTTCCGGCAAGCCGTGGCAAACGTGCCGCTGCACCGCCCCCAAAAACCGGTGGTTTCGACCGTCAGCGGCGTTTGGCTGACCGATGCCCAAGCCACCGACCCCGGGTACTGGGCCGCCCACTTGCGGCAAACCGTGCAGTTCGCCGCCGCCCTCGACACCTTGCTTACCGAACCCCAGCCCATTTTATTGGAAGTGGGCCCCGGCCACGTGCTGGCCGCCCTGGCCCAGCAGCAGCTGGCCGGCCGGCCGGCCGCCGTGCTCGCCAGCCTGAAAAAAGGTTCGGGGCCCAACCCCGAGTACCGTGCGCTGCTCGGGGCCCTGGGCCAGCTGTGGCTCCGCGGCGTGGCCCCCAACTGGGCCACCGTGCACGCCGGGCGGCACCCGCGCCGCGTGCTGCTGCCCACTTATGCATTTGACCGCCAGCACTGCTGGCTGGCGCCCACGCCCGCGGTGGCGCCGGTGCCCGCCCCCGTACCGCCTTCCTCCGTCGTTGCGCCGCCCACTGTTTCGACGGCGCCGGCCCCTATTTCTTTCACTCCTCCGCCTACCCCTATGAGGAAACCTACACTACTCACGGCCCTCAGCGAAGTGCTGGAAAACGCCTCGGGCATCGAAATGGCCGGCGTCTCGCCTGACTTGACGTTCCTGGAAATCGGCTTCGACTCGCTGCTGATTACCCAGCTGGCCCTCGCCCTCAAGAAGCAATTCGGCCTGCCCATCACCTTCCGGCAGTTGAACGAAAGCTACGCCACCCCCAACCAGTTGGTGGACTACCTCGACCAAGCCCTGCCGCCCGCGGCCTACCAGCCCACGGCCGGGGCCCCGGCGCCAACGCCGGCCCCCGTGCCCACCGCGGCCGGGGCCCCCGCTCCTCCGTTTGTGGCGCCGGTTGCGGGGCCGGCGCCGGGGGCCTTTGCCCCGCTGGCCGGGCCAGGCGCCGATTCGGCTTTGGGCCTCATTGCCCAGCAGCTGCAACTCCTGGCCAAGCAGGTGGCCCTGCTGCAAGGCGCCGCCCCCGTGGCGCTGGCGCCGCTGCCCGCGCCCGCGCCCTCCGCCCCTACTCCTGCCCCGGCCAGTGCGCCCGTCGCCGGGGCCCCGGCGGCCGCCCTGCAAATCACAGCGGAGGAGGCCGTGGAGATCAAGAAGCCCTTTGGGGCCTCGCCGCGCATCGAGAAGCACGCCAGCCAGTTAACCGACCAGCAGCAGGCCTTTTTGCACGATTTGACGGCCCGCTACACCCAAAAAACCCAGGCCAGCAAGGCCTACACGCAGCAGCACCGCGCGCGCATGGCCGACCCGCGCGTGGTGTCGGGCTTCCGGCCCCTCACCAAAGAGCTGGTGTACCCGCTGGTGGTCGGCAGGTCGAAGGGCAGCAAGCTGTGGGACCTCGACGGCAACGAGTACCTCGACGTGCTGAACGGGTTCGGCTCGTGCATGTTCGGCCACCAGCCGGCCTTCATTGCCGAGGCGCTGCACGCGCAAATCGAGCGCGGCTACGAGGTGGGGCCCCAGCACGCACTGGCCGGCGAAGTGTGCGATTTGCTGTGCGAATTCACCGGCGCCGACCGCGTGGCCTTGTGCAGCACCGGCTCGGAAGCCGTGCTCGGCGCCATGCGCATCGCCCGCACGGCCACGGGCCGCTCGCTGGTGGTGGCCTTTACGGGCTCCTACCACGGCATCGTCGACGAGGTGCTGGTGCGCGGCACCAAGGCCCTGAAGTCGTTTCCGGCCGCCGCGGGCATCATGCCGGAGTCCGTGCAAAACATGCTCATCCTCGACTACGGCACCGACGAAAGCCTGCGCATCATCACCGAGCGGGCCGCCGAACTGGCCGCCGTGCTGGTGGAGCCCGTGCAGAGCCGCCGGCCCGAATTTCAGCCCGTGGCGTACTTGCAGCAGCTGCGGACCGTGACGGCGGCGGCGGGCACGGTGCTCATTTTCGACGAAATCATCACCGGTTTTCGCCTGCACCCCGGCGGCGCCCAGGCCCTGTTCGGCGTCCAGGCCGACCTGGCCACCTACGGCAAAGTGGTGGGCGGCGGGCTGCCCATTGGCGTCATCGCCGGCAAGCGCGCGCTCATGGACGCGCTCGACGGCGGAGGCTGGCAGTTTGGCGACGCCTCGGTGCCCGAAGCCGGGGTGACCTACTTTGCCGGCACTTTCGTGCGGCACCCGCTGGCCCTGGCCGCGGCCCGGGCCGTGCTGCTGCACCTGAAAGCCCGGGGCCCCGCCCTCCAGCAGGGCCTCACGGCCAAAGCCGCGCGCCTGGCGGACTTGCTGAACCCGGCCTTCGCGCAGCAGGAATTGCCCTTTTTCGTGGCCCAGTTCGGCTCGCTCTGGAAAATCAAGTTCCGCGAAGAAGTCCCCTACAGCGAACTCTTGTTCACGCTGTTGCGCGAAAAAGGCCTGCACATCTGGGACGGCTTCCCCTGCTTCATGACGGAGGCCCACACCGACGCCGACGTAACCTTGATTGCCGACTTGCTCCTGGCCGGCGTGCGGGAAATGCGGGAAGCCGGGTTTTTCCAGGCCGCCCCCGCAGCGGGCCCCGTGCCGGCAGTGCCCTGCCCCGCCCGGGCCCTCAACCAGCCCCCGGTGCCGGGGGCCCGCCTCGGCCGCGACCGCCACGGCAACCCCGCATGGTTCGTTGCCAACGGCCAGGCCGGCGAATACACCAAGGTTGAAGTGAACTGAAAGCCCGGTCTTCAATACGAGCCGCAGCTTCTGACTGCGTGGCCGTGCGTGGCCCAGGTGCCGCGCGTCCGGCACCCCGGGGCCCCGCAATTTGGGCCCCGGGCCGCGGCCTCAGTGGCAGGGCCCCTAGTTAATCCACAAGCCCAGGACTAGGCCCCAGTGCAGCCAAGAGGCTTATTATATGAATATTGTTATAAATGCTTTTTATTAAATATCTTTAATTGATTTTTTACTTATTCGTAGGCTATTTTATTACGATTAACAGTCAAGCAGTCCCCATTGGCTGCCTGCATTTATTATGGAAGCACTCGATACCAGCAATGTTTTTGGTTTTGACCCTTTTGCCGGGCCGGAAATTGTGCGGCTCGCGCCGCTGACCGAGCCCCAGGCCGAAATCTGGGCCGCGTGCCTGCTGGGCAGCGACGACGCCAACCGCGCCTACAACGAAGCCGTGGCCCTGCGCCTGGCCGGGCCCCTGGACCGCGCGGCCCTGCAACGGGCGCTCGACGCGCTGGTGGCGCAGCACGAAGCCCTGCGCGCCACCTTCAGCGCCGACGGCCGGCACCTCTGCATCCTGGCCCCGGAGCCGCTGCCACTCACCTGCCACGACCTTACCCCGCAGACGCCCGCCGAACAGCGCCAATGGCTGGCTGCGCACGCGCGCCAAGAGGCGCAGCACGTTTTCAGTCTCACCCAGGGGCCCCTGCTGCGGGCGAGCCTCGCGGCGCTGTCGGCCACCGACCACTGCCTCACGCTCACGGCGCACCACATCGTGTGCGACGGGTGGTCCATCGGCGTGATGCTCCAGGATTTGGGCCAGCTGTACTCGGCGTACGCCCAGCAAATGCTGCCTTTTTTGCCCGCCCCGCCCGCCTTCGGCAGCTACGCCGACGACCAGGCCGCGTTTTACCAAAGCCCGGATTACCGCCGCATCGAGCAGTTTTGGGTGGAACAGTACCAGGGCTCCGTCCCGGTGCTCGACGTGCCCACGGACTTCCCCCGGCCCGCCGCCCGCACCTACGCCAGCCGCCGCCAAGACTACCCGCTGCCGCCCCCGCTGTTGGGGGCCCTCAAGCAGCTGGGGCAGCGGACCGGGTGCAGCTTCGTGACCACGCTGCTGGCGGGTTTTGAGGTGTTGCTGCACCAACTCACCGGCCAAACCGACCTGGTGGTGGGGCTGCCGGCGGCCGGCCAGGCCCCCCTCGGGGCGGCCCGCCTGGTGGGCCACTGCGTGAATTTGCTGCCGCTGCGCAGCCGCCCCACCGGCGAGCTGCGGTTCGTCGATTACCTAAAACAGCGCAAAACAGCCATTTTTGACGCCTACGACCACCAAAACCTGACGTTTGGCAGCCTGCTCAAAAAGCTGCCGGTGGCCCGGGGCGGGGGGCGGGTGCCGCTGGTGCCCGTGGTGTTCAACATTGACCTGGGGCTGGGCGACGCGGTGGCCTTCCACGGCCTCGCCCACGAGCTCACCACCCTGCCCCGCGCCTACGAGAACTTCGAGCTGTTCGTCAACGCCAGCGGCTCGGATGCGGCGATGACCGTGGAATGGTCGTACAACGCGGCCCTGTTTGCGCCGGCCACCATCGACCAGCTGATGGCCCGCTTCGAGCAGCTGCTCACCGAAGTGGCCGAAAACCCGGGCGTCAAGCTCCGGGACCTGCGCGCGCCCCTGGCCCCGGCCTACGCCGCGCTGAACGCCACGGCCCAGCCCTACCCGGCCACCCAAACCTTGCACCAGCTGGTGGCCACCCAGGCGCGGGCCACGCCCACCAAAACCGCCGTGCAATTCGGCCCCACCGAGGTCTCTTACCAGCAGCTCGAAGGCCAGGCCAACCAGTTTGCCCACTACTTGCTGGCGCAGGGCGTGCGGCCGGGCGACATCGTGGCGCTGGTGGCCGACCGCTCGCCCGCCCTGCTGGTGGCGCTGCTGGCCGTCGTGAAGTGCGGGGCCGCCTACCTGCCCCTCGACCCGGTGTACCCGCCGGACCGCATCGCCTACATGCTGGCCGATGCGCGCGCCCGGGTGCTCATTGCCTCGGCCCGGCTCCGCCACGGCTTTGGGGCCCCGGCGCCGGCGCTCGTGCTGGAAGAAATCCTGGCGGCGATGGCCGGTTGTTCCGACCAGGCCCCGGCGGTAGCCGTGGCGAGCGACCAGCTGGCCTACGTGCTGTACACGTCGGGTTCGACCGGCCAGCCCAAGGGCGTGCAGGTAACGCACCGCAACGTGGTCAACTTCCTGTGCAGCATGCAGCAGGCGCCGGGCCTCGATGCGTCGGACAAACTCTTGGCCGTCACCACGGTATCCTTCGACATTGCCGGCCTGGAGCTCTTCCTGCCGCTCGTTACCGGGGCCACGGTGGTGCTGGCGGAGCCGGCCGAAGCCCGCGACGGCCACCGGCTGCTGCGGCTGCTCGAAACCGCGCGCATCACCGCCATGCAGGCCACCCCCACCACCTGGCAGCTGCTGCTGGATGCGGGCTGGACCCGCCAGCTGCCCCTCAAGGCCCTGTGCGGCGGCGAGGCCCTGCCGGCCGAACTGGCCCGGCAGCTGGTGCCCCGGTGCCAATCGCTGTGGAATTTGTACGGCCCCACCGAAACCACCATTTGGTCGGCAGTTAAGCAAATCACGGCCCCGGCCGAAACCATCACCATCGGCCACCCCATTGCCAACACCCAGTTTTACGTCGTCGACGAAAACCTGCGCGCCGTGCCGCCCGGCGCAATCGGCGAGCTGCTCATCGGGGGCGATGGGGTGACCAACGGCTACCTGCACAAGCCCGAACTAACGCGCGAACGATTCATTGCCAACCCCTTCGGGGCCACGCCCGGGGCCCTCCTCTACCGCACCGGCGACCTGGGCAAGCTCCTGCCCACCGGCGAATTGCAGTGCCTGGGCCGGCTCGACCAGCAGGTGAAGCTGCGGGGCTACCGCATCGAGCTGGGCGAAATCGAGCACGCCTTGGCCGCCATCGACGGCATCAAGGCCGCCGTGGTGGTGGCGGGGGCCCCCAACACCCCCCAGGCCCACCTGCACGCCCACGTCCTCGCCGACGACAACTGGTTGCCCAGCGACTTAGACACCCGGCTTGCTGCCTGGAAGAGGGTGTTGCACAAGCAATTGCCGGCCTACATGGTACCCGCCAGGTTTACCATCCAACCCGCCTTCCCGCTCACCGCCAACGGCAAGATTGACCGCTTGGCCCTGGCCAGCCTAACCGGACCCGGCTTGCCTCCCTCTTCAACCAACACCGGCTACTTAGAAACTGCCCCTACCAAAATTGGCTACATCGGCCCGCGCACCGACGTGGAGAAGATGGTGGCCGCCATTTGGGCGCCGCTGCTGGGCCTGGAAAAAGTAGGGGTTTACGACGATTTTTTCGAATTGGGCGGGCACTCGTTGATTGCCGTGCAAGCCATGGCGCAACTGGCCCAAGAAACCGGCAAACGCCTGCCCCTGGCTGCGCTGTTCGAGCACCCGACGGTGGAGAAAATTGCGTCGATGCTCCAGTTGGACAGCAAATTCATTACCTGGGATTCGCTGGTGCCCATTAAGCCCAGTGGCAGCAAAACCCCGCTCTACATCGTGCACGGGACCGGATTGAACGTGCTAATATTTAATGCGTTAGCCAAAAATATGAATCCTGAGCAGCCCGTTTACGGCTTGCAAGCCCAGGGGCTCAACGGCATCGACGAGCCCTTGGGCACGGTCGAAGAAATAGCTGCGCACTACGTGGCCGCCATCGTGGCCAAGGATGCCGTGGGGCCCTACGCGCTGGCCGGTTATTCGTTCGGGGGAATTATTGCCTACGAGATGGCCCAACAATTAACGGCAGCAGGGAAAGAAATTAAATCAGTCATTGCTTTCGACACTTACGCCGGCCAGGAATACAGTGCGAAAAGCAAATTGAAGAAGCGTTTGTTTCGCTTTAAATACAACGTTGGCATGGTGGTCCACAACGCTATTTTATTAGGTAAAAACCCGCGCGGAATTGTCAAGCACCGGTACATTACGGCGAAGTCAGCCTTTGACAAATATTGTCTTCGATTCAGCAACGACAAGGCCAGGCAGCACGAATTGCTTTTCCAACCACCGCCCAAGGTGGAGGCCATGATCGACCAAGCGGCCCGCCGCTATGTTATTAGACCTCAAAAAATAAAGCTCGATCTGTTTCGCGTAAAAAACACTTTCTATTACATGCACGACGCCCAATACATGGGCTGGAAAGAGCTTGCGTTAAACGGCGTCGAAATCAGCGAGATCCCCGGCGAACACAATTTGTTATTTGCGCCACCCCACGACGTTGAGATTGCCAATATTTTGCAAAATGTATTGGACGGCTATAATTAACCGGTTGGTTTAGGCATTCGCAATAAATCCCGCCCAGCAGTTGCTGGGCGGGATTTATTGCGAATGCACTTGCGGGGCCCCTGGCTATTTAATAAATAGCTATTAATTCCTCGCTTTGCTCCGTGCGACTGGCGCGGTACATGCCTTCCGAATTGAAAGGCAGGGCCAGGTTGCCCAGGGCATCGACGGCAATGAGGCCGCCCTCGCCGCCGGCCGGGGCCAGCTTGTCGTGCACCACCACGCGGGTGGCTTCGGCCAGGCTCAGGCCCCGGTATTCCATCAGGCAGGCCACGTCGTGCGCGGCCACGGCCCGGATGAAGTACTCGCCGTGCCCGGTGCAGCTGATGGCGCAGCGGGCATCGGCCCAAGTGCCGGCCCCGATGAGGGGCGTGTCGCCGATGCGGGCGTAACGCTTGTTGGTCATGCCGCCGGTGCTGGTGGCGGCGGCGAGGTGGCCGCGGGCGTCGCAGGCCACGGCCCCCACGGTGCCTTTCTTCCAGTGGGGGTCAGTGGCGGGCGCGGCGGCGTGGTCGAGTTGCATGCGGCCGGCGGCGAGGGCATCTTGGAGTTGGTCGTAGCGCTGCTGAGTAAAAAAATACGCGGGCGGCTGCACGGGCAGGCCGTGCTCGAGGGCCAGCTCGTCGGCGCCGGGGTAGGCCAACAGTACGTGCTCGGTGGCCTCCATCACGAGGCGGGCGGCGCGGATGGGGTTTTGCACCTGGCGCACGCCGGCCACGGCCCCGGCGCGGCCAGTGCGGCCGCAGGCCAGGGCGGCGTCCATCTCGTGGTGGCCCTCGTGGGTGAACACGGCCCCGCGCCCGGCGTTGAACAGCGGGCAGTCCTCAAGGCTGCGCACGGCGGCCTCCACGGCGTCGAGGGCAGGGCCCCCACCGGCCAACACGGCGTAGCCGGTGGCCAGGGCCGCTTGCAGGGCGGCGCGGTACTGGGTTTCGGCGGCGGGGGTGAGGGCGGCGCGGGCAATGGTGCCGGCGCCGCCGTGAAGAGCCAGGGCGAGCATGAAGGGTGCTTTTATGGAAGGGAACGGCGAACGGCAGCAAAGGTAACGGGCCGGTCGTGGGGCCCCTGCTTCAGCTAAAATCGGGCAAAACAGGGATTTTTTTCGTAGGTTTGATGTTCTAGTTCCAACCCTACCAAAAGACCAAGTTTTATGGCTTACGACGTAACCGGCCGCCTGATTGAGATTTTCGACGAGCAGCAAATCAGCGAAAAATTTCGCAAGCGCGAGTTTGTGCTGGAAGTACAAGACGGCCAATACCCCGAGCAAATCAAGTTCCAGCTGGTGATGGACAAAACCAGCTTGGTGGACCAGTTTAAAGTGGGCGACGAGGTGAAAATCGCCTTCAACCTGCGCGGCCGCGGCTACAACAAAAACGGCCAGATGATGTACTTCACCAACCTGGAAGCTTGGCGCATCGAGCCCGCCAGCGCTGCCCAAGGCGGTGGCGGCGCGGCCAACTACGGCGGCCAGCCCCAGCAGCAGGCTGCCCCGCGCCCTGCCGCGCAAAACCAGAACCCAACCCTGCGGGCCCAGCCCTCGGCGGCTCCCATCGCCAGCGACGACGACAACGACCTGCCCTTCTAGGCGGGCAACTGCTGGTCATTGGCGGCTGGCTTTTTCGCCCGGCTGCCAGGGGCCCTGCCGCCAATGCTTCGCATGTTCACGTGCCGCTCCGGTTTTGCCGGGGCGGCACGTTTTGTTTCCGGCCGGCGTATAAGCCCGCATGGAATTAGCCAAGATGATTGCCCGCGGCGAGGGCGAAACGCTGGAATTCAAGCAAAAAACCACCCACGTGCACCGCATTTCGCGCACGCTCGCATCGCTGGCCAATACGCGCGGGGGCCACGTGCTAGTAGGCGTCGACGACGCGGGCCGGGTGGTGGGCGTGCGCGACGCGGAAGAAGAACTGTTTGTGCTGCGCGAGGCCGCCGCGCACCACGTGGAGCCGCCGCTGGCGGACTTGCGCTTCCGCGAGGTGGAGGCCGACGGGCGCACAGTGCTGGTGGTGACGGTGCCCGAGAGCCCCGCCAAGCCCCACCGGGCCCAAGTGGCCCCCGGCGACTGGCGCGGCTACGTGCGGGTGCGCGACCAAAGCGTGCAAACCAGCCGCCTCACCGAACAAGTGCTGGAGCGCCAGGCCCCTCCTACCGAACCACTTTTCGAGCGCATCCCCTTGAACCGGCACGAGTTAGCCGCCATTGAATACGCCAAGACCCACCCGCGCCTCACGCTGCCGCAATTTATGAAGCTGGTGAATTTCGGCAAGCGCCGCGCCTACCAAACGTTGATCAAGCTGGTGCTGCACGGCTATTTGCGCTACCACGACAAAGAAAAAGAACCGTATTATACCGTTTGAACCCCAGCAGCAATACCTCGTAGGGGTTGCCTTCCTTTTAGGGCCCCGGCGCCGCGCTGCCCGCCGCACAAAAAAAGCCACTCCCGCAGGAGTGGCTTTTTTTGTGCGGCGGGCAGCGCGGGTACTTATGAGGCGAGTTGATCGCCAAATAGCAGCTGCCATCACCCAGGGGGTTAGTCCTGGCGCAAGTCTTTCTGGCGCTTCTTCTCGTCTTTCTCCGCTTTCTTTTCCTTGGTGGTTTTCGCGGGCTCTTTCTTTTTTTCTTTGCGGGCGTCGGTGCTCTTGGCCATGGTTGAAAAGCAGGGTTAGGGGTGGAAACGGGTGGGAAACGCGGCGGCGCGCCGCGTGTTGTGCGGGGCGAAGGTAAAAATTCTTCGGAATTTATCTACGGGTGCAGCACCGGCGCGTACCGCTCGCGGAACACGTGGAGGTGGTGGCGCTCGTGGCCGGGCACGATGAACAGCAGGGCCCGCACCGTCACGGCCGCCCCGTTGGCGGTGCCGCGCCGGGCGAGCTGCGCTGCCGTAAAGCCCTCGAACAGGACCAGCGTGGCGGCGCGCACGGCAGCGTATTCGGCCAGCAGTTCGCGCAGCGGCCGGGCGTTGGCGTCGCCGGTGTCGGCGTAGGCATTCTCATCAAAGCCGGCCAGCGCCTGGTCGTCGGCGCGGGCGAAGCGCAGGGCCCGGTAGGCAAACACGCGCTCGGCGTCGGCCAGGTGCAGCAGCACCTGCTTGGGCGTCCACTTGCCGGGGGCGTAGGCGGTGAGGGCTTGGGCATCGGTGAGGGCCCCGAACGTGGCCTGCACCTCGGCGGCTTGGGCGCGCAGGGCGGCCAGCGGGTCGTGGCCAGCGGGCACCAGCGCCACGTAGGTTTCATAAAACGGGGCAAAATCGCCGGCTTCGGGGCGGGTGGTGCGCGTGGCAGCAACGAGGGGCAGTGAAACAAAAACGGGCAGGGGCCCCGCCGCGGGGTGGGCCGGCGGCGGCAGGTTGATGCTGGCCGGCACCGCCGCCGCGGCCGCCGGCAAAACCAGCGCGGGGGCCAGGTGCGGGTCGAGGTGCAGGCGCACCACGGGCAGCGGCGGCGGCAGCGCGGCCGCCGCGGCGGGGGCCCCAAAGGCCCACCCCAGGAAGTCGGGCAGCACCCGGCCCCAGGTGTCGGGGTGGTGGTGGCCGCCCTCCACTTGCACGTAGCGCAGCTGCCGGGCAGTGTCGAGGCCCTGGGCGCGCAGGGCGTCCACCAGGTCCAAAGAGTCTTCAATGGCGTCGATGACGCCGTTTTCGTTGCGGTCGTTGCGCTCGTCGAGCGTGCCGGTTTGCAGCCAGAAGGCGTGGGTGGGGTGCACCGGGCGGGCCCGCACCTGCTGGTGCATGAGGCGTTCGGCGGGCGTGTAGCCGTCGCCGATGGCCCGCCCACGCCACCAAAACGCGCCCGAGAAAGCCCCTGCCCGTGCAAACACTTCGGGGTGGTGCCAGACGGCGTCGAAGGCCATCAGTCCGCCAAGCGAAAAGCCAGCGAACACGGCCTGGGCGGGGTCGGCGGTGGCCCGGTATTGGGCCTGGGCCCAGGGCAGCAGTTCGCGCAGCACAAAATCGGTGTAGGCGGCGGCGCGGTTGCCACGGCCGTTGTAGTCGGGTCGGCCGGCGATGCCGTACTCGTGCAGGCGCTGCGCATTGGCGTGGGGGGCCACCACCACGAAAGGCGCTAGGGCCCCCTGGGCCCACAGCGCGGCCAGGGTGGCGCGCAGGTGCAGGCGCGCCAGGTCCTGGCCGTCGTTGAGGTACAGCACGGGGTAGGGCGCGGGGCGGGCCGCGTCGTGGCCGGGGGGCAGCAGCACGCTCACCGCCACCGGGCGGCCCAAAAACTCCGACGCCAGCACTTCCTCGCGCTCCCGCACGGCCAGCAACGCCGCGTCTGCATTCACCACAACCATGCGGCAAAGTAACGGCCGCCCCGGCACTTGCCGCAAAAAACCGGGCCGGGGCCCCAGGAATTTGACCGGGGCCCCGGCCCGGCGTTTCTGGCTTTATTGCTATGGCCAATAATTTTCTTGCTAGTTTGCCGCACCGGCCGGTTCAGTCCGGCCTTCCACCCTTCTCCCCCGCCCCCGATTTTGCACGAACAGCACCGCCGCTTTTACTCGCACCACCTGGGCCAAGACATCGATATGCTCGTGTTTGGCACTTGGGGCTACCCTGTGGTCATTTTCCCCACCTCGGGCGGCCGCTACTACGAGGCCCGCGACTTCAACCTCGTCGAAGCCGCCCGCCCGCTGGTGGAGGCCGGCCGCGTGAAGCTGTACTGCATCGACAGCATCGACCGCTACTCGTGGTACGCCAAGCATTTAGAGCCCGCCATCCGGGTGCAAAACCACATTTTTTACGACTTTTTTCTCTGCGAAGAGCTGGTGCCGCAGCTCCAGCAGGAGTGCCACGTGGACAAGGTTGGCGTGGCCGGGTGCAGCTTCGGCGGCTACCACGCGCTCAATTTCGCCTTTCGCCACCCCGACCAGGTGGCGCACCTCTTCACGATGGGCGCGGCGTTCGACATCCGCCAGTTCCTCGACGGCTACCACGACGAGAACGTGTACTACAACAACCCGCCCGAGTTCCTGCCCGGGGCCCACAGCGAGCATTTTCAGTGGATGAACATCATCCTGGGCACGGCCGAACACGACTTTTGCAAAGAAGCCAATTACCAAATGGCCGCCCTGCTGAGCCAGAAAGGCATTCCGTACCGCCTCGACGTGAACCCCTACGGCACCCACGACTGGCCGGTGTGGCGCGAAATGTTTCCGCAGTACCTGCACACGATTTAGCTTTAGTCACCTCTTCCAACACCCCAACGCTTCTTGTCATGAAAAAAATTGGCATCCTCTTCGGCCAGGAAAACACCTTTCCGCAGGCCTTCATTGACCGCGTGAACGCCAAGGCCCCGGCCGACATCCGCGCCGAATTTGTGAAAATCGACGAGGTAGAGCAGCACGTGGCCCCCGACTACGCCGTCATCATCGACCGCATTTCGCAGGACGTGCCCTTCTACCGCGCCTACCTCAAAAACGCGGCCCTGATGGGCACGGCGGTGATCAACAACCCGTTTTGGTGGTCGGCCGACGAGAAATTCTTCAACAACGCGCTGGCCGTGCGCCTGGGCGTGCCGGTGCCCAAAACCCTGCTGCTGCCCAGCAAGGAGCGCCCCAGCGACACGAGCGAAAACTCGTTCCGCAACCTGAGCATGATGGACTGGGAAAAAGCCTTTGCCCACATCGGCTTCCCGGCCTACATGAAGCCCCACTCGGGCGGCGGCTGGAAAAGCGTGTACAAGCTGCACTCGCCCGACGATTTCTTTCGGGCCTACGCCGAGACCGGCCAGTTGGTGATGCTGTTCCAAGAATCGGTGGACTTCACCGATTACTTCCGCTGCTACTGCATCGGCGGCACCGAGGTGCTCATCATGCCCTACGAGCCCCGCAACGAGCCGCACCTGCGCTACGCCACCGAGATGAAAACGACGGGCGAAGCCGGCGAGCAGCTGCTGGCCACCATGAAGGACTACGTGCTGAAGCTGAACGCGGGGCTGGGCTACGACTTCAACACCGTGGAATTTGCCGTGCGCGACGGCATTCCGCTGGCCATCGACTTTGGCAACCCGGCCCCCGACGCCGACATCAACTCGGTGGGCGAGAAGAACTTCGAGTGGGTGGTGGAGGCCGCCGCCAACATGGCCATTGCCCGCGCCCAAGCCCAAAAGCCGGGCCAGGACAACCTCACCTGGGGCTCCTTTGTGCACCCGCACCGCGCCCGCGCTGGGGCCCCCACCGAGTTCACGGTGGCCGACGCCCCCGCCCCCGCGCCCAAAAAACCGGCCGCCAAGAAACCCGCCGCGCCGAAAGCTGCGGCCCCGGCGGCCGGCGGGGCCCCCAAGCCCGCCGCGCCGAAAAAACCCGCCGCCAAAAAGCCGGCACCCAAAAAGCCCGAATAGCCGGGCTTTTTGCGGGGCCCCGGCCGTGCCGGTGGGGGCCCCGTTAATTCTTCCTTCCTCCCTTTTTTAATTGCCCACCATGCCGCTGCCCACGTTTACCCTCGGCATCGAGGAAGAATTCCAGACCATCGACCCCGACACGCGGGAGCTGCGCTCGCACATGTCCAAGATCGTGGAGAACGGCAAAATCACGCTCCACGAGCAGGTGAAGGCCGAAATGCACGAGTCCGTGGTGGAGGTCGGCACCAACATTTGCCAGAACATCCACGAGGCCCGCACCGAAGTGCTGCACCTGCGCCGCCAGGTCATCGAGCTGGCCGGCAACGTGGGCCTGCGCATTGGCGCGGCGGGCACCCACCCGTTTTCGCGCTGGCAGGACCAGCCCATCACGCCCGACGCCCGCTACGACAAGATTGTGGAGGAATTGCAGGAGGCCGCCCGCTCCAACCTCGTGTTCGGGATGCACGTGCACGTGGGCATCGAAAGCCGCGACGTGGGCGTGTACATGATGAACGCGCTGCGCTACTTCCTGCCCCACTTGTTTGCGCTGAGCACCAACTCGCCGTTTTGGGAAGGGCGCGAAACCGGGTACAAGTCGTTCCGCACCAAGGTGTTCGAGCGGTTTCCGCGCACCGGCATTCCCGGGTATTTCACGAGCGCCAGCGACTACGACGAGTTCATTAAGCTGCTGATCAAAACCGGCTGCATCGACAACGGCAAAAAAATCTGGTGGGACTTGCGCCTGCACCCGTTTTTCGACACCATCGAGTACCGCATTTGCGACATGATGATGCGCCCCGACGAAACCATTGCCGTGGCCGCCATCATGCAGGCCTTGGTGGCAAAAATTTACAAGCTCAAGCGCCAGAACCTCAACTTCCGCCTCTACCGCAGCGCCCTCATCAAGGAAAACAAGTGGCGCGCCGCCCGCTACGGCCTCGACGGCACCATGATTGACTTCGGCAAGCAGGAGGAAGTGCCCACCCGGGCCCTGATTCTGGAGCTGCTCGACTTCGTAGACGACGTGCTCGACGAACTGGGCAGCCGCCACGAGGTGGAATACGTGCTGAAGATGCTGGAAATGGGCACCGGCGCCGACCGCCAGCTGGCCGTATTCCGCGAAACCGGCGACCTCACCAAGGTCGTGGATTACATCTTGGCCGAAACCACGCACGGGTTGTAATTTTGGGGCTTTGCCAAACCAGAACGCCAGCCCCGTGGTTGGCGTTTCTGTTTTTCACCGCTTCGCGTTATCGCTGATTATCCATTTTTTTCTATGAATACCATCCGTTTAGCTATCCTGGATATGTACACGGGCGCGGCCAACGAGGGCATGCGCTGCATTCGCCAGCTCATTCGCCGCGCCGAGGCCGAACACGGCCTTCGTTTCGCCACCGAAACCTTCGACGTGCGCGGCCAAGACCAACTGCCGCGCCTCGCCGACTTCGACGTATTTATTTCTTCCGGGGGCCCCGGCAGCCCATTGGCCACGGCCGATGCCTGGGAAAGTGGTTATTTTCAACTTATTGATGAGTTATTCGCCTACAACCAAACGCCAGGGCGCCGCAAGCACCTGCTGCTGATTTGCCACTCGTTCCAGCTCGTGAGCCGCCACCTGGGCCTCGGCGAGCTGAGCAAGCGCAAGTCCACCTCGTTTGGGGTAATGCCCGTGCACCTCACCAACGCCGGCCACGCCGACGCGGTGCTGCACGCGCTGCCAGAGCCTTTTTTTGCCGTCGATTCGCGCGATTACCAGCTTACGCACCCCAACCTGGAACGGTTGGGGGCCCTGGGCGCTGAAATTCTGTGCCTTGAAAAAGAGCGTCCCCACGTGGCACTGGCCCGCGCCGTGATGGCCATCCGCTTTTCGCCCGAGGTGCTCGGCACCCAGTTCCACCCCGAAGCCGACGGCGAAGGCATGCTGCGCCATATGCTCACCGACGAGCGCAAGCAGCAGGTCATCACGGCTTACGGCGAAGACAAGTACCACGAAATGGTGCGCCTGCTCGCCGATCCGACGACCATCGAACTGACCGAAGACATTATCGTCCCCACGTTTCTGCGCCTAGCCGTGGCCCAACTCGCACCCGAGCTGGCCTTGGCTAACTAATTAGTTTGCTACCCAGCAATTAATTAGCAAATAATTAATTGCTGGGTTGATTTATTTCAGCCCCGCCTCGCTTATGATCCCCGCTTACCGTCAGGTTTTCAACGCTGCGTTCTCGCCGGATACTTACCGGGAAATGATGGCCGACATGGACCGGCAACTGCCCGGCCAGTTGGATTTTCGAGTAGCCGAAACGCCGGTATTTGTGCCCGCCGCGTTGCGCGATAAATTAATTGCTGCCGGCGAGAATTTAATCGACGTCATTGCGCAGCCCGATTTCAAGGCGCGCACCGAGGCAGCCATTCCGCCCCACCAGCGCGTGCCCAATGAAGACGAGCGGCCCGAGTTCCTGACGTTTGACTTTGCCGTGTGCCGCGACGCACAGGGCGAATTAGAGCCCCAGCTGATTGAATTGCAAGGCTTTCCATCGCTCTATGCTTTCCAGGCCTGGCTGCCCGGCGTTTTTCGCCAGCACTACCCCATTGCCGACGGCGTGTCGCCGTTCTTGGACGTACCCGACGCCGACGCGTACCATGCGCAAATGCGTCAATTGATTCTGGGCAATGAAGCCGCCGAAAACGTGGTGCTGCTGGAATTGTTTCCCGCACTGCAAAAGACCCGGATTGACTTTGCGTTATCTAAAAAAGCGTGGGGCATCGAAGCCGTTAATTTAATTGACGTGCGCAAAAAAGGCCGTCAATTGTTTTATGAAAAGGACGGGCGCGAAATTCAAATCAAGCGCATTTACAATCGAATTATTTTTGATGAGTTGGCGCGCCACCCGGAATTAAAAACCGAATTTAATTTAACCGACGACGTGGACGTGGAGTGGGTGGGGCATCCCAACTGGTTTTTCCGCATCAGCAAGTTCACCATGCCGCTGCTACGGGGCCCCTTTGTGCCACCGAGCCACTACGTGAGCGATTTGACAGAGTATCCGGCCGATTTGGAAAACTACGTGTTGAAACCGCTCTACTCGTTTGCCGGGGCCGGAGTGAAACTGGATGTTACCGCCGCCGACCTTGATGCACTGCCTAATAAGGCGCATTACTTGTTGCAGCGCAAGGTGGCCTATGCGCCCGTGGTGCAGTCCCCCGACGGGCTGGTGAAGTGCGAAATCCGTTTGCTGTACGTGTGGCAGCGCGGCGAAGCGCGCCCGCGCCTGCTCACCGGCCTGGCCCGCCTAAGCCGCGGGGCCATGATTGGCGTCGATTTTAATAAAGACAAGGATTGGGTGGGCGGCACCACGCCGCTCTTCGAACGAGTAGCGCAGCCTTAGGAACATCCGGTTGCGGTTGTGCGTATTCGGCTCAGTATTTCCTAGTCCGCACCCCATGTCCAGCCTCGCCGAAAAAGGCCTTCGCATCTCTAAAAACGCTGTTTTCAACTTATTCCTTGAGCGCGCCACTAAGCTCCTCGGGCGGCCGTTCAAAGTAGTTACCGTTTTGAACGAGGTAGCCACTAAATTATCCAACGAGGAAAGCAAAGGCAACAAGTTCAAGCAGTTGCTCAACGTGGGCCTGACGCTGGTGCGGCTGGTACGCCGCTACGCCAGCGGCGACTATCGCCAAGTTTCGAACACCACCATTGTGTCGGGGTTGGCGGTGCTGTTGTACGTGCTGTCGCCAATTGACCTTATTCCTGATTTCATCCCCGTTATTGGCTTCCTCGACGATTTGAGCTTAGTGAGTTGGTTCGTGGGCAAGTTCCAAGGCGAAATTATTAAGTTCCAGGATTGGGAGAAAGCCCAAGGCGGCGGCTTAATTGACGCGCCCGACGCGGCGGCGGTACCCGCTCGGGGCGATGCTTCGCTGCCCGCCGTAGCCGAGTTGGGCCATTCGTAGGCCCGGGCGTCTACCACCGGTTCGATATTTTTCTCGGGGTTGCCATTCTATTGACCATGCCCACATTCGTCGTTACCATCTTATTGCCAGAAAATTACGAAGACGATTTCCTGGCGCTCATTCCCCGGCACCGCTCGGTAATTAATCGCCTGCTGTCAGAAAAAGTCATCGAAACCTACGCCATCAGCGCCGACCGCCGCCGGGGCTGGGTCACCATCAACGGCAACGACGCGGCTACGGTGCGCGCCGTCGTGGAGCAATTTCCACTGTACCGTTATTTCCACGGCATTGAAATTGATGAGTTGTTTATTTTCGACTCGGTGGCCACCCGCTTCCCCATCATCAGCCTGAACTAAGGTTAGGGGCCCGGGTACATCTTTTATTTTTGCGTTGATGACCGTTTTGCTTGTTCGCCGTTTTATATTTTTAGCAGTTGTTTTACTTGCGTTGGGTGGCGTATCAACGGCTGCCCGGCCTGCTCCGGTCGTTACCACGGGGCAACTGGTGGAGCGCATGACCAGCGCCATTGAAAACCTGCGCTATTTACGCTGCTCGGCCAAGGCCCAGGAGCGACTCGGCCGCGAGGTCAAGCCATCAAGTAGCCTCATGAAGCTGTCGTTCAAGCCTTTTCGGGTGTACTTGAAGGACAATAAGAACATCGAAGTGCTGTGGGTGGCGGGCCAGAACGACGGCGACGCCTGGGTGTACCCGGCCAGCTTTCCGTACGTCACCCTCCGCCTTGACCCCCTGGGGGCCCTGATGCGCAAAGGCCAGCACCACACCGTGTTGCAGGCCGGCTTCGGCACCATTGCCGACCTGCTGCGTCCCACTGCTCTGCGCCAGGACGCTACGTACAGCCGCACGTTTCGCTACACCGGCGACACAACGGTGCTGGGCCGCCCGTGCCACGTGCTGCGTTCAGATTTCCCGCAGTTCCGTTATGTGGCTTATCGCGCTGGCAACAAAGAAACCGTGGCCACTGTGGCCGAGCGGTTCGGTTGCGGCGAGTACCGCATTTTGGAGCGCAACAACCTGAGCCCCGGCGCGGCGCTGAGCGAAGGCCAATTGCTGCAAGTGCCCAACGGCTACGGTCGCCGCGTCATCTTGTGCATCGACCCCCAAAATTATTTGCCCATTGTGGTCGACGTGCGCGACGACCGGGGCCTGTTCGAAAAATTCGAATTTTATAACCTCGTGGTGAACCAGCCCATTCCAACCGAGGAATTCACCAAAAGCTACCAAGGCTACAAGCTCTAATCGCAGTTTGGGCGGATTGGGACGGATTTCCGGGGCTTGGCTTCTTTCCTGATTCGGAGAGAAGCCAAGCCCCGGAAATCCGTCCCAATCCGCTTGGTTTGTGGTTTTAACGGCGCATTGTCTTCTCGATTTGATCCCACATTTCGGGCGTAAGGGCCCCCAGTTTATTAAACTCACCGGCGCCGTTGAGCCACTCGCCGCCGTCGATGGTAACCACTTCGCCGTTGACGTAGGCCGAAAAATCCGACACGAGGTAGGCGGCCAAGTTGGCTAATTCTTGGTGCTGGCCCACGCGCTTGAGGGGCACGCTGGCGGCGGGGTCGAGCTGGCTGGCCAGCGGCTCGGGGAAGAGCCGGCTCCAGGCCCCCTCCGTTGGGAAGGGTCCCGGCGCGATGGCGTTGCTGCGGATGCCGTACTTGGCCCATTCCACGGCCAGCGAGCGGGTCATGGCCAACACGCCAGCCTTGGCTGCGGCCGAGGGCACCACAAAGGCCGAGCCCACCGAGGCGTAAGTGGTAACGATGTTGAGGACGGTGCCGGGCTTTTTATCGGCAATCCAGCGCTTGCCCACGGCCAGGGTGCAGTTGTAGGATCCGCGCAACACAATGTCCACAATTACGTCGAAGGCCTTGTGGCTCAGCCGCTCGGTGGGCGAAATGAAATTGCCGGCGGCGTTGTTCAGCAGCACGTCCACGCCCCCAAACTCGGCAATGGTGGCGTCGAGCATGGCCTCTACCTCGTCGTACTTGCGTACGTCGCAGGCCACGGCCAGCACCCGGCCGCCGGTTTGCGCGCGCAGTTCGGCGGCGGTGGCTTCGAGCACGTCCAGCTTGCGGCTGGTGATGGTGACCTGGGCCCCCAACTGCAAGAAATACGTGGTCATGGCGCGGCCCAGGCCGGTGCCGCCACCGGTTACGATGATGGTTTTACCAGCCAGGGCGTTGTCGCGCAGCATGGGTTGGGCAAAGGGCATGGTCATATAAAATCCAAGGTGAAGAAGGTGGGAAGTTAACCGGCCGAAGGTACGGCGGGGCCAAGGCCAGGGCCCACCAGTAAAATATTTATTAGCAGAAGTATATATTACTGGTGGTTTCCTTTGCAGTTTTGCCGTTTATTGTTGAGCTTTACCACAACTTTGCGCTTATGAATCCGGCTCCGCACGCTCCTTTGCCCCAGTTGGCTACCGTGGTTTTGCTGGGATGCGGCTGGTTGGGCACGGCCCTGGCCCGGCACTTGCTGGCCGCTGGGCACCCCGTAGTGGGCACCACCACCACCCCCGCGCAGGTGCCGGTGCTCACCGCAATGGGGGTGCAGCCGCACCTGTTGCAGCTCGGCGCCGAATTTGGCCCGGCCGATTACGACCACTTGACGGAACTGCTGCGGACCGCCGACGTGCTCGTGCTGAACGTACCACCCCGCACCGCCGCCGCCGGGGGCTACCCTGCCCTGCTGCGGCCCGTGCACCGGGCCGTGGCGGCGGCCGGCATCGGACGCGTGCTGTTCGTGAGTTCCACCAGCGTGTACCCCGACGAGCCGCGGCTCATGCGCGAAGCGGATGCCTACAGCAACCGTGACGCAGCCTCGGACGTGCTGCGGGCTGAGGGCCACTTCGTGCCGCGCTACGGGCAGTGGCGTAGCACGGTGGTGCGCCTGGGGGGCCTCATCGGGCCGGGCCGGGCCCCGGGGCGCTTTCTGGCCGGCCGCCAGGACCTGGCCCAGGGCAACGCCCCCGTCAACCTGCTCCACCTCACCGACGCCGTGGGCGTGCTGGCGGCCATTATTCAGCACGAAGCCTGGGGCCACACCTTTAACGTGGCCGCGGCCGAGCACCCGCTGCGGCGCGATTTCTACCCCGCCGCGGCCAATTACCTCGGTCTGGTGCCCCCTACTTTTCGTCCCGAAACTGGCCCCACCGGCAAAACCATTGACAGCAGTTTGGTGCGCGAGACGCTGCCCTACGCGTTTCAGCACAACGACGTGCTGGCGGCCCTGCCCGACTGCTAATGCGCTGGGGGCCCGCGCCCGTGCGTAAATTTGCGGCGTGAATAGTTTTCCTTCCAACGCCCCCATAGTAGCCGTGCTGGGCGGCGGGGCGGCCGGCTTTTTCGGGGCCATTGCCTGCGCCGAGGCCAACCCCGGCCAGCCCGTGCTGCTGCTCGAAAAAACCGGCAAGCTACTGGGCAAGGTGCGCGCCTCGGGCGGCGGCCGCTGCAACGTGACGCACGCCTGCGACTCAGCCGCCCAGCTCGTGGCCCACTACCCGCGCGGCGGCAAGGCCCTCAAAGCCGCGTTTCAGCGCTTCGGGGTGGCCGACACCGCGGCATGGTTTGCCCAGCGCGGCGTGGCCCTCAAAGCCGAAGCCGACGGCCGCATGTTTCCGACCACCGACAGCAGCGAAACCATAGCCCGGGCCCTGGAAGACGCTGCCCGCCGCGCCGGCGTGCGAGTTTTCACCAACACAGCCGTGGAGGGAATTACGCCGCTGCCCGGCGGCGGCTTTCAGCTGCAGCTGGCCGGCACCGGCCGGCCGGGCCCCACGCTGGCCGCGGCGCGCTTGCTGGTGGCCACCGGCGGCCAACCCAAAAGCGCCCAGTACGACTGGCTACGGCCCTTGGGCCACGCCGTGGCCGAGCCGGTGCCGTCGCTTTTCACCTTCAACGTGCCCGAATCGCCGCTGCGCGAGCTGCCCGGCGTGAGCGTGCTCCGCGCCCGCGTGACGCTGGCCGGCGAAAAACTGCACTACGAGGGGCCCCTGCTCGTCACGCATTGGGGCGTAAGCGGGCCGGCCGTGCTCAAGCTGTCGGCCTGGGGGGCCCGGCGCCTGAGCGAATTAAATTATACCGGCACGGCGCTCATCAACTGGCTACCCGACCACACCGACGACACGCTGCGGCCCTGGCTGCACCAGTTCCGGCAGGAAAATGGCCGCAAGGGCATCGCCGCCAACCCCCAGCTCGGCCTGCCCCAGCGCCTGTGGCGCACCTTGGCTGAACAAGCCGGCATTGGCCCGGAAATGCGCTGGAGCGACTTGCCCGCCAAGGCCCAAAACCGTTTGCTGGAGCTGCTGCTGTGTACCCCGCTGGCCGTGCGCGGCAAAACCACTTACAAGGAAGAGTTTGTAACCTGCGGCGGCATTGCTTTGGCCGACATCGACTTGCAAACCATGCAGAGCCGCCGCGTGCCCGGCCTGTACTTCGCCGGCGAAGTGCTCGACATCGACGGCATCACCGGCGGCTTCAATTTTCAGGCGGCCTGGACGACGGGCTTTTTAGCTGGGCAAGCCATGGCAAAGCTCGGCAACCCCGTTGCGCCGCCAGTGGCCGTGGCTGGCGCTTGAGGGCCCTAGCACTCTGGGGTGACAGTTAATTTGTTCCTCATCTGCCAGTATTTTCAATCTAAGGTCGGCTGTAACCTTCCCGTGGCTCCGGTAGTAAACAAGGGCACAGTTTCTCACCCTAGTATTTACTTTTCCGATGGAAGCCAAAGCCACCCAAGCCCTGCTCAACGAACTGGTTGAAACCCTAAAAGACGGCCAGAAAGGCTACGCCGACGCCATGACCGATGTAGAAGATACGTCGTTGAAAGACACTTTCAAGCACTTGGCCGTGCAGCGCGCCGGTTACGTCACCGAAATTGAGGACCAGATGTTCAAGCTGGACCTGCACCCCAAAACCGACGAAGGCTCGTCGGTGACCAGCACCATCCACCGGGCTTGGATTGACCTCAAATCGGCCCTGACCAGCAAAGACAACCACGCCGTACTAGCCGAGTGTGAGCGCGGCGAGGATTACGCTAAAAAAGCCTACGAAACCGCTTTAAAAGCTCAAGACCTGCCCAGCGCCCTGAAATCGGTGCTCGAGAAACAGTCGCAAGGCATCAACGAAGCCCACGACAGGATCAAAGCTTTGCGCGACTCGTCGAAATAATTTTTTGGTCAGGGCCCGAGTCCCAGTGAAGCCTGGACCCTGACTAGAAAGTATAGATTAATAAAAAAGCCGCTCAAATGAGCGGCTTTTTTATTAATCTATAATTAATTCAACTTAATATTTCACACTAATAAGAACCAGCAGGAGGCTTTGGCCAACCCGTCTAACCTACGGGTTGCCAAGGCTTTCCGGATTGCCTACTCGTCAAAATTTTCCGTACGGGGCGGGCGAGCATCATTGTCGCGGGTGCCGCCCTTATTGCCGTAGGGCTTGCTGCCGTAAGCTGAGCGGTCACCGGCACCACCGCGGTTGCCGTAGGGCTTGGGGCGGTCGCCATAGGCCGGACGGTCGCCATAGGCGGGCCGGTCGCCGGCGCCACTGCGGTTGCCGTAGCTGCTGCCCCCGTCGCGGTTGCCTTTGTAGCCGCCGCCGGTACCGCCTTCGCGGCGCTCGCCGTAGCTGCCGCCGCCACGGTTGCCGCCGAAGCTGCCGCCGCCGCGGTTGCCACCGAAGCCACCTTCGCGGCGCTCGCCGCCAAAGCCGCCGCGACGCTCGCCGCCGCCGAAACTGCCGGGGCCCCGGGTGTTGCCTTCTTCCTTGGCCGCCGCATCCTGCACGGGCGTGGCGATGCTGAAGCTAACCGGCTGGCCCTGAATGGTGCTGCGACCCAGTTGGCGCACAATTTCCTCGGCAAACTCGCTGGGCACCTCCACGAAGCTGAACTTGTCGTAGAGGGCGATGTCGCCCACTTTGCCGCCTTGCAGGTTGGTGCTTTCCGAAATCAAGTCCACGATATCGCGGGGGTGAATCCGGTCTTTCTTGCCCATTGAGATGAACAAGCGGGTGAAACCAGTGCGCACCACGCCGGCCGTGCGGCTGGCGTCGAGGCTTTGCTCGGCCCGCTTGTCTTCTTTCATGGTCATCTTGAGCAGCGCGGCGGCGATGTCGAGCGAAGTAATTTCCTCGCTCTGGTCGAGCAGGCGCTGCACGCGGCCCACGTACTTTTCCAGGTTGCCCTTCTCCACAATCTCCTTGATCTGGTTCAGAAACAGCGTGGTTTTCACTTCCGACACGTCGGCGAACGACGGCACCTGCTCCAGCTTGATCTGGGCCTTGGTGAAGCGCATAATGTCACGCAGCTTGTAGATGTCACGGCCGCTCACGAAGGTGAAGGCTTTGCCCGACTTGCCGGCGCGGCCCGTGCGGCCGATGCGGTGCACGTAGTATTCTTCGTCGGCGGGCAGGTCGTAGTTAAACACGGCCTCCACATTGTCCACGTCGATGCCGCGGGCGGCCACGTCAGTAGCTACCAGCACTTCGAGGGTGCTTTTGCGGAATTTATCGAGCGTGTTCTGGCGCTGCTGCTGGCCCATGTCGCCGTGCAGGCCCTCGGCAAAGTAGCCCTTGGCTTGCAGGTCGGCCACAATCTCGTCCACCATGCGCTTCGTGTTGGCGAAAACGATGGTTGACTTCAGGTTGTACATGTCGAGGACGCGCGTGAGCACGTCCTTCTTCTGGGGGCCCCGCACCTCGAAGTAGCTCTGCTCGATGTTGGTCACCGTCATTGTCTGGTGGTTCACCTTCACTACCTGCGGGTCGCGCTGGTACTTGCGGGTGAGGTCCATGATCGGCTTGCTCATCGTGGCCGAGAAGAACACCGTCTGGCGGTTCTCGGGCATCTTGCTGAGCACAAACTCGATGTCCTCACGGAAGCCCATGTCGAGCATTTCGTCGGCTTCGTCGAGGATGATTTTCGTGGTCTTGTCGAGCTTCAGCGTGCCGCGCTCGATGTGGTCCATCACGCGGCCAGGGGTGCCGATAACGATTTGCACGCCGCGCTCCAGGGCCCGGAACTGGCGGTCGTAGCTGCTGCCGCCGTAAATCGGCACCACGGCCAGGCCGCGCTTGTACTTGCCCAGTTTCTGGATTTCGCCCGACACCTGCACCGCGAGTTCGCGGGTGGGGCAGAGCACGAGCACCTGCACGTCGCGTGAGTCGCCGTCGACGCCTTCAATGGCAGGAATCGAGAAAGCGGCGGTTTTACCGGTGCCCGTTTGGGCTTGGCCAATGACGTCCTTACCAGCGAGCAGCACGGGGATGGCAGCGGCCTGGATGGCCGAAGCTTCCTCGTAGCCCATCTCGGTGATGGCGCGCTGCACTTCGGCCGAGAGGTTCAGGTCTTCAAACTTCACTACGGTTTTCTCCGCAGTTTTTTCTTGGGTTTTTTCGGGTTCCATAAGTTGGAAATAGAATGGGGAAAGAGACTACGCTCTGAAAACAGCCGATACAGCGACGTTTCCCCTACTTCTACCTTCGACAAACAGGCGGGAAAAACTACCGGAAAAACTACGCGGCCAACGCGTTAACGCCAACTCCTGGCGGGTGCGGACATGAGGCCATTCTCAAATGCGGGTGCAAAGATACGCAAAATTTGCGGCAATGCCTACCATTATTGCCTAATATATTCTGCAAGCCGCGGTTTTTTCGACGCGGAACACCGGCGCAGCGGTGCATTGCTAACCTTTCCTGGGCACCTTGCCCGGGGCTGGGGGCCCCAACGGCGTCAATTTGGTAAGTTGCCCTCCCCTTGCTGCCGTTCAGTTGCTTTGCTGAGCCGGCGGCTCCTCAATTCCCACCCACGCCATGCAGTATTTATTATTCATTCCGGGTTGTCTAGAAAGAGTCCGAAAGCACCGATTTCATTGCCCAAGTGTCCACGACCTTCGATCAAATTGTTGCCCCCGACGGTGAAGTGGGCGAGTACGTGGCCCTGGCCCGCTGCAAAGGCGACGCCTAGTACGCCAAGGCCTTGAGCAACTGAGATGCTCATAAATTGACCTTGGATTGCTCGTTTTTGGGCCCCATGGCCCACGAGGCCGTAATTTTTCACGACGGCCTCAATACCAACCGCGACGCGACCGATTACCGGCGCGAGGTGGTGCGGGTGTCGGCGGCGGACAAGCTTCGCATCAAGTTGAGCAGTGGCGGAGACTGGGCCGCCCGCGCATACCCGGTGCGGTAACCAGGCCCTAGGGCCGCGGGCGAGCGGCGCGGCGGCTGGTCCGGGCGTCTAGATTTTAGGTGAAATGGGCACAAAAAAAGCTCGCCGGCGGCGAGCTTTTTTTATCACAAAGCAAGAGCTGGAAACTAAACCAGCGACACTTTAACAGCGTTCGGGCCTTTTTTGCCTTGGGCTACTTCGTATTGCACTTTGTCGTTTTCGCGGATCGAGCTAACTTGGAGGTCGCTGATGTGAACGAAGATATCTTCGCCAGTTTCGTCGTTTTTGATGAAACCAAAGCCTTTGGTGTCATTAAAGAATTTTACCGTTCCGGTGGGCATGGTGGTGGGTTGTGGAGTTTCGCTAAGCGTTTGGGCCACCGTGGCTTGATGTCTTAGGTTGCGTCAAAGATAAGCATACTTTTCAATTGCGCAAGATCATCGAATTTTTCTGGGGGACCCCGACCTTTGCGCTCGTTCTTTTTTGCTCCGGCATGACCAACCCACCCCTTTCCGACGCCTTTGCGTTCCATTTCGCCCACGAATTTGTGGTGCCCAAAACTGCCATTGACGCCCTCGGCCACGCCAATAATGTAGAGTACGTCCGATGGGTACAGGACGTGGCTGGTGCCCACTGGCTGGCCATTTGCCCGCCCGTGCGGCAGGATGCGTACGTGTGGGTGGTACGCGAACACCGCGTTCGCTACAAGCAGCCAGCTTTTGCCGACGACGCACTGCGTGCCACCACGTGGGTGGGCGAAACCAGCGGAGCTACCTCGGTGCGCCACACCCGCCTCACCCGCGTGGCCGACGATGCGCTGCTGTGCGAGGCTGAGACAACGTGGGTATTGCTCGACCCCAAAAGTGGCCGGCCGGTGCGCATCGACGCCGAAGTATTGAGCTGGCTTAAAGGCTAAGGATCTTTTTTTGCCTGCGCTTACGAGGGCTTGTAGCATGGCGGAAAATAGGTACGCGTTGTTGCGAAGGAGTAATTATTCCGTGATACTGAAAGGAAGCGAAGGTTTTTTCTCGCTTTGAATGAACTTACATTATTGTCAGCGCCGTGCCCAATCTGGGGCTTTATTCAGCTGTGAAAGAATACGCGCATCAGCTCATCCGCGATGAAATCGTTTGTTCCAAGGCAATGAATAAATAATAAATACAGTATGCTAAAACCTTTTAGTTGTAATATCTGCGAAGGAAAGGAATACTGGAATTAACTCTCTTGTGCTTCCCAAACAGCATTTTTTGAGTTGTCGACTGTTGGATTTCTCTATTAAGATGTGGTGCGCTTCCAACTTTGGCAAGCGCGAGTATTGTATTGGCGGCGTCAGCGAGCGACGTAGGCTAGCACAGGAACCCCATAGTTTCTACCTTAGTAGAACGATTGTTTAGAGCGTTGCGCCCGGACATACTGCTTACCAGGAAGCAGTATTTATATTGTCAATTGCATTTTTTTCATTCCTCTTTTTCTCATCTCGCTGTTTTTTATGGCTGCTCCTGCTCCCGTTATCCTCAACCGCCCAGCTGCTGACGCGGCAGCCGGCCCAGCGCCCCGCTACACGTCAGCGCTGAGCGCCGTAACGACGCTGTTCTTTTTATGGGGCTTTATTACCTGCCTCAATGACATCCTGATTCCGTACCTGAAAGCCATTTTTCAGCTTTCATACGCTCAGGCCAACCTGATCAACCTGTGCTTTTTTGGGGCGTATTTTTTGATGAGTATTCCGGCGGGCAAGGTGGTAGCGCGGGTGGGCTACAAGCGCGGCATGCTGCTGGGCTTTGTGGTGGCCGCCGTGGGCGCGTTCCTGTTCTACCCGGCGGCGGCGGCGCGGGCGTACGGCCTGTTCTTGGGGGCCCTGTTCGTGCTGGCGTCGGGCATCACGCTGCTGCAGGTAGCGGCCAACCCGTACGTGGCCATCCTGGGGCCCCCGGCGTCGGCGTCGGCGCGGCTCACGCTCACGCAGGCGTTTAACTCGCTGGGCACGACGCTGGCCCCGTTGCTAGGCAGCGCTTTGATTTTAAGCCATTTACCTACTCTTAATACAACTACCTCGGCGGCAGCTATTGACGTCCGCGCTGTGCAATTGCCGTACCTCGTTATTGGTGGAATTTTGCTGCTCATTAGCTTGCTGTTGAGTCGCGTGACTTTGCCTACCATCACGTTTGCCGCCGAAGCGGAAACAGCGGGCCCTGAGCGCGGGGCTTGGCAGTACCGGCACTTGGCGCTGGGCGTGGTGGGGATTTTTGCCTACGTGGGCGCCGAAGTGGCCATCGGCTCGCACATTGTGAGCTACCTCAGCCTGGATAGCGTTATGTCAGACTTGCTATCCTACGTTAAAAATTTAATTGCAAACCTTGGTTTGCAAGACCTTATTCACCTGGAAAACAAACAGGCTGCAGCTGGTGTGATGGTTTCCTTTTACTGGGGCGCGGCTATGGTTGGGCGCTTCGCGGGGGCTTACTTGCTCAACAAGTTTTCTCCGGCTAAGCTGTTGGCCGTGAACGGTGTGGGGGCCGTGGCGCTCATTCTTATTTCCATCAACACCACGGGCGCGGTGGCCATGTGGAGCCTGCTGGCCGTGGGCTTGATGAACTCGCTGATGTACCCCACCATTTTTGCCCTGGCCCTGGCGGGCCTGGGGCGCCGCACCGAAGAAGGCTCGGGGCTGCTGTGCACCGCCATTGTGGGGGGGGCGCTGGTGCCGCTGCTCTTCGGCTTCATCGCCGACCACAGCAGCCTGCGCCTGGCCCTGCTGCTGCCCATCGTGTGCTACGTGTACATCATGTGGTACGGGCTACGCGGCAGCCGCCCGGTGGTACCGGCCTAATGCCCGCACAGGGCCCCAAACAAGGCCCCCAGAGCCCCTACCGTATTGGCAGGGGCTCTGGGGGCCTTCGTTTGGGGCCCTGTGCGGGCAAGTGAAGTTAGCTGGCGGAGCGCATGGACGAGGCGCGCACCAGCAGTTGCGGGGCGAGCTGCAACTGCACCAGGCGGCCGGGGGCATCGGCACTGCCCCCGCCCAGAGCGGCCAGCAGGATGCTGATGCTTTCTTCGGCCATGGCTTCCATGGGCTGGGCCACTACGGTGATGGGCGGGGAGTAGAGCCGAAACAGGTCGTTGTCGTCGAAGGAAACGACGGCTATTTCGGCCGGAATGCGCCGGCCCAGGCGGCCGAGGGCCTCCAGGCCGTACACGCCCAAGTAGTTGGTGGCGAAGATGACGGCGTGACAGGCCGGGTGGGCGGCGAAAAAATCCTCCATTTCCTGCAGAATGTCCCCAGGGGCTTGTGGGAAGGCGATTTCCTGCACCAACTCGGGCAAGCCGCGCTCGCGCAAGGCCTGGACGTAGCCTTGCTGGCGGGCGGCCATTTGCAACTGGCCCGTTCGGGCCGTGACAAGGGCAATGTTGGTGAAGCCTTGCCCTAGCAGGTGCCGGGTGGCCTCGTACATGCCGCTGGCTCCGTCCACCACCACGGCGTTGGTGAGCAGGCCGGGCAGCAGGCGGTCGAAGAGCACCAGGGGCTTGCCGCTGCGCACGAGCGCGCGCACCTCCTCCTCTACCCCAGCGGGCAGGGCCAGGATGTAGCCGTCCACGTGCCGCGCCTGGAACACGGCGAGCAAGTCGCGCGTTTTGGCAGCGTCGTCGTTGGTGCTGCAATAAATGATGTGGTAGCCGCGCGCCAGGGCCTTTTGCTCGATCAGGCCGGCCACGGCGGAGAAGAACGGGTTGGCGATGTCTTCCACCACCAACCCGATGACGTGCGTTTTGCCCGTGCGCAGGCTTTTGGCCAACTGGTTGGGCTTGTAGCCCACCTCCTCCACGTACCGGAGCACTTTTTCGGCCAGCCCGTCGCTGATGCGCTTCTCTTTGGCCTTGCCGTTGAGCACGAGCGATACGGTGGCAATGGACACATCGAGGTGCTTGGCAATGTCGTGGATGAGGAGTTTCTTTTTCAATGCGCAGCAAAAAGGCCGACCGGGGCCCGGGCGGCCACGTCTTTTATTGGTAGGTTTCTTTGGGCCGGTTGGCCGCGGCGGCGCCGAACGCCGTGTTCGGCCGGGGCCCCATCGTCAGCTCCAGCGTGCCGCCGGCCACGATGTCGCGGTGCAGCACGTAGCTGTTGGCGTAGGGCTTGCCGTTCAGGGCCACCGACTGAATGTACGGGTTTTGGGGGCCGTTATTTTTGGCGTTGATGACGAACGTTTTGCCCTGCGGCAGCCGGATGGTGGCGCGGTCCATGAGGGGGCTGCCCAGCACGTAGGCCCCGCTGCTGGGGCTTACCGGGTAAAACCCGAGGGCCGACATGATGTACCAGGCCGACATCTGCCCGCAATCTTCGTTGCCGCTGATGCCGTCCGGTTGGTCTTTGTACATCTCGCGCAGCACCTGGCGCACCTTCTCGGCGGTTTTCCACTGCTGGCCGGCGTAGGCGTACAGGTAGGTGGTGGCGTGGCTGGGCTCGTTGCCGTGGGCGTACATGCCAATCAAGCCCGAAATGTCGGGCGAGGCGCTCTCGCCCAGGCTGCCTTGCACCACAAACAAGCTGTCGAGCTTCTGCACAAACGCGGCGTCGCTGCCGAACAGGCCGATGAGGCCGGGCACGTCGTGCGGCACCAGCCAGGTGTATTGCCAGGCGTTGCCCTCGGTGTAGTTGTTCTGGCGGTGAATGGATTGGATGGGATTGAACGGCAGCTGGAACTTGCCATCGGTGGTGAGGCCGCGCATGAAGCGGGTTTTCGGGTCGAAGTATTTCTTGTAGTACAGGGCCCTAGCGCTGTAAGTTTTGTAGTCGTCTAGGCGGCCCATTTTTTTGGCCACCTGGGCAATGCTCCAATCATCAATGGCGTACTCCAAGGCCTTGGCCACCGACTCGGGCTCCTTGTCGGCCGGAATAAAGCCCAGCGACTTCACGTACTGCGAACCCATGTCGTCGCGGGTGCTGGAGGCCTTCATCTGCGCCAGCATGTCGTTGGCGTCGATGCCCGGCATGCCCTTAAGGTAGGCTTCGGCCAAAGCCGGCACAGCGCTGTAGCCCACCATGCAATCGGTTTCGCTGCCCATCAGAGGCCAGATGGGCAGTTTGCCCTGCTGCCGGCCAATGGCCAGCATCGACTGCATCATGTCGCCCACGCGCTCGGGCTGGGCCAGCGTGAAGAGCGACTGCTCGGTGCGGTACGTGTCCCAGAGCGAGAACGTGGTGTAGTTGGCGAAGGCCGCCTTGGGGTACACCTTTTTGTCAGTGCCGCGGTAGTCGCCGTTGGCGTCGTTGAACAGCGCCGGCGCGAACCAGGCGTGGTACAGCGACGTGTAGAAGATGCGCTTGGCCACCGGATCGGTCGTCTCGACGGCAATCTTGTCCAACTCCTTGTTCCACTGCGCATCGGCGGCTTTTTGCACCTGGGCAAAGTCCCAGCCGGGAGCTTCAGCCGCGATGTTGGCCAGCGCGTTCTGCGAACTGACCGGCGAAATCCCTACCTTCAACTGCAACGCGGCCGGGGCCTTGGCGAAACTAAACACGCCCTTGATGGCCACGCCTTGGCCTTTCTTGCCCGTCATCCGCTGCGCCTCGTTGTAGACGGCAAATTGCGGGACGGGCGCCGAGGTTTTAATGGCAAAATAGAGCCGCTGGTCCTTGGCCCAGCCCTTGGAAAAGCGGTAGCCCACAAAGGTTTGCGGGTCCACCTGCTCGATGTAGGTGTCGGTGGCCTTGTCGTCGATGCCCTCTTTCAGGTCGATGATGACGTGTGCCTCCTTGCCCCCGGCCGGAAACGTGTAGCGGTGAAAACCGACCCGGGCGGTAGCCGTCAGTTCGGCGCGGATGCCGTAGTCGGCCAGGGTCACGGCGTAGAAGCCGGGGCGGGCCGTTTCGGTTTTGTGCGAGTAGCGCGAGAGGTAGCCCTGGTGCGGTACTTTCTGCTGGCCCTTGTCGGTTTTGACGGCCCCGGTGTAGGGCATGATTAGCACATCGCCCAGGTCCGAGGCCCCGGTGCCGCTGAGGCGCGTGTGCGAAAACCCGACCATCAAGCTGTCCGAGTAGTGGTAGCCCGAGCACCAGTCCCAGCCCTTGATGATATTTTGGGGCCCCAGTTGCACGGCTCCGAAGGGCACGTTCGCCCCAAGGAAGACGTGGCCGTGCCCGCCGGTTCCAATCATCGGATCCACGAAGGAGGTGAGGCTTTGGGCCTGGGCGGAGGCCGCGCCCACGGCGAGGCAGGCACCGAGCGCGGCCTTCAGCCAGGGAGCAGCGGGTGCGGGTAGGAGGGCAAAGCGCTTGGCCATGAATGGTTGAGCTTAAGAGTAGGTGGAAGATAAGAAACGCGGAGCGGCTAGGGGCTCACGTTGAGCCCGCCGGATACAAATGTGAGATTTTAAGTTGTTGTTTTTGCTAAAATGTTTAAGCATTTTTTTAGATTATGTAAATTTCATGTATCATTGTCCAAAATATCATTAGGTCAATACAAAATTTCTGGATGCTTAGCCAAGCGCTGCCGATACTCTTCGCTAAATACCAGTCCGGTCGAAACAGATAGCCGATTGTAGTGAGCCCTCATTCAAGTTGCCAGCGCCTCGATTCAAGGTGCTACTGAAGGGGTTTTTATCTACGGTTACTACGTCAATTTTTGTCATTGTCTTACTTGAAGGCAACGGTTTACCATTCCCGCTTCTCATAATAATAATGCATTTTTTTTCGCGATGCAATGCTTCGTTCACTTTTGCTAAAACGTTTAACTAAGTTCAAGTATGGGCTTAGTGAACCCCACTTGAGTATCATAACTTGTTGACAATTAGTTTTTTTCTGTTTCAGGCTGTTTCTTCTCCCACCAAACCCTCTTTCCTATGCGTACTTTTTTATCCGTGAGAAACTGGCGCGGCATCCCGCTGCTGCTGCTCGGGCCCGTGGTGGCCCTGGCGCCGCTGCCAACGTTGGCCAGGACCGGCAATCGATTGCTTAACCTGCACCTCGCCCAAGTAACGGTGCAAGGAACCGTGACCGACGACAAGGGCAGTCCACTGCCCGGGGCCACCATCGTGGTGAAAGGAAACAGCGGCGTAGGCGTGAGTGCCGACGTCAACGGCAAATTCTCGCTGGCGCTGCCCACGGGCAACGAGACGCTGGTTATTTCCTCGGTGGGCTTCGTGGCCCAGGAAATCAGCTTGGCGGGCCGCACCACGCTCACCATCCAGCTGGTGACGGACAACAAGTCCCTGGACGAAGTGGTAGTGGTGGGCTACGGCACCCAGAAGCGCTCCGACATCACTGGGGCCGTGGGCAGCGTGAAGGCCAGTGAAATTGTGGAGCGGCCCGTGGTGAACGTGGCCCAATCGCTGCAAGGCAAGGTGGCGGGCGTCGATGTGTCGCTGAACTCGGGGCAGCCAGGCAGTGCGCCGGTCATCCGCGTGCGGGGCTACTCGTCCATCCTGGCTGGCAACGACCCGCTCTACGTGGTGGACGGCGTGTTCTGGACGGCGGGCATTACCACGCTCAACCCCAACGACATCGAGAGCATCGAGGTGCTCAAGGATGCCTCGGCCACGGCCATCTACGGGGCCCAGGGCAGCGCCGGCGTGGTGCTGGTGACCACCAAGCGCGGCCGCAAGGGCAGCACGGTTGGCTACGACAGCTACGCGAGCATTAATACGCTGGCGCGCAAGCAAAGTGTGCTCAATGCCCGCGAGTTTTTGGCCACCGAGGACCTGGCCTACCAGAACGTGCAAAAGTACGACCCCGCGGGCTGGGCCGCCGGCAAGTACACCGACAAAGACCCGCGCATCAAGCGGCGGGCCCTAGCCAACCCCAACGACCCCAAGCGCCTGTTCGATGACCAGCTCAACCCGCTTTACGACGTGGACTGGCAGAATGAAATTACCCACACGGCCGTAGCCCAAAGCCACAACTTGTCGTTTTCGGGCGGTGGCGACCAAATGACCTACGGCCTGTTTCTGAACTACACCAACGCCGACGGCATCATCGAAAACACTTTTCAGAAGCGCTACTCGGCACGTTTGGTAGTAGACAACCAGGTGAAGAAGTACCTGAAGATTGGGACTACGCTCAGCTACACCAACGTTGAGAACCGCATCGGCAACTATTTCACGGGGGGCAACAACATCCCGCGGATGATGATTGAGATGATTCCCATCGTGCCCATTCAGTACCCCAACGGCGTCTACGGCAAGCGCCAAGACTACCCCGACATGGAAGGCGGCGACAACCCAGTGGCCATTGCCCGCGAGGACGACGAACGGACCCGCGCCCAAGTGTTCTCGGGCAACGTTTACGCCAACGTCAACTTCCTGCCGGGGCTGGACTTCCGCACGGTGCTGGGGGCCAACATCCGGTCGGAATTGAACCCCTCGTTTGCCACCAACTTGATTCAGCTGCGCAACGGGGGCCGCAACCTGGCCAGCATCGGCAACTACAACAACAGCAGCATTCAGTGGCAGAACTACCTGACCTACGCCAAGCAGTTTGGCACCGACCACTCGCTGAACGTGGTGGTGGGCGTGGACGCCCAGCGCTTCCAAGAACTGTCGAACTACGCTGAAACCCAAGACCTGGTCGACAACTTCTACGGCTACTACAACCTGGGCACGGGCGCCACGCCCCAGCCGCCGAGTTCAAACTTTAACTCCAACCGGTTCCTCTCGTTTTTTGCCCGGGCCAATTACGGCTACAAAGACCGCTATCTGCTGACCGTAACCGGCCGGCGCGACGGGTCGTCGCGCTTCGGCGCCGACAACAAGTACGGCTTCTTCCCGTCGGCGGCCCTGGCCTGGCGGATTTCGCAGGAAGAATTTTTGCGCGACAACTCGCTGATTTCCGACCTGAAGCTGCGCTTTGGCTACGGCCAAACGGGCAACAGCAACTTTGGCAACTACCAGTCGCAAAGCCGGTTGGACGACAACTCCTACATCATCAACGGTACCCGGATTGCGGGCCAAACCATCGGGACGCTGGGCAACCCCGCGCTGCAGTGGGAACGGGCCGGCCAGTACGACCTGGGCCTGAACGTGGGCTTGTTGCAGAACCGCATCACGTTTGAAGCCGACCTGTACCGGCGCACCACCACCGACTTGCTGCTGAACGCCCCCGTGCCGCAGTCGAGCGGCTACGGCAGCATTGTGCGCAACATCGGCAGCATCCGCAACCAGGGCCTGGAGCTGAGCCTGAACACGGTGAACGTGCAAGGAAAGGACTTCACCTGGTCGACCACGTTCAACATCTCCTTCCTCCAGAACCGCGTGCTGGCGCTGGGCGACGCCGGGGACGACATTTACCCGGGCCCCAACTTCCTCAACGAAACCAACGTGCTGCGCGTCGGGCAGCCGGTGGGCTCCTTCTTTGGCCGGGAGCGGCTGGGCACCTGGGGCACCGCCGAGGCCGACCAGGCCCTCAAATACAACCGCCTGCCAGGTGACCTGAAATTTAAGGACCAGAACAACGACGGGCTGATCAACGACCAGGACCGGGTGATTTTGGGCAAGAACATTCCCACTGGCTTCGGCACCTTCAGCAACACGCTGCGCTACAAGGGTTTTGACTTGCTGGTGGACATCCAGTTCACCTACGGCAACAGCGTGATGAACCTGACCGAGCACTCGGCCCTTGACCGCACTGGGCAGGCCAACAGCTACAGCATCGCCCTGAACGACGCCTGGACGCCCGAGCACCAAGACACTTACATCGCCCAAGTGCGGCCGTCGTACGTGCGCTACGACACGGGCATCGACTCGTACAAAGTGAAGGACGCTTCCTTCATCCGGGGCCGCAACCTGGTGCTGGGCTACAACTTCCCCACCGCCCTGACCGAGTCGCTCAAGCTCTCCCGCCTGCGGGTGTACCTGTCGACGCAGAACTTCTTCCTGGCCAGCAAATACAAGGGCTACGACCCCGAAACGTCGACATTCCCCAACAACCCCTTTGCCCAGGGCATCCAGTTCTTCGACTACCCCAAGTCCCACGTGTTCACGGCCGGCCTCAACGTTTCCTTCTAATTCTTAGCGCTTTCTATATGTTTTTAAACTTAAAACCACTCGCCAAGACGGCCCTGTGCACGGGCTTGCTGCTGACGGCGGCGGGCTGCAAGGACTACCTGGTGGAAGACAACCGCTCGACCATTTCCCAAGGGTCATACTTCACCTCGTCCAGCCAAGCCCAGGCGGCCGTTGACGGCCTCTACAACAGCCTGCGCATCTTCAACAACGACACGGGCTACGGCGAGAGCATTTGGGTGGGCCTCGACCTGCTGGCCGGCCACGCCACGTCGCTGGGCCAGAGCCAGTTCAACAACCAGCTCATCAACCAGACCATCGACCCGGCCAACCCGTACTTTTCCTCCGTCTGGAACAGCTCCTACAACGGCATCGGATCGGCCAACCTGGCCATCGCCCGGATTCCGGGCATTTCCATGGATGAAACCCTGAAGAAGTCGCTGCTGGGGCAGGCGTACTTCATGCGGGCCTTTCTGTACTACAACCTGGTGCGCCTCTACGGCGACGTGCCCCTGCTGACCACACCCGTCGACGGCACCAGCCCGGACCTGTACCCAACCCGTTCGCCCCAGGCCGACGTGTACAAGCTGATCATCAGCGACCTGCAAACCGCCGAGGCAGCCGGCTTGCCCGCCGCCGACCAAACCGGGCGCATTTCGACGGGGGCCGTGAAGTCGCTGCTGGCCAGCGTGTACCTGACCACGGCCGGCTACCCGCTGCAAACCAAGGCCAACTACGCGTTGGCCGCCAGCAAGGCCGCCGAGGTGATTGACGCCGGTTCCTACTCGCTGTTCACCGACTACGCCTTCCTGCACGACAACGCCCACAAGAACCAGGGCGAGTTCATCCTCCAGGCGCAGTATTCGTTCGGCATCGCCAGCAACGCCATCAGCCCGCTGGTCATCCCTTATTTCGTGGGCATTTCGAAGTACAGCGACGAGTTCGGGGCCATCATCCCCACCAACGAATACTTCAACAGCTACGAGGCCGGCGACCTGCGCACCCAAGAGCAGCAGTTCTACTTTTCCAAGTACCCGTCCATCAACGACCCCACAAAAATTGTGGACTTCAAAGTGCACGCCCTGTACAAGTACTTCCAGGTGTCGAGCGCGTTGGGCAACGGCTCGTCGGACGAGAACTGGACTTTGCTGCGGCTGCCCGAGGTGATGCTGATTTACGCCGAGGCCATCAACGAAGCCGGGGCGGCCACGCCCAAGGCCTACGCTCAGCTCAACGCCATCCGGGCCCGGGCCAAGCTGCCCGCCCTCAGCGGCCTGAGCCAGGCCGATTTCCGGACGGCCGTGTGGAAGGAACGCTACCACGAACTGGCCTACGAGGCCAAGGCTTACTTCGACATCCAGCGCACCCGCCAGACCTACGACGTGGTCAACAACAAATTTGTGAACGTCATCGGCTTCAAGAGCGAAGTGGGCGTGCCCTTCCAGGAGAAATACCTGCTGTGGGGCATCCCATCGGCTGAAATTGGCCGCAACAGCAAGCTGACCCAAAACCCCGGTTACTAAGAGACAGCAGGCCGGACCGGCCGCAGCCGCTGGTCCGGCGTGGCCCACTTTGTTGATAGCCGCCTTTGCTAATTAATTTTTGAATGCGCTTCGAGTTGCTTGAATGGGGCCCTAGCTTTTCGGCCCGGGGGCCCTGTTCTGGCAACTCGAAGCGCTTTATTACCGCCCGCAACCATGCCAAGTAGTTTGCTTATGCTCGCCGCCGCGGCCGCCCTGGCGTGCCCGGGGGCCCCAGCTAGCGCGGCGCCGGTGGGGGCCCCGGGCACGCCCCAGCCCCGCTACACCGCCAAAGATTCGGTGACGAAAGGGGGCTACACGCTGGTTTTTATTTCCAAAGATTCTGCGTTTTCGGCCGTCACGAAGCAGCGGATGATGGACACGTTTTTCGCTGTGTACCCGCGCGAGGCCCGGCGCTTCAACCCCCGCACGCTCAAAAAAATTACGTTCGTCATCGACCCCGCTTACGACGGGGTGGCCGCCACCGGCAACGGCGTGGCCACCTACAGCCCCAAGTGGCTGCGCGACCACCCCGAAGACCTGGACGTGGTGACGCACGAGGTGATGCACGTGGTGCAGGCCTACCCCGACGATTCCTGCCCGGGCTGGCTTACGGAGGGCATTGCCGACTACGCCCGCTACGCCTACGGCGTGAACAACGTGCAGGGCCACTGGGCATTGCCCGACTACCAAGCCGGCCAGCAGTACACCAACAGCTACCGCGTCGTGGCCCGGTTCCTGGTGTGGCTGGAGCAGCACGGGCACCCGGCCCTCGTAACCAAGCTGGACGCGGCCGCCCGCAGCCGCACTTACTCGGCGGCGCTGTGGCAGCAGCAAACCGGCCACACGCTGGACGAACTCTGGGCCCGCTACGCGGCCGCACCAGCCGTGAAACTGGCTTATCATTGACCCGAATTTTGCTTAACAACCGCCCGGGCGGCCGCGCCGGCCGGGTTATTTCGCGCACCTTGCGGGCGGCGTTTCGCCCCTTTTCCTTTATCCCAACCGAATGCTGAAACCATTTGCTGCCGTTGCCGGCCTCTTTTTACTGACGGCCGGGGCCCCCGCCGCCCACGCCCAGGGCCCCACCGCCGCCAGCGCCGACCCCGCCCAGTGGGTGAACCCGCTCATCGGCACCGATTCGAAGCCGAGCTTGTCGAACGGCAACACGTACCCGGCCATCTGCCGGCCCTGGGGCATGAATTTCTGGATGCCGCAGACCGGCAAAATGGGCGACGGCTGGGCCTACCAGTACAGCGCCGACAAAATCAGGGGCTTCAAGCAAACGCACCAGCCCTCGCCGTGGATGAACGACTACGGCCAGTTTGCCCTGATGCCCACCACGGGCAAGCGCGTGTTTGAGGAGAACGCGCGCGCCAGCTGGTACTCGCACAAGGCCGAGGTGGCCGAGCCCAACTACTACCGCGTGTACCTGGCCGACTACGACGTGACGACGGAAATTGCGCCCACCGAGCGGGCCGCGCGCTTCCGCTTCACGTTCCCCAAAACCGACAGCGCCTACGTCGTGATTGACGCCCTCGACAAAGGCTCCTACGTGAAGGTACTGCCCGGGCAGCGCAAGGTCGTCGGCTACACCACGCGCAACAGCGGCGGCGTGCCCAAAAACTTCAAGAACTACTTCGTGGTGGAGTTCGACCACGACTTCGCCAGCACGGCCCTGTACCAGGACCGGGCCCCGGCCGCGGCGGGCGTGCTCGAAATTACGGCCAACCACGCGGGGGCCGTCGTCGGCTTCAAAACCCGCAAGGGCGAGCGGGTGAACGCCCGCGTGGCTTCCTCGTTCATCAGCCCCGAGCAGGCCGAACTGAACCTGAAAGAGATCGGCGACCACGACCTGGAGGCGGTGCGCCAGGAAGGCCGCGCGGCCTGGAACCAGGCCCTGGGCCGCATCGAGGCCGAGGGCGGCACGGCCGACCAGCGCCGCACGTTCTACTCGTGCCTGTACCGGGCGCTGCTGTTTCCGCGCAAGCTCTACGAGGTGGACGCCGCCGGCAAAACCGTGCACTACAGCCCGTTCAATGGCCAGACGCTGCCGGGGTACATGTACACCGACACCGGCTTTTGGGACACGTTCCGGGCCCTGTTTCCGTTCCTGAACCTGCTGTACCCCGACGTGAACGCCGAGATTCAGCAGGGCCTGGCCAACGATTTCCGCGAGAGCGGCTGGCTGCCCGAGTGGGCCAGCCCGGGCCTGCGCAGCGTGATGGTGGGCAACAACTCGGCCTCGGTGGTGGCCGACGCCTACCTCAAGGGCATCCGCGGGCAGGACATGGAGGTGCTCTACCAAGCCCTGGTGCACGGCGCCAACAACGCGGGGCCCCTGGACGCGGTGGGCCGCGCCGGCGTGCAGTACTACAACAAGCTGGGCTACGTGCCCTACGACGTCAAAATCAACGAAAACGCGGCCCGCACGCTGGAATACGCCTACGACGACTTCGCCATCTACCAGCTGGCCAAGGCGTTGAAGCGGCCCAAGAAGGAAATTGACCTGTACGCCCAGCGCAGCCAGAACTACCGCAAGCTCTTCGACAAGGAAAGCGGCCTGATGCGCGGCAAAAACCAGGACGGCACCTTCCAGAAGCCCTTCAGCCCCTTCAAGTGGGGCGACGCCTTCACCGAAGGCAACAGCCTGCACTACACCTGGTCGGTGTTCCACGACGTGCAGGGCCTGGTGGACTTGATGGGCGGGCGGCAGAAGTTCGTGGCCACCTTGGACACGGTGTTCACGCTGCCGCCGGTGTTCGACGATTCGTACTACGGCGGCACGATTCACGAAATTCGGGAGATGCAGATTGCGGGCATGGGCAACTACGCCCACGGCAACCAGCCCATCCAGCACATGATTTACCTGTACAACTACGCCGGCCAGCCCTGGAAAACCCAGTACTGGGCCCGCGAGGTGATGAACCGCCTGTACCTGCCCACCGCCGACGGCTACTGCGGCGACGAGGACAACGGCCAAACCTCGGCCTGGTACGTGTTTTCGGCCCTGGGCTTCTACCCCGTGTGCCCCGCCACCGACCAGTACGTGCTGGGGGCCCCGCTCTTCCCCAAAACCACCCTGCACCTGCCCTCGGGCAAGGACATTGTGCTGAACGCGCCCAAAAACTCGGACGCCAACCGCTACGTGAACGCGCTGACCGTGAACGGCAAGCCCTACGACAAAACCTGGCTTAGCCACGAAGAACTGCTGAAAGGCGCCGTGCTCGATTTCGACATGAGCGCCACGCCCAACAAGCAGCGCGGCACGTCGCCGGACGCCGCCCCGTACTCTTTTTCCAAAGCCAAGAAATAAAACTGCCGCGCGGGCTTGGTAGCCCGCGGCCCTCGCTTCATCCGGCCGATAATTAATTGCTAACTAATTACCGGGCCGCGCCGCGGGCTACAAGGTCCGCGCGGCAGTTGCGCTACATTCAACCCACCTATGAACCGCAGAGCCTTTTTACAAGCTTCCTCGCTGCTGACCGGCGGCGCTTTTCTCACGCAGCATTCCTTCGCCGCGGGGGCCCCGGCGTTTCCGGTGGTGCGGCCGGCGGCGGCCCAGCGGCGGTTTCGGAGCCGCGCGGTGGAGGCGGCCATTGCCGAATTCAAGAAAAAGGTGAAGGACCCGGAGCTGGGCTGGCTGTTCGAAAACTGCTTCCCGAGCACGCTCGACACCACCGTGACCCACGCCGCGCGCAACGGCCGGCCCGATACGTACGTCATCACCGGCGACATCGACGCCATGTGGCTGCGCGACAGCTCGGCCCAGGTGTGGCCCTACTTGCAGCTCGTTGGCCAGGACGCCGAGCTGCGCCAGCTGGTGGCGGGCGTGATCAACCGCCAGACGCGCTGCGTCATCAAGGACCCCTACGCCAACGCGTTTTACGGCGACGAGGCGAAGGTGGGCGAGTGGAAAACCGACAAAACCGCCATGCAAGCCGGCGTGCACGAGCGCAAGTGGGAAATCGACTCGCTCTGCTACCCCATCCGCCTGGCCTACCACTACTGGAAAAAAACCAACGACGCCGCGCCCTTCGACGCGCAGTGGCAGCAGGCCGTGCAGGCCACGCTGCAAACCTTTCGCGCCCAGCAGCGCAAAGACGCGCTGGGGCCCTACCACTTCCAGCGCAACACCACCAACGCCACCGACACCCAGCCCATGGCCGGCTACGGCTACCCGGTGCGGCCGGTGGGGCTCATCTGCTCGGCGTTTCGGCCCAGCGACGACGCCACGCTCTACTCCTTCCTGGTGCCCAGCAACTTCTTCGCCGTGACCAGCTTGCGCCAGGCCGCCGAGATGATGACTGCCCTGGCCCACGACGCCAAAACGGCCGGCGAGCTCACCGCCTTGGCCGCCGAAGTGGAAGCCGCCCTGCGCCAGCACGCGGTGGTGGACCACCCCCAGCACGGCAAAATTTACGCCTACGAAGTGGACGGCTTCGGCAGCCAGGTGCTGATGGACGACGCCAACGTGCCCAGCCTCGTGGCCCTGCCCTACCTGGGGGCCCTGCCCACCACCGACCCCGTGTACCAGAACACCCGCAAGTTCCTGCTTTCCACCGCCAACCCGTTCTTCTTCAAGGGCCAAGCGGCCGAAGGCATCGGGGGCCCCCACGTGGGGCAGGACATGATTTGGCCCATCGCCATCACCACCCGCGGCCTCACCAGCACCGACGACGCCGAAATCCGCGCCTGCGTGCAGGCCCTCAAGGCCACCCACGCCGGCACGGGCTACATGCACGAGTCGTTCCACAAAGACGACCCCAAGAAGTTCACCCGCGCGTGGTTTGCCTGGGCCAACACCATTTTCGGCGAGTTCCTCTGGAAGGTGTACCAGGAAAAGCCGCAGTTGCTGGCCTAGGGGCCCCAGGAATACCACGCGACTGGTTTTAACGCAACGGGCCGGTGCCAAATGGGGCGCCGGCCCGTTGCTTTTCGGGGCCCAGCTACCGCCATTCGGGCGTTCTTTGCGGCATGAAGCAGCTATTACTGATCGTCTTTTTCGGCGGCGCGGTGCGGGCAGCGGCGGCCCAGGGCCCCGCCGAGCCGTCCGCTTACTACGCCCGGCCCGCCAAGGTCCGGTTCGGGGCGAAGGTTGGGCTGAACCTGTCGAACACCGACTTCAACCGCGGTTTCCCGGCACCGGCCGTGCCGGTCGAAACCAGCTGGCGGCCCGGGTTCGCGGCCGGGTTTACGTTGCAGGTGCCCGTGGGGCGGCGGGGCTTTTCGGTGCAGCAGGAATACCTGTTCTCGCAGCTCGGCGGCCGGGTTTCGGCCACGGGCACCACGTACACGCTGCGCTACCTAGCGCTGCCGCTGCTGCTCAAGTACGGCGTGTCGCAGCGGCTGGCGGTGCTGGCGGGGCCCCAGGCCGATTTGTTAATCCAAGCCCACCAGCAAGTTAGCGGCACCACCACCGACATTACGCACGACACCGAGGAGCGCAGCGTTGGGGCCACGGCGGGCCTCGAATACTTCCTGGGGCCCCGCCTGAGCCTAACGGCCCGCTACGTGCACGGCCTCAACCACGTGGGCCTGGGCCAGCGCTCGGCCGTCACCGAGTTCAAGTTTGAAGCCGTGCAGCTGAGCGCCGACGTGAAGTTTTAACGCCGAATTATTAAAATGTTACAGGCCGTGATGCCGAGCGCAGCGAAGCATCTCTCCCGCAGCAGTAAATAATTAATTGCGTAGTAGAGATGCTTCGCTGCGCTCGGCATGACCGTTTTTATTAATTTAAATAGCTTCTAAGTGAGCATACCGGCCGCGTCGCCCTCCTTCCGCATTTATTCTTCCTCGGCCGGGTCGGGCAAAACCTACCAGCTCACCAAGGAATACCTCACCCTGGCCCTCAGCTCCGAAGACCCCGCGTACTTCAAGCGCGTGCTGGCCATCACCTTCACCCGCGACGCGGCCGGCGAAATGAAGGAGCGCATCGTGGGGGCCCTGCGCCGCTTTGCCTACCCCGCAGCCGGCGCCAAGCCCGACCCGCTCCTCGCCGACGTGGCCGCCGCCCTCGGCTTGGGCCCCGACGCGGTGCGGCGCCGGGCGGCGGCCACCTTCCGGCTCGTGCTCTACCACTACGCCGATTTTGCGGTGAGCACCATCGACGCGTTCGTGCAGCGCATCGTCACGGCCTTCACCCGCGAACTGGACCTGCCGGCCAGCTTCGAGGTGGAACTCGACACCGACAGCGTGCTGCAAAGCGCCGTGGCTGCGCTGCTCGACAAGGTGAACCGCGACGCCGACACCCGGCTGCTTTCGGCCACGCTGGCCGACTACGCCCTGGGCCGCGCCGACGAGGGCAAGAGCTGGAGCCGCCTGCCCGAGGAACTGGCCACCTTCGGCCGCGCCCTGTTCAACGAAACCGTGCAGGAGGCCGTGACGGAGCTGGGCAAGCTGAACTTGGCCGATTTCCGGCGCATCGACCAGGAACTGCGGGCCCGGCGGCTCGAAATCGAGGGCGCATTTACCCAGGCCCAGGAGGCCGCCGTGGCCGTGCTCGCCGAAGCCGGGGCCCTGGAGGGCGACTTTTACCAGGGCAAGCGCGGCATATTTGGCTACGTGCAAAAAGGCACCGAACTGCTGGCCGCCGGCGCGGGCCCCAACAGCTACGTGCAGGCCACGCTGGCCGACGACAAATGGTACAGCGGCAAAATAAAAACCGCCGCCGACCGCGCCCGCGTCGACGCCGTGAAGGAGCCGCTGCGCCACTTGGTGGCGGCGCTCGACACGCTGCGGGCCAATTATTTGCCGAATTACCTTCTGCTCACGGCCATGCAGCCGTATTTATTTCACGCCTCGCTGCTGAGCGAATTAAATAAATTGGTGGAGCAAATCAGCCGCGAGCGGAACGTGGTGCTGATCTCCGAATTCAACCGCCGCATCGCCGCCATTGTGCTCACCGAGCCGGTGCCGTTTTTGTACGAGCGGCTGGGCGAGAAATACGAGCATTTATTAATTGATGAGTTCCAGGACACGTCGGTGTTGCAGTGGAACAACCTGCTGCCGCTGGTGGAAAACACGCTCGCCAACGGCTTCGACAGCCTGGCCGTGGGCGACGCCAAGCAATCCATCTACCGCTGGCGGGGCGGCGAAATGGAGCAGATCTTGCGCCTGCACCAGGGCAACACGGGGCCCCTGGCCGACCGCGCCCGCGAGCCCGAAATGCGCGAATTATTACGCCTGCGCTACGAAACCGTGGGGCCCGCGCTGAAGGCCGAAGCCCTGCAAATTAATTACCGCTCGGCGCGCGAAATCATCGAGTTTAATAATGCCTTTTTCGCGGCCGTGAGCGCGCGCCACGCCGACTTGCCGCTCGTGCAAGGCATCTACGACGCGCACTTTGGGCAGCAGGTGCCCGCCGGGGCCCCCACCGGCCGGCCGGGGCACGTCGAACTCTTGTTCACCCAAAAAGACGCGCCGGCCCAGCCGTACGACGCCGCGGCGGGGGCCCACACCGGCGCGCCGCTGCCCGGCCACGCGCCCGGCGCCACCCTTACCTACGAGGAAAGCACCTGCTACCTGGCCCTGGCCCTGGTGGAGCGGGCCCTGGCCGACGGCTACGCGCTGGCCGACGTGGCGGTGCTGTGCCGCACGCGCCAGGCCAGCAAAGTCATGGCCAAGTTCTTGAAAGAACGAGGCTTCGCCATCATCTCGGCCGACTCGCTGGCGCTGGAATTCGCCGAAGTGGTGAACCTGCTGATTAGCATTTTCCGGGTGCTGCACCAGCCGGCCGACACGCTGGCCCGGGCCGAAGCCCTGCTACTCGTGGACAAGGTGGTGCGGCAGGCAGCCCCCACGCCGGCCCGCGTGCGCCACCTGGCCGACGTGGCCAACCAGGCGCACGCCAAGCCGTTTTTCGACGAGCTGCGGGCCCTGGGCTACGACGTGCAGGAGGACGAAACCGGCAACCTGGGCCTCTACGAGCTGGCCGAGCGGCTCATCGACCTGTTTGGCCTGCTGGGGCGCAACGGCGAGAGCGACTACCTGTTCCGCTTCCTCGACCTGACGCTGGAATTCAGCCTGCGCCACGGCAACAACCTGGGCAACTTCCTGGCCGACTGGGAAGGGCGCAAGGGCCGCGTGAGCATCAACGCGCCGGGCGGGCGGGCGGCCATCACCATCACCACCGTGCACAAGGCCAAGGGCTTGGCCTACGGCGTGGTCATCGTGCCGTTTGCCGACTGGAGCCTGGAGCCGCACCGCAACACCTTGCTCTGGGGCCACCTGGCGGCCGACGAAAAGCCGCTGCCCGGCCTGCCCGAGGTGGCCGTGGTGGGCCTGAACGCCACCCTGCACCAAACCGCGCTGGGCGGCCAGTACGCCGAGGAGCGCGAAAAAACTTTCCTCGAAGGGCTGAACACGCTGTACGTGGCCTTCACCCGGCCCCGGCACCGGCTGTACGTGCTCAGCAAGCGGCCCGAGGCCAAAAAAGCCGCCAAGGCCGCTCCGGAAACCGAGGAACTGGCAGGGCCCCTGGCCGCGGCCCGCACCGTGGCCGAACTGCTGCACGGCTACGTGCTGGGCTTGGGCCAGTGGCAGGACGAGCAAACGTCGTTTGTGTTATCCCAAGGCAGCGCGGCGCCTCCCCTGGCCGGGGGCCCCGCGCCGGCCGCCCGCACCTACGCCCTCACCAACCTAGGGGCCGCGCCTTGGGAAGAGCGTTTGCAACTGCGCCGCCACGCCACCACGGTGTTCGATTTTGACGAGCAGCAGCGCCTAAGCGAATGGAACCGCAAGCTGCACTACGGGTTGCGCCGCCTCATCGCCGCCGCCGACGTGCCCCGGGTGGCCGGGCAGCTCGTGGCCGAGGGCATCGTCAGCGCCAAAGAGCGCGACGAGCTGGCCGCCCGCCTGGCGCGCATCGTGGCCGACCCGCGCCTAGCGCCTTACTTCGCCGAGCACCTGAGCGTGGAAACGGAGCGCGAAATCTTGCTCGGCGGCGTGCAAGTGCGCCCCTACCGGCCCGACCGCGTGGTGCTGGACCGCACCGGCCGCCGCGTGACGCTGCTCGATTTCCGGCTACCGCCGCCGCAGCACGCCCACCGCCAGGCCCTGCGCAACTACGCCACGCTGTTCGAGCAATTGGGCTACGAGCAAGTCCGGGGCCTTATTTATTACTTCCAGACCGAAGAAATCGTGACGGTGTAGTGGATCGATAGAAGTCGTGGATGGGTGTAAACCAAGAACGTCATGCAGCGCGCAGCGAAGCATCTCTCCCGCGTAAGTAATTGTTTACTGCTGCGGGAGAGATGCTTCGCTGCGCGGAGCATGACGAGGGAGCCAAAATTCCAAATTGCCTTCAGTCTTGCAGCCGCTGGTAGCGCACGCGGCGCGGGTTGAGGGTGTCGGCGTAGAAGGCAAACTGGGCGTCTTCGCCCTGCATTTCGAAGCGCACTTCCTGGGCCACTTGCGGCGGCACGAACCGGGGCATCTCGGCGAATTTCAGCGTGGTGGGGGGGCCCGGGGCCATCGGCACCAGGCACAGGCCGCGCTTCTCGTCGAGCAGGTAGCAGGTGTGGGCGGCCGGCAAGTTGAAGTGGGGCACGCTGTAGCCCATGCCTTCGTAGTAGCCGCGGTAGCGGAAGCTGTTGACGGCTTGGCCGTTGCGCACGCGCAGCACAAAGGCGTTGGGCGCCTGCAGCTGCTGGGGCGTCGCGCGGCGCTCGTAGTTCACCAGGCCGTCGGGCAGGCGCACGGGGCGGTTCTTGCCCGGGTCGTACACGGCCAGCACGGTGGTGTCGGTCAGGAAGAAGGTGCCCGCCAGGTCGGCCCCGGGGCGGGCCAGGCGCACGGGTGGGCGGCCGGGACGCAAAATTTCGGTGGCCGTGAGCACGGCCCGGCCGTTGCCGGCCAGGGCCGGGTCGGCGTCGGGGCCCCCGCTCAGGGCGCGGCCTTCGCTCAGGCGCAGCACTTGGCCACTGAGGTCGAGCAGCAACACCACCTGGAAGCCCACGTCGCTGTCGGGGGCCCCAAAATCGACGGTGAACACCAGCGCCCGCAGCGCCGCCGCGTAGCCCAGGAATACGGGCTTGTTTATAGCGCTTTCCACCACCACGTCGGGCGCGCCCATCTTGGCAAAGTCGGCCTTGCGCAGCTCGCGCCGAAATATGGGGACCCCGGCCGCGTCGCGCAGCGTGAAAGTGAAGCGCCCGTCGTAGCCCCGCACCTTCGTCAGGCGCTGGCGGGCCCGGTCGTCGTCGGAAAAATACGCCAGCGCCGTCAGCGGGTGCGCCGAATCGGGCCGGGCCTGCGCCACTAGGTAGTGCACCCGGCCGTTGACGCTGAATGCCGTGCCCGGCACCACCGGTGGGGCGGGCGGCGGGGGCCCCACCGGGCCCGGGGCCCCGGGGCCCACCGCCACGGCGGCGGGCACGGCCAGCGGGCGGCGTTCTTCTTTGTGGTAGAGGTGCTGCTCGCAGCCAGCCAGCCCCAGGCAACTGAGAATCGCGTAAAAAAATAGACGCATAGGCACGGGCGGCGAAAAGGCAGCGCAAAGAAAACAGGTGGGCGGCCGTTTCCGCCCAGCCGCGGCGGCCGGGCGGAAACGGGCTAGCGGGTCAGCCAGCCGTTGGCGGCCAGCCACTCGCGCAGGCGCTCCGACCAGTCGTCGGTGGTGGTGGCGTTGTGCAGGCCGAAGCCGTGGCCGCCCTTGGCAAACAGGTGCATTTCGGCGGGCACGCCGTGGTGCACGCAGGCTTCGTAAAAGGCCAGGCTGTTCTGCACCTTCACCACGTTGTCGTCCTGGGCGTGCACCAGAAACGTGGGGGGCGTCTGGGCCGTCACCTGGCGGTCGGCCGAGTACTGCACCGTTTGCGCCGCTGCCGGGCTGTTGCCCAGCAGGTTGGTGCGCGAGCCGCCGTGGGCCAGGCTGTCGCTGAAGCTGATGACCGGGTAAACCAGCACCAAGAACGCCGGCCGCACCGACGCCGGGCCCGGCTTGGGGCCCACCGGCTTGGCAAACTGGGTGCCGGCCGTGGCCGCCAGGTGGCCGCCGGCCGAGAAGCCCATCAGGCCGATGCGCTCGGGGTTGAGGTTGTACTTGGGGGCCACTTCGCGCACCAGGCGCAGGGCCTGCTGGGCGTCGAGCAGCGGAGCAATGCTTTTGTCGGGCTGCAGGGCGTCGTTGGGCAGGCGGTACTTCAGAACGAACACGGTGATGCCCATGCCGGTGAAGCGCTGGGCGATTTCGGTGCCCTCGTTGGTCATCGACAGAAAGCCGTAGCCGCCGCCGGGGCACACGATGATGGACGTGCCGTTGGCCGTGCCCACCGGCGGCACGTACACCGTCAGCGAGGGCTGCACCACGCTGGTAACGTGCACGTTGCCGCTGGGTTCAGTATTCGATTTTTCCTGCGTGTTGCTTGGAATGGAGTTGGGAATGGTGCCGGTGTAGAGCGGCAGCACCGGCTGGGCCAGCACCGGGGCCAGGGGTAAGCTCATGAGGAAAAGGGCGGACAGCCAGGATTTGAGTTTCATGCGCGCAGAACAGTCAAAGGGTTGGGCCGGCTACGCAGCCGGGCCGGGCCGGGTTGCCGCCCCGGAACCATTTGGGGGCCCGGCGGACTTACCCAGCCCATGCGCACGACCACTCTGTGGGCCGCGGCCGCCCTGCTGGGCGCCGCCTCCCCCGCCCTGGCCCAAAACACGCCGGAAGAAAACAACCCCAACCTAGACGCGCCCTTCGTGCGCAACCTGCGCGCCGACCGGCCCGGCCAAACCATCACGGCCCAGGTGCTGCGCGCCGGCCAGTTCCAACTCGAAGCCGGGGCCCTGCGCCAGCTGCCCCGCGCCGGGGCCGCCGGCTGGGGGGTGGCGCCCACGCTGCGCGTCGGCTTTTTCAACGGCATGGAGCTGCGCGTGAGCCAGCCCTACCAAAGCCTGGCGCCCGGGGCCCCGACGGCCACCGCCGAGGCGCCCCTGGTGGCGCCGGCCCGCGGCGGCTGGGCCCCGCTGGTGGTGGGCACCAAGCTGATGCTCTCGCCCAACTACGACACCCGCACCCAGGTGGCGCTGCTGGCCGAAACCGCCGTGCCCGGCACCGGGGCCCCCGCCCTCAAGCAAGCCCACTGGGCCCCGGCGGCCCGCCTGCTGGTGAGCGAGCAGCTCGGCCAGCGCTTCGGCCTGGAAGCCAACGTGGGCTTTGGCCAGCCGGGCCTCACCCTGGCCGATGTGGAGGCGGGCCAGTTCCTGGGCACGCTGGCCCTGAACGGCCCGCTCGGCCACCACGCCGGCTTTTTCGTGGAAGCCTACACCGCCGGCCGCGCCGACTGGAACACCGGCGCCACGGCCGGCCTCTACTGGCGCCCCCAGCCCCTGCTGCGCCTCGACGTGAACACTGGCCGCGTGCTGGGGGGCCCCGCCGCGGGCGCCGCCACCGCCGGGGCCGGGCTGGCCCTGCGCCTGGGCCGGTAGCGCGGGCCGGCCCCCGGAGCCAGCGTCACCACCAGGCGGGGGGTTGCGTAAAAGCGGGTTTACCACTTTTACGCCCCCCCGCCATGCGCCCTTCCGGCTGGTTAACAACGACCCTCCTTGCCCCGGCCCTGCTGCTCGGGGCCTGCCAGAACCGCCCGGCCCAGCAAGCCGCCGCGCCGCCCGCCCGCACCGCCCCCGACGCGGCGCTGCGCAACACCCGCTGGGTGCCGCGCACCCTGGCCGGCCAGCCCGTGGCCCCGCCCGCCGACGGCAACGGCCGCGAGCCGTACCTGCTGCTGCGCGCCGACAGCGCGGCCGAGGGTAACGGGGCCTGCAACCGCTTCCGGGGCCGCTACACGGTGCCGGGGCCCGGCCAGCTCACCTTCGGGCCCCTGCTGAGCACCCGCATGGCCTGCCCCGCCCTGCCCACCGAAACGGCGTTTCTGAAAGCCCTGGAGCAAACCCGCACCTACCAGCTGCGCGGCGACACGCTGCGCCTGCTCGGCGCCGACCACGCCCCGCTGGCACGCCTGGAAGCCGTGTACTTGCGCTAACGGACACGGGCCCCGCCGGCCGTGTACCAACGGGGCCCGTGGTGGGCATGAAGCAGCCGGGGGCCCTACGGCGCCTTCGTTACCACGGGGTCGAGGGCGGCCACGGCATCGCGCAGCTCGGCTTCGGTACTGAGGCTGCCCTTGCGAGCCTTCAGGGCCTGCTGGGCGGCGGGGTAGGCGGCCAGCGCTTCTTGCAGGCTGGCGCGCTTGGGGCGCACTTCGGCCAAGTGGCCGTTGGGGGCCAGCAGGTAGTACTTGGGATGGTCGGCGTAGCTGCTCACCACGGCAGTGCTGGCGTAGCCGGAGCCGCCACCGGCCGCTTTTTCCACCACTTTGTCCCAGTACTTCAGCAGTTGCAGGTTGGTGCCGGGGCTTAGCACTTCGGCGAAGCCGCTGGGGGCCCCGGGGCTGTTCAAGGGCACGAAGTGCCGAGGGGACCCGCCGCCGGTCAGCGTGAACGACTTCACCTGGGCGGCCGACACCGCCACCGAATCGCCGGCGGGGCGCAGCACCCGCAGCTCCTGGCGCACCACGTCGTACTTCACCCGGGCCGACACCGGCTTGGCGTTGCCGGGCAGCAGCAGCTCGGCCGGCGTCCAGGCGGGCAGCAGCAGCGGGCTGCCTTGCACCTCAAAGCCCGAGCGCGCCACGGGCCCGAAACCGCTGTTGAACACGTTGGTCATGTAGCGGGTCTGGTCGTCGGTTTGGGCGGCGCCCAGCAGCGGCAGGCCCAGCAGCGGCAGTAACAACGTCAATTTCATCACGCAGAATGCAAGGAGTGGAGAAAGCGCCTAAAGCTACCACGGCAACGCGAACCGGCTCTCGGCCCGTTCCCACCGCGCCGGCCGGGGCCCCGCGGTTATTTTTCGAGGGCCACGCGGGTGGGCGTTTGCGTGCCCGCCACGATGCCGCGGGCGCTGCGCGCAATGGCCGAAATCACGGCCGTCATGTTCGGCACGTCCAGGCTGCCCACCTCGTCGCCCACGCCGTGGTAAAGCTTATCGGTCGGAATTTGGTCGGTGCTGATGGTGTGGGCCGGCACGCCCAGGCGGGCCAGCGTGGCGTTGTCGGAGCGGTAAAACAAGTTTTGCGCGGGGTACGGGTCGGGCTCAAACTTAAACTCGGTGCCCTGCAAATTGGCTTGCAGCAGCGCCCCAAAATCCGATTTGTCGTAGCCGGTGATGAACGCCGTGTTGGGCCCAAACTTGGCCGGCTTGCCAATCATTTCAATGTTGAACATGGCCGTCAACGCTTTCGGGTCGAGCTGCTGGGAAAAGTACCGGGCCCCGAAGCCGCCGATTTCCTCGGCCGTGAAGGCCACGAAAATCAGCGGCCGGGCGTTGTCGCGGCGCTTTTTGAAGTACTCGGCCAGGGCCACCACGGCCGTCGTGCCGCTGGCGTCGTCGTCGGCCCCGTTGGCGATGGAGTCGCCGGCCACCGGCTTGACAATGCCCAGGTGGTCGTAGTGGCCCGAAAAAATCACCTTTTCGTTGGCCCGGGCGGGGTCACGGCCGGGCAGCACGCCCACCACGTTGCGCAGCGCCACGGCCTGCGTAGCGGCGCCGCCTGCCACCTGGTACGCAAACGGCCGCGCCGGCGCAACCGCCAGCGCCACCACGCAGGCGTACGGATTGTTTTCCGGCTCGGCGCCGAGCCGCCGCCGGCCAAACCGCTGGCTCAGCGAGTTGAACACCGCCGCTTGCGCGGGGTCCACCAAGACCAGCAAGTTTTTAGCGGGATGAAATATTTCCTGAAAGTGGGACTGAATCTTGTCGTTGGGGCCCAGCACCAACACGTCGGCGCCGTCCGGGCTGGTCCAGTTCATCTCGGGCCGCAGCACCACGGCCAGCACCTGGCCCGCGGGCAGCGCCGCGCCGTTGAGCGTCACCTGCACACCCGTCACCGTCGATTCATAGGCCGGAAATTCCTGCATGAACCCCGCAGCGCCCGGCAGCGGCTGCAGCCCGATGCGCCCAAACTCGCCGGCCAGAAACTCGGCCGCCTTCCGGTTGCCGGGCTGGCCGGTGGCGCGGCCCTGCATGTCGTCGGCGGCCAGCGCGTTCAGCACCCGCGCCACGGTGGCGCCCGACACACCCTTTTCGGTTTGGGCCGCGGCGGGCAGCACGAGGCCCAGCAAAACCCAGGCAATTAACACTTTATACATACATAGTAAATCTGGTTTGAAACGCGGCGCTACAGCCGTGCCGGGGCCCTACGGCACCAGCGGGTCAAGGGCGGCCACGGCGTCGCGCAGCTCGGCTTCGGTACTGAGGCTGCCCTTGCGAGCCTTCAGGGCCTGCTGGGCGGCGGGGTAGGCGGCCAGCGCTTCTTGCAGGCTGGCGCG
>JBPBPC010000051.1:0-173514 GCA_050954665.1 Janthinobacterium lividum
GCGCCACTCATAACGGCTCATGCACCGGTCGATTAGACGAAATGCAGGCTGAACAGGTCGAAGTAGCGGTGCTCGAACACCTCGTTGAGGCGGTAGCTGTAGAACAGGTCGTAGGGCCGGGGGCCGAAGCGCACGTGGCGCACGTAGTTGCGCAGCAGCGTGAACAAGGCCGAATCGTGCGTCAACTCGCCCCACACGGTCAGCTCGTCCTGGTCGGGGTTCAGGCCCAGTTCCTGCATCACCAGCACGGTGTAGTAGAGCACATCTTCGGCGGTGGCGAAGGGAAACACGTTGCAGTACTCGAGCTGCTGGGGCCCCAGCACCACCAGCGTCAGCTCCTGGGGCCCCAGGCAGAGGTAGAGCTGGCGCGGGGCCCCGGCGTCGCGCTGGTGCGCCAGGCCGGCCAGCAGGCCGCTGGTGTGGTGCAGCAGCAGGCCGCTGGCCCCGTGGGTGGCGGCCAGCCAGCCGGCCAGGCCCGCGTCGGCGGCAAACACGTTCACCAAATCCAGGCCGGGGTGGGGGCGGGCGTAGGCGGCCTCGCCGGGCCCCAGCGTGTGGTGCAGGCGCAAGGCGGCGGCCTCGTCGCCGGCCCGGAACAGGGCCGCGGGCAGCAGCGTGAAGGCCCGGCCGGTGGTGGCCAGGCGCACGGCGTGCCAGCCGGCGCGGCCCAGGCAGTCGTGGGCGGCGGCCAGGGCGGGCAGGCCCCCGGGCGGCAGGGCGTAGTCTTCGAGCAGCACAAACGACTGGCGGGCCACCTCTGCGGCGGCCACGCGCAGGCGGCCGGCCCCCACGGACAGGTACAGGTTGTAAGCGGCGCGGTGGGCGGGGTCGAAGGCGTCGTCGCGCAGGCGCAGCAGCGCGGCCGGGGCAACGGGCGCAGCCGAAGCAGCAGAGAAAGGAGCGGTGGAAACGGGCACGGGCAAAACAAAAAGCCGAACGGCGCCGAAAGATACGGCCGGGTGCCTACGCCCGCTTTACCCCCCAAACCGCAGCTGCGGCACAAACACGTCGTCGACGCTGAGCAGGCCGCGCAGCACCGGGTGCACGTGCGACGGCGGCAGGGCCAGCAGCTGCCGGGGCGTGTGCCAGGCCAGCTCGGTGAGCAGCTGGGCCTCGGGGGCGTGCTCGGGGTCGTGGCCCAGGCGCGGGGCGGGCGGGGCGTCGGCGGCGGCCAGCACCTCAAAAAACAACTCCAGCGCCTGCAAGCCGTCGCGCCGGAACTCGTGCAGGTGCAGGAAGCGGCCCACCCGCACCGCCAGCCCGGTTTCCTCCTCAAACTCGCGCACCAGCGCTTCGTGCAGGCTTTCGCCGAACTGCCAGCCCCCGCCCGGCGGCGACCAAAACGGGGCCTCCACGGGCAGCAGGCCCCGGTGGGCGGCCAGCAGCAGGCGGTTGTCGTGCAGCAGCAGGCCGCCCACGCGCACGCGCACCTGGCCGGCGTAGAGTGCCAGCAGCGTGTCGGTTGGCGGAACGGGAGAATCGGGCATGGGGCTAAAAAAGGCTCGGCAGTGGGCCGGGCGCGGGGGCTGTACGCAAAGAATGAACGCAGGGTGGAAAATGGTTCCGGGGCCCTACGCCGCCGGGGCCCCCGCGTGGCGCACCGCCCGCCGCTGCCGCCAGCGCCGCAGCCGCCCCAGCCCGAACAGCACCAGGGCCACGGCCCCCGCGCCGGCCACCAGCGGCAGCAGCAGCGCCAGCAGGGCGCCGCCCACCGCCAGCACGTTTTCGAGGGTGGCCAGCACCGGGTTGGCCAGGCCGCCGGTGGTGGCCGTGGCGCCGGCGCGCAGCAGCGCCGTGCCGCCCTGCACCAGCCCGGCCGTGCCGCCGCCCACCACAATGCCCAGCCCCCAGCGCAGCACGGGGTCGAGGTGGGGCAGGGAGGACGTCATCAACAGGGCCCCCGCTACCACGGCCACCGGCGTGGTCAGCGCGTCTAGCACATTATCGACCACCGGCAGGTAGTAGCCCAGCACCTCAAACACCGTGGCGGCGGCCAGCGCCAGCACGGCCGCCCACGACCCCAGCCACGCAAAACCCGGCGCCGCCGGCAGCCACCCGAAGTGGTGCGCCACGCTGGCCGCCAGCAGCGGCACAAACACCCGGAAGCCGCTGCTGGCGGCCAGCCCCAGGCCCAGGGCCCCGGCCACGACGTATTCGGTAAAGGGAAGGGTTTCCATGGCCGTTAAAGTAGGAAAAAAAGCCGCCGTTCCGCCACCGTCGGGCGCGGCTGGCCCGTCGCCTATCTTTGCCCGGGGCCCCCGGGCGGAGCCAAATCGCGGAAATCCGCCGCAATTCAGTTCTTAAACGCCCTTAAAAATTACGACAAGCACAAAACAGTACATAACCCGGCCCGCTCACCGGTTGCTTCCTACTCCTTGACCCCTGCCTTGCCTACCCCCGACCCCGTTGCCGACCTCGAAGCCCGCATTCGCCGCAAGTTGCTGCGCCAGAACTTCATGCACCACGTGGGGGCCGAACTGACGGTTATCGCCCCCGGCCGCATCGAGGCCGAGCTGCTCATCGGCGAGCAGCACAAGCAGCAGCGCGGCTTCGTGCACGGTGGCATGGTGGCCACGCTGGCCGACTTGGCCGCCGGCTTCGCCGCCGTCACGCTCGTGCCCGACGACTACGGCGTGGTCACGGCCGACTTGCGCGTGTCGTACCTGCACCCCAGCGTGGGCCACAAGCTCACCGCCATCGGCTGGGTGCTGAAGGCCGGCCGCCGCCTGCACTTTTGCGAGGCCGAGGTGTGGTGCGACGGCCTGCTGGTGGCCAAGGCCTCGGCCACGATGGCGGTGATTAAACCCAGCTAATTTCGGGGATGGTTATTGACGAGAAAGAAGCCTTGCGTGCAGTACACCGGCTGCTGATCCAAGGCCGAACGCTAGCGTACGAAAACGCTTACAGTAATCAAGTGTGGGCCTGGTTCTTCGATGAAATGGACTATTTGATGGGTATGGTTGTTACCTGGGAGGATAAGGATATGAGCAAGCGCTTTGAAATGCAGCTTGAAATTGTGTGCGCAAAAGTGAACGCAAGCCACATTTTCGAAGAATTCAAAAGATAAATTTAGCCGTTAATGCTCTCCGTCCGCTACCCGTCCGTCCGCGACTTTTTCCCCTACGAGCCCACCGACGATCAGGCGCTGCTCTTCGCCAAGCTCGACGAGTTTTTGCGCGACCAGCTGCCCGGGCGCAAGGTGTTTGTGCTGCGCGGCTACGCGGGCACGGGCAAAACCACCGTCATCAGCGCCTTGGTGCAGTGGTTGCACCAGCTCCAGCGCAAATACACGCTGATGGCGCCTACGGGGCGGGCGGCGAAGGTGATGGCCGGCTACGCGGGCGTGCCGGCCGGCACCATCCACAAGAAAATTTACCGCCAAACCTCGGGGGCCCCGGCCGAGCGGCTCAGCTTCCAGCGGCAGCCCAACCGCGTGGAGCAGATGCTCTACATCGTGGACGAGGCCTCGATGATTTCCGACGAAAAGGCGTTTGGCGAAACCGGGCTGCTCGACGATTTGATGAACTTCGTGTTCGAGAAGCAGACCAACAAGCTGCTGCTGATCGGCGACACGGCCCAGCTGCCGCCGGTGGGCCAGCTCCTGAGCCCCGCCCTCGACCCCGAGGGCCTGGCCCACCGCTTCCGCGCCCAAGTGGCCACCGTGGAGCTGCGCCAGGTGATGCGCCAGGCCCTGCACTCGGGCATTTTGGTGAACGCCACGGAGTTGCGCGAGGAGCTGCGGCAGGAAACGCCCAACATCCAGCTGCACACCCTGGGCTTCCGCGACATGTTCAAGATGGGCGGCGACAAGCTGGAGGACGGCTTGCGCTGGGCCTACCGCGAGTTTGGGCACGAGAACACGACCATCATCTGCCGCTCCAACCGCAACGCCAACCAGTACAACCAGCTCATCCGCCGGGCCCTGTTCGACGCCGAGGAGGAGATTGAGGGCGGCGACTACCTGATGGTGGTGCGCAACAACTACTACTGGCTCGACAAGGACTCGGAAATTGGGTTTTTGGCCAACGGCGACTTCCTGCAAATCAGCAAGATCATCCGGCGCGAGGAGGTGTACGGCTTCCACTTTGCCCAGGCCCGGGTGCGCCTCGTGGACTACCCCGACGAGCCCGAGCTGGAGGTGAAGCTGCTCCTCGACACGCTGCACACCGAGAGCCCGGCCCTGCCTGCCGACCGCAACAACGAGCTCTACCAGGCCGTGGCCGCCGACTACGCCCACCTCAAAACCAAGGCCGAGCGCTACAAGGAAATGCGCAAAGACCCGTACCTCAACGCCTTGCAGATCAAGTTTGCCTACGCCCTCACCTGCCACAAGGCCCAGGGCGGCCAGTGGCAGGCCGTGTTCGTGGACCACGGCTTTCTGAAGCCCGACGAGCCGCTGGCGGGCGAGTTTGCGCGCTGGCTGTACACGGCCATCACGCGGGCCTCGGAGCGGTTGTTTCTGCTCAATTTCCAGCAGCGCCTGGTGAGCGACCCGCCCGTGGAGGACTGACGGCCGGCCGGGGCCCCGGAATTTTCGCGGCGCAGTTGCTGTTGGGGCGGCGGTGCCGGGGCCCTGGGCGATGGCTTTGGCCCCGGATTTGCCAAGCCCGCCAAAACGCGTAATTTTACCCGTCTCCCTGCTGTTTCCACTCAACCCAACCCGTTTCTTACGATTATGAAAAAAGCCCTCTTGCTCGCCCTGAGCCTGACCGCCGCTGGCTTCACCGCCCAAGCCCAAACCGCGAAGCCCGCCGCGGCCGCCGTGAAAACGGCCGGCCCGGCCATCACCTTCGAAGAGTCGAAGTACGACTTCGGCTCGGTGGCCCAGGGCGGCATGGTCGACCACACGTTCAAGTTCAAGAACACCGGCACCCAGCCGCTCATCATCTCCAACATCGGCGTGAGCTGCGGCTGCACCACCCCCGAGTACACCAAGGCGCCCGTGATGCCCGGCAAAACCGGCTCCATCGCCGCCCACTTCAACTCGGCCGGCAAGTCGGGCATGCAGAACAAAGTGCTGACCATCGAGTCGAACGCCACCGCGGGCCCCACCACCGTGTCGCTCGTCGGTGAGGTGAAGGAAGCCGGCTCCGCCGCGGCCGCCAGCACCACCAAAGCCAACTAATTCCGGCTGCGGAAAAACTAAAAAGGGCGGCCCGCACCAGCGGGCCGCCCTTTTTGCGTGCGGTTCAAAACGGGTTTGGGGCCCCGGGGCCTTACAGGTTGCGCACGGCCAGCAGCAGGCTCAGCCAGCCGCCGATGAGCAGCAGGCCGCCCACCGGGGCCACGGCCCCCAGCTTGGTGACGCCCGTGAAGCACAGCGCGTACAGCGAGCCGCTGAACACGAGCACGCCCGCCAGCCACAGGTTGCCGGCCAGGCCCAGGCGCAGCTCGGGGCGCGCCACCCACAGCACGCCCACCGCCAGCATGGCCAGCGTGTGGTAAAACTGGTAGCGCACGGCGGTTTCGAAGGTGTCGAAGCGGCCCGAGGCTTCGAGCATGGGCCGCAGCCCGTGGGCCCCGAAGGCGCCGATGGCCACGCCCAAAAAGCCCAGGCCGGCCGCAAGTTGAATGAGAAGGCGAGCAGTCATTGAGGTTAAGGTAAAGTTGGATTCATAAGGTTGTAGCGCGGACTTTGTATTCCGCGGTCCTCGCTTCGTCCTGGCGATAATCGGGCAGCGACCGTTCAAAAACGCGGGCTACAAAGTCCGCCCTACGCACAGCTGCTAGTTGCGGTGGCCAAAGATGGCGCTGCCCACGCGGATGAGCGTGCTGCCCGCGGCCAGGGCCAGGGCGTAGTCGCCGCTCATGCCCATCGAGATTTCGCGAAACTCGGCATCGTCGGCAAAATGCTTGGCTTTCAGCGCCTCGAAGCAGCCGCGCAACTGGCCAAATTCCTGGCTCACTTGGGCCGCGTCGGGCGTGTTGGTGGCGATGCCCATCACGCCGGTGAGGCGCACGTGTTGCAGGGCCCCAAACGCGGCCGAGGCCAGCATTTCTTCGGCTTCGGGCAGCGAGAGGCCGGTTTTGGCTTCTTCCTGGGCGATGTGGAATTGCAGCAGCCCGCGGATGACGCGGTTGTGGCGGGCGGCCTGGCGGTCCAGCTCTTGCAGCAGGCGCAGGCTGTCCACGCTCTGCACCGTGTGCACGAACGGGGCGATGAGCTTGGCCTTGTTGGTTTGGAGGTGGCCGATGAGGTGCCACTCCACATCGGCGGGCAGCTGGGGGGCTTTTTCGGCCATTTCCGGGGCCCGGTTTTCGCCGAAGAGGCGGCTGCCGGCGGCGTAGGCTTCGTGCAGCAGCGGCACGGGGTGGGTTTTGGTGACGGCCACCAGCCGGGCCCCGGTGCCGACTATTTTCTCTTCAAACGCGTGGATGTTGTCGGCAATGCTGAGCATGGGGCAAAGGTAGGGCGGGGGCACGGGCGCGGCGGCGCGGGCAAACGCACCGGCTTCAACAACCGCTAATCCTCCAGCGGGTTGCTGAGGAACGTGCTTTTCAGGGCCAGCCACAGCAGCCACAGCGCGATGCTGAGGGCCAGGTAGGGGCGGTAGAAGTCCTTGGTGTTGCGGTAGCGCAGCTGGCGGATGTCGGACTTTTCGAGGCCGTCGATGCGGGCAAATACCTGGCCGAGGGCGGCGTTGTCGGTGGCGCGGAAGAACTGGCCGTCGGCGGCCTGGGCCAGCTCGCGCATGGTGGTTTCGTCGAGGCGGGTTTGCACGAAGCGCGGGCGGCCCAGCGAGTCCTGGCCGAAGGGCACGAAGCCGTCCTGGCCCAGCCCGATGGTGTAGAGGCGGATGCCGTAGGCGTGGGCCAGCCGGGCGGCCAGCAGCGGGTCGAGGGCCCCGCCGGTGTTCTCGCCGTCAGACAGCAAGATGCACACCCGCGAGCGGGCCGTCGATTCGCGCAAGCGGTTGATGGCCACGCCCAGCGCCGTGCCGATGGCCGTGCCGTCGTCGGCAATCAGGCCCAGGCGGAGGCTGGCCAGGTCTTCGCGCAGCAGGTCGTAGTCGGTGGTGAGGGGCGCGAGCGAGTAGGCCGTGCCGGCGAAGGCCACCAGGCCCAGGCGGTCGCCGGCGCGGCGGTTGACGAAGCGGGTGGCCAGGCGCTTGGCGGCTTCGAGGCGGTTGGGGCGCAGGTCCTGGATTTCCATCGAGCCCGACACGTCCACGGCCAGCACCAGGTCGATGCCGCGGCCGGTTTGCTCCACCCGCTCGTCGGTGCGCTGGGGCCGGGCCACGGCCACGACGGCCAGCGCCAGGGCCAGGCCCAGCACCGCGTCGGGCACGAAGCGCAGCAGCGCCACCGCCCCGGCGCCGGGCGCCACGCCGGGGGCCAGCGTCACGGGCACGCGGGCGCGCCAGCGGTGGGCCAGGCCCCGGCGCAGCAAAAACAGCAGCGGCACCGCCCCGATGAGCAGCAGCAGCAGCGGGTGCTGCCACTGGTAGCCGGCCAAGGTGGCGTAGCGCAAAAACTCGGGGAAGCTGCTCATTGGCGCAAAAGTACGGGCCGCCCCGGCGGGTGGCGCCGCGCCGGGCAGTGCCGGGGCCGCGCCGGACTGGGCCAGTGGCCGCGCCGCGGGGCCCTACCTTGCGGGGCCCTGGCCCGGCGCCACCCATCGGACCGGGGCCCCACCGCTTCCTCCTCACCCGTATGCGTTCCTTTTTTTTGTGCCTGGCCGGCGGGCTGCTGGCCCTGGCGGCCCCCACGGCGCGGGCCCAGCCCGCCCCGGGGCCCCCGCCGGTGGCCATCGGCGTCGATTTGGCCCAGCCCGTGGGCCCCATGCCGCCGCTCTGGGCCTGGTTTGGCTACGACGAGCCCAACTACACCTACCAGCCCGACGGCCAGAAGCTGCTCTCGGAGCTGGCCGCCCTCAGCCCGGGGCCCGTGTACGTGCGGGTGCACAACCTGCTGACCACCGGCGACGGCACGGCGGCCCTGAAGTGGGGCTCGACCAACGCCTACACCGAGGACAAAAAAGGCCGCCCGGTGTACGACTGGACCATCGTGGACCGCATTTTTGACACCTACGTTCAGCGGGGCATGCGGCCCATCGCCCAGCTGGGCTTCATGCCCGAGGCCCTCTCCACGCACCCCGTGCCCTACCGCCATCACTGGAAACCCGGCGACAACTACAACGACATCTACACCGGCTGGGCCTACCCGCCGAAGGACTACCAAAAGTGGGGCGAGCTGGTGTACCAGTGGGTGCGGCACAGCGTGGCCCGCTACGGCGAGGCCGAGGTGAAAACCTGGCGCTGGGAGCTCTGGAACGAGCCCAACATCGGCTACTGGAAGGGCACGCCCGCCGAGTACAACCAGCTGTTTGACTACACCGAGGCCGCCGTGCACCGCGCCCTGCCCGCCGCCGTGCTGGGCGGCCCCGAAACCACCGGCCCCGGTTGGGACCAGGCCGCTGCCTACCTGCGCGGCTTCCTGGAGCACTGCGTGAGCGGCAAAAACTACGCGACCGGCGCCACCGGCACCCGGCTCGACTACATTTCCTTCCACGCCAAGGGGGCCCCGAAGGTGGTGGACGGCCACGTGCGCATGAACATGGGGGCCCAGTTCGGCGACATCGAGGAGGGCTTCAAAATCGTGGCCTCGTTCCCCACGCTGCGCCACCTGCCGGTCATCCTGGGCGAAAACGACCCCGAGGGTTGCGCCGCCTGCGGCGTGCAAACCAACCCCGAAAACGCCTACCGCAACGGCCCCCTGTTCGCCAGCTACACGGCCGCCGCCTACAGCCGCCTCTACGCCCTGGCCGGGCAGTACCAGGTGAATTTGGTGGGGGCCGTGAGCTGGGCCTTCGAGTTCGAAAACCAGCCCTGGTTTGCCGGCTTCCGCGATTTGGCCACCCACGGCGTCGACAAGCCCGTGCTCAACGTGTTCCGGATGCTGGGCCTGATGCGCGGCCCGCGCGTGGCCGTGGCCAACCCCGGGGCCCTGGCCGTGGCCGACATCCGGGCCCAGGCCCAAACCCAGCGCCCCGACGTGGGGGCCCTGGCCACCGCCGACGCCGGCACCCACTCGGCCAGCGTGCTCGTCTGGAACTACCACAACGACGACCTGCCCGCCCCGCCCGCCGAAATCGCCCTCACCCTGCGCGGCCTGCCCGCCGCCCGGGCCCTGGTGCAGCACTACCGCGTGGACGCCGCGCACGGCAACGCCTACGCCGCCTGGCAGGCGATGGGCGCGCCCCAGCAGGTATCGGGGCCCCAGCAAGCCGCCCTGGAGCAAGCCGGGCAGTTGCCGCTGCTGGCCGCGCCGGCCTGGGTGAGCACCCAAAACGGCCAGGCCGTGCTGCACTTTGCGCTGCCCCGCCAGGGCGTGTCGCTGCTGCGCCTGAGCTGGTAGGGCCCCGGCGGCCGGGGCGTCAGCGGCGCCTGGCGCAGCCTTAGGAGCTGTTTGAGTTAATAAAAACGGTCCTGCTGAGCGTAGCCGAAGCAGCTCTCCCGCAGCAGTAATGCTGATTAGTGGCGCAATAGAGATGCTTCGGCCGCGCTCAGCAGGACCGCCTCTCGCGCTTTTTTGCTAATTCAAACAGCTTCAGCGGCTGGCGGCGGCCAGCATTTTTTCGAACCGCGCGCGCCAGGTGGGCGAGAGGCTGGGCAACCGCAGGATGGCCGCGATTTTGGCGAAGTCCTTGGCGGGCAGGGTGTGGTTGTCCACCATGTCCTGGATGGTGACGGCCCCGGGGGCCCCGGGCGCGACGGGCACGAGGGCGTCGCCGGCCTGGATGGTTCCTTCCTGCACCACCCGGAAGTAGACGCCGCTGCGCCGCGCTTCCTCGAAGCGCCGGACCACGGCGGGGTCGTTCAGGCGGATGCCCAGCTTCACGCAGGGGCGGCGCGGCTGCACGGCCATCAGCACGGCGGTGCCCACGCGGTAGCGGGCCCCCACGGGCACGGCGCTTTCGAGCAAGCCGCTGGTGGTCAGGTTCTCGCCGAACGCGCCCGGCACCAACAGTTCGGCGGGCAGGTGCTGCTGCCAGTAGGCGTAGTGCTCGTGCGGGTAGGCGTACACGGCCTTGTCGGGGCCCCCGTGCACGCGCAAGTCGGCTTGGCCGTCGCCGGCCAGGTGCTCGGCCCGCACGGCCACGGGCCCCGCGGCGGGCCGCTTGAAAATGCTGGTGCGCACGGTTTGGCCGCGCCATTCCACGTCCTGGGGCAAGCCGATATTCACGGAAAGCAAGTGCATGGGCAAGAGATGATTGGGCCGCGGCAAAGGCGCTTTGCCTCAGAAGCCGTTTAGCGTACTTTCTGGTTAATTCAAGCAGCGTCATTAGGCCGCCGGCCCCACCGCGTCGTAGATCACGACTTTTTCCCAGTAGCGCGCGCACTCGTGCCGAAAGTCGTCGTGCAGCGGGTGCTGCTGGTAACTCTGTTCGTCGGCCGCGCTCGCAAAGAGGCACAGCCAGGAGAAGGCGTACGTCCGGTCGATGACGGCGCGGTCGGTGGCGGCGGGCGTGCCGATGTGCGCCAGTTGAATGGACGGAATGGCCCGCATTTTTTGCAGCCCTGCGAGGAGCTGGGCCCGGTCGGCGTCGCTGGCCGCCGCGCGCAGGTAAAACAAAACGTGGTGCACGAAAACTTCGGAAGCGACGGGCGCGGGCATGGCAGGGAAGGGTGGTGAGGCGTTTGGTGGGTTGGGAACGATCATTCCTGACGACCGAAAGATAAGGCCCTATGCCGTCCAGTTTTTTCGGCCCCTTCAGGGCCCGGAACGGTGACGAATGGGCCGCCGCAAAAGCCGCCGCGGTTGGAGGCCCGGCGGATTACTTTGGGGCCCCAAGCCGAACGCTTGCTTGGGGCGCATTCTAAATGAACGGAGTATTTTGGGGCCTGCTGTGCCTGCTGCTGCGCGCCCCGGGATGGGCGCGCGCCGCGCGTTATTGCGTTGGCGGCGCTTGCGTGCGCGTTGGAAGCCACGGTGCTAATGGTACCCATTTGGCAGCCTGCCTTGCTGTTTGGCCTGAAATACAACTGGCTCGGAAAGCTGCTTAGCATCCTGGTGTCCGTGCTCATTGTGTACGGGTTCAAGTGGGTGAGCCCGTGGGAAGTGGGCTTGGTCCGGCCGCTGCCGGGTGCCGGTCGGGCGGTGGGGCCCGTGACGCCGGGGCTGGTCGTGGTGCAGTTTGTAATTGCTTGCGTTAGCCGGGGCCACGGGCCCGCGCCGGGTTGGGAAGACTTGCTTTACCAAGCAACCATGCCCGGCATCGAAGAGGAGCTGTTTTTTCGGGGTACGCTGCTGGGCTTGTTGGGCCGGGCCTTCCCGCGCACCGTACCGTTTTTTGGCACCCGCACCAGCTGGGGCGGGGCAGTGAGCGTGCTACTTTTTACGCCGGTGCACGGCCTCACATTTGGGGCCGGTCCGCTGCAAACGCTGCCGCAGGTGCACCTCGCCCCGGGCCAAGCGGCCTATTTGGTAGCCTGGGGCGCGGTATATCTGTGGGTGCGCGAACGCAGCGGCTCTTGCTTCGCCGCGATGGCCACCCACAACCTGAGCAACCTGAGCGGAAGATTCGCCCTTTTGTTCCGGTAAGAAGCTGACTGCCTAATTCCCCCGCGCCAGCACGGCGTAGCGGTGCTCGGCAAACACGCGCAGGCGCTGGAAGGCGCGCTCGATTTCCACCCCGTCGTCGTCGGGCAGGCCGTTGCCGTAAATCACCTGGTCGGTGGTGGCCAGGCCGCGGCGCACGTCGTCGTCGTGGCCGAAGTAGTCCACAATCTCGCGGGTGGTGAAGGAGTTGAGCGCGTTGTTTTCGAGGCTGGCGAGGTAGTTTTTCCACAACGCCACGGCGCGCTCCACGTTGGCCGCCGACTGCGAGAGCGTGAACCGCTCGGCGTGGCGGGCAAACTGGGCCAGGAAGTAACGGTGGTTTTTGCGGCGTTTGTAGGCGCCGTAGCGCCGCCGCAGGCCCTGCCGAAACAGCGCCGCCCCGCCCGCCAGCCCCAGCAGCAGGGCCCCCGTGCCGGCCAGCCAGTAGGGGTAGTTGAACAGCGGCGGCACCGGGGCCAGGGCCGTGGCCGCGCGCAGGGCCGGGGGCCCCGCCCCGGGGGCCAGGGCCGCGGCGGGGGCCGTGGCCTGCACGCGCACGGCGGCCGGGGCGGGGCGCAGCGTCAGGGTGTCGGCCCCGCTGAGCACGGCCACGGGCAGGGCCAGGGTTTGCACCGGGGCCAGCGAAAACGTGCGCAAGTGGTACACCGCCCGGTCGAGGCTGCGGCCCTGGCGCGTGACGGTCGGCGAGTAGCTGCGCCCATCGTACTCAAACGGCCCGAAGCCGGCCAGCGAATCCGGGAAAACTACTTCCTCGGCCGGGTCGTGCAAGTAGCGCAGCTCGTAGTCGAGCGGCTGGCCGATGCGCGTGGTGGGCTGCAAAAAGCGGCCCTGCGGCCGGTCCGTGCCCTGGGGGCCCTGGGCCACCGCCGGCCCGGCCAGCAGGGCCCCCAGGGCCCCGGCCAGCGCCCCCAGCTGTGCGCGGGCCCTAGCCACGGGCCCCGGCGCGGTTGCGTTGGCGGATGAGGGCCACCAGCGGCGGCACGAAGTCTTCCTCGGTGCTCAGGGCCAGGTAGCTGGCGCGGTGGCGGCGGCACAGGGCGGCCAGCTGGGCGGCGTGCTGCTGGGCCCCGGCGGCGTAGCGCGCCCGGAAGCCGGGGGCCGAGGTGTTCACCCAGCGGGTGGCCCCGGTTTCGGCGTCGCGCAGGGGCACGATGCCCAGGCGCGGCAGCTGCTGCTCGCGCGGGGTGTGCAGCTGGACGACCACCAGGTCGTGGCGGCGGGCCAGCAGGGCAATTTCGCGCTCGTAGTTTTGGTCCAGGAAGTCGGAAATGACCACCACCAGGCTGCGGTGCGCGAGCAGCCCCAGCGCCTGCCGGACGGCCGCGCCCACCGCCGTGTGGCGGCCCCGGGGCACCAGCGCAAACAGCCGCTGCACCAGGGCGTAGGCCCCGCGCATGCCCTTGGCCGGGGGCAGGTACAGCTCCTTCTGGTCGGAAAACGCCAGCAGGCCCAGCGGAATGTTTTGGCGGGCCGCCGACAGGGCCAGCAGCCCGGCAATGTCGCGGCCCAGGTCGAGCTTGCGCCGCGCGGCGGGCCCGGCGTCGAGCGAGGCGCTCACGTCGAGCAGCACCAGCGACTGCTGCTCCTTCTCCTCCTTGTACGTCTTCACGAACGTGCCGTGGCCCTTGCTGCTCACCGCCCAGTCGATGGCCCGCACCTCGTCGCCGTACTGGTAGAGGCGCACGTCGTCGAACTCCAGCCCCGTGCCCTTGAGGATGGAGCGCGCGTTGCCCTGCACCTGCGCCTCGACGGCCTTGCGGATGCGGATTTCGAGGTGGCGCAGGCGGCGCACCAGGGCGGTGAGGGCCGGGGGGGCGGCGGCGTTCATGGCGGCGAAGCTACGCCCGGGCCGTAACTTGGGGCCCGTGAACCGCTCCTGCCGCCCCTGGCTGCTGGCCGGGGCCCTGGCCGCCGCCGGGGCCCTGCCCGCCTGCCAACGCCCCGAAGAACCCCTGCGCCCCGCCGACCTCGTGCCGCGCCCCCAGCTGGTGGGGGCCCTCATCGACCTGCACCTGCTCGAAGCGCGGGTGGAAAACGCGGCCCTCAAGCCCGATTCGGCCCGGGCCCTGTTCCTGGCCCAGCAAAAAAACGTGTTCCAGGCGCACCGCATGACCGACTCTTCGTTTCAGCACAGCGTGCGCTACTACGGCGTGCACGGCAAGGACCTCGACGAGGTGTACGTCATCGTGGTCGACTCGCTGGAGCACCGCGTGAAGCGCCTCGCCCCCAACGACCCCCGCTACGACCACCCGCCCGCCGGGCGGCCCTACCGCTAGCCCCGCCGTGCCCGCCCCCGCCCTGGCCTGGGAAGAATTTGCCCGCGTCGACCTGCGCGTGGGCACCGTCGTCGAGGCCCGCGCCTTCCCCGAAGCCCGGCGCCCGGCCTACCAGCTGCGCATCGACTTCGGCCCCGAAATCGGCCTGAAAAACGCCAGCGCCCAACTCACGCACCACTACGCGCCCGCCGACCTGGTGGGCCGCCAGGTGCTGGCCGTGGTCAATTTCCCGCCCAAGCAAATCGGCAAGTTCCGGTCCGAAGTCCTCGTCACGGGCTTCGCCGACGCCGACGGGCACATCGTGCTGGCCGCCGTGGCGGGGCCCGTGCCCAACGGCAGCCGCCTGGTGTAAGGTTCTAACCAGTTGGCGGTTACCAGTCGATCGTTGCCGGTAAGCCAGAAGGCCGCCATGCTTCGCTGCGCGCAGCGAAGCATGGCGGCCTTCTGGCTCGCTGAGTACTTAGCGCGACGAGGCAAACGCGGCCAGCTCCGCCAGTTGCTGCTGCACCTGCTTTTCCCAAAAGGCTTGCTTGGCGGCGTTGAGGCCGTGGTGGGTGTCGACGTCGTAGCGGTTTTCCTCGTTGCTCCACTGGTCGTACACGGCCTGGGTGAGGCGGTTGAAGGCGGGTTGCAGCTTCTGGCAGTCGAGGTTGGCGGTTTTGAGCTTCTGGCGCAGGCGGCGGGCGTACACTTCCGTCAGGTCGAAGTGCAGCTGCTCGTGGCGCAGCAGCGCGGGCGAGGACGATTTGGCGTCGCGCACCCACGAGGTGCCGGGGTCGAAGGTGGGCGTGACGATGGCCGAAAACACGAAGTCGGCGCACTTGGCGCCCGAGAGCAAATCGGCCGAGGTGAGGGCCGCCTCGGGCTCGCCGAACTTCGGCCGGCCCTGGAAGTCGGCCCACGTGAGGGGCCGGTTGGCGGCCCAGGCAATGCCCGCCGGCTTGGCCGCGGCGGGCTTGGCGGGGGCCTGGGCGCGGGCCGCCAGGGGCCCCGCCAGCAAGAAAGCAACTCCTAAAAAAGTGGTGCGCATAGCAGAACAAGCCATAAATGGAAGGCCGCCAAAACAACAACCGGGCCCGAAAAGTGCAGCCCAGGCGCGGCCGCGTCGCGCTACGCTTCCAGCAGGGCCACTTCGGGCAGGGGCTGGGCGGGGCCAGCGGCCATGGGGGCCCCGGGCGCGGTTTCGCGGCGGAAGCGCAGCAGCAGCACCCCGGCCACGATGGTGAGGCCCAGCAGCAGCGCCGCCCACACGCCCGGGGCCCCCAGGTGCAGCCGGAACCCGAGGAAGTAGCCCAGCGGCAGCGCCACCGCCCAGTAGGCCAGCAGGGCCACCAGCGAGGGCACCTTCACGTCTTCCAGCCCGCGCAGGGCCCCCAGGCCCACCACCTGCAAGCCGTCGGACACCTGGAAGCCGGCCGCGATGAGCAGCAGCGTGCTGGCCTGGGCCAGCACCGCGGGGTCGTGGTTGTAGAGGGGCGGCACCAGGTGGCGGGCCAGCACCAGCACCGCGCCCATGCTGCCCATGAAGCCAAAGGCCAGCCAGTAGGCCGCCACGCCCGCCTGCCGGGCCCCGGCCGCGTCGCCGGCCCCGCGCAGGTTGCCCACCCGGATGGTGGCCGCCGCGGCAATGCCGCTGGCGGCCATGTAGGTTACGCCCGCCACGTTGATGGCGATTTGGTGGGCGGCCTGCGGCACGGCCCCCAGCCAGCCGATCATCAGGGCTGAGAAGGCGAAGGCGCCCATCTCGAACATCATCTGCCCGCCGATGGGGGCCCCCAGCGCCACCAGGCGGCGCAGGGCCGCCGCGTGGGGCCGCAGCCACTCGGCCGCGGTGGCGCGGTAGGGGCGCAGGGCCCCGGCGCGCAGCACGTAGGCGGCCATGAGGGAAGCCATCAGCACGCGCGAAACGAGCGTGGCCCAGGCCGAGCCGATGAGGCCCAGGCGCGGGGCCCCCCAGTGCCCAAAAATGAGGGCGTAGCACAGCAGCGCGTTCACCACGTTGGCCCCGATGGACAGCCACATGGCCTGCCGCGTGAGGCCCAGCCCCTCGGCAAACTCGCGGAAGCCCTGGAACACCATCAGCGGGAGCAGCGACCAGCCCACCACCCGCACCCAGGGCGTGGCCATGGCCACCACCGCCGGGGCCTGCCCCAGGTGGGGCATCACGCGGGGCAGCAGCTCGCTGAGGCCGGCCAGCGCCAGGCCGGCCAGCGTGCACAGCCACACGCTGCTCACCAGCAGGCGGCGCAGGGCGGGCTCGTCGCGGCGGCCGGCGGCGGCGGCCACCAGCGGCACGGCCCCCATGCTCAGGCCAATGCCCAGGATGAGCAGCACGTTGGTGGTGCTCACGCCCACGCTGATGGCGGCCAGCGAGGCCGTGCCCACCCCGGGCTGGTTGCCCACCATCACCGAGTCGCACACGCTCACCAGCATATGGCCGAGCTGCGAGAGGACGACGGGGTAAGCTAACAGCAGGGTTGGGCGGAGGTGTTCTTTCAAAACGAGCGGCGGGCAAGGGGGCCAGCGCCAGGCGCGCCGCCCCCGCCGCAAAGGTAGCGCCGCCCCCGGGGCCCTGCGTACCGGGGCCCCGGGGCTACTGGGGCCCGGGGCCCGGGGGGGGCATTATCAGTTGCACCAGTAGTTGGTAGAGGGCGGCTTCCTCGTAGGGCTTGGTGAGGCAGGCGTTCATGCCGGCGGCCAGGTAGCCGGCGCGGTCGGCGTCGAAGGCGTTGGCCGTGAGGGCGATGATGGGCACGGTGGCGCGCACCGGGTCGGGGTGCGCGCGGATGGCCGTGGTCACGGCCACCCCGCTCAGGCCCGGCATGCGGATGTCGAGCAGGGCCGCGTCGTAGGGCTGGGTGCGCAGGTAGGCCAGCGCGTCCGTGCCGTTGGCCACGGCCTCCACCTGCACGCCCCAGCGCTCCAGCACCACCACGGCGATGAACTGGTTGACGGGGTTGTCTTCGGCCAGCAGGATGCGCCGGCCCCGCAGCTTGTCGTAGGCCGGGGCGGCGGGCGGCGGGGCCGGCGCGGCGGGCGGGGCCGGGCGGGGCAGCGTGAGCTGAAACGCGAACGTGGTGCCGTGGCCGGGCGTGCTGGTCAGGCGCAGGGTGCCGCCCATCTGGGCCACCAGCTGCTGGCTGATGGCCAGCCCCAGCCCCGTGCCGCCGAAGCGGTGGCTGGTTTCGGCGCTGCCCTGGGCAAAGGCTTCGAAGATGTGGGCCTGCTGCGCGGGCGTGATGCCGATGCCCGTGTCCTCCACCCAGAAGCGCACGGTGAGGGCCGCGGGGGCGTCGCGCAGCACGTCGGCCCCCAGCTGCACGCGCCCCCGCTCGGTGAACTTGATGGCGTTGCCGAGCAAGTTGAGCAGCACCTGGTGCAGGCGGTAGGCGTCGCCGACCACGCGCGGGGCCAGGTCCGGGGGCCACAGGGCCACCGTCAGCTGCAAGCCTTTTTCCTTGGCCAGGGCGGCCACGGTTTGGCCGGCGCCTTGCAGCGCCACGGCCAGGTCGAAGGGCGCGTGGTCCAGCTCGAGCTGCTGCGCCGTGATTTTGGCCATGTCCAGCACGTCGTTGAGCAGGGCCAGCAGGTGGCGGCCGGCGTGCTGCATGGTGCGCAAGTACTCGGCCTGCGGCTCGGTGAGGGACGTTTTCTGGAGCAGCGCGGCCATGCCCAGCACCCCGTTCAGCGGCGTGCGGATTTCGTGGCTCATGTGCGCCAGGAAAGCCTCCTTGGCGCGGGCGTTTTCTTCGGCCTCCTGTTTGGCCTGTTGCAGGGCCCGTTGCGCCCGCACGCCGGGCGTCACGTCGTAGCCCGAGGCCACCACGTAGGGCGGCTGGCCGGGCTCGGCCACGCGGTGGGTGTAGTAGTGCAGGTAGCGCCGCTCGCCGGTGGCGGTTTGCATCGTCGTCAGGAGGGGCTCGGGCCACTCGGGCAGGGTGCCGGCGAGGTAGTCCTGCAGCGCGGCGTGGTGCTCGGGCAGCAGCACTTCGTGCAGGTAGTGGCCCACCAGCTGGGCGGCCGGGCGGCCCATGAGCCGCTCGATGGCCGGGTTCACCGACAGCAGCCGGCCCGCCAGGTCGTGGGTGCAAATGAGGGCCTGGGAATAATGCACCAAGTCGTGGTACTGCTTTTCGCGCTGCTCCAGGGCCTGCTGGGCCCGCTTCACTTCCGTCACGTCGCTGCTCACCGTGAGGATGCCCGGCTGCCCGTCGGGCTGCCGCATGGGCTGCTTGTACACGTGGAAGTAGCGGATTTCGCCGGTGGTCAGCGTGAAGGGCAGCTCCTGCGCCCGGGGCTGCTGCGTGGCATGCACCAGCGCGTTCAGGGCCTCCATTTGCTGCCACTCTTCCTGCAAGGTGGGGTTTTTGTACGCATCGGGCTGCGCGTGCGCGCTGCGGGCCATCTCCGCTTCGTAGGCCGCATTGGCGAAAGCCGGCTGGCGGCCGTCGGGGCCCATCATGGACAGCGCGTCCGGCAGGGCGTCCACCACCTGACGGATGAAATCCTGCTGCTCCTGCAACTGCGCCTGCGCCTGGCGCTGGCTTTCCTCGGCGACGTACCGGGCCGTGATGTCGATGCCAGAGCCCACCACCAGGCGCAGGGCCCCGTCGGGCCCGAACACGGGCCGCAACGCCCGCAAAATCAGCTGCGGGCGTTGGGAGTCGGGGCGCAGTTCTTCCCACGTCACGTCTTGCCGCGTGCGCACGGCCTGGGCAAAGTAGTGGTCCCGCTGCTCGGCCAATTCAGCGGGCTGCTGCGGGCGCGTGGCCAGGTATTCGCGGTTGGTGAGGCCGATGGCCCGCTGGCGCACCGCCGGGTCGGAAATGGCCGAAGGGTTGAGGAACAGAAAGCGGTGGTCCGCGTCGAACACGGCCACGTCCACCGGCAGCAGGTTCAAAATGGACTCGTAGAACTCCTGCTGCTGGGCCATGCGTGCCTCGGCTTGCTTGCGCTCCGTAATGTCAACGCCCGAGCTGATGACCCACTGCGTGCCGGTGGGGCCCAGCACGGGCCGGTAGCTCACCTGGAAGTCCCGGGGCCCCGCGGCGCTGGGGTGCACCTCGTCCCACGTGGCGGCGCGCTGCGTGCGCACGGCCTTGGCAAAAGCGGCGGCGCGTTGCGCGGCCATGGCGGGCGGGCGCTGGCGGCGCTGGCAGGCTTCGGCGCTGGGTTTGCCCAGCATCCAGGCGCGCAGGGCAGGGTCGGGCTCCAACGCCGGGTTCACGTACAAGTAGCGGTGCGCAGCGTCGAACACGCCCACCGCCATGGGCACCTGCTCGAGCACGCTTTCGTAAAACGCGCGCTGCTCGGCCAGCTGCGCGTCGCGGCGGTGGCGTTCCGTCACGTCGCGGTAGCAAATCAGCCGCCCGGCCTGGTTGTGGTCCAGCACCAAGTAGTCCAGCTCCACCGCCCGCCCGTCGGCGAGGGTGAACTCCTCGTTCAGCACCGTGCGCCCCGCCGCGTGCATTTCCCACGCCCGCGCGCTAAAAGCGTCCGGGTCGCGGAAGGCGCTGCCGATGCGCACGGCGTCCGCCGGAATGGGGGCCCCCACCGCCGGGCTGGCCACCGGCACCAGGCCAAACAGGTCCCAGAAGTACTGGTTGATGAACTGAATCTCGCCGGCGGGGTCCACCAGCACCAAGCCGATGCGCAGGTTTTGCACGAGGGCCAGCAGCTGGGCGTGGTAGCGCTGGGCCCCGGCGGCGGCGGCGGTCAGCTCGCCCGCGAGGGCGGCGATGCGGACGTGGGCCCCGGCGAGCGCCGCTTCCGCCTGCGTGGCGCGGGCCTGCGCCGCGGCGAGTTGGGCAGCCCAGTTGGCCGCGTCGGAAAGGAGGGTAGAAGCAGTGGACATGGCTGGGGTAACTGGGCAGTACAGCCGGTAGACGGGGCGGAAAGCCGGACGAAAAAACGCGTCGGGCCCGAAAAGATAGGACCCAACCCGCTTCCCGCCGCGCCGCCCGGGCCGCAGCGCCTTCCAAGCGGCCCGGAAATGGGCGCCAAACCCGCCGGCCCGGCCCCGGTGGCCCGCCCGCTACGCTTGGTCGCGCTGCTTCACCAGCGTCAAAATCGTGGCCACGGCCACGGTTTCGCCGGTTTCGTCGGTCACGTCCACCAGCCAGCGCACGATGCCCTTGGCCACGTCGGTTGCGTCGCGTTTTTCCTGGCCCACCTTTTCTTTTACCGTCAGCTGCACGCCGATGGTCATGCCCGGGTACACGGGCTTGGTGAAGCGGCACTCGTCGAGGCCGTAGTTGAGCAGCACGGGCCCCTTGCGCGGGTCCACGAACAGGCCGGCGGCCTTGCTGAGGACGTAGTAGCCGTGGGCCACGCGCCCGGTAAAGGGCGTGCCTTCCAGGGAAGTAGCGTCCACGTGGGCGTAGAAGTTATCGCCCGACACCTGGGCGAAGTTCGTGATGTCGGCCTCCGTCACGGTGTGGCGGTGGGTGGTGTAGGTCTGCCCGATTGCCAGCTCCTCGAAGTAGTGCTGGAAGGGGTGCTTGTCCCGCTCGGTTTTCTGCGCGCCCGCCTGGTACACCTGCGTGATGGCCGTGAGCATGGTTGGCGAGCCCTGCAGGGCCACGCGCTGCATGTAGTGCGCCACGCCGCGGACGCCGCCCATTTCCTGGCCGCCGCCCGCCCGCCCGGGGCCCCCGTGCACGAGCTGCGGCAGCGGCGCGCCGTGGCCGGTGCTTTCCTGGGCCATCTCCGCGTTCAGCACCAAAATGCGGCCGTGGTGGGTGGCCGCGCCCAGCACAAAGTCCGTGGCCACGCCGGCGTCGGCGGTGGCCAGCGAGCACACCAGCGAGCCGCGGCCCAGGTTGGCCAGCTGCACGGCCTCGCCCAAGTCGTGGTAGGGCATGAGCGTCACCACCGGCCCGAAGGCCTCGATTTCGTGGCTGGCGAGGTGGCGAAAGGGCGCGTCGTTGCGCAGCACGATGGGCGCGGCAAAGGCGCCCCGGCCCGCGTGGGCCCCCAGCTCCTGGCCGCGGATTTCCACGTCGTCCAGGTCGCCGTACACGATGGGCGTGTGCTGGGCCAGCTCCTGCACCCGCGCCCGGAACTGCGCGGCCTGGGCGCGGCCGGCCAGGGCCCCCATGCGCACGCCCGCGGCCCGCGGGTGGCCGACGGTGGTTTGGGCCAGGGCGTTGCCGAGGGCAAGCTGCACGTCCTCCAGCCACTCGGCCGGCACGATGGCGCGGCGGATGGCGGTGCACTTCTGCCCGCACTTGGCCGTCATTTCCCGCCGCACTTCCTTCACGAACAAGTCAAATTCGGGCGTGCCGGGCCGGGCGTCGGGCCCCAGCACGGCGGCGTTCAGCGAGTCGGCCTCCATCGTGAAGGGCACGGCCTCTGCAATAATGCGCGGGTGGGCGCGCAGCAGCCGGCCGGTGGCGGCCGAGCCGGTGAAGGTCACCACGTCCTGGTAGGTGAGGTGGTCCAAAATGCCCTGGCCCGAGCCGGATACCAGTTGCAGGGCCCCGGCGGGCAGGATGCCGGAGGCAACAATTTCGCGCACCACGGCCTCGGTGAGGTAGGCCGTGGGCACGGCGGGCTTCACCACGGCGGGCACGCCGGCCAGCAGGTTCACGGCAATCTTCTCCAGCAGGCCCCAAATGGGGAAGTTGTAGGCGTTGATGTGCACGGCCACGCCCTCCTTAGGCACCAGCAGGTGCTGGGCCACGAAGGTGCCGCCCTTGCTCAGGCCCACCGGCTCGCCCTCCACGTAAAACGGCTTATCCGGAAACTTGCGCCGCAGCGAGGCGTTGGCAAACAGGTTGCCGACGCCGCCCTCGATGTCGATCCACGAGTCGGCCCGCGTGGCCCCCGAGCGGTAGCTCAGCTCGTAAAAAACCTCCTTTTTCTCCTGCAGGTGAAAGGCCAGCGCCTTCAGCATCCGCCCCCGCTCGTGAAAGGTCAGGCGGCGCAGCGCCGGGTTGCCCACGCGCCGGCCGTAGGCCAAAACCGCTTCGTAGTCCACGCCTTCGGTGTGGGCCAGGGCGATGAGTTCGCCGGTGCTGGCGTCGAGCAATTCCTGCTGGGGGCCCCCGCCGGGCAGCCAGCGGCCCAGGGTGTAGTTTTCGAGGAGTTGGGTGGGCATTGGGGAAGGAAGAATAATATTTATTAACTACTAAAGGCCGTCATGCCGAGCGCAGCGAAGCATCTCTACTGCTGAACTAATCAATGATTACTGCTGCGGTAGAGATGCTTCGCTGCGCTCGGCATGACGGCCTTTCGATGAATAAACAATTGCTTGTAAAGCACTCGTTTACACCCGTTCGATAATCGCGGCGTAGCCTTGGCCCACGCCGATGCACATGGTGACCAGGGCGTAGCGCAGGTGCTGGCGGTGCAGCTCCAAGGCGGCGGTTTGCAGCAGGCGGGCGCCGCTCATGCCCAACGGGTGGCCCAGGGCGATGGCGCCGCCGTTGGGGTTGAGGCGCGGGTCGTGGTCGGCCAGGTCCAGGGCCCGGGTGCAGGCCAGGCTTTGGGCGGCGAAGGCTTCGTTGAGCTCGATCAGGTCGATTTGGTCGAGCGTGAGGCCCGCTTTTTTCAACGCCAGCTGCGTGGCCGGCACCGGGCCGATGCCCATGAAGCGCGGCTCGACGCCGGCCACGCCCATGGCCACGAAGCGGGCCCGGGGCGTGAGGCCGTGCTGCTTCAGGCCGTCTTCCGAAGCCAGCAGCAGGGCGGCGGCGCCGTCGTTCAGGCCCGAGGCGTTGCCGGCCGTCACGGTGCCGCCGCGGCGGAAGGCGGGGCGCAGCTGGGCCAGGCCCTCCCGGGTGGTGGTCGGCTTGAGGAATTCGTCCTCCGCAAAAAGCACCGGCGCGCCCTTGCGCTGCGGAATGGGCACGGGCACGATTTCCTGGGCCAGGCGGCCGCTGCGTTGGGCGGCGGCGGCTTTGTGCTGCGAGGCCAGGGCAAACTGGTCCTGGTCGGCGCGGCTGATGCCGTCGCGCTCGGCCAGGTTTTCGGCCGTTTCGCCCATGCTGTCGGTGCCGTACAGTTCCTCCATGCGGGGGTTGACGAAGCGCCAGCCGAAGCTCGAATCGGCCATTTGCGCGTCGCGCCCGAAGGCGGCGCTGGCCTTGGAAATCACCAGGGGCCCCCGGGTCATGCTCTCCACGCCGCCGGCGAGGAACAGGTCGCCGTCGCCGCTCTGGATGGCGCGGGCCGCCGCCACGGCGGCCGAGAGGCCGCTGGCGCACAGGCGGTTCACGGTTTCGCCGGGCACCGAGGCCGGCAGGCCGGCCAGCAGCAGGGCCATGCGGGCCACGTTGCGGTTGTCGTCGCCGGCCTGGTTGGCGCAGCCCAGCAGCACGTCGGCCACGCCGGCCGGGTCGGCCGAGGGGTTGCGCCGCAGCAGTTCCTGGAGGACCAGGGCCCCCAGGTCGTCGGGCCGCACGGGGGCCAGCGCGCCGCCGGAGTTGCCAATCGGCGTGCGGATGCCGTCAACGATGAATGCGTCTTTCATAATCTTAGTTACTTTCAGCTCGTAGGCCGTCATGCAGCGCGCAGCGCAGCGGAGTCGAAGCATCTCTCCCGCAGCAGTAAACCTGATTAGTGGCGCAGTAGCGATGCTTCGGCTGCGCGGACGCCAGATAAGCACGACGGCCTGGAGTGTTGTGACGGCCTAGGCAATCGGTGCAATTGGTTGGTGCAAGTTCGCGTTGTGTTACAGGGGAATCTCCTTATCCGAGCGGTAGGCGGTGCCTTTGAACAGGGCCAGCACGGTGCCGTGCTGGTTGCTGACGCGCACCTGGTACACGCCGATCTTGTGCTTGAGGCTTTCCTCGCGGGCTTCCACCGTGAGCACGTCGCCGGGGCGGCCGGCTTCGAGGTAGTCGATGGTCACGCTCAGGCCCACGGCTTGGCGGCCGTGGCTGTTGCAGGCCAGCCCGAAGGCGGTGTCGGCGGCCGCGAACGTGATGCCGCCGTGCAGGGCCCCGAAGCCGTTGAGCATCTCGGGGCGCACGGCCAGCGTGAGGCGGGCGTAGCCGGGGCCCACCGCGGCCACGGCCACCCCCAGCCAGCGGCTGAAGGCGTCGTGGGCCAGCATCAGGTTTTTGACGGCTTCGGCCGGGGCGGGGGCCCCGGCGTCAGGCTTGGGCAACGCGCTCATGCGGGATGAATAACTGGTTGGTGCGGGCCAACTTGCGCAGCAGCGGGCTGGCGCGGTAGCGCTCCTCGTGGTATTCGTCGTAGAGGGCGTCGAGCCAGGCCAGCACGCGGGGCAGCCCCAGCGCGTCGGCCCAGGCCAGCAGGCCGTGGGGGTAGTTCACGCCCTGCGTCATGGCCTGCTCCAGGTCGTCGCGCGAGGCCACGCCGCGGTGCAGCGCGTCGGCCGCTTCGTTGATGAGCATGGCCAGCACCCGGTACAGGATGAGGTGGCCCAGCGCCTCGTCCTGGGTGGGGGCGGGCGCCGGGGCCCCGGCGGAATAATCATAAAAGCCGCGGCCCGACTTCCGCCCCAGAAAGCCGGCTTCCAGCAGGCGCTTCTGGGCAATGGCCGGCCGGTAGCGCGGGTCGAAGTAGAAGCCGGCGAACACCGCTTCCGTGACCCGGTAGTTCACGTCGTGGCCGATGAAGTCCATCAGCGCGAAGGGCCCCATGCGGAAGCCGCCGAGCTTGGTCAGGGCCCAATCGATGGTGGGGGCGTCGGCCAGGCCTTCTTCCAGGATGCGCAGCGCCTCGCCGTAGAAGGGCCGCGCCACCCGGTTCACGATGAAGCCGGGCGTGTCCTGGGCCACCACGGGCTGCTTGCCCCAGCGCTGCACCAGGGCCCGCAGCTCGTCGGCCAGGCCGGCGCGCGTTTGCACCGCCGGGATGATTTCGACGAGCCGCATCAGCGGGGCCGGGTTGAAAAAGTGCAAGCCGATGAAGCGCTCCGGCCGCTGGCACGCCGCCGCAATGGACGCCAGCGAGAGCGACGACGTGTTGCTGGCCAAAATGCACTCCGGGGCCACCACCGGCTCCACTTCGCGGAACAGCTGCTGCTTGGCGGCCAGGTCTTCCACCACGGCCTCGATCACCAGCTCGCAGTCGGCAAAGTCGGGCAGGTAAGTGGTGGGGCGCAGGCGGGCGGCGGCCAGGCCGGCGGCCTCGGCCGAGAGCCGGCCTTTTTCCACCAGCCGGCGCAGGTTGGCTTCGATGCCGGCCGTGGCGTTTTCGAGGGCCCCGGCGTGCTGGTCGAGGAGGCGCACGGGGTGGCCGGCGGTGGCCAGCACCTGGGCGATGCCCGCGCCCATGGCCCCGCTGCCGATGATTCCGATGGTCATGCTCATGGTTCTGGGTGCTCAGTCAATACTCGTTGGCAATTGCCCGTCGTGCTCCGCGGCGCGCGGCAGGGCGGGCAAGTAAGGGCCAAAATTAGTGGCACTTGAAGTAATCGAACGGCTCGCGGCAGTCCTGGCACTGGTAGAGGGCCTTGCAGGCCGTGGAGCCAAACTGGTTGACGAGCTGCGTGTTTTCCGACGCGCACAGCGGGCAGCGCACGGCCGTGGCCTTGCCGAACAGGTGGAGCACGTGGCCGGTGGCGGTGCCGTCCACGGGCGGGGCGATGCCGTAGGCGGTGAGCTTGGCGCGGCCCGCGGCGCTCAGCCAGTCCGTCGTCCAGGCCGGGCTGAGCTGGTTGTGCACCGTGAGCCGGGCGATGCCCTCGGCCAGCAGGCGCAGGCGGATGTCGGCGGCGATGGTGTTCATGGCCGGGCAGCCCGAATAGGTGGGCGTGACGGTCACCGTTACCTGCGCGCCGTCCACGCGCACGCCCCGCACAATGCCCAGGTCGAGGATGCTGAGCACGGGCACTTCGGGGTCCGTCACTTCCTCCAGCAGCTGCCAAATTTGGGCTTCCGTGGGGGCCCCGGTGGCCGGGGCTACCACGTCAGGCCGGGGTAGGCGCGCTGCAGGTATTGCAGCTCGGCGAGCAGGTAGCCCAGGTGCTCGGAGTGTTGGCCGGCCTTGCCGCCCTTTTGGGCGAAGGGCGCGATGTGGGGCGGGGGCACCGTGGCTTCGGCCAGCACGTGGGCCGCGTGGGCCTGCATGGCGGGCAGCAGGTCGGCGTAGTCGGGCACGAGGCCCAGGCCTTGCAGGGCGGTTTCGGCGGCGGTGGGCGTGGTCAGCTCGGCGGCGTAGCGCCAGAGCGTGGCCAGGGCCCGGTCCAGGCGCTGGCGGCTTTCGGCGGTGCCGTCGCCCAGCCGAATCACCCACTCCGAGCTCCACTTGAGGTGGTAGGCGGCCTCCTTTACCGACTTGCCGGCAATGGCCGCCAGGGGCGCGTCGGGGCCCTCTTTCAGCGCCAACAGCAAGTGGTAGTGGTAGTTGTCGAACAAGAACTGGCGCACCACGGTGTGGGCGAAGTCGCCGTTGGGCTGCTCCACCAGCAGCGGGTTGCGGTAGGCGGTGGCGGGGCGCAGGTACGCGAGGTCGTCTTCGGTGCGGCCCTGGCCTTCCAGCGCGGCGGCGTACTGGTAGAGGCTGCGGGTTTCGCCCAGCAGGTCGAGGGCGATGTTGGCCATGGCCAGGTCCTGCTCCAAAATCGGCCCGTGCCCGCACCATTCCGAGAGGCGGTGGCCCAGCACCAGGCTGGTGTCGGCCAGTTGCAGCACGAATGCAAAAAGCTGCTGGCGCACGGTGGGGGCGTGGGCAATGGCGGCGGGGGCGGGTTGCAAATCAGCGGGATGGTCCATAACCGTCGGGCTTACATGTGTTTGATGGAATCCGGCACCGGGTAAAACGTGGGGTGCCGGTACACTTTGTCGGCCGCCGGGTCGAAGAACTCGGCCGCCTCGTCGGGGTTGGAGGCGTGGATGTGCGCCGACTCCACCACCCAGATGCTCACGCCCTCCAGCCGGCGCGTGTACACGTCGCGGGCGTTTTGCACGGCCATGGCGGCGTCGGCGGCGTGCAGGCTGCCCACGTGCTTGTGGTCCAGCCCCTGCTTGCTGCGGATGAAAACCTCCCACAGGGGCCACTCGGATTGTGCCATTGCTAAGTGTGTTTAATAGATGTAGAACGTCATGCTGAGCGCAGCGGAGCGGAGTCGAAGCATCTCTACTGGCTCCACCAATCCGATTCTTTGGTTTACTACTGCGGGAGAGATGCTTCGGCTGCGCTCAGCATGACAGCTTAATTCATTTCTTAATTGGGCCCCGGGGCCCTAAACCGCCGCGGCTACGGCTTCCCGCGCGGCGCGCTTGGCGGCGTGGGCCAGGGCGGCTTCGCGCACCCAGGCGCCTTCCTCGTGGGCTTGCACGCGGGCCTGCAGGCGGTCGTGGTTGCAGAGGCCGTTGCCTTTCACCACGCTCCAAAACTCGGCCCAGTCCACCTCGCCGAAGTCGTAGGCCTGGCGGGCTTCGTTCCACCGGGCTTTTTCGTCGGGCACGGCCAGGCCCAAAAATTCGGCCTGGGGCACCATCATGTCCACGAATTTTTGGCGCAGCTCGTCGTTGGTGAAGCGCTTGATGCGCCACTGCATGCTCTGCGCGGTGTTGGGCGATTCCGAATCTTTCGGGCCGAACATCATCAGCGTGGGCCACCACCAGCGGTTGAGGGCTTCCTGGGCCATTTCCCGCTGGGCGGGGGCCCCGGCCATCAGCGTCTGCATGATTTCGAAGCCCTGGCGCTGGTGGAAGCTCTCCTCCTTGCACACGCGCACCATGGCCCGGGCGTAGGGCCCGTAGCTGGTGCGGCACAGCGGCACTTGGTTGAGGATGGCGGCGCCGTCCACGAGCCAGCCCACGCAGCCCATGTCGGCCCAGCTCAGGGTGGGGTAGTTGAAGATGCTGCTGTACTTGGCCTTGCCGCTGTGCAGGTCGGCCAGCATCTGGTCGCGGCTCGCGCCCAGCGTTTCGGCGGCGCTGTAGAGGTAGAGGCCGTGGCCGGCCTCGTCCTGCACCTTGGCCAGCAAAATGGCCTTGCGCTTGAGGCTGGGGGCCCGGGTGATCCAGTTGCCCTCGGGCAGCATGCCCACGATTTCGGAGTGCGCGTGCTGGGAAATCTGCCGGATCAGGGTTTTGCGGTAGGCGTCGGGCATCCAGTCCTTGGGCTCGATGCGCACGTCGGCGTCGATGCGGGCCTGGAACTGGTCGTCGCGGGAGAGGTCTTGGGCAGGCGTTTCCATGAGTGGTTAACGTGGGCTAACAAGCGTTAGTTTGTAAAAGTAGCGAAAAATTATTGGGCCCCCGGAAGCGGCCGTACCTTGGGCCGTGGCCGGAACGCCGCCGCAAATGCCATTTTTTCCTCTTTCTGCTATATGCTGCCCAAGTTACTCTTCTTCGCGCTGGCTTGGCTGGCGCTGCCCGCCGCCGCCCAGTCCGTGTACTCGGCCACCGACCCGCTGGCCCACACCTTCAGCATTGTGGCCCGCGACGCCAAGACCGGTGAAATGGCCGTGGCCGTGCAAAGCCACTGGTTTTCGGTGGGCACGTCCGTCAGCTGGGCCGAGGCCGGGGTGGGCGTGGTGGCCACCCAGTCGTTCACCAACAAGTCGTTCGGCCTGCGCGGCCTGGCGCTGCTGAAAAGCGGCAAGTCGGCCCAGCAGGCGCTCGACGAGCTGCTGGCCGCCGACGAGGGGCGCGACGTGCGCCAGGTGGCCATCCTCGACAACCAGGGCCGCGTGGCCACCCACACCGGCAAAAAGTGCGTCGACATGGCCGGCCACCAGCAGGGGCCCCAGTTCTCGGTGCAGGCCAACATGATGCTCAACAACACGGTGTGGGGCGCCATGGCCCGGGCCTACGAAGCCGGCGCCGCCCTGCCCCTGGCCGAGCGCGTGCTGGGGGCCCTCGACGCGGCCCAGGCCGCCGGGGGCGACGTCCGCGGCCGGCAGTCGGCGGCGCTGCTGGTGGTGCGCGGCACGGCCACCGAGGGCCCCTGGGCCGACCGCCTCGTGGACCTGCGCGTGGACGACGCCGCCCAGCCGCTGCCCGAGCTGCGCCGCCTCCTCAAGCTGCACCGCGCCTACGACCACATGAACGCCGGCGACCTGGCCGTGGAGAAAAACGACATGCCCGCCGCCATCCAGGAGTACCAGGCGGCCGAAAAAATGTTCCCCCAAAACCTGGAAATGAAGTACTGGCACGCCATCACGCTGGCCAACAAGCAGCAGGTGCCCGCCGCCCTGGCCCTGCTCCAGCCCATTTTTCAGCAGGAGCCCAACTGGCGCGTCCTCACCGAGCGCCTGCCCAAAGTGGGCCTGCTCACGGTATCGCCCGCGGAGCTGAAGCAGATTTTGGCGCTGAAGTAGGGGCCCGGCAACTGCCGAAAACACGGAGCCCTTTTTATACCGTGAAGTGCTCGTTTGGCTTATATCTTCCATTAATTCATGCTTGCCGGCGAGCGGCGGCGTGGGATCCTTCGTGCCAACGCAGCCATGGTTGACCAGGAAAACCGCCCGCCGAACCCGTTGTGGCAGCTGGCGCCCATGGGCGGTATTGCCGTGTTCCTGGCGCTTTACGCCGCAGCGGCCGCGTTGTACCCGGGCGGCTCGCCAGCCGACAAAGCCGCCAAAGGCTTCAGCTGGCAGCACAACTACTGGTGCAATCTGCTGAACGTGAACGCCATCAACGGGCAGCCCAATGCCGCCCGCCCGGTTGCCCTGCTGGCGATGGGCGTGCTTTGTTTATCCCTCATCATCTTTTGGCACTACCTGCCGCGGCTCTTTGATTTCAGTTCCTTCGGATCTAAAATCATGCGCTCAGCGGGAATGCTTTCGATGGTTTCCGCGGGCTTCATTTTCACAGCGCAGCACGACTTGGTTTTGAACATTGCCGGCGCGTTCGGCTTGGTAGCGCTAACGGGGACCTTCGTGGGCCTATACAAAACCAAGCAAATCAATCTTTTGCGGCTCGGAGGGTTATGCGTGCTGTTGCTGGCGGCGAATAATTACGTGTACTACACCAATGCCTTCCTTTATTTCCTGCCGGTTATTCAAAAAACCACGCTCCTCATTTTCTTAGCCTGGATTTCGTTGCTCGACCTGGGCCTATACCGCAAAGCGCAGCGCAGTTATCAGCGGTAGCGCGGTCGGCCTAGGCCACTGCATGGTGGGCCAAACCGGGCCCCGGGCCGCCCCTACAGCTCCACCGCGTCGTCGCCGAGCACGTCCTGCACGTAGAGCATTTTCACCAGGATCACGCCAATGGCGATGATGGGCGTGGCCAGCGTGAGCCCCAGCAGGCCGGTGAACGAGCCGATGACCAGCTGCCCCACGAAGATGAGGGCCGGCGGCAGCAGAATCAGCCGCTGCTGCACCACCGGCGACACGGCCGCGCTCTCCAGCGTTTGCACGCCCAGGTACAGCGCCAGCACGTACAGCGCCTCCGTGGGGCCCCCGTGGAAGAAGGCCAGCAGCAGCGCCGGCACCATCGAAATGATGGGCCCGAGGTTGGGAATGAACGTGACCAGCCCCGCAAACAGGGCCAGCACCCAGGCCAGCGGCATGCCCAACGCCCACAGCCCCAGCGCCGTGAGCACGCCCACGGCCAGCATTGACACCAGCCGGCCCAGCACCCACTTCACCAGCGTGTCGCTGATTTTGTCGAGCACTTCGTGGGCCCGCGCGCGGCCGGGCTTGGGCACCAGCATCACCAGGCCGGCGCGGTACAGCTTGGGCTGCAAGGCGATGAAGAGCGACAAAAAGACGATGACGTAGGCGTCGGCCAGCACGCTAAAGGTGGTGGAGAAAATGCCCGTGATGCGGCCCATCCAGGCCGAGCCGCCGCCCGTGAGGCGGCCAAGATCGAGGTTCTCGTTGGCCAGCCACTGGCCCCACTCGGTGCCGCGCGCGTGCGCCTGCACGTCGCGCAGGGCCTGCGGCAGCTGCTTTTGCAACTCGCCCACCTGCCCGCCGATGCGCGTCGAGAACAGCCAGCCCGTGCCCACCAGGGCCCCCACCACCAGCAGCGCCACCAGCAGCAGCGCCAGGCCCTGCGGCAGGCGCGTGCGGCGGTGCAGCCACTGGGCCCCGGCTTGCAGCGGCAGGGCGATGAGCAGCGCCGCCAGCACTCGCAAAAACACGCCGAAAGCCATGCCCAGCAGCCCGGTTAAAAACAAGGCAACGAACACGATGCCCACCGCAATGCCCACGCGCCGCGCGTAGCTCGTGGAGGAAATGGGCGCGGGGGAGGAAGGAGGAATCGGGCTCATGATGGGAAATAAAATGGCTAACCGGGGCCCCTGGAAAGATCACCGGGCCGGTTACCTTTACGAAAAACCGCCCGCTGGGCTGCCGCCGCCCCGGGTTTTCGCGCGGAAGCAACAGAAAATTCGCACCCGTGGCGGCCGTTCCGAGTGCTGCCCGGTGGCCGCTGTCTTCCGCGCCCCGGCGAGGGCGTGGAAGGCGCCGCTTTTTATTTGTACCAACCAGCGTATTATGCGTCAACTGCTTGCCCTTGCCTTGCTGCTGTGCTTCACCGCCGCCGGGGCCCAAACCCCCGCCAAGCCGGCCGACCGGGTGCCGCACCACTTTTTTGCCCTCGCCAATTTTCGCACCGAGGGCGGGGCGGTGCTGCCCCAAGCCCGGGTGGGCTACGGCACCTACGGCCACCTCAACGCCCGGCGCGACAACGCCGTGCTGCTGCCCTCGCACTACATGGCCGGCCACCACGGCTACGAGTGGCTCATCGGCCCCGGCAAGTGCCTGGACACCACGAAATTGTTCCTGGTCACGACCGAGCTGTTTGGCAACGGCCACTCGTCGTCGCCCAGCAACACGCCCGAGCCGTTCCACGGGCCCCGCTTCCCCGTCATGACCATTCGCGACAACGTGGCCGCGGTGCACGAGCTGCTGACCAAAGAGCTGAAAATAACCCACCTGCGCGCCATCATCGGCTTTTCGATGGGGGCCCAGCAGGCGTTTCAGTGGGCCGTGAGCTACCCCGCGTTTGCCGACCGCCTGGTGGCCACCTCGGGCACGGCCAAAAACTACCCGCACGGCGTGGTGCGCCTCGAAGGCCAGATTGCCGCCCTCACCGCCGACGCGGCCTTTAGCAACGGCGACTACACCGCCCCGCCCACCAAGGGCATCGAGGCCTTCGCCACGGTGTGGACGGGCTGGTTGTTTTCGCAGGAGTGGTGGCGCAAGGAGCTGTGGCGCAGCGAGGAAAAGCCCGGCACCACCTTCGAACAGGTGCTCAATAATTACCGCACGCACTTCATCCCGGGGGCCGACGCCAACGACCTCATCCTGCAAATGCGCACCTGGGAGCACCACGACGTGGGCGCCACCCCCGGCTTCGGCGGCGACGTGGAAAAGGCCCTGCGCAGCATCCAAGCGCCCATCCTCTACATGCCGTCGGAAACGGATTTGTACTTCCCCGTGGGCGACGCGCGCTACGAGGCCGCGTTCATCCCCGGCGTCACGCTGCGGCCCATCCCCTCGCTGTGGGGCCACACCGCCGGCGCCGCCAGCAACCCCGCCGACGCCAAGTTCCTCAACGACAACATCGGCCAGTTTTTGGCGGCGGGCAAGTAAAAACAACGGCGGCGGGCAGCTGAGCGCGGTGAATAACGCGCAGCTGCCCGCCGCTTTCCAGTTTCCGAAGGCCGGTGCTTACTCCACCACCAGGCGCCGCACGGCCGCGCCCTGGGCCGTATTGATGCGCACCAGGTACACGCCCGGGGCCGTAGCGGGCGGCAGCTCAAGCTGCTGCTGGCCTACGGCCAACTGGCGGGCGAAAACGGCCCGGCCGCTCAAGTCCAAAACCGTGACGTCGAGGGGCCCCGCAACCGGGCTGGCCAACCGGAAACGCCCGCCCGGCGCGGGGTTTGGGTACAGGCTGAACGCCACGCTGCCGCCGGGGCCCCGGGTGCCGGTAACCGTGGCCGGCCCCGGCACCGTGACGCGAAACGAGCGGGTGACGCTGCCGTTTTGGGGCTGGCCGTTGCTCACCGTAACGCTCACCAGGGCCGTGCCGCCGCGGGTGCTGCTGATGGTGTAGGGCAGTGCGCCACTGGCGGCGGGGCTGGTGTAGGCCGCGGGGCCAACGCTCACCAAGTCAGGGTCGGAGCTGGTGGCCGCCACCGCGAGGGGCAGCACTTGGTTGGGGTCGCCGTCGCCGATGCCGGCCAGGGCCACCGGGGTTTGGGCGGCCGGGCCCCGGCTGGCCGTTACGTCGGCCACGGCGTCCAGGGTGGGCGGGCTGGTGGGCTGGTTCGGGGCCGTCCCGTCGGGGTTGTAATAGACGCGGAATGTGCGGCTGATGGTGTTGTTGGTCGGCTGGCCGTCGGTTACGGAAACAACCACCGTGGCTTGCAGGCCCGGCCCAAAGTATGGGCCGTTGAGAAGCACGTACAGCTGGTACGCGCCCGTGGTGGCGGGGCTGGCGTACGTAAAAGTTCCGTTCGGCAACCCGCCCACATTTTTTATGGTAAACGAAGGAAGGGCGCTTAAGCTGAGCACTTGGTTTTCGTTGGCCGCCCCGGAGGTGATGCCCGATAGGGCGACCGTGATGCCGTTTTGGCTGGCGGCCAGGGTAGCCGCGGTGATGATCACGTCCGGGATGGGGTCCAGCGTGGGCGCGTCGTTCACCGGGTTCACCGTCACGCGAAACGTGCGCGTAACGGTGCCGTTCTGCGCTTGCCCGTCGGACGCGGTGACGGTGATGGTGCAGGTGCCGAAGGCATCGGGGGCCGGACGCAGGCGCAGCGTGCCGGTGCTGGTGGGACTGAAATAGGCAACGGTGGGGTTTGGGACGAGGTTGGGGTTGGAACTGACGGCTGTAATTGTCACCGCCTGGCCCATGTCACCGCCGTTGCTGATGCCGCCCAGGGCGATGGACTGCTGGGGCGCGTCTTCGTCCATCGTCAAGTCGGCCAGTGCGTTGAGGGTGGGCGGGCCGTTGGTATTCGGGCTGGCCCCGGTGTAGCGAAACAGGGCCAGGTTGCCGGAGGCCACGTCGAAGGTGGCCACGTCGGTGCGCCCGTCCCGGTCAAAATCGCCCGCCACGAGGGGGCCCCCCGCGGCGCCGTAGCTGATGGGCTGGCCGAATCCCCCGCCCGCTTGCCCGCGCAGTACCGTGAAGCCGGTGGGCGTCGTCACCAAGGCATCCGGCAGGCCGTTGCCGTCGACGTCGGCCACGGCCTGCAGCCCAAGGGCGGAGGGGTAGGGCCCCAGCAGCGAAAACCCGGTGGCGGTGCGCTGCGCCACTACCAACCCCTCCACGCCGTTTATTTGGCCGCTCACCAGCACGTCGGGCCGGCCATCGGCGTTGGCGTCGCCCACCAGCGGGGCCCCGTACACAAAGCTGCTGCTGCCAAGATTCGTGGTTTCTGGGGCCGCGAAGCCCGTGCCGGCGGCGTTTTGGACCAGCAACAGCAGGCTGGCGGTATTGGCAAAGCTGGGCGACACGGCCACCACGTCAAGCCGCCCGTCTTGGTTGAAATCGGCCACTGCCTGGCCCTGTAGCCGGTCCCGGAGCAGCACCGCTGGGGCGTCGAACCCGTTGCCGTTGTTGCGCAACACCACGAGTTGGGCCCCGCCGCCAACTTGCGGGGCCCCGTCGGTGATGGTGGTGACCAGGTCCGGCAAGCCGTCCGCGTTCATGTCCTGCACGTCCAACGAGGAGGAATAAGAGTTGAGCACCCGCTGCCCGTTCAGGTTCAGGGCCGCGGCCGCGGCGAAACCGTTGCCGTTGCCCAGGTTGCGGAACAGCAGCAAGTCGGTGCCGGCCACCAGCAAGTCGGGGGTGCCGTTGGCGTCCACGTCCGCTGCCTTCACGTAGCCCGTGCTCGTTGCCAAGGAAATAGGGCTGCCAAAGCCGCCTTGCCCATCGCTGAGCAGCAAAACCAGCCCCCCGCCGGTCACCACGGCAAAATCGGGGTAGGCATCGGCGTTAAAATCGGCCGTTGCCAGCGACGAACCGTTTGTTTGGGGGGTAGTCACGGGGTAGTTCGTGGCCTGGTACGAGGAACCGTTCAGCCCCGGCCCGGCAAAAAGCAGCGTGAAAAAAGGCGTGCCCGACGCCAGCGACGAGCCCAGCTGCCGGGTGGCCAGGTTCGTGACCACCACGGGGGCCACCGACGCGGCCCCCGCCGGCACGCGCACCGTGAGCTGCGTGGCCGTGGCGGCCGTCACCGTGGCCCGGGCCGGTCCAAAATACACGGCGTTCTGCGCGGCCGTCGCCGCAAATCCCGTCCCGTTGATGGTGACCGTGGCCGCCGCCGGCGCCGCCGCGGGGGAAAGGCCCGTGACCACCGGCTGGGCATCAGCAGCAACCGCCAAAAGCAGCGCTGCCGCACTGGCCAGCCAATGGCGCAATCGTAACGTTTGTTTCATAAAAAAAGGAGGAAAGGATAAGGGCGCAGCGGGTGGGTAGTTCGCGCCCGAAGTTGCCCAGTGCAAAGTAGTTACCCGCGCGGCGTTGTCCCTAATCCGGCCGTTTAAAAACGGTTCTTTCCCAGTTTTTGGCCCCGGAAAAGGGCCGAAAACGGACGCTACTGGTCGAAATCCACCGCTACCTGCGCGGCCGTGGGGCGCGCCTGGCACGTGAGCACGTAGCCGCGGGCTACTTCATCGTCTGAGAGCGAGTAATTTACGTCCATCGCCGCGGTGCCTTCGGTGACGCGGGCGCGGCAGGTGCTGCACATGCCGTTTTTGCAGGAATAGGGCGCGTCGGCGCCGGCGGCCAGGGCGGCGTCGAGCACCGTGTCGCCGTAGTACGACATGCCGAGGCGGTAGGCGCGGCCGTCGAGGCGTACGGTTACCTGGCTCTTCTGGTCGTCGGTGCCGGCGGGGCGGCCGGGGCCCCGGGCGGCCTGGGGGGCCCCGGTGGCGAACAGCTCGAAGTGGATTTTTTCTGGGGCCACGCCGGCGGCGGCCAGCGCTTCCTTCACGCCCAGTATCATCTCCTCGGGCCCGCAGATGAAGCACTCGTCGATGCCAGCGGCGGGAATAAATTTTTGTAAAAGCTGGGCGGTTTTTTCGCGGTCGATGCGGCCGAACAACAGGTCGGCGTCGCCCTGCTCGCGGCTCAGCACGTGGTACACGCTCAGGCGGTGCAGAAACTTATTTTTCAGGGCCTCAATGGCTTCCTTGAAGATGATGGAGTTGCGGCCGCGGTTGCCGTACACCAGGTACACGTGGCTGTGTGGCTCGGTGAGGAGCACGGTTTTGGCGATGGAAAACACGGGCGTGATGCCGCTGCCCGCCGCGAAGAGCACGTAGCGCTTGGCCTGGGCAGGGTGCAAGGCGGGCGGCGTGAAGCGGCCCTGCGGCGGCAGCACGTCGAGCCGGTCGCCGGGGCGCAGGCCCTCGCCCACCACTAGACTCGAAAACCGGCCGCCCGGCACTTGCTTGATGGCCACGCGCCACTCGCCGTCCAACGGGCTGCTGCACAGCGAGTAGGCGCGGCGCAGCTCCTCGCCGCCGTGGGTGCGGCGCAGCGTGAGGTACTGGCCCGGCGCGTAGCGGAAGGCTTCGCGCAACTCGGCGGGCACGTCGAAGGCCACGCTCACGCAGTCGGGCGTTTCGCGGGTAACACTCTTAACGACAAGGGAATGAAAGCGGCTCATGGGTGGGAAAACGGCCAAAGGAAGAAGGGCAGGCGGTAACGTAGAATATAGCGCGTCTGTAGCGCGGACTTTGTAGTCCGCGTCTTTGAACGGTCGCTAAACGGTAATCGACAGGACGAAGCGAGGGCCACGAACTACAAAGTCCGCGCTACATCCAGACGATTACTGGCCGAACGAAGCACGGCCGCGCCCTGCAAAGTTCGCGCGGTGGCGCCCGGTTCCTAAAAACTGTTTTAGGGCCCCGGCAATGCGCAAAACGGCGGAGCTTTGTTTTTGCCGCGCCGCCGCCGCGCGCTACTTTAGCGCCGAACACCCTTGGCAGCGCAGTGATGGTAAAGGCGGTACGGGCTTGGTTTGGGCAGGGCCGGGGGCCCCAAAGGTACCGCGGCCTGGGGCGGCTGGGCGGGCCGCTGGTGGCGGCCTGGCTGGCGCTGGCCGGCTGCGCCGGGGGCCCCGGCGCGCACCCGGCGGGGGCCCCGGCACCGCCCAGCAAAAGCAGCGCGGCCTACGAGCGGCAGCGCCGGGCGCTGGTGCGCGCCGACAGCGCCCGGGCCTTCGACGCGGCCATCGTGCTGACGGCCGCCGAGCAGCGCGCCAACCGCCGGCTGGTGCGGCTGCGGCAGCAGCTGGTGGCGCATTACGATTCGGTGAACTACTTCCCGCCGGCCCACAACTTCTTCCGGGGGCGCCGGCAGATGTACGCCACGCGCCTCTACCGGCTGCTGCGGGCCCTGCCCAAGGGCGGCGTGCACCACCTGCACCCCAACGCCGGCGCCAGCCCGTGGTGGCTGGTGCAGCGGGCCCTGCGCGAGCCCAACTGCTACGTGTACTGGGGCCCCGCCAGCGCGCAGTACCTCAAGGGGCAGCTGCGGTTTTTCCGGGCCGGCGAGGCGCCCGCCGGCTTCTGCACCGCCGGGGCCCTGAACGACACGGTGCGCCACTTCCCGCAGAAACTGCACCACTTGCTGACGTTCGACGCCACCACCGGGCGCGACTCGGCCGACGTGTGGCGGGCCTTCGAGCAGTGCTTCCAGCGCCTGAACGGCTTCACCAGCTACCAGCCCATTTTCCGCGACATGTACGCGGCCATGTTCGACTCGCTGGCGGCCGACGGCGTGCAGCACGTTGAGCTGCGCGCGGCGCTGAACGGCAGCCTCTACGACTTGCGCCACCCGGCCGGCGCGTTTCCCGCCGATTCCATCATCCGCTACCTGCGGCAGGCGCAGCAGCAGGTGCGGGCCGGGCGCGAGCCGGCGTTCACGTTCCGGCTCATTTACAGCAACTTGCGCTTCCGCACCGCGGCCGCCATCCGGGCCGACCTGGCGCAGGCCTACCAGCTGCGCCGGCGCTACCCCGGCGTGGTGGCCGCCTACGACCTGGTGGCGCACGAAGACGCCGGCCACCCCACCGATTTCTTCCGGGCCGTGTGGCTGGCGCGCGACTCGCTGGCCGCCGCCTACGGCACCGACCTGCCGCTGTGCCTGCACGACGGCGAAAGCACCTGGCGCCACACCGCCAACCTCTACGACGCGGCCCTGCTGCACAGCCGCCGCATCGGCCACGGCTTCAACCTCTCGTTCTTCCCCGCGGCCGAGGAACTGGTGCGCCGGCAAGACATTTGCGTGGAAGTGAGCCCGCTCAGCAACCAGATCCTGGGCTACGCCGGCGACCTGCGCACGCACCCGGCCCACGCCTGGCTGCGGCACGGCATCCAGGTTTCCATCAGCCCCGACGACCCCGGCATCTTCGACTACGTGGGCGTGACGCCCGACTACTGGGCCATCACGCTGGCCTGGGAGCTGGACCTGCGCGCCCTGAAAAAACTGTCCCTTAACGGCATCGACTACAGCTTCTTAAGCCCCGCCGAAAAGAAAACCGCCCGCGCCGCCTGGCAGCCCAAATGGGACGCTTTCGTGGCCCGGCTCAACCAGGAGTAGCCGGGATCGAGCGGGTGCAGGTAATGAGTCATTGATAAAAAGAACGGTCATGCTGAGCTTGCCGAAGCATCTCTACTGCGCAAGTAACCAGGATTAGTTCAGCAGTAGAGATGCTTCGACAAGCTCAGCATGACGGCCTTTATTGTTTGATTACCGCCTTTGTAATAGTTGACCGATCGAACCGCCACCACTCGCCCTTAACCGCCTCTTTCGCCTGATGAAACGCATTTCTGCCCTAATAATGCTGCTGGCGGGCGCGCTGGGGGCCCTGGCCGGGGCCCCCGCGCGGGCGGCCAAACCCCTGCCGGTGCGGGTGGTGGTCGTGACGATGTTTGAGCGCGGGGCCGATGCCGGCGACACGCCCGGCGAGTTCCAATACTGGGTGGAGCGGCTGCCGCTGCGGCAAACCATCGCCTTCCCGCAGGGCTACCGCGACTTGCACTACAACGCGGACAAGCAGGTGCTGGGCATTTGCACGGGCATGGGCACGGCGCGGTCGGCGGCCTCGGTGATGGCCCTGGGCCTGGACCCGCGCTTCGACCTCTCGCACGCCTACTGGCTGGTGGCGGGCATTGCCGGCATCGACCCCGCCGACGGCAGCACGGGCTCGGCGGTGTGGGCCGAGTGGCTGGTGGACGGCGACCTGGCCCACGAAATCGACCCCCGCGAAATGCCCGCCGGCTGGGCCACCGGCTACCTGCCGCTCAGCAAAACCCAGCCCTACCAGCAGCCCATGCGCGAGGGCGAGTACAACAACGCCATCCACCTCAACCCCGGCCTGGTGCACTGGGCCTACGGCCTGACCAAGGACCTGCAGTTGCCCGATAACGACAAAATTCGGGAGTTGCGCGCGGCCTACACCGCCACGCCCGCCGCCCAGCAGCCGCCCCGCGTCATGCTGGGCGACCACCTGGCCGCCATGACCTACTGGCACGGCCAATACGCCACCCAGTGGGCCAACGACTGGGTGAAGTACTGGACCCAGGGCCAGGGCAACTTCGTGACCTCGGCCATGGAAGACACCGGCACGGGCCAGTCGCTGGAGTTCTTGGCGAAGGCGGGCAAGGTCGATTTCAACCGCTTTCTGGTGCTGCGCGCGGCCAGTAACTTCACCATGCAGCACCCCGGCAGCACCGCCATCCAGAGCCTGGCCAACGAGGAGCACGGGCAGGACAAAGGCTACTCGGCCTACCTGCCCGCCCTCGAAGCGGCTTATATGACCGGCGCCAAAGTGGTGAACAGCCTGGTGGACAACTGGGCCGCCTGCCGCGACCAGCTGCCCGGTCAATAGGTAGTGCGTGTATTTGGCAATCTAAAAGAACGTCATGCAGCGCACAAAAGGCCGTCATGCAGGCCCCCCAGGCCGTCATGCCGAGCGCAGCGAAGCATCTTTCCCGCAGCAGTAATTCTGATTAGTTCAGCAGTAGAGATGCTTCGCTGCGCTCTGCATGGCGGCCTTTTGTGCGCTGCATGACGGCTTAGAGGCACTTTAATCAAACTCCGAACATCTTCTTCGTTTTTAGGGCCCCCCACGATGCCGCTCCTCGAAAAACTGTTCCGCCTGCGCGCCCACGGCACCACGGCGCGCACCGAAGTGGCGGCCGGCGCCACCACCTACCTCACGATGGCCTACATCGTGTTTGTGGTGCCGGCCACGCTCAGCGCCGCCGGCCTCGACAAGCCGGCCCTGATTGCCGCCACGTGCCTGGTCACGGCCTTTTCCACGGCCCTCATGGGCTTTGGGGCCAACGTGCCGGTGGCCGTGGCCCCGGGCCTGGGGCTGACGGCTTTTTTCAGTTACACCCTCGTGCTCACCAACGGCGTACCGTGGCCGGTGGCGCTGGGCATTGGGTTTTGGGCCGGCGTGCTGTTTCTGGTGCTGAGCCTGGTGGGGGCCCGGGAGCGGCTGGTGGCCGCCATTCCGCCGGTCATCGTGGCGGCCATTCCGGTGGGCATCGGGGCGTTTTTGCTGCTGATTGGGCTGCGCAACATGGGCCTGGTGGTGGCCAGCCCGGCCACGCTGGTGGCGCTGGGCAAGTTCACGCCGCCGGTGGTCATCAGCGTGGCCGGGCTGTTGGGCACGCTGGCGCTGCACATCCGGCGGGTACCCGGGGCCATTCTGCTGGGCATCGTGGGCACCACGCTGGCGGCGGCGGCGGCCGGGCTGGTGGCCCCGCCGGCGGCCATCTTCTCCAGCAGCGTCAGCCTGACGCCGGTGGCGTTTCGGCTCAACATTTTGGGGGCCCTGCGCTGGCGCCTGGTGGGGCCCATCTTCGCGCTGTTCTACGTCAACCTCTTCGACTCGCTGGGCACGCTGGTGGCCTGCGCCGGCGCGGCCGGCCTGGTGCAGCCCGACGGCCGCATCCGGCGCCTGAACCGGATGCTGAACATCGACGCGGTGGCCGCCATTGCCAGCAGCCTGCTCGGCACCTCGCCCAGCACGGCCTACATCGAGTCGGCCACGGGCATTGCGGCCGGGGGGCGCACGGGCCTCACGGCGGTGGTCACGGCGGGGCTGTTCGTGGGGTCGCTGGCCGTTATTCCGCTCATCAGCGTGGTGCCAGCCTACGCCACGGCCCCGGCCCTGGTGCTGGTGGGCCTGCTGATGATCGGCCAAATCCGCCACCTCGACTTCGACAAGTTCGAGGACGTGGTGCCGGCGCTGCTCACCGTTTTTCTGATGCCGTTCAGCTTTTCCATCGCCACGGGCCTGGCCTGCGGGCTGCTGGCCTGGGGCGCGCTGCGGGTGCTGCTGGGCCGCGCGCGCGACATCAGCCCGGTGCTGGGCGTCATCCTGGGGCTTTCGCTGGTGAGCCTGCTGCTGTAGCGGCCGGTTGGGGCCCCGGGCGGCGCGGGGGGCGGCGCGGAACGGGCAATTTGTGGGTAGTTTTAGCGCGGCCGCTCGGCTTGCTTTCGTCTCCTTCCCACCCGCCTTTGCCCTATGCGCGCCCGCCCCTGGATTGCCCTGCCGTTGCTGGGGTTGTTGTCGTTCGCCGGGGGCTGCTCGGCGCCCGCCGCTGAGGCTGGGGGCCCCGGCGACTACACCGGCTGGCCCGCCTACGCTGGCTCGAAGGACGGCCTGCGCTACTCCAGCAATGCCCAGCTGACGCCCCAAAACGTGGCCCAGCTGCAAGTGGCCTGGCGCTACAGCACCCACGACAAAGACCCCGGCAACCGCTCGCAAAACCAGTGCAACCCCATCGTCATCGACGGCGTGCTGTACGGCACTTCGCCGCGCCTCAAGCTCTTCGCCCTCGACGCCGCCACCGGGGCCCAGAAGTGGGTCTTCAACCCCGCCGCCGCGCCCGGCGCCACCCGCGAAACCGGCGCCGCGCTCAGCGTGAACCGGGGCGTGGCCTACTGGCAGAGCGAAAAGGGCGACGACCGCCGCCTGTTCTACAGCGTGGGGCCCACCACCTACTGCATCGACGCCCGCACCGGGCGGCCCGTGCGCAGCTTCGGTGCCAACGGCACGCTCGACCTGGCCGCCGGCCTCGACCGCCGCCCGGGCACCTTCAACCCCTACGTGGCGGGCACCACGCCCGGCATCGTCTACCAAGACTTGCTGATTGTGGGGGCCCGGGTGGGCGAGGGGGCCGACGCGGCGCCCGGCCACGTGCGGGCCTTCGACGTGCGCACCGGCCGGCGCCGCTGGATTTTCCACACCATTCCGCACCCCGGCGAGGTGGGCTACGACACCTGGCCCGACCAAAACGCCTGGCGCACGCTGGGCGCGGCCAACTGCTGGGGCGGCATGGCGCTCGACGAAAAGCGTGGCATCCTGTACGTGCCCACCGGCGGGGTGGGCGGCGATTTTTACGGCGGCATCCGCCAGGGCCCCAACCTGTTTGCCAACTCGCTGGTGGCCCTCGACGCGGCCACGGGTGCCTACCGCTGGCACTTCCAAACCGTGCACCACGACCTGTGGGACCGCGACCTACCGGCCAACCCCAACCTGGTGACGCTGCATAAGGACGGCCAAACCATCGACGCCGTGGCCCAAATCACCAAGCACGGCTACGTGTTCGTGTTCGACCGCCTCACCGGCCGGCCCCTGTTCCCGGTCAAGGAAACGCCGGTGCCCACCGCCGCGCTGCCCGGCGAGGAGCCTTGGCCCACCCAGCCCATTCCGGCGCTGCCCGCGCCGTTTGCCCGCCAGCGCTTCGGGCCCAACGACGTGGGCGGCCTCACCCCCGAAACCCACCGCGACCTGCTGGCCCGGTACCGGAAGATTGCCCACCGCACGCTGTTCGCGCCGCCCAGCAAGGAAGGCGGCTGGATCTTCCCCGGCTTCGACGGCGGCGGCGAGTGGGGCGGCGCGGCCGTCGACCCGCAGTCGGGCGTGCTCTACGTGAACAGCACCGAGCTGCCCTGGGCGATGACCATGGTCGACGTGCCCCGCCAAGCGGCCGGCGACCACTCGCTCGCCGGCCTCGGCCGCGCCGTGTACGGCAAGTACTGCATCGCCTGCCACGGCCCCGAGCGCCGGGGCAACGGCAGCTCCTACCCGTCGCTGGTGGGCCTGGAAGCCCGCGCCACCGAAGGGCAGGTGCGCCAGCTCCTGGCCCACGGCCGCAACATGATGCCCGCCTTCAAGGCGATGCCCGAAAACGAGCTGGCCCCGCTCGTCGCGTTCCTGCTGAACGTGAAGGACAAAGAAGCCCCGGGGCCCCCGGCGGTGGCCGCGGCCGCCCGGGCCGGCGCGCCCGCCGGGGCCCCGGCACCGGCCAGCATCCTCGACGCGGTGCCCTACGCCATGACCGGCTACAACCGCTTCCTCGACGCCAGCGGCTACCCCGGCAGCACGCCGCCCTGGGGCACCCTGAACGCGGTGAGCCTCACCACCGGCCGGCTGCTCTGGAAAGTGCCGCTCGGCGAATACCCCGAACTCATCAAAAAAGGCTTGCCGCCCACCGGCACCGAGGGCTACGGGGGCCCCCTGGTCACCAGGGGCGGGCTGGTGTTCATCGCCGCCTCGCGCGACGGCTTCCTCCGGGCGTTTGACAAAACCACCGGCCGCGAGCTGTGGCGCGCGCCGCTGCCGGTGCCCGGCTACGCCACCCCGGCCACCTACGCGCTGGCCGGACGCCAGTACGTGGTCATTGCCTGCGGGGGCGGCAAAATCGGCAGCCCGTCGGGCGACGAGTACGTGGCCTTCGCGCTGCCCGCCGGGCCCCCCAAAGCGCCCTGACGCGCGGGCTTACTTGCGCTCCAGGCCGTGGAGCAGCACCGTGATGATGTTGGCTTCCAACTCCTCGGCCGACAGCTCGCGGCCCGGGCGGTACCACAGCTCGATCCAGCGCACGGCCGAAAGGATGGTGAACAGCGCCACCGACACGTTCACGGGCTGGAACTCGCCGGCCGCGATGCCGGCCTCGATGAGGGCCGCGAAGCCTTTCTCGTAGGTTTTGCGGGCCTGCTTGAACTCGCCCAGCTTGGGCTCGGGCAGGTACTTCCAGTCGTGGTTGGCCACCGACACGGCCGGGCCGTCCTCCACCATCAGCCGGATGTGCAGGCGAATCAGGGCCTTGATTTTGTCGCCGTAGCTGGCGGCGGTGGCCGAAATTTCGCCCAGCTGCGAGATGTACAGGTCCGAGATCCGGAAGCAGATGCTCGCCAGAATCTCGTCCTTGGCCTTGATGTGGTTGTACATGCTGGCCGCCTCCATGCCCACTTGCCCGGCCAAGTCGCGCATCGACGTGCCGCCGTAGCCGCGGTCTTTGAAGAGCTTGGCGGCTTCGGCCAGGATGAGCTGGCGCTTCGTTATTTTTTCGGGTTTCAGCATGGGCGCGGCGGGGCCCCGGGCGCGGCAGCGGTGGGCCCGGGCAAGCCGTAAAGTTAACCAAAAGCTAACTACTGTTTGTTATCCAAACGCCGCTTAGTCAAAGATAATCGTCTTGTTGCGGTGTACAAACACCCGCTCGTCGAGCACCAGCTCCAGGGCGCGGGCCAGCACAATTTTCTCCACGTCGCGCCCGGCCTGGGCCATTTCGCGGGCGCTGCGGGTGTGGTCGGTGGGGATGACGCGCTGGGCGATGATGGGGCCCTCGTCGAGCTGCTCGTTCACGAAGTGGGCCGTGGCGCCGATGATTTTCACGCCCCGCGCGTGGGCCTGGGCGTAGGGGCTGGCCCCCACAAAAGCCGGCAAAAACGAGTGGTGGATGTTGACCAGCCGGTTGGCGTAGGGCGCCACGAATTCGGGCGAGAGGATGCGCATGTACTTGGCCAGCACCACCAAGTCGGGCCCGTAGCCGGCCAGCACGGCCAGCACCTCGGCCTCGTGGGCCGCGCGGCTGCGCCCCGCGTGCGGCAGGTAGTGGAAGGGCACGCCGAACTGGCGGGTGAGGGGCCCCAGCACCTCGTGGTTGCCGACGACGGCCAACAGGTTGGCGTTCAGCTCGCCGAAGGCGTGGCGCACCAGCAGCTCGCTCAGGCAGTGGTGCTCTTTGGTGACGAGCAGCACCACGTTTTGGGGCCGGTTGTCGCTCAGGCGCACGGTGGCCGCGGCGGGCAGGGCCCCCGCCAGGGCCGCGCTTAGGGCCCCGGCGTCGAAGGCGCCGGCGAACTCGGTGCGCATGAAAAACACGTTGCCCGTGGGCTCCACGAACTCGTCGTTGCGCAGGATGTTGAGGCCGTGGGCGAAGAGCACGGCGGTGATTTTGTAGATCAGCCCGGGCTCGTCGGGCGATTGGATGAGCAGCAGGTGCGGCATGGGGCGGGGGCGGAGGCCGGGCGGGTGGTTTCTTTGCGGGGCCCCGGCCGGGTTGGCCGGGCGTTTCCCCTTTGCAAGATGAGCGCCATTCAGGAAGTTGAACAGCTCGAACGCCCGCGCTTCGCCGCGCAAATATCCACGGATTACGCCGTTCTGGAAAAATCTTCGCCGACGACCTCGCCTACGCCCACGCCAACGGCCAGCACCCTTGAGGCGGCCGAATAAAGCGGGACAGAAGCGGGCCCTGCCTTTTTTTCCAGACGGCCATTGCTCCCAAACCGAACAATACGGTGCACGCACGACGCAGCCTTTCGCGCCAAAGCCCGGGGCTTGGCCAGCGCAAGCCACTCTGCGCAAGCCGCCGCTTGGGCCCTGAATAGCACCCAAGTGGCTTTGCAAGTGGCAGCAAGCGGCGCAAGTCCCAGTAGCCGCGCCAAATGGTGCCACGCTGGGCCCAGCTACCGCTGCCGAGCTGTCGCCAGTTGCGGACCGCTAATCGGCGGCAAGCGCAAATGCCCCCGAGAGCATTGTCACCCGTTGGCATTGTATAAAAGGCGGCCGGCCCCGAGTTCAACGGCCTTTGGAAGGTGCAGCAGGGAAAAGTTAAGCCATTGGCTTGTACCCCATAGCGTGAACCGAGCGCTAATGTGGAGATGCTGCGCTCCACGTGATAGCCCTCCACCACGCGTAACCGGTTCGCTCCTACAGGCCCTAGAATTCGGTGAAGCCGCTGCAACCGGTTTGGGTGCAGACCATCCCCGTTCAGCACGTCCCAACGCTGTCCGGCTTGGCCGGTTCACCGCAATTCAACTCCCTTCCCCGCGCGGCGGGCGTTGGCGCCAACCCCGGTTGTTTTAAGGCGCCGACTTGCCGCTGTTCGGTCCTGCCAGCGCGGACTGAACAGCGGCAAGTCGGCGCCTTCCCCGGGCGCCAACACCCCGGAAAAATCATTTTTTCTTGGGTTGTCCCTCGCTCGTTAATAAGGTAGCGCTTATTAATTTCTGGAATATAAGTAATATATTATATATAATATCAATTTTTCACCTCTTCGCTACATTTATGCTCCCGTTTGCGCTAGCTTTTGAGCTCATAAGCCCGATTTTTAAGCTGACAAAGGGCCCGGAAGAAGAAAAATATAGTAAAAATAAAAACTGGATAAGTACCAAAACGTCGCGCTCCTCTGCGCAACCCGTGGTGTTCGATAAGCTGTACCTGTTCAGCTTCGCGTGGTCCACCGCCCGGATTTTGCACGCTTTGTCGTTTCCAGAAAGGGTCAACGCCCAGCACCCGTTTGAACTAGCGGCGGCGCTGGCGGCCGCGGGCGTAATTCTGTTCCCGAACGTTGTTTGGATCTTTTTCCTGATGCTCTGCTTCAGCGTGAGCAACACGCTCAGCTGGATGCCCTACGAGCCAAACCACTTGACGCTCGAGTTGATCACGAACGTCGGAATCCTGTTGGCCCTCACCGGGGCCCTGGTCAGAAACTACCGGCCCGGGGGGCCCCAGCTGGCCCTGGATTCGCCACTGGCCCGCGGCTTGTTGCTCGATTCCTTCGCGCCCTTCGTCCGGATCAACTTGCTCCTCCTCTACTTCTTTGCCGTTGTGCACAAACTTAACTGGGACTTTTTCAACGTCGGCATCAGCTGCAGTTCGGTGCTGATGCAGGGCTTTGCCCAGCGGTTTCCATTCCTGCCCCAAAGCGAATCGGCCCACTGGGCGGCGGTGTGGGGGACGTTGGCCGTTGAAGCGTCCATTCCCATCTTTTTGTGTTTCCGCCGCACGCGCCCCGCCGCCATCCTCCTCGGGGCAGGCTTCCACTATTTCCTGTCCGTGCACCCCCACGCCGGGCTCTACAGCTTTTCCGCGCTGCTGTTCGCCCTGTACACGCTGTTCGTTCCGGCAGATTTTCCCGAGAAAGTTCTGCAACTGGCCCGCGCGCTGTTCGGCCGGGCCCAGCAGCGCGCGGCCTTCGCGTTGCGCGCCGTCATTTTCACCGCCGTGGTGGGACTAATTGCGCTGGCAACGCAAGGGCACGCCCGCCTCTGGATGGGCTTTTTGCTGTGGCTCGGGTGGGGCCTGCTGCTGGCCGTGACCTACGTGCTGGTGCTCAGCAAAAACAAGTTCCGATTTGAAAGCCGCGCGGCCTTATTTGGGGTGTGGCCCGCCGCGTTCTACCTCGTGCCTGTCCTGGTCGTGTTCAACGGCCTGAACCCTTACCTGGGCTTAAGGACCGAAAACAGCTTTTCCATGTTCAGCAATTTGCGAACAGAGGGGGGGATCAGCAATCATCTGTTCCTGGCGCACGTGCCCCAGCTTTTCGACTACCAGCACGATTTGGTCGACATCGTTGACACGAACCTGGGCGATTACAAGGGGTTCATTGCCAACAACGAGTTGATCACCTACTTCGAATTCCAGCGCATCGCCGCCCGGACCAAGAGGGATTTTTACGTAAAATTCATCCGCAACCACCGGCTGCAAACCGTGCGCGTGGTTGGTGGCGTCAGCAGCCAGCCCGGGCTGACCACGCCGCACTTTTGGCTAGCCGACAAGTTCCTCCACTTTCGGCCCGTCGACAAGGGCCCGTGCTTGTGCAAGCACTGAGCACGCGCGCGGCTTCCGGCCGGTCAGCCCGCTTCGTGGGGCCCCAAAACCAGTGCACGCGCCGCCGTTCGGCGCCGGCCGCGGCCGCTCGCCGGGTGGGCGCCGACCCGCGGGCCGGCGTTTAGCCCAGGTACGCGGGTGGCCAGGAGCCGGAGGAGGTGCTGGCGGCCCCGGCCCAAAAAGGCCACGCCAGCCGATTCAAGCAACGTTATGCCTGATGTAATTGCGTGAGTTGCCGTGTGAACAGCTGTCTGTGCTAACTTCTTTTGATTGCCTTAACTCGGCCGACGACGGCTATTACCTGAACCAGCAATTGTAAGCGGGCCGCGGGCCTTGGCTACTGAAATCATCAGCGCCCCCACCAAAATCTGTGCGGCTAAACGTCCGCCCACGTCTGCCAAACTACTCCACCCTTCAGGTATAGCCCTGTTGCTTAGTAAGATCCGCTAAAGTGTTCAATCTTTAGGAGCAATGCAATGTTTCGCTGCGCTCTGCAGGACGGCCTAGGGCCCCAAACCCAGCAACTAGGAGGTGTTAACAGTCGCGCAGCCACAGCACGGTTGCGTCGAGGTGAGCAAAAGCCAAAAAATGCGCATCCAGCAGCTTGTCATACCGGGTTGCCACCCGCCAGCAGCAGCCGTTGCATAGCAACCACAGCACCGCTTCCACAAAGCGGCGTGTCGTAGCCCCGGCCCCCTTTCGTGCCCGCCCGGCGGCAGTAGCGGCGCGATGCGCGCTCACTGCGCTTCTGTTAGAAGATAATCCATACCCCAATTTGCCTCTTACTGTTAACACCTCCTGGCAACGGACAATTAAAAACCCTACCCCCGGCGCACGCCGCCGCTGCCGCTGGTGCGGCTCGTAATTTTGGGGTTGCCGGTCACGAACACTTCGCCCGAGCCGCTGATGCGCGCGTCGAGCGTTTCGGTGGCCTGCACGCGGCAACTGCCCGAGCTGCTGATGCGCGCCTCGCACGTGGCCGACTGCAAGCCGAGGGCCGTCACCGAGCCCGAGCCGCTGATGGCGACTTCGTGGCGCGGGCAGGTGCCGCCCCCCACCGTGATGCTGCCCGAGCTCGACAGGGCCGAGTGCAGCTCGGCGGCTTGCAGCTGGCCCACCGCAATGCGCCCCGAGCTGCTCACCGCCGCGCGCACGTTGGTGGCCTGCACTTGCTCCACCGTCACCGAGCCCGAGCTGCTCACGCCCAGGACCAGGTTTTCGGCCCGTACGCCGAACGCCTTGAGCGAGCCGGAGCTGCTCACGGCCAGGGCGTTGATGGTGGGCATGGTGATGCGCACGGTCATTTTGCCCAGGTTGTGGTGGTTGCGCAAAAACGCTTTCCAGTCGGTGCCCGACTTGGTGTCGATGATGAGCCGGCCGTCGTCAACGGTGGTTTGCAGCTCGGCCAGGTCGTCGGGGGCCCCCTCCACCACCACGCGCTGCGGGCTGCCCTGCTGCACCTCCACGGCTACCGACGTGGCCAGGTTCACCTTCGTGAAGGACGGCACGTCGCGCACCTCCTGGGCGGCGGGGGCGGGGGCAGCGGCGGGGGCGGCGGGCCGCACGGTGGCGGCGCTGGTCAGCAACAGGGCCGGCAGTAAAGAGCTGAAGAGTTTCATAAGCGGAACGTGAGGGGTGAAAGAAGGGAAAAACAGCGGTGGGCGGGGGTGCCGGGCCGAAACTACCCGCGCCGGCGGGCCGCGGGTAATTTATTATCCCAACGCCCGGTTTCGCGGGAGCAACCCGCCCGCCGCGGGTACCGGGCCCCGGGCCCAAACGTTACCGCCATTTTGGGGCGGTTGGGATAATATTTTTTCGAGGGCCGGGCCGGCCGGGCACCTTCGCCCCGTCAACCATCCCTTCGCCCGCCCCATGCTACCTTTTTTGCGCCCAACTGCTGCCACTGCCCCCGCCGGGGCCCCCTACTTGCTGCCCGCGCTGCTGGCGGTGCTGCTGGCCTGGTGGCCCGCCAGCCCCGCCCGTGCCCAGGACAGCACCCTCACGCGCCTCATCCGGCAGCACCAGTGCCCCATGGTGGCCGCCGGAACCCAGTTTTCGGGCGCGGGCTGGGAAAAATTGCAGCAGAGCATCCAGAAAAGCCAGTTTGTGCTGGTGGGCGAAGACCACGGCCTGGCCCAGGTTCCGCTGTTCACGGCGGCCGTGGCGCGGGTGCAGCAGCCGGCGGTGTTCGCGGCCGAAATCGACCCCTACGTGGCCGACGACCTGACGGCGCTGGCGGCCCAGCCCGGCCTGCCCACGGCCTACAGCCAGCAGTACCCCGAGGCGCTGTGCTTCTACAATTGGGCCGAAGAATTTGAATTGATTCGGACGCTGCGGGCCCAGCGCGTGCAGGTGGTGGGGCTCGACCAGGTGTTCATCGCCACGGCCGGCCGCTTCTATGCCCGGCTGGCGGCGCTGGCCAAGGGCAAGCCCGCCAAGGCCTACCTGCAACGCCGCGCCGCCGCGTACCAGGCCCAGGGCCAGGCTTTTGCGCGGCAGGGCAAGGACCGGTTCAGCATGGCCGAGCAGCGGCCGGCGGCCCTCGACAGCCTGGTGGCCGCCACCCGCCAGGAGGGCCCCGCCGTGCGGCAGCTGGTGCAGGACTACGCCCTGAGCTACCAGATTTACCAAGGCCAGATCCACGGCACCGGCGGCCACCAGGAGCGCCTGAACCTGATGCGGCGCAACCTGCTGCGCCACCTGGGGCCCTACCAGGCCGCCGGGGCCCCGCTGCTGCCCAAAATGCTGTTCAAGTTTGGCGCCAACCACTTGGCACGGGGCCTCAGCCCGGTTACGTTCGGCGAGTTCTACGACGTGGGCAACCTGGCCCAGGACCTGGCCGAGGCGCAGGGCCAAAAGTCGCTGCACGTCATGGTGGTGGGCAAACAAGGCACGCGGGGCAGCAGCCTGAACCCGTTGGACCGCGGCAACCAAGCCGCCGCCTACACCGCCGCCGACAACGCGCGGCTAAAGCCCTTTTTTGACCAAACCACCGGCCCCGCCTGGAACGTGGTGGACCTGCGCCCCGCCCGCCGGGCCCTCGCCGCCGGCAAGCTGCTGGTGGACCAAACGATGCAGCGCCTGCTGCTGGGCTACGATTACCTCGTCGTCATCCCCGAAACTACCGCCAGCCACCCGTATTAAAACAGCGGTTGTACCGCCAAGCGCAGCTTGGCGGTACAACCGCTGAGCCACCGCTAAACAATTTGGGCGCTTGGCGCGTCTTATGGCCTCCATTTTACGCGAAGCAATCATGCCCGAAGCACAAAAAAATTGGTTTATCACCGGCGCCTCCACCGGGTTGGGCGAGGCCCTGGCCACGTACTTATTGGAAAAAGGCGACCGGGTAGCGGCCACGTTCCGCCAGCCCGCCCAAGCCGACGAATTCACCAAAAAAGCCCCCGGCCAAGCCTTGGGCGTGCTGGTTGACGTCACCGACGCCGCCCAGATCACCGCCGCCGTGCAGCAAACCGTCGATGCCTTCGGGAGCATCGACGTGCTCGTGAACAACGCCGGCTACGGCTCGCTGGGCAGCATCGAGGAAATATCGGAAGAGGAAACCCAGCGCCAATTCGACGTGAACGTGTTCGGGCCCCTGCGCCTGGTGCGGGCCGTGTTGCCGCACATGCGCGCCCAGAAGTCAGGCAACGTCCTCAACATCACCTCCGTGGGCGGGCTGATTGGCCTGGCCCACGCGGGCATTTACAACGGCTCGAAGTTCGCCCTCGAAGGCCTGGGCGAGTCGCTGGCCGCGCAGCTGGGGCCCCTGGGCATCCACGTCACCAACGTGGAGCCCGGCCCGTTCCGCACCAACTGGGCGGGCGTTTCGGCCACCTACACCGAAACGCAAATTGCTGACTACCAGGCCACCGTAGGCGAAGGCCTGAATGCCTCGCTGGGCCGCGACGGCAACCAGGTAGGCGACCCCGCAAAGGCCGCCGAAGCCATGTACCAGCTCGTGCGCCTGCCCAACCCGCCCGTGCACCTGCTGCTGGGCGCGTTTGCCTACAAGCTGGCGCGCCAGAAATTCCAGGGCCTCCTCAAGGAAATCGACGACTTCGCCTACCTCGGCGAACCGACGGATTTCTAAAGCCGTCAACCCTTAGCCCAGCCGCTCCTCAGCCACTGCACAATGGCTGGGGAGCGGCTTTTTATTGGAAGCTGTGCAGGGTTTCAGAGCTTTTCTTCCAGCCACAAGTACCCCGCCGCGAGCAGGAACAGCGCAAAAAACCAGCCCGCCGGCCAGGGCTCCCGCACTTCATCGGGGGTGGTGGGGGCCGTGCGGGCGGCGGCGTGGGCGCGTTGCGCGGCGGCCAGTTGGCGCTGCTGGGCCTCGGGGCCCTGCCAGTCGTCGGGCCCGAAAACGTAGAAGGAAAACGTGGCTTGGCCGGGGCCCTGCACCCGGTGCCAGCCCGCCGCCGCGGGCCAGAAAACGGCGGTGCTCCACTCGGGCAGGCGCGTATCCTGGCGCAGGGGCAGCGCCACGGCGGGGCCCCCGGCCAGCGCCCGCACGGTGGGCGGCGCGCTGGGGAATGCCCCCGCCGCCAGCTGCAACGCCGCGGGAGCCTGGGCCTTGGGCCAGGCCGTGGCCACGCGCCAGGTGGCAGCGGCCGGCGCGGCGGGGGTGGCGGCTGCCAGCAGCCGGTTCCAAAATGAGGCGTAGGCAGCGTCCTGCCCCGCCAGGGCCCAGCGGAACGTTTCGGGCACCACCGACACCACCACCGCGCCCAGCCCCAGGCGACGCTTGGCGGCCACCAGCGCCGCGCCGGGGCCCTGCACTAGCGGTTGCAGCGCCGCGCTGGGGCGCAGCGTGGCGGGCAGCGGGCCCCGCACCGCCGCGGGCGCACCGGGCCAAGCCAAGAGCTGGGGCACTGCCGCCGCGGGGCGCGGCACCACGGCAAAATCGGCCCGCGCCGGGGTGGCGGCGGGCAGCGGCGCGGCATCGGCCAGCACCACCAGGCCCAGGCGGCCGGCCTGGATGGCCCCGCGCAGGCCCTGGTTCTCAGCGGCCGACAGGCTAGCGAGGGTGCCGGCGTCGGCCACTGCCACGGCGTAGCGGGCCAGCAGGGCGGGCGTGAGGCGGTCAAGGGCCTGGGCGGGCTGGTTGAGGAACTCGGTTTGCGTCAGGCCCCGGCTGATGCCCGTGCGCACGGCCACGGCGCGCGGCTGCCCGGCGAGGTAGTTTTTCAAAAACTTGAACTCGAACGACGGCGCGGCACTCAGCAACAGCACCGGCGGGTGCGGCGCGGCGGTCACTTCCAGCGGCACGGGCTCGGCCCAGACGGCGTGGCCGGGCTGGCGCAGCACCAGCCGGTACCGCGCCAGCCCGGCCGCCTTGGGCCGGTAGCGCAGCCGAAACGGCCCGCCGCCCGCCGGCACCCGCACCGAGTCGCGCCCGGTGCCGTCGGCCCGCAGGCTCACCCAGGCCGGGGCCCCGGCGGGCGTGGCCGCGGTGCCTTCCACCGTCAGCGGTTCGCCCAGCAGTACGTGCCGGGGCCAGGTAGCCGTTTCAAAACCCAAAAAAGCCCGGGCCGCGTGCACTTGCAACGCCAGGGCCCCCAGCTGGGGCAGCGCGGCAGCCGGCAGGCCGCGGCCCAACACGTGCACGCGGCGCAGGGCCGGGCGCTGCTCGGCCAGGGCCAGCAGGCTGCCCAGCGGCCGGGCGTTGGCCGGGCCCGGGGCCCCAGCGTAGCGCCACACGGGCGTGCCGGCCCCGAGCCGGCGCCGCAGCTGGGCCAAGGTATCGGGCTGGTAGCCAGGCGTCAGCACGATGGCCTCGGCGCGGGCGGCGGGCACGGCGTGCCGGGGCGGGTAGGCCGTGAGCCACAGGGCCGCCGCCGCCAGGGCCCCGGCCAGCGCCCGCCGCCCGCGCTGGCGGCGGCGGGGCCGGCGCCAGGCGCCGGCCACCAGCCACAGGCCCAGCAGCAGGCACGCGCCGGCCACGCCGTAATACATCAACGTCGGAGAGGAAATAGCCAAGCAATCAACGGCTTAAATTCTGGAAATAGCGCCGGGCCAGCCGGTCGGGCGCGGGCGGGGCCGCGTCGGCGGGCGGGGGCGGGGGCAGCAAATCGGTGAGGGCGCGGGCCACGGTGCGGCGGCAGTCGGGGCAGGGCGGGCGGGCGGCGCGCACGTCGCTAAGCAAGCGGCGCAAGTCGCGCAGGGCGGCGAGGTAGGCCCCCGGCCGTTGCACGGCGGCCTGGGCCAAGGCGGCGCCCGCGGGCTCCAGCAGGCGGGCGTCGGCGGGGCGGGCGGGCTGGCCGGCGGCGCTGGCCGCCAGCCAGGCCAGGGCCCCGCGTACGGCGGGCTGGGCGGCGGGCGCGGGCACCTGGGCCTGTAAGCGCGGGGCGGCGGCGCCCTTCAGGTCGCCGGTGAGGCGCAGGTTGGGCTCGGGCGCGGCCGGCGGGGCGAAGCCAGCTTTCTTGACGAAAGCGCGGGTTTGCTGCTGCACTTGCTTGAGCAGGCGCAGGGCTTTGTACTCGTAGGGCAGGGCAGCGGCGGGCTGGCCGGTGCGCAGGCGCAGCTCGGCGGCCCACATCTGGTCGAGCACGGCGCGCAGCTTGGTTTTGACGGCCGGCTCCAGAAAATCAGCGGTTTCGGCGTCGTCGTGCTTGTGGATGTAGGGCTGGAGCAGGGCGTCGGTGGCGGCCGTGGGCGAGGCGTTGGCGCCCGCTGGCGCGCTGGCTTCGTGGTCGTCGTCGTGGCCCGCGGGCGCGGCTGTGGCGGCCGGCGCGGGCGCCTCGTCGTCCTCCGCAATGGGCGCGTGCGACTCGGCGCGGGGGGCGGGCTGGGCTTCGGTCTCGGGGCCCGCCGTCACGCCCAGGCCGGGCTCTAGCTCTTCGCCCATAAACTTGCCGTAGCGCAGGCGCAGCGCCTGCTGGTCGGCCCCCAGTTCGTTGGCACGGGTGGTCAAGGCACTCGGGGTGAGATTTTTGCGGTCGGCCAGCAGCTTTTCGGTGTCGATGATGAGCTGGCGCTGGCTGCGGAAATACGCCGGGGCCACCTTGGGGCCCCCCATCAGGCCCGACACGCCGGCGGCCCGGGCGGTGTCCTGCCACTGCACCAGGTAAGCGTCCGAGCGGGTGCTGTGGCCGGCGTTGTCGCGGGCCGAGATGTAGAAGTACAGCTCGTCGCCGTAGGTCAGGCCCAACTGCTTCAAGTTGAGCGAGCTGCTCACCGTGGCCTGCGCCGGCTGGGGCCCCAGGGCCTCGCTCAGGTCGCGCCGCACCTCGCGGAATTTCACTGCCTCGCCCGCGCCCTGGGCCACGGTGATGACCAGTTCGGCGCGGCGCAGGCCGTAGTCGTCGCGCAGCAGGGCGCGCACCGGCACCTCGGGCCGGGCCCCGCGGGCGGGCACCAGCGTGTAAGCCTTGGGCGTGAGGATGCGCACCGCGGGGGCCTGGTCGGCCTGCACGTCGATGGCGTAATCGTCGGACACGGTGCCCGCAAACCGCAGCCGGTACAGCACCGACGCGTTCAAAACCTGCTCGGCCTCAAATACATCAGCTGCGCCCGCCACCGGCCGGAAGGCCACCCGGCGCCCGCCTATTTCCAGCACGGGGCCCCCGCCGGCCGCCGGCCGGCTCACGCGCACCCGCCAGCGCACCCGCGCCCCCTGCGGGCCCCGAAACGAGGCCTGTGCCGGGGCAAACGCCGCCCGCCGGGTATAAGCCGGCGGCGTCACCAGCAGCCGGGTTTCGAGGATGCGGGCCGGCGCCGGGGCCCCCGGCCGGGCCGGCGGCGCGGTGAAGTGCACCGGCACGGCGGCCGGCCCGGCCGCTTGGGGCCCCGCTGCTGGCCAGGCCCAAGCAGCCGCCCCGGCCGCCAGCAACCCCAGGGCCAGCAGGCCCGGCCGGCGAAAGTCAACGGGCAACAGTTGGTCTTCGCTGTCAATTAATTGCGTCAAATGCCCGGCCACCCGCTGCTGCTGAAAGCGCTCCAACAAGCTCAGGTTTTCGGCGGGCAGCAGGAGCAGGCCGGCGCTGTCTTCGAGGGACGGGTACCGGCGGTCGAGGCGGCGGGCCACGGCGGCGGCGGGCAGGGCCCCCAGCGGCGCTAGGCGCCACGCGGCCAGGCCCAACGCGACGATTGCCAGGGCCGCCAGCGGCCAGGCGGCACCAGGCCAGTGCCGGGCCAAGCCAGCCAGCAGCAGGGCGCCGGCGAGCACCGGCAGGAATAAGGCCGCGGCCCGGCGCCACGCGTAGCGGCGCCCCAGGGCCCCCAGCTGCTGGCGCGACGAGGCCAGCGCGGGCGTTTCGGCAACGGAAGCAGTGGGCGTCATGCGGCAGAAGTAGGGAAGGAAGCGGCCGCGCGCCGGGCCACCCAGCGCTCCACGGCTAACAACAGCGCGGCCAGCAGCACCAGCCACGGCCGCAAATCAGAGAAGGTGAAAGCGGTGACGGGCAAGGTAGTGGTCATTGCCTGGGGCCCCGGGGCGCGGAGCAGCTGGGCGGGGTCGAAGCGGCGCTGGTCGTGGGCGTCTAGGGTCGAGGTGGCGTCGGGCGCGGGGCGGAGCACCTCCAGCAGCAGAGTGGGCAGGATGGGGCTGTCGGCCAGCTCGCCCCACGCGGGTTGCAGGCGGGTAGTGAGCTGATAAATAGCCCCCTGGCCCACGGCTTGGCGCGCCAGCACCGGCCGGTCCCGGCCATCGGTCCACAGCGGCGCGCCGCCGGTTAGCGCGGGGCCCTTGGCGCGCCGAAACAGCGCTACGGCCGCGGCGCCGGGCGCCACCAGCTGGGTCGTATCGGCCGCGCTAGGCCCCGCAGCGGCTTGCCACACGTGCGCGCCCCGCGCGGCCGCGGCCCGCCACGCGGCGGGCACGGGTGCATCGGACAGCCAAAACAGCCAACCGACGCCCGCCGACGGGGCCGGCGCGGCCGTGGCCGTGGCCAGCTGCAACGGCGCGGGCATCCCCAGGGCGGCCGCCTGCAGCGCGGCCCGCAGGTAGCGGGCTTCTTCGGCGTGGCTGGGCGTGGCGTACAGCACGGCGCGCAGGGGCCCCGCCACGGCAACGCCGGGGCCCGGCGCGGCGGAAGCGGGCCGCAACTGGCCGGTGCCGTTGGCGGCGGTGAGGTAGCGCAGGGGCCCCAGGCCCGGCGTGCGCAGCGGGGCGCCGCCGGCCGGGCGGGCCACGGCCAATGTTTGGAAAGTCGTCTGGATGGCGGTGCTGCGGCCCACCAGCAGGCGCAGGCTATCGGGCGTGCCCGCGGCTTCGGCCAGCCAGGTTGCTGCCGGGGCCCCCGGGGCCAGCAGCTGCCAGCGCACGGCGGCCAGCAGTAGCGGGTGGGGTCCCGCCAAGTTATGCAACGTGTTGGATACCAACACGCGCAGCGGCTGGCTGGGGAACGAATCCGCCGCCTGCTGCACCCGCGCCCAGGCAAAGTTGCCCGCCGCTGGGCCCCGGTAGTGGCCCAGCGAATCGGGCGCCACCACTGGCAGGCCGGGGGCCAGCCAGCGCAGCGCGTAGCCCCGGCGGCGCAGCGAGTCGAGCCCCGGCCGGGCCGCGGCCAGCGCCGGGGTGCCCGCCAGCTCGGGGCCCACCAGCACCTGGCCGCGGCCGGCGGGCCGCCCCTGTCGCCACGCCGGCCCGGCCACCGCCACCGCCAGGGCCCCCAGCACGGCGGCGCGCAGCAGCAGCAGCGCCAGCTGCTCGGGCTTCAGGTTGCGCAGGCGGCGGTTAGCGCCCGCGGCCAGCCAGCGCAAGCTGCCCACTGCTACCTCAGGCCCCGGCCGCCGGTTCCAGAGGTAGATGGCCAGCGGCACCAGCAGGCCCAGCAAAGCCAGCAGCGCGGAAGGGGAGGTGAGGGTGAACAATGCGTTGAATTTTAAGTAGTAGCGGAGACACCGTGAATCTGCATGTGGGGCCGTTGCACGGCAATCGTTCAACGTGCGGACTCACAATGTCCCCGCTACGAGTTACTGGGCGCGCTTTCGCAAAAACTCGCGCAGGGCCCCATCGAGCGGCGCGGCGGTGTTCAGCAAATGGTAGTCGAAGCCCTGGCGGCGGGCGGCCTGGCCAGTGTCGGCCAGCCAGGCTTGCAGCTGCGCTTGGTAGGCGGCGCGCTGCTGGTCGGCGTCGATTTGCAGGGTTTGGCCGGTTTCGAGGTCGCGCAGCGTCACGGCGCCGCGGTGGCTGAACGTCAGTTCGTTACCGGCCACCAGGTGCAGCAGCAGCACGTCGCCGCTCACGGCGCGCAGGCGCTTGAGCAGGCGGTTGATTTCGCCGTCGTTTTCGTACAAGTCGCTCACGCACACCGTCAGGGCCCGTTGGCGGCGGGCGGTGAGGGGCGCCAGCGTGGCCGCGTCGGGGAAGGCGCCGGCGGCTTCGGCCGTTTCGAGGGCGTGGTAGAGGCGCGGCAGCTGGCGGGCGTCGGCGCGGGCCGGCAAGTGGCGCAAGCCGCTGGGGCGGAGGACGGTCAGGCCCACGGCGTCGCCCTGGTGCTGGGCCAGGTAGGCCAGGGCCCCCAGCAGCAGCCGGCCGTAGTCGAGCTTGGTGAGGCCGTTGGCGTCGCGGTGGTTCATGCTGGCGCTGGCGTCGAGCAGCAGGTGCACGGCCAGGCTGGTGTCCACCTCCGATTCGCGCAGGTAGTAGCGGTCCGAGCGGGCCGCCAGGCGCCAGTCCAGCCGGCGCAGGTCGTCGCCCGGCTGGTAGGGCCGATACTGGCTGAACTCCATGCCCACGCCGTGCCGCCGGCTGGCGTGGGCCCCCGCCAAAAAACCCTCGGCCGCCTGTTTGGCGGCCAGCGGCAAGTTGCGCAAGGCGTGCAGGAGTTCGGGGCTGAGCATTTTTTTATTATAAGCGAATAAAAAGGCCGTCATGCTGAACGCAGTGAAGCATCGCTACCGCGTTAAGTAACCTGATCAAAGCAACGAAGCGGTAGAGATGCTTCACTGCGTTCAGCATGACATGCTACTTACGCAACGTTCTACTTCGCTTAACTACACCGGCACGGCTTTCAGCAGCGCCGCTACCGCATCGTCCGGTGTCAGGTTTTCCGCTTCGGCGTTGAAGTTCAGCAGCACCCGGTGGCGCAGCACGGGCGGGGCCAGGGCCCGGATGTCCTCCAGCGTGGCGGCGAAGCGGCCTTGCAGCAGCGCCCGCGCCTTGGCGCAGAGGATGAGCGCCTGGCCGGCCCGGGGCCCCGCGCCCCAGCGGCCGTAGTCCTGGATGAACTTCACCGCCGACGTGGCCGGGCGGGTGGCGCGCACCAGCCGGTTCACGAAGCCGAGCAGCTCGGGGCTGAGGCCCACCTGGCGCACCAGCTGCTGGAGCTGGCGCACGTCGTCGCCGCCCAGCACCGGGCGCACCTGGGCCCCGGCGGTGCCGGTGGTGCCGCTAAGCACGGCCATCTCCTCCTGCTCGGTGGGGTAGCCGATGCGCACGTACAGCAGGAAGCGGTCGAGCTGGGCCTCGGGCAGCGGGTAGGTGCCGCTTTGCTCGATCGGGTTTTGGGTGGCCAGTAGGAAGAACGGCTTGGGCAGTGCGTGCTCCTGGCCGGCGTAGGTCACGTGGCCTTCCTGCATGGCTTCGAGCAGGGCGGCCTGGGTTTTGGGCGGCGTGCGGTTGATTTCGTCGGCCAGCACGAGGCTGGCGAAAATGGGCCCCGGGTTGAACTTGAACGAGCGGTGGCCCGTGCCGTGGTCTTCCTCCAGCACCTCGGTGCCGAGGATGTCGGTGGGCATCAAATCGGGCGTGAACTGGATGCGGCGAAACGGCAAATCGGTGGCCGCGGCTAGCGTGCGCACCAGCAGGGTTTTGGCCAGGCCGGGCACGCCCTCCAGCAAGGCGTGCCCGCCGGCCAGCAGCGCCACCAGCACTTCGTCGAGCACCGCCGACTGCCCCACGATGACTTTGCCAATCTCTGCTTTTAGCACTGGCAGCTTGGCCAGCAACGTGTTAACGTCTTGTTCGGTCATGTACAATGGGTCAAATGCGAAGGAACAGGCGCGGATAAAAAGAAGAACGGCGGATGCGTGAGCTGTTAAAGCTGTTTAGCAATTCAAAAAATCAATTAGACCGTCATGCTGAGCGCAGCCGAAGCATGACGGTCTAATTGATTTTTTGAATTGCTTTGTATAAATGCGTAAGGGGCCCTAAGTCAGCGCGTACAGCAAAATGTTGACCCCAAACTTGGTGTTGTCTTCGGCCAAAAAGCGCTTGTTGCGGAAGTCGTAGTCCCACTCGCAGCCGTAGTCTTTGTTGGAGTACAGCACGCCCAGGCGGCCCTTGATTTCGACGCCCTTGAGGTAGTCGTGCACGAGGTCGTCGCCCCAGCCGTTCAACTCGAAGCCCGTGTTCGGGGGCCCGTCCTTGAACTGAAAAAACTGCGAGTAGATGGGGTGGGTTTTGGGGATTTTCTTTAAGGCCTGGGGCCCGAAGCACACCCGCATCTGCTCCTCAAACGAGCGGGCAAACAGGCCGTCGATGTCGTGGTTGCAGTCGTCCACGAACACGAAGCCGCCGTTGCGCACGTACTGGGTAAAGTTCTTTTTCTCGGCCGCCGAAAACTGCACCAGCCGGTGCCCGCTCAGGTAGCAAAACGGGTAGCCGAACAGCGCGGGGCTGTCCAAGGCCACCACTTTTTCCTTGGCCTCGACGGGCACTTTGGTGTACTGCACCAGTGAGTGCAGCAGGTTGGCGGGCATGCGCTCGTCCACCGCGTCCCAATCGCCGGAGTGGTAGCTGAGGCGCACAAACGTGAAGGGAGCGGGCATGCGGTGAAAAAAGCAAACGGGTAAACTTCCCAAATGAAACCAGAAAACGGCCGGGGTTGCGCCCTGGCCCAACATTTAAGGCCCCGGGGCTAAAAAAAAATTATTATCGGCCCCCGGCGGCGGTCGGCGCCACCGCGGCCGCCGCCGGGCCAAACGGGGGCGGAGTACAACTTTTGGGAGTGGCCTGCGTTGGCGTTCGGGGCCGCCGGCTGGGGCCGGCCCTCGTATCATTCTCCCCCTCATTATTTTATTCTAATCGGTTATGAAACTCCTTGCTTTTCCCCTTGCCGCCGCCCTGGCGGTGGCGTTTGCCCCCAAGGCCCAGGCCCAGTTCGGCGTCAAGGCCGGCATCAACGCGGCCGAGCTGCACGGCCGCGACGGCGAGTCGGCGTCCTACAGAACGTACTACCACGTCGGCCTCATCTTCCAGGGCAAGCTCATCGGGCCCCTGTCCATCCAGCCCGAAATCCAGTACTCGCAGCAGGGCGGCAACCTGAAAAGCGCCTTCACCGACTACGACACCAAGCTGCACTACTTCTCGGTGCCGGTGCTGCTCAAGGTCACGCTGGGCCCCGTGTTCGTGGAGGCCGGCCCGCAATTCGGCTTGCTGGTGGACGCCACCCGCAACGGCCAGGTCGAAATCAGCGGCACCAACGGCTCGGCGGCCTACGCCAACGTGGACGGCCAGAGCGTGAAGGACCAGTACAAGAAAACCGACATCAGCATAGCCGGCGGGGCGGGCCTCAAGTTCGGCAACCTCACGCTGGGGGCCCGCCTCGTGGCCGGCCTCAACGACATCAACGACGCCCGCAGCCTGACCGGCATCAACGACCCCAAGCTGCAAAACCGCGTGTTTCAGGCCTACGCCGGCATCCAGTTCGGCAAGTAACAGGTTGGTTTCGAATGGTAAAGGTAATTGAACAGGCCAAAAGGTCGGCAGGCTCAGCATGACGACCTTTTGGCCTGTTCAAATTTTGACTACACGGCGTCCGAGAGGCTGGTGAAGGTAAAGTCGCGGATTTTGAGCGGCGGCACCAGGCAACCGGCCAGGCGCTGGGGCCGGCCGATGGCTTCGAGGTTGTTGAGCATGATGATGGGGCTCTCGTTGAAGCGCATGTTTTTGATGGGGAACTTGATGGCGCCGTTCTCGATGTAGAACGTGCCGTCGCGCGTGAGGCCGGTGTAAAGCAGCGTCTGCGGGTCCACCTCGCGGATGTACCACAAGCGCGTGATCAAGATGCCCTTGGCCGTGCCCTTGATGAGCTCGGCGGTGCTTTGCGTGCCGCCGCTCATGATGAAGCCGCTGGGAAACGGCGTGGCGGGCACGTTGTTTTTTTGGGCCCAGTAGCGCGAGTAGAGCATGTTTTTCACCACGCCCTTTTCCACCCAGCTCATGCGCTGCGTGGGCAGGCCGTCGCCGTCGAAGGCGTTGCCGGGCACCTCCGCGTTCATGGGATCGGAGTAGATGGTCACCTTGTCGTCGAACAGCTTTTCGCCCTTGCGGTTGCCGCCGCCTTTTTTGGTGAGGAAGCTGCGCCCCTCGTCGGCCGAGCGCGCGTCGAGGCCGTAGAGCAGGCCCCCGAGCAGCGAAAGGTCGTCGCCGGCCATCAGCGCGGCCGGCTCCAGGATGACGGTGTACTTGCCCGGCTCGATGGCCTTGGCGTTGAGCGAGCCGGCGGCTTTGTCGGCCGCGCGCTGCGTCAAGGCCTTGGCGTTCAGCTTGGCGGCGTCGGTCACGTCGGCAATGGCGTAGCCCGAGCCGCGGCCGTCGGCGGTGCGCACCGTCACCGAAAAGTCGGTGTTGGTGGACTGCTGGTAGGCGTCCAGCCCCTTGTTGTTGCGCAGGGCCCGGAAGCTGGTGCCGCCGTCGAGGAAGCCCGCGGCGGTCAGGTTTTTGGCTGCGCACAGGTTGATGCTGTCGGCCGCGGCCTGGGCGCGGGCGGCGGGCGAGAGCACCGTGGGCGCCGCCGAGGGCGGCTGGAGGTAGGTTTGGGGCCCCAGCAGCGGCACGTACTCGGGGCTTTCGGGGGCGAGGCGGGCAATTTCCTCGGCCCGCTGCACGCAGCGGCGCAGCGTCGCCTCGTCAAATTCGTTGCAGGTGGCCACGCCGCTGCGCTTGCCGAAGCGCGCCTCCACGGCCAGCGACACGGTGTCTTGGGCGCCGGCCGTGCTCACGCCGTTGCGGGCGTAGCGGATGTTGCCGCTCGTGCGCCCGTTCAGCGAGGCCTCGCACTCGTCGGCCGTGCTGTAGCCCAGCACTTGCTTGAGCAGGGCCTGGGCGTCGGGTTGGGAAAGGATGGGCATGATGTTATGAAATGCTAAAGGATAGAACGCCGGATGAGCATAACCGCCTAAAAAATTACCCAATCTTGCGGGCCGTGTTGATGACGTTCACGCCGTTGAAGCGGGTGGTGGCCGAGCCGTGGCTCACGGCCGAAATCTGGGCCGGCTGGCCCTTGCCGTCGAAGAACGTGCCGAACAAGCGGTAGTCCGACTCGTCGCACACCGAGTGGCAGGCGCCCCAGAATTCCTGGGTGTTCGACTGGTACGCCACGTCCTCCAGGGGCCCCGTGATCTGGCCCTTCTCGATGGCGTAGAACATTTGGCCGCCGAACTGGAAGTTGAACCGCTGCTGGTCGATGGAGAACGAGCCCGCGCCGGCAATGTAAATGCCCTTGTCGACGCCCTTGATCATGTCGTTCACGCTCAGCTTGGCGGTGCCCGGCTGCAGGCTCACGTTGGGCATGCGCTGGAATTGCACCGAGCTCCACGAATCGGCGTAGCAGCAGCCGTCCGACGCCTTTTGGCCAACGATGTGGGCCTGGTCGCGGATCTTCTCGTAGTTCACCAGCTTGCCGTCCTTGATGAGGTCCCAGCGGCCGGTTTTCACGCCTTCGTCGTCGTAGCCCACGGCCCCCACCGAGCCGGGTTGCAGCTTGTCGGCCACGATGTTGACTTGCTTCGAGCCGTAGGGCAGGTTCTTGGCCTTCCACTCCAAGGTGGCGAAGCTGGTGCCGGCGTAGTTGGCCTCGTAGCCCAGCACGCGGTCCAATTCCAGCGGGTGGCCCACGCTCTCGTGGATGGTGAGGCCCAGGTGGCCGGGGTCGAGCACCAGGTCGTACTTGCCGGGCGTCACGCTCTGGGTGGTGAGTTTCTGCTTGGCCTGCTTGCCGGCCAGGGCGGCGTCGGCCAGCAGGTCGTAGCGCTGCTTGTAGCCCACCAGCTCGGTGCCGGCGGGGCCCGCCACCTGCTCGCTGGCGCTGGGCGTGAGGTACTCGTAGCCCAGGCCCATGGGCGAGCTCAGGGCCTCGCGCGAGCGGAACTTGCCGGTGGCTTGGTCGATGGCCGTGACGGAGAACGTGGGCCAGATGCGGTGCACGTCCTGGTCGATGTACGAGCCGTCGGTACTCGCAAAGTACTTCTGCTCGTTCACCTGGAACAGGCTGGTGCCGATGTAGTTGGCGCCCGCGTCGAGGGCCCGGGCGTTGGCTTCCAGCAGCAAGTCCACCTTCTGCTTGATGGGCACTTCGAAGGCGTTCTGCTGGATGGGCGTCTTCCAGCTCACCTCGCCGTAGCCGGTTTGGGCGGCCAGCTGCACGGGTTCCTTCTGCACCAGGTGGTTGGCCTTGGCGATGGCCACGGCCAGCTGGGCGGTGGCGGCAATGCTGTCGGTGGTCACCACGCTGGTGGAGGCGAAGCCCCAGCAGCCCGCCACCAGCACCCGGATGCCCACGCCGTAGCTCTCGGTGCTCACGATGTTCTGCACCTGCTTCTCGCGGGTGAACACGTACTGGTTGAGGTAGCGGCCGATGCGCACGTCGGCGTAGGAGGCCCCGGCCGACTTGGCGGCGTTCAGGGCGGCGTCGGCCAAGCGTTTTTTAACGATGGTGTCGGCCCCCGGCTCCAGCAAGCGGGCGGGGTCGACGCGGGTGTGGCCGAAGCCGGGCAGGCTGGGCAAGAACAGGGCCCCGGCGGCGAGGCCGCTCAAGCCCACAAAGTCGCGTCTTTTCATGACGGTAAAGAAAAGATAGAAAAATTGCTATTTAATGACTGCGGCGCGAAAAGCCAAAAAACGTTTTGCCCAGGGCCCCGGAACGCTCATCCTGAACGCAGTGTAGGATGAGCGTTCCGGGGCCCTGCGATGGCAGAAAAGCGCGAGGTTCTACACCGCGTCCGAGAGGCTGGTGAAGGTGAAGTCGCGGATTTTCAGCGGCGGCACCAGGTTGCCGGCCAGGCGCACGGGCTTGCCGATGGCCTCCAGGTTGTTGAGCATGATGACCGGGCTTTCGTTGAAGCGGAAGTTCTTCACCGGGAACTTGATGGCGCCGTTCTCGATGTAGAACGTGCCATCGCGCGTGAGGCCGGTGTAGAGCAGCGTTTGCGGATCCACGGGGCGGATGTACCACAGGCGCGTCACCAGAATGCCCTTGGCCGTGCCCTTGATGAGGTCGGCGGTGCTCTGCGTGCCGCCTTCCATGATGAAGCCGTTGGGGCTGGGCAGGTCGGGGATGCCGCCCTTCTGGGCCCAGAAGCGCGACGCGTACAGGTTCTTCACCACGCCCTTCTCGATCCAGGTGGTGCGCTGCTGCGGGCGGCCGTCGCCGGCGAACGTGAGGTCGGCAATTTCGGGGTTCAGCGGGTCGGAGTAGATGGTCACCTTCTCGTCGAACAGCTTCTCGCCCTTGCGGTTGCCGCCGCCCTTCTTGCTGAGAAAGCTGCGCCCTTCGTCGGCCGAGCGCGCGTCGAACGAGCGCATCAGGGCCCCCAGCAGCGAGGCGTCGGTGTTCGACACCAGCGCGTTGGGCTCCAGGATGACGGTGTACTTGCCCGGCTCGATGGCCTTGGCGCCCACCGAGGCGGCGGCCTTGTCGGCGGCCACCTTGGTCAGGCGCGTGGCGTCAAACTTGCCGGCGTCGGTGTAGTCGGCGGCCGCGTAGCCCGAGCCCGTGCCGTCGGGCGTGCGCACGGTGATGGAAAACGCCACGTTCGACACCTGCTGGTAGGCCTCCAGGCCCTTGCTGTTGCGCCGGGCCACGAAGCCGGCCGAGTCGTTGAGGAACCCGGCCGAGCTCAGCTTCTTGGCGTCGCAGTACTGCATGCTGGTGGCCACCTGCTGGGCCCGGTAGTCGGGGGTGATGGCGGCGGTGGCCGCCGCAAACGCCAGGGGCGAGGCCGCGTAGTTCTGGGGCCCCAGCAGGGGCACGTACTCGGGGCTTTCGGGGGCGAGGCGGGCAATTTCTTCGGCCCGCTGCACGCAGCGGCGCAGCGTGGCCTCGTCGAACTGGTTGCAGGTGGCCACGCCGCTGCGCTTGCCGAAGCGCGCCTCCACGGCCAGCGACACGTTGTCGGTGACGCCGGAGGTGCTGATGGCGTTGCGGGCCGAGCGCACGTTGCCCGCGAGCGAGCCGCTGAGGCTGGCCTCGCACTCGTCGGCCGTGCTGAAGCTCAGCACCTTTTTGAGGATGGTTTGGGCGTCGTCTTTGGAAATGATAGCCATGGCGGGAAGGAAATGCGGTGGAAAAAAGTGGGCCCCTAGCCCAGCTTGCGGCCGGTGTTGATGACGTTCACGGCGTTGAAGCGCGAGGTGGCCGAGCCGTGGCTCACGGCCGAGCTTTGCGAAGGCTGGCCCTTGCCGTCGTTGAAGAAGCCGGCGAAGCGGTAGTCCGATTGGTCGCAGGTGGCGGCCAGCGAGCCCCAGAACTCCTGGGTGTTGGCCTGGTAAGCCACGTCTTCGAGCATGCCCGTGATTTTGCCCTTCTCGATGGCGTAGAACACCTGGCCCCCGAACTGGAAGTTGTAGCGCTGCTGGTCGATGGAGAACGAGCCGTTGCCGGCGATGTAAATGCCTTTGTCCACCTTGCTCACCAGCTCGTCCACGCTCAGCTTGGCGGCGCCGGGCCGCAGGCTCACGTTGGGCATGCGCTGGAACTGCACGTCCTGCCACGACTGCGAGTAGCAGCAGCCGTCCGATTCCTGCTGGCCCACCATGGCGGCCTGGTCGCGGATCTTCTCGTAGTTCACCAGCTTGCCCTGCTCGATGAGGTTCCACTCCTTGGTTTTCACGCCCTCGTCGTCCCAGCCCACGGCCCCCAGCGAGCCGGCTTGCAGCTTGTCGGCCACGATGTTCATCTGCTTCGAGCCGTAGGGCAGGCCCTTGGCCTTCCACGCCAGCGTGGCGAAGCTGGTGCCCGCAAAGTTGGCCTCGTAGCCCAGCACGCGGTCCAGTTCGAGCGGGTGGCCCACGCTCTCGTGGATGGTGAGGCCCAGGTGGTGCGGGTCGAGCACGAGGTCGTACTTGCCCGGCACCACGCTCTTGGCCGTCAGCTTTTCCTTCACCTGCTTGGCGGCGCGGGCGGCGTCCTCCAGGATGTCGTAGCTGTTCTTGTAGCCGATGACGTCGGAGCCCGCGGGGCCCGCAATTTTGTCGGCCGCTTTGGGCGTGAGGTACTCGTAGCCCAGGCCCATGGGCACGCTCAGGCTCTGCCGCGAGCGGAACTTGCCGGTGGCTTGGTCGATGGCCGTGACGGAGAACGTGGGCCAGATGCGGTGCACGTCCTGGTCGATGTACGAGCCGTCGGTGCTCGCAAAGTACTTCTGCTCGTTCACCTGAAACAGGGCCGAATTCACGAAGCTGGCGCCGTTGTCGGTGGCCGCGGCGTTGGCCGCCAGCAGCAAGTCCACCTTTTGCTTGATGGGCACTTCGAAGGCGTTCTGCTGAATCGGGGCCTTCCAGCTCACCTCGCCAAAGCCCTTTTGGGGTGCGAGTTGCACCTGGGTTTTTTGTGCCTTGCTGTTGGCCTTGGCGATGGCCACGGCCAGCTGGGCGGCCTTGGCCACGCCGGCGTCGCTCACGTCGTTGGTGGCCGCGAAGCCCCAGGTGCCGCTGGCAATCACGCGCACGCCGATGCCGAAGCTCTCGCTGCTGGCAATGTTCTGCACCTGCTTCTCGCGGGTGAAAATGCCTTGGTTGAGGTAGCGGCCGATGCGCACGTCGGCATAAGTCGCGCCAGCGGCCTTGGCCGCGTTCAGGCCGGCGTCGGCCAGGCGCTTCTTCTGGGCCACGTCCAGGCCCGGCTCCAGCAGCTGCGCGGGGTCCACGAGCACCCCGTGGCCGAAGCCAGGAATGCTGGGCAGCAACAGGGCCCCGGCCGCCAGGCCGGTAAGTCCCACAAAGTCACGTCGTTTCAAAAGGGAGGATTTTTAAAATGGGAAGAAGTCAAAATTGTGGGGAGCTGAGAAGGAGGAAAGCCAAGCGGGGGAGATTCGCAGGGATAGGGCCCCCGGGCCGTTAACAGGGCCCCCTAGGCGGTCAACAGGGCCCCCCAGGCGGTCATGCTGAGCTTGTCGAAGCGTCTCTACGGCTTTACTAATCATGATTACTGCTGCGGTAGAGATGCTTCGACGAGCTCAGCATGACGACCTTATTTAACGCGACGGGCCTACTCGGCATGACCGGCCCAGCTGGCCTGGGGCCCTGTGCTGCCTCCTTCCCGCATCGCCCTAGCCCAGTTTGCGGGCCGTGTTGATGACGTTCACGCCGTTGAAGCGGGCGGTGGCGGCGCCGTGGCTCACGGCCGACACCTGCGAGGGCTGGCCCTTGCCGTCGAAAAACGAGCCGAACAAGCGGTAGTCCGACTGGTCGCACACGGCGGCGCACGCGTTCCAAAACTCGCGCGTGTTGGCCTGGTAGGCCACGTCCTCGAGCATGCCGGCAATCTGGCCCTTTTCGATGGCGTAGAACACCTGGCCGCCGAACTGGAAGTTGTAGCGCTGCTGGTCGATGGAATACGAGCCGCGGCCGGCGATGTACACGCCTTTCTCCACGCCCTTGATCAGGTCGTCGACGCTCATTTTGGCGGCGCCCGGCTGCAAGCTCACGTTGGGCATGCGCTGGAACTGCACCGAATCCCAGGAGTCGGCGTAGCAGCAGCCGTCCGACTCGGTTTGGCCGAGGATGTGGGCCTGGTCGCGGATCTTCTCGTAGTTCACCAGCACGCCGTTTTTGATGAGGTCCCAGCGCTTGGTTTGCACGCCTTCGTCGTCGTAGCCCACGGCCCCCAGCGAGCCGGGTTGCAGCTTGTCGGCCACGATGTTGACCTGCTTCGAGCCGTACTGGAAAGTGCCCGTTTTCCACTTGTCCAGGGTGGCGAAGCTGGTGCCGGCGTAGTTGGCCTCGTAGCCGAGCACGCGGTCCAGCTCCAGCGGGTGGCCAATGCTTTCGTGGATGGTGAGGCCCAGGTGGTTGGGGTCGAGCACGAGGTCGTACTTGCCGGGCACCACGCTCTTGGCCGTCAGCTTTTCCCGCACCTGCTTGGCGGCCAGGGCCGCGTCGGCGAGGATGTCGTAGCTGTTCTTGTAGCCGACGAGGCCCGTGCCGGCGGCCCCGGCAATCTGGTCCACGGCCTTGGGCGTGAGGTACTCGTAGCCCAGGCCCATCGGGGCGCTCAGCGCGTCGCGCGAGCGGAACTTGCCGGTGGCCTGGTCGATGGCCGTGACGGAGAACGTGGGCCAGATGCGGTGCACGTCCTGGTCGATGTACGAGCCGTCGGTGCTGGCAAAGTACTTCTGCTCATTGATTTGGAACAGCGACGAGTTTACGAAGCTGGCGCCGTTGGCCAGGGCCCGGGCGTTGGCTTCCAGCAGCAAGTCCACTTTTTGCTTGATGGGCACCTCGAAGGCGTTCTGCTGGATGGGCGTTTTCCAGCTCACCTCGCCGTAGCCTCGCTGGGGCGCGAGCTGCACCTTTTCCTTCTGCACCTTGCCGTTGGCCTTGGCCATTTGCACGGCCAGCTGGGCGGCTTTGGCCAGGCCGGCGTCGCTCACGTCGTTGGTGGCGGCAAAGCCCCAGGTGCCGCCGGCCAGCACCCGCACGCCGGCCCCGAAGCTCTCGCCGCTGGCCAGGTTTTGCACCTGCTTTTCGCGGGTGAACACGCTTTGGTTGAGGTAGCGGCCGATGCGCACGTCGGCATAAGTTGCGCCGGCGGCCTTGGCCGCGTTCAGGCCGGCGTCGGCCAGGCGCTTCTTCTGGGCCACGTCCAGGCCCGGCTCCAGCAGGCGGGCGGGGTCGACGGGCGTGCCGCCGAGGGAAGGAAAGTTGGGGAGAAACAGGGCCCCGGTGGCCAGGCCGGTGAGGCCCACAAAGTCGCGTCTTTTCACAAGGTAGAAGCAGAAATGAGGAAGGCCGCCGCCGCAAAGTAGGATGGAAATACGATTTTCTTTACCGAAATCTTTTAGCCGGGCCGTTCAAAGGGAAGGGCTGGGGCCCCAAGGTTGCACAGCACCGGGCCCCCGGGCCCCAAAAAAGACCCGGCCCGGGGCCCCGGCGGCGGCGTAGGCCACCAAAAAGCCCCGGCCTGGAAAGGCCGGGGCTCGCCGGGCGGTGTGGGCGCGGCGGGCCCGCGAGTTGAACGATTGCCGTGGGGCCCGCAGAATTGCCGCGTCCGCGCCCCGGCCGCGCTATTGCTTCAGCAAGCGGCTCACGTACGTCTGCCGGGCCCCCACCACTTGCAGCAGGTACACGCCGGCCGCCAGGCCGCCGAGGCACTGGTTGAGCTGCTGGTTGAGCTGCTCGGCGGTGCCGTGGCCGTCGAGCACGAGGCGGCCGGTGGCGGTGTGCACTTGCAGGCGCAGGCCCGCGCCGGCCTCGGGCACGGCCAGGCGCACGGCTTGGCCGGCGGGGTTGGGGTAAAGGGCCAGCGGCGCGGCGGCGCGCGGCCAGGTGCCGGTCACGGTGGCCGGGAAAGCGTAGCGCGTGAGGACGGGGTAGTGGTCGGAGGTGGTGGTGCCGTAGTTGGCGATGGTGCCGGCGATGCCGGTTTGCACCTCGGCCGTGCCCTTGAGGTAGTACGCGTAGAACGACTTCGAATCGATGACGTGGTCAATCACGTCGTTGTACGACACGGTGGACCGCTTGCCCGTCAGGCTCAGCTCCTGCAGGGTGGGCGAGGGGTAGTTGGCGGCGTCGGCGGTGAAGGCGCTGTAGGAGGTGGTGGGCGGCGCCACGCCGGCCGCGATGGTTTGGTCGAGGTCGTCGTTGAAGTCGCCCAGCACCACAAAGTCCTGGCCCGCGTAGTCGGCGTCGAGCTTGGCCTTCAGCTCGTCGGCGGCGCTTTTGCGGCGGGCGTAGGAGGTGGCCGTGGGGCTGGTGTTGGCCTTGGCGTGGATGGCCACGAACGTGACCGGCTTGCGCACGCCGTTCAGCGCCACGTCGGCCTGCATCACGAAGGGGAAGCGGCCCGACGACCAGTAGCCGTAGTCGGCCGCGTTTTGCGCCGCCCGCGAACGGAAAAACGCCGAGAACCGGGCCCCGCGCACCACGCTGGTGCGGTACACAAAGGCCAGCTTCTGGGCCCCGGCGTAGTCGGCGTCCAAGCTGTCGTCGGCGTTCGAGGCGAAGTACGACACGCGGTAGGCGTAGCCGGGCAGGGCGGCCACCAGGGCGCGCAGGCGCACGGTGTCCACCACTTCCAGCAGGGCGTACACGTCGGCGTTCAGGCCCCGGAGCACGGCGGCGGCGTTGGCGGCTTGCAGGTTTTTGTCGGCGGGCCCCAGGCCGGCGGCCGGCGAGCCGAACCACTCCATGTTCCAGTTCACCACCTCCAGCGTATTCGCCACGTCGAAGGTGTTGCCACCCAGGGCCACCGCTGCGCCGGGGGCCCCGGCCGACGCCACGGTGGCCGTGGCCGCGTAGGCCGTGGCGGCCGTCGCCGGCACGAAGCGCACTTGCACGGCCAGCGTTTTGCCCGCGGCGTCGGCCGCGGCGTAGCTCAGCGACGGGCCAAAGGCGGTGCCGTCCTTCGACAGCTGGAACGCGGGGTCCGACGCACGCACCGTGAGGGGCCCGGTGAGGTTGGCGGCGCGCACGCGCAGGGTTTGCACGGCGGCGGTGCCCACCGCCTGGTAGCCGAAGCTGAGGCCCTGCGCGCTGGTGGCCAGCGTGGGCGGCGGGGCGGTGGCCGAGTTGGTCAGCACCACGTCGTCGAGGGTCCAGCGGGCCCCTCCGTCGGTGGTCGCGTTGTAGACGAAGGCCACGTACACGCCCGCGGTTTTGTAGGCGCTCAGGTCCACGTGCTGGGTCTGGGTCCAACGGTCGGTGCCGGGGGCGGGGAAAGCCGCGTTCAGGTCGGTCCAACTCACGCCGGCGGCGGTGGGGCTGCCCGTGCCCGGGTAGTTCGTCGAGGCCAGCAGGCGCAGCGCGGGGCCGTTGAAGGCCGTGCGGCTCCAGTACGAAAGCAGCGGAAACGTGGTGGCCGCCAGGTTCAAAGCCGGCGAAATCAGCCAGTCCTCGTTGGTCACGTTGGCCCCGTTGGCGAAGCCGTTAATTTGCACGCCGCTGGGGAAAGCCGTGGTGCCGTCGGGGGCGTTGGGGTCGCGGCCAAACGCGGTGCAGGCCCACGCCTGGGGCCCCACCACGCTCACCTGCGTGAAGCCGTCGGCGAGCGCGGCGCTGCCCGTGCAACCGTCAAAGTTGAACACCGTTTGGGTGGGGTCGGTGCCGGTGCCGGTCAGCACCACGGTGCGGGCGGTGGCCCCGGCGCTGGCGTTGGCCACGGTGCCGGTGGCGGGCCCCGGGGCGGTGGGCGTGAAGCGCACCGACACCGTTTGGGCGGCGGCCAAGTCGGCGGCCGAGTAGTTCAGGACGGTGGTGTACCCGGCGCCGTCCTTCGAAATGCTGAACGGTTCGGCCGTCGTCAGGGTCGCGCCGGCGGTCAGGTTGGCCGCGCTCAAGGCGTAGGTTTGGGCGGCCGACGGCAGGTGCAGGTGTTGGTTGCCGAAGGCCAGCACGGCGGGCGTGGCCGTCAGGGCCGGCGCGGCGGGGTTCGCGGCCCAGCTCAGCGCAAAGTCGTCGATGGCCGTGCTGGCGCGGGCCCCGCTGCCGGTGCTGCCAGTCAGGGCAATCACCCGGATCCACACCGGGCCCGCCGCGTTGTCGAGGGCCGTGCCGAAGCTCACCGCCACGGTGTTGCTCGTGAAGCTGTTGCCGCCCGTAACGCTGCCCGTGCCCACCGGCACAAACGCCGTGGGCGCGGCCCCCAGGGCATAATCCACCTGCCACGCCGTGGTGCGCGGCGACGTGACGTCGAGCGATTGAAGCTTGAAGGTCAGCGAGAAATCGGTTTTGCCCGCCGTGCTGGCCGCCTGAAACGCAAAGGCCGCGCCCGGGTCGTAGCCCGGGGCGGCGGTTTGGCGCACGCCCAGGGCCCGGTTGGCGGTGGTGTCCTGGGTGGCCACCGGGGCGGTGGCCCCCTGGTTGGTGGCCGAGGCGAAGTTTTTGAAGCCCGCCGCCGTGCTGGCCCACGCCGCCTTGGCCGGCGCGAACGGGGCCGCCGCGCCCAGCGTGCCCGACAAGGCCCCGGTGGAAACCGTGAAGCCAGCGGGCAAGCCGCTGGCCAGGTGGTCAAACCGCTCGACGTAGGGGCTGGTGCCCAACGCGGCCTGCGCCCGGGCCCGCGGCGCAAGCAGCGCCAGGCACCCGGTCAACCCAGCAAGTAGGAGTCGTTTCATGAAGCAGGGAAGAGGTGGCAAAGCGGGCGGCGGCCGCCCGGGTGCACCCCCAAGGTAGCTACTGGGCCGATTAGTAGCGCGCGCCTGGTGGTTCGCGCCTCCGCGCTGTTGCCGTTAGGGTACCACCGCAGCAACGCGGACTGCCAAGTTCGCGCCCCCGCGCCCCCGCCGTCCGCTGGCCCCTCTTCCCTCCCTGTACCGGGGCCCTACGCCCGCGCGAGCACCACGTCGGCAAAGTCGCCGTCGTCGAAGGTGGCCACCACGCGCAGGCCCGCAGTGGCGGCCATGGCGGCAATTTGCGGGTGGGTGAACTTGTAGGAGTTTTCGGTGTGGATGACCTCCCAGGCCGCAAACGGCACGGTTTGGCCCAGGGCCCCCAGGCGCACGGTTTGGGCGCGGGTGCTCACCAGGTACGAGCGCACGGCGCCGGTCAGCGGGTCGTAGTCGGTGTAGTGCTGCCAGGCGGCGAGGTCAAAATCGGCGGCCAGCTCGCGGTTGAGGCGCGCGAGCAGGTTCAGGTTGAAAGCCGCCGTTACGCCCTGCGCGTCGTCGTAGGCCGCCCGGATGCGGCGCGGGTCCTTCTGCAAATCGAAGCCGATGAGCAGGCGGTCGGCCGCCGCGAGCGGGGCCGCCAGCTGCGCCAGAAACGCCGCCCGCTCGATGGGCGCGAAGTTGCCGATGTTCGAGCCCAAAAACAGCACCGCCTTGCGCCCCGGCCGGTCGGCCAGCTGGGCCAGGGCCGTGGCGTAGTCGGTGGCCACGGGCGTGGTGCGCAGCCCCGGCAGCTCGGCGGCCAAGCTGGCGGCCAGCCCCGCCAGGGCACTGGGCGAAATGTCCACCGGCACGTAGCTGAAGTCGTCGGACGTGGCCAGCAGTTCGCGTAGCAGCAGCTTGGTTTTCAGGCCGTCGCCGGCGCCCAGCTCCACCAGCGCTAGGGGCCCCGGCGCATCGGCGGGGTTGAGGGCGGCGGCGATGGCCGCGCCGTGGGCGGCAAAAATCCCGTACTCGGCCCGGGTGGGGTAGTACTCGGGCAAGCCCATGATTTGCTGGAACAGCGCACTGCCCTGGTCGTCGTACAGGTACATCGACGAGAGGGTTTTGGGGCCCCGGCGCAGGCCCTCGGCCACGTGGGCGGCCAGGCCGGATGCAACCGGTGACGGGGCAGCGGTGGAAGAAGTCATGCGGATACAAACGAAAAAATGGGCCCGGCGGGTGCAGCGGTTGAAACAGCGGGGGCGGGGCTATACGCGGCCCCGCGGCGCAAGGCCACGCCGGGCGCCCTGCCGCCCGCGGCCGCCTACCGCGCCAGCCGAATGCCGGTGAACTGCCAGCGCTTGTCGGCGTGGAAGAAGTTGCGGTAGCTCACGCGGCCGTGGCTGCGCGGCGTGGCGCACGAGGCCCCGCGCAGCACCAGCTGGTTCACCATGAACTTGCCGTTGTACTCGCCCAGGGGCCCCGCGCTGCGCCGGTAGCCGGGGTAGGCGTGGTAGGCCGAGTACGTCCACTGCCAGCACTCGCCCAGCAGCTGGTGGCAGGCGGTGGGGTCGGCGCCGGCGGGCACGGGGGCGGGGTCGAGGCGGGGGCTTTCGAGCCAGGTGCCGCCGGCGGCGGGCGTGGCGCCGAAGCGGCGGGCGGCCACTTCCCACTCCTGCTCGGTGGGCAGGCGGGCCCCCGCCCACTGGGCGTAGGCGTCGGCCTCGTAAAAGCTGACGTGCGCGACGGGCGCGGCCAGCTCCAGCGGCCGCAGGCCGTGGTGCGTGAAGCGCAGCCACTGGCCGTCGGGGCCCTTCACCCAGTACAGCGGCGCCTGCCAGCCCGCCGCCTGCACCAAGTCCCAGCCCTCGCCCAGCCAGTGGCGGAAGTCGCGGTAGCCGCCGGCTTCCACAAATTCGAGGTACTCGGCGTTGGTCACCAAGCGGTTTTGCAGCTCAAAATCGGGCACCAGCGCCCCGTGCACCGGCAGCTCGTTGTCGAAGCAAAAGCCTTCGCCCTGAAACCCGACCGGGAACACGCCGCCCGGCACCGGCAGCCAGGCGGCCGGTGGCGCCAGGGCCCCCGGGCTGGCCGGCCCGGGCCCGGGCGTGTACGCGGGGTTCAACGGGCTGGTGCTGAGGATGAACTTGATGTCGGTGGCCAGTAGTTCCTGGTGCTGCTGCTCGTGCTGGAGGCCAATCTCGACCAGCTCGCGCGCGGCGGCGGGCAGGGCGTTTTCGTCGGCCAGCAGGGCCAGCAAGTGCGCGTCCACGTGGGCGCGGTAGGCCAGCACCTTGGCCAGGGCCGGGCGCGTGAGGGTGCCGCGCTCGGCCCGGTTCACGCGCGAGCCCAGCGAGTTGTAGTACGAGTTGAACAGGTAGGCAAACTCGGGGTGAAACACTTGGTAGCCCGGCGCGTAGGGCCCCAGCAGCATGGTTTCCCAAAACCAGGTGGTGTGGGCCAGGTGCCACTTGGGCGGGCTCACGTCGAGAGTGGGCTGCACCACGGTGTCTTCGGGCAGCAGCGGCCGGCACAGGGCCTCCGACTGGGCGCGCACGGCGCGGTAGCGGTCGGCCAGGGCCCCGGCCGGGGCGGAGGAAAGGGCGGGGGCGGGGGCGGCCTCGGCGGCATTCGGCGGCAAACTCATACGAACGAAAAGCAAAAGCTAGGGACTCGGCACTGCAACCGCCGAGCTGCTTGCTTGGTTGCACCGCCCGCGCGGGCGGCGGCGTAGCATTTGCCGCAAAGGCCCAGAATAAATACCTAGGGCCCATCAGTACAAGGCGGTATTTTGAGTTCATTACGAGGCAATTCGCAACTATGTAGGGGCATAAAGCAGTAGCACAGAAACGCCAGCAACGATGACCGTTGCCTAGGTTGAATCTTATCCTTTCTTTTAATCGTCCAGCCCATGAAAACAAGTAGCACGTCCGAAACCACCGCCCCGCGTCCGGCCAACCGCACCGGCAGCAAAAGCCGCCGCGGCTTCGCCGCCATGAGCCCCGAAACCCAGCGCCGCATCGCCAGTGAAGGCGGCAAGGCTTCGCACGCCAGCGGCCGCGGCCACCGCTTCACGGCCGAAGAAGCCCGCGACGCCGGCCGCAAAGGCGGCCTCGTGAGCCGCCGCCCCGCCAAAAACGGCGCGGGCGACTACAAAGTGGCTGCTTAAGGGGCCCAATTTTTTACACTTGCGGGGGCCGCGGCCGCCTGGCACGCGGCGGCGTGCGGGCGGCCGCGGCCCCCGCATCTTTGCGCCATGCTTCAGCTTTCGGCTTCCCGGCGCGACCTGCGCTTCAACTTTCCGGCCCGCACCTCGCGCGGGGCCCTGGCCGTGCACACGGCCTGGTACCTGCACTTGCGCGACGCCGCCCACCCCGCCCGCCCGGCGGGCGTGGGCGAGGCCGCGCCCCTGGCCGGCCTCAGCCCCGACCACGGGCCGGGCTTTGCCGCCGAGGTGGCCGCGCTGTGCGCGCGCTTCAACGCGGCGGGGCCCGCTGATTTTGTGGCCGCCGACGCCCCGGCCCTGGTGGGCCCCGGGCGGCCAGCCCTGGCGTTTGCCCTCGAAACGGCGGCGCTGGACTGGGCCGGCGGCGGCCAGCGGCAGCTCTACGCCAACGCCTTTGCCGCGGGCCGGGCCGGGCTGCCCATCAACGGGCTGGTGTGGATGGGCGACGCGGCCTTCATGCGCCGGCAGATCGAGGAGAAACTGGCCGCCGGCTACCGCTGCCTCAAGCTGAAAATTGGGGGCCTGGATTTCGCCACGGAGCTGGCAATCCTGGCCGAAATCCGGGCCGTGGCCGGGCCCGCCCAGCTCGTGCTGCGCGTGGACGCCAACGGGGCCTTTGCCCCCGCTGAGGCGCTGGGCAAGCTGGCGCAACTGGCCCGGTTTGAGTTGCATTCCATCGAGCAGCCCGTGGCCGCCGGGCAGTGGGGGGCCCTGGCCGAGGTGTGCCGCCGCTCGCCGGTGCCCGTGGCCCTCGACGAGGAGCTGATTGGCCTGGAAACCCCCGCCCAGCAAGCCGCCCTGCTCGACGCCGTGCGCCCCGCCTACCTTGTGCTGAAGCCCACGCTGCTGGGCGGGCACGCCGCCACCCGCCGCTGGGTGGCCCACGCCGAAGCCCGCGGCCTGGGCTGGTGGATGACCTCCGCCCTGGAATCGAACATCGGCCTGAACGCCGTGGCCCAGCTCACGGGCGAGTTTGCGGTGGGCGGCTTTGCCCAGGGCCTGGGTACCGGCCAGCTTTACCACAACAACGTGGGGGCCCCGCTGCGCATCGCCGCCGGCCACCTCCATTACAACCCCGCCGGCCCCTGGGAAACGCCGTAGCGGCCAGGTGCGTCGTCCCCGTACCCGGCGCTTAGCGGCCCGTGCCGCGAGGTTGCGCTTGCTTGTGTTGTCCCCGGGCCCCTGGGGAGGGGCCAAGCCCAGCCCAGCGGCACAGGCACGCCGCTGGATTGCGCGCGGGCCCGAGCGTTTAGTAGGCAATGCTTGGAAGATGAAATGGCGTTGTCTTGACCATTCTCGTGCGGAAACAAGCACGATTACGCAACCCTTTATGCAATCGATTGCTACAGCAGTCGCTGGCTACGGGTGCTGAGTCCGCTCGGGGTCCGACAAATGGTTTTGCAACCCGTATCTTACAGGGCTGATGAAAACGCTGGTCTGCTTAATCGCCTTGCGCCGGGCCGGGGCCCGGTTGCTGGTTTTGGCCCTGCTGCTGGCCGGGGCCCGGCCGGGCTACGGGCAGGAAGCCGGCTTGTTCCGGCTGGCGCGGGCCGGGCAGCGCCGCCTGTGCCTGCCGCTGCAAGTGCAGCGCAACCTGCCCGTGGTGCAGGTGTGGCTGAACGGCGCGGGGCCCTACAACTTCCTGCTCGACACGGGCGTGGCTTCGTCGCTGCTGCTGTCCCAGGCCATTGCCGATTCGCTGCACTTGCCCCACGGCCAAGATTTCCGGGTGGTGGGGACCGGGGGCAAGCCCACCGGCCTGCTGGCGTACCAGTCGCCCCGGGTGCGCGTGGGCCTGGGCCGCCAGGGCCAGGAGGCCGTGGCCCCGTCCATGGCGCTGCTGGTGCTCAACGGCGATTCGCTCAACCTCTCGGGGTACGTGGGGCTGCCGGTGCACGGCATCTTGGGGTCGGAGCTGTTCTACAGCTTCGTGGCAGCGTTTGAAGGGCAGGGAACCGGGCAGGGGCGGCTGGTGCTCACGCCGCCGGCCGCGTACCGGCCGCCCCGGGCCCCCCACTGGACCGGGTTGCCGCTGGCCATCGAAGGGCGCAAGGCGTACTTCACGGTGGCCGTGCGCCAGGTGGGCGACTCGGCCGCCCGGCCCCTGAAGCTGCTGCTCGACACCGGGGCCAGCCACGCGCTCTCGCTCGAAACCACCTCCGACCCCCGCCTGCACCTGCCCGCGCCCGGCCTGCCCGCCGACCTGGGCCACGGCCTGAGCGGGCTGGTGCGCGGCGTGCTGGGCCGCGTGGCCACCGTGGACCTGGGCCGCTACCGCCTGCCCACGGTGCTCACCTCGTTCCCCAACGCGGCCGACGTGCACGCGCGCACCGACGTGTTTCGCAACGGCAGCGTGGGCTACGAGCTGCTGCGGCGCTTCCGCATCGTCATCGACTACCCCCACCGGCAGCTGTGGCTGCGCCGGGGCCTGGCCTTCGGCGAGCCTTTCGAGCACGACATGGCGGGCTTCGACGTGCTGGCCACCGGGCCCGCCCTGCGCCGCTACCAGGTGCTGGGCGTGGTGCCGGGCACGCCCGCCGCCGCCGCCGGCCTGCAAAACGGCGACGAGCTGCTGGCCGTGGGCATTTTGCCGGTCGAGCTGCTCTCGCTCACCCAGCTCACCCACCTGCTGCGCAGCGCCAGCGGCACGGTGCTGCACCTCATCGTGCGCCACCCCGGCGGCGAGCTGCTCACGGCCAGCGTGCGCCTCCAGCGCCGCATTTGAGCCGCGGCCGGGGCCCCGGCATTTCCCCAAAACGCGGTACCTTCCCGGCCCCGCCCGCCCGCAGCCCATGCCCCGCCCGATTGTTGCTTCTGCGCCGCCGCCGCCCGCCCTGGCGGCCAACCAGCACATCTACAGCGACTACTTTAAGGAGGAGTTTACCCAAGCGCTCGACGAAAACATCTTGCAGCTCCTCGACCGGGTGTGGTTCCGCTCCGAGCTGGTGGGCTTCGAGGACTACCCGCAGCGCAACAACCCCGACCGGCCGTTGATTTTCGCGTCGAACCACTCGGGCATGGCTTTTCCGTGGGACGCCGTGGTGGCCCTCTCGCACCTGTGGCGCCACTTGCTGCGCACCCAGGGCCACCTGCGCGACCTGCCCCGGCCGCTTTCGGCCCCGCTGCTCTCGGCCACCACGCTGATGAACCCCTACCTGGTGCGCGATTTCTGGAAGAAGTGCGGCAGCGTGGACGCCACCACGCGCAACTTCGAAACCATGATGTACTACCAGGACCACAACCTGATGGTGTACCCCGAGGGCGTGCCCGGCATCGGCAAGGGCTTCAACCACAAGTACGAGCTGCAGCGCTTGGCCACCAGCATGATTCGCCTGGGCCTGGAGCACGGCACCGACATCGTGCCCTTCTACACCATCAACGCCGAGTACCTCAACCCCTACGCCTACACCGTGGGCTGGATCGACCGGCTGGTGAAGAAAATCGGCATCCCGTTCCTGCCCCTTACGGTGCTGCTGCTGCTGGTGCTGGTGCAGCCCTGGGCGTTTTACCTGGCCCTGCCGGCCAAGCTCACCTTCGTGATGGGCACCCGCATCCGGCCCGCCGACCTCACCGCCAAGGCCCCCGCCGAGCTGACGCGCCCCGAGTACGAGGCCCTGGGCGAGCAGGTGCGCGGCCGCATGCAGGCCGAGCTCGACGCCGCCGTGGCCGCCCACGGCCAGCGCCCCTACCGCTGGCGCGAGCTGTGGCAGCGCATGAAGGAAAACCGCCGCTTCTTCCCGTTTTTCTTGCCCTTTGCCTGGCCCGCGGCGTTTGCCGAGTTCGAGCGCCGCTTCGTGACGAACGGCGAGCGGGGCTTCAAAATGCGCCTCGACGCGCCCGGCGCGTTCTGGAAACTGCTGTGGCGCAACCCCCTCGTGCTGGCCTACTTTATTCCGCTGCTGGGCTGGATTCCGCTGGCCATCAGGGGCTACAAGAACAATAAGCTCGGCCGCCAGCTTTAGGGCCCCGGCCCGGCGTTTGCCAAAATATTTGTAAACTGCTCCGGGGCCCCGCCCGCCGCGGGCGCGCCCCAGTCGCCAACTCCTTTCTTTTTCCCACTTCAACCCCTTTTTCGTCATGGAAGACCTGTTCAAAAAGTTCATCAACGCCGGGGTGGGCTACCTGGCCCAGGGCAACAAAAAAGTGCAAAGCACCATCGAAGCCTTGGTGAAAGACAGCAAACTCAGCGAGCAGGAGGGCAAAAAAATTGTGGACGACCTGCTGAAAAGCAGCGAAACCAAGCGCACCGAACTGGAGCAGCAGTTCAAGGGCCTCGCCGAGCGCATGAAGGATTCGGTGGGCCTCAAGGCCAAGGCAAAGTCCCCCGCCGCCGCCAAAAAAGCGCCCGCCAAGAAAGCCGGGGCCCCCAAAGCGGCCAGCAGCGCCACCAGCAAAGTGGCCAGCGCCACCAAAAAAGCCGCCGACCAGGTAAGCGCCGCCGCCGGCACGGCCCAAAAATCGGCCGCCGCCAAAGCCGGGGCCCCCAAGGCCGCCGCCAAGCCCCGCGCCGCCAAAAAAACCGCCGCCCCCGCCGCCGATGCGCCCGAGGCGTAGGCCCGGGGCCCTGCGCACGTTTTGCTGATGTAGAAAATCCGTTTGCCGGCCGGCAAACGGATTTTCTGCGTTGGGGGCCCCGGCCGCTGGCGGGCCGGCGGTGGCCCAGGGCCCCGCCGTAGCTTGCCGCCCCAACCCAAAAACGAGCGGAAATCCAAAAAATTCGTTAAATCCGCCAAAACCCCGTTACCCCTGCGGTCCATGTTCAAGAACACAATTTCCAACCTCACGCGCCTCAAAGAAGTGGGCGAGGTGCTGCTCAAGTACGGCTTCGAGGACGTGGTGACGACCACGCCCCTGCGCCGGCTGGTGGGCGCCGGCCGCCGCGTGAGCTGGCAGCGCGCCGAGCGCACCGTGTTCGACACCACGCGCTGGGAGCGGGCCCGCTTGGTGATTGAGGAGCTGGGGCCCACGTTCATCAAGCTGGCCCAGGCCCTGAGCAACCGCGCCGACTTGCTGCCCGAGGCCCTCATCGACGAGTTTGAGAAGCTGCAAAGCAACGTGCCGCCTTTCGACGTGGCCGTGGCCCGCCAACTTGTGGCCGACGAGCTGGGCCGGCCCCTGGAGGACGTGTTCAGCGCTTTCGACGACGTGCCGGTGGGCTCGGCCAGCATCGGGCAGGTGCACCGGGCCCGCCTGCGCACGGGCGAGGACGTGGTGGTGAAAATTCAGCGCCCCGGCGTGCAAGACAAGGTGCGCGGCGACCTGGCCCTGCTGCACGAGCTGGTGCGCCTGACGGGCGGCTTTCTGCGCAACCAGGGCCTGGCCAACCCCCAGGACGTGGTGGACGCCTTCGAGCGCAGCATGAGCAAAGAGCTGGACTACACCGCCGAAGCCCGCGCCATGGAGCAGTTCCGCAAGCTCTACGCCGACTACGCCAACTTCTACATCCCGCGGCCCTACCGCGAGCTGAGCACGGCCAAGGTGCTGGTGATTGAGTACGTGGACGGCTGCAAAATTACGGACCGGGCGCAGCTCGAAGCCTGGGGCCTGAGCCCGGCCAAGGTGGCCGAAACGGGCATGGACATTTACCTGACCCAGATTTTTGAGTTCGGGGTGTTCCACGCCGACCCGCACCCGGGCAACGTGCTGGTGCAGCCCGACGGCCGCCTGGTGCTCATCGACTTCGGCATGGTGGGCAAGCTCACCAAGCAGCAGAAGTACGCGTTTGCGGGCGTGTTCATCGGCATGGCCCGGCAGGACGCGCGCGGCATGGCCGCCAGCTTCCGCCGCCTGGCCCTGACGGCCGAAATCCCCGACATGCGCGCCTTCGAAAGCGACCTGAGCTTGCTCATCGAGGACTTCGCCTTGCTCGACGTGAAGGAGATGAGCATGGGCGACCTCGCCGACCGCCTCCAAACCGTTATTTACGACTACAAACTGCAGGTGCCGGGAGCCATCTTCCTCATCCTGAGGGCCCTGGTGATTCTCGAAGGCATTGGCAAGGTGCTGCACCCCAGCTTCAATACCTTCGAGTTTGTGCGGCCCTACGGGGCCCGCATCGTGCGCGAGCAGTACTCCACCGAAAACATCCTCAACGAGGCCGAGTACACCGGCACCCAGCTGCTGGCCCTGCTGCAAACCCTGCCCGCCGACGTGCGCCAAATCGTGCGCAAAATCAGCAAGGGCGAGCTGCGCGTGAAGGTGGAGCTGGGCGGCTACAGCACGCTGCTGCGCAAGGCCGACCAGCTCGTGAGCCGCACCATTTTGGGCCTGCTGTGCGTGGCGGGGCTGGTGTTTTCGGGCTTCACGCTGGTGGGCCACTACGCGCCCACCATGCGCTACTACCACGGCGTGGCCGCCATCACGTGGTGGAGCCTGGGCACCACCGCCTTCTTCCTGCTCATCCTGCTGCTGCTGGCCACCCGCCGCGAGCGGAAAGCGTAGCCGGCTAGGGCCCTGGCCGCCCTCAGCCAAACACGAACCCCTCGACGCCCAGGTACATGGCCACCACTTTGGCGAAGAGCAGGGCCTCGAACTCCTGGTCGGCGCGGAACTTGCCGGCGATGATGGCCTGGCGCGAGGCGGGCACGGAAAGCAGCACCACGCGGGCCCGGGGCGGGCCGCTGCGCGGCGCCCGGGGCGGGGCGGCGGCGGGTTCGTCCTGCGTGAAGGGCTTGACGATGACCTTGCTCACGCGGGGCAGCGGCTGCCACGCGCCCAGCGCGAGGCCAAAAAACGTGGTAAAGTAGCGGAACTGGCCGTGGGGCCGGTCCAGGGCCAGCTGCCGGGTTTTGGCGAGCAGCGGCAGGATGAGGCAGAACGGCACCAGGGCCCCCACCGCCAGCAGGGGCTGCCACGCGCCCAGGGGCACAAAAAAGGCCGCCGCGGCCAGCCCCGTGCCCAGCCCAACCAAGTACTGGATGCGCCGCTGATAGGTAGCGCCGTGCCGGTGCAAATAACAGGTGAAATACCGAGTCATCATATAAACTTTGTGATTATAAGTACAAGGTGTTCAGGCAATAGTGAATAAAAATAAACGAATAATGTAGTTTTGCTAAATGTACGCAACGGGCATAAAAAACGGCCCCAAATCCGTAAAGATTTGGGGCCGGGAACGTAAAATTTGCCGCCGGGCGGCGGGGCGGGGCCCCGGGGCTATTTCAGCTGCATGTCGTCGATGATGGTCTGGATTTTCTCTTTGGCTTGGCGCTGGGCCAGCTCGAAGTCCACCACCGATTTCAAGGGGTGGCGCACGCTGAAGTAGAACTTGATTTTGGGCTCGGTGCCGCTGGGGCGGGCCGAAATCTTGCTGCCGTCTTCGAGGATGAACTGGAGCACGTTGGAGCTTTCCAGGCCGGTTTCGGTGGTGGTGCCGGTGCGCAGGTCGCGGATCTGGCCGGTCTGGTAGTCGCGGATTTCCACCACCGGCTGGCCGGCGACGTTGGCGGGCGGGCTTTGGCGCAGGCCGGCCATCATCTCCTGGATTTCCTCGGCGCCGCGCTGGCCCTTTTTGGTCAGCGAAATCAGGTCTTCCTGGTAGAGGCCGAACTGGGCGTACATCTGGGCCAGCTCCTCGTAGAGGGTGCGGCCCTGGTCTTTGGCCACGGCGGCCATTTCGGCGGCCAGCGCGCAGGCCGACACGGCGTCCTTGTCGCGCACGAAGTCGCCGATGAGGTAGCCGTAGCTTTCCTCGCCGCCGCAGAGGTAGTTCTCCTTCCCGGCCAGGTCGCGGATGAGGCCGGCGATGTACTTGAAGCCGGTGAGCGTGTTGTAGCTCTTCACCTGGTAGTGGCGGGCGATGTCGCCGAGGATGTCGCTCGTCACGATGGTGTACACCATGAAGTCGTTGGGGGCCAGTTTCTTGGCCCGGTGCCGGGCCCCGAGCAAGTAGTTGGTGAGCAGCGCCGCGGTCTGGTTGCCGTTGAGCAGCACCCACTCGCCCTGGTTGTTTTTCACGCCCAGGCCCACGCGGTCGGCGTCGGGGTCGGTGGCGAGCACGATGTCGGCGTCGAGCTCCTTGGCCAAGTCCAGGGCCATTTGCATGGCTGATTTCTCTTCCGGGTTGGGGCTTTGCACGGTGGGGAAGTTGCCGTCGGGCGTGGCCTGGGCCGGCACCACGTGCAAGTTGTCGAAGCCGAAGCGCTGCAAGGCCCCCGGCACCAGCGTGATGCCCGAGCCGTGCAGCGGCGTGTACACAATCTTCAGGTCGTGCTGGCGCCGGATGGCGGCGGGGTCCACGCTCAGCTTCGCCACCTCGGCAAAGTACTGCTCGTCGAGGTCGTGGCCGATGAGGTGGATGCGCGACTCGTCGGCCGCAAACTTCACCGCGCCGATGTCGGTGATTTTGTTGACTTCCTCGATGATGTTCTTGTCGTGCGGCGCCACCACCTGGGCCCCGTCGTTCCAGTACACCTTGTAGCCGTTGTATTCCTTGGGGTTGTGCGAGGCCGTGATGACGCAGCCGCTCTGGCAGCCCAGCTGGCGGATGGCAAACGAGAGCTCGGGCGTGGGCCGCAGGCTCTCGAAGAGGTACACCGTGATGCCGTTGGCCGAGAAAATGCCCGCCGCGATGCGCGCAAACTCGGGGCTGTTGTTGCGCGAGTCGTGGGCGATGGCCACCTTGATTTCCTGGCCCGGGAAGCTCGTTAGCAGGTAGTTGCACAGGCCCTGGGTGGCCGTGCCCAGCGTGTAGCGGTTCATGCGGTTCGAGCCGGGGCCCATCACGCCGCGCAGCCCGCCGGTGCCAAACTCCAGGGTGCGGTAGAAGGCGTCGGTGAGGGCGTCGTCCTGCCCGGCGTCGAGCTGGGCGCGGATGGCGGCCTGGGTGTCGGCGTCGTAAGCCGGCGTGAGCCAAGCGTTTACTTTTTGCTGGATGTCGGGGGCGAGGGCCATGCGAACGGAAAGAGTGGGGGGAGGAGAAGAAAAAAAGCGGCCGAAAACCGGTGGTGCCGCCGCCCGCGGCTAAACGGAAATCGGGGCCCCGAAGATACCGGCCGGCGCGAATCCGGCGCGCCGGCCGGGCAAAAATTGCTGGAAGCTACTGGACGACGACTTTCTGCGAAACCACGCCCGCCGCGCCCTGCGCCCGCAGCACGTAGGCCCCCGGGGCCAGCCCGGCTACGTCGAGGGCCCCCGCCGGGGCCCCGGCGGGCAGCTGGCCGCTGGCCACGGCCCGGCCCCGCAGGTCGAGCAGCGTGAGGGCCAGCGCGCCGGGGCCCGCGCCGGCCCGCTCGATGCGCAGCGTGTGCGCGGCGGGCACCGGAAACACGCGCAGCCCCGCCCGGGCCCCCCCGGCCGCCGCGGCCGTGATCACCGCCGGCGCCGGCAACCAGCGCCCCACGTTCAACGCGTACAGGCGCTGCGGCACGGTGAGGGGCCCCACCGTCACCCGCTCGTTGGACACCAACAGCCGGCGGGGCCCCGCAAAGCACAGGCCCTCCACTTGCCCCACCAGCGCCGCGCTGGGCAGCGCGATGCGCCGCTTGTTGCCCCGAAAAAACTGCGTGCCCGGGAAATCCGACAGCAGCCACAGGAACGTGGCCCCCGTGGTTTCGTCGTAGCCGAGCAGGGCCGCGGCGGTGCCGTCGGGGCTGAGGTCGGCAGCTGTAATCAGGCCGTTGGCGTTGAATACGGCCTTGAGATGGGCGGCGTGGGTGCCGGGCACCGCGGGCACGGTGTAGTAGCGCGTGCGGTGGTCGGCCCAGTCCTTGGTGAACAAGTGCAGCGAGTCGTTGCGGAAAAAGGCGGCCTCGCAGTCGTAGTCGTGGTTGTTCAGGCCCCCGCCGAACGTCGCTTGGTCGGGGTAATAGAAGTTGATGGCCTGGGCCGACACCGTGTCGGCGCCGGGGCCCAGGCCGGCCAGCGGCACGCGCAGCAGGCGCAGGTCGCGCCGGTCGCCGTAGTTGTTGCCGAAGTCGCCCACGTACAGGTAGCGGCCGTCGGCGGCGATGTCCTCCCAGTCGGCGTTGGGGTAGTTCACCACCCGCACCTGCTGGGCGGCGCGGCCGGTGGCCGAGTCCACCCGGAACAGCACCGGCGGGTTGCCCCCGTCGTTGAAGGTCCACAGGGCCCCGGCGGCCAGCTGGAGGCCCGAGGTTTCGGGCACGGCCGCGTCGAGCAGGGCCTTGGCGGGCAGCGGCGCGGCGGCGGGGGCGTACTGGCACGAGCCGTCGTTGGCGCGGGCGGCGGGGTTGTAGTTGGTGGCCTGCGGGTCGGGGCAGCCGGTTTGGGCGCGGGCGGGGCGGCCCAGGGCCCCCGCCAGCAGAAGCAACGCGGTGGTTTTCATGGAGCTAAAAATACGGCGGCGGACCGCCTGCGCCCCCCGGGCCGCATTTACGGATTTCGTAGCACCTTTGCGGCCGTACCGCGCCGCGGCGGGCGGCCCGCACCTCACTGCTTTTTATGAAAACCGAAGACCTGAACCGCGCCCTCGTGGCCCTCATCGAAAAAAAGGCCGAGCTGCACACCCTCACCTACGACGACGCCCGCTACGACGAGGTGGAAGAGGCCCTGCACGATTTGGAAGACGACTTCAATGACGAGTACGGCGACTACCTCGAAGAGGCCCTCGACAAGGTGCACGGCGACTTAAAATCGGATACCGACGTGCTGCTGCCCACCGCCTACCTGCCCAGCGACCCGCGCGCGGCCCCCTCGCCCAAGGAAGGCGTGTGGGTGGATTCAGAGAAGTACCCCGGCAAGGAAGCCCGCATCACGCTCGTGCCCAACCCCGTGCGCATCATGCTCACGGTGGGCAAGCAGGTGCAGCAGGAGTTATGGAAGGCCTAGGCCGTGGCTGAGCTGTACCGCCTGGCCGACCTCGCCGACTGGGAGCAGGCCCAGCGCACCGGCTTCTTCGCCAGCGCCGACCTAGCGGCCGAGGGCTTCATCCACACCTCCGCGCGCCACCAGGTGCTCGAAACCGCCCGCCGCCACTACGCCGGCCGGGGGCCCCTGGTGCTGCTCGAAATCGACGAAGACGCCTTGGCCGCGGCGGGCGTGCGCGTCGCGCGCGAGTGGGCCGCCAAGCGGCAGGAGCACTTTGCCCACGCCTTTGCCCCCATTCCGGTGGGGGCCGTGGGGCGCACCTGGCCCTTTGCCCCGGGCCCCACCGGCGGCTTTGCGCTGCCACCGGAGCTGCGCGAGGGCCCCGCGTAGGGGCGGCGAAAAGGTGATATTTGTGGGCCCGCCTATGGGCGCTCACCCCCAGTTTTGCGCCATGCCCGCTTCCCCCGGTACTTTCTCGGGCAACCCCCAGGCCGAATGGCTCGTCGCGTCCGGCAACGCCACCGACCCCGCCAATCGCTGCATGCAATTGCTGGCGGATTTCTGGTACGACGACCCCGCCGGCCGCCGCTGGCTGGCTCCGAAAGGCAGCGTCGTGAACGGGGCCAGCATTCCGGCGGCGCTGTGGTCGGCGCTCGGCTCGCCCTACACCGGCGCCTACCGCCGGGCGTCGGTGGTGCACGACGTGGCCTGCGCCGCCGCCGCCGCCAGCCCCGACCCCCGGGCGGCCCGCCGCGCCGCCGATTTTATGTTTTACCACGCGTGCCGGGCCGGCGGCTGCCCGGTGTTCGAGGCCGAGTGGCTGTTCGCCGGGGTGCGCATCGGGGCCTGGGTGCCCCAGGTGGGGCTGTGGGCAACGGGCGGGGCCGCCCAGCCCCTCACGGCCCGCGCCCGCACCCAGCCCGCCGTCGCTGACGAGAGCGTGCTGACCACGTTCCGGGAAATTGCGGCCGACCTGGCCGCCCGCAAAAGCCCCTGGCCCCTGGCCAAGCTCGACGCCCTCGTGGAGCAGCACTTGGCGGCAAAGGCCACCCAAGTAGCGGGGCCCCTGGCCAGCCCCGCGGCGCGGCGGCGCCGGCAATAGCCCCCGTCCGGGGCCCTACACCAGTTCGGCCAGCTCGAGCCAGCGCCCTTCTGTTTTGGCCAGCTCCTGCTCCACGGTTTGCAGGCGGGCCCCCCAGGCGGCGAATTCCTGGGGGGTGCCGGCGCCGCCGTTCAGGTTGGCGGTGATGGCCTGCTTCTCGGTTTCGAGCTGGGCCAGCACGCCTTCGAGCTGCTCGTATTCTTTCTTCTCGGCGAAGGTGGCGCGGCGCTTGGCGGGGGCCGCCGGGGCGGGCGCCGCCACCGGCGCGGGGGCCCCCTTGGCGGCGGCGCGGGCGGCCTTGGCCGCCTTCTCCTCGGCCTCCAGCGCGGCTTCGGTTTCGCGCTCCTCCAGGTAGTCGCGGTAGTCGGTGTAGTTGCCGGGGAAGTTCAGCACGGCCCCACCGGGCTCCAGCACAAACAGGTGCTCGGCGAGGTGGTCGAGGAAGTAGCGGTCGTGGCTGACGATGAGCAGGCAGCCGGCGAAGTGCAGCAGGAAGTCCTCCAAGATGTTGAGCGTGGCCAGGTCCAGGTCGTTGGTCGGCTCGTCGAGAATCAGGAAGTTGGGGTTCTTGATGAGCACGCGCAGCAGCTGCAACCGGCGCTTCTCGCCGCCGCTGAGCTTGTTCACCAGCGTGTACTGCTGGGCGGGTGGGAAGAGGAACAGGTTCAGGAACTGGCTGGCCGTGAGCACGTCGCCGTTGGCCAGCTCCACCACTTCGGCCACTTCCTTCACGATGTCAATCACGCGCTGGCTGGGGTCGAACTCCAACTCCGTCTGGGTGTAGTAGCCAAACACGGTGGTCAGGCCCACGTCGATGGTGCCGGAGTCGGGCGCGAGCTTGCCCGTCAGCATGTTCAGCAGCGTGGACTTGCCCGCGCCGTTGGGGCCCACCAAGCCGATGCGGTCCTTCTTTTTGAAGACGTAGCTGAAATCGTCGAGCACCACGTTGGCGCCGAAGCGCTTGTTGAGGTGGTCGGCCTCGATGATTTTGCCGCCCTGGCGGGTCGTTTTCACGCTCAGCTCAATCTGCTGCTTGCTCAGGTTGGTGCTGGCCTTTTCTTTGGTCACGTAAAAGGCGTCGATGCGCGCCTTTTGTTTGGTGCCGCGGGCCTGGGGCATGCGGCGCATCCACTCCAGCTCCTTGCGGAACAGGTTGCGGGCCTTTTCCACTTCGGTGGCTTCGCGCATTTCGCGGTCGGCTTTTTTTTCCACGAAGTAGGCGTAGTTGCCCTGGTAGCGGTACATGGTGCCCTTGTCGAGCTCCACAATCTCGTTGGCTACCTTGTCGAGGAAGTAGCGGTCGTGGGTCACCATCAGCAGCGTGAGGGTGGGCGAGGACAGCCGGTTTTCAAGCCACTCAATGGTGCTCAAATCCAAGTGGTTGGTGGGCTCGTCGAGCAGCAGCACGTCGGGCTCCTCGATGAGCACCCGGGCCAGGGCCACGCGCTTGCGCTGCCCGCCCGAGAGCTGGCTCACGTTGCGCGTCAGCAGCTCGCCCAGGATGCCGAGGCGCCCGAGAATCTGCTGCACCTGGGCCTCGTAGTCCCAGGCGTTCAGCGCGTCCATGCGCTCAAGCACGCGCTGGAGGTCGTCGGGCTTGTGGTTGGCGTCGTTGATGACGTGCTCGTACTCCTTGATGGCCTTGAGCGTATCGTTCTGGCTGGCGAAGATGGTTTCCTCCACGCTCAGGCTCTCGTCGAACACCGGCTGCTGGCCCAGGTAAGTCACGCGGATGCCCTTGCGGGTGCTCACCAGGCCCGTGTCGGGGATTTCGAGGCCGGCCAGCACGCGCAGCAGCGTGGTTTTGCCCGTGCCGTTGATGCCCACAAAGGCCACGCGCTGCCCCTGCTGCAAGCCAAAGTTGAGGTCCTTAAACAGCCAGCGGTCGGCGTAATTTTTCGAGATGTTCTCGGCAGATAACAGATTCATAGGCCGCAAAGGTACGGCCGGGGCGGGCGGGGTTCTGTCGTGAACCGCGAAGGACCATAACGGCGGTCAGCTTCTAACGCGAGCTATTTCTTCCACAAGCTTTGGATACATAGCATGCAAGTCAGCGCCGCCTTTGGGCTCCCGGTTCATCACCCTTTCCACAGAATCATAGTGAATGACTTCGGGAAAGTGTTCGGCTACAGCGTCTCTTATTTCTGAGTCACCCTCATTGTCGTGGTTTGCTGAGTAAGCCTCATCGGCTACATAAAGCAAGCCTTCGCCCCAAGTATCACCAATGTTGAAGCCGTATTTGCCATTAACCAAAGCGTTGATGTCTTGGCTTATATCGGTAAAAAATTCCTGTCCTTTCAACAGCAGCCAGCAACGGAAGTAAATAAAACCGTCCTCAGACAAGCTGTGATCGAAAACTATGGTTTCGTTTTCTTGCGTAAAATCACACTCCAAGATGATCGATAATTCCGCAATTTCAGCGGTGTAGAGCTGATTCAAATAAATCTAGTTGCTTCTCAAATTGAATCAGCTTTTGCTTACCGCTTTTGGAAAGCAATTCTGTCAGATTTTCAATGTGCTCTTCCACATTATATTCCGACCAGCTGGTATTTCGCCTCTTGTTTGATTTCTCGATGCTGTGCCAGAAGAATCGCTGCCCAACTTCGTCAGGTGAAGAAGCTGGTTTTTCTGGAATGCCCTCGTTTTCGGCGAGTTTGGTATAGCCCTTTTTGATTTTCTGCTGGATTAACTTTTCGGTATCAGCTACGCAGGCTTCAGCAGAGGCAAACTGCTTTTCAGACCGGCGGCCTTTCGCGCTTACTGCACCGAAAGTGATAATTTGATTGGTGCCATCGGCTTCAGCGGTCCAAAACTTATTCGAGGTAGCGTCTTGAAAGAATAATTGTTGTCGCATTTACGTGGGTTGAAAGTCTGGTTGATCAAACTTAATTCAGGGCCAATTTACATGCTGCTCAGCTACTCAAGCGGCTCCCAACACCCTTGTCCCGTCTACTGAGTCGATTTGATTCGAAGAATAATTCGTCTATTCTTCGCACAATGTGCAGGGGATGATTCTGTGTGTCTGATTAAGGCTTCACGTCTGAATACTAGCTGGCAGCGCGTACAATTGGGGCCCCTGCGCAGCGGCGAAAACGGCCGCCGGGGCCCCCGTTAGTGGGCCGTTGGCGAAATTGCAGTGCTAAATCGCCATGCCCGCCGCCGAACCCCGCAAAATCATTCACCTCGACATGGACGCGTTCTACGCCTCCGTGGAGCAGCGCGACGACCCGGCGCTGCGCGGGCGGCCCGTGGCCGTGGGCGGGGCCCGCGCGCGGGGCGTGGTGATGGCCGCCAGCTACGAGGCCCGGCAGTTTGGGGTGCGCTCGGCCATGCCCGCGGTGGTGGCGCGGCGCAAGTGCCCGGAGCTGCTGTTTGTGCCGCCGCGCTTCGAAGTGTACAAGGACGTGTCGCGGCAAATCCACGCCATCTTCGCCGAGTACACGCCGCTGGTGGAACCGCTCTCGCTCGACGAGGCCTACCTCGACGTGACGGAAAACTTGAAGGCCGAGCCGCTGGCCACGCGCATCGCGGCGGAAATCCGGGCCCGCATCCTGGAAAAAACCGGGCTCACGGCTTCGGCGGGCATCTCCTACAATAAATTTTTGGCCAAGCTGGCTTCCGACCACCGCAAGCCCAACGGGCAGTTTGTGATTCGGCCGCACCAGGGCCCCGGCTTCGTGGCGGGGCTGGCGGTGGGGCAGTTCCACGGCATCGGGGCGGCCACGGCGGCGCGGCTGAACGGGCTGGGCATCTTCACCGGGGCCGACCTGCGGGCCCAGCCCGAGGCGCTGCTGCGCCAGCACTTCGGCAAGGCCGGCGGCTACTACTACGCCATTGCCCGCGCCGAAGACCACCGCCCCGTGGTGGCCGACCGCCAGCGCAAATCCGTGGGCGCGGAAACCACGTTCGAAAGCGACCGGCGCGATTTTGACGACCTGGCCGCTGGCCTGGGGCCCTGCATCGCCAAGGTGTGGGCCCACTGCGAGCGCGCCGGCTTGCTGGGCCGCACCGCCACGCTGAAGGTGAAATACGCCGACTTCCAGCAGGTTACCCGCAGCCGCAGCCTGCCGGGCCCCGTGGCCGGCGCCGAGCAGCTGGCCGCCCTCAGCCACGAGCTGCTGCGGGCGCTGCTGCCCGTGCCGCAGGGCGTGCGCCTGGTGGGCGTGGCGCTCTCCAACCTGGTGCCGGCGGCCGAGGCCGTGGGCCAGCAGCTGGCCCTGGGGCTGTAGCGGCGGGGGGCGCGCGGGCCGTCAGGGGGCACTGCCGAGTTGGCGCTGCATGTCCTGGCCAAACGACCACAGCTCGGCAATGGGCACTGCGGCGCGTTTGTCGTTGGCCACGTTTTTTCCTTCCTTGGAGAACAAAAAAGGGTAGCAAGCCAAGCCTTGGTCGCCGCTCAGCGCGCTTATTTCCCGTTCCCAGCCCTTCCAGCGCAGGTTTTGGTAGTAGCTTTTCAGATTGCCGGAGAAGCAGAAAAGCAGGAACTCCGAGTACGTTTTGTTGGTGGGCTCCCAGCGCAGATTATCGGGGGCGAAATAATATAATTTGCCCAACGATTCTTGCCCGAAAGCCCCGGCATTGATGGCATAAAAGCCGCCCATTGCATCGTCGGCAACCAGTAGAAAACCCTGTTGTTTGCCCGTATTCCAGCCCATCAGCGTGCGGCTTAGCGCGGGGCTGCCCGACCCGAGGATGCGCAGCCAGCCGCCGTCCACCAAAATGCCGCCGGTTTCGTAAACGATGGCCCCCAACGGCGACCGGGTGGTGACCTGCGCCGCTAGCAAGGCACTGTCGGCCCGCGCTGGGGTCTTGGGCAAAACCCGCACGTCGTTCTTGGCTTCCCGAATCCAGCCGCTTACCAATTCCCAGCCCGGCTCCTGGCGATTGATTAGCTCAGCTAAGGAGCGCATGGGCATATGCTGGGCTTGAAGCGAAGCAGCACGACATGTGCCAAGCAATAATAAAATGGTGCTAAGACGAATTAGGGGCGCAAAACAAATTTTGTGCATCGCAGGAATTGCGTAAAATATTCTGCGCAATATATTAGAACTGCTCACTTGCCCGCTTGCTTTTTGCGGCGGTAGTAGTCCTGCAATGTGAAGAACGCCTGCTTCCGAATGCCGCGCTCCGAAACGAGGCCCTTGCGGTTGTAGTAGTCCTGCACGCCGGGCAGGGGGCGGCGGGCCGAGTGAAAATCCATCAGAATCCAGGGCGAGGCGCCGCGCAAAAACGGGATTTTCTCCAGCATGGCGAGGTTGCTCTTGAACACCGCGTCCTGGTATTCCTCGGTCCAGCGCTCGTCGGCGGGGCCGTGGCGGCCTTGCAGGGCCCCGGCGCCGTACTCGCTCATAATCATGGGCTTGTCGTAGGTGGTTTTCCACTGCAAGTCGCCGCACGATTCGGGGGTGCCGCTGTACCAGCCGCAGTAGTTGTTCACCCCAATCACGTCGAACTCCTGGCCCAGCGGGTCGTCCACGGTGCGCGCGCCGGCCGCGGAGGTGTGGACTTCCAGGGCCCCGGTGACGAGGCGGGTGGCGTCGAGGGCGCGGGCGGTGCGCACCAGCGCGGTGAGGAACTGCAGGCGCGGGGCCCCCAGCGGCGTCTCGTTGGCCACCGACCACAGCACGATGGCGGCGCGGTTGCGGTCGCGCGTAATCATGTCCGTGAGCTGCTGCTGGGCGTTGGCCAGCACGGCCGGGTTCTCCCACTCAATGGTCCAGTACACCGGAATTTCCGACCACACGAGGAGGCCCATTTTCTCGGCTTCGCGCACCATGGCCTCGTTGTGCGGGTAGTGGGCCAGGCGCACAAAATTGCAGTTCAGCTCTTTGGCCCAGCGCAGCAGCGTGCGGCATTCCTCGGGCGTCGTCACGCGGCCGCCGGTTTGGGGCGACACCTCGTGGACGGAGATGCCGCGCAAAAAGATGGATTGGCCGTTGAGCAGGAGGTCCTGGCCGCGGGTTTCGATGGTGCGGAAGCCGATGGAGTCTTGGTACGCGTCCTGGCCGCTCGTCACGCGCACCAGGTAGCGGCGCGGGTGCCCAGGGGCCCAGCGGTCGAGGCGCCGCACGCGGCCCGCCACCCGGGCGTAGCCGGCGGCGTTGGGCGTCACCGTCAGCTGCCAGCGGGCCTCGGGCAGGGCCACCGTCACGGGCTGGGTGCGGGCGGCGCCGTCGAGCTGCACCCAGCCGTCGAGCTCGTCGGCGCTGCCTTTCTTGAGCTGCACCACGGCCTCGCGCACGAAGGTGGCGGGCGTTTCGACGAGCTGCACCGAGCGGGTGAGGCCCCCGAAGTTCCACCAGTCGCTGTTGTTGGTCGGGATGTCGGTGCGGTGGCGGGTGTTGTCCACCTTCACCACTACGAAGTTTTCGCCCTCCTTCAGGGCCGTTGTCACCTCGAAGTTGAACGGCGTGAAGCCGCCCGTGTGCTCGCCCAGCTTCTCGCCGTTGAGGTACACCTTGGCCTCGTAGTTGGCCGCCCCGAAGTAGAGAAACTGGCGCTTGCCCGCCGTTTGGTGGAAGGCGAAGCTCTTCTTGTACCAGATGGTGCCTTCGTAGAAAAACAGCTTTTCCTGCTGCGTGTTCCAGTCGCCGGGCACCTGCAACTGCTCGGCCGTGTCGAAGTCGTACTCCACCAAGTCGCTCTTGTCTTTTGGCTTCTGGTTTTTAAAGAAGCCGTTGGGGCTCGGCACGTAGCGGTACGAGTAGTACCCGTTCTCCATCGGGTCGATGATGCAGCGCCAGGTGCCGTCGAGGCTTTGGGCCGGGCGGTTGGGCACGTTGGTGAGCAGCGGGCAGGCCGCCGGCGCGGGCGCGGCGGGCGCCGCCGGGGCCTGGGCGGCGGCCCGGCCGGCCGGGGCCCCCAGGCAAGCCAGCAGCAACGCCGGCGCAAGGAATCTGGTCATGGGAAAGAAGGAAGGTGGATGCCCGGGGCCCCGGGCGGGCCGGCTAGCGCGGGTTTTCAGCAGGGCGGCCCATTTCCGCCGGGCAAACCGGCCCGAAACAGCCGCCCCGGGCTAGTTGGGGCCGGCGGCTTTGGGGCCCGGCACGGAGTCCAGCAGGGGGTGGTCGAGGCCGGTGAGGGTGGCCTGGGTGGGCTTGGTGAGCTCCAGCACCACCACTTCGTTGGCGCCCGGGCGGAGCCACTCGGCGGGCACGTACAGGGTTTGCTGGGGCCCCACTTCCCAGTAGCGGCCCAGGTGGTGGCCGTTGAGCCACACGCAGCCCTTGCCCCAGGGGCGCATGTCGAGGTAGGTGTCGCCCACTTTCGCCAGGCGGAAGGTGCCGCGCCGCAGCACCGGCGCGCCGGTGGCCGTGGCCGCGTAGGCGGGGCCCCGGGGGGCCTTGAGGGCCGCGGCCACGTCGTCAAACGGCAGCCGGAACTGCTGCCAGTTCAGCAGCTCCTGGCCGCGGAAGCGCACCTGGGCGGTGATGCCCTTGGTGTTCTGGAGCAGGTAGGGGCCGTAGTTGACGCGGCCCAGGTTTTCGACCAGAATGTCGAGCACGACGGGCCCCGGCGGCAGGCTGATTTGGGCGCTGTCCTGGCGCAGGCGGCGGTCGAGGGTGGCCACCCGCTGGCCGTTCACGAACACCAGGCCGTAGTCGCGCAGCTCCTTGATTTTCAAGACGCCCGCCTGGCCACCCGGCACCGTGGTGCGGTACAGCACGAAGCCGTAGGCCTGGTGCAGGGCCTCGAACGTGAGCGGCCGGGGGCTGACGGCCGGCGCCGGCAGCCCGGCCAGCACGTTGGCGGGGGGCCCCAGCGCAATGGCCGGCAGGGCGATGGTGGGCTTGGCCGCGGGCACGGCCGGCAGCGGCGGGGCCCCGGCGGGCCGGTGCTTGGCAATGGCCGCCCGGAAGGCCAGGAACTTGGGCGTGGCGTTGCCGGCCTCGTCGAGGGGCGCGTCGTAGTCGTAGCTGCTGGTTTGGGGCTCGTAGCTGGTGGCGGGGCCCTTGTAGTTGGCCCCGTTCAGGAAGCCCCGGGTGGTGCCGCCGTGGAACATGTACATGTTGATGCTCAGGCCGGCGGCGAGCACCGTGTCGAGGCGGGGCGTGTACTGCGCCGCCGGCACCGTGTGGTGCGGGGCCCCCCACCAGTCGAACCACGCCGGGTACCACTCGGCGATGTAGAAGGGGCCCGTGCCGCCGTGGTTGGCGCGCACGGTGCGGCGCACTTCGGCGGGCCGGTCCACGCCGTTCACGGCGGGCAGCAGGCCGGGCAGGTGGCCGGGGGCCACGTCGGAGGCCGGGTCGCAGGTGTAAAGCAAGCCGTCGAAGCCGGCTTGCTCGAACAGCTTTTTGTTCAAGGCAAGGTACGCTTTGTCAGACCCGTACGAGCCGTACTCGTTCTCCACCTGCACCATCAGCACGGGGCCCCCGTGGCCCACTTGCAGCGGAGCCAGCTGCCGGCCCACGGCCTGCAGGTAGCGCGTGTAGGCGGCCACGTACTGCGGCTCCTGGCTGCGCACTTGCAGGCCCGGCGTGTTCTGGAGCCAGTAGGGGTAGCCGCCGAATTCCCACTCGGCGCACACGTAGGGGCTGGGGCGCAAAATCACCCATAGGCCCTCCTCCTGGGCCATCCTCACGAAGGCGGCCACGTCGTTGTTGCCCGTGAAATCGAACTGGCCCGGCTGAGGCTCGTGCAAATTCCAGAACACGTAGGTGCCGACCGTGTTCAGGCCCATGGCCTTGGCCATTTTCAGGCGGCTGCGCCAAGCCTCGCGCGGAATGCGCGGGTAGTGCAGCTCGCCCGAAATCATCTGGAACGGCCGGCCGTCGAGCAAAAAGGCGTCGGCGCCCAGGGCGAAGGTGTGGCGGGCCGCCGGGGGCCCCGGGGCAGCCGCCCCGGGCCGGGCCAGGGCAGCCGCCAGCAGCAGCAAGCAAGAAAGGTGTCGCACAGGTAATTCGTTAGGGTTTTGGTAAAACGGACAGGTCCCGTTGCGGGCCCCAAGCTACAGCGGGCGCGGGGCCCCGGCAGCCACGGGTGGCGGCTAGGGCCTCGGCGGCTCTAGGGGCCGGCCGCGAGCGCGAAGGCCCCGGCCGGCCCGGCGCCGGCCGCGCATAGGCGGGCTGCCCACCGAAGGCAGTGGCCGCGCCGGGGGCCCAAGGCCAAGGCAAGCAAGGCGAGGGAAGGGCGTTTCATTGGGATGGGAACCAAGGTTTTCGAAAGCTAAGGAGCTGGCCGCTCAGGGAACCTCGCGGGGCCTTTTTGGGGCATGGCCCGGGTTGCGGGCAAGGCTGCTGTCCACGGTCAGATCAATCGCGCTTTGCGGGCTGCGGGCTGCAAAGCCCGCACTGCAGCGCGCTGCAAATTGGGGCCCCGGCGGCAGCCGCCAAAATTTATGCTTAACGACTTGGCCGCGGGCCCGTATAAACGAGTGTTGTCAAGTAAATTTTTTCCGTAACATGAACCAGCCCACTAACCCCACGCCCGCCGACCAGCCCAAAAGCTTGCTCGACCAAGCCCAGCACGCCCTCACCGATGGCACCATGGCCGACATGATCGAGAAAGTACCGGCTTCCCTCAAGGAGGCCAGCGACAAAGCCGTTAGCGGCTTCAACACGCTCACTACCACCCAGAAAGTGGTGGGCGGCGCCCTGGTAGCCCTGGGCCTGACCTACCTGGTGGTGCCCAAGAAAAAAGGCAAAGCCAAGCGCAAAGCCGCCGCCCTCGACCAACTGCTGCTCTTCGTTAACGACCGCATCGAGGGCTACAAGCGCGCCGTGGCCGAAACCAAAGACGCCGATTTGCGCGGCTACTACCAGCTGCTGGTGACCCAAAGCCAGCAGTTTGCCACCACCCTGAACGGCTACCTCAGCAAGCTGGGCGGCAAGCGCGAAACCGGCACCACGCTCAAAGGCAAGCTGTACCGCAAGCTGATGGACGCCCAAGCCGCCGTAACCGGCCGCGACGAAAAGTCCATCCTGGCTTCCAACGTGTTCGGCGAGCGGTGGGCTATTAGGGCCTACAAGAAAGCGCTGCGCCGCAAAGCCCTCAAGGGCGACATGCTCGACGCCGTGAAAAACCAGTTCGCCCAGTCGAAGAAAACCTACAAGCACCTCAAGCAACTGACGGCGCAGCAGCGCTAGCCGGCACAGCTTAAAAAAGCCCCCGGCGCGACCATCGTAATGGGCGCGCCGGGGGCTTTTTTCGTTGGCGCCAAGGCCTGCGGCCCTGCCGGCTCACCCTTCGGCGCGCAGCACTTCCAGCGGTGGGCGGGTCAGCACGTCGCGGCTGTTGAAGAGGCCGATGGCCGCCGTAAGCGCCGCCACGCCCCCTGCCAACCCCAACAGCGGCAGCACGTTGGGCGTGTAGGGCGAATCGAACACCCACACCGCCAGGGCCCAAGCCGCCACCACCGATAGCACAATGCCGGCCAGCGACGCCAGCAGCCCCAGCAGCGCGTACTCGACCAACGTGATGCGCAAAATCTGGCGCCGGCTGGCGCCCAGCGTGCGCAGCAGCACGCTCTCGCGCACGCGCTGGTAGCGGCTCACCACCACCGAGCTGGCCAGCACCAGCAGGCCCGTGGCGATGCTGAAGCCCGCCATGAAGCGCACTACGAACGAAATCTTGCTCAGGATGTCGTCCACGGTTTGCAGAATTAGTCCCAAGTCCAGGGCCGACACGTTGGGGAACTGCCGCACCAGCGCCTGCTGCACCGCGCCCAGCGCCGCCGTGGTGGGCGTGCGCGTGAGGATGACATGGAACTGCGGGGCCCCCTCCAGCACGCCCTTGGGAAAGAGCACCAGGAAGTTGGTTTGCACCCGGCTCCAGTCCACCTCGCGGCTGCCGCCCACGATGGCCACCAGCGGGGCCCCCTGCACGTTGAAGGTGAGCGTGTCGCCGAGCTTGAGCTTGGCCCGCTCGAAGTACGAGTCGTCCACCGACACGTAGGGCGTGCCGTCGGGGCCCCGGCGCGGCGGCGTGCCGGCCTTGAGCTTCTCGGAGGGCCCCAGCGTGTCGCGGTACGTCACGCGGTACTCGCGCGACAAAATCCAGGACGGGATGCCCTTGCCGTGGGCGGTGTCTTTCTTCAGCTCCGTCACCGTGCGGCGGTTGATGGCCGCGAGGCGCATCGTGACGATGGGCACGCGCTGCATGACGGGCAGGCGGCGCTGGGCCAGCAGGGCCTCCACGCCGGCGCGCTGCTCGGGCTGGATGTCGAACAGCACCAGGTTGGGCTGCTTGCCCGCATCGGCGGTGGCCACGCGGCCCAGCAGCAGGCCCTGGGTGAGGTAGAGCGTGGCCAGCAGGAACGTGCCCAGGCCGATGGAGATGATCAGCGTAAGCGTCTGGTTTTGGGGGCGGTACAAGTTGGCCAGGCCCTGCCGCCACACGTAGCCCCAGCCGGCGGGAAAGTAGCGGCGCACGGCCCACGTCAGGGCCCAGCCCAGGCCGGCCAGGGCCCCCAGCGCCGCCGCCAGCCCCGCGCCGAAGCCCAGGGCCAGCTTCCACTCGCGGGTTTGCAGGTAGGCAAAGCCCAGGATGCCCGCGCCCAGCACGCCCAGCACCAGCCCGCGCAACGGGTCGGGCGCGGCCGTGTCGGCCTCAAACGCGGCGCGCAGCACCCGCAGCGGCGCCACCCGCCGGATGCTGAGCAGCGGCAGCAGCGCAAACAGCACCGCCAGCCCCAGCCCCGCGCCCACGCCGGTGGCAATGGCCGGCCACGACACGCCCACGCGCACGGCCACGGGCAGGAAATCGCCCAGCACCCGCGGCAACACGGCCTGTACCCCGGCCCCCAGGGCGGCCCCAATCAGGGCCCCCAGCAGGCCCAGCCCGGCCGTCTGAATCAGGTAGATCAGCAGCGCCTGGCGGCCGCTGGCGCCCAGGCAGCGCAGCACGGCCACGGCGGCCAGCTTCTCGCGCACGTACAGGCTGACCGTGCTGGCCACGCCCACGCAGCCCAGCAGCAGCGCCACGAAGGCCACCAGGCTCAGGTAACGGGTGAGGTCGTGGAAGGCGCGGCCGGTGCGCTGCTGCCGGCTGGCCACGGTGTCGGAGTCGATGTTGGCCTGGTCGAAACGGGTTTCGAGGGGCTTGATTTTGGCCGCCACGTCGGTGCCCGGCGCAAATTGGAAGTACCGGCGGTACTGCACCCGGCTGCCGCGCTGCACCAGCCCGGTGGCCGCCACTTGGGCCCCCGGCACGAACACCGTGGGGGCCACCGCGCTGCCCAGGCCCGACTGCCCCGGCGTGTGCAGCACGGTGCCCAAAATCAGGAAGCCGCGCCGGCCCACGCGCACCGAATCGCCCACCCGGGCCCCGAACTGGCTGAGCAGCACGTCGTCCACCAGGGCCCCGCGCCCGGCCCGGAAGGCCGCCACGGCCGCCCGCGGCTGCACGTCCCACGCGCCGTAGTACGGGAAGCCGCCCGTGATGCCGCGCACCTGCGCCAGCCGCACGCCCTGCACCCGCGGGAACTGCACCAGCGAGCCAAACGCCCGTTCCTGCGACTGCACCGGGCCCAGCCGCTGCAGCGTGGGCACCAGCGTCGAGTCAAACGGCTGGTTGCTCGACAGCACCAGGTCGGCGCCCAGCAGCTCGCGTGCCTGCTCGTTGATGCTGCGCGCCAGGTTGTCGCCGAACGAGTTGATGCCCACCAGCGCCGCAATGCCCAGCGCCACGCCGGCCACAAACAGCAGCAAGCGGCCCCGGCCGCGGCGGCTGTCGCGCCAGGCCATGCGCAGCAGCCAGCCCCAGCCGGCCGCGCCTTCCGTGGTGGGGGCCCTATGCACGGGCCTGGGCGCTAGCGGGTTGGTTGCGCACGTCGTCCTGCACGGTGCCGCCGCGCACGCGCAGCGTGCGCTGGGTGCGGGCGGCCAGCTCCAGGTCGTGGGTCACGAGCACGAGCGTGGTGCCGGCCGCGCGGTTCAGCTCAAAGAGCAAGTCCACCACCGTGTCGCTGGTGTCGGGGTCGAGGTTGCCGGTGGGCTCGTCGGCAAAGAGCAGGGCCGGCCGGTTGGCAAAGGCGCGGGCCAGGCTCACGCGCTGCTGCTCGCCGCCCGAGAGCTGGGCCGGGTAGTGGTGGGCGCGCTTGCCCAGGCCCACGCGCTCCAACAGGGCCTGGGCGGTGGCGGCGCTGCCCTTTTCGCCGCGCAGCTCCTGCGGCACCTGCACGTTTTCGAGGGCCGTGAGGGTGGGCAGCAGCTGGAAGTTCTGGAAAATGAAGCCCACGTGCTGGTTGCGCACGGCGGCGCGCTGGTCCTCGCCCAGGTTGTCGAGCTGGATGCCATTAAGCCACACGCTGCCCGAAGTGGCGCGGTCGAGGCCGGCGCACAGGCCCAGCAGCGTGGTTTTGCCCGAGCCCGAGGGCCCCACGATGGCGAACGTGTCGCCCGCGGCCAGTTCAAAGCTGACGCCGTGCAGCACCGTGAGCGGCGCGCCCCCGGCGCCGGGGTACGATTTGGTGAGGTTTTCGACTTTAAGAATGCTCATTGCTAACGAGTTGCGAAGTAGGGAAGGGGCCCGGGGGCCCAGTTAAGGTAGACGCAGCTGCGGGGTGGATGTTTGGGGCTTATGCAAAAAAGCAGCGGAAGGGCCAATGTACTAGGGCCGTCAAAGCCAGTGTACCAGTTCCTTCAGGCCGCCATGCAGAGCGCAGCGAAGCATGGCGGCCTAGCGTTTGCCGTTTGCAATCACCGTTTGCTGCTTACGACTGCTTGCCGCCCGCCGCCACCATAACGGCCGGGGCCCCCGCATCGTTTGAGGACCGGCGCAAACTTTCGCCCGCGCGCCGACTTTCGCCCCAAACCCGTGCCCATGAAATTGCCGCTTTCGCTGGTTGCCGCGCTCCTCGCCCTCGGGCTGGGCGCGTGCAACTCCAATTCGCCCGCCGAAAAAACGCCCGCCGCCGCGTCCGGGGCCCCCACTGCCGCGGCGCCCGTGCCCGACACCAAAAAGCGCATCCTCTTCTTCGGCAACAGCATCACCGCCGGCCTCGGCGTCGACCCCGAAGAAGCCTTCCCGGCCCTGATTGGCCAGAAAATCGACTCGGCTAAACTGAACTACGAAACCATCAACGCCGGCCTGAGCGGCGAAACCACGGCCGGCGGCCGCAGCCGCGTGGGCTGGGTGCTGCGCCAGCCGGTGGCCGTGTTTGTGCTGGAGCTGGGCGGCAACGACGGCCTGCGCGGCCTGCCCCTGAGCGCCACCCGCGCCAACCTGCAAGGCATCATCGACACGGTGCGGCGCCGCAGCCCCGGGGCCCAAATTGTGCTGGCCGGCATGCAAATTCCGCCCAACCTGGGCCAGTCGTACGCTGCCGATTTCAAAAAGCTCTACCAGGAAATAGCCGACCAGAACAAGCTGACGCTCATCCCGTTCCTGCTCGTGGGCGTGGGCGGCGACCCCAAGCTCAACCAGAAGGACGGCATCCACCCCACGCCGGCCGGGCACCGCATCGTGGCCCGCACGGTGTGGGGCACGCTGCAACCGCTGCTGCGGTAGCGCCTGGCCGCAAGGCCACGGGAGGAGTGAAAAGTGCTGCGTTAAACTGCCTGGCCTACTTTTAACCCGTCACTTTTAACTGCCTAACTTCTCATGAGCATCCCCGTCCTCGAAACCGCGCGGCTGCGGCTGCGCGGCCACACCCCGGCCGACCTGGCGCCGTTCGTGGCCATGTGGCAGGAGCCGGCGTTCTACCAGTACCTGGCCGGCCGGCCGCTGCCCGAAGAAGAGGTGTGGACCAAGATGCTGCGCCACCTCGGCGTGTGGGCCCTGTACGGCTACGGCTACTGGGCCGTGGAAGAAAAAGCCACCAGCCAATTCATTGGCAACGTGGGGTTTGGCGAGTGGCAGCGCGCCGTCGAGCCCTCCGTGAAAGGCTGGCCGGAAATGGGCTGGGTGCTGGCCCCGCACGCCCACGGCCGCGGCTACGCCACCGAGGCCACGCAGGCCGCCTTGGCCTGGGGCGACGCCCACCTGCCCAAGCCGCGCACCGTGTGCCTCATCGACGAAGCCAACGCGCCGTCGCGGGGCCTGGCCGCCAAGCTTGGCTTCCAGGAGTACGCCCGAACCACCTACCACGGCTGCGCCGTGGTGTTGCTGGAGCGGCTGACGGCCAGGTAGGGCCCCTGCGTCGCAGCGTGGGTTTTGGTGCGTTCCACGGGCGCCGCCGCGCCCGCTACCTTTGCCCCATGAACCCACCCGCTGCCCCCAGCCCCGCCGCCCGGCCCATTGGCGTTTTCGATTCGGGCATTGGGGGCCTCACCGTGGCCCGGGCCGTGGCCCAGCGCCTGCCCCACGAGCGGCTGGTGTACTTCGGCGACACCGCCCACCTGCCCTACGGCGAGAAAAGCACCGCCGCCATCCAGGCCTACGCCGTCAAAATCTGCGACGTGCTGCTGCGCCAGCACTGCAAGCTCATCCTCATTGCCTGCAACTCGGCGTCGGCCGCGGCCTACGAGTTGGTGCGCGAATATGTGGGCTCCAAGGCCCTGGTGGTGGGCATGATCGACCCCGTGGTGCAGCACGTGGGCCGCCACTACGCCGGCCGGCCGGTGGGCCTCATCGGCACCAAGCAAACGGTGGGCTCCAACATCTACCGCAAGAAAATCGACCAGCTCGACCTCGGCGTGGACCTGCACCCCCTGGCCACCCCCTTGCTGATCCCCATGATCGAGGAAGGCTTTTTTGTGGGCCGCGTGTCGGAGGAAATCATCCGCGCCTACCTCGACCACCCGGCCCTGCAAGGCATCGACGCCCTGCTGCTGGCCTGCACCCACTTCCCGCTCATCAAGCCCCAAATCGACGATTACTACCAGGGCCGCGTGGCCGTGCTCGACCCCTCCGCCGTGGTGGCCGCCACCGTGGCCGAGGCCCTGGGGGCCCACCAGTTGTTGGCCGCGCCAGTCGCCGGGGCCCCACCGGCGCACCACTTCTACGTGTCCGACTTCACCCGCTCGTTCGAGGAAAGCACCCGCATCTTCTTCGGCCAGGAGGTGCAGCTGGAGCACTACCCGCTGTGGGAGTAGTTAAGCGCGAGTGAAAAGCAGCCAAGCCATGCGCGCCCGTTACGGGATATTATTGGCCACGGCCCTGGGGGCTAGCCCGCTGCCCAGCTACGCTCTGGCGGACAACATTATCTCGCAGCTGGTTGGGGGCCTGCTGTTTATCGTAGCCTGTGCAGTGGCCGCAATTGCGGTCCTGAGCGCCCTCCTGGCACTCGTAGCGGGCAACGGGGCGGTTAGCAAGAAGAGTGCGCTGGTGGCGCTGGTTGCCTTAATCAGCGCCTTGTTACTCAAGCCGGCCCCAACGTACACGCCCCAGTCTCCCGAAGAGGCCCTGGCTGCCGTCGCGCATCCGTTCGGCCTGGTGATGGGCCCCGATACCACCGACCTGCCGACGGAAATCCCGCCTTTGCGCACGGACACGGCGGGCCGAAGCAACACGCGCTACGGCAAGGTGTACACGTACACTTCTGACATGCCGAAGCTGCCGGGCGGCAAAACGGAAGCCATTGGGTTTGTGCAGCAAAACCTGCGCTACCCCGCGGCAGCTCGCGAGCACGGTACGGTGGGGCTGGTCTTCGTTGACTTCATTGTGCGCGAAGACGGGGAGGTGTGCCACGCCCGGGTCAAAAAGGGGCTGGGCGATGGCTGTGATGAGGAAGCCCTGCGGGTTGTGCGGGGACTGCCTGCTTTTCAAAACAATGCGGAAACCCCTACGCAATTCACCTGGGCGTTTTCCTTTCGCCCGCCCGAAGCGCTTCCTGCCGCGCAGTAGCCAGCAGGCTATAGTTAGTTGGCGCGGGGCGTAGCTTGCCGCCGCTTGCCCCCGGCTTCGCGGGGCGGCCCAATTCCCGCGTATGCTGCTCACCATCACTACGACCTACCAGCCGGCCACCGACCTCGGCTACTTGCTGCACAAGAACCCCGCGCGCCTGCAAAGCGTGGAAGTGGCCGGGGGCCAGGCCCACGTGTTCTACCCCGAAGCCACCGCCGAACGCTGCACGGCGGCGCTGCTGCTCGACCTCGACCCCGTGGGCCTGGTGCGCGGCCGGGGCGGCAGCGGCGAGGGCTTCGCCCTGGAGCAGTACGTGAACGACCGGCCCTACGTGGCCTCGTCGTTTCTGAGCGGGGCCCTGAGCAAGGCCTTCGGCACGGCCATGAACGGCACCTGCAAGGACCGCCCCAGCCTGCCTGCCCAGGCCCTGCCGCTGGCGGTGACCGTGGCCGTGGTGTCGGCCCCGGGCCCCGACTGGCCGCGCCGCCTCTTCGAGCCGCTGGGCTACGCCGTGGAAGTGGAGAACACGCCGCTCGACCCCACCGTGCCGGCCTGGGGCCCCAGCCGCTACTACATCCTGCACCTGCGCCACGCCGGCCTGCGCCTGCAAGACGTGCTCACCCACCTCTACGTGCTGCTGCCGGTGCTCGACAACGACAAGCACTACTACATCGGCGAGAACGAGGCCGAAAAGCTGCTGCACCGCGGCGGCGACTGGCTGCCCCAGCACCCCGAGCGCGGCTTCATCACGCGCCGCTACCTGCGCTACCTGGCCGCCTACGTGAACCCCACGCTGGCGCGGCTGCTGGAAGGCGAGCCGGCCGCTGACGACGCCCCGGCGGAACCGGTGGCTATTGAGGCGGGCGAAACCGTGGCCGCCCTGCCCCCGGATACCCTGCCCGGCGCCCCGGCGCCCAAGCTGTCCCTGCACGACCAGCGCCTCCAGCAAGTGGCCCAGGAGATGTACGACTTGGGCCCGAAGCGCGTGCTGGACCTGGGCTGCGGCGAAGGCAAGCTGCTGCGCCTGCTGCTGCGCCAGCCCAAAATCGAGTACATCCTCGGCATGGACGTGTCCCACCAGGCGCTGAGCCGGGCCGCGCAGCGCCTGCACTTGGTGGAGATGCCCCCGCGCCAGCGCGCCCGCATCGACCTCGTCCAGGGTTCGCTGCTCTACCGCGACGACCGGCTGGCTGGCTTCGACGCGGCGGCGCTGGTGGAAGTCATCGAGCACCTGGACGAGAACCGCCTCGCCGCCCTCGAAGCCGTAGTATTCGGCCAGGCCCGCCCGGGGCATGTGTTCGTCACGACGCCCAACGCCGACTACAACCAGCTGTTTGAAAAGCTAAACGCCGGCGAATTCCGCCACGACGACCACCGCTTCGAATGGTCCCGCGCCGAGTTTGCCGCCTGGGCCACCGCCGTAGCCGAGCGGCACGGCTACCAAGTGCGGCTGGTAACCATGGGCGAAGAATTGGAAGGCGTAGGGGCCCCGTCGCAGTTGGTGGTATTTAAATTAGTAAGTCAGAAAATGCTGTAGACTGACAATCTAACTGCGTTCGAGCTTAAGCGTTACTGGGTCTAATGTAGGATACGTAGTTTTTTCATATTCTAAAAGTGGCCGCCCAAGAACTGATAAAATATCTTGACCTAACAAATTCCATTTGATAGCAATCGGAGTTCTATTCATATGTCTATGAATCTTTATCAATTGAGGAGCCCCACCAATTAATGGATACTTTTCTTCATTTTTCTCAAACAGCATATCACGTAAAACTTCGAACGGCTCCATATCTAAGCTTCCTTCAGGTAGTTTGTTACGTTGCTTTAGCAAGCTTAGTAAGCGAGATTTTGCATCTTCAGTATAATCTCCAGAAAAAGAAACCTTTATGTCGCCATTTATTCCTTTCCAGAAGGATATAGGCCTATGAGTGAATATTTTGTAAAATTTGTCATAATGTATTTTCCATAATGCAAACTTGTTCTTTTTCCAAGAATATCCTCCGAATAGAAAGGATATTTCAGGTATTTCATAATCTGATTTATATCTCAACATATCATTGAGAATTTTTAATAAGTATCCTTTGAAATCATATAAATCCTGCGAACGGTTTACCGCTCTTGGGTAATTAGCAACAGCTGTTTGCAATTGTATCATCATTGGATAAGCGAATGTTGTATCGCCTTCAAAGCAAATTGCACAATCCGTTCTTAGAAAGGTCAGAATTTTAGGCCCACAGTCCCATGCTCCATATGAGCGCAATCGACTATCCGTTAGTATTAGTAATTCCTCGTGTTCTTTAATTTTTCTTACCCAGGAAATGCAAAGTGTCATATAAGTAACTGGTTTAAAAATCCGCTCTACCTTATTTCCAATGCCCCAAGATACCCTTAAGATCCCCGAACTTGCCCTGGTGCTGCTCATTGGTAGCACGGGGGCGGGCAAGTCCACGTTTGCCCGGCGCTTGTTCGAGCCCACCGAAATTGTTGTCGTCGGACACGTGCCGGGGCCCCAAGGCTTAGAATCTAGTGGAACCGGGTGCGGTTGGCCCGTTGTTTTTATCTTGCCAACTCAATTCCACTCACCCATGAAGCCTACTGCCACTGCTGCCAAAGCCGCCAAGCGCCAGCAACTGGCGGAAGCCATGCGCGCCTCGTTCCGCATCGAGGGCATTCAGGTGTCGGCCGAGCAAGCCCAGGCCGCGTTGCAGGCGGTGGAGCTCAGCTTGGAGAAAGCGCCCGCATAAGCGCTTGCATGGGCGCGTAGTTGCCCAGGCCGCTCTGCTACACCGCGGCTACGTAGCGCGGGAAGGCGGCTGCGTCGACCAGTTCTCAGCGCAGGCGCGCGTGGCCGCGCTGCTCCAGCATCAGGTTGGCCAGCAGGCGGGCCGTGCGCCCGTTGCCCTCGCGGAACGGGTGAATGAACAGCAGCTCGCCGTGCACCGCGCCCACGTGGTCGAGCAGCGCGCCGGGACCGGTGGGCAGGGGCTGGCGCAGCCATTCCCGCTCGAAGTGCTGCACGGAAGCCGGCAGGAACCGCGCGGCGGGGAAGGCAAACCCGCCCTTGGAGATGTTCACCGCGCGGTAGCGCCCGGCGAAAGCGTAGAGGTGGCCGAGCGCCAGGCGGTGCATATCCAACAGGTAGTTCAGCGTGAACGGGGTGGTGGGCACGAGGGCTTCCGTCAGCACGATGTCGGCGCGCAGGAAACCTTCGAATTCGGCCAGCCCGATGGCCGTGGCGTCGGTCAGCCCCAGCAGGTTCGGCAGGATTTCGCTTTCGTGGGCGGAGGCACTGTATTTATCCATGCGGGGAAGCTATTCTTCCATAATTCTTTGATTCACAATTTTCTGCTCAGATTTTCGATCTTGTTTGCGCCGCTCAGCTTTTAAGTATTGGGGCCAGCCGTGGTTATTACCCGAGCGGAAATGCATTTCTCCGCCCCACGCTAGGCGAGAGCCCTGTCTGATCATCAGCCCATTCAGATGGCAAGTGTCATAGCCGCAATCGTGCTTCGAGTACGTCCCGAAGTTTCGGTGCCCCAGCTTTTTGCTTTCCCAAATTTTCTGCTGATTCCACCTAATATTCTCCCACGCCTGGTTCTCATCGGCTTTGGTCAATGTTTCGCCCAGCGTACTCACCTCGAAATAGGTTGTGGGGTCTTTCAATTGCAGGAACTCGAACGCCTTCGCAAACGCAGCGATGGCCACTTGCCGCAGCGCAAGCTTCTGTTCGAGGCTCAGTTTCGTGGTTTCCACGAGGGAGCGAAACAGCCCCAGCGTATTGAAGTCCGTGAACTTCTTGTGGTTCGCCATCAGGTGCAGGTACTCCCTGTAAGTGAGCTGGTTGAATTGCTTGCCGACCTTCATCGCGAATGCTTCAATAGTGCGGGGTTGTGCCTAATCTTGTGGGCGGCCAGTTGGCGCCGCGTCCTTTCCAATGCCCCAAGATACCCTTAAGGTCCCCGAACTTGCCTTGGTGCTGCTCATTGGCAGCACGGGCGCGGGCAAGTCCACGTTTGCCCGGCGCTTGTTTAAGCCCACCGAAATTGTGTCGTCGGATACGTGCCGGGGCCTGGTGGCCGACGACGAAAACGACCAGGCGGCCAGCGCCGACGCCTTTGAGCTGCTGCACTACCTGGTGGCCAAGCGCCTCAAGCGCGGGCTGCTGACGGTGGTGGACGCCACCAACGTGCAGCCCGAGGGCCGCAAGCCCTTGGTGGCCCTGGCCCGGCAGTACCACGTGCTGCCCGTGGCCGTGGTGCTCGACGTGCCCGACGCCGTGGCCCTGGCCCGCAACGCCCAGCGCCCCGAGCGGCGCGGCGTGGGGCCCCACGTGGTGGCCCGGCACCGCCAGGCGTTGCGCAAAAGCCTGCGCACCCTCAAGGAAGAAGGCTTCCGGCACGTGCACCACCTGCGCGGAGCGGAAGAAGTCGACGCCGTGCAAAGCATCACCCGCGACCGGCTCTACAACAACCGCCAAGCGGAAACGGGGCCCTTCGACATCGTCGGCGACGTGCACGGCTGCTACCCCGAGCTGCGCGCGCTGCTCGAAACCTTGGGCTACGCGCTGCACGACGAGCCGATCAACGACGTGCGCGACCTGGGCATCCGGGTGGTGCCGCCGGCCGGGCGGCGGGCCATTTTTCTGGGCGACCTCGTGGACCGGGGCCCCGCCTCCCCGCAAGTGCTGCGCTTGGTCATGAGCATGGTGCGCGACGGCAGCGCCCTCTGCGTGCCCGGCAACCACGACATCAAGCTGCTGCGCCACCTGAGCGGCAAAAAGGTGACCGTGAACCACGGCCTGGCCGAAACCCTGGCCCAGCTGGAGCCCGAGCCCGAGGCGTTCAAGGGCGAGGTGCGGCGCTTCCTCGACGGGCTGGTGAGCCACTACGTGCTCGACGGCGGCAAGCTGGTGGTGGCCCACGCCGGCCTGACCGAGGCGATGCAGGGCCGCGGCTCGGGGGCGGTGCGGGCCTTCGCGCTGTTTGGCGAGAGCACCGGCGAGATTGACGAGTTCGGGCTGCCCGTGCGCTACGAGTGGGCCCGCGAGTACCGGGGCCGGGCCCTGGTGGCCTTCGGCCACACGCCCGTGCCCGACGCCGAATGGCTCAACAACACCATCGACCTGGACACGGGCTGCGTGTTCGGGGGCCGCCTGACGGCCCTGCGCTACCCCGAGCGCGAGCTGGTGAGCGTGCCCGCCGCGCAGGTATATAGCGAGCCCGTGCGCCCGCTCAACTACCGCGCCCTGCAAGCGCAAGCCGCTCGCGGGAACGGCCTGACGACTGAGGAGGAGCAACTAACCACCAGTGCCCAGCACGCCAACGACGACCTGCTCGACATCCGCGACGTGACGGGCAAGCAGTTCGTCGAAACCCGGCTGCTGCGCGGCGTCACCATCCGGGAAGAAAACGCGGTGGCCGCCCTGGAGGTGATGTCGCGCTTCGCCGTGCACCCCAAGTGGCTGCTGTACCTGCCGCCCACCATGTCGCCGACCGAAACCTCGGCCCTGCCCGATTTGCTCGAGCACCCGGCCGAAGCCTTCGATTACTACCAGCGCCAGGGCGTGGAGCGCGTGGTGTGCGAAGAAAAGCACATGGGCAGCCGCGTGGTGGTGGTGCTGGGCCGCGACGAGGCCGCCATCCAGCGCCGGCTGGGCCTCGCGGGCGAAGGCCTCGGCAAGTGCTACACCCGCACCGGGCGCAACTTCTTCACCGACGGGGCCCTGGAAACGGCCTTTCTGGCCCGGCTGCGCGACGCGCTGACCACGGCCGGCTTTTGGGAGCGGTTCGGCACCGACTGGGTGTGTCTCGACGCCGAGCTGCTGCCGTGGTCGGCCAAGGCCCAGGAACTGGTGAAAACCCAGTACGCCGCCGTGGCCGCGGCCGCCACCGCCGCCCTGCCCCAGGCCGAGGCCGTGCTGGCCCAGGCCGCCGCCCGGGGCCTTGACGGCGCCGGGGCCCTGCTGGCCCGCACGACGGCCCGCCGGCAGGCCGCCGCCGACTACGCCGACGCCTACCGCCGCTACTGCTGGCCGGTGCATTCGCTCGACGATTTGAAGCTGGCCCCCTTCCACCTGCTGGCCACCGAGGGCAAAACGTATTTCGACCGCGACCACGCCTGGCACATGGAAACGCTGCGCACGCTGGCCCTGGCCGACCCGGGCCTGCTGCGCGCCACGCCCTACCGGGTGGTGCCCCTGCGCGACCCGGCCGCAGTGGAGGCCGCCATCCAGTGGTGGACGGACCTGACGGCGGCCGGCGGCGAGGGCATGGTGGTGAAGCCCTACGACTTCGTGGCCCTTAAAGGCCAGAGCCTGCTGCAACCGGCCCTCAAGTGCCGGGGCCCCGAATACTTGCGCATCATCTATGGGCCCGACTACCTGCTGCCGGGCAACCTCGAGCGCCTGCGCCAACGCAACGTGAAAGCCAAGCGCAACCTGGCCCTGCGCGAATTTTCGCTGGGCGTGGAAGGGCTGGAGCGCTTCGTGGCCGGGCAGCCGCTGCGCCGCGTGCACCAGTGCGTATTCGGCGTGCTCGCCCTGGAGAGCGAGGCGGTGGACCCGCGGCTGTAATGCAATAAAATGAGCTGAAACCAAGGCGAGCGGGCCCACCAGTCCGCTCGCCTTGGTTTTTCCGCTCGTCTCAGTTTTAGTGGCCTAGCTTAGCCGTGGCCTTCTCTTCGTTCACCAGCAGCCCCGCTTGGTGCCTTCCCTCTCGACCAAATGCAATTTTTTCGACTCCTATTTTTTGTGGTTTTTGCCGGCGCGTGGTCGGCGCGGGCGCAAGACCTGACCATTGTGCACGTCAACGTGGTGGACGTGGCCACCGGGCAGATCAAGCCCGACCAAACGGTGGTTATCGCGGGCAAACGCATTGCGAAAGTGGGGCCTACTACTGGGCCTGCCCCCCGCCGGGGGCGCGTGGTGGACGCCAGTGGGCAGTACCTCATCCCGGGCCTGTGGGACATGCACACGCACGTCTACTTCGACGGCACGGCCAGCGCGGGCACCCAACTGATTTTGCCGCTGCTGGTGGCCAATGGCGTCACGGGCATCCGCGACATGGGCAGCGCGCTCGATTCGATTTTGTGGGCGCGGGCGGCCGTGGCCAGCCACCGGCTGCTGGGCCCGCGAATGGTGGTGAGCGGCCCCATGCTCGACGGGCCCAAATCGCCCTACCAGGCGTCCATCGCCATTGCCACCGCCGAAGATGGGCGCCGGGCCGTGGCGCTGCTCAAGGCCCGCGGCGTCGATTTTATTAAGATTCAGTCGCTGGTGCCGCGCGCGGCCTACTTCGCCATTGCCCAGGCGGCCCAGGCGGCGGGCCTCCCCATCGAAGGGCACGTGCCCGATGCCGTGCGCGCCACCGAGGCCGTGGCGGCTGGCCAGCGCAGCTTCGAGCACCTGATTGGTATTTTTGAAGCCAGCTCGACCGCCGAGGACCAGTACGTAGCGGGCGCCCCCAAGCTGCCGGCCCGCCTGCTCGCCACCTACGACCCCGCCCACGAAGCCAGCATCGTTCAGCTGCTGGGCCAGCACCGCGAAGTGTGGCAGTGCCCCACCCTCTTCTGGGAGCGCGGCCAGTGGCTGGTCGACAGCATTGCGTGGCGCCAAGACCCCGACCTGGGGTACGCCGGGGCCAGTTGGGTGGCGCAACGCTGGCCCAAGGCCCAGCTCGGCATTGCGCGCACCCTCGATACCGACCCGCTGGCCGTGCGCGCCCGCTTTGTGCGCCACGAGCTGGCCATCGTGCGCAAGCTGCACGCGGCGGGCGTGGGCTTTCTGGCCGGCACCGACATGCCGGCGGGCGTGGACCTGGTGCCGGGCGTGAGCCTGCACCTCGAATTGCAGCGCTTCGTGGCGGCGGGCTTCACGCCGCTGGAGGCCTTGCAAACCGCTACGCTGAACCCGGCCACGTTTTACCACCGTCGCCAAGACTTCGGCACGGTGCAGGCAGGTAAGCTGGCCGACTTAGTTCTGCTCAGCGCCAACCCGTTGCTAGACATTGCCAATACCCGCAAAATCACGGGCGTGCTGGCCGACGGGCAGTACCTGTCGCGGCCAGACCTGGATGCCTTGCAGCAGCGCTTGCGGCAAGTAGCCGCCACCAAATAACGGGCTACTTCAGCTTCATGAGCATAAGCGTGGCCATGGTGCCGATGCTGTCCCAGAGGTTGCCAAGGCGGGTATTCTCGTTTCCGGTGTGCTGGTTGTTTATAATTTGTCGATTCAGCGCAAGTTGGACTGCGACTAAGCTGTTTTGTGGGTGTGCCGCAAACAAAAGGGGCCCCGTGCAGTGTGCATGGGGCCCCTTTTCAAAAGTCGTAAGTTGGGTCACACCGAGAAGCTTTCGCCGCAGCCGCACGAGCGGGAAGCGTTGGGGTTGTTGAACTGAAAGCCTTTGCCGTTCAAGCCGTCCGAGAAGTCCAGCTCGGTGCCGGCCAGGTACAGGAAGCTTTTCATGTCCACCACCACGCGTACGCCCTTGTCTTCGAACTCCTGGTCCATCGGCCGCACTTCGTTGTCGAAGTCCAGCTTGTAGCTCAGGCCCGAGCAGCCGCCGCCGGCCACCGAGGCCCGCAGGCGGTACGTGGCATCCAACTCGGAATCGTGCATCAGGCGCTCTACTTTCTCCTTGGCTTTGTCGGATACGGTAATCATGGCAGGTGTCGGTTAGGCGGTTCAAACGCCCGGCTGGGGCCAGGGCAATAACTTCCTAACAAAGATACAGCCCGGAAGGATTCTAAATAAGGCAAAAAAAGTGGGGCCCCGCGGCAGAATGGCAAACGCCGTTCTGCCGCGGGGCCCCACCGCTGGTTTCGCGGCTACTAGTGGTGCGCCAGCTCCAGGGCGGGCAAGCCGTTCTTCACGCGGTAGTCCGAAATGGCCGACTTGATGGCGTCTTCGGCCAGCACCGAGCAGTGGATTTTCACCGGCGGCAGGGCCAGCTCTTCCACAATCTCCATGTTGTCGATGGCCAGGGCCTCGTCCACGGTCTTGCCTTTTAGCCACTCCGTGGCCAGCGACGACGACGCAATGGCCGAGCCGCAGCCGAAGGTTTTGAATTTGGCGTCGGTGATGGTGTTGGTGGCTTCGTCCACCTCAATTTGCAGGCGCATGACGTCGCCGCACTCGGGGGCCCCCACCAAGCCGGTGCCCACGTTCTTCTTGCTTTTGTCCAGCGTGCCCACGTTGCGGGGGTTGCTGTAGTGGTCGATTACTTTATCGGAGTAGGCCATGGTATGAGAGGATTATTGATGTAAAAAGATAGGAGTGGGCAGCGGGTGGCCGGGGCGCAGGCCCGCAGCCAAAGAATCAATGTTCGGCCCACTCAATTTTGCTGAGGTCAACGCCTTCCTTGTGCATTTCCCACAGGGGCGACATTTCGCGGAGCTTGGTGACGGCCTCTTTCACGTGGTTGATGGCGTAGTCGATTTGCTCGTCGGTGGTGAAGCGGCTCAGGCCGAAGCGCAGCGACGAGTGCGCCAGGTCGTCGCTCAGGCCCAGGGCCTTGAGCACGTAGCTGGGCTCGAGCGAAGCCGAAGTGCAGGCCGAGCCCGACGACACGGCCAGGTCCTTGATGCCCATCATCAGGCCTTCGCCTTCCACGTACTTGAAGCTGATGTTGGCCACGTGCGGCAAGCGGCTCTCCACCGAGCCGTTCACGTAGCTCTCTTCCAGTTCCATGAGCTGGGTTTGCAGGCGGTCGCGCATCACGCTGAGGCGGGCGGCATCGGCGGCCATTTCCAGGCGGGCCAGCTCGCAAGCCTTGCCGAAGCCCACGATGCCCGGCACGTTGAGGGTGCCCGAGCGCATGCCGCGCTCGTGGCCGCCGCCGTCCATCTGAGCGGTCACCTTCACGCGCGGGTTTTTGCGGCGCACGTACAGGGCCCCCACGCCCTTGGGGCCGTACATTTTGTGGGCCGTGAAGGCCATGATGTCGATGCCGTCGGCCAAGACATCCACCGGAATCTTGCCCACGGCCTGGGTGCCGTCGGTCATGAACAGGGCCCCGTGCCGGTGGGCGATGGCGGCAATTTCGCGGATGGGCTGGATGGTGCCCGTCTCGTTGTTGCCGTACATGATGGTCACCAGAATCGTCTGGGGCGTCATGGCCGCTTCGAGGTCGGCGAGGCTGATGAGGCCCAGCTCGTCCACGGGCAGGTAAGTGACGCGGCCGCCAATTTTTTCGAGGTGCTTGCAGGTGTCGAGCACGGCTTTGTGCTCGGTGGTGGTGGTGATGACGTGGTTGCCCTTCTGGGCGTACATCTCAAACACGCCCTTGATGCCCAGGTTGTCGCCCTCGGTGGCGCCGCTGGTGAAGATAATTTCCTTCGAATCGCAGCCGATGAGCTGGGAAATCTGGTTGCGGGCGTAGTCCACGCCTTCCTCGGCGGCCCAACCGAAGGGGTGGTTGCGCGAAGCGGCGTTGCCGAACACGTCGGTCAGGTAGGGCATCATCGCCTCCAGCACCCGCGGGTCGAGGGGCGTAGTGGCGTTGTTGTCGAGGTAGATAGGAAGCTTAAGCATTGCGCAAGAGCGATTATTGGCTGGGAAGGGCCGGCGGTTGGCCAGCCGCACATAGAACACCGTTCCAAGATAAACGGTTTTCTTTGGCCCCACAAAAATAGGGACATTCCTACCTATGTAACGGCCCCGGTCTTTTCATGCTCACCAACCTCGAACACCTCGGCCTGGCCGTGCCCGACTTGGCCGCCGCCACGGCCCTCTACACCAAGCTGCTGGGCACGGGCCCCTACAAAACCGAGCACGTGGCCAGCGAGGCCGTCGATACGGTCTTTTTCCGGGTCGGCGGCGCCAAAATCGAGCTGCTGGCCGGCACGGGCCCCGACAGCGCCATCACCAAATTTCTGGAGAAAAAGCCCGCCGGCATCCACCACGTGGCCTTTGAAGTGGACGACATCGCGGCCGAAATGGCCCGGCTGCGCGTCGAAGGTTTTGTGTTGCTAAACGAGGCCCCCAAGCGCGGCGCCGACAACAAGCTCGTGTGCTTCGTGCACCCCAAAAGCGCCGGCGGCGTGCTGGTGGAGCTGTGCCAAAGCATTCCGTAGGCCCCGCAGCGCGGGCTTTGTGGGCCGCGCTGCGGGGAGCTATTGTCCGCTCAGCACGGCCGCCACGATGGCGTCGGGGGCCTCGCGGGGCACGTAGTGGCCCACGCCGGGCAGCACCTGCCGCCGGTAGGGGCCCGTGAAAAATGCCTCTTTGCCTTCGGACGAAGCCACTAGGCTGGCCCCGTCCAGCGCGCCGTGGAGCACGGTGGTGGGCACGCTGATTTTAGGCTGCGGCTTTATCTGCTTTTCCAGGGCCGCGTAGCGCGGGTCGGGCGGCGCGGCGCCCCAGCGGAAGCAGTAGGCGTGCAGCACCACGTCCACCCAGGCCGGGTTGTCCCACGAAGCGGCGGTGCGCTCAAACGTGGCGTCGTCGAACGGCATGGTGGGCGACCACAGGTGCCAGATGTAGCGGCAGAACTCGCGGCGGTTGTCCTTCAGCGCCTCGTGGCCGCGCTCGGTGTGGAAGAACCACTGGTACCAGTAGGCGTGGACCTGGTTGACGGGGATCTGATCGCCGGACTTGATGCCGGTCTCGTAGCCCACCGAAACGGTCACCAGCCGCTCGACCCGCTCCGGCCAGAGGGCGGCGACGAGGTAGGCCGCGTGGGCCCCCCAATCGTGCCCCACCAGCACCACTTTTTCGATGCCCAGGCCGTCGAGCAGGTCGATGGCGTCCTGGGCCAGGGCCGTGGTTTGGCCGCTGCGGGGCGTGTCAGAGTCCAGGAAGACCGAGCCGCCGCAGCCGCGCATCGACGGGGCCAGGGTTTGGTAGCCGGCGGCTACGAGCTGCTCGGCCACCGCGTCCCAGGTGCGCAGGTCGTCGGGGAAGCCGTGCAGGAGCAACGCCACGGGGGCGTCGGCGGGGCCCCGGCGTTCGTAGGCGAGGCGCAGGGTGGGGGTGTCGAGGGTGTGGGCAAAAGCAGGAGCCATGCGGATGGGGCATATTTGCGGATTCGTCTTGAACGAGGGCCCGGCGGTGCGGTTGCGCACCGGGCCCCGCCGGCCCGCGGGGCCCCGCGGGCCGGCGGTGGGTAGCTCAACCTTGTTCCGCTTTTATTATCTGATTATGAAATTTTTCCAGCAAGAAGTGGACGCCGCCGTGGATGCGCTGCTGCTCCAGCAAATTATTCTGTACCCTACCGACACCGTGTGGGGCCTGGGCTGCGACGCCGAAGTGCCCCCCGCCGTCGAGAAACTGTACAAGCTGAAGGGCCGCGAGGCCGGCAAGCCCAGCATCGTGCTGGTGGCCGACTTGGCCATGCTGGCCCGTTACGCCGCCCAGGTGCCCGCCGCGCTGGAAGCCGCCCTGGCCGCCCAAACCCGGCCCACCACCTACTTGCTGCCCGCCAGCCGCGCCGTGGCCTCGGGCCTGGTAGCGCCCGACGGCACGGTGGGCCTGCGCATCGTGCAGGACGAGTTTTGCTTCAAGGTGGTGCGCCGCCTGGGCCACGGCCTGGTGTCCACGTCGGCCAACAAGCCCGGCGAGCCGGCCCCCGCCGTGTACAGCGAAATTGACCCGGCCCTGCTGCGCGGCGCCGACTACGTGGCCAACTGGCGGCACGACGACGCGACCCGCGTGGCCCCCTCGCGGGTGGTGCGCCTGGGGCCCGGCGGGGCCCTGGAAGTGGTGCGCGAATAACTGGGCGGGGCCCCGCTGCGCACCGCGTGGCGGCCCGAATACGGCCAGCTTGCGACCTTTGCGCCCATGAACACGCCCGAACTGCCCGATTTGCCCATTTTTCGCACCATCGCCGACGCGGCCGGGGCCCTCGGCCAGCCGGCCTACGTCATCGGCGGCTACGTGCGCGACTTGGCGCTGGGCCGCGCCAGCAAAGACATCGACGTGGTGACCGTGGGCGACGGCATTGCCTTGGCCCAAGAGGTGGGCCGCCGGCTGCCGGGCCGGGGCAAAGTGACGGTGTTCAAAAACTTCGGCACCGCCATGCTGCCCACCCAGGAGGCCGGCGAAATCGAGTTTGTGGGGGCCCGCAAGGAGAGCTACCGCGCCGAAAGCCGCAAGCCCGAAGTAGAAACCGGCACGCTGGAAGACGACCTGGCCCGGCGCGACTTCACCATCAACGCGCTGGGCCTGAGCTTGAACCCGGCCGATTTTGGGGCCCTGGTGGACCGCTACGGCGGCATGCAGGACTTGTCCACCCAGACCATCCGCACGCCGCTGGGGCCCGACGTGACGTTTTCCGACGACCCGCTGCGGATGATGCGCGCCGTGCGCTTCGCCTCGCAGCTGGGCTTCGACATCGAGCCCGATACCTACGACGCCATCGTGCGCAACAAGGAGCGGATCAAAATTGTGTCGCAGGAGCGGATCACGACCGAGCTGAACAAGATCATCGAGTCGCCGCTGCCCAGCTACGGGTTCAAGCTGCTGTTCCAGACGGGGTTGCTGCACCTCATCTTTCCGAAGATGACGCAGCTTTACGGCGTGGAAAAAGTGGGCAAGCACGCCCACAAGGACAACTTTTACCACACGTTGCAAGTGCTGGACAACGTGGCCGCGGCCGGCGGCGACCTGTGGCTGCGCTGGGCCGCCGTGCTGCACGACATCGCCAAGCCCGCCACCAAGCGCTACTTCCCGCAGCAGGGCTGGACGTTTCACGGCCACGAGGACAAGGGGGCCCGGTGGGTGCCGGGTATTTTTGCCGACCTGAAACTGCCCCAGGGCGAGGAGATGCGGATGGTGCAAAAACTCGTGCGCCTGCACCTGCGCCCCATCGCGCTGGTGAAGGAAACCGTGACCGACCAGGCCGTGCGCCGCCTGCTCTTCGAGGCCGGCGACGACATCGACCGGCTGATGCTGCTGTGCCGGGCCGACATCACGAGCAAGGACCACGAGCGCAAGGCCCGCTACCTGCGCAATTTCGCGGAGGTGGAGGAGAAACTGAAGGAAGTGGAGGAGAAGGACCACCTGCGCAACTTCAAGCCCGTCATCACCGGCGAAATCATCATGGAAGCCTTTGGCCTTAAGCCGTCTAAGGACGTGGGCGAGTTGAAGAACGCCGTGCTGGAGGCCATCCTGGAGGGCACCATTAAAAACGAAATGGCCGAAGCCTGGGCCTTCCTGTTGCAGCAGGGGGCGGCCCGGGGGCTTCGGCCGGAAGGAACCTCATTTCACTCACCAATCTGAGGGATCCTTCCTTTTTAGACAGCTTTCGTGGGGCAATAGATGCCGGCGGCAGGGGCGGGGTTGCCCGCCGCGGGGCCCCAAGCGCAGAAAAACTTTGCCAGGGCCCCACCGGGCTTAAATCCGGTGGAAGCTGGAACCGCCGATGGCGTTCACTTTCACGCTTTTGGGGTGGCCGCTGTAGGCCACTTCGCTGCCGCCCACGGCTTCGCCCGCGAGGGTTTCGCTCACGTTGAGGCGGGCCTTGCAGCCACCGACCAGGCTCACTTTGGCGGTGCGGGTTTGGAGGGCGGCGCCGGCCAGTTCGGCGGCGCCGGCGGCGTCGAGCGAGAGGTCGTCGGCGTGGCCGGTGGCGGTGGTGCGGCAGGGCCCGGCCAGCGACAGCTTCAGAGAGCCGTAGTTGCCGTTGAGGCGCAGGTGGCTCACGCCGGCCTGCTGCACCCGCAGGCGGTCCTGGCGGTCGAAGCCGCCGAGGTCGGCCTGAATGCCGCCGGCCAGTTCCAGGCTTTCCACGGCCGGCATTTCGATGCGGATGAGCACCTTCTGCTGGTCGCGGTCCCAGTCTTTGCCGAAAAGTGAGGTGTCGCCGCGGGGTTTGATTTCTAAGGCGTTGCCGTCGCGCGAGACCCGCAGGTTGTTCAGCTCGTCCTCGTCGCCGCCGGCCTCAATTTTGAAGGCGTTGCCGTGGCGCACCACCACCCGGTAGCCGCCCACCACGTTCACTTGCGTGAAGCCGCTCTCGTGGAAGGTGCGGCGGCCGCGGCCGTAGCTGCCCAGGTCGGTGTCGAAGCTGGGGGCCCCGCCGTAGTCGAGGTGGAGGCCGTTGTTGTTGTCGCTGGTGTCGTCATCGTCGGCGCTGCTGTCGTCGGAAGCATCGCTGCTGTTGTCGTTGTCCTCGTCGCCGCTCGAAAAGGCGGGGCAGTCGAGGCACTGGAAGCGGCCGTTGCGCAGCAACCGGGCGCGGTACGCGTCGCTGCCGCTGGGCCGGCGGTTGCCCTGGAAGTCGTCGTCGTCGAGGCGTTCCACAAATTCCCGCGTCAGGCGGTAGTTTTTGTTGAGGGGCAAGTGCAGCGTCAGCGTCACTTTCTGGCCGCGCAGGGGCGCGTCGTTGGTGAGCGTGAAGCCCCGGTCGAGCGTCAGCACCGAATCTTGCTGGGTAAAATTGTAGTGCACCGACGAGGCGGCCATCTGGCGGGCGGCGGCGGCCGAGGCGCCCCGGGCCCGCACTTCCTGCTCGATGAACGGGGCCCGGCCGCTGTCGGCGGGCGCAATGTTCACGTCCACGCTTTCAAAGAATTCGTCGTCGTCATCGTCGTCGTTGCGCACGGCCAGCACCAGGCTGCGGCCGGGCACCGGGGCCAGTGGGCGGGTCGTCGTCACGCTGCCGCGGGTGCGGAACTCGCGGGCCAGCTGGCCGCCGGCCACGGCTGTGCCCGCCACGCCCACCAGCCACAGGCCCAGCAGCGAAAGGCTGCCCAGGCGCCCCACCACCGGCCGGCGCAGGATGAGCCGCAGCCCCAGCAGCAGCAGCGCCAGCACCGGAATGCCCGCGGCCAGCAGCGCCACCCCAGCCGCCCAGGGCTGCACGTTGTGCAGCACCGCGGCGAAGCCCTGGGCGCTGCTGCCGTCGTCGAAGTGAATGCCGCCCCGCCCGTTGCCCGTTAGCGAAGTCGAAGGCAGCAGGCCTGCCACCACGCCCAGCATGGTGAACAGGCCGAACAACAAGCTGCCGCCCATGAAGATGAGCAGGGCCCCCACGCCCCACCGGATCAGCGTGCCGAGGAAGCTCACGGCCGGCCGGGCCCCGCGGGCCGCGCCCTCCAGAAACGCGCCCACCGGGCGGTTGGGGCCCGACGCCACGGGGTTGCCGTCGGCGTCGAGCACCGTGGCGCGCAGGTTGTTGTCGATGCCCGAGAGCGTCACGCCCTCGCCGCGCATCTGCATTTTCTCCGACACCGTTTTGGCTTCCGGGGCCACCACCCACAGGATGAGGTAGAGGACGAGCGTGAAGCCGCCCGCAAACAGGCCCGCCAGCAGCAGCACCCGCACCAGCGTCACGTCGAGCTTGAGGTAGTAGGCCAGGCCGGCGGCCACGCCCCCGATTTTGGCCGTGTCCGTGTCGCGGAACAAGCGCCGGCCGGCCAGGGGCCCCGCGCCGGGCGCGATGTCGTCGGGGTTGGGGGCGTCGTAATTCTTGGGCAGCAGCACCCACAGGATGACGTAAAGCAGCACGGAGAAGCCTGAGAAGTTCACCACGTTGTCGAAGTCGTAGGTGTGGCCGATGTGCAGGGCCGGCTTGAACAGCACCAGCGCCACAAAGGCCAGGCGCACCCACAGCGGGTTCACGGCGAAGTACTGGGCCAGGCCAGCGGCCACGCCCGCCACCTTGCGGTGGGCCATGTCGCGGAACAGGCGCTTGGCAGTCCCGTCAGCGCCCGGGGCGCCCGCGCCGCCGGCCGCGAAGGGCCCCTGGGGCCCCTGGGGCCCAAACGGGCCCTTGGGACCAAACGGCCCGCCGGTGCCAAAAGTGCCCTCGGGGCCGAAGGTGCCGCCGGCCGGGGCCCCGGCCGTTTCGGCGTCGTCCTCCTCGTCCAGGTCCGAAGCGAAGTCACTCACCCGGCCCATTTTGGCCACCATGGCCTCCACGTCGTCCAGGGTGATGACCTGCTTGGCGGCCGAGAGGCGGGCGCTGAAGATTTCGGCGATGCGGCCCTCGATGTCGGCCACGATGTCTTGGTGGCCGCGGAAGCTGGCGAAGTGCGCCTTGACTTCGGCCAGGTAGCGGCCGAGCACTTCGTAGCCGTCTTCTTCGATGTGGAAGATGAGGCCCTGCAAGTTGATGCTGATGTTCTTTTTCATGCGAAAGAAGGCCGAACGGGGCCGGTTGAAGTCGGGTGGTGAGTGAAAGGCAAAAAAGCGGGCCGCATCAGCGGGTGTCGCCGGGCGGCCGGCCCTGGCGGATGATGCCCACGGATAGGGCCATTTCCTCCCACGTGTCGCGCAGCTCCTGCAGAAACTGCGCCCCGGCCGGGGTGAGGATGTAGTACTTGCGGGGCGGGCCGCTGGTGCTCTCCTTCCACGTGTAGTCGAGCAGGGCGGCGTTTTTGAGGCGCGTGAGCAGCGGGTAGAGCGTGCCCTCCACCACGATCATGCGGGCCGCCGTCAGCTCCTCCAGCATGTCGGAAGCGTAGGCCTCGCCGCGGGCAATGATTTCCAGGATGCAGAACTCCAGGATGCCCTTGCGCATCTGCACCTGGGTGTTTTCAAGTTTCATGGGCGATGAGGGGGCTAGTGGGTGATGAACAGTACAAATGTATGGTAGGTACTTTGTTTTGCAAGGTACTGTTGCATAATAATATGGTGCTTTTCCTAGATTCAATTGCAAAAGGGCCCCAGCGAACCGTTTAGGCCCTTTTCGGTCAAAAAATATTTTTGCCGCCGCAACCGCGCTGGCGCCCCGCCGGGGCCAATTGCACCGCCCGGCCCCAGAAATTGTCCGATTCCGGGGCCCCGCGCTGCACTAGAAAGCGGTAACTTGCGTTCCGTCCGCGAGAAAAATTTACCGTTTACCTATCGATATGACCCAACGCTACGCCGCCGCCCGGCGGTGGCTGGGGGCTCTGGCCCTCGGGGCCCTGGCCCTGCCCGCCGCCGCCCAAAGCACCACCGCGCCCAAGTACAGCAACGAGTTCCTCAACCTGGGGGTGGGGGCCCGGGCCCTGGGCATGGGCAAGGTGCAAGTGGGCCTGGCCGACGACGCCACCGCCGGCTACTGGAACCCGGCCGGCCTGGCCAACCAAACCCATAAGTACGACGGCGTGCTGATGCACTCCGAGCTGTTCTCGGGCATTGTGAAAAACGACTACGCCGCGTTCTCCATGCCGCTCGACGACAAGAGCGCCATCGGCGTGAGCCTCATGCGTTTGGGTGTGGATAACATCGCCGACACGCGCAACCTCATCAACGAGTACGGCTACATTCAGTACGATAAAATCACGTACTTCTCGGTGGCCGATTACGCCATGCTGCTGTCCTACGCGCGCAAAATTGGGCAGGTGGAGGGCCTGAGCGTGGGGGCCAACGCCAAAATCATTTACCGCAACGTGGGCAGCTTTGCCAACGCCTACGGCTTCGGCGTGGACCTGGGCGTGCAGTACCGCCACAAGGGCTGGCAGCTGGGGCTGACGGCCCGCGACGTGACCACCACGTTCACCGCCTGGAGCATCAACGCCGACTACTACCGCAGCGCGGTGCTCTACGGCTCGAACGACCCGATTCCGTCGAACCGCAACGAAATCACGCTGCCGCGCCTGGTGCTGGGCGTGGGCCGGCAGTTCAAGCTGCCCCAGCAGTTCACCGCCTTGGTGGCCGTGGACTTGGAAACCACCACCGACGGCCGACGCAACACGCCCATCTCCACCGGCGTGGTGAGCGTGGACCCGCGCGCCGGCGTGGAGCTGGGCTACAAAAAGCTGGTGTTTTTGCGCGGCGGGGCGGGCAACTTCCAGAAAATTACCGATTTCAGCGGCGACCAGTCCTGGAAGGGCCAGTACAGCCTGGGGGCCGGCGTGGCCCTCAGCGGCCTGCGCGTAGACCTGGCCCTCTCGCGCCTGGCGGTGGAGGCCCTGGGCCAAACTTCGCAAACCAACTCGCTGATTGTGAGCCTGGGCTACGGCTTTAAATAACCGATTACCTGCTGCTATATCATTCCAAACTATCGGCCGGCGCGACGGCCGGGCGCATTTATTACGTTATGAAACAACTCAATACCCGCAAACTGATGCAATGGGCGGCGTGGGCGTGGCTGGTGCTGCTGGGCAGCGGCGCGGCGCGGGCGCAGTCGGGGCCCTACGGCAACGAATGGATCGTGCCGGGCCAGGCGTATTACAAGATAAAAATTACGCGCGACGCCCTCTACCGCCTCGATTACGAGTACCTGGCCAAGGCCGGCCTCGGCACCGGCCTCGACCCCAGCCGCTTGCAGCTGTGGCGGCGCGGCAAGGAGCTGGCCGTGTACCAGGGCGGGGCCCCCGCCACGTTCGACGCCAGCACGTACCTGGAATTCTACGGCCAGCGCAACGACGGCGTCCTCGACCGCGACCTCTACAAAACCAACAGCGACCAGCCCCACCAGCTCTACAGCTTCTACACCGACACGGCCGCGTACTTCCTGACCTACCCGGGCCCCACGGGCCCCCAGGGCCGGCGCATGGCCGAGTCGCAGTCGGCCGGCGGGGGCACCCCGCACGCGTGGTGGCTGTTCGTTGCCTCCAAATCCAACCAGTGGGCCTACGCAGAAGCCCCCGTTGGCCCCAACGGGGTAACTTACCTGCCCTGGCTGGAGTCGGGCGAAGGGTTTAGTTCGGGCTACTTGCGCGGCGTATTCAACGATACCATTTACGGCATTCCCGCGGTGCTGCGCACCGGTCCGGCGCCCGCCCCGGTAGTCGAGGTCGGCCTGACGGGCGGCAACCTAACGGCCCACGCCACGGAGGTGCTGGCAAGCACCGATCCGCTCAACAAAAACGCTGCTTTCCGCTCGCTGGGCACCGTTGCCTACGATAAATACAGCAACGTCACCCGCCGCTTCCCGCTGCTGCGGTCGGAGGTGGGCTCCAAAGGCAAGATCCCGGTCCGCTTTTCGGGGGGCACGGCCGGCTCGGGTTCTTCGAGTGATTACTACCACGTATCCTACTTGCGGGCCATTGTGCCGCAAGCCAGCCGCTGGCTCAGGACGGGGCCCCAGTTCTTCCGCAGCGACTCCACGCTGAGCGCCCCGGCCACTTTTGAGGTGGACAGTATTCCGGCCACCGCGCGCGGCTACGACGTGCACGACCCTTGGAACGTGCAGCGCATCGCCCCCGCTACCGCCCAAACCCTGGGGGCCCTGGGCCGGCGCTTTGTGTTTCCGAGCGCCACCGCCGCGCAGTCGCGCCGCTTGCTGCTGGCCGATGCCGCCGCCGCTGAGGTGCCGGCCGCGCCGCGCCGCTTGGTGTTCCGCACCCTCAACGCCCGGGCCAACTTCGCCATCGTCACGCACCCGCAAGTGTACGGGGCCTCCAAGGCGCCGCGGCTGTACGCGGGCTACCGAGCCTCGGCGGCCGGCGGGGCCTACGACACGCTGGTGGTGACGGCCCCGCAGCTCTACGACCAGTTCCACTACGGCGAGCGGTCGTGGCTGGCGCTGCGCCACTTCAGCCTGTGGCTGGTGGCCGGGGCCCCCGCCAACCCCAACCGCTACCTGCTGCTGCTGGGCAAGGGCATCGTGCCCAGCGAGTACATCTTCCGGGGGCAATTCTTTCGCACCGCCGGCGAAATGGGCTACGACTTGGTGCCCACCAGCTCGCGGGCCGTGTCGGATAACATGATAACGGCCGATTTCCGGGCCGGCGACTACCGGGCCAAAATTCGCACCGGCCGCCTCACGGTGGTGAACGAGCAGCAAGTGCTCAACTACTTGGCGAAACTTAAGGAGCACGAAGCGCTGGGCCTGGCCCCGTGGCGCAAAAACGTGCTGCACCTGGTGGCGGGCACCGACAAGCAGGAGTCCGACGATTTCCGGTCCATCATGGACCGTGGCAAGGCGCGCGTGGAGCGGCCCTTTTTCGGGGGCACCGTCACGACCCGCCAAATTGCCAGCACACTGCCCGTGCCCGTCAACATCGCCACCGAGCTGAACGGGGGCCTCTCGTTCATCACGTACTTCGGCCACGGTTCCAACAACGATTTTCTGCTTGATTTTGGCACGCCCGCCGATGCCGGCAGCGGCTACACCAACGCCGGCAAGTACCCGATGCTGTTCCTGAACGGCTGCGCCGGCAACCACACCTTCACCACCGGCTACACCCGCGTCGAGGACTGGCTCTTCAACGTGCCCAATGCGGGGGCCCTGGGTTCGCTCGGCGAATACGGCTTCAGCTACCCTGACCGGCTGTCCATCTCGCAGGACCTGATCTACCAGTTGGCGCTGAATGACCCGACGTACTACGGCCAGCCCATTACCGCCGTCCACGACGAAGTAGTGCGGCGCCTGCAAGCAACCACGAACTTCACCGACGACGTGGGCATTGAGCAGCTGCTGGGCACCGGCTGGCAGGGCGACCCCGCGCTGACGCTGTACGCGCCGGCCAAGCCCGATTTTGTGGCCAGCAGCGCGGCCCTGGCCGTGGCCTCGGCCAACCCGCCCACCGACGTGACGGCGGCTTCGACCTCTTTCCTGCTGAACATTGGGGTGAGCAACCCGGGCAAAGTGACCCGCGAGCCGGTCGAAATTCGCGTGACCCGCAGCTACGCGGGCACCACCCGGCCCGACGACGTGTACACGCAGGTGTTCCGGCAGGCGTTCCGGCGCGACACGGTGTACGCCTTTCCCATCACCAACACCGTGGTGAACGGCGTGAACGTGTTTGGCAACAACCAGTTCACGGTGGAGCTGGACTACCAGAAGAAAGTAGCCGAGCTGGACGAAACCAACAACACGGCCACGCTCAGCTACACCTTTTTGCAGGGCGGCGTGACGGTGCTCAACCCGCCCGAATTTGCCATCGTGCCCACCCGCACGCCCCGCTTGGTGGCCCAAACCAACGACCCCAACGGCCCCGCGCGCCTCTTCAACGTGGAGCTGGACACCACCGCGGCCTTCAACAGCCCGCTGGTGCAGCGCACCGACATCACGGCCCCGTTGCTGGTGAGCTGGCGGCCCACGCTGCCCGCTATCGCCGGGCGCGACAGCGTGGTGTGGTACTGGCGCGCGCGCTTTGCGGCCGCCGCCGCGGGCGAGGACGGCCGCTGGGCCACCAGCTCGTTCCGGGTGATTGACGGGGCCAGCGGCTGGTCGCAGAGCCACTACGCCCAATTGCAGCGCAACACCCTGAAAGGGGCGAGCGTGGCGGGCCCCAACGGCCGCTGGGCGTTTGATGCGCAGACCACGCGGGCCACCATCACCTCGGCCCGCATCGGCCCGGCGCAGGAGTGGAAAACGCTGCTGCACCAGGTGTCGCGCGGCAACGGCACAAGCAGCTTCCGGCTGCGCCTGCTGGGCATCGACGCGAACGGCACCGTTAAGGAGCTGAACGCCAACGTGCCATCGTCGCGGTTTTCGCTGGCCGGCATTTCGGCCGCCGACTACCCGTACCTGCAGCTGGAGCTGAGCGTGGCCGATACCAACCGCGTGGCCCCGCAGCTGCGCGAGTGGCTGGTGCTCTACACCGGCGTGCCCGAGGGCATCGTGCGGCGCGACCTGGTGCCGGCCGCCACCTACGCGCCCGCCGCGCTGCTGGCCCAGGCCACCGGTTTGGGCAAGCTGGCCTTCCCGGTGCAGTTCGAAAACGTGTCGGCGCTGCCCTTTGGGGCCCCGATGCGGGTGAAAACGGAGGTGTTCGACAGCAATACCAACACCCAGGTGGCGTCGGTGGTCCAGACCGTAACGGCGCCCTTGCAGCCCGACGCCATCCTGACCCAGAACGTGGAAGTGCCCCTGACCGGCAAATTCGGCAATCTCTCCACGCGGGTGACGTTCAACCCGTTGCCGGTGGCCCCCACCGATCCCCAGGCCCTGCCCGAGTTCACGCACGTCAACAACGAGCTGAACCTGGCGCCCTTCCAGGTGGGCAATACCAGCGTGCCGCCGGTGCTCGACGTGGCCTTCGACGGCCGCCACATCCTCAACGGCGAAATCGTGTCGCCGCGCCCCGTGGTCAGCCTCCAGCTCACCGACACCGACAAGCTGCGGCCCCTGGCCGACGCCTCGGCCTTCACCGTGTACTTGCAGGCGGGCACCGGCCCGGCCACGGCCGTGAACGTGCTGGGCCCCGACGTTACGTTCCGCGTGGAAACCACCGCGGCCGGCAGCACGGCCTACCTCGACTACCACCCCGGCCGCACCACCCCGCTGCCCGACGGCACTTACACCCTGCGCGCGCAGGGCCGCAACACGGCCAACCTCAGCGCCGCGGCCCAGGAGTTCCAGGTGAAGTTCACGGTCGTGAACGCTTCGCAAATCACCAACGTGTACCCCTACCCGAACCCGGTGACGAGCAAGGCGCGCTTCGTGTTCACGGTGACGGGCCAGGAGCTGCCGCGCAACATGAAAATCCAGATCCTGACCCTGACGGGCCGCGTGGTGCGCGAGATTTTCATGGGCGAGCTGGGGGCCCTGCACCTGGGCAACAACCTCACCGACTTCGCCTGGGACGGCACCGACCAGTACGGCGACCGCCTCGCCAACGGCACCTACCTCTACCGCGTCAGCCTCGACGACCCGGACGGCAAGTTCTCGCAGCGCGCCACCAACGGCGATCAAGCCTTCAAAAACGACTGGGGCAAGCTGGTGCTGCTGCGGTAACCGCTTCAAATGACTGCTAATGCAAAAAAAGCCGCCTAAATGGGCGGTTTTTTTGTGCACCGTGGGGCCCCTAACTACGGCAAATCTTTCTGCAGCCGCACGTACGGGATGCCTTCCTTCTCGAAAACCGGCCCGTCGGGCCCTAGGCCGAACCGCTCGTAGAACGGCCGCGTGGCCAGCCGGGCGCTGCACCAAATGCGCCGGGCCCCCAGCCGGGCCGCTTCCGCCAGCACGTGGCGCAGCAGGGCGGTGCCGAGGCCCTGGCCCTGGCAATCGGGCCGGGTGGCAAACTTGCGGAACTGCGCCACGGGGCCCTGCACAAACAACGAAATCACCGCCACCAACTCCTCGTTTTGAAACGCGCCGAAGTGCTGCCCAGCCGGGTCGTTGGGCAAGTAGCAGTAAGCCAGGGGCTTGTTGGGCCACAGCACTTGGTGGCGCAGCGGGTAGGTGGCAGCGTAGGGAATGGGGCGAATGTCCAAAGCAGGCAGAAAAAACGCGGGAGGTAGGGCCCCCGGCTCAGCGGCGGCGCAGCGTCACGAAGCTGAAAGCGTAGGGGTTGGCGGCGTCGGCTTCGTGCCGCTCGCGGGTTTCTTCGCGCCACGTGGCGGGCGAAAGGTCCGGGAAGGTGGCGTCGCCCGCAAAGGCGTGGTGCACTTCGGTGAGGTACACCACGTCGGCCGCATCCAGCGCCTCGCGGTAGATTTCGCCGCCGCCGATGACGCACACCACTTCGGCGTCCAGCTCCTGGGCGCGGGCCAGGGCCCCCAGCACCGACGCCGCGGCCTCGCAGCCGGGCGCGGCCCAGCCGGCCTGGCGCGTCACCACCAGGTTGGGGCGGCCCGGCAGGGCCCGGCCGATGCTGTCGTAGGTTTTGCGGCCCATCACCACCGGGTGGCCCAGGGTGAGGGCCTTGAAGTGCCGCAAATCGGCCGGCATGTGCCCCCAAGGCAAGTGCCTTTCGCGGCCAATTACATTGTTTTCGGCCACCGCTACTACCAACGCTACCATCTCAGAAAATCAGTTTGTTGCCCCGTAAAAATTCCTCCACGCCCAGGCGCTTCTTGCCCTCGGCTTGCACGTCGAGCAGGTCGAGCCAGCCGTCGGCGGCGCGCACGCGCAGGTAGCGGCGGCCGTCGGTGGCCCAGGTGCCGGGCGCCTCCGCCGAGCCCGCGGGCAGGGCCCCGGCGCGGAATATTTTGAGCACCCGGCCGTCGGGCAGCGGCGCGAAAGCCGCGGGGTTAGGCGCGAGGCCCCGCACCAGGTTCACCAAATCGACGACCGACTGGCCAAAGTCGAGCCGGCCGGTTTCCTTCTGGATTTTGGGAGCCGGGCGCAGGTCGCCGCCCGTTTGCTGGGGCAGGCTGGGGGCCGTGCCGGCGGCCAGGGCCTCCACCGAGCGGCGCGCCAGCAGGGCCCCGGCGTGCTGGAGCTTGGTGTAGAGCGTGCCAAAATCGTCGTCGGGCGCGATGGCCACGCGGTCCTGAAAAATCAGGTCGCCGGTGTCGATTTCGTGGCGCAGGAAAAAGCTGCTCACGCCGGTTTCCGTTTCGCCCCGGATGAGGGCCCAGTTGATGGGCGCCGCCCCGCGGTACTGCGGCAGCAGCGAGGCGTGGATGTTGATGCTGCCCAGCCGCGGCATGGCCCACACCGCTTCGGGCAGCATTCGGAAGGCCACCACCACTTGCAAGTCCGCGCCGTAGCTCTTCAGCTCGGCCTGAAATTCGGGCGATTTCAGGTTGGTGGGTTGCAGCACGGGCAGGCCGTGGCCTTCGGCGGCGGCCTTCACGGCCGAGGCCTGGAGCTGGCGGCCGCGCCCCGCAGGCCGGTCGGGGGCCGTGACGACGGCCACCACCCGGCCGCCGGGCCAGCCCAGCAGGGCTTCCAGGGTGGGCACCGCAAAGTCGGGCGTGCCCATGAAAATGATGTTCAGCATGTGGGAGAGATGTTTACTATTTAGGTTAAAAAGGCGGTCATGCTGAGCGCAGCCGAAGCATCTCTATTGCTCCACTAATTCAATCGATTGGATTACTGCCGCAGTAGAGATGCTTCGGCTGCGCTCAGCATGACGACCTTATTTGTCCGCCTATTTTTTAATCAATTTTTCAGCGTTATCAAAAGCTTTTACCGCTCCGGGTACAGCAAGTACTTCTGGCGCAGCTGCTTGAACTGGCCCAGCCCGGGCTCCCAGGAGGCGCGGATTTCGGCTTCGGTGCGGCCGGCGATGATTTGCTGGCGCAGGGCCGGCGTGCCGCTCAGCTGCTCGAAGTACTTGGTGAAAAAGTGCTCCTTGTCGGTGCTTTGCTGGTAAAAATCGAGCAGGTACTGCACCGAAAAGCCGGTGGGCGGCACCGGGGCCCCGCGCAAATCGAGCCCGCGGCACAGCTGCCCGTTGAGCGGCGGGGTGGGCGAGCCGGCGTTGGGCCGGGGCGTGAACGCGAACGGCCGGCTGGCCGGCTGCGCGGGGCCCCCAATGGCCTCGAACGGAAAATCGGTGCCGCGGCCCACGCTCACGTTGGTGCCCTCGAACATGCAAATAGTAGGGTAGAGGGCCACGGCGTGGGGCGTGGGCAGGTTGGGCGAGGGGCGCACGGGCAGCGCGTAGGGCGTGGCGTGGGTGTAGCCGGGGCCCAGCGGCACCACCGTGAGGCGGCAGCGCCGGCCGCCGGCCAGCCACTTCTCGCCGTTGATCATGCGGGCCAGCTCGCCCACCGTGAGGCCGTGGGCGATGGGCAGCGCGTCCTGGCCCACGAACGAGGCCAGGGCCGGCTCGCGCACGGGGCCGTCCACGGCGGCGCCGTTGGGGTTGGGCCGGTCGAGCACGATGACGGCTTTGCCTTGTTCGGCGGCGGCTTCCATCACCAGGTGCAGCGTGCTGATGAAGGTGTAGAACCGGGCCCCCACGTCCTGAATGTCGAAGATGAGCACGTCCACGTCGGCCAGCATGTCGGGCGTGGGCTTCTTGGTTTTGCCGTACACCGAGCGCACGGGCACGCCGCTGCGGGCGTCGCGCCCGTCCTGGATGGTGGCGCCGTCGGCAGCTTCGCCGCGGAAGCCGTGCTCGGGCGCAAAAATGGCCGTCACGTGCACGCCCCGGCTGCGCAGCGTGTCCACCAGGTAGGCGTTGCCCACGCGGCTCGACTGGTTGACGACCAGGCCCACGCGCTGGCCTTTGAGCAGCGGCAAGTACTTGGCCAGCTGGGCGGCGCCCACCACGGGCCCGGCCGGCCCGGGGGCTTCTGGGGCCCTGGTCGCCGGCTGGGCCGCGGCGGGCCCCGGTGCCGCCGCGCAGGTGCGCAGCGCGAGCAGCAGCGCCACGAAAGGGAGCGAAGTAAGGCTAGGCATGGCGGCAGGGGCGCTGGTTTGCGTTAAAAAGCGAAAATTCCGAGTTCGGGGGTCCGCAATCTGCGTAGCTTTACGCCACCGCATGAACGTTGCCCGCTACATATCGCACAAAATCGACGGCGGGGCCGATTCCGGCTCCTTCACGTCGTCGGTCACAAAAATAGCCATCATCAGCATCGCCATGGGGCTGGGCGTGATGATTGTCTCGTTTGCCATCCTGCAAGGGTTTCGCAACGAGATCCAAAGCAAGATTTTTTCGTTCGGGGCCCACCTGCAAGTGTCGCGCTACGACACCAACAACTCGCTCGAAGTGGCCCCCATCGGGGCCCCGTCCGTCGAGAAGCGCCTGCACCAGTTCCCGCAGGTGAAAACGGTGCAGGCGTACGCCTACAAAACGGCCATCATCAAAACCCCCGACGAGGTGCTGGGCGTGGTGGTGAAGGGCATTGACGAGCGGGGCGGCCGCTCGCCCATGCGCCAAAACCTGGTGGCGGGCGAGTTCCTGCACTTTCCCCGCGATTCGGCGAGCACCGAGGTGCTGCTCTCGCGCAAGATGGCCAACAAGCTGAACCTCAAAGTAGGAAGCGAGGCGTTGTTCTACTTCATCCAAAACCCGCCGCGCATCCGGCGCTTCCGGGTGAGCGGCATTTACCAGACCGGGCTCGACGAATTTGACGAGGCCTACGTGGTGGGCGACATCCGCCAGATTCGGGAGCTGAACGCCTGGCCCGACTCGTTGGTGGGCGGCGTGGAGGTGGTGCTCAAGGACTTCAAGCGCCTCGACCGCACCGCCGACCAGCTCTACGAGGCGCTGCCCTACGACCTGAAAATCGACAAGATTACCGAGCAGTACGCCCAACTCTTCGACTGGCTGCAACTGCTCAACCGCAACGTCATCATCTTCTTGGTGCTCATCATCTTCGTGGCCACGTTCAACATGGTGGCTACCATTTTCATCATGATTTTGGAGCGCACCAACATGATTGGCGTGCTGAAGGCGCTGGGGTCCACGGACAACCAAATCCGGCGAATATTCTTTTTCCGGGGCCTCTCGCTCACGGTGCGCGGCATGCTCATCGGCAACGCCGTGGGGCTGGGCTTCTGCGCCATTCAGTACTACTTCAAGCTCGTTCCGCTCGACCCCGAGAACTACTACATGGACCGGGTGCCGATTTTCTGGGACCTCAAGGTGCTGCTCGTGCTCAACGTGGCCACGTTCGGCACCACGCTGCTGGCCATCCTCGTTCCCACGTACTTGATCTCGCGGATTAAGCCAGTGGTGGCCATCAAGTTCGATTGATTGAACGGCGCCGCGCTACAGCAAGGGCGAGCGCAGCAGCAGGTTGGGGTCGGGGCAAAGGGCGGCCCAGTGCGCCCGCTCGTCGGGCCGGGCCACGCCGGGAAAATCGCCCTGGCGGCCTTGCAAGTCCCGCATTAGCTGGAAGTGCAGGTGCGGGGGCCAATCGCCGTTTTCGGGGTAGGGCCCCACGGCGGCGAAGGTTTCGCCGGCCGCCAGGGCCTGGCCGGGGCGCAGGCCCCGCCACGCGGCCCGGCCCAGGTGGCCATAAAGGCTGTAGAAAATGGTGCCGGCCAGCGCGTGCTGTAAAATGGCGGTGGGGCCGTAGTCGCCGAAGAGGTTGTTGTCGGCCAGGCTGTGCACGGTGGCGGGCAGCGGCGTGGCCACGGGCGTGCCGGCGGGCACCCACACGTCCACGCCCAGGTGCAGCGAGCGGGCCCCCTCGGCGGCCCCGAAGTGGGCGCTGCGGCGGTAGATGACGCGGTTTTCGAGGTAGCCGCCGAGGCCGGTGGCGGCGTGCTGGGCGGCCAGCATCTGCTGCACCAGCGCGTCAAAGGCGGGCGTGTCGCGCAGGGCGTCGGGGGTGAGCAGCGGGTTGGCGGCGGTGAAATCGAGGCGGGCGGCGCTGGGGGCCCCCAGGGGCCCGGGCACCACGGGCGCGGCCGGGGCCAGCGCCAGGGCGCGGAGAAAAGGAGTGGGCATGAGGCAAAATTTTGGCGCGGGGGCCCCGGCGGGAACCCCCCCGGGGCCGCGGCAAGTTACCTTTGGGGCCCGGTTTTCTGCCGGTGGCCGCCCGCCCCGCGGGGCCCCCCGGCGGCTCTGCCCGTGCCCAGCCACCGCTTTCTTTTTCTATTCCCTCCGCTAAGATGTACCAAACCCTGACCGTTGTTGCGCTGACCCAGGAAACCCCCGATGCCATCACCATTCACCTGGAGCGGCCCGACCGGCAGCCCGTCGCGGCCCAGCCCGGCCAGTTCCTGACCCTGATTTTGCCCTGCGGCCCGGGCGGCAAAAAGGAGCGCCGCGCCTACTCGCTCAGCAGCACCCCGCACGAGGCCCCGCGCCTGGCCGTGACGGTGAAGCGCGTGGTGGGCGGCCTGATGAGCAACTACTTGCTCGACACGGTGCGCGTGGGCCAGCAACTGGAGGTGATGAACCCGCTCGGCAACTTCACCCTCAAGCCCAGCCCCAAGGCCGCCCGCTCGCTGGTGCTGGTGGGCGCCGGCTCGGGCATCACCCCCCTCATGGCCATGCTGAAGGCCGTGCTGCACGGCGAGCCCGCCAGCCACGTGCTGCTCATCTACGGCAACCACGACGAGGAAAACGTCATCTTCCAGGCCCAGCTCGCGCAGCTCGAAGCCGCCAGCCGCGGCCGCCTGCAAGTGGAGCACGTGTACAGCCAGCCGCTGCGCCCCGGGGGCCCCCACCAGCACACCGGCCGCCTCAACCGCACCACGCTGCTGCGCATTTTGGAGCAGCGCCACCAGTTCCCGGCCGAGCAAGCCGAGTACTTCCTGTGCGGGCCCGAGGGGCTGATGACGGAGGCGCGCGCTGCGTTTGCCCTGCTGAACGTGCCCGAAAGCCGGGTGCACTGGGAGAGCTTCACGGCCTCGACCAGCGCGTATGAGGAAGCGGCCGTGGCGGCGGCCGGCGCGCACGGCGATGTGTCGGCCAGCCTGGCCGATGCGCCGGCTGGGGCCCGGCGCGTCACGGTGCAATACGAGGGGGCCGAGTACGTGGTGGCCGTGCCCGCCGGCACCACCATCCTCGACGCGGCCCTCGACCAGGACATCGACCTGCCGTACTCGTGCCAGGCCGGGGTGTGCACCGCTTGCCGCGGCAAGTGCCTGAGCGGCAAGGTGCACCTCGACGAGCGCGACGGCCTCTCGGACTCGGAGCTCAAGCAGGGCTACGTCCTCACCTGCGTGGCCCACCCCCAAACCGACGACGTGGTGATTGAAATCGGCTAGGGCCCCGAGCAACCTTTTGCCCGGGCCGTTAGTTTGCTAGCCTTCGCCGGCAGGGCCCCGGGGCCCTGTCATGCGGAATATTGCAGATATTGCATACCGCGCCGGCTGCGCCCACCCGCCGCCTATTTTTTCTTCTGATGATTCAATTTGCTGAACCCTCGGCCGCCTCGGCCACCGACACCCAGCGCCCCCAGCGCCACTACGTGCCCGAAGATTTTCGGGTGACGGACTGGGCCGCGCTGGAGCCCTACTTCCAGGAGTTGGCGGCCCGGCCCGTGGCGTCGGCCGACGCGCTGGAGCGCTGGCTGCTCGACCGCTCGGAGCTGGAAGCCGTGCTGAGCGAGGACCTGGCTTGGCGCTACATCCGCATGACGTGCGCCACCCAGGACACGGCCCGCGCCGAGGCGTTCCAGTACTTCGTGAACGAGATCGAGCCCCGCGTGGCCCCCTACGACCACGCCCTGAACGAAAAGATGCTGGCCTCGCCCCACCTCGGCGGGCTCGACGAGGCGCGCTACGGCGTGTTCCTGCGCTCGGTGCGGCGGGCCTCGGAAATTTACCGGGCCGAGAGCATTCCGCTGAAAACCGACATCAGCACCAAGCAGCAGCAGTACGCCGCCACCGCCGGGGCCATGACCGTGACCCTCGACGGCGAGGAGCTGACCTTGCCCCAGGCCGCCGACCGCCTCAAGAGCCCCAACCGGGCCGTGCGCGAAACTGCCTGGCGCGCCGTGCAGCAGCGCCGCCTGCAAGACGCCAAACGCCTCGACGCGCTGTTCACGGAGCTGGTGGGCCTGCGCCACCAAGTGGCGTTGAACGCTGATTTTGACAACTTCCGCGACTACATGTTTGCTGCGCTGGGCCGGTTCGACTACACGGCGCAGGACTGCTTCAACTTCCACCGCGCCATCCGCGAAACGGTGGTGCCGCTCATCGACGACCTCGACCTGGCCCGCCGCCAGGACCTGAACCAGCCCGCCCTGCGCCCCTGGGACCTCGACGTGGACCCCAGCGGCCAGTCGCCGCTGCGTCCCTTCGCCACCGGCGAAGAGCTGCTGGAAAAAACCATCGCCGTGTTCCAGGCCCTCGACCCGTACCTCGGCGACTGCCTGCGCACCATGCGCCAAATGGGCCAGCTCGACCTGGAAAGCCGCAAGGGCAAGGCCCCCGGCGGCTACAACTACCCGCTGGACGAAACCGGCGTGCCCTTCATCTTCATGAACGCCACCAGCAGCCTGCGCGACGTGGTGACGATGCTGCACGAAGGCGGCCACGCCGTGCACAGCTTCCTCACGCGCCACCTGGTGTTGGGCGCCGACAAGCACCCGCCGTCGGAAGTGGCCGAGCTGGCCTCGATGAGCATGGAACTGATCAGCATGGACCACTGGAACGTGTTTTTTGCGGACCCCGCCGACCTGCGCCGGGCCAAGAAAACGCACCTGGAGAGCGTACTCGAAACCTTCCCCTGGGTGGCCACCATCGACAAGTTCCAGCACTGGGTGTACGAGCACCCGGGCCACACCGAAACCGAGCGCCACCACCGCTGGACGGAGATTTTCGACGAGTTCAACCAGCGCACCGTGGACTGGCGCGGCCTGGAGGGCATCAAGCCCTACCTGTGGCAGAAGCAGCTGCACCTCTACGAAGTGCCGTTCTACTACATCGAGTACGCCATGGCGCAGCTCGGGGCCATTGCCGTGTGGCGCCACTACCGCCAAAACCCCGCCGAGGGCCTGGCCGCCTACAAGCGGGCCCTGGCGCTGGGCTACACCGCGCCCATCGGCCAGATTTACGCCGCCGCCGGCATCCGCTTCGACTTCAGCACCGACTACCTGCGCACGCTGGCCGACTTTGTGCGCGAAGAAATGGCGGCCCTGTAATTCTGTGGGCCCCAACGCAACGAGCCGCCCGGATCACTCCGGGCGGCTCGTTGCGTTGGGGCCCCGCGGGGCCGCGTTACCTAGTGCCGGTCGTACCGGTCACGTCTGTCGTGGTGGTCATCGTAGTGGTCGTGCCGGCCGTAGCCGTAGCCGCCGCGGCGCGGCTCGCGCACCACGCACGAAGAAAAACCAAGGCTACCGAGCACAACCAGGGGCAGGAGCCGCCGCAATACGAAATTCAACATGGCGCAGGAAATTGAGTAAGATGAAAGGAAAAACAGCAGTGCCCTCAGAGTTCTAGCCAGTTCAAGTGCTAAAAAATACCTGCGGGTTGCAACTGCTTAGCCAACCATCGTGCCAAGCCGGTACCGTCCTTCCGTAGTCCCGCCCTGCCCGCTGCTGCGCCGCGCCGGCGGGCCCACTACCGGGCCGCCACAATGCAGGTAATCGTCACCGGTTGGCCCGCCATGCAGGTCGTCATCACGCCCGCTAGGGGCGTGTAGGCGATGGTGACGCGCTGGCCATCGGCGGCCGCAAAGCCTTGCCACACGGGCCCCGCCGGCAGCAGGCGTGCGCCGCCGGCCAGCTCCAGCACCTTGCCGCAACCGTCGAGGCCGCTGAGGTCGCGCACGGTGGCGGGCGTGCTGCAGGCCGCGGCGCCAGGGCCCCGTTGGCAGGCCGTGGCCGCCGCGGCTGCTACCAGCACAGCGGCGCGCAAGGGTTTGGAAGAGCAAGGCATGAGCAAGGCAACGGGTAAGCAGGCGGGTTACTGCGGGGCTGCCAGCTCGAAGAGCGGCAGCGGCTGCGGCGCCGGGTACTTGCCGCCGAAGTGGGCCACGTCGGCCCGGTGCAGGGCCAGGTAGGCGTTGTATTGCTTGGCGGCGCGGTCGTACTGAATGCGGAAGGTGGCCACGCCGCTGTCGAGCTGCTGGAGGCCTTCCACGAAGTTGCGGGCGTTTTCGGTGGGGGCCCCGCCGGCGGGCGCGGCCACGGGGTAGAGGGCGTGCAGCAGCGAATCCTGGGCGGCGTCGTAGGCGTCGATTTGGGCCGAGGGCAGGTTCGTTTGGGTGTAGCGCCGGGCCTTGAGGCGGGCGTTGGCGGCGGCCAGGGCCTCCAGTTGCGCGGGGTTGGAGCCGGGCCGCTGCTGCAACTCGTGCAGCAGCAAGCGCGTGACGCCGATTTTCTGGTCGTCGCTGGCCACCATGGCCTGCCACTTGGCGTCGGCCGAGTCGCGCAGCACCGTCAGCTGCGACTGCACGGCCGTGGCCGAGGCGGGGTCGGCGGCGGTGCGGGCGGTGCCGCCGTCGCGCTTGCACGAGGCGGCGCAGGCCACCACCAGCAGCAGGGTCCCCAAAACGGATTGAACGGAAAAAGCGGAGCGAAACGGAAGCGGCATAACGGCGGGCAAATAAGGTGCGAAGTGACAACGGCAAAGGTAACCGCGTAGTGCAGGGCCACGCGTTGCGCCAGCGCCCAGGCCGGGGCCCCGGGGTGCCTCCGCTGCGCCCCGTACGGCCCCGCGCCAAACGCCCGGGGGCCCCGGCCGTACCTTTGGGGCCGGGCCGCTGCCGGCCCGTTTCCCCGCTCTCCGCCATGTCCGACCTCACCCCGCTCCACGCCCTCGGCGAATTTGGCCTCATCCGCCGCCTCCAACAAAAAATTACGCTCCGCCAGCCCGGCACCGTACTCGGCATCGGCGACGACGCCGCCATCCTGGCCCCCGCCGCCGGGCAGGAAGTGGTGATGACCACCGACCTGCTGGTGGAAGGCGTGCACTTCGACCTCTCGTTTTGCCCGCTCAAGCACTTGGGCTACAAGGCCGTGGCCGTGAACGTGTCCGACATTGCCGCCATGAACGCCCTGCCCACCCAGCTCGTGCTGGGCCTGGCCGTGCCCTCGCGCTTCTCGGTCGAAGCCATCGAGGAGCTGTACGAAGGCGTGCGCCTGGCCTGCGAGGCCTACAACGTGGACCTGGTGGGCGGCGACACCACCAGCACCCGCACCGGCCTCACGCTGGCCATCACGGTGCTCGGCGAGGCCCCCGCCGGCCTGGCGGTGCGCCGCAGCGGCGGCAAGCCCACCGACCTGCTCTGCGTGAGCGGCGACCTCGGCGGGGCTTACCTGGGCCTGCAAGTGCTGGAGCGCGAGAAACAAGTGTTTCTGGCCGACCCCGAGGCCCAGCCCGAGCTGGACAACTACGAGTACGTGGTGCAGCGCCAGCTCCGCCCCGAGGCCCGCCTCGACGTGGTGCACGAGCTGCGCGAGCTGGGCCTGACCCCGACCAGCATGATCGACGTGTCCGACGGCCTGGCCTCGGAAGTGATGCACCTGTGCGCCGCCAGCGGCACGGGGGCCCGGGTGTTCACCGACAACATTCCGGTGGCCAACCCCACGCTCGAAGCCGCCGCCGAGTTCAACCTCGACCCGCTCACCTGCGCCCTCAACGGCGGCGAGGACTACGAGCTGCTCTTCACGCTGCCCGTCACGGCCTACGAAAAAATCAAAAACCACCCCGACATCACCATTATCGGCCACCTTACCGACAAGGAAGACGCCGTGAGCCTCGTCACCAAAGCCGGCCAAGCCGTGCCCCTGCAAGCCCAGGGCTGGAAAGCGTTTTAGCAAAGGGTATTATTCCCAACTGGCCACCCCATTTTTCATCCTGAACGCAGTGAAGGATCTGAGAACAGCAGAATGATTTGCAGCAAATAATTACTGCGCGTCGTTTCGCTGTCCTCAGATCCTTCACTGCGTTCAGGATGACAAAAGGGAAGAATTAGTCTTCCGGGTAAGGCACGAATACGAACTTCGTGAACTCCTCATCTAACACAAACAGGCAGCAAAACTCCTCGGCGTTTTTGTAATTCTCCTCGAAGCTGTCGAGGCCATCGGCGCCGATAATGCCTTGCTGGATAAATAGTTCGACGTAGCTGGCGTACACGTGCCACTGCAAATTTAACTCGTCGGCGTTCACCAGCAGGCTGCCCAGCGGCACCTCCTGCTTGGCAAACACGAAGATGGGGTGCTTGCTGATGTCGCGCTTGCGAATCTGGTACGACGCCTCCTTCAGCGTATCGGACACGGTCGCAAAATCCTTGGTGATGGTGCCGAGGTATTTGCCGTTCAGTTCTGGGTCGTTGAAGTAATCCATTACTTTAATCTCTTAAGACAAACTTATTTGTGCCTTCTACTCGGACAAGGTCGGTTCCTATTGGATAATCTAGATAAGGGATAATTGCCGGATCATAATTCGCAATTGTGTTGACGTTGTAAATAGCAGAATTGCTAGAATCATCAATGTATTCCTGGGTTTCGGTTCCAGAAAAAAATTGCCATCCGCTGTCAATCTCATTGCTGGGTTCGTCACGGTACATGAAGTGAACTGGCAAGCCATCGACAGTGATTCTATCTGTAGCTATGCAGCCACCCATATAATCGACAAGTTGCTGGAAGTCTTCCGCTTTGAGCTTGTAATTTTTCATGCTAGAATTTAATTACTTCAGTTCTAGCAGCACTACGTTTTCTACGTGGTGGGTGTGGGGGAACATGTCCACGGGCTGCACGCGGGTTACGCGGTAGGCGGGGTCGAGCAGTTCCAAGTCGCGGGCCTGGGTGGCGGGGTTGCAGCTGATGTAGACGATGCGCGGGGTGCGCAGCTCCAGCAGGCGCTGCACCACGTCGGGGTGCATGCCGGCGCGGGGCGGGTCGGTGATGATGAGGTCGGGGCGGCCGTGGGTTTCGGTGAAGGCGGCGGTGAGGATGTCCTTCATGTCGCCGGCGTAGAACTCGGTGTTCGTGATGCCGTTGATTTCGGCGTTCACGTGGGCGTCGGCCACGGCCTGCTCCACGTACTCGACGCCGATGACCTTGCGGGCCTTTTTGGCCACGAAGCTGGCGATGGTGCCGGCCCCGGTGTAGAGGTCGTACACCAGCTCGGTGCCCTGCAAATCGGCGAAGTCGCGGGCCACTTTATAGAGCTGATGGGCCCCGGCGGAGTTGGTTTGGTAGAACGACTTGGGGCCGATGCGGAAGCGCAGGCCTTCCATGTCCTCCTCGATGTAAGGCTTGCCGCGGTAGCACACCACCTCCAGGTCGTGGAAGGTTTCGTTGCCCTTGTCGTTCAGCACGTAGTTGAGCGACGTGATTGCGGGAAACTTGGCCAGCACCGCGTCCAGCAGCGGCTCGATGGCGTCGTGGGCGCGGTAGCACTGCAAAATCACCATCGTTTCGCCGGTGCTCTGGGCCGTGCGCACGATGAGGTTGCGCAGCAGGCCGGTTTGGCGCACTAGGTTGTTGAACGGCAGCGCGTGCCGGTGGGCGTAGTCGCGGATGAAGAGGCGGATTTCGTTGCTCGGCTCGGGCTGCAACCAGCAGTGTTCCACGTCGATGATCTTGTCGAACCGCGCCGGGGTGTGGAAGCCCACCACCTCGCGGTTGTAGGTGCGCGAGTCGTCGTTGATTTGCTCCGTGGTCAGCCAGCCGTTGTCGCTGAACGTGAACTCGAGCTTGTTGCGGTAGTAGGTGCGGGCCGGCGAGGGCAGGATGTGGGCAATTTCGGGCAGCTCGACTTTGCCGATGCGGGTGAGCTGGTCTGCCACTTGCTGCTGCTTGTAGCGCAGCTGCGCGTCGTAGCTCAGGTGCTGCCACTTGCAGCCGCCGCAGGTGCCAAAGTGCTGGCAAAAGGGCTCCACCCGCAGCTTCGAGTACTGGTGGAATTTCGTGGGCACGGCTTCCAGGAAGTTCTTCTTGGCCTTCGTCACGCGCAGGTCCACCACATCGCCGGGGGCCACCTGGCTCACGAAAATCACCAGGTTTTCGAGGCGCACCAGGCACTTGCCTTCGGCCACCATGTCTTGGATTTCGACGTTGCGCAGCAGTTCGGCGGGGATATTTTTGAATTTGCTCATAAGGAAACGCAAAAATAACCTCCGGAATGCCCGAACCGCCGATTCGGAGAATAGAATAAACAAGCCGTCATGCTGAGCGCAGCCGAAGCATCTCTCCCACGTAAGTAAATAATTATTGTTGCGGGAGAGATGCTTCGGCTGCGCTCAGCATGACGGCTTGTTTCTCGATCTTAAACTTAAAGAAGCCGTGGTCCAGGCATCATTTCACCACTTCCACCCAGCCCTTGGTGCTGCTGCCGTCGGCCAGCTTGAAGAGGTAGTAGTACTTGCCCGGGGCCACGCCGGGGTCGTCGCCCCAGGTGTTCTGGTAGTTGGTGGTCGAGTACACCTCGCGGCCCCAGCGGTTGAAAATAACGAGCGAATTGCCGGGGTAGAGGGCCACGTTGTCAATCACGAGGCGGTCGTTGCGGTTGTCGCCGTTGGGGGTGATGATGTTGTAGAACGCCAGCGGGTTAGCGAAGCTCACCAGGGCCTCGTTGGAGTTCGACAGCAGCGGCGTGGCGTCGGTGCTGAAGGCCACCACCCGGAAGTATTGGGCAAAGCCCGACCCGTCGCTGCTGGTGCCCAGGGCCCCGTTGGGCAGCGTATACGTAAGCGTGGTGGCCGGCACGGTGCCCAGCAGCGTCGCCGCGGCGTTGTCGAGGCGGCGGTAGATGCGGTAGCCGCCCACGGCAAAGCCCACGTAGGCGTTCCAGTTCAGGGCCACGCTGCCCTGGCTGTAGCCGCCCGCGCCGGCCGTGGCGGCGGCTTGCAGGCGCACGGTTTGGGCCACGGCGGTGGTCAGCACGGTGCCGCAGCCGTTGGTGATGGAGAGCTGGTACTCGTAGGAGTTGGCGCTGGCGTCCACCGCGTTGGCGTCGGTGTAAGCGGTGGCGGTGGGGGCCACCGTGCCCACCACGGCGAAGGCGCCGGTGCCCGCCACGCGGCGCAGCACCTGCACCTGGTTGGGCGTGTTGGTGCCGTTGGGCACGCTGAAGGTGAGGACGATGCGGGCGTTGCTGGTGGCGTCCACCGAGGCCGTGGTGAGGGCGATGGTGGGCTGGTCAAGCAAAATATTAAGGTTGGAGGCCGCCGTGCCCGTGCAGCCGTACACCGACGTCTCCACCACGCTCAGCGACCGGCTGGGGGCCCCCGAGGTGAAGAGCACCGTGACCTGCCCCGTGCCCTGCCCGCTGGTGATGGTGCCGCCCACCACCGTCCATTGGTAGGTAGCCGTGGCGCTGGCGCCCGCCACCGCGTAGGTGCCCGTAAACGCCTGCGAGGGGTCGCAAATAAAGCCCGGCCCGGTGATGGTGCGCTGGGGCGGCAGCGGGTTCACAGTGATAAGCACCGAATCGCGCGCGGCGCAGCCCTGGGGCGAGGTGCCCGTTACCCGGAACTTCACCACGATGGGGGCCCCGGTGGTGTTGGCCGCCGTGTACACGGGCTGGGCGGCGCTGGGGCTGCTCAGGCCCGCGGCTGGCGTCCAGGTGTAGGTAAAGCCCGGCTGGGCGGGGGCCCCCAGCGTCACGGTTTGGCTGGCGCAGAGGGTGGCGGCCGGGCCTGCGCTGACGGTGGCCGCGGGGTTGGTGGTGACGGCCACCGTGCCGGTGGCCGCGCACCCGGTGGCCAGCGTGGCCGTGAGGGTGTAGGTTGTGACCGTGGGGGCCCCGGTGGTATTGGTCAGCGTCACGGTGGGGTTGGCGCTGGTGGGGTCGCTCAGGCCCGTGGCGGGGCTCCAGGCGTAGGTAACGCCCGCTACCGCCGGCCCGCCCAGCTGCGCCGAACTGCCCGAGCAAATGGCCACCGCCGCGCCCGGCACGGCCACCGGCAACGGGTTCACCGTCACGGCCACCGTGCCCGTGGCCGTGCAGCCGGCGCTGGTCGCCACTGACAGCGTATAAGTTATAATCGTGGGGGCCCCGGTGGTATTGGTCAGCGTCACGGTGGGGTTGGCGCTGGTGGGGTCGCTCAGGCCCGTGGCGGGGCTCCAGGCGTAGGTGACGCCCGCTACCGCCGGCCCGCCCAGCTGCGCCGAACTGCCCGAGCAAATGGCCACCGCCGCGCCCGGCACGGCCACCGGCAACGGGTTCACCGTCACGGCCACCGTGCCCGTGGCCGTGCAGCCGGTGGCCAGCGTGGCCGTGAGGGTGTAGGTGACGGTGACGGGCCCCGTTGTGGCGTTGGTGAGCGTCACGGTGGGGTTGGCAATGGTGGGGTTGCTCAGGCCCGTGGCGGGGCTCCAGGCGTAGGTGACGCCGGCCACCGCCGGGGCCCCCAGCTGCGCCGTGCCGCCCGAGCAAATGGCCACCGCCGCGCCCGGCACGGCCACGGGCAGCGGCAGCACCACCACCGTTGCCTGGGCCGTGCCGACGCAGCCGCTGGGGTTGGCCGCGCCGGTAATGGTGTAAATCGTGGTTTGGGTGGGGGCCACCACGAAGGGCCCCGGGCCGGTTTGGGTGGTGCCGCCGCCGGTGAGGGTGTAGGGGCCACTGCCGGTCACGCTCAACGTAGTAGACGCGCCCTGGCAGATGCTAAGCGTACCCGCCACGGCCAGCGGCGGGGCTTCCAAAATGGTCACCGGCAGGCTCGTCGAGTCGGTCAGGCAGCCGTAGGCCGACACGCCCCGGGCCACCAGCGTGCCGGTGCCAGCGTTGGCCCACAGCACCTGCACCGTGGGGCCCGTGGCGGCGCCCACAATGGCGCCGCCCGTGGCGCGCCAGCGGTACGTGGCGGTGGCGCCGTTGGCGGTGTAGGCGTGCGCGGTTTGGGCGCAGGCGGTGGCATCGCCGGCAATGGCCGTGGGGCCCACGGCCCGCGTCACGGTGATGCGCAGCACGTCGGCCGCAATTTTGCCGCCGCAGCCCACATCGCGCACCGTCAGGGCCACGTCGTAGGGCGTGGCGCGGGCTTCGCCGCAGGCCGAATTGTACACGAACGTGCCCGCCACGGTGCCGCTGCCGGTGGCCGTGGCCGTGCCCGTGAGGCTGCCCGCCGCCACCGTGCCCGGGTTGCCATTAAAGGTGACGTTGAAGCCGCCCGCGCCGTCGAGCAAGGCGCTGTTGGCGGTGAGCACCAGCGGATCGCCGGCCGGCTGGGTGGCCGTGATGGGAACGGTCAGCGCCTGGCCTTCCTCGATGGTGTAGGCGCGGGGCAGGGTCACGGCCGGGGCCAGCGCCGGGGCCAGTGTGCTCGGGCACTGCGCCACCACCAGCTGCAAGTCGCGCCGCGTGGTGCCGATGAGCACCTCCTGCCCGTTGATGGTGCGGTACTCGGCCACGTCCACGGCCACCACGTACTTGCCCTGGTTGGTGGCCCCGTAGCGGGCCACGCCGGTGTTGGCGTTCAGCAGCGCGAAGTTGCCGGGCCCCGTGCCCATGGGGTTGGCCAGCGAGTAGCCGGTGTAGTAGTTAATGGCCAGCGGCAGGGGCGGAAACAGCCGGGGCAGGTTCGAGCCCGAGCTGGCAAACTGCCCGTAGGGCGAGCCAAACGAGTACACCAGCCGGTCGCCGTCGGCGTCCACGGCGTTGTTGAGGCTGATGGTTGTATCGTTCTGGCACACAATGGCCACGGCCGTGTCCGAAAATACCGGCGCGTGGTTGGGCAGCAGGGCCGGGGCCATGCTCGTGTACAGCGTCAGCGGCTGGTTGTTGTTGCTGGTGTTCAGGTTGGTCACGTCCACGTTGCGGGCCCCGCGCGTGAACACAGCGTAGTAGCCGTCGAACGACACCGGCAGGTTCACCACGCCCACAAATTTCTGGAGGCGAAACGGCTGCTGGGGGCCCGTCACGGTGCAGCCCGTGGCGGTGGGCGGTAGCAGCACCTGCGAGAGCGACGTCGAGGCGATGCTCATCAGCCCCGGGGTGCTGCCCTGCGTCACGATGCGCGCGTAGTTGACGGCGGTGAGCACAATTTGGGCCCCGGTGGTGCGGTTGTAAATGCCCACGATGGCCTCGTTGTTGGGCTGGGCGGCCCCAGGCAGCGAGTTGTTGTAGATGGTCACCGTCAGCTCGTAGCGGAACGGCGCCGTGGCGGGCCCGTTGGCGTCGAGGTAGCGGTAGCTCATCTCACCGCCCAGCAAGTGGGTGGCGCGCGCCGGCCCAGCCACGCCCAGCACCAACAGGGCCAGCAGGGCCCCCAGTCCATAAAACCGCCGGAATAGAGTTGTCAACATAAAAAAAGCGGAAGCAGCGAGCAAAAAATAAGGCGTACCCCGGCGGGCCTCAGGCCGCGCCAGCTCAAAAAAACCGGGGTGTAAAATCAGGGCTGATGCGCGGATAAGCGCCCCAATTTCAGCTTAAACGATTAGCAATCAATGAAAAAACGGCTACTCGCGCACTACGCGGCGCACGGCTACTTGGCCGCGGGCGTCGCGCAGGCGCAGCAGGTACAGGCCGGGGGCCAGGGCCCCCAGGTCGAGGGTGGCGTCGGCGCCGGGGGCCAGGCGCAAAGTAGTGGTCAGCAGGGTAGCGCCCAGCAGGTTCTGCACCTCGGCGGCGTAGGGGCCGGCGGCGGCGGGGTCGTCGAGGCGCAGGCGCAGGTGGCCGTCGGGGGTGGGGTTGGGGCCCACCGCCAGGCCGGGCAGGGCGGCGGCGGCGGCGGTGGCCAGGGGCCGTGCCGTCGGCACCACCGCGTAGTCCTCCACTTGGCCGTTGGTGGGGGCCTTGCAGGGCTGCGGGTCGCTGCCCGCGTAGTCGGCCACGAGGCGCAGGCGCAGCGGCTGGCCCAGCACCGCCGTGGTGGGCAGCGTCAGCGAAAACGTGGGGCTGACCGTGCCCAGGGCCTGGCCCACCAGCTCGGTGGCGGCGAAGGCGCCGTCGTTGTTCAGGTCGAGGTAGGCGCGGGTGTCGTGGGGCAGGGTGCCGCCGGTCGTCACTTGCAGCGGGTAGGCCGTGCCCACGGCCAAAGCCGCGCGCTGGGCGCAGCTAAAGTCCTGGTAGCCCGCGCTGCCGTCGGCCGAGGTGTTGTCGAGGGTGCCCAGGCGCACGCGCACCACGCCGTAGTTGCAGCAGTAGGCGCTGGTGGCCGGTGCGCAAGTGGCGGCGGCCGCCACCGTGCTGTTGTAGGTAACGGCGGTGGCCGGGCTGGTGGCGTTGCCTTCGCTGTTGGCCACGGTGAGCTGCACCTGGTAGGTGCCCGCGGCGGCGTAGCAGTGGCTGGGGTTTTGGGCGGTGCTGGTGGTGCCGTCGCCGAAGCTCCACGCCCACGACGTGGGCAGGTTCTGGCTGGCGTCGGCGAACTGCACGCAGCCCGAGCAGGTGGTGGCGCCGTTGGTGGTGAAGGCCGCCACCGGCGGGCCGGTGCTGGCCACCAGCGTCACGGCGTAGTCCTCGTCCTGCGAAAACTGGGGCGTGGAGCACGGCGTGGGCACGGGGCTGTTGGTGTAGTCGGCGGCGATGCGCAGGCGCAGCGGCACCCCGGTGCGGGCCGTGGCGGGCGGGGCAAAGGTGGCGGTGTGCAGCCCCCCGGCCGCGGCCGTGCCCGTGGCCGGGGTGGCGGCCATCACCGCCTCGGTCGCGGGGTCAAACGCGCCGTCGTCGTTGTAGTCAATCCAGGCCAGCACCGTCTCGTTGTTGTTGAGGCTGGTGCGCACCGCCAGGGTATAGTTCTGGCCCACCGTGAGCGCGGCGGCCGTGGTGGTGCTGGGCGTGAGGCAACTGTAGTCCTGGTAGCCGTCGGCCTGCCCCGGCGTGGTGTTGTTGATGCTGCCCAGCGTCACGTTCAGAATGCCCATGTTGAAGGCCGCGACCGTGGCCGCCGCCGCGCTGGCCCGGCCCGGGGTGCAGGTGGCCGCCGCCGGGCAGCTTTGGGCGCGGGCCGCCGGGGCCCCCAGCGCCGCCAATAGCCCGGCCGCAATCAATGATTTCCAGAGGCGTACACCGTGGCGCATAAGCAGGGGGCGAAGGGTAGATTTTTTCGTGCTTAAATGTAAGAATGAAACCGGGGGCCCTGCTTGGGAGTCGGCCAATGGGCATTTTTTATCGCTGGTTTTCCCGTCCGTGTGGGCTGGGGCCCCGCGCCGGCCGGGCGCACGGCCGTAGTTTTGGGCTTTCGTTCCAAGCGTTTGCTATGTCCCAAAAAACTGTGCTCATCACCGGGGGCACGTCCGGCATTGGCCGGGCCTGCGCCCTGGCCTTTGGCCGCGCCGGCTACGCCGTGGCCGTTACGGGCCGCGACGCGGCCCGCCTGGCCGACACCGCCGGGGCCCTGGCCGCCGCCGGCATCGCCCACCTCACCGTGCAGGCCGACGTGGGCGATGCCGCCGCCGCCGCCCGCGCCGTGGCCGCCGCCGTGGCCCGCTTCGGGGGCCTCGACGTGCTCATCAACAACGCCGGCCTGAGCATGCGCGCCAAGTTTGCCGACGTGGACGTGAAGGTGCTCGAGCAGCTCATGCAAACCAACTTCTTTGGCACCGTGTACACCACCAAGGCCGCCCTGCCGCACCTGCTGGCCCGCAAGGGCACCGTGGTGGGCATCAGCAGCATCGCCGGCTTCCGGGGGCTGCCGGGGCGCACGGGCTACTCGGCCTCCAAGTTTGCCATGAACGGCTTTCTCGAAGCGCTGCGCACCGAGCTGCTGCCCGCGGGCGTGAACGTGCTCACGGCCGCGCCGGGCTTCACGGCTTCCAACATCCGCCACGCGGCGCTGGTGGCCAACGGCGAACCCCAGAACGGCACCCCGCGCGACGAAGGCCAAATGATGAGTAGCGAGGAAGTAGCCGACCACCTGCTGCACGCGGTGGCCCAGCGCCGCCGCACCCTCGTGCTCACGGGCCAAGGCAAGCTCACGGTCTTTTTGAACAAATGGCTGCCCGGCCTGACCGACAAGCTAGTGCTGGCCAATTTCCGCAAGGAAGAGGGCGATTTTTAGGGGCCCCAAGGCCGCGGCTCCCCCAGCACTTGCGTTGCCAATCGGTGCCTCACCAGTTCTGGCCCGCCTGGTAGATGACGTGAACTACTCCGGCGGCGGCGGGAACTGGCTGCTTTCGGGCCACACCGCCAAGATTCCCCTTGCCTACCAGCGCCGCCTCTACTACGCCACCAGCGCCGGTTTCAACGTGGTGCAGGCGCGCCGCAGCGTCGTCGTGGCGCGTGCCAAGTGCTCTTCGATTAGCAGTAGAAAGCAATGTGCGCGCTACGGCGCAGCACTACTATTTGCTAAATTGTGGCAGGCCCTTCGCTGTAGCAGCAACCACCCAGCACGGCCGGGCCCCAGTGGGCCCGGCCGTTCGGCGTTCCGTGCGGCCGGGCTATTCGATGACGAAGGTATCGGCCGCGCGCACGTAGGCCACGCGTTCCTGCCAGCGCACGCGCAGCCAAATGTCTTCGCGGCCCAGCACCAACAGGCGGTCGCCGGCCGCCGCCGTGCTCAGCCAGGCCGCGCCCGCGCCCGGCCCCGCCATCAGCACCGCGCCCGGCCGGGCCACTAGCCCCACCGGGGTAGGGGCCAGGGCCAGTAAGTAGGCCCCCGCCACCCCCAAATAGCCCGCGTAGCCGAGCCAGGCGGCCGGGCGGGTGCGCCGCCAGCGCCACCCCAGCCCCACGGCCCCCAACACGGCCCCCACTAGCAGCAGCTGCAAGCCGGGGTAGTAGTAGCGCTGGGCGCGCACGCGCAGCTCCTGCTGCCAAGTAGTGGGGTAGCCTACTAGGCGGTGCCGGGCCGCCAGCGCGGCCTGCTGCCGCCATGTGTCGAGGCGGGGCTGCCGGGCTTGCGCCAGGCCCAGGTACAGCAGGGCGGCCGGGTAGTGGCCCAGCTGCTGCTGGGCGTAGGCCAGTTGCAGCAGCGCCCGCGCCGAGGCGCGCTGCTGCCCCCACACCTGCCGCCGCAGCAGGGCCGTGGCCGCCGCGTACTGGCGCGCCGCCAGCAGCGAATCGACCCGGGGCAAGGACTGGGCGGTGGCGGCTGGGGCCGCTGGCAATTTTTTTTCCGGGTTGTCATCGGCACCCAATCCCCAGAAAGGCAGCGCCATAAACCCCAATAATAGGGCCCCTGTGAAGTACCAAGGCACTTTTTTTTGCATTGGGGTTGCGCAGCCAAAAAGGTTGTCGTACTTTTGTACCCACAAAGAAGGTATCGCCTTTTTTGCGTCCCCCGAACTGATTCTGTAGCTCAGCTGGTAGAGCAGTACACTTTTAATGTACGGGTCCTGGGTTCGAATCCCAGCGGGATCACCAAAAGCCCCTGTCGGTAACGACAGGGGCTTTTCTATTTTAGTGCCAACGGTTTTGCCAACGGCAGCGCTTTTCGGGGAGTGGATTTGGCCGTTGTTATTTGTGGTCATCGGGTCGGCCTTTCAAGGGTACAGCCGCAAAAGTGCTACTGAATTAATCAATGCAACAGCGGCCGGGGTGCGCTAAATTTGCTTTAGCCGGTTCCGTGCGGTGCCCGTGCGTGTCGTCTTGCCTAGCGATTAGCCCCTAACATGAGATTCGAACCGTTTGGAAACTGGGTTTACCTCAGCGTCGATTACCCGGGCGTCTACGCGAACGGCAAATCCTACGAGCTGCTGGTTTCGCGGGCGGCCAACGGCCACGTACTCGTTACAAGCGCTCGGCACGCAACGTTCACCATTGAGTACGCCAGCGAGCAAGACTTTCTTCAAGATTGGAAAAACGATGGCACAGACGGCAGATAAGCAAACCCTAACCTTCCGCGGCTTCGACAGCTTCGCAGGTTTTCTACGCCGTTAAGCCTGCACGTTAAAAGCAACTGAAGACGGCGGCATGGGTCAGCTTTGGGTAAGCGTGTCGCACGCGCCGATCAAATTAGCTCAAACGTTGCCAAACGCATGTAGCAGCGTGTTGAGGTGAGCATCGGTGACGGGCACGTGCGGCTGAACCAAGTGCTGCTGGCGGGCGGCGAGGTAGCCGACGAGCCAATGGAACTCGGCCGGTTCGGCCACCGCGAAGGCCATGCGCCAGTCGGGAAACCGGCGCGCCGGGCCGGCGGCCTCGCTGAGCAGGGTCACTTGCTCGTGGCGCGGATCGCGCAGGATGCGGGCGAAGAGCGCGTGCACTTCCAGCGCGTCGCCTTCAATTATCTGCACGAAGTGCCCGTCGCGGCTGTAGACCAGCAGCCCGGTGAGGTCGCGGGGCTCGTTCCAGGCCCGCGACTGCTCGAGCAAATCCGTGAGTTGGCCGTCGGAAAACGGGCGCACGGCCCGGCTGCGGTAGAGCACGTGGTGCACGCGCCCGTCAAGGCCCGCGATGGCTTGGTCCAGGGTAAGTTCCCCACGGGCGTAACGTTCGAGCAAGTTGGCCTCGTAGGCCTGCGGGGCCAGCGGCGTGCCCTGGGTAACGGCAATGGCCCAGGCAATGGCGCGTCGGCGGTCTTCCTCGTTCGAAAAGTCTTTCATGCTTTGGCTTTACGGCGCGGCGCAGGCACTGGCGGCTCAGTAAACCCGTAGATGCGACGAGTTTGGCCGCGATTAATACGTAGATGTCTCATCGCCTTGGCGACGCCGTTAAAAAATGCCAGCTAAATGGCCGGGACTTTTTCCGGCCATTTAGCTGGCAGTCGTACCGACGTGGCGTAGTTCTCCAGCCGTTGGGTACTGGTGAAGGCCCGTACTCGCCGGATGTCGTTGCCCGCGGGGGAGTAGCGCTTTATAAAGAAGCAGGGCAGGGGCCTGGTGCGGAGTGGTACCGCCTGGAGCCGGTCCGTGACTGCGCGTCCAAGACTTGGCGCACCTGCGCCCCGCTCAACTCGCCGACAGCGTCGTCTTTGTAAAGGCGCTGCCCATTGGCGGTGACGTACGTGTTCGGGTCTGAGCAAACGGTTCGCATTTGCTGCAACATGTACGCGCGCTGCACCGGTGTTCAGGCGTTGGTGGCAAAAGCGCGGATCGGGAATCATAGAGCAAAAACAGTAAAACGCCCAAATTCCTATGATTCATCCTGTATTGGCAAAGAACCAAACACGTATTTTCATCGTATAAACACGTAAAATTTCTGCGTATTAACACTTGCTGTTGGCGGGGCGCTCGCCGGTGGTACCTACGACCCGCCCGCTCATGCATTTGCTCGATGACCCCCGCTTTGGCCCCGATGCCCAAACTCCAGCGCAACGCGTAAGGGTGTTGGCGCGGATGCAAGTCACGTTCCCCGCTCTGCAAACCGACGTGAGCGCCCGTGTTCAGCAACTGCACGCTCGCTACATTGCCGGGGAACTAAGTTGGAAGGAAGTCCAGCATGGTGCCCGCTGAACGGCCCGGAACTCTACCGGTCGGGTCCCGACTTACACCGTCTTATTACACCAGAAAGCCTCGCCGCTAGGCAACAATGCGGCTTTAACAGGCAGTGCCGAACCCGCTCATCAGTTCCTGCAGATGCTTGCCTATATCACGGTTCAAATGCAAAAAAGCCCCGGCCATCCGGCCGGGGCTTGTTAACGGTGCCAACAGCCGGTATGTGGGGCCGGCGCTGGGCTTTAGTTCTTAGAAACAATTGCAAGCAGTTCGAAACGTCGCGTCAACGGCTAGCCCGTGGCCGCTGCCAGGGCCTGGCACACGTCGGCCCAACTCAACCCGCCGGCCACGTAGTCGGCGTAGAGCTGCCGGGCTTGGGCCGTGGCTTTGGTTTTTAAGGTCGGCAGGGCGTCCTGCATTTGTTTCAGCACCCGGGCGCGTTGCGTGGGGGTCTGGGCGTTGGGGCCGAAGCGGGGATCGGGGCACATGGCAGTGAAGTAAAACGAACGCCGGGGTGCGTCCACCACAAAGGACCGGCGCAATCGGTGGTATTTTGCTGTGGAATCTACTGGTTTAGTACAAATAATAACTGCAATAATCTTACTCGGTTGATGGGTCAAGGGCGTCTAATTTGGCGTGCCCCGTGGGCTTCTAACATGGCCGGCTTGAGCTTTTTTAGGGCGGCGTTCTCCGTTTTCAGAACGCCGCCCCCAATGGCCAGGGCACCGGAGCTGGCTTCTAGGCGTTCCAAGCGCTTCATTACAGCAATGGCATCAGCCTATCGGTGGCGGTGCTCAAATCCTCAGCGGCGGCAATGGCCGTGACGGCACCACCGGCCACGCGGATCACCTGGCCGCTGGCCGTGGCCTCGGCTAGGACCACGTCGTTGCAGCCCAGTGAGCCTTGGGCCAGGGCCCCGTTGCGGTAGTAGAAGACACCGTTGTCTAACTCCGTGCTTTCGAGCGTGGCGTTGGGGGCCCCAGGTTTGTCCTCGTCGGCGCCCTGCGGGGCAAACTTTAGCAAGCCGCTAAGTAGCTGGTCAGTATTGTCGAGACGGTTGTCTTGGGCGCGCGGGTTCACCGACGGTTCGGCTTACATGCCCTCGTTAAAGGTGGCTGAGTGCAGCATCAGCTGCGCGGTATACCCCATTTCGGGTAGTTCATCGGCGCTAGCGTCAGCGGCACGGCCGCGCTGACGGTTAGGGCCGGGATATGGGCACGAATTGGCAAGCTGGCTTCTGTAGGTATTTGTAGACACTGAAGCCCTCCACCGTGGAGCAGGCGTCATAAATAGCAATTTTGAGCAGGATGCCGCTAGGCTTTTCGACCAGCATATTGGCCTATTCTATTTGCATTTCCACGTCGGCCTTGATGAAAATTTGCACCCATTCAGCCCAGCCAGATTCGTCCTCCTCCAGTTGGAGACGGTCGACGTAAGAGGAACGTGGATTGGGGTAGGGTTTGCGAAAGGGTTGCGTGAGCAGGGGCACTAGGTTGCGGTGAATCCACTATGTCCCCGGCGCGGCCCGTTTGATGCGCTTGGCGGGGTTTCGGAATACGAAAACGCTGCTACCGCTGGATGGGGCTGCTGGGGCTTAACGCCCGCGCTCAGCCTACCTGGTAACCAAGTGGGGCAGTGTTAAGTATAGTCAAGCACCTGTCTTATACTTATCCTACTTGCCCATGGCTACTTCTAAACCCGATTCCGACGATATTTACGCCACCTTCCAGCAGGACGTAAACATGAGCGCCGCGGAGTTGGAAAAATGGCTCAATACCGACGAGTCCAAGTCCGTTGGCCAGGATAGCGGCGATGGCACGAGCATCGGCCGCCACTCCGGGGAGCACATCATCGACATCTTGCAAAAGAAAAAAGTTGACCTTACGCCGGCCGACGAAGCCCATATGCACAAAGTGCACAGCTACGTGAGTCGCCACTCGGCGCAGGGGCCCCACCACGCGGCCGATGTAGAGGCCTCGCGCTGGCGCTACTCCCTTATGAACTGGGGCCACGACCCCTTAAAAAAATAGCGCTTTGCCGCATTAGATCCATTAGCAGTGGCCCTACTTGGCTAATGCTACTAAAAAGCCCGACCGCAAGGCCGGGCTTTTTTGCGCCCTACCGCCCAACCCATTAAATGCACGCCCGTGTCCTCCAGCGTAACCCCGCGTCTCATGGCCTCCGCGTCGCTCAGCTTGTAAGCTTGGCGCGCCATGAAGATTTCGCAAAACCCGACTGAGGAGGCCCGGCAATTAGATTTTCCCAGCCACCTCTTTGGCTTCGTCCCAACGTCACCGCTGACCTGCAATGGGTTGGCCAGCGCCAGCAACCGAGCACTGCTAGCCTGCCAAGTACCGCCCCGTCCGCACCCACGAGGTCGGCGCCACGGCCAAAAACCTGACGCTTGCCCGCTTCGCCAAGAAAATCGGCGCTGTTTTCGCGTTGGCCATCGGCCAAGGCCAGCCCGAAAGCACCGTCAACTGTGCCCGCGCTGGACTCCGCTCCAGGACCTGCGCCCACCGAACGGTCCTTCGCAGCCCTGTACCGGCAGCGGGAAAACGCGGGCCTAGCCCTCAACAGCCTGCGCAAGTGCAGCAGGTCGTCGCGCGCCTCGATGCCCTCCGCCCGGGCCCGACGCTGGCCCAGTTCACGCGCAAGGCGGTGGCCGACTACCTTACCTGTAGCAGCAGCGCCTGGCTGACTCTACCCTCGTCAACATAGGTCAAGTTCCTGTGCGAAACCTACTGCACGGACGTCCTCAACCCGCCGGCCTACTTCAAGTTCCGCACCCCGACGCCCGGCCCGTGGCCCTGAGGCAGTACCAGCGTTAGTTGTTAGCGCAAGCTATCTAAAAGCTGAGTGCTGCCAAATTAGGGGCTGGCGGTAGGTCATGGCTCTGGATTAAATTATATTTTAGTTGACCGTTATTTTCTTTGCCGTATTACATTTTTGTTTACATTTGAGCCGACACATACGATTGCATTGTGTGGTGTTGGATGCATCCTATTTATTCTTACTCAAAGTCATTCTTATGAAAAAGTTCACGCTTGCGCACCTGATGTTGGTTATGGGAATGGGGATTTTAGCGGTCAATTTGATTTTTAACCACTTTTTTGATGTGCCGACTGCTATAAATTATTTCTTCCGCGGTGGAGCTTTGGTCACGATGTCTTTTGGATTTTTAAATTTCCGCTTGGTTACCGTTGAGTAATACTTGCGGAATAATTTATATTAGATAAATCATATACTTATAATTATTTCGTTATGCCCAAACCTGGCGCTGGAGGGCAGGCGTGAGCACAGCACCAACCGGACCCGAATGGTGCGGGCGGGCTAGGCTGGACCTGGCAGCTAAAAAGAACAAGGGGTTTGGGGCCTACCGAGTAGGCCGAATTGGGGTAGCCGACAGCTAGCGTTTGCGAACGCGGGTGCGCTGCACGTCCGCTTTGGGCCGGTCTACGGTAGCGGCGGTGCCGTCGCGTAGCACCACGGGGCGAGCGGCCGCGTTGTTGGGGGCCCCCGTGCCGGTAAAATGGGCAATGCGCAAGCCTTGGAACCGATTGGCCTCAATGCCGTGGGTGAGAAAAGGGGCGCGCGGGTTATTCCAATCGAGCTTGAAATCGTTGATGGCAAGTCCGTTCACGTGCTCGGCCAAGAAGGCCGGAATGTCGCGGGCAAACAGGCTGGTTTTGGGAACCAGGGCCCCGCGCAGGTCCACGTTGCCACCGGCCACGTCGTTGAGCGAGCTATCGACAAACTCCAGCTTCAGGTTGTTGAAGGTGATGTCTTCCAGCGCGCTTTCGGCGCTGCCGTAAAGCAGGATGCCGTTTTCGGCCCGGCAGCTGACGTTGGTGAAGGTGACGTTGCGGACGTGGCCCAGCTTCACGTTTGCCTTGCCCCGCACGGCCGAGATGTGGATGGGTTCGCCGTTGCCCCACCAGTCGCCGGTGCGCAGCTTGGTTTCGATGCGGATGTTGGTGAACGTCAGGTTTTCCAGCGAGCCTTCGTCGCGCAGGCAGATGTTGATGCCGCGCGTCGAATTGGTGATGTTGCAGTTGCTCACGTTGACGTTGCGCACCACGTTTTGGTCGAGGAACCCGACGCGGATGCCACTGGACGACGACTGCAAGTTGCAGTTGTTGACGTTGATGTTTTCGCAGGCGTGTTGCACGCCCGTGAAGCCCGGAATCTCGAAGTGGTGGTCGTAGCCGGTGATGGCCAGCGCGTCGTCGCCGGCCCGGATGTCGCTGTTTTCGATGGTCACGTTGCGGCTACTGGTCACGTCGATGCCGTCGGCATTAGGCACTAACAAGTTAGACCACAGGCGGATGCCGTCCACGTTCACGGCGTCGCAGTCGGCGAAGTGGAGCGTCCAGAACGGCGAGTTGAACAGCGACACGTCCGTAACGCGCACGTTCACGCACTGCGAAAAGATGACCATCTGCCGGGGCCGGTCCTTGGGCACCACCGGCCCGTCGCCGATGCCCTGGGCCACGTGGCGGAAGTTGCCGTGCTGGCGGGTGTAGCGCGTGGTGGCGGTGTCGAGCTTCTTGGCCTGGTCGAAATCGTAGAACACGCCGTTGTTGCCGTCGATGGTGCCGTGCCCGGTGAGGGCCACGTTGGCGGCGTTGGCCGTGTAGAGGATGCCGTAGTGGTTGCGCCCGTACTCCGGCAGGGTGTAGGCGAGGTAGTCCTCCACGTTGGGGCTGCCCCGGAGCACCGCCCCGCTGCTGAGGTGCAGGTTGACATTGGTTTTCAACGCAATGGTGCCCACGAGGTACGTGCCAGCCGGCACTTCTACGGTACCGCCGCCGCCCCGGTTGCACGCGTCGACGGCCTTTTGGATGGCGGCCGTGGCCAGGGTTTTGCCATCGGCCAGGGCCCCGTAGTCGCGCACAGAATACGTTTGGGCCAGGGCCCCGGCGGCCGGTAGCAACAGGAAGGAGAGGGCGAGCAGCAAGCGGTTCATTAGCGGGTGGGTTAAGGAAGGGCCGGTGGCACGGGGGCAAGGTGCGGGGCAGTTAGCTCCAATCGAAGGCAACGGTTTGGCCGTCGAGCCGCCAGCGGGTGGGGCGCGGCGTGGTGAGCCAGTCGAGTGGCTCGCCCACGGGCTGCGGGCGGGCCGCCTGGGCGAAAGCGGCCGTCAGGGCCGCTTTTTGGGCGGCGCCGACGGCTGCCGGCTGCGCCGACACGAACAACGGGGCCCCGCTGCCGGCCAGCAGCCGGAGCCACTGCGCGTTCTGGGCCCACGGCACTTTGGGCGTGAGGCCCACGCAGTCGCCGTCGACGGCAAAAAACTGGTTGTGCTGCACCAGCCGGAAGCCCAGCGTGTTAACGCCCATTTTGCGGGTGCGGTCCCACTCCAGGCCGCTGGTGTCGTCGCCGGTGCGGCTTAGCTCGAACAGGCCCGCCGCGAGGTGGCCCACGGTATTGCAGCCAATGAGGTAGGCGGGGCCCGCCGCGTCGCGAATGGCTTGGTAGAGGTCGAGGATGACTTCGGCCGTGGTGCGGGTGTCGTCGTGGAAGCGCCAGCCGGGGGCCGTGAACCCGTCCGCCATCTCGAAGCCCCAGCGGCCCAGCAGGTCGTAGGTGCTGAAATCGTGCTTCACCAGCTCGTAGCCCCAGGCTTGGTAGGTGGCAAAGTTGTGCCGGATGCGTTCCAGGTTTTCAGCGATGGTAGGGTCGAGGACTGGTCTTTTGGGGTCGTCGCGGCCCGCAATGCGGGGCAGGAGGCGGTTGGCCGGCGTGTCGTGGGCCGCACAAAGCGGGCGCGTCCACAGCCCCGGCCGCATCCCGAGCTGGCGAATTTCGCCGCCCAGCTGGGCCATGTCCGGGAACTTGGCGTTGGGCCGCGAAAAGTCGTCGTTCCACGAGTTGTCGCCGGGCAGCGCGGGCGCGTAGGCTGCCCAGCCCGCGTCAATAACCGAAAACGGCCGGTTGTCGCCGGCTGGCATTAGACCGGCCAGCAATCGGGTGTGCTCCAAAATGAGGTCCGCCGAGTTGTTGCCGTAGGCAAAGTACCAGTCGTTGATGCCATACACGGGCTGGCGCGGCAGCCGCGGGGCCGGGCACATTGAGCCGCAAAAGCGGCGGGCAGTGGCAAAAGCGCTTTCGCCGGGCCGGCCGGTGGTGGCCAGCACCGTGGCGGCGGCCAGGGTGCGGGCCCCCAGCCGCACGCCCACCCCGCCGCTCTCGGTGTCGAGCGTTAGCTGCAGCTGGCCGCCGCCTACTTGCCAGTAGCAGAAGGTGTGGGCCCCCGTGCGTACCCCAAAGCAGGCCGTGCGGCCGCTGCCCGGGTCGTGCTGCACCAGGTACCAGGGCAGCTTGCGGGCCCCGGCGGGCGGCTGAAACTGCACGTCGCCGTAGGTGCGCTCCCAAGCGTCGCCGAGCACGGTGGCCGCGGCCGGCGCCGCGTAGCGCCAGAGCAGCTGCACGGCGTGCAGGGCCAGGGTGGGCGATTGCACTGCCACCGCCAGGCCCCCGCCGGCCTGGGGCGTGAGGCGCACCGTCACGTCGCGGTAGGCCCAGGCGCGGCGGCCGTCGGACGAAATTAGGGCCTGGGCCTGCGGGCCGGGGCCGAGCCGCACGAGCACGCGGGTGGGCAGTTCCACGGTTTCGGCGGGCGCCGTGTGGGGCCCCGCGGCCGGCCGGGCTACCAAGCCGCCCAGCGCCGCGCCGGAAATTTGGAGAAAGTTTCTTCTATCCACGGAGCCAGGGGTTTGGTAAAACGGTCGAAGATCAGGCGCTGCGGCGCAAAATTTCGAGGCAAGCGCGGCCGTTGTGGTACGGGCATTTCCAGAGGCCGGCCTTGTCTTGGCCAGGCATCAAGGCATGGTCGGCTTCCACGCCCCACACCCACTCGCCGCCCGCCCGGTCGAGGATGTGGGCCTGGGTAAACTTCCACACGCCCTCAAAATAATTCATAAACCGCGGGTCGCCGCTAAGTTGGTAAGCGTTTAGGAAACCCACCAGGGCTTCGGCCTGCACCCACCAGTGCTTCTCGCGCACCAAGTGGCTGGGTTCCAGTTCGTAATTGAGGCCCCCGTCGGCGTCGAGGCCATCGGCGGCGGCCACGGCCATGGGCAGCGCCAACTGCTGGAAGCGGGCCACGAGGGCGTCGTCGTGCAGCACCTCGGCGGCTTCGAGCAGCAGCCAAGCGGCCTCGATGTCGTGGCCGTAGGACACGACGGTGGACTTTGACTGCCAGTTTTCGTCAAAAAACAGTTGCAGGTGGTGCGTGCCGGGGTCGATGATGTGGGCGTCGAACACGCCCAGCAAGGCCCTGATTTGCTGGGCCAGGCCGGCGTCGGGCCACGCGCGGTACAGGTTGGCGTAGGCCTCCAGCACGTGCAGGTGGGTGTTCATGGTCTTCTTCTCGTTGGCGTCCTTGGCGCTCAGGCGCAGGTCGGCCAAGGGTTGCCAGTCGCGGGCGAAGGCCTCCAAGTAGCCGCCCTGGGCCGCGTCAAAGCTGTGCGCTTCGATGGTGCGGTACTGCGCCAGGGCCAGGGCCAGGGCCCCCGCGTCGCCGCTGGCGCGGTAGTACTCGGCCAGGCCGTAGATGGTGAAGGCCAGCGCGTACACTTGTTTTTTGGTGTCGAGCGGGGCCCCGTGGGCGTCCACGGTCCAGTACACGCCGCCGAACTCCGCGTCCACAAAGTGCTGGCGGATGTAATCGTACGCGCGCCGGGCCAGGGCCAGGCGCGCGGGGTTGGGTGCGTGGTTGCAGGCGGCCGCGAACGTCCACAAAATGCGGGCGTTGAGCACCGCGCCCTTGGGGGCCCCCGGCACCACGGCGTCGCGCGCGTCGAGGCGGCCATAGAAGCCGCCGTCGGCATCGTCCACGGCGCGGGTGGCCCAGTAGGCGAGGATGTTGTCTAATTCGCGCTGAAAATCGGCGGCTTGGTACATGCGGCTAAAAATAACTATCGCCCGCTGCGGGCGCCGGCGGGGAGGACGGCGGCCGCAACGGGCGACGGGCCCGAAGGAATTACAGGGTTTGCTTGGCCACCACGTGGGCCACGGTGTGAGCCGCCACGTCGGAGCTGCGCAAAAAGGCTTCGTTGCGGTCCACCAACGCGTTGATGGCCTGCACCGAAGCGGCCGAGCGCAGGCCGTCTGCGGGCGTGTTCACCACGTAGTCGAGCAGCTGCGCCAGGGTGGAGGTGGCCACGTGCAGGCGCGTGTCGGAGGAGGCGTAGTAGATGAACACGCGGCCGTCGGGCTCGGCAATCCAGCCGTTGCCGAAGGCCACGTTCGACACGTCGCCCACCCGCTCGTCGCCCTCGGGGGCCAGGAAGTAGCCGGCCGGCTTGTGGGTGATTTTGGTGAGGTCGTGCAAGTCCGTCATGAACAGGTACAGCACGTAGCGCAGGCCCGCGGCGGTGTTGCGCACGCCGTGGGCCAGGTGCAGCCAGCCCTGCGCGGTTTTGATGGGGGCGGGCCCCAGGCCGTTTTTCAGCTCCGAAATGGTGTGGTACTGCTTCTTGTCCACGATGACTTCCTGCATGACCGTGGCGTTTTCGATGGACGGCGACAGGCCGAAGCCGATGCCGCCGCCCGTGCCAGCGTCGATGAAGCCGTCCTGCGGGCGGGTGTAGAACGCGTACTGGCCGTCCACGAACTCGGGGTGCAGCACCACGTTGCGCTGCTGGGCCGAGTTGGTGGTGAGGTCGGCCAGGCGCTCCCAGGCCACCAAATCCTTGGTGCGCGCAATGCCGCACTTGGCCAGCGCGGCCGACTGGTCGGCGTCGGAGGCGGCGGGGTCGCGGCGCTCGGTGCAAAACAGGCCGTACACCCAGCCGTCTTCGTGGGCCACCAGGCGCATGTCGTACACGTTGGTGTCGGGCTCGGCGGTTTCGGGCAGCGTGATGGGCCGGTCCCAGAACTGAAAGCTGTCGACGCCGTTGGGGCTCTCGGCCACGGCGAAGTACGACTTGCGGTCGTTGCCTTCCACGCGGGCCACCACCACGTACTTGTCCTGCCACTTCAGGGCCCCCGCGTTCAGCGTGGCGTTCACGCCGATGCGCTCCATCAGGAAGGGGTTGGTGGCCGGGTTCAGGTCGTACTTCCAGGCCAGCGGGGCGTGGGCGGCCGTGAGCACCGGGTGGGCGTAGCGGTCAAAAATGCCGTTGCCGGCCTCCTCGCGGGGGTTGGCGCGGCGCAGGAGTTGGTCGTGGTTGGCTTGCAGCAGCTGCAAGCGGCGTTGAAAGACAGAGGCCATGGAGAGTAGCTAATAGCCACGGGCGGAGCCGTGGGGGTAAGGAATTGATAAAATGCTGGTTAGGAGCGCGCACTGCGGAAAGGCCGCCGGCCCGGCGCCACGCGCCAGCGGCCCGGAAAGGTTAGTCGTCGCCCAGGCGCTCCCACCAGGTTTTCTTCAGGATGAGCCCGACGACGACCAGGATGGCGACCGTGATGGCCAGCGGCACGTGCTGGCTCAGCAGCAGGTACATGGGCAAAATGGTGAGGCAGAGCTGGGCCACGATGCCGAGCACGATGTTGAACATGTTGCGCCCGAAGTTGGGGTTGGGCCGGAAGCTGGGGTCCTGGGCCTGCACTTGGGCCAGCACGGGGCCCCAGAAGCCCCAGGGCCGCACCGTTTTGTAGAACGACTGGAGCACGGCCGCGTCGGTGGGCGGCGAGAGGTAGGTGCCCACAATGGAGCCCGTCATCGAAATGGCGAACAGCAGCGGGAACCAGTACAGCAGGTTGCCGGCCGGGAGGAGGACGCCGAACACCAGCGCCGCCACGATGCCGGTGAGCATGCCCACAAAAAAGCCCGTGGCGTTGAAGCGCCACCAGTGCCACTTCAGCACGTTGGAGGCGATGTAGCCGCCGTAGAGCGCCGACACGATGAACTGGAGCACCGTGTTCACGTCTTTGGCGATGAAGCCCAGGGCCACGCCCACGGCCACCACCACCACGCCCACCAGGTAGTTCATCGAAATGATGCGGCTGGTGGGGGCCTGGGGGTTCACGTACTTGAGGTAGATGTCGTTCACGATGTAGGCCTGGGCCGCGTTCACGGTGCCGCTGAACGTGCCCATGAAGGCCCCCAGCAGGCCCGTGAGCGTGAGGCCCACCAGCCCGGCGGGCAGGAAGTTGTTGATGGCAATTGGCAGAATGCGCTCGAAGTCGATGGTGCCGTCGGGGGCCTTCAGGTTCATCTGGTGATAGTAGAGCAGGCCCAGGATGGTGAGGCCGATGATGAAGGCGTAGCGAATGGGCAGCAGGATGATGGACACGAAGCCGCTCATCTTGCTGGCGTCTTCGGGCGAGCGGGTGCTCAGAATTTTCTGCATGTCGTAGTTCGGCGCGGGGCCCGCCAGCGAAGCAAATACGCCCTTAAAGGCCATCATCATGAAGAAAATGCCGAACAGCGAGTAGCCGTCGCTGGCAATCTTGCTGTTCACTTCCGGGATGAGCTTCGACCAATCGAGCCCCAGCCGCCAGCCAAAGAACGGGTTAAACCAGCCGTTGGGCACGGCCAACTGCTTGCCCTGCAAGTTGTGGTAGGCAATGACGGCGATGGCCACGCAGGCCACCGTCATGATGGCGTACTTGATCATGTCGCCGAGCACGATGCTGTGCATGCCGCCCACGATGGCGTAGAACATGGCGAAGAGCGTGAACACGATGCCGTACACGTGCGGCACGTACTGCGGCGCCACCGCGAACGGCACGTAGCCTTTCACCAAATCCCAGGGGATGAAAATCTCGACGAACTTGCCCAGGCCCACGAAGCCGTAGGCCAGGAAGCCCAGGCAGCTCAGCAGCGCGAAGGCGATGACCACCTGGTGCGAAGCCAGCACGCCGGGGCCCTTGGTGCCGAAGCGCGTGGCCAGCCACTCGGCCCCGGTGGAGGCCCCCGAGCGGCGCAGCCAGCGCGAGAGGTACATCATCAGAAACACTTGGTTGAACACCGGCCAGAGCCACGGGATCCAAATGCTTTTCATGCCGTAGGCAAAACACAAGCTCACCATCCACATCGTGCCGCTGATGTCGAACATGTCCGAGGCGTCGCTCAGGCCCAGCTTGTACCAGGGCAGCGTGCGGCCGCCCAGCATGTAGCTGTCCTTGTTTTCGCGGGCCTTTTTGCTGTAGTACACGCCGATGAACACCGTGGTCAGCAAGTACGCCGCGATGATCAGAAGGTCAATTAAATGTAATTTCATCAGGGAAATGGGGCAATGGAAGCTGCAAGCTCAGGCCGTGGGGCCCGCGCTAGATGGGCTTGGCGTAGAGGCGCAGGGGCCCCAGGCGGTTGGCAAAAATGGTTTGCTTGTCCTGGAAGAACTGCTTGAAATCGGCGGCGCTGGCCTGGCCGGGGTAGGCGGTGAAGAAGTGCACGGGGTCGCCGTTGCGCCACGTGAGGGCGTACGACACGGGGTACTGCTTGAGCAGCGGCAGCAGGGTTTTCGTCCACCAGGCGGGGTCGGGCACGCCGTCGTAGCCCACCTCGGTGAGGGCCGGCAGCTTGCCGTGGGCCTGGCTGATGCGGGTGAGCAGCGCCAGCTTGCGGGCCATGCCCGGCTGGAACTTGGCCGGGTCCCTGCCGTTAACGTAGTCGTCGAAGCCCAACACGTCGGCGTAGGCGTCGCCGGGGTAGCGCTCCAGGTAGTCGGCCTCGTCGGCAAAATCCGACGCCGAGTAGGCGATGATCAGGTTGTGCAGCTGCTTTTGGTTGTGCAAGTAGTCCACCGTGAAGCGCCACAGGGCCGTGAATTCGGCCGGGGTGCACTCCTTTTTGCCCCACCAAAACCAGGAGCCCGTGTGCTCGTGGAACGGCCGGAAGATGACCGGAATGGCCTCGCCCTTGGGGCCCTGCAAGCTGCCCAAAAAGGCGGCCAGCCGGTCGAGCCGGGCCACGTACTTGGCGTGGTCGGCGCCCCCGGGCAGGAGGAACGGCACGGTGCGGGCCGTGTCCCAGGCGGTTTTGCCGTTGTGCGGGTTGTCGAGGTGCCAACTGATGGTGTTGACGGCCCCCATGGCGTACGCCTGCTGCGCGTAGCTGCGGATTTTGGCAAACGGCACGCCGTCGAGGTTGCGGGCGCTGTCGAGTTCCAGGTGGCCCAGCTCCCAGCCAAACACGGCCGGGTAGGCCCCAGCGGTGCTTTTCACGTCGGAGCGGTTGGCGTCGCCCTTCCACATTTTGCCGGCCTCGGCGACGCCGTAGGCCAGGTCGTCCTGGTGGCCGTACATCACGCCGCGGGGCAGCAGGCGGTGCAGGTTGGCCAGCAGCAGCTTGGTGGCGGGCGTGGCGGCCGGGTCGGCGGGGGGCGCGGCGGCCGGGGCCTGCGCCTGGGCCCCCAGGGCCAGCGCGGCGGCCGCGGCGGCCAGCGCAAGGGTGCGGAACAGCTTCATCAGCGGGGAGTTAGTGGATGGGTTTGGTGTACTGGTCAATCACGGCCCAGGTCGATTGGTCGGCGTCGAACACCGAGTTCAGGCCCTGCTCTTCGCCGCCGGGGTCGCCCAGGTAGGCGTCGCCGGGCTTCCAGAACACCTGGCCCGGCACCGGCCGCGCCGCGCCCCCAAAGGCCCAGAAGTTGTAGCCCGCAATGACGCGGCTGGCCGGCGTGTGGCCCTGCGCCAAGCCAAACAGGGCCCCGTAGTACTGGTCGCGCAGGGCCGTGGGGGCCGCCGGCGCGAACACCTGGCCGTCGCGCGGCAAGCCAAATTCCTCCACCACCAGCGGCTTGCGGAGCTTGGCGGCTATGGCCACGTGCTGGTCCACGTAAGCGGTGGTGTGGGCCAGCACCGCGGGGAAGCCCTTGGCCGTGGCCGTGTCGCGGAACCAGCCCCAGTTTTTGGGCCAGATGTGGATGGTGAGGTAGTCGATGTGGGGGTCGGCGTGCAGGCGCTCGTACACCGCTGCGTTGTTGTCGGTGGCGATGACGCCCTCGCTGCCGGTGGTCAGCAAGTGGTTCGGGTCGATGGATTTCACCAGGGCCGCCGTCTGCTTCATCCAAGCCTCGAAGGCCGGGGTGGCGGCCGGCAGCATGGGCCGCGGCTCGTTGATGATTTCCCAGGCCATGATGGCCGGGTCGGCGGTGTAGCGCTGGCCCGTCAGGCGGTTGGTGCGGGCCAGCACGTAGCGGATGTAGGTGGCCACGGCGTCCTGGCACGGCGCGCAGGCGTAGAACTGCGCGATGTAGGCGCGGTACTTGTCCCAGGTATAACCGGGGTTTTTGGGCAGGGGCTGGCCCGTGTAGTTGTTCCACTCCAGGTACTGGCCCAGGCCACCGCTCCACTCCCAGGTGTTGGTGAAGTGCAGCACGGCCTTCATCTGGCGCTTGCCCAGCTCGGCCAGCAGGTAGTCGAGCCCGGCCATGATGCGCTCGTCAAACTGCCCTTGGGTGGGCTGCAACGGCTGCAGCACCCGGTACTGGTAGCCGCTGCTCAGGCCCTCGGCGCCCACCATCACCCGCAGGTTGGCCACGCCGTGCTGCCTCAAAAAGTCCAGCTCCTGGGCCAACCGGGCCTTGCCGGCGGGGCCCTGGGTGGCCAGCAGGCCGCCGTACCAGTAGTTGGCCCCCACGTAGCGGTAGGGCTTGCCGTCGAGCGTGAACTGCGTGCCCTTGGCCCGCACGAAGCCCGCCGGCGCCGGGGCCCCCAGGGCCCCCGTGGCCAGGGCCGCCCCCAGGGCCAGCGCGCCGCTCCATCGAAAAAATCCGTTCATACAAAAGCCGCGCGAGCGCCCGAAAAAGCTGCCGGGGGCCGCACCGGGCGGGCCCGGCACCCGGCACCCGCGCCCCAGGCGGGGAAGTGGAAACGAGGGAAAAAAGTAAAGAAATTGGCAAGCGCCACGGAAACAAAGGTCTCGCAATCGATGAGCAATTCGTAATACTATTGGGTCATTTATTTGTATGCTATTGCTTCATTATTGGCTTCGATGCGGCTAAATGTGCCCTTGCAAGGCTGAAAAAGCGCAAAATGCTCGTCGGGGCCCTGTGCTGCAAAGGATTGCAGATTGATAGCATTTTCACCGCAGCGGTGTACTTTTATTGACGTAAACCCTCCCGCCCGCCCCCATTATGAAGCCCGACATCATGCGTGAAATCACGCCGCTTACCCAAAGCGACTGCTTCACGCTGTTTTCCCGCGCCAAAAAGAAGTTCGATTTTCCGCTGCACTACCACGAGGAATACGAGCTGAACCTGATCGTGAACGCCAAGGGGGCCAAGCGCATCGTGGGCGACCACATCGAGGTCATCGACGACTTGGAGCTGGTGCTCGTGGGGCCCAACCTGTACCACGCCTGGTTCACGCACAAGTGCGAAACCGAGGACATCCGGGAGCTGACCATCCAGTTCCACAAGGACTTGTTCGAGGAGCGATTTTTGCGCAAGAACCAGCTCAGCTTCATCAAAACGATGTTTGAGAAGGCGCAGCGGGGCATCCTGTTCTCGCGCGACACCATCGAGCGGCTGCAGCCCCGCATCTTGGCGCTGGGCCAGAAAAACGGGTTCGACTCGGTGCTGGAGCTGCTCTCCATTTTGCACGACCTGTCCACGTCGCGCAACCTGCGCACGCTCTCCGATTCCAGCTCCAACAACGAGCAGCTCAACTACAACAGCCGCCGCATCGAGAAGGTGTTCGAGTACATGAACGCCCACTACGGCCGCGCCGTCACCCTGACGGAGGTGGCCAAGGTGGCCAACATGCCGGTGGCCTCGTTCAGCCGCTTCATCAAAAAGCGCATCGGCAGCACGTTCATCGACAGCCTGAACGAAATCCGGCTGGGCCACGCCACGCGCATGCTCATCGAAACCACCCACAACGTGGCCGAAGTGGCCTACAAGTGCGGTTTCAACAACATTTCCAACTTCAACCGCACCTTCAAAAAGAAGAAAGGCTGCACGCCCAAGGAGTTCCGCAGCAACTTCTCGGGCACCCGCATCTTCATTTAAAGGGCGTTACGGCAGCCGACGACTTAAAGCGGTCATGCTGAGCGCAGCCGAAGCATCTCTCCCGCAGCAGTAAATAATTACCGCTGCGGGAGAGATGCTTCGGCTGCGCTCAGCATGACCGTTGTGGGTTAAAACGTATCGGGGGCCCCGGCTACTTGCGGCCTTCCGTGACGCCCGGCCAGGTGTCGGTGCGGAAGGGCACGGCGGGCAGGCCTTCCTTATTGTAGAGATTGCCGGTGGGGCTGTCGGCCCAATCGTAGCGCACGGCCACGGGCGCGGGCACCTGCGCGCTCTGCACCACCACTTCGTTGCCCACCAGCTGGGCCGTGGCCCAGTAAAACTTGTGGTCGGCCCCGGCCACGGCGAAGCCTTGCAGCGGCGCGCCGCCCTTGGCCTGCAAGCCCGTGCCGGCGCTGGTAAACTTTAGGCGGACGGCGGGGCCCGCGGCGGCCAGGCTGGCGTAGGTGGGGCCGCTGTAGGTCAACTGGTTGTCGGCGTAGGCCACGTGGCGGGCGGCCAGGGCCAGGCGGCGGCCCACTTCCTGCTTGTTGTGGGGATGAATGTCGGCGGGGTTGCCGATGTCGATGGCGGTGGCCATGCCGGTGCGGGGCAGCTTGAGGGCCCCGGCCTGGGCTTCGCGCAGCTCGGCCCAGGCCGACTCGGCGGGCTGCGGCTGGGTGGGCTGGAAGTTGGCGAGCTGCACGAACAGGAACGGCAGCTGGGGGCCCCAGTGCGCGCGCCAGTCGGCAACCAGGGCCGGAAACAGGGTGCGGTACTGCGCGGCGCGGTCGGCGTTGCTTTCGCCCTGGTACCAGATGACGCCCTTGAGGGCCATGGTTTCGAGCGGGGCAATCATGGCGTTGTAGAGGGCCGTGGGGGCATTTTGGGCGCCGCCGGCCACGGGTGGCTTGGGTATTAAGTTAGGGGCAATGCCCGGCTGGTACTGCCAGGGCCCCGCCAGCGCCAGCGTGCGGGCGGGCGTGGTGAGGCGCAGCGCGTCGGCCGTGCCGGTGAGGCCGCCGCCGCCGCCGGTGTCCACCACGCGCACGGCCACCACGTTGCGGCCCGGGCGCACCAGCGCGGCGGGCACGTTGTAGGTGCGGGGCTGGGCGTAGCCGGTGGTGCCGCCCACCTTCACGCCGTTGAACCAGGTGCTGTCGGCGTCGTCGACGGGCCCCAGGGCCAGGGTGAGGTCGCGGCCGGCGTCGGCGGCGGTCAGCTCAACCTCTTTCCGGAACCACACCACGCCGTCGTAGTCGGCCAGGGCCGGGGTGCGTTCCCAGGCGCCGGGCAGGGCCATGGTGGGCCAGGCGCGGGCGTCAAAATCGGCGCCGGCCCAGGTTTTGCCGCCCGGCAGGTAGCCCTGGTCGCGGGTGGCCAGGCTTTGGCCAAACGCGCGCTGCTGCTCCGTGAAGGCGCGCTGGTCGGCGGCCAGGTCGGTGGGGCGGCCGGCAAAGTCGGCCACTGTTTTGCCAAATTCCGGGAAGGCTTTCAGGCCCGCGGCGCTCACCCAGGCCTCGGCCGGGGTGCCGCCCCAGCTGCTCACCACCAGACCCATCGGCACCTGGTACTGCTGGTACAAGTCGCGCCCGAAGAAGTACGCCACCGCCGAAAACTGCGCCACCGTGGCCGGGCTGCACACCAGCCAGCCGCTGCCGGCCGCCTCGGCCTGCGGGCGGTAGGCCACGGCCTGGTTCACGGTGAAGACCCGAATTTTGGGCCAGTTGGCGGCCGCAATTTCCTGGTCGGCGTTGTCGGTGGGCTGGTAGCCGCCCGGGTTGCCGTCCTTCACCTTGTACTGCATGTTGGACTGCCCCGAGGCCAGCCACACGTCGCCCACCAGGATGTCCGTCAGCTCGATGCGGTTGCTGCCCTGCACCGTGAGGGCGTAGGGGCCCCCGGCGGGCGTGGCCGGCAGCGTGGCCTGCCAGCGGCCGCCCGGGCCGGGCGTGGCCGGGTAGGCCTTGCCCCGAAACGTGACGGTGACCCGCTCGCCCGGCGCGGCCCAGCCCCACACGGGCACCGGCCGGTCGCGTTGCAGCACCATGTGGCTGCCCACCAGCGCGGGCAGGCGCACGGCGGCACGGGCGGTGGGCGCGGCCAAGGCCAGCAAAACGGTGGGAAGCAGCGGCAAGCGGCGGGTGGGCATGGCGGGCGGAACGAAGGGTGAGAAAACGGGCAAAGCGGTCGGGCGAAGGTCGCCCCATTCAGCAGAATTATTCTGGTATTTTTTTGACTAAAACACGTAGCGGCCGGCCCCCGCGCCGGGGCAAACCGGGGCCTTTGGGCCGCGTTGAATACCTTGGGGCCCCAACGCCGTTCCCTTTCCCACCCAGCGCGGCCGGGGCCCGAGGCCCCGGCGGGCCATCCACCGATATGAGAAACACCCTTTTGCTCGCCGGCCTGCTGGCCGCCAGCGCCCCCGGCTGGGCCCAGCAAGCCCCCGCCAAGCCCGCCAAGGCGGCCGGCAACCCCGTCTTCCCCGGCTGGTACGCCGACCCGGAAGCGGCCATCTTTGGGAACCAGTACTGGATTTACCCCACTTTCTCGGCGCCTTACGAGCAGCAGGTGTACCTGGACGCGTTTTCCTCGCCCGACCTCGTGACCTGGACCAAGCACCCGCGCGTGCTCGACACGGCCAGCGTGAAGTGGGCGCACCGGGCCCTGTGGGCCCCCGCCATCGTGGCGAAAGACGGGAAATACTACCTCTTTTTTGGGGCCAATGACTACCACCCCGAAAAGCCGAACGAGCCCCCGGGGGGCATTGGCGTGGCCGTGGCCGACAACCCGGCCGGCCCCTTCAAGGACTACCTCAAGCGCCCGCTGGTGGGCACCGTTGAGAACGGGGCCCAGCCCATCGACCAGTTCGTGTTCAAGGACGCCGACGGGAAATATTACCTCATCTACGGCGGTTGGGGGCACTGCAACATCGCGCAGCTCAAGGCCGACTTCACGGGCTTCGTGCCCTTCGCCGACGGCACCACGTTCCGGTCCATCACGCCCCAGGGCTACGTGGAGGGCCCCCTGATGTTCCGCCGCCAGGGCAAGTACTACTTCATGTGGAGCGAGGGCGGCTGGACGGGCCCCGACTACTCGGTGGCCTACGCCGTGGGCGACTCGCCGTTCGGGCCGTTCCAACGGGCGGGCAAAATCCTGGCCCAGGACCCCAAGGTGGGCACCGGCGCCGGCCACCACTCCATCATCCAGGTGCCGGGCACCGACCGCTGGTACATTGCCTACCACCGCCACCCGCTGGGCGACGCCGACGGCAACCACCGCCAGGTGTGCCTCGACGAGCTGCACTTCGACAAAAACGGCCGCATCCTGCCCGTCAAAATAACCAACCAAGGCGTGGCCGCGCAGCCGCTAAAGCCATGACTAACAGCATACGAAAGCGCCCGGGCCTGGCGGCCTGGCTGCTGGCCGCCCCGCTGGCCCTGGCCGGCTGCCGGGCCGGCCAGGGGCCCCAGGCGGGGGCCCCTGGCCGCTTCCCGCACCCCGTGGCCGTGGTGGACCGCCGGGCCACGTACCAAACCAAGGCGCTGTTCTACAACTTGCTGCACCCCAGCGGGCCGGGCATTCTGTTCGGCCAGCAGGACGCCACGCAGTACGGCGTGGGCTGGCACGACCAGCCCGACCGCAGCGACATCAAGAGCGTGTGCGGCTCGAACCCCGCCGTGTACGGCTGGGACGTGGCCGAAGTGGTGAACGCCGCCCGCCAGGGACGCGCCGTGGCCACCGACACCGCGCTGCGCCGCCACCGCCAGCTGGTGCTCGACGCCTACCAGCGCGGGGGCCTCAACACCTTTTGCTGGCACATGGACAACTTCGTGACCGGCAAGAACTTCTACGACACCACGGCCGTGGTGGCGGCCATACTGCCGGGCGGGGCCCAGCACGCGGCCTACCGGCGGGCCCTGGACGTGGCGGCCGACTACTTCCGGGGCCTGCAAGCGCCCGACGGCACGGCCGTGCCCGTCATCTTCCGGCCGTTTCACGAGCACACGGGCTCGTGGTTTTGGTGGGGCAAGCGCCACTGCACGGCGGCCGAGTTTGTGCAGCTTTGGCGCTTCACGGTGCAGTACTTGCGCGACGAGAAGCAGGTACACAACCTGCTCTTCGCCTACTCGCCCGACCGCGTGCCCAACATGGCCGAGTACTTCGAGCGCTACCCCGGCGACGCCTACGTGGACGTGCTGGGCTTCGACGACTACGGCGATTTCAACGCCGTGGCCGCGCCCAACAAGGGCGTCACCACCCTGGCCGCCATCGTGGGCGAGGCGCACAAGCGCCACAAAATCCCCGCCCTCACCGAAGCCGGCCTGGAGAAGCTAACGACTCCCAACTGGTTCGACGAAAACCTGCTGGGCCAGATAAAAGCCGACCCGCAGGCCCGCCAAATCGCCTACCTCATGGTGTGGCGCAACGCCCACACCGGCCACTTCTACGCGCCGTACCCCGGCCATTCCAGCGTGCCCGGCTTCCTGCGCTTCTACCAAGACCCGCTCACGGTGTTCGAGTCCGACCACCCACGCCTCTACACCTTGCCGTAGCCGCGTCCGCCGCGCACACTAGAACGGGGCCCCACTGCAAGCGCAATTAGGGGCCCCATTCTATGTAAATCACCTGGGTAATTACTTGATGATCAGCACGCGCTGGCTCAGGGCCGGCTGGTCGGCGGGGCGCACCACCAACTGGTAAACGCCGGGGGCCACGCCGGCCAGCGGCACCTGGAACTGGTTGTCGCCGGCGGCCAGGCGCGGGTGCAGCGTGGCCACGCGCTGGCCCAGGGCGTTCACCAGCTCCACCGTTACCGGCTGGGCGGTGGCCAGGCGCAGGTGGGCGTTGAGGGTGTAGCCGCTGGCCGGGTTGGGAAACGCCGTGAGGCCGGCGGCCGCCGCGGCCGCACCGCTGCGGACCGCCAGGGGGCTCTGGGCGGCCCAGTCGATCAGCTTGTCCTTGGTGATGATGTCGCGGTCGTTGTACAGGCTGGTGAGGAAGGCTGCCGGCTGGGTGCGGATGTAGCTGCCCTGCCAGGCGCAAAACCACGACCACCACGTGGCGTAGCCCCGCTCCTGGTCGGGGTTCACCAGGCTCTCGCTTTCGGTGAGGGCCACCAGCTTGGTGGGCGCCAGGGCCCGCATGGCGGTCCAGTTGCCCGAAATGTTCACGTTGGGGTCGGGCGTTGCGGTGGACTGGTAAATGTCGTCGCCGACGATGTCCACGTACGCATCGCCCGGGTACCAGGCCGCGTCGGGCAGGGCGTTGGCCGAGTACACCCACACCAGGTTGTGCAGCTGGTGGCGAACCGTCAGGCGGGTGTACAGCAGCTGCCAGAGCGTTTTAAAAGCGTCGGGGCCCTGCGCTCCCCACCAGAAGAACGTGCCGGGGGTTTCGTGCAGCGGCCGCCACAGCACGGGCACGCCCGCCGCTTGGAATTTCTTGAGCTGCGCGGCAATCAAGTCGATGTCGTTCAGCAGCAAGTGGTACTTGGCGCCGGCCGTATCGGCCAGCACGGCCTTGATGTTGAACGCCGTGTTGGCGGTGTAGAAGGCGCCCGCCGGGTCGCCGGTTGGGTTGGCGGCCGTCACGTTGTCGGCAGGGGCCCGCCAGTGCCAAATCAGGCTGGTGATGCCGCGGCCGTTGCCGCTGCGGCTCCAGGTGAGGTAGCGCTCGGCATCGGTGGGGGCCCCGTACCGCGCCACCGCCACCGCGGCGTAGTTCAGCAGGTCCATGCTCACAATGGCGGGCTCCTTGCCGGTGGTGGCCAGCACGTAGGCCACCTCCGAGCCGCTGTTGCCGTACTGGTCGTCCTGCTGCCCCGCCAAGGTTTTGGTGCCGTACAAATCGACGAGGTACGACTGAAGCGCCTTGGCCCCGGCCGTGGCCAGCGGGTCGGAAAGCTGCTTGGCGGGCTTGGCCGGCAGCGCCACCGCCGTGGGGGCGAGCTGGATGTAGTCCACGCCGTAGTAGCCGTAGTTGCCGCCAATCGACACAACGTTGATGCCCGCGGGCAGCAAAAAGGTGCCCGCGTCGCCAACGCCAAAGTCGGCCCCGGCCGCCGTTTTGGCGAAAGAAACCGTCGATTTGGAGTTGTTCACGGTCACGTTGGCCACCTTCAGGTCGTAGGGCGACGTGTAGCCGACGGCCATCTTGTACAGGCCGGCCGTGGGGTTATTGAACACGATGTCCACGTGTTTTGCGTCGCTGTTGTCGAAGCCCGTCACGTAGCCCGCGCCCGAAAAGCCTGCGGGCGTGGTGGCCACGGTCACGCCGCTCAGCACGCCGGCTTCCGCTTCGGCCCGGCCGTTGGTGAGGGGCGCGACGGGGGCGGGCGTCAGCTCGATGTAATCGACGCCGATGGGGCCCTGGCCGCCGGCAATGGCCACCGTGTTGGCGCTGGCCGCCAAGTTGAACGTGCCAGCCGGCAACGCGCCGAAGCCCGTGCCGGTGGGGGCCAGCGTCTGGGTGTTCAGCACGCCGTTCACCACCACTTTCGTGGCCGTGCTGGCGGTGGCGCCGTTGGCGTAGCGCACCACCACGCTGTAGGGCCCGGCCTGCGCCGGAAACTTAAAGAGCAAGCTGTCCGTGGCGTTGGCGAAGTTGCCCACGTAGCCCGTGCCCGCAAAGCCCGCGATGGCGGTCATTTTCGTGACGCCTTTCAAGGTGGCGTCCTCGGCTTCGAGGTGAAGCACGGCCGGGGCGGTGGCTTGGGCCCGAACCGCCGCCGGGGCCAGCGCAGCCCCGGCCAGCGCCAGGCCGGGGCCCCAACGGCCCACCAAATGGCGTAAAAGTGTGGAATGCATAAAAAGCGGGTGGAAATGTGGAAAGTATTTTGGGAGTAACCAGCTAAAAAACAACTCCTTTCAAAA
>JBPBPC010000039.1:0-163028 GCA_050954665.1 Janthinobacterium lividum
CACCGGTGGGAGAGTCGGTCGCCGCCAACCTTATTTTGCCACGCCTGCCGCTTTCCCCAGCGGCAGGCGTTTTGCGTTCCGGCCAACGCGCCCCCGGCTCCCTAGCCGCGTATTTATCCCAAGCGTTAAGAGTATTGAAACAAATTAATGTACTTATCTGCCGGCAGTAAATAATATAACTCCAGTTACTATTAGACGCTTTTGTATGCATTTGGTACATCCGTGGTTTTTGCTGGGAGTGGGATCAGTGATTATACCGATCATTGTTCACCTGTTGCAATTGCGCCGACCGCAGCGGGTACTGTTCACTAATATTGGGTTTATCCGTGAGGTAGATTTAACAACGACGAGGCAGCGTAAGCTCCAGCACCTATTACTATTATTCAGTAGGATATTGTTTTTAGCATTTTTAGTGCTCGCTTTTTGTCAGCCATTTATCCCAGCTGGAAAACAGGAGCAAAGCAGAGTGGCCGGTGCGGTTAGTGTACTAATCGATACTTCGCCCAGTATGCGTAGAACAACGAGGGGAGAAGATGCGCTATTTAGTACTTCAATCAAGCAAGCAGAAGCACTGAGTAAAGTGTACCCCACTTCACAATTTCGATTGATAAACAATGGAATTACTGCTGTCTCACAGGTACTATTTAAGGCTAAACTTGCTGCGTTGCAGCCAAGTAGCAAATCAAATCTGCTGAGTAGGATCAAAATTTCGGGAATTAATAACGGAAACAATGACCCGTTGTATTTATTTTCTGATTTCCAGCATTCTAGTTTTGACCCCGGTTTTGTTAAAGGGTTTGGCTCAGCGCGACAGTTGGTTTTAGTGCCTGCGGCGGCGGATAGAACCGGTAACATCTTTGTGGACAGTGTTTGGTTTGAAGAGGCATTTTTGCGTGAGAGGACCAATTTAGGATTGCACGTTCGGTTGAAAAATGGGGGCAGTGAAGTGGTAGCGAATTGCCCAGTAAGAGTATTTCTGGGGTCCCAGCAGGCAGCTACCTTCCAGGTGACAGTGAGCGGTGGGCAAACTGTAGTTTCCGTGGTGCAGGTGCAGTTGCCTAACCAAGATTTGGTGCGCGGGCGTGTGGTGACGGGGGATGCCCCGGTTGTATTTGACAATAATTATTACTTCACTGCGCGGGCTGCGAAGAACATCCGCGTGTTGGAAATAGGGAACGTGCCGGTTGCCCAAAGTGTGTATCGAAACGAACCATTGTTTGACTACGCCTTCGCCCGCCCAGAACATATTAATTACGAGGCTTTGCGCAGGGCTAACCTAGTGCTCGCGCAAGAAGTACCGACCGTGAGCAGCGAATTGCGGGATGCCTTGCGTGCGGTGGTAGCACGAGGGGGAAGTGTAGTAATCGTGCCAACTGGATCAATGACTGGCCGCTCATCGTACCAGCAATTGTTTCGGGATTTGGGCTTGGGCGCGGTGGAGTGGGAATCGGTTGGGACGCCGCCGGAATTGCGGGAGGTTGTCGTGCCCAGTCCCCAAGAACCGTTTTTTCGGGACGTGCTGGGGGCCCCCACACGGGCCGTGGCCATGCCGCGGGTGGCGCCGGTATTGCGCTGGTCCCGAACGGGTGCGGACATTCTGCGGCTACGCGACGGCGAGAGCTACCTATCCGAGTTTGGAAGCGGGATAGGCAAGGTATATGTGTTTTCGGCGCCATTTGCAGCCATGTACTCTGATTTTACCGGGCATGCGCTTTTCGTGCCAGTGCTTTATAAGCTGGCGATGCGCAGCTTCCGCGACGAGCAGCAGTTGGCTTACCGTTTGACGCAAACAGCAATTAATTTAACGGTGCCAGCTGTGGCAATGGGCCCTGGCCAGGGAGTTGACCAAACCCCTTTTCGCTTGGTGCGCGACAGTGCCACATGGCTGCCGGTGCAACGGACGCAGGGCAATACGTTGCGGCTGGAAATACCGGCCAGCTTGGAGGCCCCCGGGTTTTACCAAGTGCAACGAGCTGGGCAAGCGGTAGCCACCGTGGCGTTTAATATGAGCCCGAAGGAATCGGAACTGGCCGATTATTCGGCCGAACAACTGCGGGCGATGGTGGGCCCCAACCAACGCAATATTCGGGTGCTTGACGGCGGAACGGACGAAGCCGTGATAGCTCAGCTGCAAACTGAGCGCGGTGGACAACCGTTGTGGCGGTACTTCCTCGGCTTGGCGCTCTCATGCTTGTTGGCCGAAGCGCTGCTCATCCGTTTTGGGAAGCCAAAAGTTGGGGCCCCGCGGGCAACTGTGGTGGCGTAGCCCACCGCGTGAGCGGTAAAAAACAGGCAGTGGCCGTATCTTGCCGCCCTACTTTTGGCACATTGCATGACTGATCCCCTTACTGGCCCGACGGTGCTGGCCACCGATGCGTGGAAGCCCGTGCGGCGGTTGGCACTGCGGTTTGGGGGAAGTGTGGGCGCAGTGTGTGGCCTCTGGATTGTGGGCTTGCACCTAACCGGCAACAACGCCTTTGGCCCCAAGCAACTGCTGGCCGAATTACTGGTGCCTTTTGCCGTGTTGGCCAGCCAGTGGACGCTGCGCCGACAGGTGCGGCCGGCCAAAGCCGGCTTGGGGCGGGCCTTGGGCGTGGGGGCCCTCACGACGGTGGTAGCGGCCGGGCTGTGCGCGGGCAGCGTATGGGGCCTGGGGCACGCGGCCGGCGCACCGGCTTTGGCGAGGCACCGGGCCGAAATTGCCGAAATTATGCAAACCCAATTGCAGGACGCGACCAAAAAAAGCGCGCGCCTGCAACTCACGCCCACGCAACGTGCCGTTATTGCAGGCATCACGGTAAATGACTTGGCGTTGGCCAACTTTCAAACCGTGCTGCTGCTGGGTTTGGTGTTTAGCTTGCCGGGGGGGATTTTCTTTCGCGAATAACTTTTTTTCTGCCCATGGAAACCACTACTGTACCGGTAACGACTGCCGCCGTAGGGCTGCGCTACGGCTTGCTCACGGGGCTGGTGAGCATCTTGTTTTCATTCGCGCTTTTTGCCACCGACCAGCAAGGCAACAGCGCCATCGGTTTGCTGGGTTTTGTCATCTTAATTGCGGGCATTGTGTTGGCGCACCGGGCTTTTAAGCAAGCAAACGCCGGGTACTTGGCGTACGGCCAAGGCGTGGGCATTGGCACAATGCTGGCCGCGGTGAGTGGAGTCTTGTCCACTGCCTTCAGTTACGTCTACCGCGAGTTCATCGACCCCGATATGTCCGCCCGGGTGCTCGACCAAGCCCGCGCCAAGTTGGAGGCTGCGGGCACCATGAGCGAAGCCCAGATTAATCAAGCTCTCAGCATGAGCACAAAATTCACGACTGGCCCCATTGGTTTGGTTTTTGGCGTTGTTGGAAGTATTCTATTCGGTGTAATATTCTCGCTGGTTATCGCGGCCATTACCAAAAATCCTGAACCTGAGTTTGAATAAGGCCCCTGCATCTTTTCCGGTGGAGTTATCCATCGTTATCCCGTTGCTAAACGAGGCTGAATCGTTGCCGGAACTCACGCGCTGGATTGCGCGGGTGCTGACGGCGCGGGGCCTGAGCTACGAAGTATTGCTGATTGACGACGGCTCAACGGACGATTCGTGGGCCGTGATTGAAGACTTGGCAGCCCGCGACGCGGCCTTGCGTGGCATCCGCTTCAACCGCAACTACGGCAAGTCAGCGGCCCTGAACGTAGGGTTCCAAGCGGTGCGGGGGCGCGTGGTGTGCACCATGGACGCCGACTTGCAGGACTCGCCTGAGGAATTGCCCGAGCTGTACCGCATGATTACGGAGGACAAGTTTGACCTGGTGAGCGGCTGGAAGCAGAAGCGCTACGATCCGCTGTCGAAAACCGTCCCCACCAAGCTCTTCAACTGGGCTACGCGGGCCATTTCGGGCATTCAGCTGCACGATTTCAATTGTGGCCTCAAAGCCTACGACCAACGGGTGGTAAAGAGCATCGAGGTATACGGCGAGATGCACCGCTACATTCCTATGATAGCCAAATGGAACGGCTTCAAAAAAATTGGCGAAAAAGTGGTGCAACACCAGGAGCGCAAGTACGGGGTGACGAAGTTTGGCGGCCTCGAACGCTTTATTTATGGCTTCCTGGATTTGGCCAGCATCACGTTTGTGAGCCGGTTTCGGCGGCGGCCGATGCACTTTTTTGGCACGCTGGGGGCCCTGTCGTTCTTCCTCGGCATGGTGATGACGCTGTGGCTGACGGGCGAAAAAGTGTACCTCTCGCTCCACAACCTGCGGGCCCGCAACGTGACCGACCAGCCGCTGTTTTTCCTCTCGCTCACGGCCGTCGTCATCGGCGTGATGCTGTTTTTGTCGGGCTTCCTGGCCGAAATGGTGCAGCTCAACGGCTCGCACCGCAACGACTACTTGGTGCGCGACACCATCAAATAACTTTCGGCATGCGCGTGGTCATCATCGGGCCGGCCTACCCGCTGCGCGGCGGGCTGGCCACCTACAACGAGCGGCTGGCGCGGGCATTCCGGGCTGCCGGCGACGAAGTGCGCCTCGTCACGTTCTCGCTGCAATACCCGGATTTCCTGTTTCCGGGCCAAACGCAGTTCAGCACCGAGCCGGGGCCCCTGGATTTGGACATTGAGGTGAGCTTGAACTCGGTGAACCCGTTCTCGTGGTGGACGCTGGGGCGGCGGCTGCGCCGCGAGCGGCCCGACTTGGTGGTGTTTCGGTTTTGGCTGCCGTTCATGGGGCCCGCGCTGGGCACGGTGGCGCGCCTGGTGCGCGGCAACGGCCACACCCGCGTGGTGGCCATCACCGACAACGTGATTCCGCACGAAAAAGGGCCCGGCGATGGGCCCCTGACGCGCTACTTTCTCAGCGCCTGCGACGGCTTCGTGACCATGAGCCGCGCCGTGCTGGCCGATTTGCAACGGCTGGGCTTTAGTCGCCAGCCGGCGCAGTACCGGCCGCACCCGCTCTACGACAACTTCGGGCCCCCCAAGCCCAAGGCCGAAGCGCTGGCCGCGCTGGGCCTGCCGGCTGACGTGGGCTACCTGCTGTTTTTTGGCTTCATCCGCGCCTACAAGGGGCTGGATATTTTGCTCGAAGCCTGGGCCGACCCGCGCCTGGGGGCCCTGCCGGTGAAGCTGGTCATTGCCGGCGAATTTTACGAAGACGCCGCGCCCTACGAAGCGCTGATTCTAAAGCACCAGCTGGAAAGCCGGATCGTGCGGGCCACCGATTTTATTCCCAACGAACAGGTAGTAAATTACTTCTGCGCGGCCGACATGGTGGTGCAGCCCTACAAGCACGCCACGCAGAGCGGCGTGTCGCAGATAGCCTACCACTTCGGCCGGCCCATGCTGGTGACCGACGTGGGGGGGCTGGCCGAACTCATTCCGGCCGGCGTGGTGGGCTACGTGGTGCCGCCCACCGCCGGGGCCCTGGCCGACGCGCTGGTGGATTTCTACGCCAACCACCGGGAAGAAACCTTCGCCGCTGGGGTGCGGGAAGAGGCCCGCAAGTTCTCGTGGGACGTGCTGGTGGGGGCCCTGAAGGAAGTGGCGAGGCTATGAAACGCCGCCCGCCCGTGCCTGAGCCTGCCAGGCGGTACCCGGTATGGGCGGCTCTGGCGGAATTGTACTTGGATACGGAACTACAGGACGAGGACTTGCGCCGCATCGCTGCCGCGGTAGCCGCCAGCGGATTTAGTTGGGACGAAATCAAGCAGATCAACTACAACGAAGTGGCCCCAGCCTTGTGGTTCAACACTTACGATGTAGCGGGCGAATGGGCCGACTGGGACGACAAATGGCTGATTGAGCGAATTACCGCCTGCTACACCGGCCGCCGCCGACGGATGCTGGGCTTCGAAAGCCTCTGGCAGCGTCGGGTTGATTATTTTACCGGTAGATACCTGGACAAAGTCGCGGCTTATTTACCCTAGTGGCACGCTGGCGCGCACGGCTTGCAGCACCTTCTCAGCGGGCAAGTCTTCCATGCAACTGGTGCCGAGGCGGCAGGTGCCGCGGTAGAAGCACACGCACTGCCGGTTGGGCCCCACGAGCTGGCCGCGGCCGTAGAGGTCGAATTCGTGGGGGTTGAAGATGTTGTTCATCAGGATGGTTGGCTTGCGCAGGGCGATGCTGATGTGCATGCCCATCGTGACCTGCGTGACGATGCCCTGCAGCTGGTGCACCAGGTTGATGAACTGAGGTAAGGGGAAGGTGCCCAGGTAGGCGGCGCCGGTGGCGGCGTGCAACTCCAGGTTGCGCGGGTGCTCGGCTTCGCCGCCGAGCAGCACGGGGGCATAGCCAGCGGCTTGCAGGCCGTGGATGAGTTCGATCCATTTTTCGGTGCTCCAGAGGCGGGTGGTCCAGCGGTCGCCGCAGCCGGTGTTCAGGCCGATGCGGGGGCCCTGGGCGGCGGGCGGCAGGGCCCCCCAGTCGTAGCCGCGGTCGTCGTGGGCGTCGAATACGTATTCTTCGCCCCGGAAATCGAAACCGCACAGCTCGAAGATTTCCTGCACGTAGGGCTTGGTGTTGGCCAGGCTGAGCTGGTCGAACACGCCGGTGAGGAACTTGTGGTCGGCTTGGGCGTTCACGGGCCAGGGCACGCCGTCGTACTCGCGCAGCGTGTAGCCAAATTTGGCGGCGGCCCGCACGTTCAGCAGCAGGGCGCAGGCTTCCTTTTCCTTGTCGAGGTTGATGGCCACGTCGAAGCGCCGGGCCTGGAGCTGCAAGGCGCTGGCGTAGTCGAACTTCAGGATCTCGTCGACCTCGCGCTGCGGCAAGATGGCCGGCGTGAGCGTGAGCCAGGTGATGAAGCAGCCCGGGTGCTCCTGCCGCAGCCGCCGCAGCAGCGGCGTGGTCCGAATCACGTCGCCGATGGCCCCGAGCTTGATGAGCAGCACGCGCTTGCCGGCGGGCGCGTACGCCGGGCACTCGGCGCAGGTGTAGCCGTGCTCTTTGTTGGGCCGGCAGGGCAGGTCGCCGCGGAAGTGGCGGCAATCGGGGCGAACGGAAATGTCGGCTAGCAGGTGGGACACGGAAGCGGGTAGAGTGAAAACGCGAAGAAACGGTTGGGGACGCTACCGCCCCACGTAGGTGGCCGGCGTCAGGGCCCGCAGCTCGGCCTTTACGGGTTCGCCCACGTTCAGCTCCTCCACAAAGCGGGCGATGGTGGCGGCCGAAATGGCCTCGCCGGTGCGCGTGAGCTGCTTGAGGGCGTTGTAGGGATCGGGGTAGTTCTCGCGGCGCAGGATGGTTTGGATGCCCTCGGCCACCACGGCCCAGTTGGCTTCGAGGTCGCGGGCCAGGGCGGCTTCGTCGAGGGCCAGCTTGCCCAGCCCGCGCAGCAGCGAGCCGAGGGCGATGAGCACGTGGCCCAGTGGCACGCCCAGGTTGCGCAGCACCGTCGAGTCGGTGAGGTCGCGCTGGAGGCGCGAAATGGGCAGCTTGGCGGCGAAGTGCTCCAGCAGGGCGTTGGCCACGCCCAGGTTGCCCTCGGCGTTTTCAAAGTCGATGGGGTTCACCTTGTGCGGCATCGCCGACGAGCCCACCTCGCCGGCCTTCACCGTTTGGCGGAAGTAGCCCATGGCGATGTACTGCCACACGTCGCGGCACAGGTCAATCAGGATGGTGTTCAGGCGCTTCACGCCGTCGCAGAAGGCCGCCAGGTTGTCGTAGGGCTCGATTTGGGTGGTGGGAAAGGTACGGGTCAGGCCCAGGGTTTCTTCCACAAACTGCTGGGCGAAGCCGTGCCAATCGGTGCCCGGGTAGGCCACGAAGTGCGCGTTGAAGCCGCCCGTGGCCCCGCCGAACTTGGCGGCGTACGGCACCTGCGCCAGCAGCGCCAGCTGCCCTTCCAGCCGGGCCACGAACACCTCAACTTCTTTGCCCAGCCGGGTAGGGGAGGCGGGCTGCCCGTGGGTGCGGGCCAGCATGGGAATGGGGCCCCAGGCAATGGCCCGCGCCGTTAGCTCGCCCGTCACCTTGGCGAACTGGGGCCCCAGCACCTCGGCCCAGGCGTCCTTGAGGCTCAGCGGGATGGCCGTGTTGTTGACGTCCTGCGAGGTGAGGCCGAAGTGGATGAACTCCAGCGCGTCGCCCAGGCCGAGCTTCGTGAACTCGTCGCGCAGGAAGTACTCCACGGCTTTCACGTCGTGGTTCGTCACGGCCTCGTGGGCCTTGATGGCCTGGGCCTGGGCCTCGCCAAACTCGGCGTAGAGCCGGCGCAGGGCCGGAAACGCATCGGCCGCCACGCCGCGCAGCTGGGGCAGCGGCAGCTGGGCCAGGGCGATGAAGTACTCCACCTCCACCCGCACGCGGTAGCGCATCAGGGCCAGCTCGGAGAAGTAAGGGGCCAGGGCGGCCGTGGTGCGGTGGTAGCGCCCGTCGAGGGGCGAGAGGGCGGTGAGGGGCGAAAGCATGGCGCAAAAGTAGGGCCCCCGGCCGGTGGGGGCCCCGGCGCCCAACCCCGCGCCGGGGGGGACGCGTTCTGCCTACCTTTGGCTTCGACTACCCGAACCCATTTTTCTGCCCTGTGCGCATTTCTCCTTCCACCAAACGGATTCTCATCGGCGTGGCGGGCGCTTTCGCGGTGCTGCTGCTGCTGGCGTTCGGCCTCTTCCGGTGGAAGCGCCAGCAGCTGCTGGCCTACGCCCTGCGCGAGGTGAAGGCCCGCGTGGAGCGCAAGTACCCCGTGACGCTGGCCCTGGGCCCCGCCCAGTTCACGGACCTGAACACGGTCGAAATCAGGGGGATGAGCGTGGTGCCCACCGCCCGCCCCGCCGATACGCTGCTCACCGCCCGCCGCCTGCAAGCCAGCCTGAGCGTGCGGTCGCTGTTTGCGGGGCGGCCGGTGTTTTCGGATTTGCAAATCCAGCACGCCCGCCTCACGGCCCACAAAACGGCCACCGCCGACAATTTTGGCTTCCTGCTGAACAAAAAGAAGCCGCCGGCCGTGGCCCCGCGCGACGCGGCCCGGGGCCGCAACTACGGCCTGCTGCTGAACCAAGTGCTCGAAGCCGGCTTCGACAACGTGCCCGGCCAGGCCGACTTCCAGGACTTTGTGGTGCGCTACGACGGGCCCCGCCACCAGGCGCTGCTGACCATGCCGCGCCTGCAAATTGCGGACGGCGACATCCGCGGCCGCCTCACGGCCAGCGTCGATTCGGTGGTGAACGAGCTGGGCATCGCCGGCCACGTCGAGGCCGGCGACTACGCCCTCACGGCGCGCGTGTTCGGCGTGGGCAGCTCGGTGCAGCTGCCCTACGTGCCGCGCCGCTTCGGGGCCCTGGTGAGCTTCGACACGGTGCTGGTGCGCCTGACGGGCAAGGACTTTGCCGACGACGACACCGGCGGCAAGCTCACGGTGCGCGGCTCGCTGGCGGCCCGCAACTTCAGCCTCTACCAGCCGCGGCTGGGCGCGGAGGACATTGTGGTGCACCGCGGGCAGCTCGATTTTGTGGCCTCGCTGGGCCGCGCCACCGTGGCCCTCGAAGAAGGCTCGCGCGTGGTGCTCAACCAGTTGGTGTTTCACCCCGAAATTGCCGTGCGCCTCAAGCCCCAGCTGGCCGTGCGCCTGCGCATCGACTCCGACGCGGCCCCCACCAACGCGTTTTTCGCCTCATTGCCCGAGGGCATGTTCGACGTGGTGGCCGGCACCCAGGGCACGGGCACGCTGGCCTACCACCTGCGCGCCGACGTGGACCTGGCCCGGGTCGACAGCCTGCACCTCAACTCGTCGCTGCAAGCCAGCAAGGATTTTCGCCTCACCCGCTTCGGGGCCGAAGACCTAAGCAAGCTCAACGGCGACTTCGCCTACACCGCCTACAACGACAAGGGCGACTCGCTGCGCACCTTCCCCGTGGGGCCCTCCAACCCCGATTTCACGCGCTACGACGACGTGGCCAGCTACCTCAAGTCGGCCATCATGACGGCCGAAGACCCGCGCTTTCTCGTCCACCGCGGCTTCATGGAGAAAGCGTTTGTGAACGCCGCCATTCAGGATATTAAGGAGAAGCGCTTCGCCCGCGGCGGCAGCACGCTCAGCATGCAGCTGGTGAAAAACGTGTTCCTGAACCGCCAGAAAACCGTGGGCCGCAAGGCCGAGGAAATGCTGATCGTGTGGCTCATCGAAAACACGCGCCTCGTGAGCAAGCAGCGCATGTTCGAGGTCTACCTCAACATCATCGAGTGGGGCCCCAGCAAGTACCGCTGGCCCAGCGGCAAGCGCGGCGTGTACGGCGTGAAGGAAGCCGCCCTGTTCTACTACGGCAAGCGCCCGAGCGAGCTGAACCTGCCCGAGAGCCTGTACCTGGCCAGCATCATCCCCAAGCCCAAGTACTACCGCTACTCGTTCAACAGCTACGGCAACCTGCGCTCGAGCACGCGCTACTTCTTCAAGCTCATCGCCGACATTATGGTGACCAAGGGCCTGATTTCGGAAAACGACCGCGACAACCTGGCCTACGGCGTGAACCTCAACGGCCCGGCCCGCGGCTACATCGTCACGGCCCGCGACACCACCCGCACCGTGTCGCCGGCCGACAGCACCCAGTTCGAATCCATCAACCTGATCGATTTGCTGAACACCGCCAAGGCCGCCGATGCCGCGCCCGCGTCGCCGGCCGCGCCGGGCACTGCCCCGGCCGAGGCCCCCAAGTAGGGCCCCGGGTAAACACTGAAAAGGGCCGCCCGGCTGATGCGGGGCGGCCCTTTTGCTAGCCGTTCTGGCCCGTCGCCACCTGGGCCCCCACGGCCTTGGGGGCTGGGCGCAGCCAGCTGCTGATTCTCATTTGCAGCACGCCAAAAAAGGCTTCCTGCACGATGCCTTTCGACATTTTGGAGGCGCCGCGGGTGCGGTCGGTGAAGATGATGGGCACTTCCTTGATGCGGAAGCCGAGCTGGTAGGCGCGCCACTTCATCTCAATCTGGAAAGCGTAGCCCACGAAGCGGATGCGGTCGAAGTCGATGGCGCGCAGCACCCGGGCCGTGTAGCACTTGAAGCCCGCCGTGGCGTCGCGGATGGGCATGCCCGTCACGAAGCGCACGTACCACGAGGCGTAGTACGACATGAGCACGCGCTCCATGGGCCAGTTCACCACGTTGACGCCTTGGATGTAGCGCGAGCCAATGGCCACGTCGTAGCCCTCCGCGGCGCAGGCGTTGTAGAGGCGCACGAGGTCCTTGGGGTTGTGCGAAAAGTCGGCGTCCATCTCAAAAATGTAGGCGTAGCCGCGCGCCAGGGCCCACCGAAACCCGTGGATGTAGGCCGTGCCCAGGCCCTGCTTGCCGGGGCGCTCTTCCAAAAACAAGCGGTCCGGGAACTCGCTTTGCAAGCCGCGCACGATGGCCGCCGTGCCGTCGGGCGAGCCGTCGTCGATGACCAGCACGTCGAACGCCCGCGGCAAGCCCATGACCTTGCGAACGATTTGCTCCGCGTTCTCGCGCTCGTTGTAAGTAGGGATCAAGACGAGGCCGTCGTTCATAAGCGGCAAAGATAAGGCTGGGGCCCTTGCATGGGCGCTGGCCGCGCCTGGTTGGGTTTCGGCGGCCGCCCAGGCGCGGCCAGCGCGGGGCCGCTGGAACCGCTTTTAAAAGAAGAAATTTAACTATGTCGTATAAGTGCGTCATAATATGACGTATATTTACGACATAGTTTACGGCTTCCCGATGACTCACGCCAAAACCGCCGCCTTCACCGCCGACCAGCAGCAGCTGGCCCGCATGGCCAAGGCGCTGGCCCACCCGGCGCGGGTGGCCATCATCCAACTGCTGGCCAGCAAGCAAACCTGCATTTCCGGCGACATCGCCGCCGAGCTGCCGCTCTCGCGCACCACCGTGTCGCAGCATTTGCAGGAGCTGAAGGCCTTGGACCTGATCCGCGGCGAAATTGACGGGCTCACCGTCTGCTACTGCCTCAATACCGCGCTGCTGCGCCAAGTGCACCAGCACTTCACCAGCTTCTTCCTCGAAGCCACCGCCACCGATTGCCCCGCCGACGCGGCCTGCGCCTGCTGAGCCCGGGGCCCCCAACGCTAGAAAATTCTGCCCATGAAAATCTCCGACATGAAGCACGCCCTGCCAACGCTGGCAGCCGTAAATTTCAAATTACCCGGCGGTGCGTACCTGCCGGCCCATTTCCACGTGACGGAAGTGGGGCGGGTAACCAAGCACTTCGTCGATTGCGGCGGCGTCGAGCGCACCGAGTCCGTGGCCAATTTCCAGCTCTGGGAAGCCGGCGACTACGACCACCGGCTTGCCCCGCAGAAATTCCTGCACATCCTCCAGTTGGCGGAAAAAATTCTCGGCCGCGAAGACCTGGAAATCGAAGTGGAGTACCAGCAGGCCACCATCGGCAAGTTTGGCCTGGCGTTCGATGGCGCGGATTTTGTGCTCGTTCCCAAGCAAACCGCTTGCCTGGCGCCGGATGCCTGCGGCGTCCCGGGGCCCCTGTTCGCGCTGCCCCAGCTGCAAGTAGCCGGCTGCACGCCCGGCGGTGGCTGCTGCTAAGTGACTCGCCCAGAACAGCCCTTCGTGCTTCCTGCCGTGGCAATTGCTTTCTTCTCCAACGTACCCGTTGAGCGTGGTTAAGCTATAAACTCCCTAGTGCCATGACGTTGCAGCCCCTCACCGCCGCGCACTGGCCGCAAGCCAGCGCCGTTTACGCCGCCGGCATTGCCACCGGCCACGCCACGTTTGCCACCGAAGCCCCCGCCTGGGACGCATGGGACCGCGACCACCTGCCGCACAGCCGCCTCGCGGCCCTGGCCGCCGACGGGCGGGTGCTGGGGTGGGCGGCGCTGTCGGCCGTGTCGGGCCGTTGCGTGTACGCCGGCGTGGCCGAGGTGAGCGTGTACGTAGCCGCCGCGGCCCGGGGCCAGGGCGTGGGCCGGGCGCTGCTGGGGGCCCTGGTGGCGGCCGCCGAGGCCGCGGGCCTGTGGACGCTGCAAGCCGGCATTTTCCCCGAAAACGCGGCCAGCCGGGCCCTGCACGCCGCCTGCGGCTTCCGGGAAGTGGGCCGGCGCGAACGCATCGGGCAAATGACCGGCGTGTGGCGCGACACCCTGTTGCTGGAGCGGCGCAGCGCCATTGTCGGCCGTTCTTAACCAATTCCGCAACGTGCGCAGCGTGGGCTACGGCGCTTGGGCCGCCGCGCCGGCCAGGGCGCGGGCCGTGGCGCGGGCGTGGCGCACCACGTCGGGCACGCCCACGCCGGCTTGCCAGTTGGCCACGGCCACGATGTGGTCGGCCCGGAGCGCTTCCACGGCCGCGCGCGCTGGCCCAATGGCGGCGTCGAATTGCGGAATGCTGCGCGGCCAGTAGTAGCGTCCCTGCCAGGTGGGGGCCCCGGTAATGCCGTAGCGGCTAGCGAGTTCGGCGTGCACGGCAGCTTGCTGCTCCGCTTCGGGCTGGCGGGCGGCGGCCTCGTACTGGGTGCCGCCCACGAAGGTGGTGAACAGCACTTGCCCCGCCGGCACCCGGTCGGGGTAGAGGCTGCTGGTCCAGAGCGAGCCGGCGGCGTAGGCGTTTTCCACCTTGGGGTGCAGGGCCCCAAAGCCTTGCAGCGGGTGTGCCACCGCGGCCCGGTCGTAGGCCGAATACACCACGGCCATGGGCGGGTAGTGCACCGCCGCCAGCGCCGCCCCCGCCGCTGGAAACAACCCCGCCAGCAGGGGCGCGGCCGCGTAGGCAGGCAGCGCGAGCACCAAGTGCGTGTAGGGCCCCTGCGTGGCACCCGTCGCCTGGAAGGTGTAGGCGCCGTCGGTGGTCCGCGCCAGACCCGTGGCGGGGGCCCCGGGGTGGTAGTGGGCAAGGCGGGCGGCCAGCGCATCGGTAAGGGCCTGCACGCCGCCGCGCAGCGTGACGACGCGCCGCCGCCCCACGCCCCCCTTGCCGGCCTTGGCCAGGCCGCGCAGCACCGAGCCGTGCGCCTGCTCCAGCGCCGCCAGCTGCGGAAATGTGTGGCGCAGCAGCAACTGGGCCGGGTCGCCGGCGTAGATGCCGGCCACAAACGGGTTCACGGCGTAGGCCACGATTTCCGCGCCGAAGCGCCGGGTGAAAAACTGGGCCACGGTTTCGTCGGGGTTGGGGGCCCCGGCGGGCTTGAGGAACTCGCGCAGCAGCCGCCACTTGGCCCGCAGGCTGAAAAAGCTGCTGCCTAGCAGCGCCGGCGGCGAGCCGGGCAGCTCGCGGTACTCGCCGCCGCGCAGCACGTAGCGGCGCTGGCCCACGGCGGCCGTGTCCTGCACCTGGTCGGCAAGGCCCAGCTCGTCAAATAGTTCGGCCAGCTCGGCGCTGAGCTGGAGCGAGTTGGGGCCCGCTTCGAGCAGGTAGCCTTCGGGCTGGTGGAGGCTGAGCAGGTTGCCGCCGGGCCGGGCGTCGGCCTCGAACAAATCGTAGGCCACGCCGGCTTGTTGCAGGTACCAGGCGCAGGTGAGGCCGGCGAGGCCGCCGCCGAGGAGGGCGATTTTCATTCCGCAAAGGTCGGGCCCCGCCCGTAGCTTTGCCCCATGACGGGCCCCCACAAAGCAATTTTCCTCGACCGCGACGGCGTGCTGAACAACGAAACCGGCGAATACGTGTGGCAAGCCGAAAAATTCATCGTCAGCCCCGGCGTGCCCGGGGCCCTGGCCCGCCTCAAAGCCGCGGGCTACCGGCTCGTGGTCGTCACCAACCAGGCCGGCATCGCCAAAGGCCTCTACACCGGGGCCGACGTGCAGGCCCGCCACGCCCAGTTGCAAGCCGCCTGCGGCCACGTGCTGGACGCGTTGTATTTCAGCGACAACCACCCCAGCGTGAGCGAATCCATTTTCCGCAAGCCCGACTCGGGGATGCTGGAAAAAGCCGTGGCCCGCTTCGCCCTCGACCCCGCCCAGTGCTGGATGGTGGGCGACCGGCTGCGCGACATGGAAGCCGGGGCCCGCCTGGGCATCCGCGGCATCTTGGTGGGCCACACCGAACCCGGGGCCCACACCCCGTACGCCGCTGATTTGGCGGCCGCTACGGATATTATTCTGGGTGTGGCTTCGTAGTCCGCAGCCTTCGCTTCGTCCGGTCGATTATCACTTGGCTGTAGCGCAAACTTTGGGGTCCGCGGCGCCTGCTTCGTCTGGCCGGTTACCGGCCAGCCACCGTTCAACCGCGCGGACTCGCAGCGCCCGCGCCACAAGGAAAGGCCGATTCCCGCGTGGGAAACCGGCCTTTTTACTTTTTAACAATCCGAAATTATTGGCGGGCCGTGGGAGCGGCGGCGCTGGCCATGATGGGCGAGGCCATGCGGTTGGCGGCCTTGGTGCTGGTGTAGGCGGGGCATTTGCCTTGGCTGCACGAGGCAAGGCCCAGGGCGGTCACGCCGGCGGCCAGGAGAATAAGCTTTTTCATAAAATAATGCAAAATGGGTGAATGCTGAGTGGAGGTTGGCCCAAAGATAATGCGCCCGCCGCAACAGCCGCACCCCCACCGAACGGGAAAATGCAAATTTTCGTGCAAAGCCCGTTTACGACGCGTAGCCCAGGATGCGCATCATGCTGGCCGCGTCCTGCTTAGGCGCAAAAACGGTGTCGGTGAGGACGCCGTCGGGGCCCCGGTCGAGGATGACGTGCTGGGGCGCGGGGATGAGGCAGTGCTTGATGCCGCCGTAGCCACTCAGGCTTTCCTGGTAGGCGCCGGTGTGGAAAAATCCAATGTAGAGCGGCGCCGCATCGGCGGGCTTGCGCTCGGGCAAAAACACCTGGTAGAGGTGCTGCTCGGCGTTGTAGTAGTCCTGCGAGTCGCAGGTGAGGCCCCCGAGCTGGATGCGCTTGTACGACTTCTGCCAGCCGTTGAGGGCCAGCAGGATGAAGCGCTGGTTCAGGGCCCAGGTGTCGGGCAGGTTGGTGATGAACGAGCCATCAATCATGTACCACAACTCCTTGTCGTTCTGAAGCTTCTCATCCAGGATGGAGTAGAGGATGGCGCCGCTTTCGCCCACCGTGAAGATGCCGAACTCGGTGAAAATGTTGGGCTCGGGCACGCCTTCCTCCTGGCAAATGCGCTGGATGGTGCGCAGGATTTCGGAAATCATGTAGGGGTAGTCGTACTCGAGCTGGATGCTGGTTTGGATGGGCAGGCCCCCGCCGATGTCGATGGTGGTGAGGGTGGGGCACAGCTTGCGCAACTCGCAGTACTTGTGGATGAAGCGGCTCAGCTCGGACCAGTAGTAGGACGTGTCCTTGATGCCGGTGCTGATGAAGTAGTGCAGCATCGTGAGCTCGAAGCGCGGGTCGTCCTTGATGCGCTGCTCGTACAACGGCACGGCGTCGGCGTAGCGGATGCCCAGGCGCGAGGTGTAGAACTGGAAGCGCGGCTCCTCGTCCGAAGCGAGGCGCATGCCCAGCTTCACCCGTTTGTCCGCTTGCACGTGGGCGTGGTAGTAGTCGATTTCGCTCGGCGCGTCGAGGATGGGCAGGCAGTTCACGAAGCCGTCGTTGAGCAGCGCCGTGATGTCGCGCTTGTACTCTTCGGGCTTGAAGCCGTTGCAGATGATGTACTTGTCTTTGCCAAACTTGCCCTGCCCGTAGAGCGCGCGGATGATGCTGATGTCGAACCAGGACGAGGTTTCGAGGTGGACGTCGTTTTTCAGGGCTTCTTCCAGCACGAAGCGGAAGTGCGACGACTTGGTGCAGTAGGCGTAGGAATAGGTGCCCTGGTAGCCGGTGGCGGCGATGCCGTCGGTGAACCACTTTTTGGCCCGCTGGATTTGCGAGCTGATTTTGGGCAGGTAGGTGAGGCGCAGCGGCGTGCCGTACTTCTCGACCAGGGCCATCAGGTCGATGCCGTGGAACTGGAGCTCGTCGTTTTGGACCGTGAAATCGGCGGTGGGAAAATCGAAGGTTTGGGAAATCAGGTCGTGGTACTTGTCCATCGAGGGTGGGGGAAAACGGCGCGGAATGCCGACCTTTGCGGCGGCGGCTCAAAACTACCGCCCGGGGAAAGAAATGTTCCCCGCGCATCGGCAACGATGGAATAAGCGACTTGGCTACGGTGGGGCTGGCCCCGCCGCAAGGCAGCGCCCGCAAGGGGCCCCGGGGCCCGGCGCGGACCGGTGCGGCCCTTTTGCTCTCCTAACTTTCGACCCGATGAAACGCATTAAATTGCTCGAAGTGCGCTCCGAGTTGGGCGCCGGCACCCGCGGGGCCGGCATGGGCATCGACGCCCTGCGCGTGGCCTGCCTCAACAAAGGCTCCGACTACTTCCGCCGCTACAATTCGGTGGTGGTGCCGGACTTGAACCACGTGCTGTTCGAAAAAACGCCGTTCCGCTGGGCCAAGCACATCGACGCCATCTACACCGTGCAGAAGGGCCTGGCCAGCGCCGTGGAGCAAACCCTGCGCTTCGGCGAGTTTCCGCTGGTGCTGGCCGGCGACCACAGCAGCGCCAACGCCACCATTGCCGGCATCAAGGCCGCGTACCCGCACAAAACGCTGGGCGTCATCTGGATCGACGCCCACGCCGACCTGCACTCGCCCTACACCACGCCCAGCGGCAACGTGCACGGCATGCCCCTGGCCGCTGCCCTGGGCCAGGACAACCGCAAGTACCAGCGCAACCAGCCCGACGCCGACACCGAGTTTTTCTGGCGCCGCCTCCAAAACCTGGCCGAGCCGGGCCCCAAGCTGCGCCCCGAGCACCTGGTGTACGTGGTGGTGCGCGACACCGAGCAGGAGGAAGACGCCCTCATCGCCGAGCTGGGCATCCGGTGGATCAAGCTGCCCGAAATCAAGGAAAAAGGGGCGCGCCAACTGGCCCACGAGATTTACGCGCACCTGCGCGCCTGCGACCTGGTGTACATTTCCTTCGACGTGGACAGCCTCGATTCGAGCTTCAGCATCGGCACCGGCACGCCCGTGGAGGACGGCCTGTACCTTTCCGAAGCCGAAAACCTGTGCCAGGATTTGCTGGAAAACGAGCGGGTGGTGTGCTTCGAAATGGTCGAAATCAACCCAACCCTCGATAACGGCAACACCATGGCCAAGAACGCCTTCAACATCCTCGAAAAAGCCACCGAGGCCATCGAGCGCCGGCTAAAGCTGGAGGACGAGGCACGGCGGAGCTGATTAATGAAACCGTTTAGGAAATGTAAAAAAAACGTCATGCTGAGCTTGCCGAAGCATCTCTCCCGCAGCAGTAATTATTTACTGCTGCGGGAGAGATGCTTCGGCAAGCTCAGCATGACGTTTTTATAATTAGCTATAGCTTAGCTTAATACTGGCTGATGAACGCGTAGGCCCCCAGCGTGTAGGCGGTGGCCGACGAGAAGTGGTTGCCGCCCTGGATGGGGTGCAGTTCCACCTGCGTGGCCCCGCGCTTCTGCATGGCGTCGTAGGCGTCCTGCGAGTTGAAGAAGGGCACGTAGTCGTCGGCCGTGCCGTGGAAGAGGGCCAGCGGGGCCCGGGGCTTCCAGTCGTAGATGTCGTTGTCGGCCACGGCGGCGGTGAGGGCGGCGTCCGAGTTGTTCAGCACGGCCTGGCGGAAATCATCGGCGAAGAGCCGGCTTTGCTGGGTGGGCACGTCGGCAAACGGGTTGGCTTGCAGCTGGGTGGCGTAGGGCTCCTGGTAGTAGAAGGAGAACGGCCGGTTCAGGGCGTAGACGCGGTCGTAGGTGCGCAGCACCCACACGTAGGTGCTCAGGAAGCTCAGCGGCTGCTGGGCCCCCAGGACGTAGCGGGCGAAGGCCGACTTGTGGTAGGCCCCGGCGCCGGGCGCGCTGGCCGTCACGGGCAGCTCGGTGGCGTATTTCTCTTCCAGCAGCTTGTGCAGGGCCATGGTGGCGTAGCCGCCCTCGGAGTAGCCAAGCAGGAAGTTTTTCTGGTTGACGGCCACGCTTTGCCGCTGGCAGAATTCGCGGGTGGCGCGCAGCATGTCGGCCGCGGCCGAGGCCAGCGAGGCGGCGTGCTCGTAGGGGTGGGGCAGGGCCTTGGAAGCGCCGTAGCCAATGTAGTCGGGCGCCGACACCACGTAGCCCGTCGAGGCCAGCACCGACACCGCCGACCACAGGTCGCTGTCCGTGGCGTAGTAGGAGGGGGCCTGGCCCTCGCCGGCGGGCGTGATGGTACCGTGCTGGTAGCTGAGCACCGGCAGCTCGCCCGCGCCCACCGGCACCAGCGCCGCTCCGGAGGCGGTAACCTCCTGGCCATCGGGCGTGCGGGTGCGGTAGGTGAGGCGGTAGGCGCGGATGGGGTAGCGCGCCAGGGCCCCCACCAGCGGCACGGCCTGCACGCGGCCGGCCAGCGTGGCCACGCTGTACTCGCCGATGAGCGTGCTGCCCGTCAGCACGGTAGCGGCGGCGGGCGAAGTAGCGGTGGGCTCGGGCTCGCTGCTTTTGCAGCCCGGCGCGACCACCAGGCCCGCCAGCAGCCACACGAAACGGTACTTGGCGGCCGGCCGCGCCAGGGCCCCTAAATGAAATATTGACACGATACGAATGATGTAAATAGAATGAAAAACCAAGGCCCTAACACCCGGCGGCCGCGGCGGTGTTCCATTGCCGTGCGCAAAAGGCCCCCGGGGCCCCCAGCCCGTCGCCCCCGCCGCTGAAGAAACAGAAAGCCCCGCCAGTAGCTGACGGGGCTTTTTCAAGTTCTTTGGGATGCAGTCAGAGGAGTTGTGATAGACTCCTGAAGAGTAATCCAATGATTTGTCGCCAAGTTGCGCCCCCAAATCTACCGCTTCCCAAATTCTATGATTCCTGTTTCAACAATTCAAGGAATTTTGCCTCCCTTTATAAGTGGTGACCCTACCTTTTCTACGAATATGTCGCCGTATAGAGCGACTATGAAGGAATTTGTTGAGCGATTCGGAACATCGCCAGAAAGGCAAAAAATTATTTGGGGTTTGCTCGATTACCGCGCAAATCTGATGGCGTGCGGTTTAACAGGATTTCAATGGTTAAGCGGCAGTTTTGTTGAGGATGTTGAATCTATTCGTGGACGTCCTCCTAAAGATATAGATGTTGTTTCTGTAATAAATAGACCTTCTGGTATTGCATCGGATGAGAAATGGATAGAATTTCTTGATGGAGAATACGGTATACTTCTCATCGATTCGGAAGCAATGAAAAATGCTTTTCACTGTGACGCACATACCATCGATATGAACGAGCCAGGTATTGATATTGTTAATTTAACACGATTCTGGTTTGGTCTTTTTTCTCATCAAAGGGTAACATCTGCTTGGAAAGGCATGGTAGCTGTAGAACTTAACGCACAGCAGGATACAGAAGCTAGAAGTATTATGCCTCAACTAGCCACATTATTAACTGCTTGATTATGCTCACCAATGATAATATTCAACTAATAGGTGCCGAGCTTGCGGAAATTGACCGCATGATGGCGGAGCTCAGCGCAGGCGCAATTACTTCTAGAAGAACATTACAGAACCGCCAAAAAGTATTACAGCATCGACTTGCATCTTTAGCTGAACAGCCAGAAACAGCAGCTTTCGTTCAATTACTATTTAGTGGCGGGCCTGTACTCGATTCTCGTGCTATTGATGCTGCTTTTGCAGCAGAAGCATTATTAGGTTACCAAGAAATTATTACGTTAGCTACTGCAACTAATCAAGGTGTATTAGGTAGCCGTGGAGTAGTTGCTGGGGCTGTTTCTGAGAAGTCTCGTTTTTTTTTAACAGGTGTAACTAGAGGATCTTTTGGTTTTACTTTAGAAGAAAATATCGAAAAGGGAGCAAGTTTTATAGATTCCACTCTGAAAGCAGTTGTAGATGATGTTTCAAGTAAAATGAGTAGTTTCTGTGATGCTACAGATGATGAATACGATGCGTTTATACAAGAAATAGATAATAGGTTATTCTTCTCTTTTAAGTCATTTTTCAAGTTATTACATGATTCTGCAGCACAAATGAAAATCATAGGTCGTCGTGAAGGACGACGATTTAATGCAGCTAGTATTGACAAAGCTTTTATTAGAACTGAAACGACGCAAGTTGAGGACGAAGAGAGACAAGTCACAGGTATTTTGACAGGATTAGCTGACGGTATGTTCAATTTTCTGTCGATTAATCAAACTCCTTTTTCTGGCAAACTGGCTCCGACTTTTGGAATAGAGTATCGCAGTCAAGCTGAAACTACAGAGTTTACTCACCAATTGGGGAAGCGGTATAGTGCGCAAATAATTAGGCGTACCACTAAGAGAGGAGGTGTGGCACCACACATAGTATTCTTCCTAGTTGGCTTGCTTGCCGCAGACAATCCTGAGAATCCCGATTCAGATTGGCGTAAACTTTAATTAATCTTTTCTGCATCATTAAAAATTTACCCATAACGCAGTTGTCAAAGCCTCGCCAGCCACTGGCGGGGCTTTTTGTTGCTCCAAGTTTCAGTAGGTTATTCGTCCGGCCAGCGCAGGGGCCCCGGGCCGCTCTGGCTGCGGGCCGCGGCGCGGGCGGCCGTTGCGGGCAAGCTGGGGGCCCTGCTTTTTGAAGAGGGGAGGGGGTTACCGCCAGCCCGTACCTTTGCCCCGTGCAACAGCTAGAACAAGACCTCAAAACCGCGCTGCAAACCGCTGCCCGGGCCGTTTTCAACGTCGAACTCCCCCTCGCCAGCCTCGCCTTGCAGCCCACGCGCAAGGAGTTTGCCGGCAGCTTCACCCTCGTCACGTTTCCGCTCACCAAGGCGCTGGGCCAGGGCCCCGAGCCCATCGGCCGCGCCCTGGGCGAGTGGCTGCAAGCCCACGAGCCCCGCGTGAGCGGCTTCAACGTGGTCAAGGGCTTCCTCAACCTCGAAATCGCCGACGCTGAGTGGCTGAAGCTGTTTGCCCAGCTGCAAGCGCAGCCGACCGGGGCCCCTGTCCCCACCGGGGGCCCCCAGCGCGTGGTGGTCGAGTACTCGTCGCCCAACACCAACAAGCCCCTGCACCTGGGGCACTTGCGCAACAACTTCCTGGGCTACTCGGTGGCCGAGATCCTGAAAGCCACCGGCGCCACCGTCACCAAGGCCAACCTGGTGAACGACCGCGGCATCCACATCTGCAAGTCGATGATTGCCTACCAGCGCTTTGGCGCGGGCGAAACCCCCGAGAGCGCGGGCCTGAAGGGCGACCACCTGGCCGGCAAGTACTACGTGCTGTTCGACAAGCATTACCGCGAAGAAATCAAGCAGCTCGAAGCCGAAGGCGTCGCCACCGAAGTGGCCAAAAAGCAAGCCCCGCTCATCCTCGACGCGCAGAAAATGCTGCAGCAGTGGGAAGCCGGCGACGAGGAAGTAATGGCCCTCTGGCACCGCATGAACGGCTGGGTCTACGACGGCTTCAACCAGACCTACCGGAACATCGGGGTCGATTTTGACAAGCTTTACTACGAGTCGGGCACCTACCTGCTGGGCAAAGAGCGGGTGGAGGAAGGCCTCGCCAAGGGCGTGTTCTTCCAGAAAGAAGACGGCTCGGTGTGGGTTGATTTACAGGCCGAAGGCCTGGACGAAAAGCTGCTGCTGCGCGCCGACGGCACCAGCGTTTACATGACCCAGGACCTGGGCACGGCCGAGCTGAAGTACCAGGATTTCCACTACGACAGCAGCGTGTACGTGGTCGGCGACGAGCAGATTTACCACATGCAGGTGCTGCGCGCCATCTTGCAAAAGCTGCAAAAGCCCTACGCCGACGCCATCCACCACCTCAGCTACGGCATGGTCGATTTGCCCTCGGGCAAGATGAAAAGCCGCGAGGGCACCGTAGTAGATGCCGACGAGTTGGTGAAGGAAGTGGAAGAAGCCGCCGAAGCCGCCACCCTCGAAAAAGGCAAAACCGAAGGCCTGACCGACGACGAGCTGGCCCAGCTCTACCACACGCTCGGCCTGGGGGCCCTGAAGTATTACCTGCTGAAAGTAGACCCCAAGAAGCGCATGCTCTTCAACCCCGCCGAGTCGGTGCGGCTGGAGGGCGACACGGGGCCCTTCATCCAGTATTCCTACGCCCGCACTGCCGCCATCCGCCGCAAAGCCGCCGAGCTGGGCATCGCCGAAGCCGCTGATTTCACGGCCGTGGGGGCCCTGGCCGGCACCGAGCGCGAGCTGGTGCAGGAGCTGGCCCGCTACCCCGCCGTGGTGGCCGACGCCGCCCGCACCCTCTCGCCCGCCGTGGTGGCGCAGTACGCCTACGACCTGGCCAAGGCCTACAACCGCTTCTTCGCCGAAGTGTCCATCTTCCAGGAGCCCGACGCGCTGACGCGCAGCCTGCGCGTGGCGCTGTCGGCCCGCGTGGGCGCGCAAATCAAAGTGGCCCTGGGCCTGCTCGGCATCCAGGTGCCCGAGCGCATGTAAGCCGTGGCGCTAACCAGAACGTCATGTCGAGCGCAGCCGAGACATCTCGCGTGCCGAAGTAATCAAACCCGTTTTCACGATTAGATCACTGCCACACGCGAGATGTCTCGGCTGCGCTCGACATGACGGGCATTTTCCTTATTAACCCATTATTTGGTATGAAAAGCGTCGCCGTTTACTGCGGTTCCAGTGCCGGAACCAACCCCGCTTACGCGGCCGAAGCCCAGGCCCTGGGGGCCGCCCTGGTGGCCCAGGGCCTCGCGCTGGTGTACGGCGGCGGGCGTGTGGGCCTGATGGGCACCATCGCCGACGCGGTGCTGGCCGCCGGGGGCGAGGTAATCGGCGTAATTCCGGGTTTTCTGGACGATAAGGAGCTGGCCCACAAAGGCTGCACCGAACTGCACGTGGTGGGCACCATGCACGAGCGCAAGCTGCTGATGGCCGACCGCGCCGACGCCTTCATCGCCATGCCCGGCGGCTACGGCACGCTGGAGGAACTGTTCGAAGTCCTCACCTGGGGCCAGCTCGGCCTGCACCAAAAGCCGGTGGGCCTGCTGAACGTGGCCGGCTACTACGACCACCTGCTGCTGGCCCTGGACCGCATGCGCGACGACCAGCTGCTACGCCCCGAAAACCGCGCCGCCCTGCTGCAAGACGCCAGCCCCGCCGGCCTGCTCGCCCAGCTGGCCGCCTACCGCCCGGCGCCGGTCGAGAAATGGCTCTATCCGAGCACCACGTAGCGCCGCAAGCCCCCGGCCGGAAACCTTGCGGCCGCCGCCCCGGTTCAAGCGGCAGATTTTACCCCCCCAACACTTTCACAATCATCCCAATGAAAAATTCTTTGTTGCGCCTGCTGGGCCTGGGCACGCTGGCCGTGGCCGGCCTCTTGGCCATGAATTTCGCCACCCCGACCCCACCTGCGATGGAAATTGCCGCTGCTCCCACCGTGTACGATTTCACCGTCAAGGCCATCGACGGCAAGGAAGTGAAACTGAGCAAGTACAAGGGCAAGAAAATTCTCATCGTGAACACCGCTTCCAAGTGCGGCTTCACCCCCCAGTACAAGGAGCTGGAAGAACTGTCGAAGAAATACGGCAAAGACGTGACCGTGCTCGGCTTCCCGTCCAACAGCTTCAACCAGGAGCTGTCGTCGGATTCGGAGGTGGCCTCGTTTTGCGAGAAGAACTTCGGCGTGACGTTCCCGCTGTTCCAGACCGTGGCCGTGAAGGGCGACGACGCCACCCCGCTCTACAAGTTCCTGGCCGACAAGAGCAAGAACGGCGCGGTGAGCGATGCCCCGAGCTGGAATTTCTGCAAATACCTGGTGGACAAGCAGGGCCACGTGGTGAAATTCTACCCCTCGAAGGTGACGCCCCTGAGCCCCGAGCTGGTGGCCGACATCACGGCTAAGTAAGCTTTGCTATCGGCAAGGCGTTGAAGAACGTCATGCTGCGCGCCGCCGAAGCATCCCTCCTGCGTAAGTAATCAATTACTGCCGCGGGAAAGATGCTTTAGCTACGCGCAGCATGACGTTCTTTCGTTTGTTATTTCCAATATTCTCGTCCGCACCATGTCCCCCTGGATTTCCGCGTTTCGCCCGCGCACCCTGCCCCTGGCCCTGGCCAGCATCCTCACCGGCGGCTTTTTGGCGAAGGCGGCTGGCCAGTTCAACGGCCCGGTGGTGGCCCTGGCGGCCCTCACCACCGTGCTGCTCCAGGTGCTCAGCAACCTGGCCAACGACTACGGCGACTCGCAAAACGGGGCCGACAGCATCCACCGCGAGGGGCCCCAGCGCGCCGTGCAGAGCGGCGCCATCACCCCCGCCCAAATGAAGCGCGGCATGTACATCTGCGGGGCCCTGGCGCTGGCCAGCGGCCTGCTGCTGCTGTGGGTGGCGCTGGGCGCGGCGGGCCTGGGCTTGTTTGCGGGTTTCCTGGCGCTGGGCCTGGCCGCCATTTGGGCGGCAGTGAACTACACGGCGGGCAGCCGCCCCTACGGCTACGCCGGCCTGGGCGACATCTCGGTGTTCCTCTTTTTTGGGTTGGTGGGCGTGTGCGGTACCTATTTTTTGCAGGCGAGGGCCCTGCCGCTGGCCGTGCTGCTGCCCGCCGCCGCGCTGGGCTGCTTCGCCACGGCGGTGCTGAACGTCAACAACATCCGCGACATCAAGTCCGACGTGCTGGCCGGCAAAATCACGATTCCCGTGCGGCTGGGGCCCCGGCACGCCCGGCGCTACCACTGGCTGCTGGTGCTGCTCGGGCTGGGCTGCGCCACGGTGTTCGTGGCCCTCACCTACCACTCGCCCTGGCAGTGGCTCTACGTGCTGGCCGCGCCGCTGCTGTTCTTCAACGCCGTCCAGGTGTGGCAGCGCCAGGAGTCGCTGCAAATCGACCCGCTGCTGAAACAGATGGCCCTGAGCACGCTTGTGTTCACAGTACTGTTCGGGATAGGGCAGGTGGTGTAAGTTTCTCCGAGGATGGCAGACGAGAAAACAGCGCTAGTAGCCGCTGCTAATGTGTTAGCCCCGGCGTTCTGCCTACTGAAAGCAAAGGGCTACGAGGTCCGTTTTGACCTGCATCACAGTTGGTGGGTAGCTGAGAAAAGCGACGTTGAATTGATTACTGACAGCACAATTGAGTTATGGGGGCTAGCGTACATCCATGAAAGTAAAGGCACAAATTGGGCGGTGTCGGATAATAAAATTGATTCATATTTAGCGTTAGATTCGTAGCGATGCTTTCCGAGAAAGAAACTATCCGCATTAGCAAATTTTTGAGCTTGGTGCTGCGCCACGAGCCCGCGCAAATTGGCATCGTGCTGAATGAGCAAGGGTGGACCGACGTGGCGGCGCTGCTGACGCAACTGGGGGCCCATGGCCACTTACTCAGCTTCGAGCAGCTGGCGCACATCGTCGAAACCAGTCCCAAGCAGCGGTTCAAATTCAACGACGGCCGCACCCAAATCCGCGCCAGCCAGGGCCACTCCGTAGCCGTGGAGTTGGGCTACGCGCCCGCAACGCCGCCCGACACGCTCTACCACGGCACGGCCGCCCGGTACCAAGCTGTTATTCAGCGCGAAGGACTGCAGAAAATGGCCCGGCACCACGTGCATCTGAGCGCTGGTGCAGCAACCGCTCGCACCGTGGGCAGCCGGCACGGCCAACCGGTAATTTTTGCCGTAGCGGCTGGCGAGTTGCACCGCGCTGGGGCCCTATTTTACCAAGCCGATAACGGGGTTTGGCTGACCGACGAAGTACCAGCGGTTTATTTGCGGGTGGCCACAAAACTAGCCTGACGCTGAGGCGCCCTAGCACCAAGCCAAGGAAAAATATTCGCTACCGCCGCACGTTTATGCCTAGCCAGTCACCGGGCGTAACATTCTGTTCGCCAGTCGTTAAAGGGTTTTTATTGCCGGCAATCTTGCCGGTAATGCCACATCGGTTGTGCGCTTGTGCCCAGCGTGGCTGGCAAGTAGCCATCACCATGCGCAACCCCCGCCGCCGCGACGCCCCGCGCCATCGTGTGGGCCCCGCTGATTTTGGGCCTCGGTACCCTGCTCAGCCAAGCCGTGTGCGTTTCCTCCACGCTCCTGGTGGCCTTGAGCGGCCGGCGGGCCGGTGCCGAAACACATAAAAGAAGCCCCTCCGGCCGGAGGGGCTTCTTTTATGTGAAAACGTGGACGGGTGCCCACGATCTGCTAGCCCGACTGCTATTGCTTGATCAGGCGCTGGGAGAACTTCAATTTGCCGTTAGCAATGAGGACCACATAAGCGCCGCTGGGCAGGTTGCCAACCATAAGCATGTGGGCCTGCCCACCCGCCAGGGTATGGGTTTGCACCAAGCGGCCAATCATGTCAACCACCATCACTTGGTACGGGCCAATGGGCAGCGCTGTCAGGTCCAGCGTCGTCTGCTCCCCGGCGGGGTTGGGGTAGAGCGTGGCGCTGGGGGCGGTGCGCTGCGGCGCGAACGCCACGGTGCGCACCGGGCTGTAGCTGGTGTGGCCGGCCAGGTCGCGCTGCTGCAAGCGGTAGTACACCGTGCCCAGGTGCTGCTGCCCCACCCCGGCGTCAACCAAGGAGTAGGCCAGCGGACGGGTGCTGGTGCCGGCGCCGGCCACGAAAGCGAGGGCCTCAAACAGGGTGCCATCGAAGGAGCGCTCCACTTGGAAGCCGGTGTTGTCCCGCTCCTGGGCCGTGGCCCAGCTCAACTGCCCGTCCCGGCCCACGGCCTTGGCCTCGAAGCGCGTCAGCTCCACTGGCAAAGGGGAGGCGCCGATGCGCAGGGGCACGGTTTGGGTGGTTACCCCGCCGTTGGCATCGACGGTGGTGATGCTCACCGGGTACGTGCCGCTTACTAGCAGCGTGCGGTCGTACACAGTGATTAGGCCACTAACCGCATCTAGCTGGGTGCCGGGCGGCAGGGTGCTATTGTCCACGCTGGCGGTGCGCACCCCGTTGTCCGCGACGGTGGCCGTCGCGTTGTAGGCCCCCGCGTTGGCATCAAACACGCTGGCAATGACGTCGCCATTCTGGTACTGGTTGGAGCCGCCCTTCAGCGGCGTAGAGGTATAAACCGAGGCATTGTCCTGGCCGACGGGGATGGTGTAGAGTGCCGCAGTAGAGGTAGCACCCTTGTCGTCGGTGGTCGTGTAGGTAAAGAATGCGTTGCCCACGAAGCTGCTGGCCGGGTCGAAGGTGAGGTTGGCAGCATCCGCGTTGCTGATGACCTGGCCTACCTGCACGGCAGTGCCCTTGAGGGCCAGCGTGCCAGCCGCGGCGGCCGGCAGCGCGGCGATGGTGTACGACGCCGGTGACCCATCGGGGTCGAAGCCCGTGAGGGCCGAAAGGTTGAGCGGTGCGGCCGTGTTGCCTTCGGGCGATTGCAGGCGGTTGGTCACCGTGTTGGCCAGCGGCACCTGGTTGGCCAGGGTCGTGGTCAGCGGTGACGTGTTGTTCGCCGTGGCGCCATTTTCGCCCGTGCCGCTCGTTACGGTGCTCACCAGGGGCGTAGCGGTGGTCGGAAAGGTGAAGCTGATGGTGTTGGTCACTTCCCCAAATAGCCCCACGGCCTGCGTGGCAATTTTGGGGAACGTCACGACGCCCGAAGAGCTATTGTAGCTACCGCCCCCCGACACGGCTACGCTGCTGAGGCCCGTGGGCAACTGCACAGCCTGCACCACGGCGTTGGCCGGCGAGGGGCCGTTGTTGACAGTAACGACCTGGTAGGTAGCCAAGCCGCCGGGCAGCATCGTGGCGGGGCCGTTGAGGCGGGTAGCCACGTCGGCCACCGGCACAATGGTTACGCTCACGCTCTGCGTGTTGTTGGCCGGCGTGGGGTCCGAGAGGTTGCCGTTGACGCTGGCCGTGGCCACCAGCGGGTCGTTGCCGGGGTTGTTGACCGTAATCTGATAGGTGAGCGTAGTGCCGGACGCTTGGCCGGTGGCAGTCGGGAACGTGACGGCCCCACTAGCGGCGTCGTACGCGTTGGCCAGGGCCGTGCCATCCGAATTGGTCACGACGACGTTGCTCAAGCCAGCGGGCAGGGTTACCCGCTCGCGCATGGACGAAGTGCCGGGGCCGGCATTTATCGCTTTGGCCGTAAGCACGATGGGCTGCCCCGCCAACTGAGAAGATACGTTTGAAGTAATCGTCGTTTGCAGGTCGACCAGGGTGCCGGTGCGGGGTGATACCGGGATAACCAGAGTAGCCGCGTTGTTGGTCAGATTGATGTCATTGGCCGAATTATTGGCCGCCGCCGATACGCCAATGATGGGGCGGTCGGGCACCACCAGCGTGATGGTGTTGGTCACGACTCCCGTCGTGCCGGCTGCCTGACTAGCGATGGTGGGAAAGGTAACGATGCCCGTGCTGGTATCATACATGCCGCCGCCGCTCGCTGTTATATTGGAAAGGCCAGTGGCAATGCGCACGGTCGTCGCCACGTTGCTGGCTGGGGCCGGCCCGTTGTTGATGGTCGATACCGTAAAGGTGATGCTGTTGCCGAGCAGGGCTACGGCTGGGCCTGCCACGGCCACGGAAACGTCCGAGTTCCACTTGATATCGGTCGCCACGGCCGCCGCGTTGTTAGTGCCGACGGCATCGGGCGTGGAGGAAGTTACGCTGGCTTGGCTCACGATGGTGCGCGGGTTATTGGCATCCGTCGAGGGAATAGCTGGGGCCAGGTAGCTGTACGTGTAGGTTTTTACTTCCTCTACCCCTAGCGAGGCCACGGTGGGCCAGGTGATGAGACCGGTGGCCGGGTCGTACACGCCACCCCCGGTGGTGGTCACATTAGCCGGGTCAAAACCTGCCGGAATGGCCACGGTCTGCACCACGTTCATGGCGGGCACAGGCCCCTTGTTGCTGGTGGTGACGGTGAAGGTGGGTACCTGCGTCGAAGAGGCAATAGTCGGCCCCACCAGGGTTGTGGTGACGTCGGCTACACTCAGGACGTTGACGTTGCGACTCACAATATTATCGTCCGGCACGGGGTCCGACGTGGTAGAAATCACGCTGGCCATCGCGACCACGGGGCCGGTGGCCGGGGCCGTGATTACCACCGTGTTGGTAGCGCTGGCGCCGCTCGCTTGGCTGGCAAGCACGGGGAAGGTAACCAGCCCCGTGGTGGCATTGTACGTGCCGCTATTCGAGATGCTGCTGACGCTCAGGCCGGGGGGTAGCGAAAACTGCTGCGCCACGTTGAGGGCCGAATTGGGGCCGTTGTTGCCGGTCACGATGGTGAAGGTAAGCGCCGCGCCGGGCGCAACGTTTTTATCCGACAGTGTTAACGTGTTGTACACATTGGCCTGGGCAGTAGTAGCGGCGGCCGGGCTAGTGGTGGCCGCCGTAGCTGCGTTGTTGGCCGTGGTGCCCGAGGCTTCGGTCGTGGTGGTGGTCACGGCCGCCGAGGCCGTGAACGCCGCCGCTGGCATTGGGAAGCTGATGGTGTTGTTGACAATGGCTCCTACGAGAAGCGTTGCCAAGGTCGGAAACGCAACTACCCCATTATTAGTGTTGTACGTGCCATTGTTGGAAGGAAATACGCCACTGAGGCCTGTAGGCAGCTGCACCGTTTGCACCACTGCCGCAGCGGCCGCAGGGCCGCTATTGGCCGTAGTCACGGTAAACGTAACCAGGTTGCCGGTGACGATGGTCGTGGGGCCACTGAGGGTGGTAGCCACATCGGCCACCGGCGTCACGGCGATGCTGCCCGTGGCCTGGTTGTTGCCAAAAATGCCCGACGAGGCCGAGCCGCCGCCGCCACTCAGACTGCCACTGACGTTCACCGGCCCCACGGCGGGGGCAGTGAACGTAACCGTGGAAGGAGCCGAGGCCCCGTTGCCCAGGGTAATGGAAGGGTAAGTAATGACACCCGTAGCCGGGTCATAGGTGCCGTTGTTGGTGACGGACACGCCGCTCAGGCCGGGCGTGAGCTGGGCATAACGCAGGGCGCTAGCGGCATCATCAGGGCCGTAGTTGGTAAAATTCAGCGTAAACGACGCCTGCTGCCCCGGCAGCACCGTAGAGGCCGAAGCCGTGACGCCGTTGGTGGCCAGGTCGGAAGTCGCGTTGTTGGTTACTGTGAAGATAAACTGGTCGGGGGCAGTGCCGGTACTATTGTTGGCATCCTCCGCCGTGGTTGTAGTGATGGTACTGGTAATGCTGGTAGTGCCGCCCGTATTCGACGCCGTGTAGTTGAACTGAAAAACGCTGGCCGCGTGGCTATCCAGCGACGATACGGTGCCAAAGTTGATAACCTGCGTGCCACTGTTATAGCTACCGCCTTGGTTCGTAATGGCTTGCAGCTGAGCGCTGGTGAGGGTAGCGCCGGCCGGCAGCGTTACGGTTCGTGTTACGTTGGCGGCAGCCGCCGGGCCGTTGTTGGCAAATACGGCGGCGTAGGTAGCCGTAGGCCGGCCCGTAGTAGATGAGGCTAGGCCAAAGACGGCCGTTACTACGTCGGCGTAGCCGCTGATGGCCGTTGTAGCCGCACTGGTGTTGTTGTCGGTCACCGGCTCGGTCGAGGTGGTCGTGGCCGTCGAGGTAGCTACCACGCTGGCAGTGCCGGGCGCCACGTACGAAATACCGAAGGACGTGCTGTTGCCCGCCGCTAACGACGAAACGCTAGGGTAGGTAATGGTCACGGCCCCCGTCGAGGGGTCGGGGCTGCTGATACTGCTGCTGCCTTGGGCCGTTACGCTGGTAACGGGATTGAGCGGGTCGCCGGAAGTCAGCGTAACGGTACGGGTCACGGTGCTGGCGTCCACGCCGCCGTTGTTGGCAAAAATGGCCGACAAGCTTACCGTCTGGCTCGCCGTAGCCGTGGTCGGGGCCGAGGTAGTAGCTGTCACGTCCACGCTGCAATTAATGCCTGCCGCGCTGCCCGCAATGCTGTTGCTGATTTGGCCGTTGGCAATGCCCGTTACGCCAGCGGTGGCCCCGTAAGCCACGCTGCCGGTGGTGGTGCCGCTGGCACCGCCAGCCACGCTGGCGCTGGCCGGGGCCGCGTTAGTAAGGACGATGCCGCCGCCGCCGCCGCCGCCTGGGCCGTGCGCAGTGGCAGAGCCAGGATTGTTGGTGCCCCCAGTGCCGCCGTTCGCGGCCAGCGTGAGGCCGCTGAGACTGGCCGTATTATTGGCCGTGAACAGGATGGAACCTCCGGCGCCGCCGCCGCCGCTGCCGTCGGCCAGCACTGCATTGCTCGCGTTAGCTCCGTTGGCCAGCACCGAGCCGCTCCCGCGCACCGAGCCCGTGCGCATCAGCACGATGCCGCCGCCCGCCGCGCCGCTGCTAGCGTAGCCCGCGCCACCCCCGGTGCCATCATTATTCACGCCAGCCCCGCCACCACCACCTAGTATCAGGCGGCTGCTGCTGGGCGCGCTAAAACCTGCGCCGACTTCGCCGCCCACGGCCGCGCCACTACTCCAGGCGTTGCCGCCGTGGCCACCCCGTGCGCCGTTGCCGCCGCCGCCGCCCCCCGAGTTTAGGCTGTTGGCGGTTGGGTTGGCATCGGTGCCGCCGCCGCCGCCGTTGCCGGGCGCCCCGCGCCCCGCGCTGCCGCTGGGGTAGCCGTCCACGCCCGTATCAAGCAGGGCGGCTCCGGCGTTTACGTAGCGCGGCGTACCCACGATGCCTTCGCCCTTCATGGCGTGCGCCCCCGTAACCGTGCTGCCCGAGGTGGGCGCAACGGCCCGGTAGTCGGTGCCGGTCAGGCCGGTAGTACCGGTGAGCTTCTGGCCCGCACCGCCGCGGAAGCCTTTGCCCGATGCGTCGAGGGTAGCCCCGGTAGCGAAGGTGAGTTGCCCGGTCACGTCTAGGGCCAGGATGCCGCCCGTGCTGCCGTTCCAGGCGCTAGGAGCTATTGTGCCGCTGATGGTCAGGTTCTTATACTGGGGAATACGCACCACTTGGAAGCGTCGCTGGCCGGTGGTAGCCGTGGCGCTGGCATTTTGGTAGCTATATTTGAGGCTCGTAGTGGTCGTGATAGTGCCGCCGCCCACGGGCACGGTCCCGGAGGCCACCACGTATTCGTACTGGCCAGCCGTGAAGTTGGCATTGCTTAGGTAGCTGGTGGCCGCGCCACCCGCCACCCCATCGCCGTACGAGTCCGTGTTCGAGTAATCAATATCGGCTCCCTGCATCTGCATCACCAGCAGCAAGTCGCCGGCCGCGATGGGGGTAATGGTAGTGCCCACGGCCGCCCCCACGCCCAGCGAGGTAGCGCCTACAGCCACCGTTTGGTCGGTGGCCGGGTAGTAGGTATCGGGGTTGGTGGTGAGGGTAGGCGAGCTGTCGCGGCCGGGCGTGGCGCAGGCGCTGGCCGTGCCCGCTGGCCCGATGGCCGAAACCGCCACGGTAAGTATAGCCCCTGGGGCGGTGCCGTTGTTGTTGGTTGCGACAGGGTCGGCAGTAGCGCTAGTATTGGCCGCCGTCAAGGTGAAGCTGGTCGGCGAAGCAGCCACCACCAAAATAATGGAGTTGACCACCGAAGCCCCGCTGGCGAGGGACGCCGTAGTATTAAACGTGACAATGCCCGTGGAGGCATCGTAGCTGCCGTTAGTGACAGTCACGCTGCTGAAGCCCGGCTTGCTGGAAAGCGTCAGGGTAGGCACCACATTCGTGGAAGTAGCCGGCCCATTGTTAGTCGTAGTGATGCTGTAGGCTTTTGACTGTCCTTCTACGGCAGTGGGCTGGCCCGTCACCGTCGAAGCCAGGTCCGCTCCCGCCGTGACGGGAATGGCGTAGCTGGCCGTGTTAGAGCTAACGCCAACGTCGTCGATAGCCTTATAAGTAAAGGTAGCACTGCCCGCAAACGTGCCGTTGGGCACGAACGAAAGCTGGTAGCCCGGACTGCTGGTCGTGGCCGAAGTAGGTACGGTAATTACCTGCCCAACCGTGGCCGCCGTGCCATTCACGTAGAGCGTGCCCTGCGCCGCCGTGGGTAGCGACACGATGGTGTACGAAACAATGGTGGTGTTGCCCGTCGTGGCGTCAGGGTCGCTGGCATTAAACGACGCAATGTTTGTCTGGCTCGTGGTGCTGCTCAGGATGGCCGGCGAGTTGGTCACGTCGCTGGCCACCGGGGCCCGGTTTTGGGCCGTGGCCAGGTTCGAAGTATTATTGGTCGAAACAGGATCGTTGGCGGTAGAAGTAAAAGCCGAGGTTGCCGATACCGACCCCGTCGCTGGCATGGTGTAGGAAATGGCCTGCGCCACCGAAGCACCAGCGGCCAAGCTGCTCAATACGGGTAGCGTCAGCAAGCCCGTACTGGCCACGTAAGTGCCGCCGGTTACGTTGGTCAGGTTAGTAGGTAGCTGCACCGTGGGCGTGATGCTCGTGGCCGGATCGGGCCCATTGTTAGTCGTAGTAGCGCTGAGAGTCACCGTAGCAGCTGCTTGCGCGCGGGCGGGGCCCGTCAGCACGGTCTGAATATCCGCCTGGGCACACCACGACATCTGCGTGATGCCAAGGGTTTGGGTACGGTCGGTAGAAGCGTTGACGTAAGCCGCTATGTTCTCATACGTTAGCACCAGCCTTTGAATCGGCGTAGTAAACGTTACCGTTACGTTGCCTGCAGCAGTGGCCGCGCTCGAGGCCGTACCGGTCACGGCGTTGTTCTTAGCTACGGGGGTGGAGGTGCTCGTAGCCACGCTGCCGCTGCCCACAAATTGGTTGACGTTAGAGGTGCCTATTGCTACGTTGGATGACACCAGTGTGACTGGCGTAGTGGCCGCAGTCGTCGCGTACCCGTCGAAGGTCAAGCGGTCGGTAAAATTGGCCGATGACGTGTTGCGGTCAATGTCCGTGACGATGATGGAGAAGTTGCTCACCGGCCGCGTAAATGTGAACGTCACCGTGGATACGTTCGGGGCGGCGGGGCTACCGCTTGGGTTGCGCCCGATGTTGTTTTGCTGCCAAACCAAAGCCCTGGACGATAGGGTGGCATCAGTAGCTAATTCAAATCGGTTGGTCTGCCCGGCCGTGACGGTTGAGCTATAGCCACTTGCCGTGTAAGAAGTGCCGCCCACGGTTTCGGTAGCCGTTCGCTTGTCAATGGTTGTAGTTGCGGCCGGGGTATAGTCCAGCTTACTTACCTGGTTACAGGTTTGCGCCCAACTACTAGCTGGTAGTCCCAGCAGGGCCAAGATGGGCAGGAGCGCCCACAAGCGTAAGATTGTTTTCATAGAAGTAGAGTGGGTAGGAAATGGGGAAATGCATTGCGGGAGAGGGGTGTCGGGGCACTTCGTTCAAAACTTGGAACCGTGCGTAAGCGAGGACCATCTTGGCACCGAGGCACATAGCGAGTAGGGATGCCGGTACTGGCCTTGAGGCTGTCAATGGCGGCCCGGTTCGCGCTTGCTAGCAGCACAGGCATTATCAAATTAGCAATGCCCAGCGCCGCCCAAGCAGGAATAGCTGTGGCTATATTTAGCGTAATTGCTAAGAAATCAAGTAAATAGAGATACTTTCATAGTAGTTCGCAGGGTAGGCAGAATAGTGAGCAAGTCGAAGGAACAGGGAGCGCAATGGCTGGGGCACCGCCAGTTGCAGTGGCTAAACAAGCCGCTTACCAAGTCCTGGCTTTCGCGAAGAAGCAATGGTGAAAAATTTATGGTATTTTTTGTAATAAAAAAAGAAATAATTAATGGCCCGGTACTGGCACAAATAGAGGAAAGCTTTTCAATAACAGTTGAAAATTTAAAATACAGCGAAAAAAAACTTTTTAAGCGTTTGTATTTTATTAATTAACAAAACTAAATAATAAAACGCTATAAAATCAAAAAACATCTTTTTTATAAATGCGAAGGCTGTTAAAAGTTTGTATTGTGAACGATTGCTTGCTTATAATTTTGTATTATATTAAGTATTTTTTTAAATAAAGAAAACTTTTTGAGTGGTAGTCGGCTCGGGTTTCTTGCCTGGCGAATGTATAAATAACATCCTTTATGTTTATCACTGAATTGAAATAAACGCAGAAATAAGCCTCGGTGGAGCTAGCTGAGCGGCCATTGACAGACTCGCTGCTTTTCAAAAGCAAAAAATTCTATTGCTCAGTGTGAATCAATCAAAATGCAGAAGTAACCCGGGAGCCTCTCCCAGCAAGCCGTTGGCCCCAACAATTGTCTCCGCATGAAGCCCAACCGTAAGCTGCCTCAAGCCCGTAGCAACCGGCGTTACCCGCCGAACTGCTGCCAAAAAAGAGGGCTGCCATTTATGGCAGCCCTCTTTTTGGAAAGTATAACGCACAGACGTTACTCAGTCGCCGCAGGCAATTCAGTTGCGGGGCCATCGGGTCGCGGTTCGCTGAAACGTCTGCTGCGATTGCGGCCGCCGCGGCGGCGTTCACCGTCGGCGCGGGGCTCGCCTTCTGGCCGCGGGGGGCGCGGTTCACGCGGTGGATAGCTTTCGCCATCGGGGCGTGGCTCGCGGGGTGGGCGCTGGTAGGGCACGGTGGGGGCCAGGCCGGCGTCGAGGGCCGCGAGGGCATTTTTGGCGTTGGCCAGGCGCTCCAGGTGCTTGGGGTCTTTGGGGTCGGGGGCGTCGCGGCGGGGCGGCCGCTCGCCGTCGCGCCCGCCTTCGCGGCGCGGGCCGCCCTCGCGGGGGCCCCCGCCGAAACCGCCGCTCCGGCCGCCACCGCCGTGGCCGCCACGGGCAGGCCGGCCGCCGATTTTGCCGCCCAGGCCGGCGAAGCGCTTGGGGTCGAATTCAGGCGCTTCGCCCAGGCCCAGCTCCTCCGTGATGGCCAGCTTGGGGATTTCGCGCTCGATGAGCTTCTCAATCTTCACCACCCGGTCCTGGTCCTGGTCCGAAATGAAGGTGATGGCCGTGCCCTTGGTGGCAGCGCGGGCCGTGCGGCCGATGCGGTGCACGTAGTCCTCGGCGGCGCGCGGAATGTCGTAGTTCACCACGTGGCTCAGGCTGTCGATGTCGATGCCGCGGCTGAGCACGTCGGTGGCCACCAGGATGGGGAACTGCTTGTTTTTGAAGGCCCGCATGATTTCCTCGCGCTCCTCCTGGGTGCGGTCCGAGCTGATGCCGCGGGCCTCGATGCCGAGCTTGTTCACAGCCTTCACAATGCCGCCCACAGCCGCTTTCTGGCTCGTGAACAGTACCATGCTCTGCACGTCCTGGGTTTTGATGATGTGTTCGAGAACGTAGATTTTCTGGCGGTCGAAGGCCAGGTAAAACTGCTGGTCGATGCCGGCGGCGGGCTTGCTCACGGCCAGCCGAATTTCCTCGGGGTTCTGCAAAATTTGCTGCGAGAAGTCGCGGATTTTGGTGGGCATGGTGGCCGAAAACAGCAGCGTTTGCCGCTGCTTGGGCAACTGGCGCACGATGTTGAAAATATCGTCTGAGAAGCCCATGTCCATCATCTTGTCGGCCTCGTCTAGTACCAAGTACTTGATTTGGTCGAACTTGACGTAGCCCATTTGCAGGTGGGCGATGAGGCGGCCGGGCGTGGCGATGATGATGTCGGCGCCGCTCGTCAGGGCCCGCTTCTGCTGCTCCCAGTTCTCGCTTTTGCCGCCGCCGTAGATGGCGATGCTGCTGGCCTCGACGAAGTAGCCGAAGCCGGTCACCTGCTCGTCGATTTGGGTGGCCAGCTCGCGCGTGGGCACCAGGATGAGCGTGGACGTGTGGCCGTGCTTGGCGTGCGAAATCTTGTCGAGCAACGGCAGCAGGTAGGCGGCGGTTTTGCCGGTGCCAGTCTGGGCGCAGGCAATCAAGTCCTTGCCTTCCAATATTTTGGGAATGGCCTGCTCCTGCACGGGCGTGGCTTGCTGGTAGTTCATGGCGTCCACGCCGGCCAGCAGGTCGTCGTGGAGGTTAAATTCGTGAAACGTCACGGGAAAGCTGTTTTAAATGAAAAATTTGGGCTGACCTCGTGCTTTCGGCCAGCAAACCGCTTGATTTACGGTAAAGATACGCCCGTGCGCACGCCGGCGGTTGCGCCCAAAACCCGGGGCCCCGGCCCGGCCCGGGGCCCCAGTTCTCACCGCTTCGTCCCTCCAAAAATGTCCCTCGACCGTTTTTCCGCGCAGGCCGCGGCCTACGCTCGCTTCCGCATCGGCTACCCCGCGGCCCTGTACGACTGGCTGCTGCCGCTGGTGCCCGGCCGCCAGCGCGCCTGGGACTGCGCCACCGGCAACGGCCAGGTGGCCGTGGTGCTGGCCGCGCATTTTGCCGAGGTAGATGCTACCGACCTCAGCGCCAATCAACTGGCCCAGGCCCCGGCGCGCCCCAACATCCACTACCAAGCGGCCCGCGCCGAGCACACGCCCTTCCCCGACCACGCGTTCGACCTCGTCACCGTGGGCCAGGCCGTGCATTGGTTCGACCCGGGGCCCTACCACGCGGAGGTGCGCCGCGTGGCCCGGCCGGGCGCCGTGCTGGCCGAGTGGGGCTACGGCCTGGGCCGCATCAGCCCCGCAATCGACCCGCTCGTGGGGCACCTCTATAAGGAAACGGTGGGCCCATACTGGGACGAAAACCGCCGGCACGTCGACGACGAGTACGCCCGCATCCCGTTCCCGTTTGCCGACGTGCAGCGGGCCCACTTTGTCGAGCAGCGGCAGTGGTCAGCGGCCTGGTACCTCGATTACTTGCGCACCTGGTCGAGCGTGCAGAACTACCAAAAGCAGCACGGAGCCGACCCCGTGGCGCTGGTGGCGAGCGAGTTGACGCAAGCCTGGGGCCCCGGCGAGCGAACGGTGACGTTCCCCGTTTTTGCCCGTGCCGGGCAAATAGAATAATTGCGGCCGCGCAGCGTTGGCCACCCACTTAAACCCCCGCGGCATGGTTGCATTGGTTACGCGGTTGCGGGCGGTAGGGCTGTTCTACCGCGGCGTGGCGCCGTTTACGGTGGGCGTTTCGGCCCTGATCCTGCTGGTTGTTTTGTGGCCCGCCTTGCACGAGGGCTGGGCCAGCGGGCTGGTGCTGAAGTTATTGCTCGTCAAGCTGGCCACGGGCCCCGCGGCCTGGTACCTGTCCGAGCAGCTACGGCCCAACCAGTACTGGTTCTACTTCAACCTGGGCGCGTCGCGCCGCTTCTTGTGGGTTGGTTTGGTGGCGGTGGACGGCCTCCTGTTTCTGGGCGCGGCGGGGGCCCTGGTGGCCGCTTTCGCATGAGGCCGGCCGGGGCCCCCAGGGACGGCCCGCACGTGCTGGAAGCCGACGGCATCCGGCTCGCCTTCGGGGCGCGGCCGGTGCTGGCCGACGTGTACCTGCGGGTGCAAACCGGCCAGATCGTGGGCCTGCTGGGGCGCAACGGCAGCGGGAAATCGGTGCTGCTGCAAACGATTTTCGGGGCCCGGGCCGTGCCCGATGCGTCGGTGCGCGTAAACGGCCGCCGCGCGGTGCCGGCCTTCCAGCAGCCCGGCCTGCTCAACTACCTGCCGCAGACGCCGCTGCTGCCGCCCGGCGTGTCGCTGCGCCAAGCGGCGCGCCTGCTTGGGATCGATGCGGAGCAAGCCACGGCCAGCTTCCCCGAACTACGGGCGCAGCTTGGGCAGGGCCCCGGCGAGCTATCGGGCGGCACGGCGCGCCTGCTGGAAGTGCTGCTCTTGCTGCACGCCAACACGGCTTTTTCCCTGTTCGACGAGCCGTTTTTCGGCATCATGCCCGTGCACGTGGAGGCGCTGGCGCTCGAAATGCAGCGCGCCAAGCAGCGCAAGGGCTTGCTCATCACCGACCACCGCCACGCCGAAGTGCTGCCGCTGTGCGACGTGGTGTACCTGCTCCACCACGGCCGTTTGCGGCAACTCGGGGCCGACCCCCGGGCCGAATTGCGCGAGTACGGCTACTTGGCCACCTGATTTCCATCGCCGCCCTGGGGGCCCCAATGGCCCGCGCTGAGGCCCCGCCGCGGGACTGGCATGAGGTTAGCAAGTGGAAGCCATGGGCAGCGGAAATCCATTTTTGCAGCACGGAAGCAGTTTGCATTATTTTGGTTGCAGCATCAAAAATTAAAGCTTTGTTTGCTATTAGGCCCGAATCGTTTGGTATTGAAATAAGAAAGCGTTATTCTTGTTATTATTAGCTATCCTCTTTTATTACATACCGCTACTAAACGCATATCATTTTTATTCCTATGGCTAAGTCGTCCAATAAAGCTGCCGCCGCGCCCGAACTGTTCGCGCCCACCGAAGCCCAGCCCGCCACGGATTTAGTGGCCGCGCCCGCCCCCGCCAAAAAACCGGCGAAGGCCCGGGGCCCCAAAACCCCCAAAACGGACGCGGCCCCCGCCGAAACTTCCGCCGCCCCGGCCGAGGCCGCGCACAGCGGTGCCACCGCCACCGACGACCGGCCCACCGCCGAGGCCGGCTCGCCCACCGCGGCCCCAGCCGACCGCCTCGACCAGATTTACGACGGCCTCAAGCAAAAATCCACGGCCAAACAGGCCATTTACCGCAACACCCAGGCCGCGTTCGACTGCCTGCGCGCCGTGTCGCAAGAGCTGGTGGTGGAGCTGGCCAGCAAGCGCCCACCGCTCGACGCGAGCGTGGTGCTGGAGTACCGCTCCGTCAACGACTTGGAGTTTCACATCCGGTTCTCGGGCGATTTGCTGGTATTCGTCATGCACTCCAACATCGTCACGTTCCCCGACGACTACGGGCCCATGCCCAGCGCCTACGTCAGCAGCGACTTCCGGCGGCGCTTTTTTGGCCACATCATGGCCTACAACTTCATGGCCGACAGCATCAAGTACCAGCGCCTGAACGACCCCGGCTACCTCGTCGGCCGCCTGCTCGTCAACATCGACAACCACTACTTCCTCGAAGGCGTGCAGCAGCTCGAACTGCCCAACAACGACATGTCGGACAACGTGTTGACGACCGGCGCCATGCGCTTGTTCATCGAAAGCGCCATGATTGCCGCCGTCAACAACGACCTCATCGCCCCGCCGCTCACCGAAATTCAGAAAATCAACGTCAAGCAAAAGCTGGAAAACCAGCAAGTAAGCCGTGGCAGCAAGGTCGGCTTCAGCTTCTCCCATCAGCAAGCTGTCTAAACTACAGATTACGTGGATTTAACGAATAAAAATGGGTCGTTGGGGTTAGTAGGAATCGGAATGGAACAAACCACAGAAAAAGGCCACCTGAAAAAGGCCTTTTTCTGTTGATGAGCGAGTGAGAACGGCTTGCGATTCAATCTATTTCCATTCGTTAAATCCGCGTAATCTGTGGGTTAGGTGCGGCCGTACCCCAATTTCTGGCGCACTTTGGCCAGCACGCCGGCGCCGTAGGCCTGGGCGCGCTGGGCCCCGATGGCCAGCTGGGCATCGATTTCAGGCAGGTTGTGCATGTAAAAGTTGAACCGCTCGCGCTCGGTGGCAAAGCGCGTCAGAATTAACTCAAACAAGGCTTGCTTGGCGTGGCCGTAGCCGTAGCCGCCGGCCAGGTAGAGGCGGCGCAACTCGGCGGTTTCCTCGGGTGAGGCGAGGAGGGAGTAGAGCTTGAACGTGACGTCGGTATCCGGGTCTTTGGGCTCGGTGAGGTCCTTGGCGTCGGTGATGATTTTGCGGATGACCTTCTGCAACTCCTTCTCAGGCAAGAAGATGTCGATGGTGTTGCCGTAGCTCTTGCTCATCTTGGCCCCGTCGAGGCCCGGGATGGTCATCAACTCGGCGTCGACGCGGGCCTGAGGTGGCACCAGCGTATCGCCGTAGCGGCTGTTGAAGGCCTGGGCGATGTCGCGGGCAATTTCGAGGTGCTGGATTTGGTCCTTGCCCACGGGCACAATTTCGGCGTCGTAGAGCAAGATGTCGGCCGCCATCAGCACCGGGTAGGTGAAGAGGCCGGCGTTCACGTCCGAGAGCTTGTCGCTCTTGTCCTTGAAGCTGTGCGCGTTGGCCAGCATCGGGTAGGGCGTGAAGCACGACAGGTACCAAGTCAGCTCGGTCACTTGCGGCACGTCGGACTGCCGGTAGAACAGGTTTTTCTCGGTGTCGAAGCCGCAAGCCAGCCAGGCGGCGGCCACGGCGTAGGTGTTCTGGCGCAGCACGTCGGGGTCGCGCACGGTGGTGAGCGAGTGCAGGTCGGCGATGAAGTAGAGCGACTCGTTGGCTGGGTTTTTCGACAACTCAATGGCCGGGAGGATGGCCCCGAGCAGGTTGCCCAGGTGCGGGCGGCCGGTGCTCTGGATGCCGGTGAGGATGCGGGACATGGCAAAAATTAGGGTTTGAGGCGCACGCCCTGGTTGTAGGCGCGCACCAGATCGGGCAGCTGCACGCGGGTGATTTGGTTGGACACCAACTGCCGCTGCAAGAGGGGGTCGGCGGGGAACAGGCCGGCCACGAGCGGGCTCAGGGCCTGCTGGGCGTTCAGGCCAGGCGCGTGCTTGGGGCTGTAAACAAAGAAGTTGTTGGTGCCCTTCTTGCGCAGCACGGCCAGCGTGATGTGGGCTTTCAGGGGCCCCATTTGGGCCACGTAGTAGTAGTGGAACATTTCCACGGGGCCGTCGGCCACTACGGTTTCCAGCAGCACGGGGTCGGCAAACTGGGCGTCGAAGCCCGCGCGCAGCTTAAACCCGTCTTGCCGCGCAAAAGAGTGGCCCTCCACGCTGAACGCCGCCACCTGGGCCAGGCGGAAGCTGCGCTCCTGGCCGTTGCGGAGGCCAGCCATGACGCCGGGCTTATTATCCTCGGCCAGCACCAGCTTGAGGTCGGCGTCGCCTTGGGCCCCGCTGGCCAGCTTGTAGTGGCCGGGTGCAAACGCGAACTGGGCCCGGGCGGTGTCCGGCAGTAGCAGGGAGCCAGCGAGAAGAACGGCGGCAAATAAGTGTTTGTGGACGAGGGATAAGCGGAGCATAAAAATGATAAATAAAGAGGAAATAATTATACGCTGTCGTCGGCAACTGCTTCGTGCTGCAACACCAAAGTATCGTCGGGCCCCAAATAGCGGTCAATAAAATAATGCGCCACGTAAAGCACCGGCGTGAGCAGGATGGCGGCCGCGAATTTGTACCAGTAATTGAAATTAGCCACGCTGACGACTTGCGCCAGGCTCCAGTTGCCGAAGATATAAAAGGCCACGTACAGCACCACGAAGCTGTCCACGAGCTGCGAAACGAGCGTGGAGCCGGTGGCCCGCAGCCACACGTAGCGCCCGCCCGTGGCCCGGCGAATGGCCTGGAAAATGCTGGCGTCCAGCAGCTGCCCGATGATGAACGCCACAATGGACCCGACGATGATGCCCAGGCCCTGGCGGAAAATGCTCTGGTAGGCAAAGTCGATGTCGAAGGGCCGGCCCTGGCCATCGGTCTTGTTCACGGCAAGCCAGAAATCGGCCGGGGGGAGCTTGGTGGTGAGGTAGATGACCCCGAAAGCGAACAGGATGAGGCCCATGGTGAGGTAGCTCACGCGCAGCACGCCGTCCTTGCCGAAATACTCGTTGATGACGTCGGTGGTGACGAACACGACCGGCCAGATGAGCACGCCGGCCGTGAGGTTGCCGGGCAAGAAGCCCGTGAGCTTGGCCACCGAGAAGATTTTGACGCCGATGATTTCGGCCAGCAGCGCGTTCACCAGGAAGATGCTGCTGAGCACCAGGTACAACTGCTGCTTTTTGCGGGCGAAAGACGACATGCGGGGCCCCGGCTACACGCTCACCATCAGCCCCTCGGTGGCCAGCTCGGCGGTGGGAAACACGGCCTGGGCCTCGTGCAGCAGCGGCTCCAAGGCCTTGTAGCGGCTCGAAAAGTGGCCGATGAGCAAGCGGCCCACGCCCGCGTCGCGGGCCAGCTGGGCCGCCTGGCGGGCGGTGCTGTGGTGGGTTTGGGCGGCGCGCACGTGCAGGTCGTCCAGGAAAGTGGCTTCGTGGTAAAGCACATGGGCCCCGCGCACCAGGTCGGCCAGGGCAGGGGTGTAAAGCGTGTCGGAGCAGAAGGCGTAGCGGCGCGGCGCCGGGGCGGGGGCCGACACGTCGGCGTGGCGCAGGCCGGGCTGGCCGGCGTCGGCGGGCAGGTCGTGGCCCTGGGCCAGCAGGCCGAGCTGGGCAGCGCTGAGGCCCGCGGGTAGGCGCTCCTTCAGCAGGCGGGGGCGGCGGGGCTGCTCGGCAAACAGGTAGCCGGCGCACGGGATGCGGTGGCGCATGGGCAGCGACGACACCGTGAGGTGGGCGTCCTCGTACACCACGGCGTGGGCCTCGGTGTCCACCGCCACGAACTCCATGGCGAAGGCCAGCTTCGTGCCCGACACCCGCATTTGGGTGCTCAGCACCTCGTCGAGGCCGGGCGGGCCCACGATGACCAGCGGCCGGGTGCGGCCCTGCAAGTGCAGCGAGCCCAGCAGCCCAAACAGCCCGAAGTAGTGGTCGCCGTGCAGGTGCGAAATGAACACCGCCCGGAGCTGGTTGAGCCGGCTGCGGTACTCCAGCAGGCGCCACTGGGTGCCCTCGCCGCAATCGACAAGGTAGTGCGCGCCGCCCACGGTGAGGGCCTGGGCCGTGGGGTGGCGGCCCAGCGTTGGGGTGGCCGACGCCGAGCCCAGGATTCGCAGTTCGAAAGTCAAAGCGGAGGAGTGATCAGCGGGTGGGTCAGCGGTTGTCGGGGCCCCGGACCGACGGCGCGGAAACAAGCGTTGGTTGCCGACTGCCAGCCTCGCCCGGCAGCCGACAACCAACCGCTGACAACTAAAAAATTATTCCTTGTCCGTTAAATCGCGCTCGATGGCGTGCAGAAACACCCGATCGATGCCTTCCTCCACCGTGGGCAGGATGTGCAGTACCGACTCCAACTTGCTGATGGTGATGAGCTTGAGTACGTGGTCTTGCAGGCCGGTGAGCACCAGCAGGCCGCCCGTCGAGTTGCACAAGCGGTTGGCGATGAGGATGGAGCTCAGGCCCGACGAATCGGTGTACTTGACGTTGGACAGGTCGAGGATTAGGTTGTTGATGCCTTCCGCGTTGAGTTTTACAAACTCCGATTTGAGGTCCGGGGCAACGGTCGTGTCCAGCTTTTTCTCGTCAATAGTGATGACGGTATAGCTTTCTTTTTTATCGATGGCGTACTTCATATAGCGGAGGAGCAGAGAAAAAGGATTAGAAGAGACGAAGGTAGAAAAAAAACCCCGATGCCAACGGTAGCCCGCTGCCCCCTACCGGGCCACCGGCCCGGCAAACGCCAGCGACGCCCAGGTACTGAGCCAGTCGGCGCGGGGGCGCAACGCGGGGGGCGCTTCGGCCACGTCGACGGCGGCCACCAGGTAAGGCCCCGGGCCGGATAAGCGTAACAGCAAGCGGCCGTTTTGGTTGGCGTGCGTGGCGAAATGCTTGGCGGGCAGGCCCTCTGGCTGCGCCTCCCACACCTGCACCAGGGCCCCGCGCACCGGCTGCCCGGCCCGCAGCACCCGCACGGTGAGGGCCGCGCCGGGGGCCAGGCGGTAGGGGTTTTGCTCGGGCACCAGCTCCAGCGGCAGGCCCAGCACGCGCCGGTAGGCGGTGTCGGCGGCCGGGGCCCCCACCTGCACCAGCGCCTTGGCGCAGCGGCGGTAGGCCTCGCGGCCGGCCTGGGCTTGCTGGCCGCGTTCCTGGCGGCGGCGCAGGGCCAGCTCCAGGCCTTCTTCGCGCAGGTAGGCGGTGAACTGCGCGGCGGGCAACTCGGTGAACGCCAGGTTGCTGCGCAGCACCACCAGGTGGGTGCCGGGCCGGGCAAACGCCACGGCGGTGCGGAACGTGTCGGCCGGGGCCCCGCCGGGGGCGGGCGCCAAGTCGGTGGAGTCGGCGGGGCCGTAGCGCGCGAAGGCCAAAATCTTGCCGGCCCGGTTGCCCCACGGGGCCCCCTGAAAATTTTCGCCCACCAGCGGCCGCACGGGCACCGTTTCGCCCGGCGCGAGGCGAAAGCGAGCGGGCTGCAGCCAGAATTCGTGGGCCAGGCCCGCGCTGGCCAGCGCCAGCAGCGGGGCCAGCAAGCAGTATTTAACCGGAGCCAACGCCGGGGCCCTACTGCCGCTCCAGGGCCAGGGCGTAGGCCCGGTCGTAGTACACGCGCAGGTTTTTCCAGTCGAACAAGTCGGCGTGGCTTTCCACGTTGTTGCGCTGCTGGATGCGCTCGCGGCGGCTCAGCAGCACGAACTGCCACAGCATGTCGGTCAGCTCCTCGGCCGACTCGTCGAACGTGCGCTCCTGGCGGTGCACCACGAAAATGCCCTTTTGCTCGGGGTCGGGCACGTTTTGCAGGGCGTAGTCGCCGAAGCCGGAGAGGTCGCTGGTGACGGCGGGCACGCCGCGGGCCACGCACTCCAGCGGCGTGTAGCCCCAGGGCTCGTAGTAGCTCGGGAACACGCCCAGGTGGCAGCCGCGCACAAACTGCCCGTACTCCATGCCGAACAGGGGCGAGGTGGTGGACACAAAATCCGGGTGGTACACAATTTTTACCCGGTCGTGCTGGTGGTTCAGCAGGTTGGAGCGGCGCAGGAAGTTGAGGATGTCGTCCTGGGCGTCGTCCACCAGGTTGTGGGTGATGACGGGGGGCAGGGCGTTCGATTTCCAGCTTTGCAGCGTGCGGCGGTAGCGCAGCTTCCAGTAGTCGTCCACCATCGAGCCCAGCTCGGGCAGGCGCTGGTCGGAGCTGGCGGCGGCGGCGTAAAACAGGCGCTCGCCCACCTGCTCCTCGATGGCGCGGCAGGTTTGGCGCACTTCCTCCAGCACGGCGCGGCGCTCCAGCACCTGCGGGTTGATGCTGGTGAAGGCGCGCTTGGTGATGAAAAACATAACCACCTGCACGTCGATGCCGCTCTGCTGGAGGCGGTAGTTGAGGCGGGCCAGGGCCTCCAGCGTCAGGTCGAAGCCCTTGTTGTGGTACTCGTAGCGGCCCGAAGTGAAGAAGTACAGCGTCTTGTCCAGCTCGAAGGAATACGAGTGGAAGAAGTGGGCCATCACGAACTCGTGGATTTTGGCCTTGTAGAGCTGGTGCAGGTTCTGAAATTCGTGCCCGGCCACGAACCGCTCGATGTTCAAGCCGTTGGGCAGCACCGCGTCCGGAATCCGGTCCAGCAAATAGATGCATTCGCGCACCGTCAGCTCGCTCACCGTGGTGAAGACGTGGCTGCCGTGGGCGGCGGCGCGCTCCATGGTCACGGCCGGCTCGATGGCGAAGTGGCGGCTCTCGGCCAGCCAGTCCACGCGCATCAGGTGGTCGTAAAACTCGGGGTCGTTCATGGCCAGGTAGCGGCCCAGCAGCGTGGCGTGCGTCGTGAACACGAGGTGCGCCGGCGTGCCGTCGCGCCGCAGGTCGGGGATGGCCACGCCCGTCATCCACTCGTGGAAGTGCACCAGCAGGCGCCGCTCGCCCCGGAGGGCCGCCACGGTTTGGACGAACAGCTTCGAGAGGGCCCCGAAGGCCACCACTTGGTGCAGCAAGTCGTCGTTGTCGGGCATCGGGATGCCGTGGCGCTCCCACAGGTCGCGCTTGATGTCGCCCAGCCGGTTATAGGCCTGAAACGGGTTGATGAGCACCACCCGCGGGCGGCCCGTCACGAGCCAGGTGCCGAAGCAAATGTCGTAGCCCTCGGCCCGCAGCTGGCGCACGGCGGCGGCGTAGGGGTCGTCGAGCAGGGCGAGCTGGTGGTCGTCAAAGTTCTCGAACTCGCCCTGCGCCATGTGGGCAAAGTAGGGCCCCAGCAGGCAGTAGCGGGTGCCCCAGGCGGGCACGGTGGCCGGCACCTTGGACCGGATGACGGTGTAGATGCCGCCGACCTGGTTGCACACTTCCCAGGCCACTTCAATCAGCAGCGAGTCGGGCAATAAGGCGTCGGGGGCGGGGGGGGCGGAAGCGTAGGGCATGGCGGGTGGGAGTGTGCGAAAAACAGCGGCGGCGAAAGGTAAGCCGGCCCGGCCGCTGCCGCCACGCCCGCCCCAACTATTTTTGGGGCGGCCCGGCCGGCGCTCACGGTTGGGTTTGGCCCCGAATTAATTGTAAAAAACCTTCCCGGTAGGTTTCGCCCAGCGGAATGGCCGCCTCGCCGATGTACACGGTGTGGCCGTCGACGAGCCGGATTTTGTCGAGCGCCACCACGAACGACTTGTGCACCCGCAGAAACGCCGGCTGCGGCAGCTGCTGGGCCAGGTCCTTCAGCGTTTGGTAGGTGACGACGCGCTGGCCCGGCACCACGATGGACACGTAGTTTTTCAGCGCCTCCACGTACAGGATGTCGGCGAGGTTGAGCCGCAGAAACTTGTTCTTGCTCTCGCCCTTCACGAACAGGTAGTCGGGCGCCGGGGCCCCCAGCGGCGCCGGCGCAACGGCCGCCGGCGCTGGGGGCCCCGGCGCCAGGGCCTGGGCTTTTTGCACGGCGCGCAGGAAGCGGTCGAAGGCCACGGGCTTGAGCAGGTAGTCCACCACGTCGTGCTCGTAGCCCTCCAGCGCGTACTCGGGGTAGGCCGTGGTGAGGACGACCCGGCACTGCCGGCCGCAGATTTTCAGGAACTGCAAGCCCGTGAGCTCCGGCATCTGGATGTCAAGGAACACCAGATCGACGCGGCCCTCCTGCACCCACTGCAGGGCTTCGAGCGGGTTGATGGTGGTGCCCACCAGCGCCAGCGTGGGCACTTTCTGGATGTAGGCGGCCAGCAGCCGGGCGGCGGCGGGCTCGTCGTCGACGGCGATGCAGCGGAGCATGGGGGAAGGGTTGGGCGGTGGGCAGGGGCGGGCGGCGGTCTTTTCCGCCGGCTGCCCGCCCAGGGGCCCCGGGCGATTACCGGGCGGGCGGCGGAGAAGCCGGTTGCCCGGGGCCCAAATCTAGCTCCAGGCGCGTGTAGTGCACGGTGCCGTCGTTGTGCACCGCCAACGTGTGGCGGCCGGGGTAGAGCAGGGCCAGGCGGCGGCGCAGGTTGGCCAGGCCGATGCCGGTGGTGGCGTCGCGCTGGTGGGGCCCCACGTGGTTGCGCACCTCAAAGCGCAGGCGGCCGGGCGCGGGCAGGGCCAGGCAAATGTCCACGGGCTGGTCGGGGCGGTGGAGCACGCCGTGCTTGAGGGCGTTTTCGACGAACGGGACGAGCAGCAGCGCCGCCACCCGCTGCCCGCCCACGGCCGCCGGCTGGCGGAAATTCACAAAAAACTGGTCTTCGAAGCGCAGGCGGTGCAGGGCCAGGTAGTTTTCCAGGTAGGCCACTTCTTTGCGCAGCTCCACCTGGCCGTCGGGACCCTCGTGCAGCAGGTAGCGCATGAGGTCGGAGAGGCGCAATACCGCCCCGGCCAGCGGCTCCGACACGGCGTAGGCCTCGGCGTAGAGGTAGTTGAGGGTGTTGTAGAGGAAGTGCGGGTTGATTTGGGTGCGGAGAAACGCCAGCTCGGCCTGGGTTTTTTCCTGCGTCAGGAGCTGGGTGGCGTGGTCTTTTTCGCGCCGGAACACTTCCTCAATTTTCCAGGCCAGGGCTGCCAGCACCACAACGGGCGGGCTCAGGTACACGTCGTCGATGACGAAGGCGCGCAACGACGAGCCTGGGTCGTAGTTGTGGAGGCCGAACATGGCGGGCATCAGCACTTCCTCTATCACGTAGCGCACGCCGCCGAACACCAGCGGCGTGGCCAGCAGCCCCAGCAGCAACTGGGGCCCCCGGCCCGGCCGCCAGTAGCGCGGGTAGACGAACGAAAAGCAGTAGTAAAACAGGATCATCTGGCTCAGCCACAACGTGCCAGTAAACAGCAGCCGCTCGGGCTGGTGGGACGAGTAGTTCAGCAAGACGCCTACTCCGTCGTGGGCAATCAGCAAGGCCCAGCCCAGGGCGTGGTAGAGGGCAATCCGGGGGCGGTTCATGGCTTAAAAGTAGCCGGCTGGGGCCCCGGGGCGGCGGGGGCCCCGGGCGCGGGCTGCCCCAGCGCCCACAAGTGCCGGTAGGTGAAGGCCAGCACGGCGCCCACGGCCACCGTCCAGCACGTAATCAGCAGGGGCGAACCCAGGATGCCGTAGGTGGCCAGAAAGCCGGTGGCCAGCAGCGGGTTCAGGGCCCCCAGCAGCACCGCCGCGGCCACCGGGAAGGGCAGCAAGAAGAAGCCCAGGAACACCCACGCCCGCCCTTTGCCGCGCAAGGCCGCCCAGGCGCGCAGCAGCGGCGGCCCCGTGGCCAGCAGCACCAGCGTGCCCCCCAGGGCCCAGGCCACGGGGTGGGCAAAAAACTTGCTCAGGGCGTACACCTCGTCGTTGCCGCCCATGAACACCGCCCCGAGGATCCGGGAGAAGGGCAGGCTGGCCAGCACCAGCGCGAAGCCCAGCGACTGCCGCGCCGCGGGCTGGCGCGGGCCCAGCAGCCAGTAGCCCACCCAGCCCACCGCAAACGTGAACGCCGGCCCGGCCAGCGTGGCCGCCAGGTTGGTGAAGGGGCGCCCGGTGGCGCAGGCCGCGCACAGGCTCCACACGTTGAAGTCACGCGTGCCCCAGGCGCCGCACAGCAGCCGGCCCAGGCCGGTGTGCACCAGTTCGTGGGCTTCGGCCAGCACAAACACCAGGGCCCCGAAGGCCAGCAGCGCGCGCCAGGTGAGGGTAATTTTCATGGCAGGAAGCAGGGAATAAAAGGGCCAGTAGCAGCAAGCGCAAAGGTGCCGGCGGGCGGAGCGGGTCAAAACTTTATTATCCCAACCCGGGCCCGCCCCGCCCCAACCCCACCGAACGGCGGACGACGCGCCCGCTGGGGCCCCGGGTGGGAGTTGGGGCCATTTTGCGGGGGTTGGGATAATAAAGTTTTGGCCCGCTGGGGGCCCGGCCACCTTTGTCGCATCGTCTTCCACCCCCCCCCACCAACCACCGCCATGACTGCTTTTCGCCCCGCTGCCCGCCTCCTGCTGTCGCTTGCCCTGCTGGGGACCGCCGCCGGGGCCACCGCCCAAACCCAGCCGGCGGCGCCCGCCAAAATCAAGGTGTACCTGGTGGGCACGTTCCACTTCAGCGGCTCCGATTCCGACTTGCACAAGGGCACCAAAACCGACATGAAAACGCCCGACATGCAGCGCGAACTGGACGAGCTGGTGGGCAAGCTCGCCCAGACGCGGGCCGACAAGGTGTTCATCGAGTTCAAGTTGAACGACCAGCCGTTTGTAGACAGCACCTACGCCCTGTACCGCCAGGGCCAGTTCAAGGCTGGTAACAACGAAGTTTACCAACTGGCCTACCGCCTGGCCAAGCGGCTGGACCGCCCCCGGGTGTACTGCGCCGATGCCGCCGGGATGCTTGATTTCGAGGCCACTCAGGCTTATGCCAAGCAACACGGCCAGGAGAAAATTCTGGAAGGCGCGATTGCTAACGCACCCCAGGACAGCGCCGGCCGGCTCATTGCGGCCCGGGTGGGGGCCCGGCAAAGTCCTGCTGAGTTGCTCCTAACGCCGGGCGGTACGCTGTTGGAGCGCTTTATTCGACAAAACACCCGCGCCGCCGAATTGGCCCAGATGGACGCCTACCTGCTGGATTTTGCCCGCATCGGGGGGGGCGACAACTACGCGGGGGCCGACCTGGCGGGCGAGTTTTTCAAGCGCAACGTGCGCATCTACACCAACTTGCTGCGCCAGGTGGACGTGCAGCGCGACAAGTCCATCGTGCTCGTCATCGGGCAGGGGCACGTGGCGTTTCTCAAGGCCATCCTGCAATACAACTCCCTGTTTGAGGTGGCCGACGTGGTGCCGCTGCTGCGGGCCAAGTAGGGGCCCCGGCCAACAATTGCGGCCGGCGGCGGTTGCGGAACCCGGCGCAAACGGTTTGCGCCGGGTTCTTATTCATTCGCCTTCCATTATGGCCGCCGACACCACTAACGTCCTCACCCTCGAACACGAAATACTGCCCGCGCTGGCCCAGCGCCGCAGCCCCCGCGCCTACGCCGACCAAGCCGTGCCGGCCGAGGTGCTGCACCAGGTTTTTGCCGCCGCCTCGTCGGCTTCGTCGTGCTTTGGCGAGCAGCCCTGGCGCTTCTTGGTGGGCACCCGCGCCGGCTCGGCCGAAGCCTACGATAAAATCCTGGCCAGCCTGGCCGAGTTCAACCAGCCCTGGGCCCAAGCCGCCCCGGTGCTGGTGGTGAGCATCGCCAAAACGAACTTCTCGCACGACGACAACCCCAACGCCTGGGCCACGCACGACGTGGGCCAGGCCGTGGCCACGCTCGCCATCCAGGGCGCCGCGCTGGGCGTGCAAATCCACCAAATGGCCGGTTTCTCGGCCGATAAGGTGCGCACTTCGTTCGCCGTGCCGGCCGGCTATGCGCCGGTGGCCGTGTTCACCCTCGGCTACCCCGGCGACCCCGGGGCCCTGCCCGACGCCCTGCGCGACCGCGAACTGGCCCCGCGCGTGCGCAAGCCGCTGGCCGAGTTCGTGTTCGAAGGCGGCTGGCCCCAGCCCCAGGGCGAGCGCTACGACCAGGCCCCGGTGTAGGTTTTGTTTTAGCAGTTTACCAAATTTCGGCGGACGGTTCGCCACAAAAGGAACGGTCCTGCTGAACGCAGTGAAGCATCTCTCCCGCAGCAGTAACCACTGATTACTTGCGCGGTAGAGATGCTTCGCTGCGCTCGGCATGACGGCCTTTTCGGCTCTTATTTTTTCGGCTCCTGGGGGCCCTTAGTGCAGCGCGCGCTGCTTGATGATGCCGCCCTGGGCGTCGTCGACGCGGTACTGCACGATGAAGGCCTGCGGGTCAATGTCCTTCACTTGGGCGCGCAGGCCGGGCAATTCCAGGCGGGTGACGACCGTGAACACGATGTCGCGCTCCTGGCCCATTTCGCCGCGCTTGCCGTAGCCGGCCTTGCCCTGGTACATGGTCACGCCGCGGCCCAGCTTCTCGGTGATGGCCTTGCGAATGTCGTCGCTGTGCTCCGACACGATGGTGACGCCCGTGTACTGCTCGATGCCGTTGAGCACGAACTCCAGCACCCGCGCCGCGGCGAAGTAAGTGAGCATGGAGTACAGCGCCGCCTCGGTGCCGAGCACGGCCACGGCCACGCCAAAAATGACGAGGTTGAGCACCAAAATCAAGTCGCTGACTTTGAGCAGGCTGAGGTGGCGGCTCACGAGCAGGGCCGCAATTTCGGTGCCGTCGAGCACGGCCCCGCCGCGCATGGCCAGCCCAATGCCCGCCCCGATGAACACGCCCCCGAACACGGCCGTGAGCAGCAGGTCGTGCGTCACGTCGGGCACCGGCACCAGCGCGATAACCAACGCCAGGCCCCCAATGCCGATGGCGCTGCGCAGGGCAAACTTCTTGCCCAACTGGTTCAATCCCAGCGCAATGAAGGGCAGGTTGAACACCAGGATGAGCACCGACAAGGGCAAGTGCAGCACGGTGGCCAGCAGCATGGAAATGCCGGTCACGCCGCCGTCGATGAAGTGGCTCGACAGCAGGAAGCCCTTCAGGCCAAAGGCCGCCGAGGCCACGCCGGCCGTGATGAAGACCACGTTTTTGAGTTCCGAGTTGGGGGCATTAACGGTGGCCGCGGTGCCGGTAACGGGCAGCGGCACCGCCGCTTCGGAGGGAGGGTTTTCGTCCATAAGGGGGGTATAAAACGAAACCCCAGGTGGCTGGGGTTTCGGGTAAAGCCAGGCCATTGGCGGGGGCGCCGGGGCCCTATTGGGCCAGCACCACCACGCCGTAGGGCGCCAGGGCCACGCTGCCGTGCCAGCCGAGGCCGTCGTAGTCGCCGGCTTCGGCCGTGGTGCCGGCGCAGCCGTAGTCGCCAAACGCGCCGTCGTAGCCCTGCCAGTCCGAGTTGAAGCGGCACGGCCAGTCGCCGCCGGCGGGCAGGCCGATGCGGTAGGCCGCGTGGGTCCGGTCGGCAAAGTTGGCGATGACCACCGTGGTGTCGCCGGGGCCCCCGTCGCCGTCGGCCCAGCGGGCGAAGGCAATCACTTTTTCCTCGTTGTTGAGGTGCAGGATGCGGGTGTGCTGGCCGCTTAGGCCGCGGGTGTGGCCGTCGAGGTTGCGGCGCAGCCGAATCAAGTCGCGGTACAACTGCACGAGGCCTTTGAACTCCTCGGCGCGGCCCCATTGCAGCGGCTCGTTGTCGTTGAACGAGCCGTCGGCCAGGAACTCCTGGCCCTGGAAGAGCATGGGCAGGCCCGGGGCGGTGAGCACGATGGCGGCCCCCAGCACGGCGCGCTTCTTCGGAAACCACGAATCGGCGGCGCCGGGCATGATTTCCTCCGGGATGCGGTGCTTGCCGTTGGCCACTTCGTCGTGGCTTTCGGTGTAAATCACGCGGCGGAAGGCGTCGCCGTTGTAGGTCTGGGTGATGGCCCCGGCCACGGCGTGCAGGTCACGGTCGGCGTCGTTGGCCGCCGTGATGGCCTCGTGCACGGGGTACACAAAGGCCGAATCCCACTGCGAGTTGAAGCCCTGGCCGCCCTCGGCCACGGCGGCCGTGATGCCGTCGTTGCCGCGCATGTCTTCGGCAATGGTGATTTTCCACGGCATCGTCCGGTCGATTTCCTCGTTGATCCAGCTCATCAGGCTCCAGCCTTCGGGCAGGTTGTCGCCGGGGTCTTCCTCACCCTTCACGTTGCGGATGAAGGCGATGGCGTCGGCCCGCAGGCCGTCCACGCGGTAGTCCTCCAGCCACATCAGGGCGTTGTCGCGGATGTACTGGCGCACCTCGGGGCGGCCGTAGTCGGGGCGGTTGTCGCCCCAGGGCGTCTTGGCCTTCCAGTCGTTGTAGAAGTAGATGCCGCCGCCGCCGTTCTCGCTCCAGCCGTCAAACTGCCACAGGTCGAGGTCGCCGGGGCCGAAGTGGTTGTACACCACGTCGAGCACCACGGCGATGCCGTGCTGGTGGGCCGCCTTCACCATCTCCTTGAAAGCCAGGGGCCCGCCGTAGTCGCTTTCGAGCGCAAACGGGTTGGCGGGGTTGTAGCCCCACGAGCGGCTGCCCGGAAACTCCGTCGCCGGCAGCAGTTCGATGCAGTTGATGCCCAAGTCGCGCAGGTAGGGCAGCTTGTCCACCACGCCCAGGAACGTGCCCACCTTGTCGGCGTCGGGGGCGTTGAAGGTGCCCACGTGCAGCTCGTAAATCACGAGGTCGTTCCAGGCCGGCATGCGGAAATCGTCGTCGCCCCAGTCGAAGCTGGGGTCGAACACCACCGAGTTGCCGGCCGAGTTGGTCACCTCGCGGGCGTAGGGGTCGTTGCGGCGGAAGGTTTGCGGGCCGTTGACGATTTCAAACTTGTACTCGTCACCGGGCTGGGCCTGGGCCACGTCGGTGGCCCAGTAGCCGTTGGCTTCGTGCCGGAGGGCGTTGGCCTGGCCCTGCCAGCCGTTGAACGTGCCGACCACGGCCACCGAATCGGCGTGGGGGGCCCACACCCGGAAGGTGGTGCCGCCGGCGTAGGGCACGGCGCCCATGCCGCCGTGCGTGCTGGGGGCAGCGGGCGCAACTTTGGAAGTGGCGGAAGCGGGTTTTGTGCGGGGCGTGGCCGAGCGGGTAAGCGGAACAGTGGCGGGCATAAAAGGAAGAACCAGAAGCCCCGCGGCGCGGCCGAAAAAGCGGCCGGTGGCAGGCGGGGTGCTGGCAATACGGGCCGGATTAAGGTTTGGTTAAGCTGAACGGGACCCCGGGGCCGGCCGCCGGGCCGTTCTTTGCGGCTGCGCAAACCGCCGCCGGGCCCCGCGGGTTGCCTTTGCATTCTGCTATTTAAACGTCCTTAAATACCCGCCATGGCCCGCCCCAAACCCCTTATTCACGGCCTCTACGGCTGGACGCCGGCCTACGGTTTCCGCTACGTGCACCCCGCCAACCGCCGCGCGTTCGAGCTGCTGGAGCCGGTGGGCAAGCTGTTCGAAAAAGTCAGCGAAGACGAAGAAAACGACTGGCTCACGCTGCGCTACGACGAGCAGCAGTTCCTGGTGCGGCCCGAGCTGTTCCAGGAAATTCAGCGCCGGCCGCCCTTCAGCTTCGGCGACGAAGTGGAGGAAATTGCGCCCGCCCCCGGCCAGTACCGCCGCTTCGGCTTGGTGTCGGACGTGTACTGGAACGCGGCCACCGACCAGGCCACCTACCAGATCGTGGAGCGCAAGCGCAAGCTGCCCCGCATCTACCAGGCCGACGAGCTGCGGTTTGGGTAAAACGTAGCGCGGACTTTGTAGTCCGCGGCGCTGCCCGACATAACCGGCAGGACGAAGCAAGGGCCGCGGACGACAAAGTCCGCGCTACAACCCTTATTCCACCAGCACGCCGATGTAGTAGTTGAACGTGTCCACCTCCACGTTGTCCAGGGTGGCGCCGGGCAGGGCCAGGGGCCCCCACTTGGTGGTGGGCGCTAGGAAGCGGTACTCGCCGCCCTTCACGCGCACGCGCACCGGCAGGTCGAAGCCCGGCACGCTGGCCTGCCAGCGGCACATAGGCGGCTGGGTTTTGCTGAAGCGCACCTCCAGGATGGGCAAGGTGCTGTACTGCAGGTACTGGGCGAAGATTTTGGAAAAGTCGTGCCCCGATTCTTTGCTGAGGTAGGCGATGACCTGGGCCCTGGTCACGGTTTGGTGGTAGAAGGTTTTGCCGAGGCCGCGCAGCATCTGGCGCCACTTCTCGTCGTCGTTCACCACGGTGCGCACCATGTGCAGCAGGCTGGCGCCCTTGTCGTACATGTCGCCCGAGCCCTCCTTGTTCACGCCGTAGGGCCCCACGATGGGCGCCTCGTTGCGGATGTTTTGGCGCTGGCCGTGCACGTAGGCCTGGCCGGCGGGCTTGCCAAACTGGCTTTCCACGAACAGGGCCTCCGAGTAGCAGGTGAAGCCTTCGTGCACCCACATGTCGGCAATGTCCTGGCTGGTGAGGTTGTTGCCGAACCACTCGTGGCCGCTCTCGTGCACGATGATGAAGTCCCAGCTGCCGCCCCAGCCCGAGCCCGAGCGGTCCTGGCCCAGGTAGCCGTTCTGGTACTTGTTGCCGTAGGCTACCGCGCTCTGGTGCTCCATGCCCAGGTGCGGGGCGTCCACCAGCTTGTAGCCGTCCTCGTAAAACGGGTAGGGCCCGAACCAGTGCTCCATGCTCTTGAGCATGGGCGGCACGTTGGCCGCGAAGTGGGTTTTGGCCTTGGCCAGGTTCTCGGGCAGCACCCAGTAGTCGAGCGTCAGGGGCCCTTTCTCGCCCGCGTACACGCTGCCGAAGTGCACGTAGTGGCCCACGTTCAGGGCCACGTCGTAGTTGTTGATGGGGTTGCGCACGGCCCAGTCGAAGCGCGTGTAGCCGTCCTTCAGGTCCGTCACGCGGCGCAGGCGGCCGTTCGACACGTCTTGCAGGCCCGTGGGCACGCTGATGCTGATGAGCATCGAGTCCACCTCGTCGGCCTGCTGGTCCTTCGTCGGCCACCAGATGCTGGCCCCCACGCCCTGGCAGGCGCTGGCCACCCACGGGGCCCCCTGCGCGTCTTTGGCGAACACCAGGCCGCCGTCCCAGGGCGCGTGCTTGGCGACGGTGGGCTGGCCGCTGTACTGCACCGTGAACTCGTCCTGGGCCCCCTGCTTGATGGCCTGCGGGAAGGTGACGAACACTGCATTCGCCTCGCGCACGAACGGCACCGCCTGGCCGTGGTACAGCACTTGGTCCACCGCCAAGTTGGCAAACAGGTCGAACTGCAAGCGCGTAAAATCCTGGGTGGCGGTGAAGCGGAACAGGTTGCTGCCGCGCACGGCCTGCCGGGCCGGGTCGAGCCGCACGTCAAGGTGGTAGTAGCGGATGTCGTAGCAGGTGCGGGCCGCCGGCTGGCCGCCGCGCAGCGTGTCGGCCCGCGTGAAGGCCAGCTTGGGCTGCATCAATTGGGCCGGGGCCAGGTGCGCGGGGCCCCACAAGGCCGCCAGCAGAAGGGCTTTTTTCAGGAGCATGGAGCAGAAAATGAACGAGCGAAGATACCGGCCCGTAGCGTGTAGCGCGGACTTTGTAGTCCGCGTGGTTGAACGGTCGTTGCCCGATAATCGGCACGACGAAGCGCGCGTCGCGGACTAGAAAGTCCGCGCTACACCCCTAAATAAATGGCGGCCACCACCCCGGCCGCGCCCAGCGCCAGCAGCGCCAGGTAGCGGGGCCCCGCGAAGCGCAGCCACTCGTCGAACCCCACGCCGCAGGCGGCGAGCATGGCCATCAGGGACCCGTTGGTGGGCGTGATGAGCTCGCACAGGCCGGCGGCGTACTGGAAGGCCAGCACCACCACCTGGCGCGAGAGGCCGATGAGGTCGGCCAGGGGCACGAGCAGCGGCATGGTGAGCGTGGCCTGGCCGCTGACGCTGGGCACGGGCAGGTGCAGGGCGGTTTGCACGCCCATCATGCCCAGGGCGGCGGCGGCCACCGGCAGGTGGGCCAGCGGCGCGGCCAGGGCCTGCACCAGCGTGTCCACGACGTGGCCCTGCTCCAGCACCACAAAAATGGCCCGCGCAAACCCCACCAGCATCGCCGAAAAGGCCATGTCGCGGAAGCCCGCCACGAAGCCGTCGGCGGTGCCGCTCAGGCCCAGCCCGCCCAGCAGCCCCGCCCCGGTGCCCAGCACCAGGAACAGCGCCGACATCTGGTCGAAGTCCCAGTTCAGCCGCACCACGCCGTAGGCAAACAGCGCAAACACCCCGAACACCAGCAGCAGCACCAGGCCGTGGCGGCCCGCGCCGGGGCCCGGTTCGGCGGCCACCGCGGCGGCGGCGGCCTCGGCGGGGCTGGGCACGCGGCGGAAGCGGGCGGCGTGGCGCATGGTGGTGGCCGTCCACAGCACCAGGGCCGGCACCAGCAAGGCCACGCGGTAGGCCCCGCCCGAGAGCGCCGGCAGCTGCGCCAGCTTCTGGGCCACGCCCACCTGAAAGGGGTTGAGGGGGCTGAAGGCGGCCCCCACCGACGCCGCCCCCGTGCTGATGGCCACCGCCGTGAGGGCCGGGTAGCCCAGGCGCCGCATCAGCACCAGCAGCACGGGCACGAGGGCGATGATTTCCTCGCCCATGTTTTCCAGGGCCCCCATGGTGGCAAAAAAGGCGGCCAGCAGCGGCAGCACCAGCACCTCGCGGCCGTGGGCGCGGGCCAGCAGCCAGTCCACGCCGTAGCGCAGGGCCCCCGTGCGGTCCACCACCGTGAAGGCCCCGCCGGAGAGGAAAATCAGGAACACCACGGCCCCGGCGTCGAGCAGGCCGCGGGGCACGTCCACCAGCATTTGCAGGGCCCCCACGGGCGTGGCCGGCACCGGGTGGTAGCTGCCCGGCACCACGGCCTGCCGCTGGGTAGCGGCGTCGAGGTGGCGCACAAACTCGCCGGCCGGCAGCACGTGGCTCAGCGCCGCGGCCAGCACAATAAAGCCCATCAGCAGCACGAGCGGGTGGGGGAAGCGGAAACGGGTCATGGGCGCAAAGGTGGGGCCGGGCGGCCACTGGGGGCCCCGCGGGCCCGGCCTACTCTACTACCAGCGGCTGCACGGCGCGCCAGCCGCCGGCCTGCACCTGCACGCGGTACAGGCCCGGGGCCAGGCCCCGCAGCTCCACTTCGGCGGTGGCGCCGCCGGCCGGCAGGGGCCCCGCCCACGTGCGCACCGCCCGGCCCTGGGCGTCGAGCAGCGCGAGGGTGGCCCGCGCGGCGCCGGGCACCGCGGGCACCCGCACCGTGGCCCAGGCGCGGGCCGGGTTGGGGTACGCCGCCACGCCGGCCCGCGGGGCCGGGGCCGCGGCGGCCAGCGCCGTGCCGTCGGCCAGGGCCGCCAGGTAGGCCGCGGCGGCGCTGTTGGGGTTCGCCACGGCCAGGGCCCCGAAGCCGGCCGTGGCGCTGGCAAAATCGCCGGCCACGTACACGTTGGCGTCGCGCACGGCCAGGGCCGTGGCGTAGTCGTAGCCCGCGCCGCCGGCCCGCGTGGCCCAGGCGAAGGCGCCGCTGGGGCCCGCATCGGTGAGCTTGGCCACGTACAGGTCGATGAGGCCGGCCGTGGTGAACGTGGTGCCGCCGAAGGTGGCCGCGGCGTTGCCCAGCACGTTGCCCGCAAAACTGCCCGCCACGTACACGTCGGCGCCGCGCACGGCCAGGGCGTTGGCGTAGTCGTCGCCGGGGCCCCCGGCGCGGCGGGCCCAGGCAAAGGCGCCGCTGGGCCCGGCGTCGGAGAGCTTGGCCACGAACACGTCGTAGTACAAGTTGTCGGTGGTGGTGTTGGCCAGCACGGTGCCGCCGAAGCTGGCCGTGGGGCCCTGGAACTCGCCCGCCACGTACACGCCGGCGCCGCTCACCGCCAGGGCGTTGGCGCGGTCGTCGCCGGCCCCGCCGGCCCGCTGGGCCCAAACAAAATCGGCGCTAAAGCTAACATCAGTCAGCTTGGCCACAAACGCATCGTGGCTGCCGTTGGGGTTGGCGTTGGCCAGCACCACGGCGCCGAACGTGGCCGTGGCGCTGGCAAAGCGGCCGGCCACGTACACGCTGGCGCCGCGCACGGCCACGGCCGTGGCCACGTCGTCGCCGGCGCCCCCGGCGCGCTGGGCCCACCAAAAACGCCCCTCCGTGCTGAGTGAAAACAACGCGGCCACAAAGGCATCGGCCCCGCCGCTGCCGGCGCGGGCCAGCGCCGTGCCGCCGAAGCGGGCGGTGGCGCTGCCGAAACCGCCGGCCACGTACACCATCGGGCCCGCAGCGGCCAGGGCCGTGGCGTAGTCGTCGGCGGGGCCCCCGGCCGGCTGGGCCCAGGCAAAGGCGCCGGTGTCGGCTGCCAGCCCGGCCACGAACACGTCGCGGGTGGCGCCGCTGGGGTCGGCGTTGGCCAGGGCCAGGGGCCCGAACGCGGCCGTGGGGCCCCCAAAGCTGCCGGCCACGTACACGTGGGGGCCGCTGATGGCCAGGGCCGTGGCCACGTCGTTGCCGGGGCCCCCGGCGCGCTGGGCCCAGGCGAAGGCGCCGGTGGCCGGGCTCCACTTGGCCACGAAGGCGTCGCGCCGGCCGTCGGCGGTGGCGTTGGTGAGGGTGAAGGGCCCGAAGCTAACCGTGCCGGCGAAGTTGCCGGCCAGGTACACGTTGCCCGCGTCGTCGGTGGCCGTGGCGCTGACGGACGAGTAATCGCCGGTGGCCGAGCCGGCCGCCACCGCCCGCCAGGCCGGCGCCTGCGCGCGGGCCCCGGCCGCCACCAGCGCCAGCGCCAACCCCAGCACCCCGCGCAGAAAAATTAGAAACCGCATCTCATCAACCGAAAAAGCAACGCGCCGGCCGTCGGCCCCCCGAAGCTACGGCTTCGCCCGGGGCCGGCGCGGCGCTTTGGGCGCGGGCGGCAGCAGCGGCGCTTGCAGCTGCCGGTACGCCTGAAACAGAAACTCCAGCCGGCTCAGTTCGGTGGGGAAGGCGGCGGCGCGGTAGCACTGGTCCACGGCGCGGTCGAGGGCGGCGTGGGCGCGCACCAGCGCCGGCGGCATCGTGAGCGGGTCGTAGAGGGTGGCCAGGCTCTCGGCGGGAAACTCGGCCCGGGCCCCCAGCACCTGCACCGGGCGCTGGGCGGGGGGCATGGCCGTTGGCTGCACCAACCGCTTAGGCAACTGGACCAGGGCCGTTGGCTGGGTTATCGAAAAGGGAAGTGCTGGCCTCCAGCAGGCTGGCAGCTCCGTTGAAATTGGCCAGCAGCCTACAATCGTAGCGCCGCAGTTCCTCCACAATGGCGGGCTTTCTAAAGTCATTGTCGTTGCGCGTGACAAACAGTTTGGGGCCCCCGGGCAACAGGCGCAGTCCTGCCAGTACTGAGGCGTACACTAGCGCATCCTGGGCCGTTAAACCGTGCCGCAGCTGCACGGCCTGCGCTTCCTGTAGCACGGAAGCCGTCAGGGCGGGCCCGGGCGCTTCCACGGCCACCCGCTGGGCGAGGGCAAATAGCCGGCTTGCCTGCGTTTCGGTCCGCACCTCCAATAAATCGTTCAGCAGCCGCACCAATTGGTCAGCAGTCGCGGCATCGGCGTCGGCTTCGCGGCGGTGCTGTTCCACTTCTTTCTGAAAATACTGCTGGTGTTCGGCCCGCTCCGTTGCGCGCCGGTGCAGCGTCTGGAAAACTTCCGTTAGCGCGTACTGCGGCACGTGGAGTGCGTATTTATTCGCGGCGGCCCCGGCCAGTATGCGCTCGCAAGCGAGGTGGTGTTCTTGTTGAAAAGCTATTTCAAGCAAAAAATTTGACTCTACAAAAACATTCATTTACCCAAATGCCGCTCGCGGCGAATGTAGCCCCGGTAGATTCGCTCGTGCAGCCCCGATTGCACGAGCCATGCCTGCGCCGGCATTTCCAGCAGTGCGCTGGCCGGCTTAAAAATGACGGAGCCCAGCCAGGAAGAAACCACCAGGCTCAGGGCCTGCCCGCTTAAGTGGTGCAGGGGGTGCCGCTCAAGGGTCAGGTAGCCGGCCAGTACCGGCGAGGCCTCGGTGGCGTAGGGCGCGGCCGGCAACGGCTGCCCGGGCAGCACCGGCGGCCACAGCAGCATCAGGCCGGGCGTGGCCAGCAAGAAGTAGCAGTCGAAGTGGTCGAACTGCTGCCGCAGTTCCAGGGCTTGGGCGGCCGTGGGCGTCCAGCTTTTTACTTCTACCAGCAACTGCTCCTCGCCGGCGGCCGAGGAAACAGTAATATCTGGCCGGATGATGGGGCTGAAGGGGTGCATGAGCGAAAGTTACGCAGCAATTAAACAAGGCTGTTGGTCCTTGGTGCTGGCCAAATGCACGCGACTTCCTACGGTTTGGCCGGCCGCCACCTGGGCGGCAAACTGGCGCTCCAGGATTTCCTGCTCCAGCAGGCGCAGCTCGCGGTAGGTCACCACCAGGAAGTTGCCGCAGCCGCAGCTCGGGTCCAGGAAGCGCAGGGTTGAGAGGCGGCGGTGCAGCGCGTCGAGGCGGGGGCGGCTGTGGCCGGCCGCGGCCAGCTCCTGGCGCAGCTCGTCCAAAAACAAGCCCTGGATGACCTTGAGGATGTTGGCCTCCGAGGTGTAGTGGGCCCCCAGGTTGCGGCGCTTCACGGGGTCCGTCACGCTCTGAAACAGCGAGCCGAAGATGGCGGGCGAAATGCGCGACCAGTCGAAGTACGTGCACACGATGAGCTGCTGGCGCAGGGCCGCGTCGAAGCTCGGAAACGGGAAAAACTCCGTGAACAGGGCCCCGTTCACGTAGGGCAGCTGAGCCAGGTAGGCGGGCAAATTGCGCTGGCGGGCGGCGGGGGCCTGGTCGAGCACCGAAAACCACTCGGCCAGCCGCGTGCCCACGTCGGCGCCGTCGGCGCGGGTCTGGGTTTCGAGGAATTCCTGGAAGGCGTTTTTCTCGAAGATGGCCGTGTCCTCGGCAAACAGGCAGAAGAGGATGCGCACGAGCAGCACCTCCAGCGGATGGCCGCGGTAGCCGCCGTCGAGCAGGGCATCGTGCAGGGCCCCCATCAGCTCGGCCGCCCGGATGTTGGCGGGGTCTTCGGGGCGGTATTCGCGCTTTTGGTACCCGGTGAGGAAGGCGAACAAGTGCAGGTGCTCGTGCAGCTGCGCCAGCCCAAACTCGTGCTCGGTGCCCTCGTCGAGGTCGTAGAGGCGGAAGCGGGCGAAGTCGCTCACCAGGATGTACTTGGGCAGCTCGTGGTCCTTCAGGCCGGGGAAGTAGTCGCGGGCCTGCTGGCCGGCGCGGTCCAGGTCGCGGCCGCGGCTCTTGTGCTCCACCAGCAGCGTGCCCTTCCAGAGCAGGTCGATGAAGCCCTGCTTGCCGTCGGCCTTTTTGATGGGCACCTCGAAGGAAGCCACCCGGCGGCGCTTCACGTCGAAGACGTGGAAAAAGTCGATCCAGAACGACTGGGCGTCGGCGCGCTCGTCGGTCGAGTCCTGCCACTCCTGGACAAAGCGGATGGCGCGGTCTTTTAATTCGGAAAGCGAAAGGGGCATGAAGCGGGCGCGGATGGGAAGAAAGGGCGCGGAAGATAGGGCCCCTGGGCGGCCGGGCCGTTACTTCGCGGCATGCCGCACCCCACCACCTTTCTGCGCGACGTGCCGGGGGCCCTCACCGCCCTTTCGGCCATGGTCACGCCCGCCATCCTGGTGTCGGCGTGCGGGGCCCTGGTGCTTACCACCTCGCAGCGCCTGGCCCGCAGCCTGGAGCGGGTGCGGGCCGTGGCCGCCGCCCTCAAAGCCCTGCGCGAAGCTGCCCCCGCCGGGGCCCCGCCCGACGCCGACGAGCACGGCTACCTCACCCAGCAGCTGCTGTTTTCGGCCCGCCGCGCCCGGCTCCTGCAGCAGGCCATGACCAGCCTTTATTTGGCTTTGGGTATCTTTGTGGCCAGCATCGTCGTCATCGGGGCCATTGAAGCGCTGGCCCTGACGGCGGCCTGGCTGCTGACGGGGCTGGCCCTGGCCGGCAGTGGAATGTTCTTCTACGCCAGCGTGTTGCTGATCTGGGAGTCGCGGGTGGCGTTGCAGGACGTGGGGTCAGAAACCGATTACCTGGTGCAGCACAACCCCCTGGCGTAGCCCGCATTCGGGGCCCGGTTTTTGCATTTCCCGAAGAACCCCCACCGGCCAAACGGGCCGGCGGTTTTGTTTTGCTTTGAATGCCGCACCCCCGGCTTTTTGGGGTACATTGCTGCGCCGCGATCCGCTAAAAGAACGGCGCACCGCTTGTTATCAATTAATTAGTGACTGTTATGAGAATTGTCCCTTCGAACCACATCCAAGTCTCGGTTCCCGACGACTGCCAGCTCCACGAGCTGGATATTTGGTCCTCCTGCTACGCCGCCATCGAAGCCGGCACCAAGCCGTTTGACGTGCGCCTGAACGACCGCAACTTCCGGGCCGGCGACGCCCTGCTGCTGCGCGAATTCGACCCCGAAACCGGCTTGCACAGCGGGCGCATTGCCCTGCGCTGGGCCAGCCACGTGCTGCAAGGCGGCGCCTTCGGCATCCAGGAAGGCTGGTGCGTGCTGGGCCTGGCCGAGCACCCGCCGCTGCCGGCCGGCATCAGCGACACGCGCCTCTGGTAGGCCCCCGGTAAGCCGGGCCGCTGGCGCCCCCGCCAACGGCTCGTTTTCTGCCCCCGCGCTTTGCAATCGTTACCGGTTGCGGGCCGCGGGGTTTTTTGTGGGCCGGCCGGGCGCAGGTTTGGCGCTTACGGCCGAACTTTGGCGGGCCGGTTTCGCCTTTTCCTTCCGCATGACCTTCGCCGATTTCAAAGCCCTGCACCAGCGCCGCCAGACCGAGTACCTAGCCCACCACGGCCACCGCCTGGCCGAGCGCCAGGAGGACAGCTTCGACCTGACGCTGTTCGCCGTGGGCGACTTCTACGCCGAAACCTGGCGCAGCCGCGGCGACGAGGCCGTGCTCTTCATCCACGTGTTCCAAAAGCCCGCCGGCCTGGGCGAGTACCTGGCCCGGGTGCAGCTGCCGCACGGCCTGTAGGGCCCCGGGGGCGCGGCCCGGGGCTACTGGGCCGGCCGGTCCACGTCGGTGAGCTGGCCCTTGTTCTGCATAGCGCGCAGGTCGAGCAGGGTCAGCGAAAACGATTCCTTGCTGTACTTGGCCGGGGCGTTGAGGTCGTCGATCGGGTGGCTGTTGTTGACCTGGTACTCGTTGGCCACCAGCTCCACGAGGTTGCCCCCGGCGCTGACGACCTTGAGCAGCGAGTAGTTAGGGTCGCCCGCTTTTTCGTGCACCGTGTAAATGTCGCCGGCGCGGGGCGCGGCCAGGTAGGCGGCGTTGGCCTTGTCGTCGCGCGAGCTGGCCACGATGCCCCACAGCAGGCCCACGGCCGCCAGCAGGGCCCCGGTCCAGTGCCAAACGGGGGCCCGGAACTGCTTTTTGAAGGACTGCACGGCGGGGCGCACGGCGGCGGGCAGCGTCTTCTCGTCCCAGGCCTGCTGGCAGTGCAGGCACTGCGCCACGGCGGGCCGGCTGTAGGGCAGCAGCGGCACCCAGTAGATGTGCACGTAGCGGCTGAACACGGTCAGCTGCAGCGCTTCGGGGGCGGCGCAGGCCGGGCAGGCCAGGCCGGGCAGCGGCGCCGTGTGCAGGTGCGCGCCGTTGGTTCCGTAAATAATCATGCGAAGTAGCGGTTGGGCCGAAATGGATAGGATGAGTTAGGGCGATAAAAATAAGGCGGTTGGGTCTGCAAAACCGCGGCAATTTTGCCTGAATCAAGAAGAATCTAGGAATAGCCATGCGCCAAGTGTAGAAACGGCGGCGACCCGCGTTTTCCGCAGCCGCCCGGGGCGCGCTGGGCTTGCTCATGGGCCCGTTTCGCCGGCGGGCGCTGGGGCCCTAGAAGCCCCGCCCGGGTGCAACCGCGCCGCCGGCTGCCCGGTCTTTGCGGGGCCCCGGCGCCGGGGCCGGGGCCAACGAAAGCGCGCAATGCAACGAGTGGGAGGGTGCCTGGTGGCGCTGATGATCGGGCTGGGGCCCCGGGCGGCCGCGGCGCAGCCGGGGGCCCCGCGCCCGCCGGAGGCCTTCGGCTACCGCCACCTGGTGGTCCGGTGCGGGCGCGAGCGCGTGGACGTGCTGGTGCTGTCGCGGCACGGGGAGGAGGCCGTGCGCAAGCCGCTGCTGCTGTGGGCGCAGGGTTCGCTGCCCACGCCGCTGATTTTGTACGACCAGCGGGGGCCCTACCCGGTGTTCCCGTTCCACCCCAAGGAGGTGCTGCGCACCTGCCACCTGGCCATCACCGGCAAGCCCGGCATTGCGCTGGTGGCCAACGTGGAAGGCCAAAACCCGAACCGGATGTTCGGCGAAGGCACGCCGCCGGCCTACTACACGCCGCGCAACTACTTGGAATACTACGTGCGGCGCGACGTGGCCGTGCTGCGCCGCCTCAAAAAGCAGCCGTGGGCCGACAAAACCCGTGTGGTGGCGGGCGGCCACTCCGAGGGCAGCAGCGTGGTGGCCCGCCTGGCCGCCGTGCCGGGCCTGGTGAGCCGCGCCGTGTACCTGGCTGGCAGCCCGCTGGGCCGGGCCCTCACCGAAGTGGCGCGCGACCCCGACGACACCACCGCCGTGGCTGCGGAACAGGGCTTTGCGAAGTGGCAGCGCGCCGTGGACCGCCCCGCGCAAAACGACGGGGGCCCCGGCGACAGCAACAAAAACACTTATTCGCACGGGCGCTCCGAACTGCCGTTTTTGCTGCGCGCCCGGGTGCCCGTTTTCGTGGGCTACGGCACCCGCGACGCCGGCGCGGCGGCCAACGACTACTTGCGCATCGAGGCCATCCGGTTGCACAAAACCAACTTCACCTTCCGGGCCTACGTGGGGCGCGAGCACAACTTTTTCGGCCTGAAAGGCGGGCGGGTGAACTACGACGATTTTTACTGGGACGCCGTGGGCGCTGACTTCCTGCGCTGGGCCGGGCTGCTGCCCGCGGCCGGGGGCCCGTAGCGGGCCGGGGCCCCGGTTGCCGTTTTTTGCCGACCTTGCCCGGCATGAAAGCGCGCGGGTTGCCTTTACTTTTTGCCCTGATCAAGTTTGCGTCGGGCTACGTGCTGCTCAGCCCGTTGTACGAGCTGCACCGCGACGAGTACCTGTACCTGGCCCACGGGCGGCACCCGGCCTGGGGCTACCTCGAAGTGCCGCCCCTGACGGCCGCCCAGGCCTGGCTGACCAACGCGGCGGGCGGCGGCTTCTGGGCCGTGAAGTTTTGGCCGTTCTTGTGGGGCGCGGCCACCGTGTACCTGGTGGTGCGGCTGGCGCAGCGGCTGGGCGGCGGCTGGTTTGCGGGGGCCCTGGCCGGCACCTGCTACCTGGGCACGGCCTTCGCGCGGCTCAACCTGCTGTTCCAGCCCAACTCGTTCGAGGTGTTCGGGTTTATGCTGTGCCTGTACTGCCTGGCGCGCTACCTGCCAACCCAGCGGCCCGGGGCCCTGTACGGACTGGGCGCGGGCCTGGGGCTAGGGCTGCTGAACAAGTACACGACGCTGTTTTTTGGGGCGGCGCTGGTGGGGGCCCTGCTGCTCACGCCCGCGCGCCGGCTGCTGCTCAGCCGCCACTTCTGGGGCGCGCTGGGGCTGGCGCTGCTGCTGTGGGGGCCCAACCTGGCCTGGCAGCTGGCCCACGGCCTGCCGGTGCGCCACCACCTGCAGCTGCTGCAAGCCAGCCAGCTGGTGCACGTGGCGGCCGGCACGTTCTGGAAAATGCAGCTGCTGCTGTGCGTGGCCGCCGCGTGGGTGTGGGCGCCGGGGCTGGGGGCCCTGCTGCTGGGCCGCGAATTCCGGGCGTACCGGGCCCTGGGCTGGGTGCCGGTGCTGGGCGTGGGCCTGCTGGCGGCGCTGCACGGCAAAGACTACTACGCCCTGGGCTACTACCCGGTGCTGTTCAGCTTCGGGGCGGCGTGGTGGGCGCAGCGGCTGCAGCATTTCCGCTGGCGAAACGCCCTGCGGCCGGCGCTGGTGGCCCTGCCGCTGGCGCTGCTGGCGCCCGTTTTCCCGTTCGTCTACCCCGTGGCGGGGCCCGCCGCCCTGCAGGCCCTGCGCCCGCGCTACGCCGGCCTGGGCTTCTACCGCTGGGAAGATGGCCGCGACCACGCCCTGCCCCAGGACTACGCCGACATGCTGGGCTGGCGCGAGCTGGCCGACAAAACCTGGGCCGCCTACCAGGCCCTGCCCGATTCGGTGCGCGCCCGCACCCTCGTCAAGTGCGCCAACTACGGCCAGGCCAGCGCCATCAACTACTACAACCGCCGCCGCCCCCTGCCCCCGGCCCAGAGCACCAACGGCAGCTTCCTGCTCTGGTGGCCCGCCCCGCAGGCGTACCGCGCCGCCATCATCATCGACGACGAGTTCCACCCCGAAATTGCGCCGCACTTCGCGTCTTACCGCCGCGCCGGCGAAGTCGCCAACCCCTACGCCCGCGAGCACGGCACGCTCGTCATCGTCGGCCGGGGCCCCGACGCGGCCGTGCAGGCCCTGGTGCGCCGCGAGCAGCAAGCCGAGCTGGCCGCCTGGCAGGGCCAGTAGCGGCGGCGCCTCAGCCCGCAAATCATCCGCCCGCGAAGGCGAACTCGGCCCGCAGCTCCCAGGGGCCCCCGCGGTAGGCCCACAGCTTCAGGCCGGTGCCGGTGGCGGCGAAGGGCTCGAAGTCGGCCTGCAAGTCGGCCAGCAGCTGGCGGGCCGCGGCGGGGTCCACCTTGTTTTGCACGGTGACGTGGGGCTGGAGCTTCTGCTGGTCCTGGGGCGTGAGGCGCGGGGCCCAGGCCGTTTGCAAGCGGCGGTGCAGGGCGCGCAGCTCGGCGTTTTCGAGGTTGAAGGCCACGCCCCGGCCCAACGAGCGCAGGCTGGCCACCTGCACCGGCAGGGGCCCCAGCGCCCGGCCAGCGGCGGCCAGCTCGTCTTTCAGCACGGCCTCGTCCTCGCCCGGCAAGTGGTGAAACAGCGTGACGTGCGCCGCCAAGTAGTTGATTTTCGGCGGGAAGTGCTGGCGGCGCAGCTCGTCAAAATAGGCCTGCGAATCGGCGTCGAGGGCCAGGGTGAGGATGAGCGGGGCAGGAGCGGCGAAGGACATGAAGGGTAAAAGTTCTTGAAAGTTTGAAACAATAGTTCGTAAAAAGGCCGTCATGCTGAGCATAGCCGAAGCATCTTTCCCGCTGACTAAATCATGAATTGCTGCCGCGGGAAAGATGCTTCGGCTGCGCTCAGCATGACGGGCTGATTTTATTTGTTTATTGAATGGGTTATGCTATAAGGTATTGATTATAAGACTAAGATATTAAGGACGAATACCGGCCGAAAGGACCTATTGTAGGGCCCCGGTTGTTTGAGAATCAATGCAGACCGACCTCTTTTTGCCCGTTCTCAACGCCCCGCTGCCTGCGGCCGCGCCGGTGTTCGCCGACGTTTCCGCCGACGCCGCTGCCCCTCGTACGCACGGGGCCAAGCTGTGGCTGCCCAAGCGCGTGCTCTTCACCCCCGACGCCTTGCAGGAAGCGTACGGCCAGCAAATCCTGGCCCGCGCCACGGCCCTGAACCTCGACGTGGAGCTGCTGAAAAGCAACCGCCTCACCGGCCTGCGCGGCGACGACGAGCGCGCCACCTACCGCACCGCCAAAACCACGCTGGCCGTGGTGAACGCCCCCGCTGGGGCCCTGCGCCTGCAGCCCACGCCGCCCTCGGCCGACTACCAGCTCAACCTCGCCGAGGGCTGCCCCGCCCACTGCCAGTACTGCTACCTGGCCGGCAGCCTCAGCGGCCCGCCCGTGGTGCGCGCCTTCGCCAACCTGCCCAAGCTGCTGGCCAACACCCAAGTGTACGAGCGCGCCGACCGCCCCGTGAGCTTCGAGGCCAGCTGCTACACCGACGTGCTGGGCATCGAGCACCTCACCGGGGCCCTGGCCGAAACCGTGCGCTACTTCGCCGGCCGCGACGGGGGCCGCCTGCGCTTCGTGAGCAAGTACGACCACGTGGAGAGCCTGCTGGGCCTGCCCCACGGCGGCCACACCCGCGCCCGCGCCTCGCTCAACGCCGAGCCCCTGGCCCGGCAGCTGGAGGGCGGCACGGCCAGCATCGAGGCGCGCATCGGGGCCCTGCGGCAGCTGGCGCTGCCGGTGGCGCAGGGCGGCGGCGGCTACCCGGTGGGCGTGCTGCTGGCCCCCATCATGCCCTTGCCCGACTGGCAGCGGCACTACGGCGAACTGCTCGACCGCGTGCAGGCAGCCTTCGATTTCGACTGCGACCTCACCGTGGAGTTCGTCACGCACCGCTTCACGCCCGGCTCCAAGGAAGTGCTGCTCGGCTGGTACCCCAACACGTCCCTCGACCTGAGCGAAACCGACCGCGCCGTGAAGCGCAACAAGTTCGGCGGCCTCAAGTACGTGTACAACCCGCCCACCATGAAGGAGTTGAAGACCTGGTTCTACACCGAGTGGCAGCGGCGGTTCCCCCACGCGCCCATCCAGTACTGGACGTAGGGCCCCCAATCAAAAGCCCGCCCCGAGTCATCGGGGCGGGCTTTTGGTTGGTTAACCTTGAATTCGTTCGTTAGCAACCGCAGCGGAAATCGGGATAGTCGGCGAAGGCCGGCGCGGCCGTGTCGTCCAGCCGGATGATGTAGTCGAGCCGCACCTCGGCGCCCGAGCCCAGCTGCGCGTACTCGGCGTGGTCGCGGGTGACGAACGTGCGGATGGTGGTGGACTCCTGGCACAGCTGCCGCAAGTCGTTGAAGTACTGCAAATACACTTGCTGCTGGCGGGTAGCGGCGGCCTTTAGCTGGTCGTAGAAGCCACAAGCCACGGGTTGGTAATCGGTGGGCACGGCGGGAGGAATTGGGGTGAAGCGAGTAATTTACGCTCGCAATCTATTGCGAGTTGACACAGTCAGTCAACTGAAAGACGGGTGTTGAGTATCCATGAACCGCAATGCTCACCAAAGCTGTTGTTTGACATGAATTATGAATTTCAACCAGGGAGGAGAAGGGGGCGTAACAAGTTCGTCGGGTCGTGGCAGGAAAGAGGGTGGCAAGAAATAACGTTGCCGTTTGCTCCCAATCATCTCATTATCCTTCTTCAAAACGGAGTGGATTCTGCCGAATTCACCCATCAGGACATTGCGCACTGGTGCGATGAATTTGCAATGGCCGACCGTTGCGGACAACTTCCAAGGGAAAGTGTTTTATTCGCAGATATCGCAGAAGACGTTTCTGCCCAGTGGGATTTATTTCTAGTCAACACTTATTCGTTAGAGCAGCTTCAAATACTAAATTTTTCGCTCGTTCGCTTGCCTACCGAATGGTTTTCTAATTGGTTACAAAGTGCTAATGTCCTTTTGCTACGCCAATAATGAGCTTGTTGCTTTGCAATGACGTTTCTCCTTTTGCTATGCGTCTCACAACTCACCAACCCGTCATTGCCGCCCTATGCCGCCAGTACCGGGTGCGGCGGTTGGTGGCATTTGGGTCGGTGCTCACGCCGGCTTTTGGGCCGGAAAGCGACGTGGATTTAGTAGCAGCTTTCGAACCAATGCCAGTAGAAGAGTACGCGGATAACTACTTGGCCCTCAAATTTGCGCTGGCGCAAGCGTTGCAGCGGCCCGTTGATTTGCTAGAGGCGCAAGCGCTGCACAACCCCTATTTCCGGGCCCAAGTGGAGCGCACGCAGCAAGTGGTGTATGAACGATAGCACGCGCGCCTGCCTCTACGATGTGCAGCAGGCCATCGCGGAAATTGAGAGCTTTTTCGAGGGCCAGCCCATGCTGTTTGCTGCGTACCGGGCCGACGTGCGGACGCGCCGCGCCACCGAGCGCAACCTGGAAATCATCGGCGAGGCTGTGGGGCGAATCATGAAAGCTGACCCCGAATTTCAGCTGTCGAATGCGCGCCAAATTATTGCCACCCGCCACCGCATCATCCACGGGTACGATACCGTTTCCGACGAAATGGTGTGGAGCATCGTTGTGCGCCACTTGCCGCTGCTGAAGCAGGAAGTGGCCGGTTGGCTGTCGGAGTAGCATCGTTCGCCGCTGGTACCAAATGAGATTTTTGTTCGCACTGGGCCTGGCCCTGCTCACGGCTGGCTGCACCAACACCCCCCGGCCCGTCACACCGCCAACTACCGCCGCGCCTGCCGATATGCGCACCGACAGCTTGGCGCTGTTCGATGCGGCGCGGCAGCGGGCCGTGCCGGTGGCGCTGTACTTCCCCAGCGGCTGGGGCCCCAAAATGCGGCTGAAGGCGGCCATTATCAGCCACGGCTACGGCGGGCATAACACCGCTTACGCGTTCATTGCCCGCAACCTCGTGGCGCACGGCTACTTCGTGGCCAGCGTCCAGCACGAGCTGCCCACCGACGCGCCCCTGCCCACGGCGGGGCCCCCGCAAGTGGTGCGCCGCCCCAACTGGGAGCGGGGCGTGCAAAACATCCTGTTCGTGCGGCAGGAATTGCAGAAAAAATATCCCCGCGTCGATTTCGGCCGGCTGCTGCTGGTGGGCCACTCCAACGGCGGCGATGTGGCTATGCTTTTTGCCCGGGAACACCCGGCGCTGGTGCGGCGCGTGGTGTCGCTCGACAACCGCCGGATGCCGTTCCCCCGCGCCCGCCGGCCCCGGGTGCTGTCGCTGCGTTCGAACGACCAAGTGGCCGACAGCGGCGTGGTGCCCACGCCGGCCGAGCAGCGCCGCTTCGGCTGCACCGTGGTGCAGTTGCCGGCCACCCTGCACAACGACATGTGGGACGGCGCCACGCCCGCCCAGCAGCAGGAAATAAACGCGCTGATTGCCAGGTTTCTGGAGCGCTAGCCGGGGCCCCAGCGGCCGCCTGGGGGCCCCAAGAAAAACCGCTGCCCGATAGGTTCTGGCGCGAGGAGAACGGGAGCAAAACCTGGGCGCGGCGTGATACCTTGCGGGCGCACCGTTCCCGCCGCCGCCATGCTTCAACCCGCTGCTAACCTGCCCGCTAGCCCAGCCTCGCGGGCGGCTTCCCCGCGGGTGGCCGCCCTTGACCTCGTGCGGAGCCTGGCGATGGTCGTCATGGCCCTCGACCACACCCGCGAGCTTTGGAGCCCCACCGCGGTGCGGCCCGAAGACGTGGCCCACGCGCCGGCGCTGCTGTTCCTTGATGTCGTTCGTGAACGTTACGAAATACCCGCCGTCGCTGTCGTTTCTGTGCCTTACGCTGGGCGGGGCCCTGCTGCTGCTGGCGGCCAGCGGGGGCCCCGCCGGCCGCCTGGGCCGCTGGCTGAGCACCTGCGGGCGGGTGCCGCCGTTCTGCTACCTGCTGCACTTTTGCCTCATCAGCGGCGGCGCGTTTGTGTGGCCGGCCCTGGCGTTTGGCCGGCCCTTCAACCTCTCGTTTGCCCCGCCCGGCGTTGGGCTGCCCGCCGGCTACCACCCCAGCCTGTGGCGGGCCTACGCGGTGTGGGCCGCGGTGGTGGCGCTGCTGTACTGGCCCTGCCGCTGGTGCCAGGGCTACAAGCAGCGGCACGCGCACTGGTGGCTGGCGTACCTGTTGCGCTGGCGCGCCAGTGCCCATTTTAGGGCCCCGGCGGGGCAGCAGCGGGGCAGCGGCGTGAAAATTGGGCCGCGTTTTGCTCCACCGTTGGCGCGGCGGCAAACGGCTTAACAACCAGCCGCGCGGCGCCAACCCCGGCGCTTGCTCCTGCGTTTTTGGCTTTTACTTAAACACAAGCTATTTGATGAAATTTTTCTCTCCTCTCCTGCTGTCCAGCGGCGTGCTGCTGGCCGGGGCCCCCGCGGCCCGCGCCCAACCGGCGCCGTCGCCCTACCACACCCGGTTCGCGGTCGATGCGCCCGTCGCGCTGGGGCTGGGGGCCGTCAGCGCCTTTGGCCTCCACCGGGTGCAGCAAAAAACCGGCCTGACCGAAGCCGAGCTGGCCGCGCTGCGCAAGGACGACGTGCCCCGCATCGACCGGTTTTCGGCCGGCTACTACAGCGACCGGGCCCAGACCACCAGCGACTTCCTCTGCTACGGCTCGTTGCTGGTGGCCCCGGGCCTGCTGGCGCTGAACCCCGCCGCGCGCAGCCGCTACGGGCAAGTGGCGGTGCTGTACCTGGAAACGCTGCTCGCCACCGACGCCGTCTTCACCACCTCCGTGGGCAACGTGTCGCGCAACCGGCCCTACCTCTACGGCCCCGAGGGCGGCGGCGACCGCACGGGCAAAATCGCTACCAACTCGTTTTTCTCCGGCCACACGGCCCACGCGGCCACGGCTACGTTCTTCGCCGCCAAGGTGTTCCACGACTTCAACCCCGGCTCGCGGGCCCAGCCCTACGTGTGGGGCGCGGCGGCCGCCTTCCCGGTGGCCGTGGCGTACTTCCGCATCGAGGCGGGCAAGCACTTCCTCACCGACAACCTGTTGGGCTACGCCGTGGGCGCCACCATGGGCGTGGTGGTGCCGCAGCTGCACAAAAAAGCCAGCGCCGTGGGCGTGTCGCTGGCCCCCATCCAGGGCCTGAACGTGAACGGCTACGCCTATTCGGGCCTGCTGCTGCGCAAGCAGCTGTAGCGCCGCATGGCCGGGCGGGGGCCCCGGCGGCCCGCGGCGGGGGCCATCTTTGCGCATTGCCTTGCGCCTACCTCAGCCTTTTCCTTCGCCATGCCCATCCCCATCTACCAGGTCGATGCCTTTGCCCGCCGCGCGTTTGCCGGCAACCCCGCCGCCGTGTGCCCGCTCGCCGCGTGGCTGCCCGATGCGCTGATGCAGCAGATTGCCGCCGAAAACAACCTGGCCGAAACCGCCTTTTTTGTGCCTTTGGAAGGCCAGGAAGCCGATTTCCACCTGCGCTGGTTCACGCCCACGTTCGAGATTGACCTCTGCGGGCACGCCACCCTGGCCACGGCCCACGTGCTGTGGCACGAGCGCGGCTTTGCCCAGGACGAAATCGTGTTTCAGAGCCAGAGCGGCCCGCTGCGCGTGCGCCGCGAGCCCGGCGGCCGCCTCACCCTCGATTTCCCCAGCCGCCCGCCCCGGCCGCTGGGCCCCGATGAGGTGCCGGCCGTGCTCACGCAGGCGCTGGGCCCCGGCGCGGCCGTGCCCCTGGCCGTGCTGGCCGCGCGCGACTTAGTGGTCGAGTTCGCCACCGCCGAAGAGGTGCTGGCCCTGCAACCCGACTTCGGGGCCCTGGTGGCGCTGGGCTACATCGGCCTGATTGCCACCGCGCCCGGCACCGGCGGCGTCGATTTTGTGTCGCGCTTTTTCGCCCCCGAAGTGGGCGTGCCCGAAGACCCCGTCACCGGCTCGGCCCACAGCACGCTCATCCCGTTTTGGGCCGCCAAGCTGGGCAAAACCGAGCTGTTTGCCCGCCAGGAATCGGCCCGCGGCGGCGAGCTGTGGTGCCGCCTGCGCGGCGACCGGGTCGACATCGGCGGCTATGCCGTCACTTACCTGGTAGGGGCCCTGCCCAACCTGTAGCATGGACGCTGCGAGTCCGCGGGTTTTGCTTCGTCCTGCTGATGGTAATGGGGAATTTTTTAAGTCAATAAAACGGTCATGCTTCGGCTGCGCTCAGCATGACCGTTTTATTGCAGCCCGCATCCATGCTACACCGCTTTTTTGGCGGCGCGCGGCGTAGCTTTTTTGGTGGTGGCGGCGTTGAGGCGGTCGGGGTTCTCGGCCAGGAACTTGCCCCAGCTTTTGCCGCCGGCGGCGGTGGCGTTGTTGCCTTTCTGGTAGTGGTGGCACAGGGCCACGGCCAGGGCGTCGGTGGCGTCGAGCAGCTTGGGGGCCTCGGCGAGGGGCGGCAGGGCCAGGGTTTGGCGCAGCATGTGGGCCACGTGCTCCTTGGTGGCGTTGCCCGAGCCGGTGACGGATTGCTTCACTTTGGTGGGGGCGTACTCGACGTACGGGATCTGGCGCGAGAGGCAGGCGGCGATGGCCACGCCCTGGGCCCGGCCCAGCTTAAGCATGCTTTGCACGTTCACCCCAAAAAACGGCGCCTCGATGGCCAGCTCGTCGGGCAGGTACTCGTCGATCAGTTCGATCATGCGGTCGAAAATCCGCTTTAATTTTACCGCATGGTTCGACCCGAGGGCTTTCATGTTGACGACGTCGTACCGGAGCACCGTGACGTGCTGCCCGCGCACCTCGATGACGGCGTAGCCCATGATTTGGGTGCCCGGGTCGACGCCCATGATGACCTTGGGCAGCAACTCGGCCGGCGGGGCGGGGCGGGGGTGGACGAAGGGGGGCACGGGGAGAACGGGGGGCAGGAAAGGAGGAGCGGGCCCACCGGCGGCAGCGACGGGCCCGGCGCGGGCAGTGCGCCCGCCGGCCGCAGCCAAGCACAGGAAACGGAGCGTGGGCCCGCTCCACAAAGTTACGCCCCGGCGCAAGTGTCGCCGGCCCCGCCCTCAACCCCATTGTCCGCGCCCGGCTTTTCCAAACCCGCTCCCCTTAAATGGGGCCCCTGGATCACCCTGGGCAAGGTGCTGGTGGCGCTGCTCACGCTGGGCCTGCTGTACCATTCCGTGTTTGCGGCCCCCGACACGGCCGCCGCCTGGCGCGCCCTGCTGGCCACGGCCCTGGGCGGCGCGGGCCGCGGGCCCGTGCTGGGGGCCCTGGCCCTGGTGCCCGCCAACTGGGGCCTGGAGGCCTGGAAGTGGCACCGCCTGGCCCGGCACCTCGAGCCCGTTACGTTCGGGCGCAGCCTGCGGGGCGTGCTGGTGGGCCTCACGCTGGGCTTCGCCACCCCCAACCGCGTGGGCGACTACGCCGGCCGCATCCTGGAGCTGAAAAGCCGCCGCGTGCGGGCCCTGGGGGCCGTGTTTCTGGGGCGCTACTGCCAGCTGGTGGCCACCGTGGTGGCCGGCGTGGCGGGCCTGCTGTACTTTCTGCTGACGTTTTACCTGGCGGGCTTTCCGGCGGCGAAGCTGGGGGTAATCGTCATGGCGCTAGTGGTTTGCGGGCTGGTGCTGGTGCCGCTCTACCGCTCGCGGCTGCTGGTGGCGGCGCTGGGCCTGTGGCGGCCGCTGCGGCGGTTCCGGCCGGCGCTGGCCGTGATGCCCACCTACCCGGCGCGGGCCCTGCACGCGGTGCTGGCCATCTCGGGGCTGCGCTACGCCGTGTTCTGCGCCCAGTTTATGCTGCTGCTGCGGGCCTACGGAGTGGGGGCGGGGGCGGGGCCCGGGCTGGCCGCCGTGGCGGGCACGTTCCTGCTGAAATCGTTGGTGCCCTCGCTGAACGCGCTGGCCGACGTGGGCGTGCGCGAGCTCTCGGCCACCCACTTGTTTGGCCTGCTGGGGCAGCCGGCGCTGCCGGTGCTCTCGGCCAGCCTCAGCCTGTGGGTCATCAACATTGCCCTGCCCAGCGCCGCCGGCCTGCTGCTGGTGCCGGGCCTGCGCGTGTGGCGCAGCCGCAGCGCATGAGGGCGGCCGTGGTGGGGCCCCTGCTGCTGGCGGCGCCCGCGCTCTACGCCGGCGTGATGGTGTGGCTGCGCGGCGGTTGGCAGCGCAGCCGCGCCGCGGCCGAAGCCGCTGCTGCCGAAACAACCGCTGGGGGCCCTACCGGGGCAACTGCCGGGCTCTCTACTAAAGCAATTGCTAAATCCTCTGCCGAAGCAACTGCCGGGCTCCCCGCCAAAGCATCCGCTGAAGCCTTCGCCGCCACCTCAGAAACCGCCGCCGCCGAAGAAGCTGGCGTGGCCGCTGGGGCCCCCGCCGTTGGGAAACTCGTTGATGCCAACCTGACCAAACAACTGCACTACGCGGCCGCCGGGGCCCCCGCCGGCAAACCCCGCCCGGCCCCCAAAGCCACCGCCAGCGAAACTACTGCCACCGACGAAGCCGCCCCGCTGCTCTTTTCCGTCCTCATCGCTGCCCGCGACGAAGCGGCCGCGCTGCCCCAACTGCTGGCCGACCTCGCCGCCCAAACCCTGCCCGCCACCCGCTTCGAGGTGCTTATTGCCGACGACCACTCGGCCGACGGCACCGGGGCCCTGGTGCTGGCCGCCGCCGCCACGGCCCCGTTTCGGCTGCGGCTGGTGGCGCTGACGGCCGACCAAACCGGCAAGAAAGCCGCCCTGGCCGCCGCCCTGGCGCTGGCCGGGGCCCCCTGGCTCGTGTGCACCGACGCCGATTGCCGCCTGGGCCCCGGCTGGCTCGCCGCCTACGCCCGCCTGCTGGCCGCCGACGCCACGCCCGATTTCATCAGCGGCCCGGTGCTGCTCACGGGGCCCGATACGTGGTTTCAGCGGTTGCTGGGGCTGGAATTTGCGGGCCTGGTGGGGGTGGGCGGCGCGTGCATCGGGCGCGGGGCCCCCACCATGTGCAACGGCGCCAACCTGGCCTACCGCCGCGCCGCCTTCGCCGCCGTCAACGGCTACGCCGCCCACGCCCACCTGGCCAGCGGCGACGACGAGTTCCTGATGCACCAGCTGCACGCCGCCCGCCCCGGCGCCGTGCGCTTCCTGGCCGATGCCGCCGCCGTGGTGCGCACCGCCGCGCCCGCCACCGTGGGGACCCTGCTGCGGCAGCGCGTGCGCTGGGCCAGCAAGTGGCGCCACTACCAAAGCCCCGCCTCGCGCCGCCTAGCCCCGCTGGTGCTGGGCGCCAACGTGGCCCTGGCCGCCGGCGCGGCGGGGGCGCTGGCCTGGCCCGCGCTGGGCCCCTGGGTGGGCGCCGCCTGGCTGCTCAAGCTGGGCGCCGACGGGTGGCTGCTGGCTCCGGTGCTACGGTTTCTGGGGCCCCGGCGGTGGCTGTGGGGCCTGCTGCCGCTCCAGCTGCTGTATGCGCCCTACGCGCTGGCCGTGGGCGCCGCCGGCTGGCGCGGCGGGTATAGTTGGAAGGGGCGAGCGGTGCGGTGAGGTTAGAGAGACGTTTGAGCTGTTACCAGCCTTTTTTCTTCATCCAGGCATTTTTGTCCGCTTGAGTAGAAGCCATAATATTGATTGTCAATGGACTGAGTAACGTCCCAATTCTTGTTTTCTAGCACTATCGCCAGCGCATCATTTTTGACGAGCCTTTCAGCTGGATTTTCATTCCGATAACACTGATAGATATCAATTATGTCATTGTCTATCAATGGTATGATGGCTAATTTGCTCTGATTTATTTTTTCAATTTGTGGAACGTGTGGATGTGAGCTATTAAGAGCCCAAATTATTTCATATAACCCATGCACATCATCAATTGCTGAAGAAACAATTTCAAGTTGGATTTTTTCGAAGAAGAGATTGGACATACTTATTGGAAGGGCCGGGGCGGGCGGTGAAGATTATTCGCGGCTTATCTTATCTCGCTTTATATATCCGACATCAGACGGTATCTTATTTATTCTTAGCTTATCAAGGGCTTCGAGAATGTAATTAAAAATGATATCGGCGTCCACTTTGTTGCCAATTTCTTGCCCCCAATCTTTTATTTCTTGGTGCTTGCTCCCTGTGCTTATTAGCAAATAATCAACCTTAAAACCTTCGTGGTTCTCCACTTCGACTTTCTTTTCTTGGTTTTGAAATGAAATAAAATGTATTTGGTTGTTGTAGAATATATTATCAAATTGAATTTCTATTTTAACATAGGAAATTCCTAAAATAGTTTTCTTTATTATGATGGAATTTTTGGTCAACTCTATCGAGAAGTTTATTGTGTATTTAGCTGTTATTATTGTTAAAATGGCAATAATAAATTCAGGTAATATGTATGATATTTTTCTTGTCATGAGTGCTAAAGACAGAATGATTATGGTGAAAAAAATAGAAGTTGCGAGCATGAACCAAGCACAATCCATTTTATTGTTTCCATAAATCAAAGCTTTGCCACCGTCTGCGCGAAACTTTACCATCTTGGCGATTAGAGGTTTTGGTTAATGCAAGGTAAGGATGCCTTGCAACCGCCAAACCCGCCCCGCAGAATTACCTTTGCCCACCTGCCTTTTCGCCGTTTTCCGCCTGCTGTGACCGATCCTGAATACGACCTGCTCGACGAGCTTTACTTCGTCACCCCGTTCCGCGCGCTGCTGGAGAAAACCGGCCTGCCCGTGGCCGAGCTGCGCGAGCAACTGCGCAGCCTGCTCGAGCAGGGCCTCGCCCGCAGCTACTGGCCCGACCCCGACACCGAGCTGGCCTACGAGCCCACCTCCTACGGGGCCATTGCCACCGACGCCAGCTACCTGGCCTCCAAAGAAGGCCTGCTGCGCCACAACACCCGCTAGCCGTGGCGCCGCCCGTGCTGCCCGCCCCGCCGCCCGCGCCCGCCGCCCGCCCGCCGGGCTACTACGTGCGCCAGCGCCTGTGGCAGAACCGGCCCGCCGTGTTCGGCCTGGTGTTCATTGCGTTGTGCGCCGTGGTGTCGGTGCTGGGCTACTGGGTTTTACCCGACAACTCGCCCGACGCCAGCCACGGCTTCGTGGCGCTGCAAAAGCAGGGCCCCGGCCTGGCGGTGGATTTCCTGCGCCGCCCGCTGCCCGATTCGGTGCTGGCCGGCCGCCCTTCGGACAACGGGTTCCGCACCTGGTGGCGCGGCCGCGAGCCCGCCTACGAGGAAATGCCCATCAGTGCCTACCAGGCGCTGGGCCCCGATTCGGCCCGGGTGCGGCCCTGGGCCGAGCCCGGCACCGCGCCGGGGCCCCCGCAGCGCGTGGCCGCCGGGCCGCGTGTGGCGCGCACCTACTGGCTGGGCACCGACAAGGCCGGCCGCGACGAGCTGAGCCGCCTGCTGCTGGGCACGCGCATTTCGCTGGGCATCGGGCTGGTGGCGGTGCTCATCTCGATGGCCCTGGGCATGGCCGTGGGGGCCCTGGCCGGCTACTTCGGCGGCTGGATCGACAGTGTGCTGCTGGGCCTGATGACCGTGGTGTGGAGCATTCCGGGCATCATGCTGGTCATCGCTATTTCGCTGGCGCTCGACAGCAAAGGCGTGTGGGTCAGCTTCGTGGCCGTGGGCCTCACGATGTGGGTGGACGTGGCCCGCGTGGTGCGCGGGCAGCTGCTGAGTTTGCGCTCGGCCACCTTTGTGGAGGCCGGGCGGGTGCTGGGGCTGCCCACGGCGCGGCTCATCGCCCGGCACCTGCTGCCCAACCTGCGGGGCCCCTTGCTGGTGCTGGCCACCAGCAACTTCGCCGCCGCCATCCTGCTCGAAGCGGGCCTGAGCTTCCTCGGCCTGGGGGTGCAGCCGCCGGCCCCCAGCTGGGGCCTCATGGTGAAGGAGGGCTACGACTTGCTGGGCACCCAAGCGGGCCTCTGGCTCACGGTGCTGCCGGGCGCGGCCATCTCGCTGCTGGTTTTGAGCTTTAATTTACTGGGCAACGGCCTGCGCGACGCCTACGACCCCAAAACGGCGGTACGCTAGGGCCCTGTTTCTTGCTTATGCCCAACATTACCCCCGAAAAACGCCTTTTTCTCAAGGAGCGCGAACTCACCGCGCTGCTCGAAATTACCCAGGCCATTACCCAGGACGCGACCAGCGAGGCCGCGCTCTACAAAATTTTTCAGTTCACGCTCATCGGCCAGCTCGGGGTGCGGCGGCTGGCGCTGTACGTGCTCACCGACGGCGTTTTTCGGGCGGAAGTGGCGTTTCCGGCGGCGGTGGGGCCCCTGCCCGAGGAAGTGCGCGTCCAGTGCAGCGGCGCGTCGTGCCCGGTGGTGGGCCTGGGCCTGGGGCCCGGCTGGGAGGGTTTCGAAACCGTGATTCCGGTGCGCCTCGCCGACCAGGTGCTCGCCTACGTGTTCATCGGCACGGCCCAGGCCGACTACGCGGGCCAGGAGGCCGTCAAGTTCCTCGAAACGCTGGCCAACATCCTGCTCGGGGCCGTCGAGAACCGCCGCTTTACCCGCCAGCGGGTGGCCGCGGCGGCCCTGCGCCGCGAAATCGAAATTGCCCAGGACGTGCAGCGGCTGCTGTTTCCCACGCACTTGCCCAACAACGCGGCCGTGGCCGTGGCCCGCACCTACGTGCCCCACACCCAAATCGGGGGCGACTACTTCGACGTGGTCGAAATCGACGCCGACTGCCTGCTGCTCTGCATCGCCGACGTGAGCGGCAAGGGCGTGGCGGCGGCCCTGCTCATGTCGAACTTCCAGGCCGGGCTGCGCACGCTGCTGCGCCAGGGCGCCAACCTGGCCGTCATCGCTCACGAGCTCAACCACTTAATCTTTCGCAACGCCGGGGGCGAGAAGTTCATCACCGCGTTCCTGGGCATCTACGACCGCCGCGACCGGCGCCTGAGCTTCGTGAACGCCGGCCACAACGACCCCGTGCTGCTGCCCGACCAGGGGCCCCCGCAGTTCCTCAAAACCGGGGCCGTCATGCTCGGCATCATCGAGAAGCTGCCCGGGCTAGAGGTGGGCGAAGTGGTGGTGCCGCCCCGCTCGCTGCTCTTCGCCTACACCGACGGACTCACGGAAGTGTTTGACGCCGAAGGCAATGAGTTTGGCGAGGAGGGCGTGCTGCGCGTCATCGCCCAAAACCGCTACTTGCCCCTGCCGCGCCTGCACGAAACCCTGCTGCGCGAAATCCAAGCCTTCGGCAACACCGACAAGTTCGCCGACGACGTGACGATTCTCAGCTGCCGGATGAAGTAGGCCCCGCGTCCCGCTGTTTTGCTGCCCAATCCCCCTGGGGCTCCGCTGTTTGGCGAGGCCCCCGGGGGATTTTTTTGGGTCCGGGGCGCCGGGGCGCACCGTAGCGGACGGTGCGGCGCCGGCATCCTTAACTCGCCGTTGTGTTATGCGCAATAGACAAAAAAATATAGTTATGTTTATGAAATGTTTGTCGATTCATGTGCCTTTCATAATTCCCTAAATCCTTTCTGCCGTATGATTACCGTTACCCGCACTTATCTGCCGCCGCTGGCCGAGTACGTGGCGCATCTGACCCAAATTTGGGAAGGGGCCCGGCTCACCAACAACGGCCCCCTGCTGCTGCGCTTGGAAGCCGAGCTGCGCGGCTACCTGGGCGTGCCCTACGTGCACCTCATGGCCAACGGCACCGTGGCGCTGCAGCTGGCCATCCGGGCCCTGGAGCTAACGGGGGAAATCATCACGACGCCGTTTTCGTACGTGGCCACCACCTCGGCCATCCTCTGGGAAAACTGCACGCCGGTGTTCGTCGACGTGGAGAACCAAACTTTTTGCCTCGACGCCGACAAGATCGAGGCGGCCGTTACGCCCCGCACCAGCGCCATCCTGGCCACCCACGTCTACGGCTACCCCTGCGACGTGGTGAAGATCGAGGCCATTGCCCGGCGGCACGGCCTGAAGGTGATTTACGACGGCGCGCACGCGTTTGGGACGCGGGTGGCCGGGCGGTCGTTGCTCAGCTACGGCGACGTTGCCACGTGCAGCTTCCACGCCACCAAGCTCTTCCACACGGGCGAAGGCGGCGCCGTGATCGTGCACGACGCGGCCCTGTCGAAAAAAGTTAACCTGCTCAAGTCGTTCGGCCACGTGGGCGACGAGCACTTCATCCTGGGCATCAACGCCAAAAACTCGGAGCTGCACGCCGCCCTGGGCCTGTGCTTGCTGCCGCGGGTGGCCGGCTTCATCGCCGAGCGCACGGCCCTGTACGCGCTGTACCGGCAGGGGCTGGCCGGCCTGCCGCTCGCCTACCCCGTGCTGCCGGCCGGCACCGAGTACAACTACGCCTACTTCCCGGTCCTGTTCGAGGACGAGGCCCAGATGCTGCAGGCCAAAGCCGTGCTGGCCGCGCACGACATCGACGCCCGCCGCTACTTTTTCCCGTCCCTCAACCAGCTGCCGTACTGCCCCGGGGGCCCCTGCCCGGTGTCGGAAAGCGCGTCGGCGCGGGTGCTGTGCCTGCCCTTCTACCCGCAGCTGGGCCCGGCCGTGGTGCGGCAAATTGCGGGCCTGGTGCGGCAGGCGGTGGGCAGCGCGGTGTACTCGTGAGCCAGCCGCCCCGCCCGGAAGCACCCGCGCCCAAGCTGAGCGTGGTGGTGCTGGCCTACAACCACGAGCCGTTCCTGCGGCAGGCCCTCGACGGGGTGCTGGGGCAGGACGTGGACTTTGCCTACGAGGTCATCGTGGGCGAAGACTGCTCGACCGACGGCACGCGGGCCGTGCTGCAAGAGTACGCCCGGCGCTACCCCGCCGTGCTGCGGCCCATCTACCAGCCCCGCAACGTGGGCATGGGGCCCAACTTTCAGGCGTGCCTGGCGGCGTGCCGCGGCGAGTACATTGCCCTGCTGGAAGGCGACGACTACTGGACCAGCCCGCTGAAGCTGCGCCGGCAAGTGGCCTGGCTGGACGCGCACCCGGACTTTTCCCTGTGCTTCCACCCCCTGGCCGACCACTACGAGGACGGCTCCCGGCCCGACCGCGTGGCGCGCCGCTACGCCAAGGACGTGTACACGTTCGACGATTTTGTGGCCACCACCGAGGCCATTGCCGGCACGGGCTCGCTGGTGCTGCGCCACGTGCTGCCCACCTGGCCGGCCTGGCTGTTCACCGTCATCCCCATCGACTACCCGCTCGTGCTCCTGTACGCGGCCGTGGGCAAGGCCAAGCTCCTGCCCGAGGTCATGGGCGCGTACCGCATCCACGGGGGCGGCACCTGGTCGGCGGCCCCGGCGCACGTCAACATCAAGCGGTTCGTGCTGATGTACGAGCAGCTGTGGCGCCACTACGCCCAGGCCCCCTTTGCCGGCCAGCTGCGCAGCCAGCTCTACGACGCGTACCTGGCCATGGCCAACGAGTACGCCAACCTGGGGCGCACGGCCGATGCCCTGCGCTTCGTCAAAAAAGCGGTGCGCTTCGGCGCCGGGCACCGCCACCGGGGCGCCAACAGCCTGCTGAAAACCGGCCTGCGGGTGGCCCGGGGCCTCACCCGGTAGCCACCCCTCCCCGGCGCCGCCCGGGGAGGGGTGGCCATTGGTTTTATTAATAGATATATTGGTATTTATTATGATATTTCAGCCCTTTATTAGTTACTGGAAAAATGTTTTCCTTTCTACTGGATGATAACTGCCCGATCTCCCCGCCCGCGCACCCGCCGGCCCACGCTCTACCAGCGGTTTGGGCAGGTGTACGACAAGCAAGTAGACGGCAGCGGCCTGGCGGTGTTCCGCATCGTGTTCTGCGCCGTGCAGCTCGCGGAGGTGCTGCACCTGTTCTACTTCCGCCACCTGGTGTTCGACCCGGTGCCCTTTCTGGAAATATCGGAAGTGGGGTTTGCCACGCCCCTGGTTTTGTGGATGTTGACCTTGGGGCTGCTCATGCTGGGCCTCTACACCCGGGCGGCGGCGCTGGCGAACTACGGGTTCCTGCTGGTCTTTTTCGCCTCCTTCCAGCACTACGCCTACATGATGACCCCCGTCTACATCAGCATGGGGTTCCTGTTCTTGTTTTTGCCCATCAGCCGGCGGCTCTCGCTCGACCGGGTGCGCCGCGTGCTGCGGCACTCCACCCCGCAGCGGCGCTACGAGCCGCCCACCACCGTCAGCCAGCTGGCGTACTACGTGCCCGTGGTGGTGGGCATCGCCTTCGTGTACTTTGATTCGGCGCTCTACAAGGTGCTGTCGCCCATGTGGTTGGCGGGCCTGGGCATGTGGGAGACGCTGTCGCTGCCCTACGAAACCCTGCTGACCAGCTCGTGGCTGCTCAACAACGAATTCGTGGTCAAGCTGCTGGGGTACGTCACCCTGGCGTTCGAGTTTTTCTTTATTTTTCTGTTTCCGTTCCGCAAGTACCGGGCGGGGCTCATGGTGGTGGGCGTTGGGCTGCACCTGGGCATCCTCTTCACGCTGCCCGTGCCGCTGTTTGCCCTGGGGTTTGGGTGCATTTACTTGCTGGTGGTGCCCGCCGGTGCGTGGCAGCGCGCGCGGGCGCGCCGCGCCGCGGGGCCCCGCGTGGCCTTGTACTACGACGCCGAGCAGCCGTTCGGCACCCGCCCGCGCCTGCTGCTGGCGCTGGCCGACCGGCGCGGCGCGGTGGCGTTTTGCAGCGTGCAGGACCACGCCGCCCACGCGCCCGCGCTGCGGGCCGTGCCCGCCGGGGCCCTGCTGGCCGACGTGCACAGCGTGGGGCCCCAGGGCCAGGTGCACCGGGGCTTCGACGCCTACGCGCAGGTGCTGGGCGCCATTGCCTGGCTGCGGCCCGTGGCCTGGGGGCTGCGGCTGCCCGCCGCCCGCCGCCTGGGCCGGGCCGCTTACCGGCGCCTGGCCCGCGCCCAGGCCGCCGCGCCCCGGCCCGCCGCCGGCGCGGGCCCCGCCGGGCCGCCGCCGCCCGACGCGGCGGTGGTGCTGTGGCCGGGCGTCACGCTGCGCGCGCTCAAGTGCGCCGGCGCGGCCGCGGGGCTGGTGGGGCTGTGCGTGTTGCAAAGCTCCGTGTCGTACAAAACGCCGCTGGTGCTGCTGCTGCGCCGCAACTCGGGGCTGGACGCGACCCCAGTGGGACGGGCGCTGGCGCGCGTGGCGGCCGCGGCCGGCCCGCCCGCCCGGAGCTTCTTCGGGCTGGCCGACCACCCCATTGCGCTGGACGAGCACTTTGCCGGGTACACCCGCGAGGTGGCCGTGACGTACACGGGCCCCGACGGCGTGGAGCAGTTCCTGCCGCTCACCCAACCCAACGGGTTGCCCGGGGCCTACCTGTCGGGCGCCATCTGGCTGCGGTGGACGCACGGCTTCGTGTCGAGGCGCATCAGCCAGCCCGTTTTGGAAAAAGGCATCCGCGACTTCACGGCCTTTTGGGCCACCCAGCACGGCGTGGACCTGAAGGATTGCCAGTTCAAGGTCAAGGTCAAAAAAATTGCCGAGGCCACCCGGTGGGAGCCCAATTTCCTGGAGAAACAGATGCGGGCCGGTTGGCACGACGCCGGCACGGTGACGTGGCGCGGCCAGCGGTTCAGCGCGCAGCTGGCCGACATTGGGGCCCTGTGAGGCAGCGGCCCTGGGGTAGGCAAACTATTGCGAATCAATAATAACATACTTATTTCGCTGTGATCATAGCAGGTGCGAAAGGCTTTGCCAAGGAAGTGCTGGAAGTGGTGTACCAGGCCGACCCCGCGGCGCAGGTCGCGTTCTACGACGACGTGTCCCCCGATTTGCCCGCGCTGCTGCACGGGCGCTTCCCCATCCTGCGCACGCCGGCCGAAGCCCGGCAGTGGCTGGCGCGCGACCCCCGGTTTGCGCTGGGCGTGGGCGGCCCCGCCGTGCGCCGGGCCCTGGCCGAGCGCCTGCGCGCCCTGGGCGGGGCGCTGACCACCGTGGTGTCGCCCCGCGCCGTGGTGGGCGCGTTCGGCAACCGCATCGGGGCGGGGTGCAGCATCGTGAGCGGCGCGGTGCTCACGAGCGACGTGACGCTGGGCGAGGGCGTGCTCGCCAACCTCAACTGCACCATCGGGCACGACTGCGTGCTGGGCGACTACTGCGAAATCAGCCCCGGGGCCCACCTCTCGGGGCACGTGGTGCTGGGGGCCCACTGCGTGGTGGGCACCGGCGCCGTGCTGCTGCCCGGCGTGGCGGTGGGGGCCTACACCGTGGTGGGGGCCGGCAGCGTGGTAACCAAGGACTTGCCCGCCCGCGTGGTGGCCGTGGGCACGCCCGCCAAGGCAATCAAAACCCTGGCGTAGCCGCGCCAAGCCGTTGCAAAACGCCGGGCCGCTTTTGCCGGCGGCCGCCGGCGGGGGCCCCGGCCGGCGCGGGTGCGTAGCTTTGCCCGGCGCGGGCGCGGTGCCCGCGCCGCCCCAACGCCCGCCCGCATCAAACGGTTTTTCGGCAACATCAGCCTCGTCGTTTTGCTCAACCTGGCCGTCAAGCCCGGCTGGATCGTGGTGGAAAACCTGGTGCAGGACCGCCTGGGCCACGCGGCCTTCGGGCTGGTGGCCGCCCTTTCGGCGCTGGCCGTGGCCGTGGCCGCCCTCGCCGACCTCGGCCTGACGCCCTACGTGGTGCAGCGCCTGGCCGCCGCGCCCGAGTTTCTGGCCCAGGAATTTCCGGTGCTGCTGCCCCTGCGCGGGGGGCTGGGCCTGGCCGGGCTGGCCGGGCTGCTGCCCGTGGGCTGGGCGCTGGGCTACCGGGGCCCCCAGCTGGGGCTGCTGGCGGGGGTGTCGGCGGCGCTGCTGCTCACGCAGTACGGGCAGTTTTTGCGGGGCCCCGTGCAGGCCCGCCAGCGCTTCAACACCGACGCCGTGCTCTCGGTGCTCGAAAAAGGCCTGCTGCTGGCCGCCATCCTGGCCCTGCTGCCGGGCGGCCTCACGCTGGGCGGCTACGTGGGGGCCCGGCTGGGGGCGGCGGCCTTCACGGCGGCGCTGCTTTATGGGCTGATGACGCGCTTGTTTGGGCGCGTGCGCTACCGCTGGGAAGGGGCCCGGGCGCGCCAGGCCCTGCGCGCCAGCCTGCCGTTTGCCCTGATGGCGCTGCTCTACGGCGTGAACGAGCGCGTGGACATGGTGATGCTCGAGCGCCTGCACTCGCCGGCCGAGGCCGGCTACTACGCCGGGGCCTACCGCTGGTCCGACGCCGTGATGATGTACGCCTGGACGGTGCTGCCGCTGTTTTTTGCCAAGTTTGCCAGCACCCCGCACGACGCCGAGGCCCAGCGCAAGCTGCTCTGGTTTGGGCAGCGGGTGGTGGCCGCGCCGCTGCTGTTCGCGGTGGCGTTCGGGCTGTTTCGGGGCGAGGTGCTGTTCTGGCAGTTCCACCACAGCCGCCCGCAGGAGCTGGCAAAAATGACCCTCTGCCTGCGCATTCTGTTTCTTAACGTGCTGGTGCACGCCTTTTTCGCCATCTACAGCACCCTGCTCACCAGCACCGCCCACGAGCGCGCCGTGAGCCGCGCCGTGGCCGCCAGCCTGGCCCTGAACGTGGGGCTGAACCTGCTGCTGCTGCCGCGCTTCGGGGCCGTGGCCGCGGCCCTGAACACGCTGGTGTGCGCCGCGGCCGTGTCGGGCGCCTACCTCGTGCTGGTGGCGCGGCGCACCGGCGTGGCGCTGCCCGGGGCCCTGCTGGCGCGCCTGCTGCTGGCCTTCGGGCTGCTGTGCGGGGCGTGGTGGGCCGCGCGCGCCGGCCTGGCGCTGCCCTGGTGGCTGGAGGCGGGCCTGATGGGGGCCCTGTTCGGCCCGCTGCTGCTGGCCACGGGCGTGGTGGAGTGGGCCGAAATTCGGGCCCTGCTGCCGAAGAAACCGTAGCGCGGCTGCCGCGGGTTTGCGCCACTCGCTTCGCTTCGGCGGTGGCTGGGGTGGCGGTGGCGCGGGCTTGGTAGGCTGCGGGCTTGCTTCGTGCCATCGAATAGTTGGGCAGCGACGCGGGCCACAAAGTCCACGCTGCAGTCAATTTCCACACCTTCTTGCATTCGACCGCGCACCTTGCCCGGGCGCTGCACCCGCGGCGGGTCTGGTCCCAGGGCCCCAGGCGCAGCAAGCGGTGCGCGAAAAGTCAAGCAACGGCAGGGTTTGCCGCTGCCGCCGCTGGGGGCAGCTTGGTTTCAATTACGCGTGATGAGTTGTCGTTTTGTCGGTGGATAACGGACCGCTGGCAACCGACAACGGGCAGCCGGCCGCCGACAACTAAAGCCGGGCGGCCTACTTTTGCCCCACTTATGGCCCGTCCGCACCCCTACGCTTTTGCCCACGTGCTCGTGCCCCAGCTGGCCGGCCGCCGCCCCGCCGCCGTGCGCCGCGAGCTGGCCGACCCCGCCCTGGCCCGCGAACTGCTGCTCTACATGTGGGAAAAGGCCGCCGAAGGCCTGCCAACCGCCGAGCACGTGCCGTCCCGCGGCCTGCGCCTGACCTGGCACGAGGTGGCCGGCCGCGCCGTGGCCCTGCTGCACCTGCCCGCCCCCCAGGCCAGCACCGAAGCCCATTTCGGGGCCCTGGTGTACGAAAACGAGGAAGAAAACTACCCCGACGAAGAAGAGGACGACGAGGAGGAGGACGGCAACTCCGGGGCCCCCGGCCCGGCCCCCGAGGCCCTCGACGTGCCGCGCCCCCGTTACTTCCTGCTCGAAGCCGCCCTGGGCCGCAGCTCCGACGAGGCCGGCACGCCCACCGCGGTGAGCGAGTGGCGCGGCGAGCACTACCGCCAGCTCGGCCGGGGCCCCGCCGCCGGCCGGCCCGACACGGCCCCCAACTTCCTGAAGGCCCTGGCCCAGGTGCTGGGCCCGCTGCCCGGCGCCGGCGTGCCCTACATGCGCATCGCCCGCTGATGACGGGGCCGCTGAGGGGCTGGCTGGAAGCGGCCCTGCTCACGCGGCCGCCCCGGCTGCTGCACCGCCTGCTGCCGGGGGCCGAATGGCTGGGCCCCGCCGCGGGCCCCAGCGGCCGCCCGCGCCTCTACCTCACCTTCGACGACGGCCCCATTCCCGAGGAAACCCCCTGGGTGCTAGCGCAATTGGCGGCGCACAACGCCCAGGCCACGTTTTTTTGCGTGGGCGACAACCTCGCCCGCTACCCCGAAATTGCCCGCGCTGCCCTGGCCGCCGGCCACCGCCTCGGCAACCACACCCAGCACCACCGCAGCGCCTGGCAAACCCCCCGCGCCGAGTACCTGGCCGGCGTGGCCCAGTGCCAGCAAGCCCTGCACGCCCTGGCAGTTGGCGCGCGCACCGCTGCTGCTCCACTACCCACCGCCCACGGCCAACCGCCAGAATTTCAGCCCAAACCGTTGTTTCGCCCGCCCTACGGCCGCCTCACGTGGCCGCTGCTGCGGGCGCTGCGGGCCGAATTTCGGGTAGTGCAGTGGTCGGTGCTCACGCGCGACTACGACCCCCGGCTGGCCCCCGCCGAGTGCCTGCGCCTGACGCTGGCCGCCGCCCGCCCCGGCGACGTTCTCGTGTTTCACGACAGCCGCAAGGCCAGCGCCCGCCTGCGCTACGTGCTGCCGCGGGTGCTGGCGTACTTTGCCCAGCGCGGCTACGAGTTCGCACCGCTGTAGCCTGCTTTGGCCGCGCATTCTTTGGGTTCGATGACGACTTTCCTGCTGCTGTACTGCGTGTTGTGGCTGCTGGTGCTGGCCGGCTCGGCCTGGGCGCTGGCCACCCGGCGCGGGGCCCCCGCGCCGGGGCCCCTGCCCGCGCCGCTGCCCCGCGTCAGCGTTTTGCTGGCCGCCCGCAACGAGGCCGCGGCCCTGCCGCGCTGCCTGGCCAGCCTGCGCGCCCTGCGCTACCCGCCCGACCTGTTGGAAATCCTGCTCGGCGACGACGGCAGCACCGACGGCACCGCCGCCGTGGCCGAAGCGGCCATGCGGGGCTTCGCAGGGCATTTTGAAGTCGTGCCCATCGCCGGGGCCCTGGGCACGGCCCGCGGCAAGGCCAACGTGCTGGCCCACCTGGCCCGCCGCGCCACCACCGCGTATTTCTTCGTCACCGACGCCGACATCCACCTGCCCGCCACTTGGATAACCGCCCTGCTGGCCCACGCCGCGCCCGGCGTGGGCACCGTCACGGGCATCACCGCCGTGCAGGGGCCCCGGCTGTTCGACCGCCTCCAGGGCCTCGATTGGCTGCTCTCGCTGGGCCTCATTCAGGTGGTGAGCGCCACCGGCCGCCCCGTCACGGCCATGGGCAACAACATGCTCGTGACGCGCGCCGCCTACGCGGCCACCGGCGGCTACGAGGCCCTGCCGTTCTCCGTCACCGAAGACTATGCCCTGTTCCGGGCCGTGCTGGCGCAAGGCTACGGCTTCCGCCACGTGTTCAGCGCCGAGGCCCGGGCCGATTCGCTGCCCATGCCCACCGGGCGGGCCCTGCTGCGGCAGCGCCACCGCTGGCTGCGCGGGGTGCAGGCCCTGCCGCTGCGCCTGCGCCTGGAGCTGCTGGTGTACAGCAGCTTCTGGCCGGCGCTGGGGGCCCTGGCGTGGGCGGGGGCCCCGGGCCTGGCGCTGGCCCTGTGGGGCGGGCGCGTGGCGGGGCAGGGGGCCCTGGCGGCCGTGTGCTACCGCCGCGCCGGCCTGCGCCTGCAGCCTTGGCTGCTGCCGCTCTTCGAGGGCTACACGCTGGCCCTCACCCTGGGCATGGCGTACGTGCGCCTGTTCGGTGGGGCCGTGGTGTGGAAGGGCCGCCGCTACGATTGACGGGCCCCGGGTGGGAATTAGTAGTTGCTTAGCAATGCTTTATGCCCAGCTTGCTTGCAATGTTGAAAAATAGCTGTAAAAAGCTATTTTTCAACATTGTAACGCCGTATGTACTCCCGCGTTTTTTGGCCCGACTCTTTCAAATCCGCGTCTTTCCAGGGGCCGGTGGCGCTGGCTGATTTTTGGAGCATCGAGCAGGTTTCGTCCTTGTCCGACACCGACCAGGTGATCCAGCTCAGGCCCTTGGCTTCCATCCAGTCGGTGTAGGCCTGCCAGGCCACGGGGTTCAGGGGCCCGTCGCCGGAGGCTTCCATGCCCGCCGATTCAGAAATGAACACCGGCAAGCCGCTGGCGAGGGCCGCGTCGGTGCGGTCGCGCAGCCACGGGCCGTGCGTGGCGGCGTAGAAGTGCATCGTGTACATCAGGTTCTTCTGGCCCTTAATGGGGTCGGCGGCGGGCAGGTTGATGTCCTGGTCCCAGTGCGGGCAGCCGACAAGAATCACGTTGTCGGGGTCGTTGGCGCGGATGACGCGGACGATTTCCTCGGCGTAGGCCTTCACCTCGGGCCAGCTTTCCTGGTCCGGCTCGTTGAACACCTCGTAAATGACGTTGGGCGTTTTCGCGTACGTTTTCGACACCTCGCCGAAGAATTGCTTGGCTTCGGCCAAGTTGATGTTGTGGCTGTGCCAGTCGATGATGACGTAAATGCCGGCCTTGATGGCCCCGTCCACCACGGCCTTCACCTTGGCTTTCGAAAAAGCTGGGTCCTGCTTGTAGTTGCGCTCGCCCACCTCGATGCCCATGGCCGCCCGCACCACGTTGCAGTGGAAATCCTGCGCCAGCCACCCCACCGCCGCCTCGTTGTAGAAGCGCGGCCACAGGCTGTGCCAGCCGAAGCTCACGCCGCGCAGCGCAATCTTTTCGCCCTGCTGGTCCACCAGCTGGGTGCCCACCACCTTCAGCCGGCCGTGGCGGCCCACAAAGTTCGCGGCCCGCGCATTCGGTTTCGCAGGTAGTTTATTGTTCGTCAATGAGTTTGAAGTGGCCAGCCGGGCGGGTGGCTGGGCGGCGGCCGGCAGCAGCAGGGCGGCGGCGGCCACCAGCGTCATCATTTTGCGGGGGTTGAACATGGCAATTGCAAGCGCTTTCGTTGGCTAAGACGGCCAATTTAGGGCCCCGGCGCGGGGGGCGCGCCCGTTGGAAGCCGGCCGGCACCCAGCGCCCAGCAATTGCTCAAAACGTACCGATAAGCCCGGCGGGCCCCATCCTGCCCCTTGTTGCGGGCTGCTACGTTTTTCAGGCCGAAGAGCCGCCGCGTGGCCCGCGGCGGCTCTTCGGCCTGAAAAACGCCTGCCATTGGCTGGGTTTCTAACTAATGCATTGTCTGTTAATCATTAAGGCCGGGCCCTGGGCACTAGCACCAGTTCGATGTCCAGCAAATCGGTGGCTTCGGCCGGGCGCGCCACGGGCTGGGGGTTAATGCCGATTTTTTTCGGGTCGAACGCGCTTTGCTGGGCCAGGAGGCGGTTGGTTTCGATGAGCTTGGCCCGGCTGAATTCGTCGCCGGGGCGCAGCGGCAGCTGCTTCAGCAGCGCCGCCTTCGCCGGCGCGTCGAGGCCACCGGTGACGAAGACGCGGCGGAGCCGGGCCAAGCGGCCTTCCGTGATGTTAAAGGCCAGGTCGGTGGTGCCATCCGCTTGGCGCGTGGCCACGGGCGCTATTTGGAAGTACAGGTAGCCGTGGTCCATGTACAGGGAGGAAACGTCGGTGCCGGCCGGGTCGTAGGCCACCCGCTTTGCTACCGCCAGCGAGTCGTACGCATCGCCGGGCCGCAGGCCCAGGGCCTCGTTCAGCCGGGCCGTGGGCACCGCCGCGTTGCCCCGCCAGGTGATGCGGCCGATGCGCGGGGCCCCCGGCGCGGCGGCCGCGGCGCGGGCAACGGGGGCCCCGGGCGCGGGGGCGCTGGGGGCCGGCGCGGCCCAGGCCGTGGCGGCCCACGCGAAAGCCGCCACGGGCAGCACGAACAGAAAGCGAAGTTTTTGCATGGGCGTAGCGGGGGGTTGGGTGAGCATGCGGATGCGGCGGAAAATTTGGGTGTGGGCGAACGCGTGCCCCAGGGCAAAGGGCGGCTGCTGGGCCGCCAGCTTGATCAGCAGCTCGCCGTAGGGCACGGGGCCGGCCGGGGCGTGCGCCACCGCGGCGTCGGCCAGGTACTCGTGCACGGCCTTGAGCTGCCGGCCGAGGTAGGGCACCACGCCGTGGAACCAGAACACCACGCCCAGGGCCTCCACCAGCAGCAAGTCGAGCGTGTGCCGCTGCCGCACGTGCACCCGCTCGTGCCGCAGCAGCTGGCGGCGCTCGGCGGGGCTCAGCGCGTCGTGCAGGGGCGACAGGAACACGTAGCGCCCGAAAGAAAACGCCGGCAGGCCGGGCGCGGGCAGGTGTACCACCGTGCAGCCCGCCCGCGCGGTGCGCGGGTGCTGCCGGGCCAGCCGCCGCAGGGCCCCCAGCTGGCGCGCCGCCGCCGCCAGCCGGCGCAGGGCCCCCAGCCCGTAGGCGGCTGCCAGGGCCAGCAGTGCCCAGGCGGCCCAGTCGGGGCCCAGCGTTTCGGCCGGGGCCGTTGCGCCGGTGGCCGCCAAGGGCCCCAGCGGCCAGTGCAGCGCAAAGGGCAACGTTCCCGCCGGGCCCCCCGCGGCCCGCGGCAGCAGCGCCGCCAGCCCCGGCCGCGCCGCGAAGGGCAGCAGCGCCCCGGCCGCCAGGGCCCCCAGCAGGTAGGCGCGGTTCCAGGCGAAGGCGGGGAGGTGCGCCAGCAGCAGGCGGTAGGCCAGGGCAAACACCGCCAGGCAAAAACTGGCCCCGGCCAGGTACCACAAGCCGTTAGCGAGCATCGCCGGCGGGGTTTTCGGCGGCGTGGAGCAGGTCGAGCAGCTGCTGTTTTTCGCGCTGGCTCAGGGTTTCTTCCACCATGAACGACACCAGGGCGGTGGGCGAATCGTCGAAATACTGGCTGAGCATGCGCTTGAAGCTGGCCGTGCGGTACTCCATTTTGCTCACCAACGGGAAGTACTCGTAGGTTTTGCCGTAGGCCTTGAAGCCCGCGTAGCCCTTGCGCTCCAGGATGCGCACCACCGACGACACGGTGTTGTAGGGCGGCTTGGGCTCGTCGGGCAGGTGCTCGATGACGTCCTTGACGAACGCCTTCTTCAACTTCCACAGCACCTGCATGATGCGCTCCTCGGTTTTGGTAAGTTCTTCCATGCTCAAAGGTATAACGGTGTTTTCAGTTTATCAACTTGTTTATACGTTATAAAACGTATCGATGCGTTTAAAATGCTTAAACCGAGTTAAAAAATGCGCTTTGGGTTGAATATCAACGGGCTATTAAAAAATGAAAAGCTAGTAAATGGCTTCCTCCCGCCGGTGCCCCGGCGGCCGGCTTGGCCCGCCCGCTCCGGGGCCCCGACCTTTGCCCGCGCTATGCACCTCACCGATTCGCACGCCCACCTCTACTCCGAGCAGTTTGGAACCGACCGCCTCGCCGCCCTGCGCCGCGCCCAAGACGCGGGCGTGGGCACCATCGTCATGCCCAACATCGACCACAGCAGCATCGACGGCATGCTGGCCCTGGAGGCCGAAGCCCCCGAAACCTGCTTCGCCATGATGGGCCTGCACCCGTGCTCGGTCACGCGCAATTTCGAGGCGCAGCTCTACGAGGTGGAAACCTGGCTGGGCCGCCGCCCCTTCGCCGCCGTGGGCGAGGCCGGGCTCGATTTGCACTGGGACAAAACCCTGCTCGCCGAGCAGCAGGAGGCCCTGAAAATCCAACTGGACCTGGCCAAAAAGCACGGCCTGCCCATTGTGCTGCACACCCGCGAGGCCTTTGCCGAAACCGTGGCCCTGGTAGCCGCCGCCCAGGACGGCACCCTGCGCGGGGTGTTCCACTGCTTTTCGGGCACGCCCGCGGAGGCGGCGCAGGCCACCGGGCTGGGCTTTAAGCTGGGCATCGGCGGGGTGGCCACGTTCAAGAACGGTGGGGCGGACCAATTTCTGCCCGGCATCGGCCTGGAGCACCTGCTGCTCGAAACCGATTGCCCCTACCTGGCCCCCGTGCCTTACCGCGGCAAGCGCAACGAGCCCGCGTACCTGCCCCTGGTGCTGCACCGCGTGGCCGCCCTGCTGGGCCAACCCCCCGAGGCCGTGGCCGAAGCCACCACCCGCAACGCCGCCGCGCTGTTCAATTTGTAAACGTTCGCACGGCCGCTGCTGACGCCCGCGCCACGGCGGCAACGATTACCGGCGGGACGAGGCGAGTGGCGCGCGGCGCACAAAAAGCGGGCGGCCCCCGGGTGGGAGCCGCCCGCGGCGGTAAGTAGTAAGAGAAGAGCGAATTAGGCGGCCTGGGACGTTTTGGCCCGGCGCTCCAGTTGCAGGAACAAGCCGTCGATGCGTTCGGCCTGGTTGTTCACGCGGTCGAGGCCGGCGCGGGCTTCCTCGATTTGGCCGCGCTTGTACTGGGCGGCCAGGTCGCGGCCGGTGCTCAGCATTTGCTGGAGCACTTGCTCGATTTCGCGCACTTCGGGGTGCACGCCGTACTTGGGCCGCACCACCGCGTCGAGCCACTGCCCGAGCGGGTTGAGGGGCCGCGCAAACAGCGCCTCGTCGGCCTCGCGCACCCCGTAAAGCACCGAGCGCAGGCGCGATTTGAACAGCACCTGCTTGATCCTGGCTTGCTGAAAATCCAGGTTGGTTAATTCCATGAGAGGGGAGCAGGGCAGGATGAGGAAACAAAGTTAGCGCCCGCGGCGCCTGCAAACGGCGGACCAAAGCGAGAAATGGGGGCCCGGCTACGCATTTTTTTCGAGGGCTTTGCGGGCCAAAACGAGGTCGGTAACTTCAAACGCAAACACGGCGATGCCGTCGCGCTCCCCGGCTTCGAAAAATGGCTGGTAGGTGAGGGTGAAGTAGCCGGTGTGGGCCGGGGCCCCGGCGGTGGCGGGCATGGGCACGGGCATTTCCTGGCCGTGGAAGGGCTGGCCGGTGGCCAGCACGTTGTTGAGCAGCTCTTCGAAGCCGACGGCGGCCACCTCGGGCAGCGCTTCGGCCAGGGGCCGGCCCAGCAGCTCGATGTCGGGGAACAGGGCCTGGTAGCGGGGGTTGAGGAATTCGTAGCGGTGCTCGGGGCCCCGCAGGATGCAGATGGGCGCCGGGGCCTGCATGAACAGGTTGTAGTAGGCTAAGCGCTGCTGCTGGGCGAGTTCGGCGCTTTGGTAGGCCTGGTCGGAAAGGCTGGCTTGCAGCTCGTTGTTGGCCAGCAGCTCGGCCACCATTTCGCGCTGCTCGTGGATGTCGACGGCCGTGCCCACCCACATGCTGATGAAGCCGTCGGCCTCGCGGCGCGGCGCGGCCCGAATCAGCAGCCAGCGGTACTGGCCGTCGTGGCGGCGCAGCCGGTATTCGAGCTGAAATTCCTGGCCCGTGGCCAGGGCCCGGGCCCAGCCATTGGCCAGGGCGGCGCGGTCGTTGGGGTGGGTGCGGTCGCCCCAGTCGTTGGCCACGAGGGCGGCCGTGGTTTCGCCGGTAAACTCCAGCCAGCGGGGGTTGAAGTAGTCGGGGGTGCCGTCGGGGCGGTTGGTCCACACCATCACCGGCAGGCTTTCGAGGATGAAGCGCGTGCGGCGGTTCGACTCGTCGAGGGCGCGCTGGGTTTCGGCGGCCAGCAGGGCGGCGCGGTGCTGCGCCGTCACGTTCTGGGTGCGCTGGAGGATGTACTCCAACTGGCCGTCGTCGGCCAAAATTGGGTAGTGCGTGGCCTGCCAGTACGACTCTTCGAAGCCGCCGCCCTGCTCAGCGGGCCGCTCCAGGTCGTAGCGGATGAGGGGCATGACGTCGGGCTGCAAGGTGCGGCGCACGTTCTCGTGCGACTGAAAAATCTTGTCGCCCTCGTTCTGGTCCACCGAGGGGTAGGCCTCGAACAGCGTGCGGCCCACGGCCTCGGTGCGCGGCTTCAGGCCCACCGCCACGTGCCCGTCGGTGTTGTCGACGATGGTGGCGTCGGGCCGCATCAACAAAAAGTTTTCGGGCAGCCTGCGGAACAAAGATTGGTAGTCAACGGGTAGATCGGGAGTGGACATACGCAACAAATAATCAAAAGATAATGCTACTTAGGGCCGGATTGGGGCCCCAGGTGGTACTTGACTGTGCTAAAATTACAAAAATAAATTGGAAGCCTACGCTTCGTTGGGCCGGAGGTTTTCCAGGGCCCGGCGCGCGGCCACCAGTTCGGTCACGTCGTAGGAAAACGAGGTGACGCCGGCGACTTGGCCGTTCTCAAAAAACGGTTGGTAGGTGTAGTCCACGTACAGGTTGCGGGCGGGCCGGCCGGCGGCCGCTTCCAGGTGCACGGGCACCTGGCGGGCCGAAAACAGCTGGCCCGTGCGGTACGCCTCGGCCAGGGTGGCGGTGAAGCTTTGGGCCAGGAACTCGGGAAATACTTCGGCCAGGGTGCGCCCCACCAAGTCGGTTAGGCCGGTAGCGGCCAGGAATTCGCGGTTGGCGAACTCGTAGCGGTAGTCGGCCCCACGCACCACCGCAATGGCCAGCGGCGCGTCCATGAACACCTGGTGCAACGTTTCGCGCTGCTGGCGCACCTGCTCGGCGGTGGCGTAGGCTTGGTCGGCCAGGGCGGCCTGGATTTCGTTGGTTTCGAGCAGCTCGGCCACCATCAGCTTCTGCTGGTGGATGTCGGCGTTGGCCCCCACCCACATTTGCACCGCGCCGCTGGGGCCCCGGCGCGGCACGCCCGTGGCCTGGAACCAGCGGTACTCGCCGTCGTGGCGGCGCATCCGGTACTCGGCCTGGAGGGCGTCGCCGGTGGCCAGGGCCCGGTGCCACAGTTCGGAGGTGCGGGGCACGTCGTCGGGGTGCAGGTCCTGGGCCCAGCCGTCGCCCAGCGTGTCGGCCAGCGCGCGGCCGGTAAAATCGGTCCAGCGGCGGTTGAAGGAATCGGCCACCCCGGCGGGCGTGGCGGTCCACACCAGCAGCGGCACGCTTTCGAGGATGAAGTGGGTGCGGTCGCGGGTTTCGTCGAGGGCCCGCTGGGTTTCCGCAACCAGGGCGGCGGTGCGGGTGGCTTCCGTCACGTCGGTGGCCCGCTGCAGGATGTGCAGCAGCGCGCCGTCGGGGGCCAGGATGGGGTAGTGCGTTATTTGCCAGTAGCGCTCCTCGGTGCCGCCGCCCTGCGCGGCCGGCCGCTCCAGGTCGTAGCGCAGCAAGGGCATGGCGTCGGTCTGCAGGGTCTGGCGCACCCGTTCCTGCGACTCGTGCAGGGTGCGCTGGCTTTCGGGGGCCGAGGGGAACGCAGCAAAAATGTTGCGGCCCGCCACGGCGGCGCGCGGCAGCAGCGACGCTTGCTGGTGGATGTCGGAGTTGTCGCGGATGGTGCTGTCGGGGGCCAGCAGCAGGTACGAGTCGGGCAAGTGGTGGAACAGGTACTGGTAGTCGGCGGCGAGGTCGGCGGCGGGCATGGGCGGTGGGCGGGTAGGTAATTTCTCTCCCGCTACGCAAGCTGGGCAATACGGGTTGGGGGCCCCGCGCCCACGCTTCGTCGGGCCCATTCGGCGCTTCGGGCCCGGGCGTTTTCGGGGCCCCGGCCGGCCGGGCACCTTTGGGCCACCATGAAACACCTGCTCCTCGCCGCCGGCCTGCTGGGCCCCGCCGCCCGCCCCGCCCTGGCCCAAGCCCCTGCCGCGGCGCCGGTGGCTGCCCCCGCCGCCACCCGCCTCCGCGGCACCGTGCGCAACGCCGCCGGCCAGCCCCTGCCCGGCGCCAACGTCTTCCTGCAATCGACCTTCGACGGGGCCAGCACCGACTCGCTGGGGCGCTTCCAGTTCAGCACCGGGCACGCCGCCGGGGCCCTGCCGCTGGTGGTGCGGCTCATCGGCTTCGAGCCGCGGGAGCTGACCGTGGTGCTGGGCCAGGGGCCTGTGGCGGTCCGGCCATCACGCTGAAAGAAAGCCGCGCCCAGCTCGGCGACGTGGTGGTGACGGCCGGCGCCTTCGAGGCCAGCGACGCCAAGCGCGGCCCCGCCCTCACGGCCCGCGACGTGCTGACCACCGCCGGGGCCCTGGGCGACGTCACCGGGGCCCTGAACGCGCTGCCCGGCACCACGCGGGTGGGGGAGGAAGGCAAGCTGTTCGTGCGCGGCGGGGCAGCGGCCGAAACCAAGCAGTACCTCGACGGCCTGCCCGTGCAAAGCCCCTACGCCGGGGCCGTGCCCAACCTGCCGGCCCGGGGCCGGTTCGCGCCGCTGCTTTTCAAAGGCCTGGTGTTCAGCACCGGCGGCTACTCGGCCGAGTACGGGCAGGCCCTGAGCGCGGTGGTGGCCCTGAACAGCACCGACCTGGCCCCCGAAACCCAAACCGGCGTGTCGCTGATGAGCGTGGGCGGCAGCCTCTCGCACGTGCACCGCTGGGCGCGCGCCTCGCTGGCCGCCAGCGCCGACTACGCCAACCTGGGGCCCTACTTCCGCCTCGTGCCCCAGGGCCAGGCGCAGGCCTACGAAACCCGCGGCGGCGCGGCCCGGCTGGCCCAGCAGGTGGGCCGCCACGGGCTGCTGAAAATCTACGGCACCTTCGCCCAGCAAACCGCGGCCGCCCGCCCGCCCGACCCTGCCCCCGAGTACGCCGCCCAGGGCCGCGCCGTGGCCCTGGCCAACGCCAACCAGTACTTCAACGCCACCTACCGGGGCCCGCTGCGCCGCGGCTGGAGCCTGAACACCGGCCTGGCCCTGACGCGCGACGACAACGACGTGCGCCCCGGGGCCCTGGTCGTGCGCGACGTGGAGCAGTCGGCCGTGGCCCGCCTCGTGCTGACGAACGACTCGGCCAGCGCCTGGTTCAACCTGAAGGTGGGCGCCGAGGGCCTGGCCCAGCGCTACCGCCAAACCTACCGGCCCGACCCCGCCGCCGGGGTCCCCGGGGCCCTGCGCACCGGCTTCGACGAGCAGCGCGGGGCCGCCTTTGCCGAAAGCGAGCTGGTGCTGAGCCACCGCCTGGCCGGCCGCGCCGGGGCCCGCGCCGAGTACTCGGCCCTGCTCGGGCGCGGCAACGCCGCCCCGCGCCTGGCCCTGGCCTACCGCCTGGGGCCCCACGGCCAGCTGGCCGCCGCCGGGGGCTACTTCTACCAAACGCCCGCCAACGACCTGCTGCGCTTCACGCACGACCTGCGGTTTGAACGCGCCCAGCACCTGCAGCTCAGCTACGAGCGCGCCGCCGCCGGCCGCACGCTGCGGGGCGAGCTCTACCAGAAAACCTACGCCCAGCTGGTGACCTACGACCCGGCCAACTACTCCGCGCCCAGCGCCTACCGCAACGGCGGCCGGGGCTACGCCCGGGGCCTCGACGTGTTTTGGCGCGACCGCACCAGCCTGCCCCGCCTCGACTACTGGGTGAGCTACGGCTACCTGGCCACCGTGCGCCAGTACCGCGCCGACCCCGTGCCGGCCGTGCCCACCTTCGCCGCCCGCCACGCCCTGAGCGTGGTGGCCAAGTACTGGGTGCCGCGGCTGCACACGCAGTTCGGGGCCACCGCCGCCTACAACAGCCCCCGCGCCTACCACGACCCCAACCGGCCCGGCTACAACCAAGGCCGCACCCCCAGCTACCAGGATTTGAGCTTGAGCGCCAGCTACCTCACCCACGTTTTCGGCCAGTACACCATCGTGAACGTGGCTGCCAGCAACGTGCTGAGCCGCGCCAACACCTACGGCTACCGCTACGCCGCCGCCCCCGACGCCCGCGGCCAGTACGCGGGCGTGGCCCTCACCCCCTCGGCCCCGCGCATGCTGTTCGTGGGCGTGTTCGTCTCCATTAATAAGAAAGCCCCCGGCAGCACGGAAGTGGCACCGGATTAGGCCAGCGAGAGGTTGGCGGGCGGCCAACCTCTCGCTGGCCAGCCGCAACCGCTGGGGCCCCATTCCGCCGCTTCGTCCGGCCCAAACGACGCTTTGGGAACAACCGTTTGGGGGCCCCGGGGCGGGCCGCCACCTTTGAATCACCAACGCACCCAACCACCTTTTCACCCCCAACCCTTGCCATGAAAAATTCGCTGTTCACCCTCGCCCTTGCCGCCTTCGCCCTCGCCGCCACTGCCCAGGCCCAGCCCGGGGCCCCGGCCAAAGCAGTGGCCAAAACCGCCGCCCCGGCCGGCTACAACGAGGCCATGGCCCAAACCATCGCCGAGCTCACGGGCACCATCGACCCGGCCGTGTTGCAGGCGGGGGCGGCCAAGATGGAGCGCGCCGCGGCCGCGGCCCCCACCGACTGGCTGCCCCGCTACTACCAGGCCTACGCCCTGGCCCTGAGCACGTTTCAGAGCAAAGGCAACAGCACGGCCAAAGACAACACCCTCGACCAGGCCGAAAAGGCCCTGGGCCAGGCCCGCCAACTGAAAGGCGACGAATCGGAGCTGCTGGTGCTGCACGCCTACGTGTACCAGGCCCGGCTGGTGGTGGCCCCCATGGAGCGCGGCCAGCAGTACTCGGAGCTGGTGGAAGACGCCGTGGCCCGGGCCAAATCGGCGAACCCCGCCAACCCCCGCCCGTACCTGGTGGCCGCCAACAACGTGCTCCACACGCCCGCGGAGTACGGCGGGGGCGCCGCCGCCGCCCGGCCGCTGTTCGAAGCCGCCCAGGCCAAGTTTGCGGCCTTCCGCCCCGCCGGCCCGCTGGCGCCCAACTGGGGCCAGGGCCAGGTGCAGGCCCGCCTGAAGTAAGCCGCCGCCGGGGCCCCCAGCCGCCTGGCCGCAGCGGCCGGGGCCCCGGCCGCGCTGCTTTCCCCGTTGTTTTCCCGTTGCTCATTTGCTGTTTCTCCGTTGCTCACCCGCTGCGCGCTATGTTTATGGCTTCCCCAACGCTTGCCCCGCCCGCCGTGCCTGTGCCCCCGCGCGTTCCCGCCCCGCCCCACGCCGACCCGGCCCCGCCCGGCCCGCCGTGGGTAGCGCCGGTGGCGCGCCCCAACGTGCGGGCCTTCGGGCGGGTGCTGGGGTGGATTGTGCTGGCGTGCGCGGGCACCGCGCTGCTGTACGCGCCGCCGCCCTGGCGCGACCCGCGGGGCTACGCCGTGTCGTTCGGCATTGCCTTTTGCTACGCGGCGGGGCTGTGGTTTGCCAACGCCTACACCGCCGACCTGCTCAACCTGCGCACCGGCTGGAGCGAGCAGCCCATTCGCCGGCTGCTGTTCACGGTGGGCATGTCGCTGCTGGCCTCGCTGCTGGTGATTGTGCTGGTGGGGGAGGGGTCGGCGGTGCTGCTGTTTGGGCGGCCGCCGGGCTACACCCTGCGCCACCAGTTCTTCGCGCATTCGGCCCTGCCGCTGCTCACCACGGTCGTCATTTCGCTCTTCATGCACTCGCGCTCATTCCTGCTGGCCTGGCGCGAGGCCACCGTGCGGGCCGAGCGGCTGGAAAAAGAGTCGGCCGTGGCCCGGCTCGATTCGCTGCGCCGGCAGGTGGACCCGCACTTTCTCTTCAACGCGCTCAACGCCCTCACCGGCCTCGTGGAGGAGCACGACCCGGCCCGCGCCGTGCGCTTCATCCGGCAGCTCAGCAGCGTGTACCGCTACGTGCTCGACAGCCAAAGCCAGGAGCTGGTGCCGCTGGCCGAGGAGCTGGCCTTCGCCGAAGCCTACGTGTTCCTGCAAAAAACCCGCCTCGCCGAGGCCCTGCACGTGGAGCTGGCCGTGCCGCCCGCCGGGGCCCTGGCCGGCCTGTACCTGCCGCCGCTGGCCTTGCAGCTGCTGCTCGAAAACGCCCTCAAGCACAACACCGCCTACCAGGCCGACCCGCTGCGCCTGCGCGTGGCCGTGGACGCGGCCGCCGCCACCCTCACCGTGCGCAACACCCTGCGCCCGCGCCGCCTGGCCCCCGGCGAGGCCTCGGGCCGGGGCCTGGAAAACCTGCGCGCCCGCTACGGTTTCCTCACCGGCCGGCCCGTGGCGGCGGGCCCGGTGGGCGAAGAGTTCGTCGTAACCTTGCCGCTGCTCACGCTTTAAACCCGTCTATGCTCCGCGCCCTACTCGTTGAGGACGAGCCGCTGGCCGCCCGCCGCCTGACCGCCCTGCTCCACAAGCTGCCCGAGCCGTTCGAGATTTTGGGGCCCGCCGAGTCGGTGGCGCAGGCCGTGGCCCTGCTGCAAGCCGGCCCCGCGCCCGACGTGCTCTTCCTCGACATTCACCTGGCCGACGGCCTCAGCTTCGAGCTCTTCGAGCAGGTGCGCGTGCCGTGCCCGGTCATCTTCACCACCGCCTACGACCAGTACGCCCTGCGCGCCTTCAAGGTGAACAGCGTGGACTATTTGCTCAAGCCCATCGACGAGGAGGAGCTGCGCGGCGCCGTGGCCAAGCTGCGCCAGCGCCTGGCCCCGCCGCCCGCCGCGCCCGGGGCCCCCGCGCCTGCGCCCGCCGCGCCCCTGCTCGACGCGGCCACGCTGGCCCAGTTGGTGCAGCAGCTGCGCCCGCCCGCGCCCGCGGCCAGCTACAAAACCCAGTTTGTGGTGCGGGTGGGCGAGCACCTCAAGGTGGTGCCCGTGGGGCAGGTGGCGTACTTTTTCAGCCTCGAAAAAGCCACCTTTCTGCAAACCGCTGAGGGCCGCAAGTACGTGGTGGACTACACGATGGACCAGCTGGAGACGCTGCTCGACCCGGCCCAGTTCTTCCGCCTCAACCGCGCCTACCTGGCCCAGCAGGCCGCCATCCACGACATTGTGCACTACACGAACTCGCGCCTGCAAACCGTGCTCAAGCCCGCCGCCCCCGACGCCCAGGTGCTGGTGAGCCGCGAAAAAGTGAACGTGTTCAAAAGCTGGCTGGACCGGTAGGGTGGTTGGCTAACGGCTTTTTTGAACGCCGAGCCAAAAGCCATCAGCCACCCGAACGCAGGCGGCGCAGCTCCAAGGCAAAGCCGGGCAGCACGGGCTCGCCGCTGAGCAGCTGGTCGAAGCCCTGGACGGTGCGCACGGGCTGGCCGGGCGCGAAGATGAACGCCGTTTCACTGGCCGGCGCCAGCAGCCAGCCCAGCCGGGCCCCGGCTTCGAGCCAGTGCTCCATTTTGCGCATCGTGTCGGTGAGGCGGTCGGAGGGCGAGAGCAGCTCGGCCACAAAGTCGGGGCAGAGGCGGGCGAAGCCGCGCCGGTCGTCGGCCGCCAGGGCGTCCCAGCGCGCCTGGGCCACCCAGCTGGCGTCGGGCGAGAGCATGGCCCCGGTAGAAAGCGTGAAGCCGGCCGAGGAATCGAAAACGATGCCCAAGCCGTGTTGGCGGTTCCAGTGGGCTAATTGGTAAATTAATTCGCCGTTGGAGGCACCGGTTTCAGAGCTGGCGGGGGGTATGATGGTGATTTGGCGGGCCGCGTCGCGCTCGATGCGCAAGTCGCGGTGGTCCTGGCAGAACTCGTAAAACTCCGCGTCGGTGAGGCGGTCCAGTACCGGGGTTTTGAGCTTGATGACGTCCATAAAAACCGGGGCGAGTGAGGCAACAAGGTACGCAGGAAATAGGGCCCTGGGCTCAGCCTTCCAGCCAGCTTTTGACGGCCCCGGCGCGCTCCTTGCTCACCAAAATTTCGTCGGTGGGGGCGGGGTGCAGCCCCACCAGCAGCTTGCCGCCGAAGTGGGGCACCAGCCGGCGCACGGCCGGCAGCTGGGCGATGAGCTGGCGGTTGAGCCGGCAAAACTGGGCCGGGTCGAGCAAGCCTTCGAGCTGCTCCAGGGTGTAGTCCACCACGAAGCGGCGGCCGTCGTGGGTGGCCAGCGTGGTGGTGTCGTGGCGGCTCTGGCACCAAGCCACGTCGGCGGTGGGCAGGGGCAGCAGGGTTTCGCCCTGGCGCACCAGAAACCGCGTTTTGTGGGGCCGCTGGGGGCGGGGCAGCGCGTCGAGCAGCCGCTCGATGTTGAAGGACGGCGGGGCCCCGGGGCCCTCCGCCGCTCCGGCGGCAGGCCCCGGGGGCAGCTTGGCCAGGGCGGCTTGCAGCTCGGCCAGCTTCAGGGGTTTTAGGAGGTAGTCGATGCCGTTGGCGCGGAAGGCTTGCAGGGCGTACTGGTCGTAGGCGGTGGTGAAGATGACCGGGCTGCGCACCAGGGTTTGGGCAAACACGTCGAGGCTGAGGCCGTCGGCCAGCTGGATGTCGCTGAGGATGAGGCCGGGCGCGGGGTGTGCATCGAGCCAGGCCAGGGCCCCGGCCACGGTGTCGAGCACGGCCAGCACCAGGGCCCCGGGCGCGGCCTGGGCCAGCAGCCGCTGGAGGCGCTCGGCGGCGGGGTACTCGTCTTCGAGGATGAGAACGGTCATGGGCGGCATCGGCCTCAAGGTCGGCTAAAAAACTGCTGCGTCGGGGATGGCATCGACACTCTTCGCTGGGTTTCGCGGCAGCTGGCGCGGCGTTTCGCTGAACGTTCCGGCCGCCCGGCCCGGCCTTCGTGCAACCGGTGCCTAGGCGCACGGCGTGGCTTAGTAGATGGCGGGGATGATCCGCTTCGTGCTTTGCTGGTACTGGGTGTAAGCGGCCCCGAACTGCCGGGTCAGCACCGCTTCTTCGACCCAGATGCGGTAGCTGAAGGCGGCCAGGGCGGCGGTGACCAGGAGCAGCGCCGGCCAATTGTTGAGCGAAAGGCCGAAGCCGACGAACGACAGCAGGGAAGCCGTGTAGGAAGGGTGGCGCAGGTAGGCGTAAAACCCGTCCGTTTTCAGCCGGTGGCCTTCCCGGATGGTGACATCGACCGTGAAAAAACGCCCCAGCGACCGGATGACCAGCAGCCGCAGCCCCACGCCCAACACGACGAGGGCCAGCCCCAGCTCGGGCACCAGGCGCTGCTGCGCCACCGGCCAGCGGCAGTGATCCGCCAGGTACACGGCCAGGCCGATGGCGCCAATGAGCGTGGCCCAAAGCAGCCCCAGCGAATTTTTGTCGGCATTGGGCTGGTCGGTGCCCGAGGCGCGCCGCAGGCGGTTGAGCAGGATTTCTGACAAAAACCAGCCGGCGTAAACGATGAGAAACAGCAGGGGCATAACGGGGCGGGGCAAGGGGTGAGCGGGGAAACGGCCGGCTTCCGGCGAGAAGCAGCAACCGGTCAAAAGTAGCCGGCGGCCCCGGCGGCCCGCAAACCCAAGCCGCCGAAACCGCGGCCCGCGGCCCCCAAACCGAAAAATACGCGGCTCAAGCGTCGAGCAGGGGCAAGGTCACGGCAAAGGTGCCGGCGGTTTGGGCCACTTCCACCGGCTGCGGGGCCCCCAGCAGGGCGTAGCGGCGGCGCACGTTGGCCAGGCCCAGGCCGGTGCCGGGGGCCAGGCCGGCGGCCCGGGGCTGCCAGGTGTTTTCCACGCGCAGGGCCCCGGCGGTGGCGTCGGCCACCAGGCGCAGGTGCAGCGGGCGGGCCTGCGAGGCCTCGTTGTGCTTCAGCGCGTTCTCCACCAGCAGCTGCACGCTGAGCGGGGCCACGCGGCGGGCCAGGGCCCCGGGCGGCACGTCGTAGCGCACCTGCACGTTTTCCCGAAACCGCACCTTTTGCAGCGCCACGTAGGTGCGCACGAAGGCCAGCTCCTCGGCCAGCGGCACGGTGGGGCGGTCGCGGCTCAGCAGCACGTAGCGGTACACGTCGGCCAGGCCCTCCACGTAGTGCTGGGCGGGCGCGTCGGCTGGGTCGATGAGGGCGGCCAGCGTGTTGAGGGAGTTGAAAAGAAAGTGCGGGTCGAGCTGGCTGTGCAGGGCGTCGAGCTGGGCCTGGGTTTGGGCCTGCGCCAGTTGGTCGGCGCGGCGGCCGGCGGCCTCCCACTGCCGGAAGGTGTGGGTGCTCTCGTACAGCAGCAGCACGATGAGGGTCGAAACCAGGTTGAGGCCGGTTTCGCGCAGCACGCCGGCCGGCCCCAAGTGCCCGCCTTGCAGCCGCGCTACGCCCGCGCCCAGCACCACCGTGGCCAGCAGCGTGTAGCCGGCGGCCAGGGCGGCCAGCCACCACAGGCGGCGGGCCGCGTCGGCGGGGCGGGGCCAGCGCCGCAGCAGGTGCCGCCACAGCGCCCGCACGCCCAGCCACAGCACCACCGTGAACAGCAGCGATATCCCGTACGCCACCCCCAGGTACAGGCCCAGGGCGGGGCCCGCCGGCAGGCGGAAACTGAACAGCCCGCGCGGCACCAGCTCCAGCCAGGCCACCAGCGGAATGCCGTAGAGCAGAAAGCGCCGGTCGTTCATGGCTGGTAAGAAATGGGCCCCGCCGCCGGCACGGGCCAGGCGGTGCGGGCCGGCCGGCGGCGGTAGTAGGCGTGCGCCATGAAGGCCAGCGCCCCCGCCGTGCCCAGCACCGAGGGCAAAAACTGGCTGTAGGGCTGGTAGCCCGCCAGCACCGTGCCCGTGAAGGCCGACAGCAGCGCCGCGTACGTGCTCATCATCTTCCAAATGTGCTCGTAGAGCCACGCCCCGCGCCGCCACCGCGGCCGCCACGCGGGGCGCGCCAGGTCGTAGGCCGTCGTGGCCAGCAGCACCCCCAGCGTGCTGTACATCACCACCGGCGACCACACCAGCCGGATGTGCGGCAGCCACGCCAGAAACGCCACGCCCCCCAGCCCGAAGGCCCCCGCCACCGCCCCGTCGTGCCAGGCCGGCCCGCAGGCCCGGATGCGCAGCACCCGGTAGCCCGAGTACGCCTGGTACACGCTCAGCAGCACAATGACCGTGAGAAACGGCCGAAAGCTGAACACGGCCAGCCCCAGCACCGCCGACGCCAGCACCACGGCCGCCAGCCCCAGAAACCAGCGGCCCAGCCGCCGGTGCCGCGCCCCGCCCTTGGCCGCCAGCAGGGGCCCCAGCCCCACCAGCAGCGCCAGGGTGCCGAAGAGAACGTGCACGCTAATGTTGGCTTGGTGCAGGGTGTGCATGGGGAAGGGCGAAGGCTAGGCGATGGCGGCGTCCGGGCGCGCGCCGGGCAAGGCTTAACGGGCGGCATTTCCCGGCTCGGACGGGCGGTGTTCGGGTGGCAAGCAACGCACTACTAGCGGCGCCCGGGCAGCGCCGCCGCAAAGGTGCGCACCGCCCGCTGGGCCGCCGCGGGCTGCTCCACGAAGGCGTTGTGCCGGCCGGGCAGCACCACCACTTGCTGGTGCGGAAACCGGAACGAGCGGTAGTGCCGGGGCCCCGCGGTGTAGTCGTCGTGCCCGGCCAGCACCAGCACGGGCATGGCCAGGGCCGCCGTGGCGGGCGCGTAGTCCTGCCCGTACTCGGGGAAGTCGAACACGTGGGCCGCAAAGTCCGGGTTGCCGGGCACCTGGCGCGCCACGCGGCCGGCGCGGGCCGCCGTGGTGTCCGAAGCGTATTGCAGCTGGTACATCATGCGCTGTTGGCCCAGGGCCTGCATCACGGCCCCCAACTGCTGGGGCAGCGGCGCGGTGAGCGGCAATTGGGGCCGGGCCGCGGCGGGCAGCAGGCTGTCGCCGTAGTGCACCATGCTGGCCAGCGAGGCCGACGGGTTCAGTACGGCGTTGGCCAGGACGAGGGCCCGCACCCGGGCGGGGTAGCGCTGGGCGTAGGCCGTGGCGATGACGCCGCCGAAGGAGTGCGCCAGCAGCACCCACTGCTGCAGGCCCAGGCGCTGGCGCAGCTCCTCCAGGTCCTGCACCTGGCGGTCGAGGCGGTAGTCGTGGCCGGGGGCGCTGGCCGAGCGGCCGCTGCCGCGCTGGTCGAGGTACACCATCTGGAACTGGCCTTCCAGGGCCCGGCCGGCCAGCTGCTCGAAAGCGTAGCTGCCCGCGCCCGGCCCGCCGTGCACGAACACGCAGGGCACGCCCCGGCCCGCCACCTTCGCAAACAGCCGCACCGAATCGGAGGTGCGGAAGGCCAGCTCGCCGGTGGGCAGGGCCGGGGCCCCGGCGCTTGGGGGGCGGGCTTTTTGCGCCGCGGCCGGCGCGGCGGCCAGCCCCGCCAAGCCGATGATTACGGCAATGAGTTGAAAGAATGAGCGTGGGTGAAAGTGGTGCATTGGGTGGGGAAGAAGGTTGAAAAGCAGTGATTTTGAACGGATAAGAAGCAGTACCGCCAAGCTGTGCTTGGCCTTGCGTATGCTTTTCTGGGGCCCTGGGGCAAGGCCAAGCACAGCTTGGCGGGGCGGCCCTGGCGGGGCGGCCCTGGCGGGGCGGCCGCCTTGGCCTCTTAGCGCCCGGCCCACAGCGGCCGCCCCGCCAGGGCCCCCAGCAGCAGCGCGCCCACGGCCGCCGCGTATAGCGCCGTGCCCACCCAGGTGCCGGCCACCGCCCGGCGCGGGGCCCAGCGGCTCAGGGCCCCGCCCAGCAGCGGCAGCGCCTGCAAGGCGTGCAGGCCCAGGAAGTGGGCCACGCGCAGGTCGCCGGCCGCGGTGCTCCAGCCCAGGCCGGGCAGGCCGGGGCCGCCGTCGGGGGCCCCCACCGTGTGCTGGTGGGCGTGAATCATGAACCCGCCCAGCGCCGAGCCCACCAGAAACACCAGCAGCCCCAGCCGCAGGCCCCACACGTAGCCCGCCGGGCCGTGCGGCCGGTGGCGCCAGGCCAGGTACAGGGCCCAGGCAACGAGGGCGGTGTTCAGCACGATGAAAACCCCCATCAGCCCGAACAGCACGCCGTTGAGGGCGCTGCTCTGGTTGTAGTGCGAGGACACGCCGCGCCCGGCCTGCGCAAAAATGACGACGATTTCGACCACCATGCTCAGGGCCACGCCGGCGCTGAGGCGGCGCACCGCGCGCTGGGCCGCGGCGGGCAGGTCGGCCAGCAGCCAGCCCAGCGTCCAAAGGTAGGCCGTGCCCGAGAGGGCAAACTTGAGGGGCTTCGCCCACACCAGCCCCCCCGCCACGAGGCGGTGGTCGAGCGGCAGCAGCGCCAGGGCCCCCGCCGCCAGCCCCACGTGCAGCCAGCCGGCCCCCGACAGGGCCGGGTTGGCGCGGTGCAGCACGCGCAGGGCCCCGGCCGCCGCGGGCGGGGCAGCAGTGGTGGCAGAACGAACGGCAAAGGGCAGCAGCGTTTCCATAAACAAGGCTTAATAAGTTGACGAAAAAGCGGTTTTGGCTTGCCGGGCCCCCGGCCCGCGCAGCCCGAAGTACAGCAGCGGCCCCACCGGCCCGAACAAAAACGTGAGGGCCAGCGCGGGCACCACCAGCGCGTGCGGCAGGCCGCGGCGCTGGGCGTCGCGCACCTCCCAGGCCCCCGTGAACAGGTCGAAGCAGAGGTAGTGCACCCAGCCCGCCAGCAGCGCCCACGGGTCGCGGAACAAGGCCGCCACCTGCGCCAGCGAGCCGAAGCCGCCCGCCCCGCCGTGGGGCCCCAGGTAGTGCGCCGCAATGAGCGCCGCGTAGGCTGCCGCCAGCCCCAGCGGCAGGGCCCCGCTGAGCACCAGCGCCTTGGTGACGCGCCCGCGCGGGGCCAGCACCAGCAGGGCCCACCCCAGCAGGGCGGCGGGGTTGGCCAGCGAAAACAGGAAATCGGGCGTGGGCATGGGCGGTTGGCGAAGCGGGAACTGCGTCAAAAGTAGAAGGTGGCCCCGCCGCCCGCCCGCCCATTCGGGGCGAAACGCCCGAGCGCCCGGGCCAAGCCGCCGCGGGGCGGGGCGAAGCAGCGGGGCCTGGGCACTACTAGCCAATAGTTTCCATCTTGGCAAACCGCTTTTCCCACCTAACTGCTTCCTGCTCATGCGCCTACTGCTGCTCTTGCTCCCCGCGCTGGCCTTGGGCCCGGCGCTCCGCCCACCGGCCGGGGCCCCCGCTCCGCCCGTGACCATTCTCCGCGGGCACCTCGGCTACGCGCCGGCCGGCGACACCGTGCGGCTGCAAGTCAACGAGCAGCAGCTGAAAACGCTGCTCAGCCCGGCCGGCGATTTCCAGTTCGAGCTCCCGGACCTCGCCGCCCCGCTGCCGGTCAGCTTCGAGTACGCCGGGCAGCGCACCCAACTCTACCTCACGCCCGGCGACCAGCTGCGCCTGGCGCTGGAGTTCAACGATTTCGACAACAGCCTCGCGTACAACGGCCAGGGGGCCAACGCAAATAACTACCTGGCCCGGTCGCAGTGGAAATTTGAGTACAGCCCGCCCGGCCACGACCCCCGGCCAATGGATAGGGCTGGACTCGCCACCACGCCCACCGAAATGCGGCAGTGCGCCGATGCCTTCCGGCAGCAGCGCCTGGCGTTCCTCGCCGACTACGCCCAGGCGCACCCGTTGCCGGCGCCTTTTCAGCGCGAGGCCAAGGCCACCATTGCGGCCGATTGGGCCATCGCGCTCCTATTACTTATGCCCGGAGGCACTGGCCGTCGCCGTCGGGTGAGACCATGCCCGAGGCGTACTTCAATTTCCTGGCCGAAGTGCCCGCGCAGGCGCTGAACCGGCACTGGGGGCGGAGCATCATCGATAACTCCTTGGTGGCAAGCTTTGCAATGGGCTACCAGCGCCGCCTGGTGCCCTCGGGCAGCCTCGGCACCGACCCCGCCCAGGGCCCGCGCCTCCACCAGCTGGCCGCGGCCGAGGTGGGCGGGGGGAGAATCCGCGACTGGACCATGGAGGTTTTGCTGGCGGAAAACATCCGCACCAACTTGCCCGGGGCCCTCGCTTTCTACCCCACCTTCCGGCAGCACAACCGCGACTCGGCGGTGGCGCGCAGCATGCGGCAGGCATTTACCAAGAGCCAGAAACGAAGTGCGGGTCCGCCGCTGAGCGCCGGCACGCCGGCGCCCACCTTCACGCTGCTGGACAATGCCGGTAAAACGATGACGCTGAGCAATTTTTGGGGCAAGGTCGTGTACCTCGATTTCTGGGGCACCTGGTGCGGCCCGTGCCTGAACGAGCTGGCCAATTTTGCCCCCGCGCTCAAAAAGCAGTTCGAAGGCCGCGACGTGGTGTTCCTCTACATCGCGGTGGGCGACTCCGAAAAAAAATGGCCGCAGACCCTGGTCGGCAAGCACTTCACCCGCCCCAACAGCGTGCGCCTGCGCGCGCCCAGCGCAGACGAGGCGGAGGCGTACCAAGTGAACGGCTACCCCAGCTACTACCTCATCGGGCGCGACGGCCGCCTGATCAAAAAATACGCGCTGCGCCCCTCCGACGGGGCCGAAACCGAGGCCGCCATCGAGGCCGCGCTGAAAGGCTAGCCGGTTCCGCTGCCCGTTTGGGGCCCGCGCTGGCGCCCGGATTGCTGGGGGCCCCGGGCCCAGCTTTTTAAACCAAAGCGCCCGTTGCGGGTTAACTCCCTCTTGCCCACCAAACGCAACGGCTACGGCCAGGCTTGCGTACCCGCCGCGTGAAGTTGATTGATTATCTGTGTAGTGCTAGGCGCCAGGCGTTTGGTCCTGGGGCCCGGTGGGCGCTGTTGGTGCTGTGGCTGGGGGCGCTGCTGCCGCTGGGGGCCCATGCCCAGCTCCCAGAACTGGGCCACAGCCAGCTCCGCCTCGGGTCCGACACGGTGCGGCGGCACGCGGTGGCGCGGCTGCCCAAGCCGCGGGTGGTGGCGTTTTTTGACGCGCGCTACTCCATCATCAACGGCCGTTTCGTCACCATCAACGGCCTGAAGCTGGGCCTGGAGTGGAAAAACCGCCTGCGCACCGGCGCGGCCGTGTACTTCCTCAGCAGCCGCATTCCCACCCGCCGCGAGCGGCCCGACAGCATCGGCGCCGACGCCCGCGCCGACCTGCGCTTCCGCTACCTGGCCCTCTACGGCGAGTACGTGCTGCTCGAAACCCGCCGCTGGGAGCTGAGCGTGCCCCTGCAAGTGGGCCTGGGCAACGCCGCCGTGGAGTACGTTTTGCCCAACGGCACCAGCCAAGCAACCCCTTACGACTTCATGGGCATCATCGAGCCCAGCGTGAACGCCCAGATGCGCATCTTTCGCTGGGGCGGGCTGGGGGCGGGGACCGGCTGGCGGGCCCCGGTGTTCGTCAACCGCACGGTGCGCAAGGAACTCAGCGGGCCCATTTTTTACCTGCGGGGCAAGCTCTTTCTCAACGACTTGGTGGCCGTGGTGCGGGGCCGCGAGCGGTTGTTCTCCCAAAAAGGGCTGCGCAGCGAACAATAGTACGGCCGGGCTATTGCGGGGCAGGCAGCGGCGGCTTATGTTTGCCACCGTCTCCACAATAAATGGTACTTGTATGCGTTTCAGTTGGATTTCTGCGTTTGTGCCCGACGCCCGCGGCGTCCGCTGGATCTTCGGTTTGCTGCTGCTGCCCGCCGTGTGGCTGGCCAAGGGCGGCAGCGCCCCGGGGCCCCCGCCGGCGCCGGCCGTCACCGCGGCCCCGGCCGCCGTTCCCGCCAAGGCCCTGGTGGGGGCCCGCCTGGCCCCCGCGGCCCCGCGCCTGGCCCGTTAGCCGCTACTTGCCCGCCGCGTACGTAAAGCCCACCGACAGGTTGGTGTTGACGGGCGCGCGGTCCTCCACGTTGATGCTTTCGAGCGCGTAGGCGTAGGTGACGGCCAGGGCCAGGTGGCGCGAGAGGCGCACGGCCAGGGCCCCCGTGCCGTTCACGCGGTAGTCGCCGTTCACGTTGCCCACCGCCGGCTGGTAGTACACCTGGGCCGTGAGCGTGGCCGCGCCCCGCGTGTACTGGCCCTTGGCGCGCAGCGAGTGGCGCAGCACTTGGCGGTGCAGGTCGGTGTAGTACTGGGTGTCTTCGCGCAGCAGGAAGTAGCTCACGTTCGCCTCGTTGCGCAGCGTGTCGCGGTACAGCTGGTAGCCCCCGCCCAGGCCGCCCACCACGCGGTAGTCGATGGCCCGCAGGTTGCTGTACTCGACCTGGCCCAGGGTGTAAAACTTGTAGCGGCCCTGCTGGTAGGTGGGCGTGGTGAGCAGCAAAAATTCGCGCTCGCGCTGCAGGCCGTCTTGCTTGCCGTAGCTGAAGCTGAGGGCCCCCGGCACCAGCCAGTGCCCGCCCTTGAAGGACAGGTTGGCCGTGTGGCTGGTGCTCAAAAACGTGCGCGCCACCGTGCCCGACGTGTAGAGGCCCGTGAGCGAGGCCGTGTAGCGCACGCCCTGGCCTTCCACGGCGTAGGTTTCGAACTCGGTGGCCGGCACGCTGGCCGCGCCGCTGGCCGCCGGGGCCACGGCGGGCGCGGCGGTGGTGTCGGCCTTGGGGGCGGTGCGGGCCGCGCCGGCCCCGCTTTGGGCGCGGGCCGCCGGGCTGCCCAGCGCGAGCAAAAGGCCCGCCAGCCCGGGGCCCCAGAACTTCAAAAACGGCCTCTTCATCCAATCAAATCCAGGGTTTCCAGGCTGCGCAGCGTCGCCGGCCGGTCGAGCTTGCCGGTGGCCGTGGTGCGAAACTCGGGCACGAACACCAGGTGCCGGGGCTGCTCGTACTTGCCCAGGCGGGCGGCCAGCAGCGCGCGCAGCTGGGCCTCGGCGGCGGCGGGCAGGGCGGGGCCCTCCACGTAGGCCGCCACGGCCTGGCCGAGGCGCGCGTCGGGCCGGCCGGCCACGAAGCAGCGGCGCGGGGCCCCCAGCTCGGCCAGCGCCACGTCGAGCACCAGCTCCACCTTTTCGGCCGGCACTTTCACGCCGCCCGAGTTGATGACGAAATCGACCCGGCCCAGCCACTCAAACGTGTGGGCACCAGCGTCCAGCGTTACTTGGTCGTTGGTGACGACGAGCTGGTCGTCGGTCACGTCGCCGCGCAGCGTCAGGCAGCCGCGCGCGTCTTGCCCGGCCGCAATGCCCGGCAGCACCCGGAAGGCGGTGGTGGCCTGGGGCCCGTTCAGCCGGCGCAGGGCCACGTGCGAGCAGGTTTCGGTCATGCCGTAGGTGAGCAGCACCGGCACCGTGAGCTGGGCCTGCACGGCGGCCAGCAGGGCGGCGTCCACGGGGGCCCCGCCCACCAGCACGGTTTTCATCCGGTTGAGGCGCGGGGCGTGGCCGGCGGCCAGCACGGCTTGCAGCTGCAACGGCACGAAGGCCGCAAAGTCAAATTCGGCGTCGGCCGGCACCAGGGCCAGCGGGTCGGCCTGGGGCTCCACCACCGTCAGGTGCAGGTGGCGCTCCAGGCCGCGCACCAGCATCATCAGCCCGCCGATGTACTCGCAGTTGAGGCACACCAGGGCCCGGTCGCCGGGGCCCAGGTCGAAAAAGTCGCCGGTGCGCCGGGCCGAGGCCTCCAGCTGGCGCCGCCGCAGCGCCACGGGCGTGGGCGGGCCCGTGCTGCCCGACGTGGTGAGGGTGAACTCCTGCGAGCCCGTCAGCCATTCGCGCACGCGCTCCAGCACGCGGGCCTCGTAGCCGTTGAGGTCGGCGGGCACGGCGACGGGGTATTGCTGCAACGCCGCGTAGGGGAGTTCGCGGCCGTTGAGCAGCAGGGAGGTGGGCAGGTTGGGGGAAGCCATGCGGCAAAGTTAGCCCCCGCCCCGGCCCGGCAGCCGCCCACTTGGCTGGGGTGCGCCCTTTAGGGCTTCGGCGGGCGCTGCTTTTCGAGCTGCTGCGCAATGAACCGGTCGGTCATCTTTTCCAGGATGGCCAACGTCACGCTCCCGTTGGAAAGCACCATGTCGTGAAACGCCCGCACGTCAAAATCGGCTTTCAGCGCGGCTTCGGTTTTTTGCCGCATTTCCTTTATCTTGATTTCGCCCACCTTGTAGGCCAGCGCCTGCCCCGGCCACGAAATGTACCGGTTCACTTCCGTGTTCACCTCGTGCAGCGACAGGGCCGTGCGGTCGGCCAGGTAGGCCACGGCCTGCTCCCGGGTCCAGCCCTTGGCGTGGATGCCCACGTCAATCACCAGCCGGCAGGCGCGCCACATTTCGTAGGTCAGCCGCCCAAATAGGCTGTACGGGTCTTGGTAAAAACCCATTTCGTGGCCCAAGTATTCGCTGTACAGCCCCCAGCCTTCGCCAAAGGCGTTGATGTACAAGTTGCGGCGGAATTCGGGCAGGTTGTCCAGCTCTTGGGCCAGCGCCGTTTGCAGGTGGTGGCCCGGCACCGCTTCGTGCAGCGTCAACGCCTCCAGCGTGTACAGCGTCCGGCTGGGCAGGTTGGACGTGTTCACCCAGTACTCCCCGGCCCGGGTGCCGCCAATGGGGGCCCCCGCGTAGCGTCCCCCGGTGTAGGTCGGGGCCAGGTACGCGGGCACCGGCGCCACCGTGAACGGCTGGCGCGGCAGCTTGCCAAACAGCGCCGGCAGTTGGCCTTCCGATTTTTTGGCGATGTACGCCGCGTCCTTCAGCAGCTCGTCGGCCGTCTTGGGGTAAAACCGCGGGTCGGTGCGCAAAAAGGCGATAAATTCCTGCTTGCTGCCTTTAAAACCGGCCTGCCGGACCACGCTTTCCATGGCGGCGTTTATCCGGTCCACCTCCGTCAACCCCAACTGGTACACTTCCTCGGCCGTCAGGTTGGTGCTCGTGTAGTGCCGCACCCGGTCCTCGTAAAAGGCCTTGCCGTCCGGGAAATTCGAAGCGCCCAGCGTGCGGCGGGTTTTGGGCAGGTATTCCTGCTCAAAAAACGTCTTGATCTGCCGGTAGCTGCCGACCACGTCTTGCATGATGCTGGCGCGGGCCGCGGCTTGGTAGGCCCGCCAGTCCGCGTCGCCAATGGCCGCGGGCTTTTTGGCGAACGGCTGCCAAAACACCGATTGCTCGGCGTTGGCCACCAGGTGCTGGGTGTACGTGGCCTCGTAACCAACCAAAATGGCCTTGGGCTGGCCGATGCCCAGGGCCAGGCCGGTGCGCATGAGCTGCAGGTGCTCGGCCACGTACCGGGGCACGTCCTGCAACAGCCGCAGGTACTGCTCGGCGTCTTTTTTCGAGGTGAGCGTGGCGTTGGCCTGGCCCACTAGGTCGGTATGGAACCCCGACTCGGACAGGATGGGGTTTAGGTAAGCCTTGTACCGGTACTGGGCCAACTCGTCCAGCACCTCGTGGTTCAGCAGTTCCAGGTTCACCCGGTCGTCAAAAGAAAGGGCTTTTTGGTCGACCGCGCGGAGCCGGGCGTGGATGCCCCGGTAAAAGGCGTATTTGCCGGCGTAGGCGGCTTCGGTGTGCGCGCGCAGTGGGTGGTGTTGGCCGCTGTCGGCGCGCCACGCGGTGGTTTCGTAGGCCTTGATGTCGGCCAGGGCCGCGGCTATTTCTTTGGGCAGCGGCTTCGGCTGCGCGTGCACGGCCGCTGGCAAAACCAGCAACCACAGGAACTTAAGTAACGCGTGCTTCATGGGGTTCGCTCTAGTGAGGTGCGACGGCCGGTTGCCGGGGGTACCACGAAGGTATTCGGCAGGTTTTGATTTGCTGAGCGCGCAACTCACCGCAGTGAAACCGGCCTGATGCCCGACCTTCGGAACCTGGGAAGGCGCGAAAAATGACAATAAAAATGCAGTGCAATTCCTGCCCAGTACGCAGCGGTTTAGCCAAAACCGACCTGCGAAACCGGCAATTGGCAGTGAAATAACCAGCTGAAATTGAACGCGTTCCCGGGGCCCCTAGCTGATCAGCCAGCGCTGGTACGTTTCGGCCGACGGCACCGTCAGCCGCCCCAAAACTAGCAGCAGGCCGCCGCAGATGGCCAAGTCCGATGCTTGGTGGGTAACGACGTAGGAGGCCAGCAGGGGCAGCCCCAGTAGCCCTAATAAGCTGTCGCGCAGCAACGTGCGGGCCTGGTAAATGCGTAGGTTTTCGGCGTAGGGCCGCCGCAGGTTGGGCCGCAAGTTGCGCGAAACCGCGTACAGCAGGGCCCCCACCACCGGCACCAGGGCCCCCAGCAGCAGCAAGGCCGGCCACGTGGCCAGCCGCGGGTTGGCGGCGGCGCCCACTGCCGCCTGGCGGCCGGTGGCCAGCACCGCGCTGCCCATCAGCAGGGCCTGGGCCCCGCAGTGCAGCCAGTGCCGCCGCCGGATGCGCCCGATGGCTTGGTGATATTCAGCGTCCGTCATGCGGTAGAAGGGGCCCCGGGGCCGGGTCAAACAAACGCGCGGGTTCGGTGGCCCGCGCACCCGCACGCCAAAGGTGCTGAGCAAGTTACCAACAACAAACGGGGCGATTCGGCTTGCCTTTGTCGAAAAAAATCGCTACATTACCTGCCTCCCATCCAACCCTTGCGCCCATGCCCCCCCAACTGCACCTGCCCGCGCCCCTGGCGCCCGTTGTTGAAAGCGTCGCCCGCCCCGCCATCGCTATCGCCCGCACGCCCGCCGAGCAGGCCGCCAAGGCCGCCAAGGCCGCCAAAAAGGAGCGCAAGCACGCGCGGCTGCGCTGGTTTTTTTCCTGGTGCTGGGGCTGCCGGGCCATGGGCGGCAGCTTTTAGCGCGGGCCGCCCGGCGCGGGGCCCGCGCCGGGCCTCACTGCTTTAGGTGGGCCAGGGCCGGCCCCGTGCGCACGATGCCGTGGGCTTTGCGAAAACTGGCCTGCTCGTCGTCCGACATTTTGGCCATCGCGCCCTGGCTTAGGGCTTGGAAGTACGCTTCCATTTTGCCAGCCGGCTGGTAGAACATGAGCAGCCGGGCCTCGCCTTCGCTCGTTTTGGCGAAGGCGTGCGGCACCATGCGCGGCCCAAACACGCTGTCGCCGGCCTTGGCCGTGAAGGTCTCGTCGCCCACTTTGAAGAGGAACTCGCCCTGCAACACGTACCACCACTCGTCTTGCTCGAAGTGGTAGTGCAGGGCCGGGCCGCCTTTCTTTTCCCGCGTCGACTCGAACACGTACACGTCCCCGTCCGAGTCGGCGGTCGATACCTTGGTGTAAAACGTGTCGCCTTCCAGCAGCGTGATGCTGCGGCCTGCCCGGTCGGCCCCGCCGGTTACCCGGAAGCCCTTGCGGTCGCGTACCGTCTTTAGCCAGCGTTTGGCCTGGGCCACCGGGACCGTCAGCAGGGCCCCGGCGGCCAAAAAAAGTGGAAAGAATGTTCTGCGTTTCATAGCAAACGGGTTAGGTGAGCGCGCCGGTACGTGCATGCTAGGGGCCCCGGCGAATGGAAAGCCCCTGGCTTTGAACCAAGAAAAGGCAATTTAGTATATAAAATATTAAATACTTACTGTTTCCTCTGCCAGGCCGAAACAAGAAAGCGGCCGGCCCGCCGAAGCACAATGCTTCGGCGGGCCGGCCGCTTTGCCGGGCGCGCGGGCAAAAATTACGGAAACTTCGGAAACTTCGAGAAGTCCGGCTGGCGCTTTTCCAGGAAGGCGTTTTTGCCTTCTTTGGCTTCTTCGCTCAAGTAGTAGAGCAGCGTGGCGTTGCCGGCCAGCTCCTGGATGCCGGCCTGCCCGTCGAGCTCGGCGTTGAAGCTGGATTTGAGCATGCGCAGGGCCAAGGGGCTCTTTTGCAAGATCTTGTGGCACCAGGCCACGGTGGTCGCTTCGAGTTGGTCGAGCGGCACCACCTTGTTCACCAGGCCCATGTCGAGGGCCTCTTGGGCGTCGTACTGGTCGCAGAGGAACCAGATTTCGCGGGCCTTTTTCTGGCCCACCACGCGCGCCAGGTACGAGGCCCCGAAGCCGCCGTCGAACGAGCCCACGTTGGGGCCCGTCTGGCCGAAGCGGGCGTTGTCGGCGGCAATGCTCAGGTCGCACACCACGTGCAGCACGTGGCCGCCGCCGATGGCCCAGCCCGCCACCATGGCAATCACCGGCTTCGGAATGGAGCGGATCATCTTCTGCAAGTCCAGCACGTTGAGGCGGGGCACGGCGTTTTCGCCCACGTAGCCGCCGTGGCCGCGCACGCTCTGGTCGCCGCCCGAGCAGAAGGCGCGCCCGCCCTCGCCGGTGAGGATGATGACGCCGATGTCGGTGCGGTTGCGGCAAATGTCCATGGCCTCGATCATCTCGTCCACCGTGAGCGGCGTGAAGGCGTTGTGCACCTGCGGCCGGTTGATGCTGATTTTGGCAATGCCCCCGTGCTGGGAGAACAGGATTTCTTTGAACTCCTTGATGGGCGTCCAGTCGATGGTTTCAGCCATTGGTTACGTTGAATAAAGGCGGCCGTGCTGAGCGCAACCGCAGCAGGACCGGTGATTGAACAATCAGGAAAACGCCGTTTTCACGGCCGCGCGGTACTCTTCAAAAAAGGCGGCGTTGGCCTTGCTGTCGGTGAAAACTTCGAGCACCGCCGCCCCGGTTTCGGCCGCAAAGAAAACCGGTAGCGCGGCCGCAAGTTCGGCAAACGACGCCACCGGGAAGTAGCGCAGCTGAAAATCGCGGCACAAGTTCTCGGCCGTCAGGGCCTGGCGGGTTTCAAAAAACTCTTCCAGCTCGGGCTGCTGCCGGGGCCCCTCGATCATGCGGAAAATGCCGCCGCCGTGGTTGTTGAACACCACGACGCGCAAATTCGGCGTGGGGTAGTTGTGCCAGAAGGCGTTGCGGTCGTAGAAAAACGCCACGTCGCCGGTCAGCAGCACCACCGGCCGCGCGGGCTGCGCCAGGGCCCCGCCCACGGCGGTGCTGGTGCAGCCGTCGATGCCGCTGGTGCCGCGGTTGGCAAACACCTCGATTTGCTTGCCCGCCGGCAGGCCCAGGATGTTGGCGTAGCGCACGGCCATGCTGTTGGCCAGGTGCAGGGCCGTGCCGTCGGCCAGGGCCCCCAGCGCGTGGCGGAAGGCCGTGAACTCGTTGAACGGCTGGGCTTCGGCCGCGAAGAAATTGGCCAGGAATGCGCCCGCTGCCGCGTCGGCCTGCTGCCAAGTGACGGCAGGCGCGGTGGTCGCGCTAGGAATCGAGCCTAGATCAAGAGCTTCGGAGCTGTATATACTCGAACCCTGGTCCAGCGTTGTAGCGGGGATGGGATTCGAACCCTCAATGGTTTTTGTAAATGAAGAATTTGAACCTGCCGCGGGGCCGTAATCCTTGGTTTCGAACGACGACAGTTGCTGGAAAAACGCAGCCGGCTGCACCCGCACGATGCGCGTGAGGCGCCGAAACGTGTCGGCCACGGGCCCCGTGGCTTGCAGGTGCCAGTGCTGCGCCGGGGCCGCGTCGCGCAGGAACAGCTTCAAGCTCTTCGAAATCAGCGACTGCCCGAAGGTGATGAGCAAGTCGGGCCGGAGCGCGGCTTTTTGCTCCTGCGTCAGGCCCGCCAGGAAAACATCTTGCCGGTGCACGGCGGGCACCTCGTTCAGATTAGCAATGGCATCGCCTACGACGGGCACCTGGCGCGCCGCCGTAAACTCGTAGAGCGCCGCCGTCAGGCCCGGGCTGTTGGCCTGCTGGCCCGCCACCACCAGCACGCGGCCGGCGGCGCGCAGCTGCTGGCGCAAGTCCAGAATTTCGGCCGGGGGCAGCACGGGGTTGGCGTGGTCTTCGCGAATAATTTTCACGTCCTGCTCGTACCCCACGTCCTCGCCCGCCTTCGGGTAGAAGGGTTCGCGCAGCGGCACGTTCACCTGCACCGGGCCGGCGGGGCCCGCCTGGGCCAGGTTAATGGCCTCGTTGATAATGCGCTCGGCGTGCCACTTGGCGTCGGGGTGTGCGGTGTCGGCTGGGAAATCGAAGGCCGCCTTGGCGTGGGCCCCGTAGAGGTTGCGCTGGCGAATGGTCTGGCCGTCGAGCTGGTCGATCCACTCCGGGGGCCGGTCGGCGGTAAGCACCAACAGCGGAATTTGCTGGAAAAACGCCTCCGCCACGGCGGGCGCGTAGTTGAGGCCGGCCGTGCCGCTGGTGCACACCAGCACCACCGGGCGCCGCGTGGCCTGCGCCAGGCCCAGGCCGATGAACGCCGCCGCCCGCTCGTCGGGCACCACGCGCAGCTTGCCGCGGTAGGCCGGGTGCCGCGCAAAGGCCAGCGTGAGCGGCGCCGAGCGCGAGCCGGGCGACAGCACCACGTCGGTAATCCCGTGCCGGGCGCAGATTTCGGCGATGTTGAAAACGGCTTGGTTGTTCATTTGGCACTGTACGGATGGGGGCCCCGGGGCACGGCGCCCGGGCCTTAAACGAGGGCGGTGCCCACGGTTTGCAATTTCATTTCGGTTTCCTGCCACTCGCGGTCCGGGTCCGAGTCCACCGTCAGGCCGGTGCCGGCGTAGAGGATGGCCTCGTGGGCGCGCACCTGCAGGCAGCGCAGGTTCACGAAGAGGCGGGCAACGCCGGGCGCGGCCACGTTCACGGGCCCCAAAAAGCCGCTGTAGTAGGCGCGGTCGTAGCGCTCGTGCTCGCGCAAAAACGCCAGCGCCGCCAGCTTGGGCATGCCGCCCACGGCCGAGGTGGGGTGCAGCAGGCGCAGCATGTCGGTGCCCAGGTTGGGGAAGGGCACGGCGGCCAGGTCCACCTCAAAGTCGGTGCGCAGGTGCAGCAGCTGGCCCGCCACCACGGTGCGGGGCCCCGTTTCCTGGTATTCGCGCAGGCGCAACTGCTTGAAGCAGTTCACGATGTAGCGCGCCACCAGCGCTTGCTCCTCAATTTCTTTCTGCCGCCAGATGGCCGTGCGGGGCGAGGCGGCCTCCGTCACGGGCTGGGTAGCGGCCAGCGCCACGGTGCGGAAGTGGCCGTCGGCCGTGACCTCGGCCAGCACCTCGGGCGTGGCCCCCAGCCAGGTGCCCGCGCCCGGCACGCTCACCAGCGACACGAACGCCTGCGGGTACTTGGCGCTGAGCTTGTCGAACGCCGCGAGCGGGTCGAACCCGGCCGGCAGCGGCCGGCGCGCGGCGCGCGAGCTGACCACTTTCAGCACCGTTTTTTCCTTGATGGCGGCCACGCCCTGGCGCACCAGGGCGGTGTACTCGGCCTCGGTGGCCGCGGCCGGGGCGGGCTGTGGGCTGTAGTGCCAGGCCAGCGCGGCGGGGGTGGGCAGCGCGAGCCAAGCCGCCAGGTTGGGCAGCAGCGCGCGGGCGGCGGGCGCCACGAGGAGGACGTCGGGCCGGGCCGCGTCGTAGCGCACGTCGGCGGGCAGGAAAAAGGCCGGGTTGTGGTCGGAGTCGCGGAAGGGGAAAAACGCGAAGCCCGCCGGGGCCCCCGCGTCGAGGGCGGGCGGCAGGCCGGTGTAGGCGGCTTCGAGCGAGCGGCTCACGAGCAGCTGCGGGCGGCCGGCGCCGGGCTCGCGCCACACGGCCAGCGGGCGGCCCGTGCGCAGGGCCCCCGCCACGAGGTGGCGCAGCCGGGCCAGGGCCCCCAGGCCCGCCGCGGCGGGCGGCCACGGCAGCAAGCGCGGTTCGGGAAGCGGCATCAGGCGGGGCGCGGGCCGGTGGCCGGCAAGTCGATCACGGCCAGCGTGATGCGGCTGAGGCACACCAGGGCCCCGGTTTCTTCGTGGGTGATGCGGATTTCCCACACCTGGGTGCTGCGGCCCACGTGCACGGGCGTGGCCCGGCCGCGCACCCAGCCGTCGCGCACGCCCTTGAGGTGGTTGGCGTTGATTTCCAGGCCCACGCAGGCTTGCTTGGCGGGGTCGACGCGGCTGGCGGCGCCGATGCTGCCCAGCGTTTCGGCCAGCGCCACCGAGGCCCCGCCGTGCAGCAGGCCCATGGGCTGGTGGGTGCGGCCGTCCACGGGCATCCGGCCCTCAACGCAGTCGTCGGTGAGGGCGGTCAGCTCGATGCCGAGGGCGTCGGCCAGGGTGGGGCGGTTGGCCGTCCAGGCCTTTACTTCGTCGAGGGTCATGGAAAAGGAATAAACGGCGCCGGCTGGGGCAGGGGGCCGGCCATAAAACCCGTACTTTGGGCCATTGTTCCGCAAAATTACCCCCGAAACGTGAGGCCCCGGACCATCTTCCTCTTGCGCCACGGCCAGACCGATTTCAACGTGCAGAACATTGTGCAGGGCAGCGGCGTCGATTCCGACCTGAACGCCACGGGCCGCCGCCAGGCCGCGCAGTTTTTTGCCGCCTACGGCCACGTGCCGTTCGACAAGGTGTACACCTCGGCCCTGCGCCGCACCCGGCAGTCGGTGCAAGGCTTCCTTGACCTGGGCCGGCCCCACGAGGCGCACGCGGCCCTGAACGAAATCAGCTGGGGCCGCCGCGAGGGCACCCGCATCACCGGGGCCGAAGACGCCGAGTACCGCGCCACGCTGGCCGCCTGGGCCGCCGGCGACGCCAGCGCCCGCCTCGAAGGCGGCGAGAGCCCCGCCGAAGTGGCCGCCCGCCAGCGCCCGTTCATCGAGCTGCTCACGGCCCGCGCCGCCGAAGAAACCGTGCTCGTGTGCCTGCACGGCCGGGCCCTGCGCGTGCTGCTCTGCCAGCTGCTGCACTACCCGCTCAGCTGCATGGACGGCTTCGAACACAGCAATTTGTGTTTGTACAAGCTGGAGTATACGGGCACGGTGTTCACGGTGAAAAATTTTCTGGACACCGCCCATTTGCAAAGCTGAGCGGGCGGGCCGGCGGCGGGCGGGCCCCGGCCGGTTGGCGTGCCCAACTTTTCGGGCTAATTTTGGCCCAATCAACCCAAGCGCGACAACCCGATGGCCGAAATCATAAAAATGCCCAAAATGAGCGACACGATGACCGAAGGCGTCATCGCGGCCTGGCTCAAAAAAGTGGGCGACAACGTTAAATCCGGCGATATTCTGGCCGAAGTCGAAACCGACAAGGCCACGATGGAGCTGGAAAACTACGACGACGGCACCCTGCTCTACATCGGCCCGAAAGAGGGCGAGGCCGTGGCCGTGGACGGCATCCTGGCCATCGTGGGCCAGCCGGGCGAAGATTTCTCGGCCCTGCTGAACGGCGGCGGGGCCCCCGCCGCGCCCAAGGCCGCGGCCGCCCCGTCCCCCGCGCCAGTGGCTCCCAAGCCCGCGCCGGCCCCCGCCGCCGAGGCCCCCAAACCGGCGGCGCCCGCGGCCCCCGCCGCGCCCGCCAACGGCAAGAAAGCTACTGTAGTGCTCATGCCCAAAATGAGCGACACGATGACCGAAGGCACCATTGCCGCCTGGCTGAAAAAAGTGGGCGACAAGGTGAAAGCCGGCGACATCCTGGCCGAAGTCGAAACCGATAAAGCCACCATGGAATTGGAAAATTACGAAGACGGCACCCTGCTCTACACGGGCCCCAAGGCCGGCGAAGCCGTGGCCGTGGACGGCATCCTGGCCATCATCGGGGAGGAAGGCGCGGACATTCAATCGTTGCTGGGCGGCCAGAGCGGCGGCGCTGCCCCGGCCCCCGCGCCGGCCGGCGCCGCCCCCGCCGGGGCCCCGGCCCAGCCCGCCGCCGCTGAGGAGCCCGCCGCGCCCGCCGGCCGCATCCTGGCCTCGCCGCTGGCCAAGAGCATTGCCAAAGAGAAAGGCATTAACCTGGCCCAGGTAAAGGGCAGCGGCGACAACGGCCGCATTGTGCAGCGCGACGTGGAGGCGTTCACGCCCGGCCAGGCCGCGCCGGCGGCGGCCCCGGCCGCAGCGCCCGCCGCCGTGCCCAACGAGTACGTGGCCGCTGCCTTGCCCGAAGCGGCGCCCGCCGCGCCGGCCCCGAAAGCCGCCCCGGCCCCCGCCGCGGCCGAAGGCACCTACACCGACACGCCGGTGTCGCAGATGCGCAAGGTGATTGCCAAGCGCCTGTCGGAGAGCTTGTTCACGGCCCCGCATTTCTATCTCACGATGGAAATCCTGATGGACAAGGCCATGGAGGTGCGCACCCAGCTCAACACGCTCTCGCAGGTGAAGCTGAGCTTCAACGACTTGGTGCTCAAGGCCTCGGCCGTGGCCCTGCGCCAGCACCCGGTGGTCAATTCGTCGTGGCTCGGCGACAAGATCCGCCAGAACAAGGTCATCAACATCGGCGTGGCCGTGGCCGTGGACGAAGGGCTGCTGGTGCCCGTCATCCGCAACGCCGACGGCAAGGGCCTCTCGCAAATTGCCACCGAGGTGAAGGAGCTGGCCGGCAAGGCCAAGAGCAAGAAGCTCCAGCCGGCCGAGTGGGAAGGCAGCACCTTCACCATCAGCAACCTGGGCATGTTTGGCATCGACGAGTTCACGGCCATCATCAACCCGCCAGACGCCTGCATTCTGGCCGTGGGCGGCATCAAGCAAACCGCCGTGGTGAAGGACGGCCAGCTGGCCATCGGCAACGTCATGAAGGTGACGCTGAGCTGCGACCACCGCGTGGTGGACGGCGCCACCGGCGCGGCTTTCCTCCAAACGCTGAAAGCGCTGCTGGAAGATCCCATGCGGATGTTGATTTAATCCCTTGCCACAGTCAAAGCTGTGTAATTTCTGAAACTGACCCAAAGAATCAGCCTCCACCGGGCTGATTCTTTGCTTTTTAGGCTGTTGGGGCCCTAGTAAATGGGGGTGGTATGGGAAAGAGCCTATATTTACGGGCCATCATCCCATTTTTCGATTATGAATAAAAAGTTACTAATTGTGCCGTTCGTGCTGGCCAGCAGCGCGGCCTGGGCCCAGAGCCGCACGGTGTCGGGCCAAATTCTGGACGCGGCGGGGGCCCCGGTGATCGGGGCCACGGTGGTGGAAAAAGGCACCAACAACGGCATTAGCACCGACGCCACCGGCCGCTTTATGCTGCGCGCGCGCACGGCCCAGCCGCGGCTGCAAATCAGCGCCCTGGGCTACACCAGCCAGGAAGTGGGCACCGAGGGCCCCGTGGCCGTGCGCCTGGCCGCCAGCAGCACCGCCCTGGAGGGCGTGCAGGTGGTGGGCACGCGTAGCCTCAACCGCTCGGTGACGGACTCGCCCTCGCCGGTCGACATCATCGACGTGCGGCAGGTGACGGCCAAAACCGGCCAACTCGACGTGAACCAGCTGCTGCAATTCGTGGCTCCTTCCTTCAACTCGAACCGCCAGACCGGCGCCGACGGCGCCGACCACGTGGACCCCGCCAGCCTGCGCGGCCTGGGCCCCGACCAAACCCTGGTGCTGGTGAACGGCAAGCGCTGGCACCAGTCGGCGCTCGTGAACCTGTTCGGTAGCCGCGGCCGTGGCAACACGGGCACCGACCTGAACACGATTCCGGCCGCCAGCATCGAGCGCATCGAGATTCTGCGCGACGGGGCCTCGGCCCAGTACGGCTCCGACGCCATTGCGGGCGTCATCAACATCGTGCTGAAAACCAGCACCAAGGAGCTGACCGCCAACGCCAACTACGGGGCCTATACGGCCAAGTACCGCTTCGACGATAAGAAATTCGACGGCGGCAATTTCAACGCCAACGCCAACTACGGGGTGGCCGTGGGCCAGGGCGGCTTCGTGAACGCCACCGTCGATTTCAACCAGCGCGAGCACACCCAGCGGGCCAACGTGCCGGCCCCCGACGGCATCCAGCGCCGCCAGTACGGCGACCCGAAGGCGACCAACACCTCCGTGTACCTCAACAGCAAACTGCCGCTGAGCGAGAAAGTGTACGCCTACGTGTTCGGCGGCTTCAACGTGCGCAAGGGCGACGCCTACGCCTACACCCGCTTTCCGACCATCGGCACCGACAGCCTGGGCAACGACATCCCGAACCCGCGCAGCAACGCCACGCTCTACCCCAACGGCTTCGACCCCATCATCACGAGCAGCATTTTCGACGGGCACGGCGTGGCCGGCGTGCGCGGCACCTTTGGGCAGTGGGACGTGGACCTGAGCAACGGCTTCGGCTCGAACAACTTCCACTACGGCGTGAAAAATACGCTGAACGCCACGCTGGGGGCCCAGTCGCCGACGACGTTCGACGCGGGCGGCTTCCAGCTCCAGCAGGACGTAGTGGACCTCAACGTGAGCCGCAACTACAAAACCGTGCTGCAGGGCCTCAACCTGGCCTTCGGCAGCGAGTACCGCCGCGAGTGGTATTCGCTGTTTGCGGGCGAGCCGGGGTCGTACACCAACTATGCGCCGGGCACGGGCGTGGGGGCAGGGTCCCAGGGCTTCCCCGGCTTCCAGCCGCGCAACGAGGTGAAAGCCAGCCGCAGCAACGTGGGCGTGTACGCCGACGCCGAACTGGACGTGACCAAGGCCCTGCTGGTGGAAGGCGCGGTGCGCTTCGAGAACTACACCGATTTCGGCAGCAACTTCACCGGCAAGCTGGCCACGCGCCTCAAGCTGAGCGACGCCTTCTCGCTGCGCGGCACGTTGAGCACAGGCTTCCGGGCCCCGTCGCTGGCGCAAATCAACTTCAACACCGTGTTCACCAACGTGGTGGGCGGCAAACCGATCGACGTGCTGCTCGACCGCAACAGCGGCCCCGTGACCCAGGCCGTGGGCATTCCGCCGCTCACGCGCGAGCTCTCGCGCTCGGCCAGCGTGGGCTTCACGGGCCGCGCCGGCTCGGTGCTCACATTCACCGTGGACGGCTACTACATCCACATCCAGGACCGGATCGTGCTCACCGGCAGCTTCACTTCCGACGATAACATCATCGGGCCCACCCTCACGGCCCTGGGCGTGGGCCAGGCCCAGTTCTTCGCCAACGCGGCCTCCACCAGCACGTTCGGCCTCGACGCCGTGGTGGCCAACACGCTGGGCGTGGGCAGCGGCCGCCTTACCACCACGCTGGCCGCCAACTTCAACCGCCTGAACGTGACGCGGGTGCAGGCCACGCCGCTGCTGGCCGGCAAGGAAGACATTTTCTTCGGGCCCCGCGAACAGGCGTTCGTGAAAGCCTCGGCGCCACCTTACAAAATCAACCTCACCTTCGACTACAACCTCGGCCGCTTCGGGGCCCTGGTGCGGTTCGTGGAGTTCGGCGGCGTGTCGCTCATCGACTACAACGGCGACCTGAACCGCTACGACCCGCGCCTGACCACCGACGTGGCCCTGAGCTACGCCCTCACCAACCAGCTGCGCCTCTCAGTAGGCAGCTCCAACCTGTTCAACAAGTACCCCAACTTCTTCAACCCCCAGGCCACCGAAACCGGCGGCGCCTGGGACCCCGTGCAGATGGGTTCGAACGGCCGGTTCCTTTTTGCCAAGCTCCAAGCCCGGTTTTAGAAGCAACCGCGCCTGGGCGGAGCTGGCAGGGCAGCACACCTTTCCACTCCGCCTGGGCGCGGTTGCCCAGGCTATGGGAAATAAAACTTTACCTGTTCTTGAGTGCTTTAGGGTGGGCCGGCTAAATATTTGGCTGGCTAAATATACTATCTTTGTACACGTGTAAATAGTTATAATTCGTTAAGATTTATACTTTAAGCTTTTCTCTTAGTATGGATGCACTAAAAAGACGAACTATTAGCGGCGACTCCAGTATTTTTCTTGACGGCATGCGCTTACTATCGGCCCTCACCGTGTTGGTTTGCCACGCTTCGTATCAATGGATGCACGACTACCCCCGCCTGTTGGCTATTTTCAACGACTTGTCGCACGCCGCAGTTATTGTATTTTTCGTGCTGTCCGGTTACCTTATTGCCTACACCACTACTAGCAACAACCGGGGGCCCCGGCAGTACGCCGCGGCTCGCCTCAGCCGCCTCTACTCGGTGGTGATTCCGGCCTTGGTCATCACGGCGCTCATCGAGTTTGCAACATCCTGCTTAGATCCGGCAATTTCTGCAGACTATTCCCGAGGCAGCTCGTTGCCCCGCTACGCGTTATGCCTCGTTTTCTGCAACGAAATAGGGTTGTTATCGGCCTCGCCGCCCATCAACAATCCGCTGTGGTCGTTGAGTTTTGAGTTTTGGTACTACGCCATTTTTGGGCTCTGGTTCTTCCGGGGCCCCGGCGCCAAGTCGCTGATATTGCCCGTGTTGGCGTGTTGCGTGGCGGGGCCAAAAATTCTGCTATTGATGCCCATTTGGATTTTTGGCTTCTTGTCCTACCGCATTCCTGCCCCTACGCTGGTAATCAAAAGCGGGTGGGCCCTGGTGGGCGCCCTGGTGTTGGCGGCGGGCCTGATGGTGATTTACGTGCCAGCCTGGCCTTACAACCTGGGGTACAAGCCCTTTTTCTACGCCAACCGGTTCCTGACCGACTGGTTGACGGGCATCGTCTTTGCGCTGGCCGTTTGGCTGTTGCCCGCGGGAAGCAATGCCGTAAAACCCGCGGTGGTGAACTCGCTGCGTATGATTGCCGACTTGTCGTTTCCGCTCTACATTTTGCACTACCCCCTGATTGTGCTGTGGCGCGCCGTGTTTGGGTGGCGCGTAAACGACGTGCCGCAGATGTGGGGCGCCATTATTTCGGTCATCGTCGTGGCCGTCATCATCGGCATCCTTCTGGAGCGGCAACGCGGCCTGTGGGTACGGTTTTTCAAGTGGGCCGTCAACCGCATCAAGCCCTTGCCTAACCCATTACCCGAAAAAACGCTGCAAGTTTAGCCGTTGCGGGGCCCCGCAACGGCCGCGCAGCTTGAGCCTGCTTAAAGCGGCCGGGCCCCAGGGCCCGGCCGCTTTTTTTGGGCAAACGCCACTGCTGCGGCGCGCCCGGTGAAAGGGGCGTATTTTTGCCCCATGCTACCAAAAATTCGCTCCACGACCGTGCTCGGCGTGCGCCACAACGGCCAGATCGCCCTCGGGGCCGACGGCCAGGCCACCATGGACAAGCACGTGGCCAAAAACAACGTGCGCAAAGTGCGCCAACTCAACGACGGCAAGGTCGTCACCGGCTTCGCCGGCTCCACCGCCGACGCCTTCATGCTGCTCGACCGCTTCGAGGAGAAGTTGGGGGCCTACGGCAACAACCTCAAGCGCGCCGCCATCGAGCTGGCCAAAGACTGGCGCAAAGACCAGTACTTGAGAAAATTAGAAGCCATGATGGTGGTGGCCGACAAGGACGAACTGCTCATCATCAGCGGTACCGGCGACGTGCTGGAGCCCGACATGGACGTGGCGGCCATCGGCTCGGGGGCCATGTACGCGCAGGCCGCCGCCCTGGCCCTGAAAAAGCACGCCCCGCACCTCACCGCCCGCCAAATGGTGGAAGACGCCCTGCACATCGCGGCCGACATCTGCATCTACACCAACCACAACCTCATCATTGCGGAGCCGGCCTAGCGCCACCGCTGGGGCCCCGGCGTGCCCGCAGCTTCCGGCGGCGCGTATAGGCGCTGGCTCCATTCTTTTACCCAGCTCCCGGCGGCCCGCCGGGGCTGTCAGTTCTACACCATGCACATTACCAACTTCCTCAAGCACCACTACCGCCACTTCAACGCCGCGGCGCTCATCGACGCGGCCGACGGCTACAACCAACACCTCGCCGAAGGCGGCAAAATGATGATTACTCTGGCCGGGGCCATGAGCACCGCCGAGATGGGCATCCAGTTGGCCGAGCTGATCCGGCAGGACAAGGTGCAGATTATCAGCTGCACGGGCGCCAATTTGGAGGAGGACATCTTCAACCTGGTGGCCCACGACTTCTACGAGCGGGTGCCGAACTACCGCGACCTGACGCCCGCCGACGAGCAGGCCTTGCTGGCCCGCCACATGAACCGCGTGACCGACACCTGCATCCCCGAAGAGGAGGCCATGCGCCGCTTGGAGCACGTGGTGCTAAAGTTCTGGGAAAAGGCCGACCAAGAAGGCCAGGCGTACTTCCCGCACGAATTCTTCTACCAGATTCTGCTGAGCGGCGAGTTGGAGCAGTACTACCAGATCGACCCCAAGGACTCGTGGATGTTGGCCGCGGCCGAGAAAAACCTGCCCATCATTTGCCCCGGCTGGGAAGACTCGACGCTCGGCAACATCTACGCCGGCCACGTCATTGCGGGCGACATCAAGAACGTGCACACCATGCGCACGGGCATCCAGTACATGATTTACTTGGCCGACTGGTACACCAAAACCGCCACCGAGGAGAGCAAAATTGGCTTTTTCCAGATTGGCGGCGGCATTGCCGGCGACTTCCCCATTTGCGTGGTGCCCATGCTGCACCAAGACCTGGGCCGCACCAGCGTGCCGCTGTGGGGCTACTTCTGCCAAATTTCGGACTCAACGACCAGCTACGGCAGCTACTCGGGCGCCGTGCCCAACGAGAAAATCACCTGGGGCAAGCTGGGCGAAAAAACCCCGAAGTTCATCATCGAAAGCGACGCCACCATCGTGGCCCCGCTGATTTTTGCCATTGTGCTGGGACAATAATTGCCGCTCGCACAAGCTCTTAAAAGCCCGCCGCTGATTGCCAGCGGCGGGCTTTTGCGATGACAGGGCCCCTGTACTTTGCGCCTTAATGGGAGCGGCCTATGCTGTGCTGCTTACCTCCCTGCGCAGCCGCGGCTAACTGGCACGGCCCGTGGCAGAGCAACCCGTTTGCGGGAGGGGGCGGCCCCGGCGCAGGCGGCGGCCAACCGTTGCCGCCCGGGCTGCGGGCTGGGGGCCCCCGGTGCGCCGGTCGCCGGTTGTGGTTTCCTGGTAGTCGTCTTCCTGATTGCCTGGGTGGAAATAGTAAGAATCGCTGAGGGCGAGGCGGCCAAACAAGTAAAGCATGACGGGCGGGCTGGGGTGAAAAGGAACGGCTAGTACCTAGACGTGATGCCGTGCAGCATGCTGTAGTTGCAGGCCAAAAAAATGATTCGACCAAGCTCATCCTTCCGTTGCGAAACCTGGCGCCACACCCACTAGTGGCCACTTTGGGCACTTAGGGCCCCATTCGGCGAAATTGCTGGCCGCCCGCGCCCCATTTGGGGCCCCGAAAATGCTAAGCCCAGGCGCCTGGTATGCATTGGCGTAGGTTAGCTGCCCAATGCCACCGCCCTGTTTCGCTGTGTTGGCGGCTGCGGTGGGTGGCCGGCCAGGGCGGTGCCTACAACTTGGCCCGGATTGTATTTATCACTGAGGAGTGCCGCCCAGGTACTGGTCCGTGAAGTGTGCTTGGTGCGGGGGCTGGGCAAACTTCTCGGTGTTGTAGGCCGCCGATTCGCCGCGCGGGATGGAGAGCGACTGCCACGCATCGCCGGCCACCAGGCGGGCCAGGAACACCAGTTGGCCCACGTGGTAGGGGTAATGCGCCAGCTGCCGGTTGATGGCTTCGGCCACGGTGTGGCCCCGGTGGCGGATGTACACGAGCCGGTCGAGGTCGGCCACGATCAGCCCGTCGAGGGCCCCGAACAGGCATTGCCAACCGGCCTCCCACTTTTCGAGCACCGCGGCGCGGGTGCGCAGGTCGTTGTCGAACTCGGCCTCGCGGTGGCGCCAGGGCTTTTCGCCGTCGGTGGTCAGGAAATCCGTCCAGCGCGACAACATGTTGCCCCACAAGTGCTTCACGATGGCCGCCAGGCTGTTGCTGGCCGCGTTGGGCTGCCAGTTGAGTTGGTCGTCGGGCACTTGGGCCAGGGCTTGTTCGCCCAGCAGCTTGTAGTAGGCGAACTGTTTTTTGGTGCTGGCGAGGAAGTCGGCGGTCATGGCGGCGGGCAAGAGTGCGCCGCGAGTTTACACCGCCCGCGCGCAAAAGCCTAGCGGCCCGGGGCCCCCGCTAGCGCCAGGCGGCTGCCACTGTGGTGTCGGCGAAGCTGAAGCGGGCGGGCGTGGTGGTCAGGTCGAGGGTGCCGGTGGTGTGGCGGTTGCGCACGGTGATGCGCAGGCGGTACACCTGGGCGGGCAAGTCCTGGAGGCTGATGGCGCTGCGGGCGGGGCCCAAGTCGGTGGTCACGCCGTCGTGCACCACGCCGCAGTAGCGCAGGCTCAGCACGTCGTTTTCTTGCCGGGTGAGCGAGGCGATGAGGTGGTCGCTGCCGCTGGAGTACCGCTGGTTGTCTTGGCTGAGCAGGAACGTTTCGACCGTGCCCGGCAGCTGCACGGCCTGCTGCTGCGTGTGCAGCAGCACCCGGTAGCCGCTGGGCCCCGGCGTGCCGCAGTCGTCTTCCGCCGCCAGTTCCGGGCCCTCGCCGGGCGCCAGGCTCGGGTCGTCGCTTTTGCGGCAGCTGAACAGCGCGAGGGAGGCGGCAAGAAGCAGGGGCAAGCGCATACGGACGGGCAGAAAAAAGCGGGAGTAGCGGGAGTAGCTAGACGACCCCCGCGCGGCCGAAAAGGTTGCACGGGCTCCACCGCCGGGGCCCTGGTGCAAACGGGGCCACCTGCCGCCAGGGCCTTGCGGAAAAGCAGAACGCGCGGTGTGCTGTTATGTTAGCCGTTCGCAACGTCTTTCCCCTTGCCCGCCACCGCATGGCCACCACGCCCATTCCCCACAAAATCCTGGCCCGCCAGCACGAGATAACGGCCGCTTTCCGGCGCGCAGTAGACCAGCATTTGGCCGACGTGGTGGCCGGCCGGGCCACCGAGATGCTGGAAGTGCGCGACTTTGCCAGCCAGCTTTGCATCCACCCCACGCACCTCAGCAACACCCTGAAGCTCACCACCGGCCACCCGCCGTGCTACTATTTTGAAGCCCAAATTTTGGCCGCGGCCCAGCAACTGCTGCGCGACACCGACCGGCCCGTGGCCGCCATCGCCGCCAACCTCACTTACGACCCTTCCAACTTCACCAAGTTCTTCAAGCGCTTCGCCTGCTGCACGCCCAAGCAGTACCGCGAGCAGGTGTGGGCCGCGCGCCGCGCGCAACTTTCGGAAGTAATCACCATTTAAACTGGGCTACTCACCACGAGCCGGCCGGTGGGGCCCCGGACCTTTGTGCCCGTACCTTAATCCTCTCCATCTGATGAGCACCAACAAAATAGCCCTCGTGACCGGCGGCAGCCGCGGCCTGGGCAAAAACATGGCCCTGAGCTTGGCCGGCAAAGGCATCGACGTGCTGCTAACCTACCACAGCCAGCAAGCCGAGGCCGAAGCCGTGGTGGCCGAAATTGGGGCCCTGGGCTGCCAAGCCGCCGCCTTGCCGCTCGACGTGGCCGACGCTTCGAGCTTCGACGCTTTCTTCGAGCAAGTGAAAACCACGCTCCAAACCGACTTCCAGGCCGAGCGGTTTCAGTTTCTGGTCAACAACGCTGGCACGGCCCTCCACGCCGACTTTGCCGACACCACCGAGGCGCAGTTCGACGAGATGGTGAACGTTCACCTGAAAGGCCCGTTCTTCCTGACGCAGAAAGCCTTGCCCTTGCTGGCCGACGGCGGCCGCATCATCAACATCTCGTCGGGGCTGGCCCGCTTCAGCTATAATGGCTCGTCGGCGTACGCGGCCATGAAGGGCGCCATCGAGGTGCTGACCCGCTACCAGGCCAAGGAGCTGGGCGTGCGCGGCATCACCGCCAACGTGGTGGCCCCCGGCGCCATCGCCACCGATTTTAGCGGCGGCATGGTGCGCGATAATCCCCAAGTCAACGCCATGATAGCCGGGGCAACGGCCCTGGGCCGCGTGGGCCTGCCCGACGACATCGGCCCCATCGTGGCCTTCCTCTGCACCGACGAGGCCCACTGGATCAACGCGCAGCGCATCGAAGCATCGGGCGGAATGAACGTGTAGCGCCAAGCTAGCACGAACGCAAAAACGCCTTCCGGTCTGCGCAGACCGGAAGGCGTTTTTGTGGGTAATGTGGTTGTGATTAAAACCGGAACAGCGGGCGGGCTGGGTTCCAGAGGCCCCACGGAATCATGAGCAGCACCAGCAGCAGGGCGACGCCGTAGTAAATGAAAGCGGTTTTGTGCTTGGCGGTGTCGTTGAGGCGTTTTTTGGAGAGCGTGCGGCCCAGCTGGGCAACGACGACGGCGATGATCATCACCACCACGTGCTCCAGGCCGAAGAAGCGCACCACCGGGTCCTTCATGGCGCCGGCTACCTTCATCGCCTTGAGGCCGTAAGGGCTGAGGCCGAAGTACAGGCCCAGGCCCACGATGAGCTGCAACAGCATGAAGCCCACGAAGCTGGCCCCGAAGGCGTTGTCGCCTTTGCCAAACGGGCGGCGGCCCGACAGGCCCACGTAGGCGCGGTACACGGCCACGAGGCCGGCCCCGAGCACAAACCAGCGGAGGTAGGAGTGAAGGACAAGCAAAACTTGGTACATGGCGCGAAAAAAGGATGGGTGAAAAACGTGGCCGCAAAGGTAGCGCCGGGGCCCTAGCGCCCCTTGCCGCGCTTCACCAGGTAGGCGTACAGCACTTTTTCGAAGGGCTCGCGCACGTCCACGGGCACGAAATCAATCTTGAGCTGGCCGCAGCGCAGGGCCAGGTCTTGCTCGAAGGTGGCCATGGCGGTGCGGTACTGCTCCCGAATTTGGGAGGGCTGGAGCTTGATTTCCTGGCCCGTTTCCACGTCCTCGAAGATGTAGGGCCGCTCGGCAAAGTCGAAGTTGGCTTCCGTGGCGCGGTCGAGCACGTGGAAGAGCAGCACCTCGTGGTGCTGGTGGCGCAGGTGCTGCAGCGCGGCCAGCGCGGCGGCCTGCCCCGCCGCGTCGCGCCCCAGCATGTCGCTGAACAGAATCACGAGCGAGCGTTTGGGGATTTGCTGGGCGATGGTGTGGATGACGCCGGCCACGTCGGTGCCGCGCCGGGGCCCCGCCGGCGCGGCCGGGCGCTCGAGCAGGCGCTGCAAGGCCAGCAGCACGGCGTGGCGGTGGGTGGTGGTGGAACGCACCGGCGTTTGCAGTTCCACTTGGTCGGCGAAGGTGACGAGGCCCACCGCGTCGCGCTGGCGGGTGAGCAGCGTGGCCAGCGCCGCCGCCGCTACCACGCTGAAGGTCAGCTTGGCGTGGTCGGGGGCGGGGTAGTACATGCTCGGGCTCACGTCGAGGAGCAGGTGGGCGCGCAGGTTGGTTTCCTCTTCGTAACGCTTCACGAAGAGCTTGTCGGTGCGGGCAAACACCTTCCAGTCGATGTGGCGCGTGCTCTCGCCGGGGTTGTAGAGGCGGTGCTCCGAGAACTCGACCGAAAAGCCGTGGTACGGCGATTGGTGCAAGCCGGTGATGAAGCCGTCGACAAGCTGGCGGGCCAGAAATTCCAGGTTTTCGAACGAACGGACGGCGGCGAGGTCGGGGGCGGGCATGGGCAAGCAAAAGGGTAGGCCGGGGCCCCGGGGGCCCTGTTCAAAGATACCACGCCGGGGGCCCCGGCCGCTTTTTTCTTTGCCTCATCATACCTACATTCGAACCCACATCAATCGATTGCCCTATTCCTCAACCTTACCCCACCCAACGCCTGTGGACGACCGCCCCGACCAGGAAGAGATTTATTCCCAACGCATTAAGGCTGGCAAGCGCACGTATTTCTTCGACGTGAAAGCCACCCGCGGCCAGGATTACTACCTGACCATCACCGAAAGCAAGCGCCGCCAAAACGGAGACGACTCGGTTTCTTACGAGAAACATAAGATTTTCTTGTATAAAGAAGATTTTTTAAAGTTTGTAGACGCCTTGCAGGACGCCGTGGACTACGTGCGCGAAGAGCTTCTGACCCCCGAGGAAGTGGCCGAGCTGGACCGCCCCCGCGAGTACGACGAGCGCGACCGCCGCGACGCCGCCGCCGCCGAGCAGCGCCCCGCCTTCGACGCCAACCGCAGCGACGACAGCTATTAGGGCCCCCACGGCCGCGCAGGTGCAGCTGTTGCTGCCAAAACGGCGCCAATGGACCCCGGTCCGTTGGCGCCGTTTTGGCTGTAGCGCGGCCTTTGTGGCCCGCGTTCCCGGCGCTTGCGTCGTTCGTTCAACTTGCGGATTTGCAGGGGCCACGCTACGGCGCGTTGTACCTTTGCGGCCGAATTGCGCCAGCGCGCAATTTCCTACTCAACACTTATCCTCAAAGAAATGGGCCTCCGCTGCGGTATCGTGGGCTTGCCGAACGTCGGCAAATCCACCCTGTTCAACGCGTTATCCAACGCCAAAGCCGAATCGGCCAACTACCCGTTCTGCACCATCGAGCCCAACGTGGGCGTGATTACCGTGCCCGACGAGCGTCTGCAAATCTTGGAGGCGCTGGTGAACCCCAAGCGCGTGCTGCCCACCATCATCGAGTTCGTCGACATCGCCGGCCTCGTGAAGGGCGCCAGCAAGGGCGAGGGCCTGGGCAATAAATTCTTGGCCAACATCCGCGAAGTGGACGCCATCATCCACGTGGTGCGCTGCTTCGACGACCCCAACATCGTGCACGTGGCCGGCGGCGTGGACCCCGTGTTCGACAAGGATGTGATTGACACCGAGCTGCAAATCAAGGATTTGGAGAGCATCGACAAGAAGCTGGTGAAGTCGGAGCGCAGCGCCAAGGCCGGCGACGCCGTGGCCAAAAAGGAAGTGGCGGGCCTGCACAAGTTCAAAGTAGCCCTCGAAGCCGGCCAGAACGCCCGCGCCGTGGCCGCCACCGCCGACGACCTGGAGGCCGTGGCCGACTTGCAACTGCTCACCATCAAGCCCGTGGTTTACGTGGCCAACGTGGACGAGGCCAGCATCGCCACCGACGGCAACCGCCACGTGGCGGCCCTGCGCGCGCACGTGCAGGCCGAAGGGGCCCAAGTGGTGCTGGTGTCGGCCGCCATCGAGTCGCAGATTGCCGAGATGGAAGACCCCGACGAGAAAGCTATGTTCCTGGGCGAGTACGGCCTCACCGAGTCGGGCCTGAACAAACTCATCCGCGCCAGCTACGAACTGCTGAACCTCATCACCTACTTCACCGCCGGCGTGCAGGAAGTGCGCGCCTGGACCATCCACCGCGGCGACAAGGCCCCGGCGGCGGCGGGCGTCATCCACTCCGATTTTGAGAAGGGCTTCATCCGCGCCGAGGTTATCAAATTGCCTGATTACCAAGAATACAAGACCGAAGTCAAAATCAAGGAAGCTGGCCGGATGGCCGTGGAAGGCAAGGACTACGTGGTGCAGGACGGCGACATCATGCACTTCCGCTTCAACGTTTGAAGCCGCGAAGACTGGATTTTAAGAGTAAATGGAAGGCAAAGGCCTGGCGTGTAAACGCCAGGCCTTTTGTTTGGAATTGGGCAAGTGTTTTGCGGAGTGGGGCCCTGACGCAAAGGCTCTTACCAGGAATTCGGCCTATTACGTCGCTATTGGCCCGAACTAATAACCTCGTTATCCACAATGTTATGTTTCACAGATTAGGTAATTATTGTGAAAATGCCAATATTTTGTTGTCCTATATTTGTGGGTAATTCCTGAAGATGGGCTTCGGATGAATAATGAGCTGCACCATGAAACAACGGTTACTTCTATTATTGCTGAGCTTTGTGCTGGCAGCCAACGGCTACCGAGCTGCGGCGCAAGGGGTTACAACTTCCGCCATCAAGGGCCTGGTGCTGGACGCCAAGGGCCAACCGCTGCCGGGCGCCACGGTGGTGGCCACGCACCTGCCCTCGGGCACTACCTACGGCAACGCCACGCGCGACAACGGGCAATTCGACTTGCTGAACCTGCGCATCGGGGGCCCCTACGAGGTGAAGGTGACGTTCGTGGGCTACGAAACCTTTGTGCAAAGCAACATCCAACTGGTGCTGGGCAAGACGTTTGAAACGCGCGTGACGCTGAGCGAGGGCAGCGGCCAGAAGCTCGACGAAGTGGTGGTGCGGGCCAACCGCGACGGCCAGATCAACCCCGACCGCACCGGCGCCGCCACCAACATCAGTTCGATGGCCATCCGCTCGCTGCCCACCATCAACCGCTCGCAGGAAGACTTCACGCGCCTCACGCCCCAGGCCAGCGGCCAGAGCTTTGGGGGGCGCAACACGCTCTACAACAACTTCTCGCTCGACGGCTCCATCTTCAACAACTCGTTTGGGCTGGACTCGCCCACGCCCGGCGGCCAGACGAACTCGCAGCCGGTGAGCCTCGACGCCATCGAACAAATTCAGGTGAGCCTCGCGCCCTACGACGTGCGCCAGGGCGGCTTCACCGGCGCCGGCGTGAACGCCGTGACCAAGAGCGGCACCAACAGCTTCCGCGGCACGGCCTACACCTACTTCCGCAACGAGAGCCTGATCGGCAGCAAGGTGCAGGGCGCCACCATCGACAACCCCAGCCTGAAATTCAACCAGACCGGTTTTGCCCTTGGGGGCCCCATCGTGAAGAACAAGCTGTTCTTTTTCACCAACGCCGAGTTCACGCGCCAAACCGACCCGGGCCAGAGCTTCCGGCCGGCCACCAGCACGGCCGAGGCGCAAGCGGCCCTCAGCGGCCAGCTCAACGGCGTGAGCCGGGTGCTGCGCTCGGACTTGCAGGCCATCCGCGACCGGCTGGTGTCGGTGTACGGCTACGACCCGGGCAGCTTCGAGGGCTTCACCTACCGCACGTACTCGAACAAGTTTTTGGCCAAGCTCGACTGGAACATCAACCCGTCGAACACCTTTTCCATCCGCTACAACTACCTCAAGAGCTACCGCCAGCAGGGGCCCCACCCGATTGCCATCGCGCCCTCGTCGCGGGTGCCCGGCGTGAACACCTTGCAGTTTGAAAACTCGGGCTACACCATCAACAACAACCTGAACTCGGTGGTGGCCGAGCTGAACAGCACCTTTGGCAACGGCCGGTTCAGCAACAAGGCGCAGGCCGGGTACTCGGCGTTCCGCGACTTCCGCGAACTGCCCAGCCCCACGTTCTTCCCCCAAATCGACATCACGCAGGGCGGCACCACTTACACCACCGTGGGCACCGAGCAGTTTTCGGCCAACAACATCCTGAACCAGAACATCCTCCAGCTTACCGACAACCTGAGCTACTTCGCCGGCAAGCACATCGTGACGCTGGGGGCCAACTACGAGCATTTCGCCTTCGTGAACGGCTTCAACCTGCAGCGCTACGGCTACCAGCGCCTGGAACTGGCCGACTTCTTTGCCGACACGCAGCCCGGCAAACCCGGCTTCCTGGACCTGAACGCCCAGGCCGCCGCCGGCGCCCGGGCCCCCGTGAAGCAGGTGGACGTGACCGTGGCCCAGCTCGGCGTGTACCTACAAGACGAGTTCCAGGCCAACCCGGCCCTGAAGCTGACGCTGGGCGTGCGCGCCGATATGCCCATCTACAGCACCACGGTGGCCCCGAACGCGCAGATTTCGGCCGCCACCTTCAACACCCCCGACGGCCAGCCGACCAAGGTGGACGTGTCGCAGCTGCCGAAATCGACGCCGCTGTTTTCGCCCCGCCTGGGCTTCAACTTCACGCCGCAGGGCGCCGGGGCCCAAACCCAGGTGCGCGGCGGCACGGGCATCTTCACCGGCCGCATCCCGTTCGTGTGGATTTCCAACCAGGCCTCGAACGCGCAGTTCGACAACGGCTACACGTTCCAGATCAACAGCACGGGCCGCGACTTCAAGTTTCCGCAGGTGTGGCGCACCAACTTGGCCGTGGACCACGAGCTGCCCGGCGGCCTGGTGGCCACGGTGGAAGCCATTTACACGAAGGACATCAACGCAGTGGTGCACCGCAACTACAACTTTGTGACGCCCACCCAGCGCCTGTCGGGGGCCGGCGGCGGCGACAGCCGCCAGATTTACCCCGCCGCAGGGCCCCGCCTCAACTCGTTCACGGGCCCCAACGGCCAGTTCACGTTCCTCGACGCGGGCGTGATTGGGCTGGAGAATACCAACCAGGGCTACCAGTATTCCATCACCGGGCAGCTGCGCAAGGAGTTTGCCAACGGCTTCTACGCCACGGCGGCCTACACCTACGCCCAGGCCAAGGACGTTACCTCGAACCCCGGCGAAATTGCCGGCGACGCCTTCCAACGCCTGCCGGTGGTGGGCAACCCCAACCAGCCCGCGCTGGCCTACAGCGACTTCGGCTTGCAGCACCGCGTCATCGCCGCCGCCGGCCGCCGCTTTTCCTATGCCCACGACAAGCTGGCCACCACGGTGGGCTTCTTCTTCGAGGCCGGCCAGGGTAACCGCTTTAGCTACACCTACGCCGGCGACTTGAACCGCGACGGCATCGACGGCAACGACCTGATTTTCGTGCCCGCCAGCCGCGGCCAAATCAACCTGGTGGGCTACACCAACGCCGCCGGCCAGCTGGTGTCGGCCGACCAGCAGTACCAGCAGCTCGACGCCTACATCAACCAGGACCCGTACCTGCGCCAGCACCGCGGCGATTACACCGTGCGCAACGGGGCCCTCAGCCCGTGGTACACCCAGCTCGACGCCAAGCTGATGCAGGAATTTGCCGTGACGACCGGCGGCGGCAAGAGGAACGCCTTGCAGCTCAGCTTCGACATCCTCAACCTGGGCAACCTGCTGAACGCCAACTGGGGCAACCGCCAGCTCGTGGGCAACAACCGCCTCATCGAGGCCGCCTACCCCACCGCCACCGCCGACGCGCCGGCCTACACCTTCCGCGGCGGCACCCAAACCTATTTCATCGACTCCAGCCTGGCCAGCCGCTGGCGCGCCCAGGTGGGCGTGCGCTACATCTTCGATTAGGGCCCCCAGCAACCTTACCCCAGCAAAAAGCCCGGCGCAGTGCGCCGGGCTTTTTATTTGTGGTTACTACTAATACGCTACGGTGGCCATACCGCCTTGCTCGCATGAAAAAACTACTAGCCTTCTCTTTATTGCTTGTGCTAGCTACCAGTTGTGGTTGGCAGGGCAGGAACGGTCGCGTTACAAAAACGGGAATTCTTGTTCTTGATAGTTCGAGAAATCATACAAGCTTCGATTATTTTATTCCTTGTTCAATAAACGATACGTTGACAATCCTCGAGAACATGAAGCGGGCGGCACCTGGGTACGCCATCAACATGCGCCAACACGAATTAGATTTTGAATTAATGCGCGGCAGTTGGGTGGTAACAGATGATAGCCTCTTTCCGAATGATCCTTCCGGTGGGAAGCATTGGTACGTCAGCGCCGTTGAAGTAGCGTATCGGGAGGAAGGCAATGGCACTGATAAAATTATTAAAAACGATAGTGTTAGGCTCGGCGGAATTCTGGTTTTCACTAAAGTGTGTGGACAGCTAACGTATCCAATCGAGTGCAGCAAGTAGGTGAGCCACGGCTAAAAAAGAAGTAGCTGTCTTTTCGTAACGGGTCGCGAAGCCTCGCGCTTCTTTCAGTCGGCCAAAGAAGCGCTCGACTTTATTGCGGTCAGCGTAAAGGTTTGTGTCATAGACACGTTGTTGCTTGCGCGAAGTTTTGGGTGGAATCACCGGCTCGGCATCGGCGCGGGCCACGGCTGCCAGCACCGCGTTGGTGTCGTAGGCTCTGTCAGCTACGACCGCTCCCGGTGCGGTGGGCAAGGCGGCTACTAAGCCCGGCAATTGCGGGCTATCCGCGTGTTGCCCTGGCGTGAGGGCTAGGCGCAGGCCGTTGCCCAAGGCATCGACAACAACATGCACCTTGGTTGTCAACCCGCCGCGTGAGCGGCCGATGGCTTCGGCGGTTGCGGTGCTTTTTTTTGTCCAGCGGCGGCTTTGTGTGCTTTGACGGCGGTTGAGTCAACGAGTACCCAGGCATAGTCCGGTTCTTGCATCGCCTCAAATAGGGCTTCCCACACCCCCGCCAGTGCCCAGCGGCGGAAGCGCCGCGCCACCGTATTCCACGGCCCAAATCGCTCAGGCAAGTCGCGCCACGCGCAGCCGGTACGTACTCGGTAGAGCACCGCGTTAATAAACTGTCGGTTGTCGCGACCGCTGCCCAGCCGGCCGCGCGCGTGCGGCTCCACCAACTGCCATTCTCGCTCGCTTAATTCATGACGACGCATTCAACAAAACTACTTCTATTGCTGTCCACAGACTTTAGTTTACAAACCAGGCCGCGTAATAAAACAATAATTGTAAAGCAGTTTGTCTTTCCACACCCCTAATACTGCTGGGGTCTCATTTCCCCACCACTTTGTACAATTGCCCCTTGCTCAGCTGGTCGGTGGTTTTCATCCCGTTGAGGATGGCCAGCTCCTCGTAGCGCTTAGCGGGTATGCCATTGGCGGCCAGGGCGGCGGCGAGGGTGGTGGGGCCGGTGGCGGTTTTGATGCGGATTTTTTCGGGCTGGCGGTTCAGCTTGCTCGCGTCGGTGAGGCGGCCGAAGCCCTGGGCCACGGCGGCAAACTGCGGCGCGTAGGTGGCGAACGAGGCAGCCGGCGCCAAGCCGATGAAGGCGTAAATGGACTTGCCGTCTTGCAGCAAGTAGGCGCGCACGTGGGCCGCGGCGCTCTGCTGGTCCGTGGCGGCCTGGTCGCCCTCCACCACGGCGGCGGGGAAGCCGTTGAGGGTCGTGTTCTGGGCCTGGGCCCCCGTGAGGCCCAGCTGCTTCACCAAGGCCTGCGCGGCCGCGTCGAGCGTGCCGGTGCCGGCCGCCGCGAAGGCCAGCAGGGCCTTGCCGCTGGGCTCGGCCATCTGGAATTGCTCGGGCGAGTTCTGGGTTTTCCAGCCGCTGGGCACGGGGAAGCGGAACTTCAAATCGGGGTGGTAAAACACGTTGCCTTCCACGTAGCCCTGGCGCGGGTCGTCGCCAAAGGGCAGGCCTTCGATGGCGCGCAGGTAGGCGTCGCGGTTCACGGCCAGCGGGCGGTTGCCCACCGACTGCTTGGCCTGCGCGGCCAGGCCCTTCACCCGCTGGTAGCGGTCGGCCGAGTTGGGGTGCGTCGAGAGAAACGTGGGCGTCGACGAGCCGCTCTGCTCTTCGGTGCGCTGCAGGGTGAGGAAAAAATCGGCCATCTGGGCCGCGTCGTAGCCGATCTTGGTCGAGTATTTCACGCCCAAGCCATCGGCCTCGTTTTCGTCGCCGCGGCTGTACTTGAGCATCCACAGCCCCACGCCTTGCTGGACCACCCCCCCGACGGACTGCATGACCTGGGGCGCGGCAATTTGGCCCAGCAGCATCCCAATGCCGGCGATGGTGTTGTTGCGCTGCTGCTTTTTGCCGTGCTGGGCGGTGATGTGGCCCAGCTCGTGGCCCAGCACGCCGGTGAATTGCGCTTCGTTGTTGAAGTACGCCATGATGCCGCGCGTGAAGTACACGTGGCCGGCGGGGGTGGCGAAGGCGTTGATAACCGGCGAGTCGACGATGGTGAAGCCGTAGTCGCCGGGGCGGTCCGACACGGCCCCCATCTGCTGGCCCTTGGCGTCGATGAGGCGTTGCAGGGCAGGGTTGTTGTACAGGCCAAACTGGGCGATGACGGCCGGGTCGGGCTGGTTGCTTTGCAGCGAACGAACGGTGGTGGGCAAGCCCGGAGTGGACGGGGCCGCACTGGCCAGCGGCAGCAGCACGGCCAGGGCCCCGGCGCGGAGAAACGGAAGGTTCATAGTATAAGGATGTAAAACGGATAGCATTAGCACAGCCGTAGTGGCGTTGCCCCCCACAACGTACCAAAGTGGTGCCAAGGTTGCAGTGTCTTCATTAAATCTACACCTTTCGGGGGCGGCGCGGCGCGTAATTTTGCAGCGTTCCGCCCTTTTGCCTCGCCCATGACGCCGTTCCGTTCCTTGCCTGCTTGCCTTCCGGTGGCGCTGCTGCTCATCGCTTGCGGCCGCCAGCCCCAGGCCGCCAGCCCCAGCCGCTTCGCCGCTACCCCGCCCACGATCGACGGCCAAGCCACCGACTGGGGCCCCGACTCGCTGCGCTACGACGCCGAGAGCAAGCTCCAGTACGCGGTGCTCAACGACCAGCGGGCGGTGTACGTGCGCCTGAAAGTGGCCGACCCCATGACGCAAGGGCGGCTGCTGGGCCAGGGCTTCACGGTGTGGCTCGACAGCACGGGGCAGAACCAGCAGCAGTTTGGCGTGCGCTACAAGCTGCACCCCGAGCCCGTGGCCAAGCCCGCCCTCGACGCCAACGGCCAGCCGGTGGCCGCCGCCCCCATGACCCTCAACGACCGCCGCGCCCGCCTGGCCCAGGCCCTGGCCGACGTGCACGACATGGAGCTGCTCAACTACAAAGGCAACAAGGAGCCCACCTACACCGACACCCAATCGCCGCTCGGCGTAAAGCTCGGCCTGGCCCTCGACGCGCAGGACAACATCGTGTACGAGCTGGCCGTGCCCCTGCGCCTGCTCTACCGCAAGGTGCCCAACCTGGCCAGCGGCCAGCGCGCCAAGGTGGGCGTCACCGTGCTCAGCAACCGCGTGGCCATGCCCAGCGGCACCAACAGCAGCGGCATGAGCGTGGTGGGCGCCGACGGCATGAACAGCGGCTACGGCGGCGGCATGGGCGGGCGCGGCGGCTACGGCGGCCGGGGCTACGGCGGCGGCCGCATGCCCGGGGGCTACATGGGCCCCCAGCCCCTCACCCTCAAAACCAGTGCCCAGCTCAGCGGGCAATAGCCGGCCGGTTGGGGCCCAAAAATGGTGCGCCAGCACTAAAGCCGAAGCGGCCGCGGCCCATTAAGTGCGTCGCGGCCGCTTCGGCTTTTGGCTCCCGCCGGGTCCCTAGGGCCGGGCGTTGGCGTCAACGGCTTGGTAGCCGATGAGCAGGTCGGTGCGGGTGCCGGGCGGGCGGTAGTACACCAGCAGGTCGTACTGGTTTTCGGTCTCGTAGTGGCTGCCTTCGAAGTAAGTTTCATCGGCCGTACCATCGGGCCGGGCCACGGCAAAATCGTAGTTGTAGTAGCCCTGCTTCAGCAGCGCGTGGCCGGTGTAGAGGCGGGTGGCCGCGTCGTAGGTGAGGCGGTAAGCGTCCTTCAACTGCCAGTCGGTGAGGGCCCCCAGCACGTACACGGGGCCCGGGGCAGGCTGGTCGGCGCGCAGCTGGAAGGTCACGTCGGCGTAGTCGGCGTTGCTGGCGCCGTTGCCGTATTCGCGGCTCTCGAACACGCGGCGGCCGTTGGTGTCGATGTACTGGAAGTAGCCCACGCCGGCGCGGGTGGTTTCGGGCACCAGGGCCACGGCCGTGGGGCGGGCGCGCAGGTCGAGGTGCAGCACGTTCTGGCCCACGGTTTGGAGGGAGCGGGTGTCGAAGTAGCGGTACTCGCTCAGGCCCGGAAACGTGTTTTCGTAGTTGAAGTACTGGTAGTCGAGCCGGCGCTCGGCGTCGCGCACGAAGGTGGGGCGCAGGCCGTAGCGGGCGTTGTCCCAGCGGAAGTTTTGGCGCAGCACCACCTGCACCTCGGCGGCGGGGTTCACCAAATCCACGCCGCCGTAGCTGATGCCGAAGTTGAGCTGCTGAAGCGTGAAGCGCTGGTCGCCGCCCGGCGCCAGGCCCAACTGCAAGGCCACCGCCACTTGGTTCTCGTACACCAGCAGCCGGCGCGAGAGCAGCGGGGCCCCCGCCCCGTCCTGCACCACCCACAGGTAGTTGCCGCTCACTTTCAGGCTGGGGGCCCGCAGCGCGTAGTGGAAAAACGGCACCTTCCCGCCGATGCCAATCCGGTAGTCGGTGATGAGAAATTCGTTGATGTCGTTCAGGAACTGGTTGTCGATCAGCGTCGAAGGCTGCCAGTTGGCGTCGCAGTACACCAGCCGGGCAGTGAGGCGCGGGGCTTGGTCGCCCAATACGTCAAACTCCAGCGCCAGCGACTCGCTCTGGCCCAGCGGCACCACCGGCGGCTGAAACACGGCCGTGTTGGCGCCCGTGGCCACGTAGCACTGCACGCTCTGCACGGCCGGCGCGTAGGTGTAGTCGGCGTAGCGCAGCGCGGGGGCCGCGCTGGGGGCCCCCGCGCTGGCCCGGTTGACGGTGGTGGGGGCCGTGGAGGTGATGGGCGTGCCCAGCGGCACGCAGGCCGCGGCAAGAAGCAGGAAAGGGTAGGGCAGGAAGCGCATGGGGCGAAAGTACACGCCGGGTGCAGGATGCGCGGGCCCGTGCGCGCCCCGTCTGCGCCGCCCAGCGATTGGCAACACCGATATTCGTGCCGGTTGAAACGGGCGCCGCGGCCCCGAAACCACCGGCTACCCGCCCCCGCGGGGCCCCGTGCCCCGCCTTGAAAAGCGCGGAACCGACGTTTTCTGATTCTTTCACCCCGCAAGCAAGCCTTACGCCATGAACAACAGCATTCTCGGTTTCAGTTTAGTCGTTTCGCTGGCAGTCAGTTCGTGCTCCGCGAAACTGGCTTCGGTGGTGGATAAAACGGACGAACAGGTAAAAACGAATTACCAGGTAACAAAAGATGTGTCCTACGGTGCCGACAAAGAGCAAACCATGGATGTTTACATTTCTAGGGAAGCGAAAAAATTAAATCGCAAAAATTTCACCATTATTTTCCTGCACGGCGGCGGATATTACATAAGCGACAAGGCCAAAGAAGAACGATACATTCGGCCCTATTTAAAGAAGGGGTTGAACGTCGTCAACATGAATTACCGGCTCAAACGAGGAATTCCCGTTGCAACGGAGGATTTAACCAGCGCCTTGAATTACCTGAACACGCAACGCTCAACTTATCCGCTGAAGTTAGACCGCTTAATACTTTCGGGGTTTTCCGCGGGGGCGCACATTGCGAGCATGGTAGCGGTTACGGCAAACGACCCGGCGTATCCCAACAAATTAGCGCTGGGAATTAAAATTGCGGGCGTCGTAAACTTCTCAGGCCCCGTCGACGGCTTGGACGTAGTGGAACAGGTTTTTACAAGCAATGAGGTGCCAATTATGAAGGAGATTGGCATGGCCCTTTTCCCAGCTACTACGGAATACGCACCCAAGGAATTTGTTGCCAAATACGAACCGATAACTTATTTCGATAAAAACGATCCCCCGTTTTTCCTGTGGCACGGCGGAAAGGACGACCAGGTTCCGGCAAGCACGTTTGTAAAGTTCGTGGACCTGCTCCATCAAAACCCGAACAAAAACGTGGTGCTTTTCCTGCCCGAAGGCCTGCACAGCCCCAACGCAAGCCAATTAGATAGCGCTTACGAAAAGATATTTACTTTCTTGGATAAGCAGTAAACGCCAAAAACGCTTTCCCGCCATGGAGTTAAAAATAAACCGCCTGCAACACATCGGGCTGCCCGTTACCGACCTCGAAGTGTCCCAGGCCTTCTACGAAAAGCTCGGTTTCCACCGGGCCATGCACGCCACCTTCGACCACGAAGGGGCCCCGGGCCAAGTGTCGATGATGCAGCGCGGCGACATTATTATCGAACTTTACCAAATGCCCGAGCCCGAACTCAGCCGCGTGAAACAGCGAAAGGACGGCCGCATCGACCACGTGGCGTTCGACGTGGACGACATCGACGCGACCTACGCCTTGCTGAAAAATGAAGGCTTCGCCATCATCGAAGACCAGCCCGTTTTTCTAAATTTCTGGGCCCGCGGCTGCAAATTTTTCAACCTGCTGGGCCCCGACGGCGAGCGGCTGGAGTTCTGCCAGATTCTGTGAGGCGGTGAGAGTGATATAGCTCATTTGGAGATGGCCCTAGCCTTCAACTTGAGGAGTTGAATAATTTCACCCAATTTGTTACGGACGTACTATGGACAGATTGCCGCTACTCAGCGGTACCACAGGTGCGGCAAGCTAAATTTTAGTTGCTGCTTTAGGTTAGTACCCAAAATATTTCGCGTTAAAACCTTTTTATTTATGCGACACTGTGCATTGTTGATAATTAGTATATTAACCTTAAATGCTTGCGGACAAAACAAGCATTCGAAACTGACAGTTATATTTTTTGACAATCAAAATCCAAACAATAAAGTTACGGTGATACTTTATTTAAGGCGAAAGAATTAAATTTTTCAGACACCCCAATCAACTTGTTCTTTGCATGCAAAAACTTTCATTTGCCATATTATGTTCCTACTAATGGCATTTTCAAAAATGCTGCCAAAGACAAAGAGTGCGACATGAAAATTTATCCAGCAAATGTTAAGTGCTACGAATACGATGAAAAGAATCGAGTAATTAAAATGACCGTCAATGGTAGCGGGACAATGAATGATTTTGCTTACAAATACAACAATAAAAACCAAATTACAGAAATTACTGATATAGGAACAGAATTTATTTTGGAATATAATGCTGATGGGACTCTTTCACAATTGAAACAAAGCGATGGAGTAATAAATAAGAAATTAATCTTTATTTACAATTGATAAAAGTAATTTATTAATCGGATGGTTTTGCAATATTGAGGGTTAGCTACTCAGAAATTGAAAGCGGCGTTGTTTCAGAATTTATCTCTGAAGCAACGCCGCTTTCAATTTTAATGGTTATGCGGAATTACATCTCGGCCAGCATCTCCCAGCGGTCGTTCAGCCGGCCTAATTCCTTCTTTACCTGCTCAAACTTCACCGTCGCATCTTTGAGCTGCGCGGCGTTCTGATAAATTTTGGGGTCGGCCAGCTCCTTTTCGTAGCCTGCTAATTCCTTTTCCAACTTATCGATGTTGGCTTCTACCTCGGCCAATTCTTTGAGTGCCTTTTTCTGGTCGGGAGACGCGGTTTTGGCGGCTTCGGCTTCGGCTTTTTTCTCTTCCTTGGGCTGGGGCTTGGGCGCGCTGGGGCTGGGCAGGCCGGCTTTTTTGGCGGCCTTTTCGCGGTCGTCCTGCCACTGCTCGTATTCGGCGTAGGTGCCGGGGTACTCCTTGAGCTGGAAATCCTCGATGTACCAGATTTTGGTGGCCACGTTCTCCACGAAGAACCGGTCGTGGCTGATGACGATGAACGTGCCCGCGTACTGCTCCAGGGCCTGGATGAGGATGTTCACCGACACCATGTCCAAGTGGTTGGTCGGTTCGTCGAGCAGCAGGAAGTTGGCCTCTGAAATCAGGGTTTTGGCCAGGGCCACGCGGCTTTTTTCGCCCCCGCTCAGCACCTTGATTTTCTTGAACACTTCCTCGCCCGTGAACAGGAACGAGCCCAGCACCGAGCGCAGCTCCATGTCGTTGCGCTTCGAGCCGGCCTCGCTCATCTCCTGCAAAATCTCGTTGTCGAGCGTCAGGCTTTCGAGCTGGTGCTGGGCATAAAACGACATGATGACGTTGTGGCCCAGTTGGTGCTTGCCCGCGGTGGGGGCCTCGGTGCCGGCCACCAGGCGCATGAGCGTGGACTTGCCTTTGCCGTTGGCCCCGATGAGGGCAATTTTGTCGCCCCGCTCGATGTGCACGTTCGTGTCGCGGAAAATCAGCTTCTCATCGTACTTCTTCGTCACGTGCTCCATGCGCAGGATGTGCCGGCCGGGCTCCACCTTGAACTGGAACTTGATGTTGACCTTGGCCGCGTCCTGGGCCACGTCCTCGATGCGCTCCAATTTGTCCAGGGCCTTCACGCGGCTCTGGGCCTGCTTGGCCTTGCTGGCCTTGGCCTTGAAGCGCTCGATGAAGCGCTCGGCGGCCCGGATTTGCGACTGCTGGTTCTCAAAAGCGCCTTTCTGGATGAGGTTGCGCTCCTCTTTTTCTTCCAGGTAATAGGAGTAGTTGCCGGCGTAGGGCACCAGCTTGCCGCCCAGCACTTCCACGGTGGTGTTGGTGGTGCGGTCGAGGAATTCGCGGTCGTGGCTCACGATGACGACGGCGCCGTCGTAGTCGGCCAGGTAGTTCTCGATCCACTTGATGCTCGGCAGGTCCAAGTGGTTGGTGGGTTCGTCGAGCAGCAGCAGCGAGGGCTGCTGGAGCAGGATCTTGGCCAGCATCACGCGCATGCGCCAGCCGCCCGAAAACGACTTCAGCGGCTTTTGCAGCTCCTCGGTGCCGAAGCCCAGGCCCTCCAGAATTTCCTCGGCGCGGGCCTGCATGGTGTAGCCGCCCAGGGCCTCGAACCGCTCCTGCAGGGCGGCCAGCTTTTCCACCAAATCGTCGGTGTAGTCGGTTTCGAACTTCACCAGAATCGCTTCGATCTCGTCCTGCAGGCGCAGCGCCTCCTCAAAGGCCTGCATGGCCACGTGCAGGATGCTCTCGTGGGTGTCGTAGCTCAGCAAATCCTGGTTGAGGAAACCCAGGCTCACCTCTTTGCTCATCGAGATGCTGCCGCCGTCGGCCTTGTACTCGCCCACCAGCAGGCGCAGCAGCGTGGACTTGCCGGTGCCGTTGAGGCCGATGAGGCCGATTTTGTCTTTGGGCTTGATGTGCAGGCTGGCGTGGTCGTACAGGGCACGGGAGCCAAAGTGAAAGTCGAGGTCGGAAATGGAAATCATCGGGTGCGGCGTATTGAAGGGCAAAGGTACGGCACGCGGGGCCCGGCCGGTGCCGCGCCGGGGCCCCGGCGGCACAACCGCGCCCCGCGCCGGGGCGTATGGCAACGCAATTCCCGTTGCATTCATCCCCGATTCATGCCCGCCCGTTCGCTCCTTTCCGCGTTGGTTTTTGCCCCGGCCCGCCGCCTGGCCCCACTGGCCGGCCTGCTGGCCCTGGCCGCCTGCTCCAAAAACGACATCCCGATTGCCCCGCCCGAGGCCCCCGAAACGGTGGTGTTCACCAAGGCCGGCCTCTACCCCGAAGGCTTGCAGTACGACGCCGCGGGCAGCCGCTTCCTGGTGAGCTCGCAAACCGCGGGCACCGTGGGCGCCGTGGCCGACAACGGCACCTACACCGAATTCGCCACCGACGCCGCCCTGGTCTCCAGCATCGGCCTGAACCTGGACGCCGGCCGCAACCGCGTGCTGGTGGCCGTGTCGGACCCCGGCTACAACGCCGCCCGCACCAGCGCGGCCACGCTGCGCAAGCTCGCGCGCCTGGCCATTTTCAACCGCGACAACGGCCAGCTCGTGCGCGCCGTGGACCTGGGGGCCCTGTTGCCCGCCCTCAACCACTTCGCCAACGACGTGGCCGTGGACGCCCAGGGCAACGCCTACGTGACGGACAGCTACGCGCCCGTTATCTATAAAGTGGACCTTCAGGGCAACGCCACGGTGCTGCTGAACAACGCGCAGTTCGCGGCCCCGGCCGGCGTGTTTGGCCTCAACGGCATCGTGTACCACCCCGACGGCTACCTGCTGGTGGCCAAGTCCGACGAGGGGGCCCTGTTCAAGGTGCCGCTCAGCGACCCCAGCACCTTCGCCCGCGTGGCCACCACCGGCCTGAACCTGACCGGCGCCGACGGCCTGCGCCTGCAAGACAACAACACGCTGCAAGTGAGCACCAACGCCCAGGCCAAGGTGCAGCGCCTGGCCACCACCAACGGCTGGGGCGCTGCCGCACTCGGCGGTACCTTTGCCACGCCGCCGCAGTACCCCACCACCCTGGCCGCCCGTTCGGGCACCGACGGCTACGTGCTTTATTCCAACCTCAACGCCCTGCAAGCCAACCAACAGCCGCCGGTGAGCCAGTTCACCATCGCCCGGCTGCGGTTCCAGTAGGGGCGGGGGCCCGGTCCTTTTTTGTTTGCTTTTTTATCCGCCCTATGCTTGCCATCACGTCCATGCTGCCCTCGCAAAATGCCCGGCGCATCAACAAAGTCATCGCCGAGCTGGAAGCCAAGTTCGGGCTAAAAGCAGTGCAGGCCACGCCCGCGCCGCACTTCACATTCATGCTGGCCGGCGTGCGGCGCATCGACACGCTGAAGAAGGCCCTGGCCGAAGTGGCGGCCACCACCGCGGCGTTTCCGGCCTACACCACCGGGCTGGGCGTCTTTCCGGGGCCCCATCCGGTGGTGTACGTGCCCGTGCTGCGCTCTTTCGACCTCAACCACCTGCACCAGCGGGTGCTCGACGTGACGCAGCCCCTCTGCAAGGGCACCGACCGCTTCAACGCGCCCTCGCACTGGCTGCCGCACCTCTCGCTGGCCCTGCACGACACCACGCCCGAGGTGCTGGGCCCCGTGATGCAGTTCCTGAACGACCGTACCTACGACCTGCGCCTGAACATCAACAACTTGGGTATCATGCAGAAAAAGGGGAGCCAGTTTCAGTGCGTCGAGCACATCGAGTTGACCGGTAAGGACTGACCCGTCGGGTTGTGATTATATTAACCTTGACCGCCTAAGGGCCCGCCGGCAGGAATGCCGGCGGGCCCCTTGCATTATGTGCGCTCCCGGCGCAGCGAAATGAACCTGGCAGGGGCCCTGCCGAAATAGATTGCGGCGGCTACGAGGCCGCCCCTACCGGCAGGCGGGCGTTGCTCCACTGGCAAAGCTGCTCTAGGATGGGGAGCAGCGCCAGCCCGTGCGCGGTGAGCGAATACTCGACGCGGGGCGGCAGCTCGGCAAAGGCTTCGCGGCAGACGATGCCGCCTTCTTCCAGCTCCTTGAGTTGCTCGGTAAGCACCTTGCGCGAAATCAAATCGACTTTGTGCGCCAGCTGCCCAAAGCGCACCCGCCTTTCGCCAATCGTGAAAATGAGGACGGGTTTCCACTTGCCGCCCACCACGCCCATGGTGCGGGTGACGGGGCAGGTAGAGGTGCAAAAGGCGGCGTCTTTCATAGCAGGGCTAGTAAAAGTAACGGATTGCAGGCGTTGGTTACGGATAGGTGACTACTTTTTTGGAATGCTAGTTCTCTATTAGTTACTAAAAAAACATTCATTGGTTTCTTTATGAAACCAATTTAAAATACTCCCGAAAACCCCATGAAAGACTCGCAAAACTTGCCGGCAAAGTAGCCCTCGTCACGGGCGGTACGGCGGGCATCGGCCTGGCCACGGCCCAGCGCTTCGTGGCCGAAGGCGCCTACGTCTTCATCACCGGCCTGGCGGCCGGCCGAGCCGGATGCCGCCGTGCAGCAGCCCAGGGCCAACGCCGGCGGCATTCGGGGCGATGTGGCGAACCTGAGCGGCCTCAACCAAGTCTTCGCTGCCGTCAAAACCCAAAAGGTCACCTCGATGTGCTGTTTGCCAATGCCGGAGTGGCCGAGTTTGCCCCGCTGGGGGCCGTAACCGAAGCGCACTTCGATCATCATTTTGACATTAACGTGAAAGGTACGCTCTTCACCGTGCAAAAGGCCCTGCCGCTGCTGCGCGATGGCTCCTCCGTTATCGTGATGGCCGCCATCGTGGCCTCGACCGGTAGCGAAAATTTTAGTGTGTACAGCGCCACCAAAGCCGCCATCCGCTCCTTCGCCCGCCCCTGGACGGCTGACCTGAAGGCCCGCAAAAGCCGCGTCAACGCCATCAGCCCCGGCCCCATCGAGACGCCCGGCCTCAACGGCGTGGCCGGTACGCCCGAGCAGGCAGCGCAGTTCAAGGCGCACATGGCGAGCGGCGTGCCGCTGGGTCGCATCGGCGAGGCCGACGAAATCGCCAAAGCCGTGGTGTTCCTGGCCCCGGACGACAGCAGCTACGTGACCGGCATCGAGCTGTTTGTGGACGGCGGCGTGGCCCAAGTATAAGGCTGCCCGCAACGGCTCGCCGCGCCTAAAAAAGCCCGTTCTTCTTATCAAGAGGAACGGGCTTTTTTAGGCGCGGCGGGCCCGCAGCTAAACCGTTAGCGGTTCGAGTTCGGTTTTTTGGTCGAGGCTCTGCCAGAGGTACTTGCAGGCCAGGGAGCGGTAGGGGCGCCAGGCTTCGGCGCGGGCCAGCATCTCTTGTTGCAGGGCCCGGCCGGTGGTTTCGAGGCCGTAGTGGCGGCGCATGGCGTTTTGGATGCCCAGGTCGCCTTCGGCGAACACGTCGGGCTGGTCGAGGGCGAACATTTGCAGCATTTGGGCCGTCCAGCGCCCCACGCCCCGAATGGCCGTCAGGTGCTGGGTGAAGGCTTCCTCGCTGAGGCTGGTGAGGTGCGCGTAGTCGAGCAGGCCGCGCTCGTTGTAGGCGGCAATGGCCCGGAGGTAGCCGGCTTTCTGGCGCGAGAGGCCCACCTGGCGCAGGTCGTCCTCGCTCATTTCCAGCAGGATGCGCGGCTCGGGGTAGCCCTCGGGCTTGAACAAGGCTGTGAACCGCCCCCAGATGGCGGCCGCCGCTTTGGTTGAGATCTGCTGGCTGACGATGGCGCGCAGCAGGGCCAGGTACAGGTCTTCGTGGGCGCGGGGCGCGATGGCGGGGCCCCCGGCAATGAGGCGGGCCAGCACCGGGTCGGCGGCGCTGAGGTGCTGGAGGGCAGCGGTCTGGGGCATGGAACGGCGAGTGAATGGGCGCTTGGGCAAACCCCAGCCCCCGCGGAATGGCTCCCGGGCTCAGTACAAATCGCGCGGGTCGGTGGGCAAGGAAATGATTTCCAGCACCTCGCCCTTCGCGCTCAGGCGCACGCCGGTGAGGGCCTGGCCGCGGTAGGCCCCCGTGTCGAGGTACAGCGTTTGGCTGGCGGCGTCGAAGCGGGGGTGGCCGTTGGCGGTGGGGGTGTGGCCCACCACTTGCAGCTTGCCCAGGTTCAGCAGGGGCCCCCGGCGCCAGAGCGAGCCGTCGGGGTTGGTGGGGTCGAAGGGGAAAGCCGTCTCGGCCCGGCCGGCGTGCGAAAGCAGCAGGTGGTCGCTCTCCCAGAAGTACGGCCGCTCGGCCAGCCAGGCCACGTGGGGCCCCAGCCAGGCCGGGCGGTGGAACTGGTACTGGCGCAGGGTTTCGCGCCCGCCCCAGCCCAGCCACTCGGGCAGCGGCCCGCCGGGGCCCAGGTGCTGGGCCATGCCCCAGTCGTGGTTGCCCAGCAGGAACACGGCGTTCTCGGGGGCGTGCTGCTGGAGCTGGCGGGCCAGCTCCACCACGCCGGGGCTGTCGGTGCCGCGGTCCACCAAGTCGCCCACTTGCACGAGGCGCTCGGTGGCCGGCCGCCAGTGCCGCAGCAAGGCGCTGAACGTGTGGAAGCACCCGTGCACGTCGCCGATAACAAATAAATCCATGCAGTCTTTTAACGACAGTGAAGAAAAAATGGCCAGGGCCCCGCGCCTACTCCGCCGCTGCCCCTGGCGCGCCGCCCAGCCCCAGCCGCCGCACCAGGGGCCCGATGGTGAGGCCCTGGCCCACGATGCTGAACACCACCACCACGTAGGTGAGGCCCACCAGCAGCTCGCGCGGCAGGGCGTCGGGCAGGCCCAGGGCCAGCGCCACCGAGAGGCCCCCGCGCAGCCCGCCCCACACCAGCACCGGGAAGCTGCCGTCGTTTCGGGGGAAGGCCGTGGCGCCGATGCGCAACAGGCGCAGCGGCACGGCCACCGCCACGGCCCGCGCCGCCAGCACCACGGCCACCGCCGCCAGCCCGGCCAGCAGCGTGGGCGTGGTGATGCGCAGCACCAGCGCCTCCAGGCCCATCAGCACAAACAGCAGCGCGTTCAGCACCTCGTCGAGCAGCTCCCAAAACTTGTCCACGTAGTCCTGCGACTCGTCCGACAGCACGCCGTGGGTGCGGCTGAAGTGGCCCACCAGCAGGCCGGCCATCACCATGGCCAGGGGCCCCGAGGTGTGCAGGGCCGTGGCCAGGGCCGTGCCGCCGGCCACCAGCCCGAGGGTCAGCAGCACCTCCGTTTGGTAGTGGTCGATGCTGCGCAGCAGCCAGGCCCCGCCCAGGCCCAGGGCCGTGCCCAGCGCCAGCCCGCCCAGGGCCTCCTGCGCAAACAAGGCCAGGGCGTGGCCGATGGAAAAATCCTGGGGCCCCGCAGTGGCCACCTCCAGCGCCACCACGAACAGCACCAGCCCCACGCCGTCGTTGAAGAGCGACTCGCCCACCACCTTCGTTTCCAGGGGTTTGGCAATGTTGGCCTTGGTGAGGATGCTGAGCACGGCCACCGGGTCGGTGGGCGAAATGAGGGCCCCGAACACTAGGCAGTAGCTGAACGGCGTGGGCAGCCCGAACCACGGCAGCAGCCCGTACATGGCCCCGCCCACCGCCGCCGTGCTGATGAGCGTGCCCAGCGTGGCCAGCAGCCCCACCGGCCCGCGCAGCGCGCCCAGCCGGCGCGTGTCCACGTGCAGCGACCCGGCAAAGAGCAGGAACCCCAGCATCACCTGCACCACCAAGGTGCTGAAATTGAGGCGCTCCACCACCTGCGCCAGGCGCAGCACCGGCGCGTAGCCCAGGTGCGCCAGCCCCACCAGCGCCAGCGAGGCCGCCAGCCCCAGCACCATCAGCCCAATGGCCGGCGGCATCCGCAAAAAGCGCTGGTTGAGGTAGGCAAACGCCGCCGCCGTGGTCAGCAGCAGGGCCAGGGCGTTGTAGAGTTCCATCTAATCGGTGGGCTGGTGATCGGTGAACCGGTGAGCTTGGCAAAGGAGCGAATGAAGTCGTTGGCAAGGCCCCTGCGCCTGCACGCATGCGCCCGCTCGCCTTTTCCCCAAACTCACCGGCTCACCAACTCGCTCATTGCCAATGCGGCTTCCACGCGGGCCAGGCCGGCGTCGTCCACGTCGAGGTGCGTCACGAAGCGCACCCACTGGGGCCCAAACTCGCTGGCCTTGATGCCGTGGGCCCCCAGGTGGGCCAGGAAGGCGGCGGTGGGCAGCGCGGCGTGCAGGCGGAAAATGACGAGGTTGGTTTCCGGGGCCAGCACCTCGGCCACGTAGGGCTGGCGGGCCAGGGCCCCGGCGAGGCGGGCGGCGCGGGCGTGGTCGTCGGCCAGGCGGGCCACGTTATTTTCCAGCGCGTAGAGGCCCGCGGCGGCCAGGTAGCCGGCCTGGCGCCACCCGCCGCCGAAGGCCTTGCGCAGCCGCTTGCACTTCTGAATGAACGCCGCCGAGCCCAGCAGCACCGAGCCCACCGGGGCCCCCAGGCCCTTGCTCAGGCACACCGAAATCGAGTCGAACAGCGGGCCGTAGTCCTCCGTGCGCTGGCCGGTGGCCACGGCGGCGTTGAACACCCGGGCCCCGTCGAGGTGCAGCGGCAGCTGGTGGCGGCGCGCCACTTCGGCAATGGCCACCAGCTCGGGCCAGGCGTAGCAGCTGCCGCCGCCGCGGTTGTGGCTGTTTTCTAGGCAAATGAGGCGCGTGGTGGGGTAGTGGATGTTGGCGGGCCGGATGGCGGCCTCCACCTGCGCGGCCGTGAGGCGGCCCCGCTCGCCGGGCAGCAGCGCCACGCTGGCCCCCGAGTGAAAGGCGATGCCGCCCACTTCCCACAGGTACACGTGGGCCGTTTGCTCGCAAATGACTTCGCTCAGCGGCTCGGTGTGGGCCTTGATGGCGATTTGGTTGGTCATGGTGCCCGAAGGGCAAAACAAGCCGGCCTCCAGGCCGAAGCGGGCGGCGGCGGCGGCTTCGAGGCGGGCCACGGTGGGGTCTTCCTCGTACACGTCGTCGCCCACGGGGGCCCCAAACATGGCTTCGAGCATGGCCGGGGTGGGGCGCGTCACGGTGTCGGAGCGCAAATCGACGAGGGGCAGGGCGGGGGCGGACATGGCGTAGGCAGCAGGGAAAACCGGGCAATGGGCCAGGAGCGGCCCGCGGCAAAAGTAGCCCGCGGGGCCCCGGCGCCCGTCCTAAACCCGTTAAATGCCCCCTCGTTTTTACTTTCCAAATTAAAGGCGTACTTTTGCCCTCCATTTCCTAAGCAATAAGACCTTAACCGCCCGGCATCATGTCCGTTACCCGCCTCAAGCGCAAGCACCGCAAAAACATTGCCCGCGCCAACAACAAGCAGCACATCATCAAAAACCTGCTCCGTACCCCGGTGCTGAAAAATGTGGACCTGGACGAGCTGAAGGCCCGCTTCACCACGCCGGAAGGCGCGGCCCCGGCCGCCAAGGCGGAGGCCCCCGCTGCCCCAGTTGCCAAGGCGGAGGCCCCCGCTGCCCCAGTTGCCAAGGAGGAAGCTCCGGCTGCTAAAGCCGAGGCGCCAGCTGCCCAAGAAGCGTCGTTTTTTGACAAAGCCAAGCAGGCCGTGAGCGGTGCCGTGGAGGCTGTGTCGCACTCCGAAGTGCTCGACAAAGCCAAGCACGCCGTGAGCGACGCCGTAGACGCGGTAAGCCACTCGGAGGTGGTGGAAAAAGCCAAGGAAGTGGCCGGCAACGTGGTGGACACCGTGAAGCACGCCGTGGGCGCCGATGCCCCCGCCGAAGCCGACCAGGCCCCCAAAGCCCCCGCCGCCGACAAAACCGCAGAAAATGCTGCCGATTTCGACGACGCCGAAGCCGTGACCAAGCCCGTGAACGACGACGGCCAGGAAGGCGAGCACCCCAAGCCCGAAATTGCCCTGTAAGGCGTTTCGCCCCGCAGCAGCTACCATTTAAAAGCGCCTTCCCCCAGCGGGGGAGGCGCTTTTTGCGTTTCAATAGCTTACCCTGGGCGGGGTGCGGGGCTTGCTGAAGCGCTTTGCTTGCTCGCTCCTTAATTTGCGGGCATGAAGCACTTCCTTTACGCAGTCCTAACCAGCTCGTTAGCTTTGCCGGCGGCGGCGCAGACGAAACTTAACCTTCGGCTCAAGCACGAGCTGGACAGCCTTTACGAGGTGGACCAGCGCTACCGCGCCATGCTGTTCGACCCGCGCATCAACCGCAACCCGGACTCGCTGGCAACCGCGCTCGGCGTGCCGAAGGCGGAGCTCAACGCGGCCATCATGGACCGGATGCGGCGCACCGACGTGTCCGATTTGGGGCGCGTGCAAGCCATCTTAAAGCAGTACGGCTACCCCGGCAAATCACTGGTGGGCGCACCGACCAACCTGGCCGCGTGGAGCGTTATCCAGCACGCCCCCGCGGTCATTCCCCAGTACTTGCCGATGATGAAACAGGCCGCCGAAAAGGGGGAATTGCCCTTTCCCCGCTACGCCACGATGCTGGACCGCCAGCTGATGAACGACGGCAAGGAACAGCTGTACGGCACGCAAGTGCGGGGCTACAACGGGCAGCCGCCCTTTGTCTGGCCCGTTCAGAACCCGGCCCAGGTGAACCAGCGCCGCCAGCAGGCCGGGTTTACCAACACGGTGGAGGAAAACGCGGCCCTGCTGGGCACTTCCTACCGGGTGCTGACCCTGGCGGACGTAGCGAAAATGCCCAAGCAGTAGCGTGTGAACCCGTTTCCTGGGCTCGGTAAGTTAACGGGCCGCCTGCCCGCGGCTTTCGCCCGGCTACTTAAATCATTCGCTTGGCCCGGCGGTGGCGCGGCTTCACTGCCTGCGCAGGCTGAGCACAACGGGCCACGCGTGCGTCAGGTACACGCCGACCGCTGCCTGGAATTCACTGCTCCAAACTCGCTACTCCAGGGCCCCGCGCTTGCCCAACTCCACGGCTTGCAACTCCACCACTTTGCCGGCCGCGATGCCGAAACGCAGCAGCGTGCGCACCTGGTGGAAGCCGTGGCGGCCGGCCGCGCCGGGGTTGAGGTGCAACAGGCCGCGCGCTTTGTCGGGCATGACGCGCAGGATGTGCGAGTGGCCCGTGACGAACAAGCCGGGCCGGGCGGCGTCGAGCAAGGGCCGGGCCGCCGGGGCGTAGTGGCCGGGGTAGCCGCCGATGTGGGTGATGAGCACGGGCAGGCCCTCGACCACAAAATCCTGCACCAGGGGCTCGGTGCGGCGCACGTCGGCCCCGTCGATGTTGCCGTACACGCCCCGAAACACCGGGGCCAGCGCCGCCAGGGCCCCCACCACGGCGGCGGTGCCGAAGTCGCCGGCGTGCCAGATTTCGTCGCAGCCGCGCAGGTGGTGCGCGATGCGCTCGTCGAAATAGCCGTGGGTGTCGGAGAGCAGGCCGATGCGTTTCATGCAGCAAAGATGGGCCCCGGCCCACCCAAAGCGGCGCGGCCCCGTATCTTGCGGGGCGGGGCCCACGGAGGCCCGGCGGCCCATTCATTCTCCGACCTTTGCTCCGATGAATCTCTTCATCAACGATATTCCGCTGGTTATCAAAAAACTAAGCGAGAAAGTGTACAAGCACAAATACGACCTGGTGCTGGGCCCCGAACAGGAGTTCACGTCCAAGGACCTGGTGGGCGACGTGCTGGTGCGCGACGCCACGGCCGCGTTCCTCGACCGCCTGCTGCGGCTGATGGAGGTGAAGAAGCTCAAAAAGCTGACCTCGCTCACGATGCTCGTGCGCAAGAAAAACCTGCTCATCCAGCACCTCAAGGACCAGTTCAAGATCGCCAAGGCCGCCGGCGGGCTGGTGGTGAAGGACGGCCAGGTGCTGATGATTTACCGCCTGGGCAAGTGGGACCTGCCCAAGGGCAAGCTCAAAAGCGACGAAGACACCGTGCTGGGGGCCCTGCGCGAGGTGGAGGAGGAAACCAACATCAAGCTGGCCATCGGCGAGGAACTGCCCAGCACCTGGCACAGCTACGCCTACAAGGGCAACAAAATGCTGAAAAAAACCAGCTGGTTTGTGATGCAGTGCCTCGACGATTCGGTGATGAAGCCCCAGGCCGAGGAATACATCGAGGAAGTGCGCTGGATGACGCCCCAGGAGGCCCTGGCCAAGCTCGACGATTCCTACGCCTCCATCGCCCTGGTGATGCGCCACTACCTGAGCAAGGCCGGCGGCGGCAAGTCCTCGAAAGAAGCCGCCACCGCCGGGAAATAGGCGTATCTTGCCGCTATGGTCCGTTCAGCCAAGTTCCTGCCATTGCTTTTGCTGGCGGCTGCGGCGCAGCTGGCGTGCTCGCGGGCCCGCGAGCGCGAAGACGGCGCCGCCTACGCGCCGGGGCCGCCCGCCCGCCCGGCGGCGGCCCCGGCCGTGAACGTGGCGGCCGTGGTGGGGCACTCCATCGACGAGGTGCGCCGGCAGCTGGGGCCCACCCGGCCCCTGCCCACCGAC
>JBPBPC010000041.1:0-157592 GCA_050954665.1 Janthinobacterium lividum
ATTGCTGCTGCGGGAGAGCTGCTTCGCTGCGCGCGGCACGACCGTTCTTTTCGCCGTGACGGCTTGCGTTGGATGGGCTATTCGTTCGGAAGTTGGCCCACGGCTGCGCTGGGGCCCTAGGCAAACGGCCGCGACGGGAATTGCTCCCGCCGCGGCCGTTCAAGTAATTTATTGGGCCGGGGCCCCGGGCTACCGCCCGCGGCCGCCCCGCCCGCCGAAGCCGCCGCGTTGGCCGCCCCCGCCCCCGCCACGGGGGCCGCCGTTGAAGCCCGCGCGGGGCCCGCCGTTACCACGGCCCTCGCTGTAGTGGCCTTGGCCGCCGCGGTACCCCCCGCCACGCGGCACCACAATGACGTTGGTGCGGGGGCCGTAGCCGTAGTAGGGCCGTGCGTAGTAGCCGCCCCCTCCGTAGCCGTAGCCGTACCCGGGGCCGCCGTAGCCGTAGCCCCCGTCGCCGTAGTAGCCGCCGGCACCAATGGAGGCGGTGCAGCCGCTGAGCAGAACCACAAACAGCCCCAAAACGAACAACATGGATTTTGCTTTCATATCGAAAAGCGCCGGAGCGCGTCAGTTAAAAGTGAAAGGATAACGCTATTCTGTTTAACAAAATACAGGCCAGAATAATTGCCCAATCCCGGGGGCGCCGCGCCGTTGGGGCCGGGCTGGGGCCCTATTTAGGCGGTTTGGGCCCCGGCATTTTCCCGGGGCCTGCGGGGGCCGACCTCATCGGCTTCCGCACGTTTGATTATGTGGTATTGCCTCAGCGCCGTGCCGCCCTTGCTGGGCCATTCCACCGCCAACGGCCCGATTGGGACGTCCACCCGCACGGGGCTGGCCAGCGCCTTCCCGATGGGCATCGACTACGACCGGGTTGTGACCTCGTGGATTTTGTGCTGGCCCGCGGCGACAACCGCACGACGGGGGCACCTTCCGGGCCCTGCCCCCGCTGGCCGGTACCATCTGGGTGGGCCCCGGAGCCCGCGCGCTGGCCCGCTTCCACCTGCCGGCCGCGCCGGCTGTGCGCGGATCTGTTGCGCCAACTCGTGTAGCCTTCGCAATTGCTTTTTAACCTCTTAGCAGGTTCGCTGGCAATAACCAGCGGACCTTTTTAATGCAGCAATGCTGGTTGGCAAAGCCGCGCCGCGTCCGGGGCCCATGCGCCCGGTGAAGTTGGGCAAATCAGCCTCAAGGCAAGGCAATAGATGGCTTACCGAGCGCTGCGACTTGTGGGGCCAGCAACGTGAAATTGCCGCGGCGGGAAGACAACCTTTTGCTGCGGGCGGTGACTTTTGGGGCTATTAATTTCCTATGCCCCCACGGATTACTCCCGCTAACTTATTGCTGGCCGCCGCGTTGGCCAGCCCCGTTTCCCCCAGCTACGGCCAACAGGGCCCCGGCCCGCTCCCGCTCGGCCGCGCCGATGGCCGCCTGAGTGGCACCGTGACCGATGCCGCCACCGGGCAGCCCGTGGCCTACGCTTCGGTGGCGGTGCTGAACGCGGCCGGCGCGCCCGTGGGCGGCGGCGTGTGCGGCCGCGACGGGCAGTTTGCGCTGCCGGGCGTGCCGCCGGGCACCTACGCCCTCCGCGTCAGCTTTCTGGGCTACCAGGATTTGGCGCGCCCGGGCGTGGTGGTGCCGGCCGGCGGGGGCCCCGTGGCCCTGGGGGCCCTGCCGCTGGTGGCCGCGGCCCAAAAGCTGGGCGAAGTGGTGGTGACGGCCCGGCAGCCGCTGGTGGAAGAACGGGTGGACCGCACGGTGTACCACGCCGAAAACGACCCCACCACCCGCGGCGGCGACGCCACCGACGTGCTCAAGCGCGTGCCGCTGCTCAGCGTGGACCTCGACGGCAACGTGAGCCTGCGCGGCAACCAGAACCTCAAAGTGCTCATCAACAACAAGCCCTCGACCATCACCGCCAACGGCATGGCCGACGGGCTGCGGCAGATTCCGGCCGACCAGATCAAGGCGGTGGAGGTGATTACCTCGCCCTCGGCCAAGTACGACGCCGAGGGTTCGGGCGGCGTCATCAACATCGTCACCAAAACCAGCACGCTGCGCGGCGGCCAACTGGGCCTGGACGGCAGCGGCGGCACCCGCTCGGGCACCCTGAACCTGAACGGCAGCTACCGCACCGGCCGCATGGGCTTTGCCCTCGGCGGCTTCGGGCGCGCGGGCTACCACACGCCCGGCCGCTTCGCCAACGACCAGCTGACCACCAACCCCGCCACGGGCCAGCAAACCCGCACCACGCAGGCCGCCGCTACGCGCCAGCACCAGCTGTTTGGCCGCTACACGCTGGGCTGGGACTACGACCTCGACCCACGCAACTCGCTGGCAGCCAGCCTCACCTACGGCACGCGCAACGCCACCAACTACCAGGATGCGCTGGCCACCGCCACCGCCGGGTTGGCAGCGCCGGGGGCCCCAGCCACGTCGGTGCGCAACGTGCAAACCACCGACGATTCGGGCACGGTGGACGCCAGCCTGAGCTACACCCACGCCTACGCCGTGCCGCAGCGCGAACTAAGCGCGCTGGCCCTGCTGAGCCGCAACAACCGCACCTACCGCTTCAACAACGACATTTACGTGGCCACCGATGCGGCCCAAACGGGCACTGCGGGCAATGACAACCCGAGCTCTAACCAAGAGCTGACGGCCCAGGTGGACTACCAAACTCCTACTGGTCACAACCAGCTGCTGGAAGTGGGCGCGAAGGAAATCCGGCGCACCGTGCGGAGCGACTACCGCTACTACGGCCAATTGGCTATTTCCCAGCCCGACAATTCCTTTCAATACAACCAAAACGTAGCCGCCGGCTACGTGGCCTACACCCTTGGCCTGCCCCAAGGCTTCACCCTGAAGCCGGGCGTGCGCTACGAGTACACCGCCATTGCGGCCGGCTACGGCCAGGGCCCCGTGGGCGCCATCCCCGGCTACGGCGTGCCGGTGCCCAGCGTGAACGTGCTGCGCAAACTCGCCAACGGCAACGTGCTGAAGCTGGCCTACAACCGCCGCATCCAGCGCCCTTCTTTGCAGTTCCTGAACCCGAACCTGCAAGCTGCGAACCCGCTGGTTCAAACCCAGGGCAACCCCGTGCTGGGCCCCGAGCACACCAACAACTACGAGCTGGGCTACAGCACGTTGCTCAAGCAAGCCAACCTGAATTTCACCGCCTTCGTGCGCAACACCACCGGCTCCATCCAGTCGGTGCGCACGCCGCTTGGCGACGCCGCCTACCCCGGCGCGGTGCGCATCAGCTACGCCAACGTGGGCCAGGAAAACGCCTGCGGCGGCAGCGCGTTCGCCAGCCTGGACGTGGGCACCAAGTTCAGCCTCAACGGCGGCGTGGACGCCTACTACGCCGTGCTGCGCAACAACGCGCCCGACCCCAATTACGCCGCCCGCAACGCGGGCCCCGTGGTGGGCGGCCGCCTCTACGGCAGCTACGCCCTGCCCCGGCGCTGGGGCGTGCAGGTGTTTGGCTTTTACCGGGGGCAGCTGGTGCAGCTGCAAGGCTACCAAAGCAGCTTTGCCGTGTACAGCATGAGCGTGAAGCACGAATTTGCCAAGAAGGGCAGCTTGGGCTTCGGGGCCGAAAACTTCTTTTCGCCCAGCAACACCGTCCGCACCGAAATCAGCGGCCCGCTGCTCGCCCAAAGCAGCCGCAGCGGGCAGCACCTTACCAGCTTCAAGGCCTACTTCAGCTACCGCATTGGCCAGCTCATGGCCGACCCGCGCCCGCGAAAAAGCGTGCGCAACGACGACCTGAAGCTGGACGAAAACGGCGGCGGCAGCCAGGGCAGCGGCGTTGCCCCGGCCGCCACCCGGCCGGCGCCCGCGGCCAGCCCCGCCCCGGCTTTGCCCACCACCCCGCCCAGGGCCCCTCGTTAGCCCCGGCTTCTGCCCCCAGTTTCTCTGCCAGGGCGAACAACCTTGGGTGAAGATTTAATTAAATTTATATATCAGTCAAGCTCACAACGACGTTTACTTTTGGCCGCAAATAGCGCGCCGGGGCTGCAACCAATCAGCTGCCAGTAGTTTCTTAAAGTTGCCTTTCTCCGCTTTTCATGAAACACCTCGTCGCTGTGATTTGCCGGCTGCTGCCGCTGCTGTTCTTTGTCGTGCTTGGCCAGCGGGCGGCGGCGCAGGCCACTGCCCCGGGCAACGGCACCGCTCCGGGCAACGGCTCGGTGACGGGCACGGTGCTCGACTCGCTCACGCGGCAGCCGGTGCCGTTTGCCACGGTGGTGCTGCTGCTGCCAGCCCCGTCCGAGAAAGCCGCGGCGGGGCAAGCGGCCGACGAGCAAGGCCGCTTTGCGCTGACCAAGGTGAAGGCGGGCACTTACCGGCTGCGCGTCAGCTTCGTGGGCTACGGCGTGCGCACGCAGGCCGTGGCGGTGGCCGACGGGCCCCTGGCGCTGGGGCCCATCCGGCTGCCGGCCACGGCCCAAAAGTTGGGCGAGGCGGTGGTGGTGGCCCAGCGGCCGCTCATGGAAGTGAAGCCCGACCGCCTCGTGTACAACGCCGAACAGGACGTGACCAACGCCGGCGGCACCGCCCAGGACGTGCTGCGCAAGGCCCCGCTGCTGGCCATCGACGGCGACGACAACGTGACGATGCGCGGCAACAGCAACTTTAAGGTACTGATCAACAACAAGCCCTCGCCCACGCTGGCCGCCAACCTGAAGGAAGCCCTCAAAAGCATCCCGGCCGACCAGATCAAGTCGGTGGAGGTGATTACCACGCCGCCGGCCAAGTACGACGGCGAGGGCACGGCCGGCATCATCAACATCGTGCTGAAAAAGGGCGCCAAGCAGGGCCTCAACGGCACCGTGGGGGCCAACGCCGGCAGCCGGGGCAGCAACGGCAACGGCTCGCTCAACTTCCGCCAGGGCAAGTTCAACTTCACTTCCTCGCTCAACGGCGGGCTGAACTACAACAACCGCAGCGCGTCGAGCAGCGAGCAGGTGACCTACCGGACCACCCGCAACGACACGCTGCGCCAAGACGGCACCGGCCGCAACACCGGCTACTACGGCTCGGGCTCGCTAGGCCTCGACTATGACCCCGCCGAGCACCACAGCTTGTCGCTCAACGGCTCGTTTTTCAGCTACGGCGGCACCAACCAGTCCGGCAACCTGAACCGCTACACCACGCCGCTGCCGGGCTTCGGGGCCCTGTTTCTGCGCGACACCCGCTCGACCTACAACGGCGGCAACGCGGAGGTGACCGGCACCTACACCCGCACCTACAAGCAGGAGCGGCGCGAGTGGAGCAGCATTGTGCAGTATGCTTACAACAGCAACCGCAACGGCTACGAGTTCAACCAATTCAACAACTCCGACCGGGCGCTGGACGTGAACCGGGCCAGCTACCGCGAACGCAGCACCACGCGCCTGCCGGGCCACGAGTACACGCTGCAAAGCGACTACACCCTGCCCTTCGGCGACAAGAAAACCCTGGAGTTTGGCCTCAAGGGCATCGTGCGCCTCACCGGCTCGCAGGCGCAGGTCGACACGCTGTTTCCGGCGCCGGGCGCCGACTTTGCCACTTCCCGGTTCCGCGGCACCGCGTTCGACTACCGGCAGGACGTGGAAGCCGCGTACGCCACGTACAGCTTCGACGCCACCGCCAAGCTGCACCTGGGCCTGGGCGGGCGCGTGGAGCGCACGGGCCTCTGGGCCGAGTTTGCCAACACCAACACCGGCATCCCCTACCGCAGCTACGTCACGCCGCTGCCCAACGCCAACCTCAGCTACGCGCTGAGCAAAACCAGCAGCCTGCGCCTGGCCTACAGCCGCCGCATCAGCCGGCCCTACATCTACTACCTGAACCCGTACGTCAACCGCAGCAACCCCATCAGCTATTCCTACGGCAACCCCGGCCTCGACCCCGAATTAACGCATTCGGTGGAGCTGAGCTACAACAATTTCGTCAAAACGACTTCCTTCAACGTGGCGCTCTCGGTGCTGCGCACCGGCAACTCCATCGAGCAAGTGAGCTTTGCCAGCACCCAGCCGCTGCTGCCCGTGCCGGAAGAGATTGTGCCCGCCTCCAACCTGGTGCTGGAAACCAGCGCCAACGTGGCCAGCAACACGGCCTTCCAGCTCAACGGCTACGCCTCGGCCAAGCCCACCGAAAAATGGAGCCTCAGCGTGGGCGGCAACGTGGAGTACCTGCTGCTGCGCAGCACGGCGCTGAGCTTGTCGCGGAGCGGCTTTGCCGGCAACTACAACGTGAACACGTCCTACAAGGCGACCAAGACGCTGACGCTGCAAGGCAACTTGTTCCACAGCCTGGCGCGGCCCACGCTGCAAGGGCGCAGCAGCGGCTTCATCTACTACGGCCTGGGCCTGCGCCAAACGCTGCTCAAGGGCCGGGCCGATGTGTCGTTCAACGCCCAGTACCCTTTCTCAGCGCAGCGCACGTTCGAGTATGCGACGGTTACGCCCGCCTTCTCCCAAAACAGCCGCTACACCAACCAGCAGCGGCAATTTCGGGTGGGCTTCACCTACCGCTTCGGGCAACAGCAGCAAGCTACGCGCCAGCGCAAAAGCATCCGCAACGACGACATCAAGGGCGGCGGGGGTGGCCAAGGCAGCGGCGGCTAAACTGCCAGGCCTTACCTGCTTGCTGACGGCCGGTTATATAATGCATTTGGCTACAGGCAAATAAGCAGGTTAGGGTCTTCGCTCGGCAAAGCACCCCTCCTCCAGGCCCAGGTAGGCCACGTGGTTCGAGTTGCGGCGGCGCGTGAGGGCCTGGCGGCCGTAGGCGCCCACCGGGCGGCAGGCCACGCGCACGCGGGGCGTGCCGGCCAGCGGCTCCACCTTGCGCACCAGCACCAGCGGCTTGTAGTGGCGCTCGTACTGCGCGAAGCGGGGCGCAAAGTCCGTCACGCGGTAGCTGCCCGCGGCGGTGGCAATCTCAGTGCAGAGCACGTTGGTGTTCTCCTCGCAGTACCGGTGCGTGGCGAAGGCGGCGCCGGCCCGGATGCTGTACTCGCCGTCCTTGTCGTCATCGAGCAGGCTGCCGAACACGAAGCTGCTGTTGAAGCGCGGCCAGCAGAGCCAGCACACGGCCGTGTCGGTGCCGATGAGCCCAGAAGGGCGCAGCTGCCGATCAGGCCCATATCATGTGTGTGTTTGCTCACCAAAATCCGCCGGTTGGTGGGGCGGCCCTGGGGCCTCGGCCCAACCCTTTTAAGGCCCCACGTTTACCCCAGCCGCCGCCACCGGCAGTAAAATGGACTGCGCTAATCTCTCACCTCCAGCTACTTACTGGCCGTGCCAAAGTTTTCTGGGGCCCCGGGCAGCGCAGCGGCCGGGGCCAGGCGCGTGCCCAGGGCCAGCAGCGCGGCCAGTATCAAAGCCAAGTAGTAGCGGAAGTACCGCCGAATATTTTCGAGCACGGGACAACAGGTTAAGTACTTCAAATATAGAACTAAACCGTTCATCAAAGCCGACTTTATGCACCGCCGGCGCGCCGCCCGGGGCCCCAGACCGCAGGGTGGCCAGCTGGGCCCCGGGGCCCGGTCGGCCCATCCTGCGCTGTTTATGATGAAGATTCTGGCAGTCGACGACGAGCCCGACGTGCCGCTGCTGTTCGAACAGCGCTTCCGCCACGAAATCCGCAGCGGGGCCCTGGCGTTCGCCTGCGCCCACTCGGGCGAGGAAGCGTTGGCCTATTTGCAGCAAGCGCGCCACTGCTCGGGGGTGGTGCTCATCCTCTCCAACGTCAACGTGCCCGGCATGAGCGGGCTGGAGCTGCTGCGGGGCATCAAGCTAGTCCACGCTGTGCCTCCGCTCACGGTGATGATCACAGTCTACGGCGACGCCGACAGCTGCCGCCGGGCCCGGCAGTTGGGGCCCCAAGTTTTCCTCACCAAGCCGCTCAATTTCGCCGCCCTGCGGCAAAAACTCGCCCCGCTGCAAGCCGCCTAAGCTTATAACGACCAAGATTCTGGTGGATTTTGCCGACCTGGAGCTGACCGTCAAATCGACAAAGCGGTCCAGCAGGTTGCGTAGCTGCGTGCCATCTAGGAAAACAACATCTTGCGGATGCACGTGGACGGTGCTTGTGCACAGAACTAACTGTCGCGGGGTACATAGGGTTATATATGCTGAAATACAGCGCAAATTTTCTTCAATAAAGCATGGTTTACCACCCATGCATTACGACATTTATTAATTTTAATTCCTTGTAATTCATTATATTATGCAATTAAATTGGACGGCTGTTGCGATTAGAATTATTCTAAATATTACTAGGGTACTAACCGTGCTGCAACCGCCGCGTAGGCTTGGTACTGCACCATTTATTTCCTCCATTTTATGAGTCTATACTTCACTCAGGAGCCGCTGGACCACACGCCGCCAGCCATTGCCCCCACCCAGTCTGTAACGCTGCACATCAACGGCGAAACCCACACCATCCAGATTGCCCCCTGGACCACCCTGCTCGACGCCTTGCGCGAGTACTTGGACATGACCGGCACCAAGAAAGGCTGCGACCACGGCCAGTGCGGCGCCTGCACGGTACTCGTTGATGGCAAGCGCATTAATTCGTGCTTGGCGTTGGCTACCGTGTACCAGGACGAGCAGATTACTACCATTGAGGGCATCGGCACCGAGGACAATCTTTCGCCCCTGCAGCAGGCTTTTGTGGACCACGATGCGTTCCAATGCGGCTACTGCACGCCGGGCCAAATTTGCTCGGCGCAGGGCCTCATCAACGAAGGCCGCGCCAAAACCGAGGACGAGGTGCGCGAGATGATGAGCGGCAATCTCTGCCGCTGCGGCGCTTATACCAACATCCTGTCGGCGGTGATGGAAGTGTTACACGACGGCCAGGTAGTGGTAGACAATGGCACGCTGGTTACCGTCCCGATGCAGCCTACTTTCTCTAATTCAGCAGAATAATTACCGGCGTCCTATGAACAGTTTCACCCTCACCCAAGCGGCGGCCGTTGACGAAGCCGTCAGCGACTTTGCTGGCCATGCTGGCTCGGCCTACCTGGGCGGCGGCACCAACCTCATCGACCTGATGAAGGAAAACGTGAGCCGTCCCACCCACCTTACCAGCTTGCACAAGCTGCCACTGGGTGACATTGCCAGTGCGCCCGACGGAGGCTTGCGCCTGGGGGCCCTGGCCACCAACGCCGAAACCGCCTGGCACCCAGAGGTAGAAGCGCGCTACCCGCTGCTGAGCCAAACCATCTTAGCTGGGGCCACGCCGCAGCTGCGCAACATGGCCACCAATGGCGGCAACCTGCTTCAGCGCACCCGTTGCTACTACTTCTACGACTTGGCCACGCCTTGCAACAAGCGCGAGCCCGGCACCGGCTGCTCGGCCATTAATGGTATCAACCGGGTGTGCGGCGTGCTGGGCACCAGCGAGAGCTGTATTGCCACTCACCCTTCGGACATGTGCGTGGCCTTGGCGGCCCTCGAAGCCATGGTGCGGGTGCAGGGGCCCAACGGCGAGCGGAGCATCAAATTTGAGGATTTTCACCGCTTGCCGGGCGATAAACCGGAGTTGGACAACACTTTGCAGCCGGGTGAGTTGGTAACGGCCATCGACCTACCGGCGCAGGGATATGCCAAAAACTTTACCTACCTCAAGCTGCGCGACCGCAGCAGCTACGCCTTTGCACTGGCAAGCGTAGCAGTAGGGCTGGAAATGGACGGCAACACCATCAAAACTGCCCGCTTTGCTTTGGGTGGAGTGGCCCACAAGCCCTGGCGCGACCAAGAAGCCGAAAAAATGCTCGAAGGCCAGACGGCCTCGCCCGACTTGTTCCGCCAGGTAGCAGCCAAGGTATTCGCCGAAGCGAAAGGCTACGGACCCAATTCTTTCAAAATAGAGTTGGGGAAACGTGCCATCGTGCGCGCGCTCAAGCAGGCCACCGAGATGGATCAAGCCATCGATTCCAACGCATTTTTGAATTCCAATCCGTAATCTATATGAGCCAGACTATTGCTACCCCGCCCACCGTCCGCCTCGATAGCGACGTGATTGGCCGGCCCATTAGCCGCCCCGAAGGGGCAGCTAAAGTATCGGGTTCGGCCAAATACGCGGCTGAATTCAACGTGCCCAATATGTGGTACGGCTACATCGTGGACAGCCCCATTGCGAAGGGTAAAATCACGAAAATCGACGCTGCCCAGGTGCTAGCGCTGCCCGGCGTAAAGCACGTATTCTCGCACGAGAATGTGCCCTCGCTGGCCTGGTTCGACCGCAACTACAAGGACGACGTGGCCCCCGGCGGCTCGCCGTTCCGCCCGTTGCATGAAGGCAAAATTATGTTCAGCCAGCAGCCGGTGGCGCTGGTCGTGGCCGAAACGTTCGAGCTGGCCCGCTACGCCGCGTCCATCCTCAAAATTGAGTACGCGGTAGATGAGGACTTTAACACCGACCTCGACAAGGCCCGCGCCAAAGGCCAGGGTTTTGACGCCCCCAAGGGCAAAACGGGTTTCCTACCCCCGCCCAAGCCCAAAGGCGACGCCGAGGGTGCTTTCAAAGCCGCCCCGCACCAAGTGGAAGGCGAGTACACGCACCACGCGCAGCATCATAACCCGATGGAGATGTTTGCGACCACCGTGGAGTGGCTGGGCGATGGTAAGAAGATGAAAATCTACGATAAGACGCAGGGCGCGCCCAACGTGCAACAGTACTTGCGTAAGATTTTCAGCCTCAGCAAAGAAGAGGCGCGGGTTATTTCTAAGTTTACTGGCGGCGCTTTTGGCGCGGGCCTGCGGCCGCAGCACCAGGTGTTCCTGGCCGTAATGGCGGCTTTGGAGCTAAAGCACTCTATTCGCGTGTCGATGACGCGCCAGCAGATGTTCAGCATGGGGCACCGGCCGCACACCATTCAGGACATTAAGCTAGGCTCCGACGACCAGGGTTACCTGCAATCCTTGGAGCACAAGGCATTTGCCGAAACGTCGCAGTTTGAGGACGAAACCGAAACCGTCGTAAACTGGTCGGGCATTCTGTACAAGTGCGATAACACCAAGTTCGGGTACGAGCTGGCCAAGATCGACGTAGACACCCCGGCCGACATGCGCGCGCCCGGCGCGGCTACCGGCTCGTTCGCCATCGAATGCGCCATCGACGAGCTGGCGTGCAAAGCCAAGGTTGACCCACTGGAATTCCGTTTGCTCAACTATACTTATTCGGACCCGACCGAAAATAAGCCCTTCAGCAGCAAGCGCCTGATCGACTGCTACCACGAGGGTGCTAACCGCTTCGGCTGGTCAACGCGCAATCCCGAGCCCCGCTCGATGCGCGAAGGTAACATGCTGGTGGGCTGGGGCATGGGCACTGGCTGCTGGGATGCGTCGATGCAAAAAGCTGGGGCCAAGGCTAGCCTCTCGGCCGATGGCACCCTGACCATCAATAGCGCCACCAACGACCAAGGCGCAGGTACCTACGTGATTATGACGCAGATAGCCGCCCAAACGCTGGGCCTGCCTATCGAAAGCGTGAAGTTTAACCTCGGCGATACCGACTTCCCCGAAGCCCCCGTTCAGGGTGGCTCCTGGACGGCGGCCTCAGTTGGCTCGGCCGTGCAGGCTACCTGCCAGGAATTGGGCAAGAAGCTGCTCAAGTTGGCCCAAAAAATGGACAACTCGCCCCTTGAAGGCATTGATTTTGAGGACGCACAGTTCGCAGACGGCTACATTCGCGCCAACGAGGACATCAGCCGTGCGGTTTCCATCCAGGACATTTTGGCTGCCAGCGGCGAAGCCAAGGTGGAAGCTGAGTCGAGTGCTAAGCCCAACCCGATCAACATGCTGAAGTACTCCATGCACTCGCATAACGCGGTGTTCGTGGAAGTAAAAGTAGACGAGGACCTGGGCACCATCCACGTTACCCGCGTGGTGAATGCTGTAGCCGCCGGCCGCATCCTCAACCCCAAAACTGCCCGTAGCCAAGTGCTCGGCGGCACGGTGTGGGGCATCAGCATGGCCTTGATGGAAGAGGCTTACCTAGACAACAACCTCGGCCGTTACATGAACCACAACTATGCCGAGTACCACATCCCCGTCAATGCTGACATCCACAAAATTGACGTAATTTTTGTGGAGGAGGAAGACGACCACGTCAACCCCTTGGGTGTGAAAGGCGTCGGCGAAATCGGCATGCTTGGCGTCACCGCGGCCATAGCCAATGCCGTGTACCACGCCACTGGTAAGCGCGTGCGCGACCTGCCGCTGACGATTGATAAGCTGCTGTAGTTGCGGCAAGCTTGTGAGCAAAAGCGCCCCGGTACCTTGCGGTTTCGGGGCGCTTTTCAGTTTCATTATTCGCTGCGTTACTCCTATAACCCGATGGCTAGGCGCAATCTGCGGCTATTGCAACTGGCGGGTGCCGGCGGCGGCCCTTACAACCGCTCCGCGCCCCCAAACGTATTCCTGAGGCCAATACAGACCACCTATGACTGAACTCCAACGCCTGTTTCTTGCTTACGACCAGCACCGCGCTGCCAACCGCCCTTGCGCCTTGGCCACGGTGGTGGAGGTGCTGGGCTCGGCTTACCGCCGCCCCGGGGCCCGGATGCTTGTGACGGAAGACGGCGAGCTGACCGGCGCCATCAGCGGCGGCTGCCTGGAGGGTGACGCCCGGCAGCGGGCGCGGCGGGCCATTTTCCAGGGCGAGCCGGCGCTGGTGACCTACGATACCCGCGACGAGGACGACCCACGCCACGGCCTAGGCCCCGGTTGCCAAGGCGTGGTGCGCATCCTGCTGGAGCCGCTGAACTTTGCCGACGACCACAACCCGCTGGAGCTGCTGCGCGGCTTTGCTCAGCACCCCGCGCCGGCTGTACTGGCCACGGTGTTCGAAACCGACGCTTCGGGCCTGAAAGCCACCGTGGGGCAGCGGGTACTGCTGTCGGCCACGGGGGCCCTGCGCGGTACTCCGCTGCTGGCCGCCCCGCTGGCCGAAGCGGCGCGCGCCACGCTGGCCCACGGCCAGTCGCGGGTGCTGGACGTGGAAACCGACGGGGGCCCCGTGCGGGCTTTGCTGGAGGTGCTGGAGCCGCCGCTGCGCCTAGTGGTGTACGGGGCCGGCAACGACGCCCAGCCACTGGTGCACCTAGCCGGTTCGCTCGGCTGGCACATCACGGTGGTGGACGGCCGCCCCAACCTGGCCACCGCCGCCCGTTTCCCCGAGGCGGCTGCCGTGCGCCTCGTGCCCGTGGCTGCGCTGGAAACCCAGGCCCCCGACCCCGGCGCGTACCACGTGCTGCTCAGCCACAACTACGCCTACGACCTGGCCGCGCTGCAAACGCTCCTCCCCTCGCCCGCGCCCTACATTGGCTTGCTGGGGCCCCGCCTGAAAGCCGCCCGGCTGATGGACGAGCTGGGCTTGGACGAGGCCGAACGGGCCCACATACTGCGCGAGCGCCTGCACAGCCCCATTGGCCTCGACTTAGGCAGCGAAACCCCGGAGGAAATTGCCCTGGCCATCGTGGCCGAAATCCAGGCGCAGCACAGCGGCCGCCAGGGCCGCCCCTTGCGCGAGCGGGCCGGCACGGTGCACGTGCCAGCGGCTGGCTACGCGGGCGCAACTACCGCTTGAGGAACTTCATTGACCACACTAAACGACCGTTTTTATGCAAGCCTCCTTGGGGCCCAAGGCAAGCCTTACCAGGCGGGCGCTAAAATCCGTGCTCATATTTGCGCAGAAAGTCTAGGCGATGGCTCACCTGCTTGAGCCACTCGCGCGCCATCAATTCGTGATGCCGTGGGGTGAATGCCGTCCCAAAACCAGTATTCGATGCGCTGGCGAGCGGCGGCCTGATCGAGCACTGCCGGGTAATCGACCACCATGGCGTCGAATTCGGCCGCTAATTTGCGAACCACGTCTTGCTGGCGAGCCACGGCGTTGCGCCACTGCTCCCAGTGTTCCTGGCACTGGCCCACGGGATACGCAAAGGGCACGCCCAACACAAACAACACATTGGGGTTCTGCGCTTTGCTATTGAATAGCAATCCCGGTAAGTGCGTTCAAAGTCGGCCAACGACGTGGCAGCGGCAGGTGCATTCACTGCGGCATCGGCGTCGTTGATGCCCACTAGAATGCTCAGTTCGTCGGGCTTGAGGGCCAACGCATCGGCGGGCCAGCGCTGTTACAAACCGGCCACCTTAGTGCCGCTCACGCCGCGGTTATAGCACACAAAGCCCTGCGCTGGAAAATCAGCCCCGATGCGGCTGGCCACCGCAAACGCGTAGCCGTGCCGTGCCCCAGCATGTGGTTGGGGTCGGCCGAGCGCCCTCGGTTGCCGTCAGTGATGGAATCGCCCTGAAACAAAAACACGAGGCCTTTGGGCGCGGCGGCAACTCGCTGGGGCAGCGGCGCTTCTGCGCCGGCCAGCGCCGCAGCGGCAAAAAAGCGACGGCGCGGGATGCAGGGGAGCAGGTAGCCGGGGGCAAAAATAATTGGCTGGGGCCCCAAAGACACCGGCGTTTGGCAGGGTAACGTGCGCGACCCAGCATTTTTACCGCGTGCACTACGCGGGGCCGAGGGTCCATCAGCGTGTAACCAAACCGATTACAATACAACTCGTTACAAGGCCAAAGGCTTGACGATGCCCCTAGCTGGATGGGCTAATGTGCTTGCCAGCAACCAGGTTGCCCGGCCATTTGTGTCCGGGCCCCAAACAAAACCGCTCCGCAGGCACTTAAAGAACGCTTCCAACCGGAAGCTTTTCCTTACATCGTTCATTCCTGCATTTAATCACAATGGCTGAGCAACCGCTTCTGACCCCTTTTCACTCCGACAACCTGAACCTGAGAAACCGCGTCGTCATGGCCCCCATGACGCGCAGCCGCGCCGACAACGAGGGCAACGTGCCCACCGACCTCGTCGCCGAGTACTACCGCCAGCGCGGCTCGGCTGGGCTCATCATTTCGGAAGGCACCTACGTGAGCCGCGAGGCCACGGGCTACATCAACGTGCCCGGCATTTACACGCCCGCGCAAGTGGCGGGCTGGCGCAAAGCAACCGCCGCCGTGCACGAGGAGGGCAGCCAATTCTTCGCCCAGCTCTGGCACGTGGGCCGCGTGTCGCACCCCGACCTGCTCGACGGCGAACTGCCCTTGGCCCCGTCGGCCATCAACCCCCACGACAAGGTGTACACGCCCACCGGCTTCCAGGAAACGGTGACGCCCCGCGCCATGACGACCGCGCAAATCAAAAAAGTGGTCGCCGATTTTGTGCAAGGGGCCCAGAACGCCCTGGCGGCCGGCTTCGACGGCGTGGAAATTCACTCGTCCAACGGCTACCTGTTCCACCAGTTCTTCAACGGCACGTCCAACCACCGCACCGACGAATACGGTGGCTCGATCGAGAACCGCGCCCGGCTGCTGTTCGAGGTGCTCGACGCCATCCAGGCCGCCGGCGTGGACCTGGGCAAAGTGGGCACGCGCCTCAACCCGTCGCTCAACGGCCTGTTCGGCATCACCATGGACGCAGAAACCATCCCCACGTTCGATTACATCGTCAAGCGCCTCAACGACTACGGCCTGGCGTACTTGCACCTCAGCGAGCCGTTCACCGACGTGAGCAAAATCCCGTTTGCCGAGCCGCACATCGCCAAGCGCTACCGCCCTTTGTACCAAGGCACACTCATCATCAACGCCGGCATGACGCAGGAAAAAGGCAACCAAATCGTTGCCGACGGCGATGCGGACCTGGTGGCCTTTGGCACGCTCTACATTTCCAACCCCGATTTGGTGGAGCGCTTCGCCCAAAACGCGCCCCTGGCCGAAGGCGACAAGAACACCTTCTATTCCCCGGGCCCCAAGGGCTACGCCGATTACCCCAAGCTGAACGCCTAACCGGCAGCGGCTAATTTGGGGCCGGTGGTTGGGCGGTTGCGCGTTGCTTGGCAGTGCGCAACCGCCCAACCACCGGCCTTTTTGGCGCTAATTTTCTGGCCATGCCCCCGTTACTGCCGCTGCTCATTTCGCCGCCCGCCGCCCTGGTTTTGGCGGCTGGCAATTCCAGCCGCCTGGGCCAGCCCAAGCAATTGCTTGTTTACCAAGGCGAAACCTTACTGCACCGGGCCGTGCGCACGGCCCTGGCCGCCGGCTACGCCCCGGTGGTGGTCGTGACCGGGGCCCTGGACGCCGCGCTGCGCCGCGCCGTGGCCGACCTGCCCTGCCAAGCCGTGCACAACCCCGACTGGGCGTCCGGCATGGGCGCCTCCATCCGAGTGGGCCTGGCCGCGCTGGGCCCCACGGCCACCGCCGTGCTCGTCATGAGTTCAGATCAGCCGTTGGTTGAAGCTGCGCAGCTGGCCGCCCTGGCCCAGCACCAGCAAGCCACCGGGGCCCCAGCGGTAGCCGCCGCCTACGCGGATGCGTTTGGCATCCCGGCCCTGTTCACCGCCAGCGCACTGGTTGACTTACGCGACATCTGCCCCGAGCAGGGCGCCAAGCCGCTGCTGGCCCGCTACGGCTCCGCACTGGCCTTGGTGCCCATGCCCGACGCGGCGTTCGACGTTGATACGCCCGCTGCTTACCAGGCGCTGCTGGCCCACCGGGGCCCCAGCCCGGGGCCCTAAGCGGGGGCCCCGCCCAGCACCCGGCTGCGCGTTTTCAGTTGCTGAATTTTAGCTCCGATCTCCGCCAGCCCCGGGTTGTGCACACTGCCCAGGTGCGTGGTGCGGAACTCCTTGTGGGCCCGGTAGCTACCATCCTCTACCGATTGGCCCACCTGGCGGTATGCTTCGCGGAACGGCACGCCACTCTGAATGAGCTGGTTGATGTTTTCGACCGAGAAAATGGGGTCGTACTTCGGCTGGTCGATGATGCCGGGAACGACCTGGATTTCGGGCACGGCGAAGAGCAGCATGTCCAGCAAATCGAGGAACTGGCGCAGGGGCCCGAACAGGATTTCCTTGAGGATCTGGAAGTCGCGGTGGTAGCCGCTGGGCAGGTTGCTAGTGGCCAGAATCAGGTCGGTGGGCAGGGCCTGGAGGCGGTTGGCGTGGGCCCGCACCAACTCGAATACGTCGGGGTTTTTCTTGTGCGGCATGATGCTGGAGCCCGTGGTGAACTCCTTCGGCAATTGCACAAACCCCATGTCCTGGCCGTTGTAGAGCACCAAATCGTAGGCCATTTTGGCCAGCGTGGCGGCGGCCCCGGCGATGGCAAACGCCACGGTGCGCTCGGTTTTGCCGCGCAGCATTTGGGCCCCCACGGCGCTCACGGCCACGCTGCTGAAGCCCAGCGCCGCCGTGGTCTGCTCGCGGTTGATGGGGAAGCTGCTGCCAAAGCCCGCGCCCGAGCCCAGCGGGTTTTGGTCAGCCACCGTGTGCGCCGCTTCAAACAGCGCCACATCGAGCAGCAAGTGCTCGGCGTAGGCCCCAAACCACAGCCCAAAGCTGCTCGGCATGGCCGCCTGGAAGTGCGTGTAGCCGGGCAATAAATCCTCGCGGTGCGCGGCAGCTTTTTGCAGCAGCACCTCGGCCAGCGCCACCAGTTTGGTCGCCGCCTGCTCGATATAATCTTTAATAAACAGTTGGATGGCTGTCAATACCTGGTCGTTGCGCGAACGAGCGGTGTGAATTTTTTTGCCCGCGTCGCCAAACTTCTGGGTCAAATACGACTCGATTTTAGAGTGCACGTCTTCGAATTCGGCCTCAATCTCAAACGTGCCGGCCTCAATTTGCTGCTTCAGTTCATCCAACCCCTGGGCCAATTGCTGCTGCTCCGCCGCGGTAATCAACCCTGCCCCAGCCAGCATATCGGCATGGGCCCGGGAAGCCAGCACGTCGTAATACGCTAGGTACAGGTCCAATTCTCGGTCGCGGCCCACAGTAAATTTTTCAATTCTCTCATTAACCGAAAAACCTTTTTCCCAAATTTTCATCCTTGCTTTTACTAATTATTAAACAACCAAATCTTTCAGCAACGCCACGTAATCGCGCACACCGCCAATTATTTCGCTGCGCAAAATAAATTCATCCGGCGTGTGCGAACGGGCGCTGTCGCCGGGCCCAATTTTTACCGTCGCAAATGGCATCAGGGCCTGGTCAGAAAGCGTGGGCGAGCCGTAGGTTTCTTTGCCCAGGGCCCGGCCGCGCTGCACAATTGGATGTTCAGCCGCAATGCGCGATGAATTCAAGCGCAGCGAGCGGGGCGTAATTTCGGACTGCAAGTGTTGTTGCAGAATTTCTACTACTTCGGCGTTGGAATACAACTCGTTGGTGCGTACGTCCACCACAAAGCGGCATTCGTCGGGCACCACATTATGCTGCTGCCCGGCGTTGATTTGCGTGGCCGTGGTTTTTACGGGCCCCAGCATGGGCGACACGCGCGGCAATTGGTTATTCCGCAACCAGGCGATGTCGTCCAGGGCCCGGTACAGGGCATTTTCGCCCTCGTCGCGGGCTGCATGGCCAGTTTTGCCGCGGGCCAAGCAATCGAGCACAAGCAAGCCTTTTTCGGCAACTGCCAGCTGCATTTGCGTGGGTTCGCCCACAATGCCCAGGGCAATAGGCCCCAACTCCGGCAATAATTTGGCAATGCCGTTGGCACCCGAAATTTCTTCTTCGGCCGTAACAGCGCAAATTAAATTATACGCCCGTGGCTGATCTTTCAAGTACAGAAACGTTGCCAGCAAACCCACCACCGAAGCGCCCGCGTCGTTACTCCCCAAGCCAGTCAATTTATCGTCTTCCCAAGTGGCGCTAAACGGCGGGTGCGTCCACGCCGCACCGGGCCTCACGGTGTCGTGGTGTGAGTTGAGGAGCACCGTGGGCTGTGCGGACGCGTAGCCCGGGGCCACGGCCCACACGTTGTTGCCCTGGCGCTGCGGCAGGGCCCCGTGCGCCGCCAGAAAATCAAAAATCAGCGCGGCCGTCGCCGCTTCTTCCCGCGAAAACGAGGGCGTCGCAATTAATTGCTCTAGCAGCCTTACGGCCGCCACCGTAAGCGCAGCTAACTCAGGCATAGCACGGTTTTGAGCGAATCATTAATTTTCAGCGCATGGCCGATAATTATTTTGCTTACGCCTTGGCTCAGCGCGTCAAATGAATTATCTAATTTTGGAATCATGCCATCGGCAATAATTCCGGCTTCTTTTAATTCTGCGTAGCTCGTCAAATTAATTTTTTCAATCACCGAATCGTCATCGTTCACGTCAAGCAGCACGCCGTTCTTCTCGAAGCAATAGTGCAGTTCGACCGCAAACTGTTTACTCAATGCCACCGCCACCGTGGCGGCAATGGTGTCAGCATTCGTATTTAATAATTGGCCTTGCCCATCGTGCGTAATGGCGCAAATTACCGGGGTGAGCCCGAGCCCGAGCAGCTCCCCCAACAACGCCGCGTCGACGCCGGCGGGCGTGAGATCGCCCACGAAACCGTAATCAATCTCGCGCACCGGTCGTTTCACCGCTCGAATCACGTTGCCATCAGCCCCGGTGATACCAAGGGCGTTGACTCGGTTTTGCTGCAAGCCGGCCACAATTGCTTTGTTGGTTTTGCCAGCGTAAAACATCGTTACAATATCGAGGGTGGCCGCATCGGTGATGCGGCGGCCGTTCACCAGTTGCGGCGCAATGCCTAGGGCCCGCAACATTTCGCTGGCGCCTTTGCCACCGCCGTGCACCAAAATTTTGGGGCCATCTACCCGGGAAAATAATTGTAGAAATTGCGCTAAACTCGTTACGTCATCGATGATGCCACCGCCAATCTTAATTATTTTTAATTCTTTCATTTGCCCTTAATAATTAATTCATCGCTCCCTTCTTCATGCAAAAATCGGAGGAATTAGTTCTCTTGCACTGTATCTTCCTCACCAGCAAATAGTGCTTCGCCAAAAAAAAATCCTCGAAAGGTTGCGAGCAAAAGTAGGGGGTTTTACTTTTGCAGCAGAATTGAACTCTGCGCCCCAGTGGCTCGTTTAGCCCCCGATTTCTCGCTCCTGCCATGACTGCATCCTTGCCCACTACCACGTTGTTTGCCGCCGCCGCGATGGCCGGGGGCTCGACGGTGTGCGTTCGGACTTCGTGGGTACGACGACCCTAGCGGCTACCGCAGCCGCTTGGTGCGCCCGCCTGGGCCACCTCTCCCTGGCGCCGGGCCGGGCCCCGCGCCACTTACCGATAGATTTTTGGGCTGCCTAACCAATACCAAACGCGTGCTGCGTTTGCCGGGGCCCTACACATCTCTCCCTAAGTTTTCTCAATTCACAGAATGGAAATTCGGGTTGCAACGGCAGAAGATGCCATTTACGCCGACGCGCTGTGCCAATGGTACATCGAGTCGGCCAAACAGCGCGGCACCGGCATCGCCAAGCGCGAGCCGGGCTACGTGGCCCAGAAAATGGCCAGCGGCGACGGCGTTATTGCGTTCGTCGACGGTGCGCTGGCCGGGTTTTGCTACATTGAAACCTTTGAGGACAACAACTTTGTGGTGAATTCGGGTCTGGTGGTGAACGGTGAGCTGCGCAAGGGCGGCCTGGGCCGCGCCATCAAGCAAGAGGTGTTCAAGCTCTCGCGGCGCAAATACCCACAGGCCAAAATTTTTGGCATCACCACCAGCTTGGCGGTGATGAAAATCAACACCGAACTGGGCTACAAACCGGTCACATTTTCGGAGTTGACGCACAGCGACGATTTCTGGAAAGGCTGCAAAAGTTGCAAGAACTACGCTATTTTGATGGAAAACGAGCGCAAAATGTGCTTGTGCACCGGCATGGTCTACGACGGAGCCCCGGTGCAAATCCACGTGCCCGACTTTGCGGCCGACGTCATGCCTTCTCCTACCATCTCCCCTGCTTCCTAACAATACCATGAAGAAAAAGGCAATTCTGGCCTACAGCGGCGGCCTCGACACGTCGTACTGCGCCGTGTACCTCTCCCGCGAGCTGGACCTGGAGGTTCACACCGTCATCGTCAACTCCGGCGGTTTTTCGCCCACCGAGCTGGCCGCCATCGAGAAGCGTGCTTACGAACTGGGCTCGGTGCAGCACGAGGTAATTGACGTGACGGAGCGTTTTTACCGCGATTGCCTACGCTATTTGCTGTTCGGCAACGTGTTGAAGAACGACACTTACCCACTGAGCGTCAGCGCCGAGCGCATGTTCCAGTCGCTGGCCATTGCCGAGTACGCTCGCCAGAACAAGGCCGATTATATTGTGCACGGCAGCACCGGCGCCGGCAACGATCAAGTGCGTTTCGACGTGGCCTTCGCCGTCATTGCACCCGATACGGAAATCATTGCGCCCATCCGCGACAAGAAACTTTCGCGCCAGGCCGAGATTCAGTACTTGCAGGACCAGGGCTTCGAGATGAGTTGGGACAAGGCCAAATACTCCATCAACCGGGGCATTTGGGGCACTAGCGTGGGCGGCGTCGAAACGCTGACTTCGCGCCAAGCCTTGCCTGAGAGCGCCTACCCTACCCAGCTTTCTAAAACCGCGCCCAGCCAGCTGGAAATCACCTTCGAGAAAGGCGAGCCGGTGGTCCTGAACGGGCAGCGCATGGATGCCGTGTCGCTCATTCAGCAAATCAATGAGTTGGCCGGCGCCTACGCCATCGGCCGCGATACGCACGTGGGTGACACCATTTTGGGCATCAAGGGCCGCGTGGGTTTTGAAGCGCCGGCGGCGCTGCTGCTCATCAAGGCGCACCACTTGCTGGAAAAGCACACGCTTTCGCGCTGGCAGCAGCTGCACAAGGAGCCAGTGGCTACCTGGTACGGCACGCTGCTGCATGAGGCGCAGTACCTTGACCCCGCCATGCGCGATTTTGAGGCCTTCCTCGTGTCGTCGCAGGAGCGTGTGACGGGTACAGTCTTCGTGGAACTGCGGCCGTATCACTTTGAGCTGCTAGGCATCGAGTCGAAGTACGACATGATGCAGTCAAAGGTGGCAACCTACGGCGAGGAAAACAACGCCTGGGATTCGCGCGACGCGCGCGGCTTTATCAAAATCTTCGGCAACCAGCTGAAAATTCACGCTAGCCTGAGTGATGAGCAAGTTGGTTAAGGCGGGCATTATGGGCGGGGCCGGCTACACGGCCGGCGAGTTGGTGCGGCTCCTACTGCACCACCCGCAGGTAGAAATCGTGGCAGTAGTGAGCTCGACACAAGCCGGGCAGCCGCTGCACTCAGTCCACGACGACTTATTAGGCGACACCGACCTCACCTTCGCCAGCGAGCTGCGCGGCGATGAGGACATAGTTTTCCTGTGCCTCGGCCACGGCAATTCCCGCGAGTGGCTGCTGAAAACTGCCCTACCCCCCGCCACGAAAGTCATTGATCTAAGCAATGATTTTCGCCTGGCAGCCGACTGCGACGTAGCCGGCCGCCACTTCGTGTACGGCCTACCAGAAGTCAACCGCGAGCAGATTCGCACAGCTGATAGCATTGCGAATCCGGGCTGCTTTGCCTCAGCCATTCAGCTAGCGCTGCTGCCCCTGGCAGCAACGGGCCTGCTGAAGGACGCAGTGCATGTCTCGGCCATTACGGGCTCGACGGGCGCGGGCCGGGGCTTAGTCGAAACGACTGGCTACACCTGGCGCACGGGCAATGTGTCCATCTACAAAGCCTTCACGCACCAGCACCTAGGCGAGATTGGTGAAACACTGACCGGCTTGCAGCCGAACTTCGAGCAGCCGATTAATTTCATTCCCTACCGAGGCAATTTTACGCGCGGAATCTTCGCGTCAGTTTATACTACCTGCGAACTTTTAATACCAGAAGCACGAAAATTGTACTCAAAATATTATCAGGATGCGCCTTTTACGGTGGTTTCGGAGAAGGAAATTCATCTAAAACAGGTGGTTAACACCAATAAATGTCTGCTGCGCGTGGAGAAGCATGGCAACCAGCTATTAATTACTGCGGTCTTGGATAACTTATTAAAAGGCGCTTCGGGCCAAGCCATTCAGAATATGAACCTGCTTTTTGGGCTGCCCGAAACGACTGGGCTGCAAAGCAAAGCTTCTTTCTTTTAGCCATGAATTTATTCGACGTTTATCCCCTCGTCAACATCACGCCGGTGCGGGCGCTGGGGGCCAAGCTCTGGGACGACAAGGGCCAGGAGTACTTGGATTTTTACGGCGGCCACGCCGTAATTTCCATCGGCCACAGCCACCCGCACTACGTGCAACGCCTCACCGAGCAGCTGCAAAACATTGGCTTCTATTCCAACTCGGTGCAGATTCCGATTCAGCGCGAGCTAGCCACGAAGCTGGGCCAGGTTTCGGGCTATGACGACTACACGCTATTTCTGTGCAACTCGGGGGCCGAGGCCAACGAGAACGCGCTGAAACTGGCCTCTTTCCACACCGGCAAAACCCGCGTCCTCGCCTTCAAAGGCGCGTTTCACGGCCGCACCTCGGGCGCGGTAGCTGCTACGGATAATGCCAAAATCGTGGCTCCCTTCAACGCGGGCCACGCCATCAGCTTCCTAGCATATGACCTGGCGGCCGTGGAGACGGCTATGCAAGGCGGCGATGTGTGCGCCGTCATCATCGAGCCGATTCAGGGGGTAGGCGGCATCATTATGCCTTCCGATGAATTTTTGCAAGGGCTAGCCGCGCTGAGCAAGCAATACGGCGCGCTGCTGATTACTGACGAGGTGCAGAGCGGCTACGGCCGCAGCGGCAAGTTTTTCGCGCACCAGCACGCCGGCATTCGGCCGGATATTATTTCGGTGGCCAAGGGCATGGGCAACGGCTTCCCCATCGGCGGCATCCTCATTGCGCCCGAATACCAGGCGTCTTACGGCCTGCTAGGCACTACTTTTGGCGGCAACCACCTGGCCTGCGCCGCTGCCCTGGCCGTGCTCGAAGTCATTGAAGAAGAACAGCTACTAACCCACGCTGCCGAAATGGGCGAATACCTCCGCACCGAGCTGCTGGCCCACGCCGGCGCTGAGGAAATCCGCGGCCGGGGCCTGATGGTGGGCATTAAATACGACTTTCCCATCAAAGAAACCCGCGACAAATTATTGGCTGACTTCCACATTTTCGTGGGCAATGCGTCGGACCCGACGGTGCTGCGGCTGCTACCCCCGCTGAATATCACGAAGGCCGAGATTGACCGGTTTTTGCAGGCCCTGTATGCCCTGACCGCGAAAAAAGTGGCAACTATTCAGGAAGCCTCCGCGCTCGACTAAGGCTAGGGCCCTCACTAGAATTTCCAGCAACTGATGAACCAAGTAAAACTAGTCCTCGAAGACGGCACCGAAATCCAGGGCGAATCCTTCGGCGCGTTCACCTCCGCCGCGGGCGAAGTGGTGTTCAGCACGGCCATGACCGGCTACCCCGAAAACCTCACCGACCCGTCCTTCGCCGGCCAGATTCTGGTGCTCACCTACCCCATGGTGGGCAACTACGGCGTGCCCGGCGAGGACCTGTACGAATCGATTTCCACCATTTTCGAGTCGGACAAAATCCACATTGCCGGGCTAGTGGTGAACTACTACTCCGAGGAGCACAGCCACTGGAACGCCGCCAAAAGCCTCGGCGACTGGCTCAAGGAGTACAACATCCCCGGCATTTTCGGCGTCGATACCCGCATGCTCACCAAGAAACTGCGCGAGAAAGGCGCCATGCTGGGCAAAATCGTGGCCGAAACCGACGTGCCCCTGCACGACCCCAACCTCGACAACCTAGTGGCGCAGGTGAGCCCGGCCGGCGTGCAACACTACGGCAGCGGCCAGCACAAAATCGTGCTGGTGGACTGCGGCACCAAAACCAACATCATCCGCTGCTTCCTGGAGCGCGACGTGGAGCTGATTCGGGTGCCCTGGGACTACGATTTCACGACCCTCGACTACGACGGCCTGTTCTTGAGCAACGGACCCGGCGACCCCAAAATGTGCGCCCCCACCATCCAACACCTCCACAAAGCCCTGCAACAGGACAAGCCGATTTTTGGCATTTGCCTGGGCAGCCAGCTCATGGGCTTGGCCGCGGGCGGCGACACTTTCAAGCTGAAATACGGCCACCGCAGCCACAACCAGCCCGTGAAGCTCACCGGCACCCAGCACTGCTACATCACCAGCCAAAACCACGGCTTCGCAGTAGACACCGCCACCCTACCTGCCGAGTGGAACATGCTGTTTGAGAACCTGAACGATGGCACCTGCGAAGGTATCAAGCACAAAACCAAGCCGTTCTTCTCCACCCAGTTCCACCCCGAAGCTGCCGGCGGCCCCCAGGATACGGAGTTTCTGTTTGATGACTTTTTGAAAGCGGTAGTGGAGTATAAGGACGCTCAACTAAAGTAAAAGAACGTCATGCTGAGCGGAGCGCAGCGAAGTCGAAGCATCTCTACCGCTTCGTTGTAGCAGTAAATTCAAATATTCAATTAAATGGGTCTGCAAAAAATCACTGTTTGGGCTGATGGCAGAACTGAACCTGTAATTGCTTCAGGAACTGCAATAATTCTAATTCAAGACCGAGAAGCGGAAGTTGGTCGGCTCATTTCAGAAGAAGACGAATACAGCAGTTTTTTTATTGAACATCCGACTAATTCCGAAGAATTAAATGCAGAGGCGATTACTGCTGTCAGTCAAGAGCCCGAATTATTAGAATCTCAGATTTCAGTAATTGTGCTATGTCCAAAAGAAATCGCGTCTAAAATGCTTTGGCCAGATTGACAATTCATTATCTATGTACGTCTACATCCTGACCAATCCAACCCAAACTGTTCTCTACATCGGCGTCACTAACGACCTCACGCGGCGACTTTACGAGCACAGCAGCGGCCGGGGCGACGTTGGGAAATTTACCGGACGGTATCAGGCTGATTTACTAGTTTACTTTGAAATAGCCCCTGATGCTCCGCAGGCTATAGCGCGGGAAAAGCAGTTAAAAGGTTGGACGCGCCGAAAGAAAGACGCATTGATTGCGGCGTTTAATCCGACCTGGCAGGCCATTGATTTAGAAACGTGGGAAGGCTGACCACAACGAAGCGGTAGAGATGCTTCGACTTCGCTGCGCTCCGCTCAGCATGACGTTCAATATTGACCGACCTTTACAACGGTCTGTTACCCATCCCTTAGAATGAACAAACCTAATAAAGTTCTCATCCTCGGTTCTGGCGCGCTTAAGATTGGCGAGGCCGGGGAGTTCGATTATTCTGGCTCGCAGGCCCTCAAGGCGCTGAAGGAGGAAGGTATCCGCACCATCCTTATCAACCCCAATATTGCCACCGTGCAGACGTCGGACAACATTGCCGACGACGTGTACTTCCTGCCCGTGACGCCCTACTTCGTGGAGGAGGTCATCAAAAAGGAGCAGCCCGATGGCATTCTGGTAGCCTTCGGTGGCCAGACGGCGCTGAACTGCGCCGTGGCCCTGTACCGCGCCGGTGTGTTCGAGAAGTATAATGTGAAGGTGCTGGGCACGCCCGTGCAGAGCATCATCGACACCGAGGACCGGGATATTTTCAAGGAGAAGTTGGAGCAGATTGGCGTGCTTTCGGCCCGCAGCGTGGCCGTTACGACGATGGACGACGCGCTGGCGGCGGCCGAAAAAATCGGTTTCCCCATTATCGTGCGGGCGGCGTTTGCACTGGGCGGTCTGGGCAGCGGCTTCGCCAACAACCTGGACGAGTTGCGGGCGCTGGCCCAAAAATCCTTCACTACTTCCGACCAGATTCTGGTGGAAGAATCGTTGAAGGGCTGGAAGGAAGTGGAGTACGAAGTGGTGCGCGATGCGTATGATAACTGCATCACGGTCTGCAACATGGAGAATTTCGACCCTATCGGCATTCACACCGGCGAGAGCATCGTGGTGGCCCCGTCGCAGACGCTCAGCAACCGCGAGTATCACAAGCTGCGCAGCATCGGCATCCAGACCATTCGTCACCTAGGCATTGTGGGCGAATGCAATATTCAGTATGCGCTGGACCCCGTATCGGAGGATTACCGCGTGATTGAGGTAAACGCGCGTTTGTCGCGCTCGTCGGCGCTGGCTTCCAAGGCCACGGGCTACCCACTGGCCTTCGTAGCCGCCAAGCTAAGCCTGGGCTACTCGCTAGCCGAGTTGAAAAACAGCGTGACGCAGACCACGTCGGCCTTCTTCGAGCCAGCGCTCGACTACGTGGTGGTGAAGCTGCCGCGCTGGGATCTGGGCAAATTCGCGGGCGTTAACCGGCAGATTGGCAGCGCCATGAAAAGCGTGGGCGAAGTGATGGCCATCGGAAAATCCTTCGAGGAAGCCATCCAGAAAGGCCTGCGGATGCTGGACACCGGCAAGCGCGGCTTCGTGGCCAACCGGCCCGAGGACGACCTGGATAACGCTACCATCGACCAGCTTCTGAGCGAGCCGAACGAGGAGCGCATCTTCGCCATCAACAGCGCCTTCGAAGCCGGCTACACGCTGGAGCAGGTGCATGAACTGACCAAGATTGACCACTGGTTTTTGCAGCGCCTCTACGGCATTTTTGAGCTGAGCAACCGGCTCGCCGCCGGCCGTAGCGCGGGCCTGGACGGACTGGAAACCAAGCTGCTGCGCGACGTGAAAAAGGCCGGTTTCTCCGACCAGCAGATTGCCGTAAAATTGCTGGGCGAGGGCGACGTGAAAGCCGACGAACTGCTGGTGCGCACCCGCCGCAAGGCCCTGGGCGTGCTGCCCGTGGTGAAGCAGATTGACACGCTGGCGGCCGAGTTTCCGGCCAAAACCAACTACCTCTACACCACCTACCACGGCACCGAAAACGACCTAACGCGCGAAACCGCGCAGTCGGTGGTGGTGCTGGGCTCGGGCGTGTACCGCATCGGCTCGTCGGTGGAGTTTGACTGGTGCGGCGTGCAAGCTGTGCAAACGGCGGTGGCTGAGGGCTACAAAACCATCATTATCAACTACAACCCCGAAACCGTTTCGACCGACTACGACGTCAGCGACCGACTGTATTTCGAGGAGCTGAGCTTCGAGCGGGTGATGGACATCCTGGATTTTGAGCAGCCCGGCGGCGTGATTCTGAGCACCGGCGGCCAGATTCCCAACAACCTCGCCACCCGTCTCGAAGAAGCCCACGCGCCTATCCTGGGCACCTCGGCCGCCCGCATCGACGAGGCCGAAAATCGCCACAAGTTCAGCAGCATCATGGACGAGCTGGGCATTGCCCAGCCGCGCTGGAAGGAGTTGACCTCGCTCGCGGCCATGCAGGAATTTGTGCAGGAAGTGGGTTTCCCGGTACTCATCCGACCGAGCTACGTGCTGTCGGGCGCGGCCATGAACGTGGTTTCCAACAACTTCGAGCTGGAAGAATTTCTGAAAGCTGCCAAGGAAGTGAGTGCTGAATACCCGGTCGTGGTGTCCGAATTTATCCAGGAAGCCAAGGAAATTGAGTTGGACGCGGTGGCCGACCACGGCGAAATCATAAGCTATGCCATTTCCGAGCACGTGGAGTTTGCCGGCGTGCACTCCGGCGACGCCACCATGTACTACCCGCCCCAACGGGTGTACGTGGGCACCATCCGCAAGCTCAAAATCATTGCCGAGAAGATTGCCCAGCGCTACGAAATCAGCGGCCCGTTCAACATCCAGTTCCTGGAAAAAAACGGGGTCATCCGCGTGATTGAGTGCAACGTGCGCGCCTCGCGCAGCTACCCCTTCGTGTCAAAAATCTCGGGCAACAACCTCATCCAAAAGGCCACGCAAATCCTGCTGGGCAAGAAAGTGGAGCGCGACGAAAGCGAGCGGGTCTATGACTTGCCCTTCGTGGGCGTGAAGGCCCCGCAGTTCTCCTTCACCCGCCTGCCCGGCGCCGACCCGGTGCTGCGCGTGGACATGGTGAGCACCGGCGAAGTAGGCTGCCTGGGCGACACCGCCGAGGAGGCCCTGCTGAAATCGATGCTGAGCGTGGGCTACAAAATCCCCCAAAAATCGGTGCTCATTTCCGGCGGGCCCATCAAGTCGAAATTGGCCCTGCTCTCGGCTACTGAGCTGCTTGTGAAAAAAGGCTACCAGATTTACGCTACCCAGGGCACGCACCGCTTCTTCGCCGAAAACAACGTGCCTAGCAGCCTCCTCTTCTGGCCCGACGACCACGTAGAACCTAACGTGCTGACGTATTTGAAGGAGAAGAAAATTGACCTCGTAATTAATATCCCCAAAAACCTGTCAAAAGGCGAATTGGATAACGACTACAAAATCCGCCGCACGGCCGTAGATTTTGGGGTTCCCTTGCTGACGAATGCGCGGCTGGCGAAGGCGTTTATTCAGGCCTTCTGCACGCTGGAAATGAAGGATTTGAAGATTAAGAGCTGGAACGAGTATAAGGCGATGTAAATTACACAAAACAGAATGGCCTTATTTCTTTCGCCCCAGGAATTAATTGCGCGTCTTCATCTTGGAAAAGAAGTTGAACAATGGCTTTCCCATTACAATGAAGCTGATTACACAGTCATTAGGTGGATATCCGTGGCGAAAGAAGAAGGTCAATTCGGCGTGACTTATTTTAAGTCATTCGATGAAGGCGATGAGGAATTTCACGACGTCCATGAATTCAGCGTGATTGACGCAGAAAATGAGCCGTTTGGCACCACGCATCATTTTGACTCAGCAAAAGCAGCTGTTGCTTTTGCTACAAAGAATTATGGGGCTTCTCCAGACAAGTTTGTCGCTTTTGGAATGATTGGGGAAGAGTATAAGAAGTACCTACTAGAAAAACCTCAATCATGATACGTTCCGGCGATTTGCCAGAGCGCTGGAAACTGAAACTTCAAGAATATCTGATTGCTAAAGGAAGCACTAGGCCCGAAAAGCTTAGTGCTTCTGAGTTTCCGTCAGAAACTACCGTTAGCATTCAGTTTGAGGATGGTTCGCACGTCAAGTTCAGACACGCCTTTGTAATTGAAGCGCCTGAATTTCGGGAAGTCGCAGTTTTCACGGAGCACTGTGGCTATCATTTATTCCCGCTGTATGATGGGTTATTAATGGCAGTGGAATAGCTCAGCCAGCCGTTTACTTTTGCCGTACCGCACGGTTTTTCCACCTCACCACACGGCTGCCCCTGAAAAGGTGAAGCCCTCGGTACGGGAATACCAAGGGCTTCGAAGAAGAAGGTGGAATCGCGCCTAACTTCTCGGTCAGATGAGCAAGAAACGTGCGGCGAAGATATAGAGGAAACCCGTGCTTCGTAAACCCATACCATCGGCGGCCGAAAGAGGTTTCTGGTGGTGGCTGGTTCTGGAAGCGGTTAAGGTGGCGCTAGCCGCTGCGGCCCGACACTGGATAAGCTAACGGGTTGGCAAGGGGCCGGGCCGCAGGGTCCGGCCCCTTGTTTTTTCAGCCTAATATTCTCGACACACTACTTTTAAAATGAAAAACTTCACCTCCTTCGCCGATGCGGGCGACTACAAAGCCCTGTTGCAGCAAGCCTTGGAAATCAAGGCCAATCCGTACGGCTACCAGCACATCGGGCACAACAAAACCGTGGGGCTGATTTTCTTCAACCCTAGCCTGCGCACGCGTCTTAGTAGCCTGAAGGCGGCCTACAACCTGGGGGCCCAAGCTTGGGTACTGAATGCCGGGGCCGACTCCTGGACGCTGGAGATGGCCGACGGCGCAGTGATGAACGGCGGCACCCAGGAGCACATCAAGGACGCCATTGCGGTGATGAGCCAGTACTGCGACGTGCTGGGTGTGCGCACGTTTCCTACCCTTAAGGACAAGGCGGAAGATTACGGCGAAGTCGTATTCAACAAGATTCTGCAATACGCTACGGTGCCGGTTATCAGCTTGGAAAGCGCCACGCTGCACCCCTTGCAGTCGTTCGCCGATTTGATTACCGTGGCCGAAACCAAGCAGAAGGAGCGCGTGAAAGTGGTGCTGACCTGGGCCCCGCACGTGCGTGCGCTGCCGCAGTGCGTACCCAACTCGTTCTGCGACTGGTTTTCGGAAATTGACTGGGTTGATTTCGTTATTACCCACCCCGAGGGCTACGAACTGGACCCCAAGTTCACCAAGGGCATCCGCATCGAGTACGACCAGAAGAGGGCGCTGGAAGGTGCGGATTTCGTGCAGGCCAAAAACTGGAGCAGCTACCTTGATTACGGCCAAGTGCTCCAAAATGACCCCGCTTGGATGCTCACCCCCGAGCACATGGCCCTGACCGACGGCGCTAAATTCCTTCACTGCCTACCGGTGCGGCGCAACGTGGAAGTGGCCGATGCCGTGCTCGACGCGCCGGGTTCGCTCATCGTTCAGGAGGCCGGCAACCGGACGTTTTCGATGCAAACTGTGCTGCACGAGTTGCTGAAGTAGCTGGTGCTGGGTTAACAGTTTGACTGTGGCTACTCGGTGCGCGGGGCCAGCGGCGAAACGGAAGTCAGCGCCGGGCGCCCCGGGCAGGAAGTCTTCATTTCCTGAAAATGGGGCGTTTTGTTGTGCCCGCTTCCCAATCCCCGCGGCCAGCAGGGTTCACGAGAATGCGGCCCCCGGGGCCCTACTTTCGCCCTTGCCTCTTACTTTCCGCCTCGTTCGTCCCATGAGCAAGCCCTTTTTGAACGAAGATTTCCTGCTGCAAACCGACGCGGCGCGCCTGCTCTACCACCGGCACGCCGCGCCGCAGCCCATCATCGACTACCACTGCCACCTGCCGCCCGACCAGATTGCCCACAACCGGCAGTTCGACAACCTGACGCAGGTGTGGCTCTCCGGCGACCACTACAAGTGGCGCGCCATGCGGGCCAACGGCGTGCACGAGCGCTTCATCACGGGCGACGCCTCGGACTGGGAGAAGTTTGAGAAATGGGCCGAAACCGTGCCCTTCGCCGTGCGCAACCCCTTGTACCACTGGGCGCACCTGGAATTGCAGCGTTACTTCGGCATCACCGAGCTGCTGGACAAAACCAGCGCCCGCCGCATCTACGACGCCTGCAACGCCCAGCTGCGCACACCCGAATTTTCGGTGCAACGCCTGCTAGCGAAGATGCGCGTGGAAACCGTGTGCACCACCGACGACCCCGCCGACGACCTGGCCCACCACCGGGCCCTGGCCGCCAGCGGCCTGGCCACGCGCGTCCTGCCCACCTTCCGCCCCGACAAGGCCATGACCCCGGAAGCGGCCGACTACAACCAGTACCTCGACCGGCTGGGCGCGGCGGCGGGCACGGAAATCCACACCTACGCCGACCTGCTGGGGGCCCTGCGCCAGCGCCACGACTACTTCGCCGACCACGGCTGCCGCCTGTCGGACCACGGCCTGGAGCACCTGTACGCCGCCGACTACACCGCGGGCGAAGCCGCGGCAGCCTTTGCCAAAGCGCGCGGCGGCTACGCGCTGGATGCGTTTGAAATCAACCAGTTGAAGTCAGCGCTGCTGATTTTCCTGGCCGAGTTGGATTGGGCGAAGGGCTGGACGCAGCAGTTCCACCTGGGGGCCCTGCGCAACAACAATTCGCGCGCCCTGCGCCAGCTGGGCCCCGACACGGGCTGGGATTCCATCGGCGACTTTGCCCAGGGCCGCGCCCTCGCGCGCTTCCTCGACCGGCTCGACAGCCAGGACCGGCTGGCGAAAACCATCCTCTACAACCTCAACCCCGCCGACAACGAACTGATGGCCACCATGGTGGGCAACTTCAACGACGGCTCGGTGGCCGGCAAGGTGCAGTTCGGTTCCGGCTGGTGGTTTCTGGACCAGAAGGACGGCATGGAAAAGCAACTCAATACCCTCAGCAACATGGGCTTGCTGAGCCGCTTTGTGGGCATGCTCACCGATTCGCGCAGCTTCCTCTCCTACCCACGCCACGAATACTTCCGCCGCATCCTGTGCAACCTGCTGGGCCGCGACGTGGAAAACGGCGAGCTGCCGGCGGAGTTGCTGCCCTGGCTGGGCGAAGTGGTGGAAAACGTGAGCTACCGCAACGCCAAGGCGTACTTTGGCTTCGAGCAAGGGGCCCCAGCGCCGCAACCAGCGGCCGAGCAGGCGCAGGCCTAGCGGCGCATCTGCTGGCAACCAAACGGTCATGCTGAGCTTGTCGGAGCATCGCTCCCGCAGCAGCAAATCAATCAATTAGTAAGCGGGAGAGATGCTCCGACAAGCTCAGCATGACCGTTTTTTAAACCCCAGTCAAAACTACTGTCCCAACAATTTAAACTTTAACTAATTAATCACCAAGCATGAAGCAAGTCGTGACGTTCGGAGAAATCATGATGCGGCTCTCGCCGCCGAACCACGAGCGGCTGACCCAGGCCCCGGCCCTGGCCGTGACCTACGGCGGCGGCGACGCCAACGTGGCCGCCGCCCTGGTGCAGCTGGGCCAGCCCGCCGCCCACGCCGGCTGCTTCCCCGCCAACCCGCTGGGCCACGCCGCGGCCGAGCATTTCCAGCGCTACGGCGTGGACATGCAGCACTGCGTGTTCAGCGAAACCGGGCGGCTGGGCCTGTATTTTTTGGAAGTGGGGGCCTCGCTGCGCCCCAGCCGCATCGTGTACGACCGGGCCGAGTCGGCCTTCGCGCACCTCGACCCGGCGGCGTTTGACTGGCGCAAAATCCTGGAAAATGCCCGCTGGCTGCACTGGACGGGCATCACGCCGGCCGTTTCGGCCCGGGCGGCCCAGGCCTGCGGCGAAGCCATTGCCGAAGCCCGCCGCCGCGGCCTCACCGTGTCGGCCGACGTGAACTACCGCCGCAACCTGTGGCAGTACGGCCAGCGGGCGCAGGACGTGATGCCGCCCCTGGTGGCCGGCTGCGACCTGGTGGTGTGCACCGAGGGCGACGCCGAAGACCTGTTCGGCATCCGGCCCGCCGCCGGGGCCCCCAACGGCTTCGCGTCGATGGCCGAGCAGCTCATCGCCCGCTTCCCTCAAATCCAGCAAGTCATCGCCACCCGGCGCGAAACCCAGAGCGCCTCGCACGAGCGCATCCGCGGGCTGCTGTACCAGGGCGGCGCATACTACGAAACCGCGCCGTACGACATTGCGCCGGTCATCGACCGCATTGGCGGGGGCGACTCGTTCATCTCCGGTTTTATTTACGGCAGCACCGCGCACCCCGCCGACCCCGCGCGGGCCCTGGCCTTCGCCACGGCGGCCTCGGCGCTGAAGCACACCATTCCCGGCGATATCAACCTAGTGGCGGCAGCCGAGGTGGAGCACATCGTGGCGGGCAACACATCGGGGCGGCTGTTGCGCTAGGTTTTTGGGGCTCGAAAAGGGCGCTAGCCACCGCAAACGTTCCCGGCGTTTTTTCTAGGAACGGGCCTCGGATCGGGTCATCTTCGCGCAATCGTTTATCTTTTGCCAAACCCCATGCCCCGATTTTCCGCCGCCGACGTGGTGGCCCGCACGCTGCAAGCGCCGCTGGTGCCCGTGTTTTACCACGCCGACGCGGCCCACGCCCAGGACGTGGTGCGGGCGTGTTACGCGGGCGGCGTGCGGGTGTTCGAGTTCACCAACCGGGGGCCCCGGGCCTTCGAGGTTTTTCAGGAGCTGGCCCAGCTCCCCGCCGAGCTGCCCGAGCTGGTCCTCGGCATCGGCACCGTCTACACGGCGGCCGACGCCGAGCGGTTCATCGGCGCCGGCGCCGCCTTCGTGGTGCAGCCCGTGACGACGGCCGAAGTGGCCGGCGCCTGCCGCGCCCACGGCGTGGCCTGGGTGCCGGGGGCCCTCACGCCCAACGAAATCTACGCCGCCCAGCAGCTCGGCGCGGGGCTGGTCAAAATCTTCCCCGGCAACCTGGTGGGGCCCGACTACATCCGGGCGCTGCGGGGCCCCATGCCCCAGGTGCCCCTGATGGTGACCGGCGGCGTAGAGCCCACCACCGAGAGCCTGGGCGAATGGTTCGGGGCCGGCGTGAACGCGGTGGGCATTGGCTCGCAGCTCTTTAAGGGCACGGCCGACCCGGCTACGATCACCGGCCGGGTGGCCCCGCTCGTGCAGTTTTTGGTGAAGTAGGCCCCGGGTTGGCCAGTTTTTTATGAAAGGTCGTCATGCAGAGCGCAGCGAAGCATCTCTATTGCTCAACTACTCCAATCATCAATTACTGCCGCGGTAGAGATGCTTCGCTGCGCTCTGCATGACGTTCTAACCGACACCCAAGCACCAGGCACCCAAAACCACCCGCCCTATGGACCCCGCCCTTCGCAGCTCGCTGCCCCCGCCCGTGGCCGGGGCCCCCGCCATTGGCCGGTACCGCTGGGCCATCTGTGCGCTGGTGTTTTTTGCCACCACGATCAACTACCTCGACCGGGCGGTTATCTCGCTGCTGAAACCTTACTTGGAGAAGGCGTTTAGCTGGAATTCGGGCGACTACGCCAACATCGAAATCGCCTTTAAGCTGGCCTACGCCGTGGGCATGGTGGGCGCGGGCCGCCTCGTCGACCAGCTGGGCACGAAAAAGGGCTACGCCCTCGCGACGGCCCTGTGGAGCCTGGCGGCCATGGGCCACGCGCTGGTTAGCAGCACGTTGGGCTTTGGGGTGGCGCGGGCGTTGCTGGGCTTCACCGAGGCCGGCAACTTCCCGGCGGCCATCAAAACCACGGCCGAGTGGTTTCCGCAGCGCGAGCGGGCCCTGGCCACGGGCATCTTCAACTCGGGCTCGAACGTGGGGGCCATCGTGGCCCCGCTCACGGTGCCGCTCATCGCCGTCACCATCGGCTGGCGGTGGGCGTTTCTGCTCACCGGGGCCCTGGGCTTTGGGTGGCTGGTGCTGTGGCGCAAGCACTACGAAACGCCGGCCGCCCACCCCAAGCTCGGCAAGGCCGAGTTCGACTACATCAACGCCGACATTCCCGCCGGCCTGCCCGCTGAGGGCGTGGTGGAGGAAAAGCCCAAAACCTCGTGGGGCCGCCTGCTGGGCTTCCGCCAAACCTGGGCCTTTGTGATCGGCAAGTTCCTTACCGACCCCGTTTGGTGGTTTTACCTGTTTTGGCTGCCCGACTTTTTGGGCAAGCAGTACCACCTCACGGGCACGGCCATTGCCCTGCCGGTGGCGGCCGTGTACGTGCTCTCGAGCCTCGGCAGCGTGGGCGGCGGCTATCTGCCGCTGGGCTTCACCAAGCGCGGCCGGCCGGCGTTTCAGGCCCGCAAGTCGGCCATGCTGCTCATCGCCTTTTGCGTGTTCCCGATTGTGTTTGCGCAGCACCTGGGCCGCACCAACATGTGGCTGGCTGTGGGCGTGATTGGCATCGCCGCGGCGGCCCACCAGGCCTGGAGCGCCAACATTTTCACCACCGTGTCGGACATGTTTCCCAAGCGGGCGGTGGCGTCGGTCACGGGCATCGGCGGCATGGCCGGGGGCCTGGGCGGCATCGCCCTCACGGCCCTGGTGCAGAAGCGCATGTTTGTGCACTACGAAGCCATCGGCCAGCTCGACCAAGCCTACTTCATCATGTTTTTGATTTGCGGCGGGGCCTACCTGGTGGCCTGGGTGCTGATGTTTGCCCTGGTGCCGCACATGGAGCCCATTGTGCTCGACGACGGCGACATCCTCCCCACCATTTCCTAACCCTTTGCCGATGAAATGATTACTGGCGCTGTTGGTACTGGGGCCCCGGCGGCTGGCTGAGCCACAGGTTGCTGGTTGTCGGTTGGCTAGCGCGGTTCTCCAACTGGCCTGTTGCAGCGCGAACCTGGTAGTTCGTGCTGCAACAGGCCAACAGCTGGCGACCAATTCCTGATTGGCCTACAGCGGTTTGCCGGCGTCGGGGTAGCGGTTCAGGAGCCAGAGCAGCGTGCCGTTGGTCCAGCCGAAGCCGTCTTGCAGCGGGTATTCGCCGCCGCCAGCCGCCGTGTTCACGTCCAGCACGTTGTATTTCTCCAGCAGCTTGCCGGTTTGGGTGAACACGCGCGCGTTCAAGCCGGTCCAGCGCAGGGCCACGGTGCGGGCCAGCGCGGGCTGGTTGTACGCCCGCAACCCGCTGATGGCCATCCACTGCAAGGGGGCCCAGGCGTTGGGCGCGTCCCACTGCTGGCCGGTGCCCAACGGCGTGGTCACGAGGCCGCCGGGCTTAAGGAAGTCGCGCTCCAGGCCGGCCGCCACCAGCTTGGCCTGGGTGGGCGTGGCCAGGCCCAGGGCCAGCGGGAACACCCCCGCCATGGTGTGGCGGGCCGAGCGCCGCCCCAGCCGCCAGTTGTAGTCTTCGAACCAGCCGGTGGCCGGGTCCCAGCAGTACTGCAGCAGGGCCTGGCGGCGGCGGGTGGCCTTCTGATCAAAGGCGGCGGCCTGCACCGCGTTGCCCTGCTGCCGGTAGCCGCGGGCGATGGTTTGCTCGAGCCCGTAGAGCAGGCAATTCAGGTCGACGGCCACCAAGTCAGTGGTTTGGATGGAGCCCAGCGTGCCGTCGGGCCCAAACCAGCGGCTGCTGAAGTCCCAGCCCGAGGCCGCCGCCGCCCGGATGTTGCGGTAGAACGCGGCCGGCGCCTGCGGGCTTCGCTTGGCGGCGGCCACGTCCTCGGCGTACGATTCCTCACGGGGCTCCGTGCTGGCGTCCCAGTAGCGGTTCAGCAGGGCCCCGGTGGGCAGGCGCACCACCGGGCCGGCGGCGGCGCTGGGGCGCACGGCGTCGGCGCCGGCCATCCAGTAGGCGTACTCGCCGAGCAGGGCCCCCTGGTAGCGGCGGCGCACGGTGTCGCCCTGGGTGGTGGCCAGCAGCTCCACCATTTGGGCGAAGAACGGCGGCTGCGAGCGGGTGAGGTAATAGGTGCGGTTGCCGTTGGGAATGAAGCCGTAGCGCCCGATGAGGTAGGCAAAATTGTCCACCATGTCGCGCACCAGGCCCACGCGGTGGGCGTCCACCAGGCCCAGCATCGTGAAGTACGAATCCCAGTAGTACACCTCGCGGAAGCGCCCGCCGGGCACCAGGTACGGGTGCGGCAGCGGCAGCAGCGACGAGCCCGGCGTCACGGCCGCGGCGTCGGGCCGGCGCTGCAACACCGTCCACAGCGTGTCGAGGTGGGCGCGCAGGCCAGCGGCCACGTCGCTGCGGTAGGCGTCGGTGGCGGCCGCGGGGGCCTGGAAGTAGGTGTCGGCGAAGGCTTTCAGGTCGAAGCCGGGCTGCTGGCGCTGCTGCGCGTAGGCGGCCACGATGGCGGCCACCGGGGCCTTGGGCAGCGCGTCCACGAAGGTTTTGCCGTCGGCGTACACGTGCCCGAGCTGGATGGCTTCGAACAGGCCGGGGTACAGTTGCCGGGGCGAAAGCGGCAATGCGGAGGCCACCCGGGCGGCGGCCGGGGCCGGGGCGCCCGCGGGGGCCTGGGCGTGGGCGGCGCCCGCCAGCAAGGCGAGCCCGCAGGCGGGCAAGAAGTTGCGCATGGGCAGGGAACGTTGGGTTGGGAACGGACCGGCAAGTTCGGTGCTTTTTGGCCAACGGCCGCGGGGCCGCGCGGGGGCCCCACCGGAGACCAGCCAAGCATTTTTTTGCCGTTGTTGCTTTGCGCGGTTTGGGCCCTGGAAACGACGCTGGCGGCGCGCCAGGGCCCATTGCGCTGGCCGCCTGCGCCCAGGCCCGGGGGGCAGCCAGCGCAACCCCGTGCGCTGTGGTGCGTTGTTTGCGGCAATGCCTTGCCCGGCGGAGATTCTTGCCCTGCCCGCTGCGGCCACCTTATGGAAGAACAATTACGCCTTGCCGCCGCCACCGCGCAGACGGCCCCCTGGAAGAAATTCGGCCCCTACCTCACGGAACGCCAGTGGGGCACGGTGCGCGAAGACTACAGCCCCGGCGGCAACGCCTGGGGCCACATCACCCACGAGCGCGCCCGCACCTACGCCTACCGCTGGGGCGAGGAAGGCCTGGGCGGCATCTCCGACGACCAGCAGCGCCTGTGCTTCGCCGTGGGCCTCTGGAACGGGCACGACGACCAGCTCAAGGAGCGCCTTTTTGGCCTCACCAACGGCGAAGGCAACCACGGCGAGGACGTGAAGGAGGCCTACTACTACCTCGACAGCACGCCCACGCACTCCTACATGCGCATGCTGTACAAGTACCCGCAGGCGGCGTTTCCGTACGAAAAGCTGCGCCAGGAAAATGCCGCCCGCAGCCGCCAGGAACCTGAGTACGAGCTGCTCGACACCGGCATTTTAGACGACGGCCGCTACTTCGACGTGTTCGTCGAGTACGCCAAGGCGGGGCCCGACGACTTGCTGATTGCCATCACGGCCCACAACCGGGGGCCCCAGGCGGCGCGGCTGGCCATCGTGCCGCAGCTCTGGTTCCGCAACACCTGGGCCTGGGGCTACGACGCCACCCGCCCCACCCTGGCCGCCGGCCCCGCCGGCACGGTGCAGGCCGAACACCCCACGCTGGGCCGCTACCAGCTGTACTGCGACGGGCCCGCCGCCCTGCTGTTTTGCGACAACGACACCCGCCCCGAGGCCGCGCCCGGCGCCGGCCCTGCCGGGGGCCCCTACTACAAAGACGGCATCAACCGCTACGTGGTGGACGGCGACGACAACGCCGTGAACCCCGCCCGGCGCGGCACCAAGGCCGCCGCCTGCTACACCGCCACCGTGGCCCCGGGCCAGCGCCACACCGTACGCCTGCGCCTGAGCCAGGCCGAGCTGGGGGCCCCGTTCGCCGATTTTGAGGAGGTATTCGCCGCCCGCCGGCAGGAGGCCGACGCGTTTTACGACTGCCTGCAGGAGGGCCTGGTGGGGGCCGACGCCCGCAACGTGCAGCGCCAGGCCTACGCCGGCATGCTCTGGAGCAAGCAGTTCTACTACTACGACGTGGCCGCGTGGCTCGACGGCGACCCCGCCCACCCCGCGGACCCGCTGCCCGCCGCCCGCCGCGCGGGCCGCAACGCCACCTGGCGCCACTTGCACAACGCCGACATCGTCTCGATGCCCGACAAGTGGGAATACCCCTGGTACGCGGCCTGGGACCTGGCCTTCCACTGCCTGCCGCTGGCGGCGGTGGACGCCGAGTTTGCCAAGAGCCAGCTGCGCCTGCTCTGCCAGGACGGCTACCTGCACCCCAACGGCCAGATGCCGGCCTACGAGTGGAAGTTTGAGGACGTGAACCCGCCGGTGCACGCCTGGGCCACCTGGCGCGTGTACCAGATGGACAAAAAGCTGCACGGCGGCGCGGGCGACCGCGCCTTTCTGGAGGCTGTGTTCCAGAAACTGGTGATGACGTTTACCTGGTGGGTGAACCGCAAGGACCGCGACGAGCGCAACATCTTCGAGGGCGGCTTTTTGGGGATGGACAACATCGGCGTGTTCGACCGCAGCGCGCCGCTGCCCACCGGCGGCAAAATGGAGCAGAGCGACGGCACCAGCTGGATGGCCATGTTCGCCCTCAACCTGATGCGCATGGCCCTGGAGCTGGCCCAAACCAACCCCGTGTACCAGGACATGGCCAGCAAGTTCTTCGAGCACTTCCTCTACATCGCCGACGCCATGACGCGCGGCGGCGGCGGCGGCTTCAACCTCTGGGACGAGCAGGACAACTTTTACTACGACGTGCTGCACGCCCCCGACGACTCGCGCACCAGCCTGCGCATTCGCTCGATGGTGGGCCTGATTCCGCTCTTTGCCGTGGAAGTGCTGGAAGACGAGTTGCTCACCGCCGTGCCCCAGTTTACGGCCCGGGCCGCGTGGCTGCTCGCGCACCGCCCCCACCTGGCCGCCCTCGTCAGCCAGTGGCAGGAGCCGGGCCAGGGCACCCGCCACCGCCTCAGCCTGCTGCGCCGCACCCGCCTGCGCCACGTGCTCACGCGCATGCTCGACGAGCAGGAGTTCTTGGCCGACTACGGCGTGCGCTCGCTCTCGCGCCACCACCTGGCCGCGCCCTACCAGTACCACACCGCCGACGCCTCGTTCGAGGTGGCCTACGTGGCCGGCGAGTCCGACTCCGACATGTTCGGCGGCAACTCGAACTGGCGGGGGCCCATCTGGCTCCCGGTCAATTACCTCATCATCGAATCGTTGCAGCGGTTCTACTTCTACTACGGCGACTCGTTCACCATCGAGTACCCCACCGGCTCGGGCCAAGAGCTGGACCTGCACCAAGTGGCCGCCGCCCTGGCCGAGCGCCTCACCCGGCTGCTGCTGCGGGGCCCCGACGGCCGCCGCCCGGCCTTCGCCCAGTCTGAGCTGCTGCAAACCGACCCGCACTTCCGGGATTACCTGCTTTTCCACGAGTACTTCGACGGCGACACCGGCAAGGGCCTCGGCGCCAGCCACCAAACCGGCTGGACGGGCCTCATCGTGCGGCTGCTGCAACAGGCGCAGCAGTAGCAGCCGGGGGCCCTCGGGGTAGGTTTTAATTAATGACGGGGTTGTTTGGCTAGCCTCCTAGAAAGAAACCGCGCTATTTTTTGCGCGGCTTGAGGTAGTGCTGGGCTTCGGCGCGCAGGGGCAGGCTGTGGTCGGCGTGGTCGAGCACGGCCTGGTAGTAGCGGCGGGCGGCCGCGTCGTCGTGCTCTTGGAGGGCAATTTTGGCCAGGTTGCCGTTGGCGTAGGCGTAGTAGCGCTGCTGGGTCTGGCCGCTGGTTTCGGCAAACACGACGCAGCGCAGGTAGTAGTCCTTGGCCGCCACTAGGTTGTGGTAGATGTACTGGTTGTAGTAGCCCAGGTAGTAGGCCGCGTAGCGCCCGCTGGTGGCCTCGTAGCCCGGCAGGCCCTGGTTGATTTTGTCGAGCAGCTGGCGGCTCACGGCTTCGCCCGCCCCGATGTTGCCGGTGACGAAGCACAGCTTGGCGTACTCGCGCTGCACGTAGGCGTTGTCGGGGAACTCGGCCATCAGGCCCGCGCAGATTTGCAGGGCCCCGGCGGAGTTTTTTTCGCGCGTGCTTTCCAGGATGTCAATGAGTTGCACCTTGGCTTCGGTGCGGGTGTAAAAGCCTTCGGTGGCCACGGTGCGCACCTGCTGGAGGCCCAGCACGCGGTTGCCCTTCGGGAAAAACACCAGGATGGGCTTCAGCCAGGGGTGCGCCGCGCTGATGAGGTCGGCGTAGTAGTTGAACAGGCCCTGGCCGAGCAGGAACTCGGGGCTGAGGCCGTTGGCTTCGCGGCTGCGCTCCAAGTAGTTGAGGGCCCGCTTGCTGCACAGCGTGGCCTTGGCGAAGGAACTGCGCTCGCCAAATAGCCGCGCCTCGAACCCGTAGGCCGCCGACAGGAAGAAACACGCTTCGTAGTCCTTGTCGTCGGCGTCGTAGCGGCGCTTGGCCTGGGCGATGGTCGTGTCCATGTAGGCCAGGAAGAGCCGGTCGTACTTCGCGTCGGTGAAGTTGCTGGGCATCATTTTCCACCACACGTTCAGGCCCAGCAAAAAGTAGGGCATGGGGTGGCGCGGGTAGCGCCGGCGCAGCGACCGGAACTGCCGCTCGGCGCGGTCGAACTTGAAGTTGTAGAGGTTGGCCACCGCCCCGCCCAGCTCCTGCCGGATGTCGGGGTCGAGCAGCAGCCAGCCCTGCGTGGCCACGGCCTGCGGGGCCACGGCCACCGTATCAAGCGCCACGACGCGGGGCCGGCGCACCGTGTCGGCCGGGGCCTGGGCGCAGGCCGCCAGGGGCCCCAGCAGCAGGCAGAACAGGTAAACTAGCTGTTTGATAATCTTATAAATATAAAGTTATAAAAACGTCATGCTGAACGCAGCGAAGCACCTCTCCCGCCGACCAATCATTGTTTACTGCCGCAGTAGCGATGCTTCACTGCGTTCAGCATGGCACTCTAAATCAAGTCATAAGGGGCGCTAACGCGAACAGCGCGTGCTTTATTCGACGGCCTGGCGGGCCGCTACGCCTCGGCCGGATGTTCCAGGATTTCCAGTTGCCAGGCCACCTGCTCGGCGCGCACCGGGTAGGGCTGGCCGTGGCGAATGGTTTGGGCCACCGCGTCAAACAGGCCCAAGTAGTTGCCCGAAGGGGCCGGGTCGGGCTGGGCGCTGAGGGCCCCGTCGGGGCCCGCCAGCGTGAGGTGGCCGTCGCTGCCGGGCAGCTCGTGGCCGTAGGCGGGGTCGGTGGGGCGCAGGCCGGCCAGCAGCTGGGCTTCCTGGGGGTCGGTGCGGCCTTTTTGGTAGCTGCCCTGGGTGCCGTGCAGCACGTAGGCCGGGCCGGGGGCGGCCACCAGCAGGCCGGCCGTCAGCCACACGTTCAGGCCGGCCGCGTAGCGCAGGTGGAAGCTAAAAAAATCGTCGACCCGCCCGCCGGGCCGGAAGTGGCCCTGCACCTTGCGCACGCCCAGCGGCCGCCCAAACAAGGCCACGGCCTGGTCGACGAGGTGGGGCCCCAGGTCGTAGGCCAAGCCCACGGCGGGGCCCGGTTCTTCCTTGAAGGGCTTGGCGTTCAGGGCCATCTTGTAGCGGTCGAACCGGAAGTGGGCTTCGATGAGCTGGCCGAGCTGGCCGCGCTCCACCACGCGGCGCACGGCGCCGAAGTCGGTGTCCCAGCGGCGGTTTTGGTAGGCCAGCAGGTGGCGGCCCTGCTGCTGGGCCAGGGCCCCCAGGGCGTGCCACTCGGCGGCGGCGGCGGCCACGGGCTTTTCCACCAGCACATGCTTGCCGGCCAGCAGGGCCTGGCGGGCCTGCTCGACGTGCAGGCCGCTGGGGGTGTTGACGACGACCAGCTCGAGGGCGGGGTCGGCCAGGAATTCGGCCACGCTGGGGTAGCTGCGCACGCCGGGGTAGTCGGCGGCCAGGCGGGCCCCGTGGCGCTCCACCACGGCGTGCAGGCCGAAGCCGGCGTGGGCGGCGAGGAAGGGCGCGTGAAACAGCTTGCCCGACATGCCGTAAGCCAACAGGCCGGTGCGAATGGGTGCGGAGGAAGGCATCATGCCCAAAACTAGCGCCCCCACCCCAAACGCGGCCGCCCCGCCCCGCCGGGCCCTACTTTTACGCCCCCTCTCCCCGCCCCCATGATGGACCCCGAACCCGCGCCCACCTCCTCGACCCTGGCGCTGCTGGGCCTGCGCTGCCCGCGCTGCCACGAGGGGCCCCTGTTTTCGCACCCCGCCACCAGCCTCACCAAGTTCACCGACATGCCCGCCGCTTGCCCCGTGTGCGGCCTCACCTACGAGCCCGAGCCGGGCTTCTACTTCGGGGCCATGTACATCAGCTTCGGCTTTGCGGTGGGCATTTTCTTCGCCGTCGGCCTCGCCCTCTACTTCTTGGCCGGCGACCCCGACACGTGGGTGTACGTGGCCGCGGTGGCCGCCCTCACGCTGGTGGCCACGCCGCTGGTGTTCCGCTACTCCCGGGCCATTATGCTCTACTTGTTCGGCAACAGCGGCTACGACCCCAACTGGGCCCGCCACCACCGCCGGGGGCTGGACGACTAATTACTGAGGCGAGCTAACGGCTGGGCCACGTGGGGCCCCGCGGCGCGGGGCCCCCTTTTTATTTAACCAAGGTCTCGGAGCCGACGTTGGCCGGCAATTCGTAGCCGGCTGGGATGTTAGCTTCCTTGCCTTTGTGCAGCAAGAACAGGGGGCTGACGACAACGGCTAGGCCAATGGCGGACCCGGCCGTGCCGCTGCCGGCCGTGCTGGCGACGGCGCCGGTCAGCGGCACCAGCTGGCCGTCCACGGCCTGCACCGCGCTGGGCCGAATGGCCAGTATGCCCTCCTTGCCCACGCCTTTGTGGTGCTGCGCCTCCACGACTTGCCCCGAGCCGGGGGCCCCGGCCTTGACGACGACCTGGCCGTCCACCAGCACGTTGTACTTCACCCGCAGGCCAATGGCCTGGCCCAGCTTGGCGTCTTTGGAAGAAAGCGGAACGGCCGTTTCGAGCACCACCAGCGCGCCAACTTTAAGCGTGGCGGGGGCCCCGGGGCGGCCGTCACGGCAGGTTCCGGGATAAGCTGAACGGCGGCCATTGGGGCCGTGGCGGGGGCTTGGGCCCGCACGTGCTCGCCGGGCAGCACCCGCACGGTTTGCACGTAGCCGCCCTGCACGGCCGTGATGGACACGCGGTTTTGGGGCGGCACTTCCACCGAGCCGTTGGCCTGCACTTCGGTGGTCATGTTCTGGCGCTCGAAGGTGCCGAAGGCGATGCCCGCCGCCTGCGCCTGGGCGGGGCTCACGCTGATTTGGTTGGGGTTGGCCGGGGGTGCCGGCGCGGCGGCTTGGGTAGGCGCAGCGCTGGTTTGCTGGGCGGCGTCGCCGGGCTTGGCGCCGCAGGCCGTGAGCAGCGCCAGGGCCCCCAGCACAGGGCAAAGGTTGAGGTTAAAAGGCATTGCGTTTTGGTCGAATTATAAGTTGAGGACGGCGCCGCTGGGGATTTGCCCGGGCCCCCGTCATGCTGGGCTTGCCGAAGCATCTCTACTGCTTCACTAATCATGGTTTACTGCCGCAGTAGAGATGCTTCGGCAAGCCCAGCATGACGTCAATAAAATGTTCATCGCGCTTTACTACGGTGAACACCCGCTACTTCCCGGGGCCCGGCGCCGGCGGCAGGTCCGTGCCCGTTAGGGCCTGCACGCTCACCACCAAGTCGTTGTAGGGCTGGGCTTGGTCGAGGTAGTTGGTTTGGATTTGCCAGGCGGGCTCGGTGTTCACCACGTAGGTCACGTAGTCGATGTCGCCGGCGCGGAAGCTTTTTTCGGCCGTGACGAGGATGAGCCGGGCCTGGGGCAGGGCCGATTGCTCGTAATAATCGAGCGCGGCCCGGGCCCGCCGCAGCTGCAGGCGCAGGCCGCGCAGCTGGGTGCCGAGCTGGCTGGTGGCGTAGGCGAGCTGGCCCGTGGCCACTTGTTCGCCAAGGCGGGCGGCGGCCACCCGCGCCCGGCCGGCACCGCCCAGCAGCGGCACGGCCAGGCCCAGCTGCACCACGCGCAGGGCCTGGTACCCGGGCCGCAGGGTTTGCTGGAAGTAGCCGGCCCGCACGTCGGGCAGGCGGCGCAGCTGCTCCACCCGCGTTTGCTGCTGGCTGACGGCCACTTGCTGGCGCAGCAGGCCCAGCGTGGGGTTGCTCTCGGGCGAGAGGGCCGCCGTGTCGGCGACCGCCAGCGGGGCCACCAGGGCGTCGGTGGTGTCGATGGCGGCCGGGGCCCCGCTGCCCAGCAGCTGGCCCAGCTGCGCGCGCTGCACCTCCAGGTCGGAGAGGGCGGTGAGCAGGCGGTTTTCCAGCTCGCGGGCGCGGGCCTCGGCCGCCACTTGTTCGAGGCGGTTGGTTTCGCCCACCTGGTAGCGGACGCGGGCGGCGTGGGCGGCGCGGCGGTACAGGCTGTCCTGGCGGCGCAGCAGGGCCACCCGGCGGTAGCCCACCAGCAGGCCGTAGTAGTTGCCGCGGATGGCCTGCACCAGGCCGCGCTGGCCCAGGCGGGCCTACTGCTCGGCCGTCACGCCCTTGCCTTGCAGCAGCTTGCGCTGCGCGAGGTACACGCCCGGGAAAGCCGTCTGCTGGATGACATTGAACGTGTGGTCGGTCAGGGGCCCCGAAACCTGGCCGAGCTGGAAATCGACGATGGCGCGCTGGGCGGCTTGCGCGGCCCGGGCTTCGTCGCGGGGGTTGGGCTCGCCGTCTTTGGTGAAGAGCAGGTAGAGCACCGGCAACACCACCAGCGTGAGCACGGTGGCCGAAATGAGGCCCCCGATTACCACCGTGGCCAGCGGCTTCTGCACTTCGGCGCCGGCCGAGGTGCTCAGCGCCATCGGCAGGAAGCCCAGCGAGGCCTCGCTGGCCGTGAGAATTACGGGCCGGAACCGCTCTTCGGTGGCGCGCAATATCCGCTCGCGCACACTGGCCACGCCCGCAGCCGCCAGCTCGTTGAGGCTGGCCAGCAGCACGATGCCGTTCAGCACGGCCACCCCAAACAGGACAATGAACCCCACGCCCGCCGAAATGCTGAACGGCATGCCGCGCAGCCCCAGCGCTAGGACGCCGCCGATGGTGGCCAGCGGCACGCCCGTGAAAATGAGCAGCGCCTGCTTCACCGACCGGAACGAGAGGTAGAGCAGCAGAAAAATCAGCAGCAGCGACACCGGCACGGCCACCTTGAGGCGCTCGAGGGCGTGGTTCAGGTTTTCGAACTGCCCGCCGTAGACGATGGCGTAGCCGGGCGGCAGCTTCAGGCCCCGGCTGAGCTGGCCCTGGATTTCCTCCACCAGGCGCTGCACGTCGCGGCCGCGCACGTTGATGCCGATGTTGATGCGGCGGCGGGCGTCGTCGCGCGAAATCTGGATGGGCGCGTTGCGGTAGGCCACGGTGACCAGCGCGTCGAGCGGGCTTTTCTGGCCCCCGGGCGCGTCCACGTACAGGTCTTGCAAATTGCCCAGGCCCTGGCGGTGGGCGCTGTCGAGGCGCCGCACCAGGTCGTAGCGCCGCTCGCCTTCGTACACCTGGCCGGCCACTGCGCCGGCGAAGGACGTGCGAAAAACCATGTTCAAGTCGCTCACCTTCACGCCGTACTGGGCCAGCTTCTGGCGGTTGTAGGTCACGCGCATCTGGGGCAGGGCGGCAATTTGCTCCACCTTCAGGTCGCCCACGCCGGCCAGCGGCCGGATGAGCGCGGCGGCTTCGTTGGCCTTGTCGTAGAGGATGCCCAGGTCGTCGCCGTAAATCTTGATGCTCACGTCCGACTTCACGCCCGAAATCAGCTCGTTGAAGCGCATCTGGATGGGCTGCTGGAACTCCATCGTCACGCCGGGAATGCCGGCCAGGGCGGCCTGCGTCTTGCCTGCCAGCTCCTCGCGGGTGCCGGCCGAGGTCCACTGGCTGTGGTCTTTGAGGATGACCATCTCGTCGCTGTCCTCCAGCGCCATCGGGTCGGTGGGGATTTCCGAGGTGCCGCTTTTGCCCACAATCTGCTCAATTTCGGGAAACTTCGCCCTCAGAATCTGCTGCACGCGCAGGTTGGTGGCCACGGTTTGGCTCAGCGACGAGCCGGAGGCCAGCGTCACGTTCAGGGCAATGTCGCCCTCGTCGAGCTGCGGGATGAACTCGCCGCCCATCCGCGAAAAGACGAAGCCCGCCGCCACCAGCAGCGCCACGGCCGCGCCCACCACCACAAACCGGGCCCCCAGCGCCCACCGAATAATTGGGTCGTAGCCGCGGTGCAAAAACTTCATGATGCGGTACGAAAGCGTGCCTTCCTCCCGGATGTCTTTGCGCAGGGCCCGGGCCGTGACGGCCGGCACGTAGGTGAGGCACAGCAGCATGGCCCCGACGATGGCGAAGCTCACGGTGAGGGCCCTGGGCCGGAACATCTTGCCCTCGATGCCGGTGAGCGAGAGGATGGGAAGGACACGACGAGGATGATGAGCTGCCCGAACAGCGCCGACGACACGAGGCGCGTAGCGGCCGCCTCGGTCAGGTCGTCCATGGTTTCGCGGGCGGCCTGCGCGCGCTGGTGCACGAGGTGGGAAATGACGGCCTCCACCACAATCACGGCCCCGTCCACGATGAGGCCGAAGTCCAGGGCCCCCAGGCTCATCAGGTTGGCCGACACGCCGAACAGGCTCATCAGGCCCAGCGCAAACAGCATGCACAGCGGGATCATGGTGGCCACCACCGCGCCGGCGCGCCAGTTGCCGAGCAGCAGCAGCAGCAGCAGCACCGCCAGCACAATCACGCCGCCCTCCAGCAGGTTGTGCTCCACGGTGGCAATGGCCTTGTCGATGAGCTTGGTGCGGTCGAGAAACGGCGTGATGGCCAAGCCCTTGGGCAGCGTTTTCTGAATTTCGGCCACCTTCCGCTTCACGTTCTGGATGGTGTTTTCCGGGCTGGCGCCCTTCAGCATCAGCACCACGGCGCCCACGGTTTCGCCCGCGCCGTTGCGCGTCATGGCGCCGTAGCGCACGGCGTGGCCCATGCGCAGCGCGGCCACGTCGCGCACCAGCAGCGGGGCCCCGGCGGCGGCTTGCTTGATGACGGTGGCGCCCACGTCGGCGAGCGAGCCCACGCGGCCCTCGCCCCGGATGAAGTAGGCGTTGGGGCCCCGCTCGGTGTAGGCGCCGCCGGTGTTGGCGTTGTTGTCCTGCAAAGCGGCGTACAGCTCGGCCATCGTCACGCCGTTGGCCGCCAGGCGGGCGGGGTCCACGGCCACCTCGTACTGGCGCAGGTAGCCGCCGAAGCTGCTCACGTCCACCACGCCGGGGGTGCCGGCCAGCTGGCGCTTCGCGATCCAGTCCTGCACGTCGCGCAGCTGGGCCAGCGAAAACTGCCGCTCGTAGCCCGGCAGCACCCGGAGGCGGTACTGGTAAATTTCGCCCAGCCCGGTGGTGATGGGCGCCACGGCGGGCGTGCCGGCCCCGGCCCCCAGGTCGGCTTCGGCGGCTTTCAGCTTCTCGGCCACCAGCTGCCGGGGCTGGTAGGTGGTCATGCCGTCGGGGAAAACAACGGTGATCACCGAGAGCCCGAAGCGCGAAATGGAGCGGATTTCCGTCACGCCCGGCACGGTGCGCAGCTGCAACTCCAGCGGCACCGTGATGAGCTGCTCAACCTCCTGGGCAGCCAGCGCGTCGCTCTGCGTGATGACCTGCACTTGGTTGTTGGTGACGTCGGGGATGGCGTCGAGCGGCAGGTGGGCCGCCGAAAACCCGCCCCAGGCAATGAGGGCCAGCACCAGGAGCGCCACCAGCAGCTTGTTGCGGACGCTGGCGGCAATGATTGTTGAAAGCATAAAATACGGGAACAGGGCCCCGGCGCCGCCGCACGCCGCGCGGGCTCAGCGAGCCCGCGCACTGCGCAGCCTACGCACGGACTCGCCGAACCCGCGCTGTACCCAAATTACTAATTTTCAATTAATTAATTCAAGCGTTGCGCCGCCTGGGGCTCCACCCGGCCCGGGCGCACTGCCTCTAGGGGCGGCCGCCGGGCTACGCTCGGGGCGGTTGCAGCAGCGAGGCGCTGGGCTGAAACTGGTAGCGCACGGCCCACGTGCTGCGGGGCCCCGCCACGGCCCGGGGCACGCGCCGGGCCCCGCCAAACTGCGGCGCGGGCGCCACCAAAAACGCCACCGCCTCGCCACTATGGCGGCCGTGCAGCGGCAGGCCCTGGTGGTCCTGCTGGTGCCGCACCGAGAAGGTGCAGCCGAAGTGCTCCTTGGTGCCCGACCCGTAGTGCTCGACCATAAATTGGCCCAGCGTGAGGCCCCCGCCCGCCGCCGAGTGGTGGAAGCGGTAGTGCCGCGCCAGCTCGGGCAGCTTGGCCAGCTCGCCCAGGTCGTTGCCGGGCACGCAGCTGCCCAGCAGCATCAGCAAGCTCAAGCAAAGGGCGGCAAAGCGTTTCATTGGCAGAAGTACCGGGTTGGGGCCCCGATGGTTCGGGGCGGCAATAAATTTGGAAGGATTCCAGAAAGGCCGCTGCCCCCGCGGCCACCGCCTCCCCGGGGCCCCGGATGCGGATGTGCCCCTATCTTGCCGCCTCACCTTGCCCCGCCGCTCCGGCATGGAAAGCCTCTTGCCCGTTGTATTTGCCTCGGTGGCCGGCCTGGGCCACGCCCTGGAGCCCGACCACGTGCTGGCCGTGAGCAACATGGTGTCGCGGCGCGACGCCCTCACGCCCGCCCTGCGCGACGGCCTGTTCTGGGGCCTGGGCCACACGCTCATGCTGGCCCTCATCGGGGCGGTGCTGCTGCTGGGGCGCGTCACGTTCCGGCACTGGGGCTACTTCGAGGCGCTGGTGGGGCTGGTGCTCATCGGCATGGCCCTGCACCGCTTGTTCACGGAGCACGCCGCCCGGCCGCCGCGCTTTAACCGCACGGCCCACGGCTGGGCCTTCGCCGTGGGGCTGGTGCACGGGCTGGCCGGCAGTGGGGCCCTGGTGGTGCTGGTGCTCAGCGAAATCCGCAGCCCGTGGCTGGGCTTGGGCTACATTGTGGTGTTCGGCCTGGGCTCAGTGGCGGGCATGTTTGGGGTGGCGGGCCTGCTCAGCATCCCCTTCACCCAGCGCATGCGCCTGAGCCGCCGCCTGCGCCGCACCTCGGTGTGGCTTTCTTCGGTGGTGTGCATCGCCTACGGCGGCTGGATGGTGTACAGTAATTTAATTGCTTAATTGTCGTGGATTTAATTGCTGTGCCATTACCCATCCTTTTGCCCCCAGGTCGTCGTGAGGAATTGAGCGTAAGGCTCCCAGGCCGTCATGCAGAGCGCAGCGAAGCATCTCTCCCGCAGCAGTAATTCTGATTAGTGGAGCAGTAGAGATGCTTCGCTGCGCTCTGCATGACGGCCTGGGGGCCCCGTTCCATCCTGTTTGCTCCATCATCTAATGAAGGCCTAGGGGCCCCTATGCTCCCCTAATCACGACGGCTTGAGGCCCCGGCTCGTCCCCCCACTCGCACTCCGCCAGCCCCAGCGCCAACCATTCAACGCCCAACAATTAATCAATTAATTCCCATGCACCTCGCCCCCAAAGACCTCGACAAGCTGGTGCTGCACCAGGCGGGCTTCGTGGCCCAGAAGCGCTACGCCCGCGGCCTGCGCCTGAACTACCCCGAAGCCGTGGCCCTCATCGCCACCCAGCTGCTCGAGTTCATCCGCGACGGCGAGCGGGTGGCCGTGCTCATGGACAAGGGCAAGCAGCTGCTGGGCCTGGCCGACGTGCTGCCCGGCGTGGCCGACCTCGTGGGCGAAGTGCAGGTGGAAGGCACTTTCCCCGACGGCACCAAGCTCGTGACCGTGCACCACCCCATCTGCCGCGACCACGGCGACCCCGCCCTGGCCCTCTACGGCTCGGGCCTCGCGCGCACGCCCCGGGCGGGGGCCCCCGACACCACCATCAACGCCCAGCCCGGCGAATACCTGCTGGCCGACGGCGACATCATCCTCAACGAAAACCGCCCCACGGTGGAAGTGGAAGTAATAAACATGGGCGACCGGCCGGTGCAAGTCGGCTCGCACTACCCCTTCTTCGAAACCAACGCCGCCCTGCAATTCGACCGCGCCGCCGCCTACGGCTTCCGCCTCAACATCCCGGCCGGCACGGCGGTACGCTTCGAGCCCGGCGAACGCAAGCGCGTCACACTCGTAGCCCTCGCCGGCGAACGAATCGTGTACGGCGGCAACGGGTGGATTGACGGGAAGCTGGATGATCCGGCGGTGCGGGAGGCCGCCCTTGACAGGCTATGAAAAGCTCGGAACTCTACCGAATGCTAACCAGGGATGGCTGGTATAAAATCGCCCAGATGGGCAGCCACATCAAATTGGCGCACGCCACGAAAAAAGCTCTTACCCGGAGCGGCTACCTTGAATTTCCGTTGCACGGCAGCGCCGAGGTTGGCAAGGGGCTGGCCGCTTTACTGCTGAAACAAGCCGGGCTCAAATAACCGGACCCGTTTTTTAAACAAAAGGTAGTAAATATACTACCTTTGTAAAAAGGAAGTTCTACACCCGGTTGAACGGAACTACGCATTAGGTACCACCAATAAAAGCAACGTTGATGAAAAAGTACGAGATGATAGTCGAGCGCACTGCCACCGGGTACAGCGCCTATAACGAAGGCGAAGGGGCCTGTACGGTGGGAGCCAGTTTTGAAGAGTTGAAAGCCAACATGGTGGAGGTACTAAACCTGGCATTAAGCGACACGGGCCGCACCGTGAGCATCGGGGACGTGAAAATCACGTATGATTTGAAATCGTTTTTCGATGCCTACAAAGTCATCAACGCCGCCGCGCTCGCCAAGCGCCTGGGCATGACCCAAAGCCTGCTCAGCCAGTACGTTTCCGGCAATAAGAAGCCCAGCCCGACCCAGACGCGGCGCATTTTGGAAGGCGTGCGCGCCGTGGGGCGCGAGCTGGCGGAGATGGACTTTGCCTTTTAAGCGCCGGCCGAGTAACATGGCACTATGCAACCGCGCCGCCGCCTACGGCTTCCGCCTCCACATCCCGGCCGGCATGGCCGTCCGCTTCGAGCCCGGCGAACGCAAGCGCGTCACGCTCGTCGCCCTCGCCGGCGAGCGAATCGTGCACGGCGGCAACGGCTGGATTGACGGGAAGCTGGATGAGGAGGGGAAGAAGGAGGCGGCGCTGGGAAAATTTACAGCAACCCAAAGCTAATTTATGAAATACTTTTTTATTGTTTATAGCCTGTTGTACAGCACAATTGCCTTTTGCCAAGTGCAGATAACGGGAACAATCGTAGATAAAGAAACAGGCAAACCTATATCTGAATTATATTTTTATATGCACAAGGATTACGACAAATGGATTGATATAAATCAAACTGATGCCCAAGGTAAGTTTGTAGGAAAGATAAAATTTGAAGAGCTAAACAGTAGGTCTAAATATCAAATCTTCGTAAATAAAAAGGGTTACGAACAGATTATTTATGAAGTAGATATAAGTAATCATGAGCCCATTACGATTCAATTGGTTCGCCGAAAACCCGGGCCTTTAGTTTGGGACTGTGGCACACCAAGCTTTGGGTTGTATGCTCCTCATGTATCAAGTAGCCTCACTGAGTTACCCGATTTCATTCAAAAAAAGCTAGCAACTTATCTTATTGATAGATTAGGGAATGCGTATTATTCGCGTACACAATTCTCAGGAGGTCGTGTTGTTGATATTAATAGATTACATAAGGTTGAACCTAATTCACTAAATTATCAATGGACTGTTCACAACTATTATTTATGCTTTTCAATCGCTGATACTCTCGGTGGTTCGATGGCAATGGACAGTACAGGAAGAGTAACTGTAGGACTGGGGTTTCCAGCAATAGGCCATGACGCATCCAAAGCAGAAGTTATTACCAAGAAAGAAGCTATAAAAATTGCTAAAAGCAGCAAGGGTTATAAAAGAAGAAAAACGACTGTCGCTTTTGATTACGACAATGAGAATGATTGTTTCGAATGGACATTCAGAAATTGTAAATACAAAGGCATTAACGTTTCCTGTAGCATACTACATATTGCAGCGCATACAGGCCAAGTGCTTAGAACATCTAAAACAGCAGGAAAACGCTCATTTTATCGTTGATAATCACATTTATTAAAGCTGTTTCCCATGTCCCTCCCCCTCTCCCGCCGCGCTTACGCTGAAATGTATGGCCCCACCACGGGCGACCGGGTGCGCCTGGGCGACACCGACCTGCTGATTGAGGTCGAGCGCGATTATTGCCAGTACGGCGAGGAATGCAAGTTTGGCGGCGGCAAGGTGCTGCGTGACGGCATGGGCCAGGCCGCCGGCATCGGCCAGGCCGACGCCCTGGACTTGCTCATTACCAACGCGCTGGTGCTCGACTACACCGGCATCTACAAGGCCGATGTGGGGGTGAAGGCCGGGCGCATCGTGGGCATCGGCAAGGCGGGCAACCCGCACATCATGCCCGGCGTGACGCCCGGCATGGTGGCCGGCGTTACCACCGAAGTGGTGGCCGGCGAGGGCCTCATCCTCACCGCCGGGGCCATCGACTGCCACATCCACTTCATCAGCCCCCAGCAGATACCCGAGGCGCTGGCCTCGGGCATTACTACGATGGTGGGCGGCGGCACGGGGCCCGCGGCTGGCACCACGGCCACCACCTGCACGCCGGGCGCGTTCTACCTCGAAATGATGCTGAAGGCCACCGAGGCCTACCCGCTCAACTTCGGCTTCCTGGGCAAGGGCAACACGTCCAAGCCCGAGGGCCTGCGCGAGCAAGCCGAGGCCGGGGCCCTGGGCTTCAAGCTGCACGAAGACTGGGGCACCACGCCCGCCGCCATCGACCAGTGCCTGGCCATCGCCGACGAGTACGACGTGCAGGTGTGCATCCACACCGACACGCTGAACGAGAGCGGCTTCGTGGAAAACTCCACGGCGGCGTTCAAGGGCCGCACCATCCACGCCTACCACACCGAGGGCGCGGGCGGCGGCCACGCCCCCGACATCATCAAAATCTGCGGCGAGCCCAACGTGCTGCCCTCGTCCACAAACCCCACGCGGCCCTTCACGGTGAACACCCTCGACGAGCACCTCGACATGCTCATGGTGTGCCACCACCTCGACCGCAACATTCCCGAAGACGTGGCCTTCGCCGAGAGCCGCATCCGCGGCGAAACCATCGCCGCCGAGGACATCCTGCACGACCTGGGGGCCCTGAGCATCATCAGCAGCGACTCGCAGGCCATGGGCCGGGTGGGCGAGGTCATCACCCGCACCTGGCAAACGGCCCACAAAATGCGCCAGCAGCGGGGCCCCCTGCCCGAAGACGCCCCCGGCCGCCACGACAACTTCCGCGCCCGCCGCTACGTGGCCAAGTACACCATCAACCCCGCCCGCGCCCACGGCATGGCCGACGAAATCGGCTCCGTCGAGCTGGGCAAATTGGCCGATCTGGTGCTCTGGAAACCCGCCTTTTTCGGCTCGCGGGCCGAGATGGTCATCAAAGGCGGCGTCATCGTGCAGTCGCAGATGGGCGATGCAAATGCGTCCATCCCCACGCCGCAGCCCTCGTTTTCGCGCCCCATGTTCGGCTCCTACGGCAAGGCGGTAGGCCCCACGTCGATGGTGTTCGTATCGGCCGCCTCAGTGGCGCACGTGCAAGCCAACTACGGCCTCACCAAGCAAGTAGTAGCCGTGAAAAACTGCCGCAGCATCGGCAAGAAAGACATGGCCCTAAACGATTATTTGCCCAACATCGAAGTAGACCCCGAAACCTACCGCGTAACCGTAGACGGCGTGCATTTGACGTGCGAGCCGGCGGAGAAACTGCCGCTGGGGCAGCTGTATAATTTGTTTTAGGGCCCCTGAAACGGTCGGTAATCATGCTTGCATTAGAGCTATGTAAACGGTTATGCAGAGCGCAGCGAAGCATCTTTCCCGCGGCAGTAAATAATTAGTTCAGCACGAAAGATGCTTCGCTGCGCTCTGCATGACGGCCTTTTTGCATCGAATTAATTCCCCCTATCCTTGCCCCAATTCGTCCGCCTACTGCACCTTGTCGATTCGGCCTTGCCCACCGGCTCGTTCGCCTATTCCTACGGGCTGGAAAGCAGCCTCACGTTCGGGTTAATTGACACGCCGTTCAAGCTCCGCAACTACCTCTACGCCTATTTGCAGCAAGTCGCCAGCCTGGAAATTCCCTTTATTAACTCCTGTTGCACCTTGCCCGAATGCTCAGCCGAAATGCGCCAAATGGCCGAAGACTACGACGCCCTGCTGCTGGTGCCCACGCTGCACCGCGCCAGCGTTGTGCAAGGCAAAAATTGGCTAAAACTGCTCGCCACTTTCTACCCCGAAGCCCAGCTTCACGAATTAATTAATTGGTTCGGGGCCCAGGAAATCCCGCTGCATTTCACCCTCAGCTTCGCCCTCACGCTGCGCCGGGCCGGCTTTGCGCAAACGGATTTAACGGCCGTGTTCCTGCACATGGCCCTGCGCGACCAGCTCAGCGCCGCCGTGCGCCTGGGCTTCCTGGGCCCCATGGAAGGCCACCAACTGCAACACGATTTTTATGCCGTGTTCGAGCATTTACTGGCCACGCACGCCGGCCAGGATTACACCCAAGCCACCCGCTCGGCCTTCATGCTCGACGCTGTGCAAGTGCTGCACGAAGACATTTATTCCCGGCTGTTTCAGAATTAATTGCAATAGGAACAATTAGATTAGCCCGTCATGCTGAGCGTAGCCGAAGCATCTCTGCCGCAGCAGTAATTTTAGTGAGTTACGCAAAAGAGATGCTTCGGCCGCGCGGACGCCAGATGAGCATGACGAGCCTCTCTGCGTCCAAGTGATTTTCCTATTTCCTCATTCTCCACATTCCCCGCATTAATTAAAATGGCTTTCGTTGACAAACTCGCCTTGCTGCTCCACGGCCACAGCCACGAGGCTTATGACTCGCCGGGCGACTTCCAGGCGCGCGAGACGCGGCGGCTCCCCTCCTACCGCGACTTCCGTAAGCGGGCCTTCACGGTGGGCATCGGGGGGCCCGTGGGCACGGGCAAAACGGCGCTGCTCAAGGCGTTGTGCGAGCGGCTGCGCAGCGAGTTTGAGCTGGGCGTGGTCACGAACGACATCTTCACCCGCGAAGACGCCGAGTTCCTCATCCGCCACAGTGCCCTCACGCCCGAGCGCATCGTGGGCGTCGAAACCGGCGGTTGCCCCCACGCCGCCATCCGCGAAGACATTTCGGTGAACATGGACGCGCTGGAAGGCCTGATGGCCAAGTTTCCGGCCCTTGATTTCCTGTTCGTAGAAAGCGGCGGCGATAACCTGGCCGCTCACTTCAGCCGCGAATTAGTGGACTATTCCATCTACGTCATCGACGTGTCGGGCGGCGACAAAATTCCGCGTAAAGGGGGCCCCGGCATCACGCAATCCGATTTATTAATAATTAATAAAATCGACCTCAAAGACCTCATCCGCGCCGACCTCGGCGTGATGGAGCGCGACTCGAAGCGCATGCGCGGCGAGGGGCCCTTCCTTTTCGCCCGCGCCCTGGACGGCTTTGGGCTGGAGGAAATCATCGGCCACGTCCACGCCGCCAAGGCCCGCGCTTTCGCCGCCGTCAGCCCCGAGCGCCGCCCCCTGTAGCGCGGACGCTGCGAATCCGCGTCGCTACACCGTTCAATACTTGCGCGCCAGCGGGTTGTACCCCAAAAATTCCCCTTCTGCCAGCGTCCGCAGCAGGTGGTGGTAAATAAAATCCGCGTCTTGCCGGTGGACGGCCAGCGCGCGCAGTACTACCACGCCGGGGCGCGCCGCGGCCACGGCCACCACGCAGGCACGCCCGGCCAAGCGGAAGTGCGGGTCACCGGCAACCGGCATTTTGAGGCCGTGCAGGGCCCCGGCCAGCGCGGCGAAGCGCGGCTCTTCCGGGGTCCCCACCAGGTACACCGTCAGCATGGTTTCGTAGCGGTCGAAGTTGGCGGGCGCGAGGGCGATGTGCTCGGCAGGGTTGAAGCGGAAGCGGTCGAGCACCAGCGGCCGGCCGGCCACGCCAATGCGCGTTTCGGACGTGAATTCTTGGAAAGCAAACCGTTCGCCGAGGTCGGTGCGGCCGGCGGCCCACCAGTCGGCCAGCAGCAGCAGGGCCCCGGGGGCCAGGTCCCAGCGCTGGGTTTGGCGGTAGCGGCTGCCGGCCTGGGGCACCACGGGGTCGGGCAGCACGGCGGCCAGGGCCCCCGCGTCGAGGGTGCCGGCGAAGTGCTGCGCCGCCCACTGCCCGTCGATGGACTTGAACGCCTTGGTGTTGGCCTGGGTGCTGAGGCACAGGCGCGTGCCGGCCCCGCCGTGAATGCGCAGGCGCAGGTCGTCGCCGGCCACCAGGCCGCCGCCGTAGCTGGACAGCACCGCGTGGCAGGCCGCGTGGGCCGCGCCGGGGTTGAGAATTTTGAGCGGTTGGAGGCTTTTGCTGGCCACGAGGCGCGAGCGGCCCTGCACCTGGGCCACGGCCAATTCACTCCATTCGGCGAGGGTACTCATCGAGGCAAAGTAAGCGGGCAAATAGGTGGCGCTGGGGCCCTAGAAACTCCTTTTTCGTTGCAGTTATGAAAAAATCGGATTTTCATAATGAAAAAATATGCCCTTTTTGTAAGCAGCATTTTATTTGGTTAATTATTATTATACTGATTTTCAATTAATTAAATAATTAATTGAGCATTCGCTGGCGCGCGGCACCTGGATTGGCAATAGGCTACCATCCCCCACCAACCACTGCCTCCGCCATGCCCCTTTTTGATAACCTCGCCAAAGCGGCGAAGGACTTCTTCGTCGAAGACGACGCGGCGGCGCCGGCTGCCGCGGCCCCCACGCCGCTGCCTGCCCCAGCGCCAGCACTGGCCGGCCCCGCCGGGGCCCCAGCGCCGGCCGAGCAACGGCACCTCGACCACGTGGCCCAGCTGTTGGCCGACGACCACGACTTCGGGGCGTACCTGAAAATCGTGAAGAGCCTGACCGGCAGCGGCATGGCGGGGCCCCTGCTCTACCAAACGGCCTTCAACGCCTACAGCGCCGTCACGGGCCACGACCTGCCCGCCCTGTTGGCCTCGGCCGACCGCCTGGCCCAAACCCTGGCCGACGACCGCGCCCGCGTGCTGGCCCGCCACCGCCAGAAGCTGGGCGAAACCGCCCCGCCGCCCGGCACGCCACCCAGCGCCCTGGCCCAGCTCGCCGGCCAGGAGGCCCAGCTGCAAACCACCGTGGCCGACCTCACCCGCCAGCTGGCCGAGCGCGGCCAGCAGCTGGCCACCGCCCAGCAGGCGCTGGCCGCCGAGCGCCAGAAGGCGCAGGGGGCCCTGGCGTCCTATGAGGCGGCGCAGGCCGCGGCGGCGGCCGAAGTGCAGGCGCACCGCCAAGCCACGCAGTCCTTTTTGATTGCCCCTATTACTCATAACTCTTTAACCACCAATGCGCAATGAACACGCTGCCCGTTTTTCCTTCTTCTGAACCCACCGGCCTGCCCAAGTGGCAGCAGCCCGAAAAGGTAGCCGGCTGGGTGATGCTGGCCGGCCTAGGAGCCGCCGGCGTCTACGGCTGGGGCCACATCGTGCCCTTCCTGGTGGCCACGGTGTTCGACACCGTGCGGCTGGGCCTGGGGCTGGGGGCCCTGTTCGTGCTGTTTTTGCTGGGCACGAACAAGCGCATCCAGGCCGGTTTTTGGTACGCGGGGCAGCGGATTTTGCGCACCGCGGCGGGCATTTTCGTGAACACCGACCCCATCGGCATCATGGAGGACTACATCCGCACCACCGAGCAGGAGGCGCGCAAGATGGACGCCGAGGTGGGCCACATCGAGGGGGCCCGCGAGCTGGTGCAGCGCAAACTGGCCGCCAACGCCGCCCAGACCCGCGAGTACCTGGCCCTGGCCGACGCCGCCACCCGCCAGGGCGAAAAGGACGCCGCTGACGCCTACGCCAGCCGCGCCGCCCAGCTCCAGGACTACAGCCAGCGCCTGCAACCCATGGCCACCACCACGGCCAACGTAAGCGTGGTGATGCGCCAAATCCTGAAAGCGGCCCTGCGCCAAATCGACGCCAGCAAGTTCAAGGTCAACCTTTTAAAGGACGAGTACGAGTTGGTGAAGCGCACCAGCTCGGGCATGCGGGCGGCGATGAACATCCTGCGCGGCGACCCCGACAAGAAGTACTTCTTCGACCTGGCCACCGACCGCGTGGCCCAGGACATGGCCCAGCAGCTCGGCCAAATCAAGCAGGCCATGCGCTACTCGCAGGAGTTCGTGAAGGAGATGGACATCCAGAACGGCGTGATGAGCGCCCAGGGCCAGCGCCTGCTGGAGAAGTACCAGAAAGGCGACTTCAACGCCTTGCTGACCAACGATAAAACCCCGGCCCAACCCGCCACCGCCACCCTCAAAAAAGCCTCCGATGATGCCTATTCTAGTTTGCTTGACTAGCAGCGCCCTGGGGCAGCTCGCGCTGCTGTTGCTGGGCTGCTAACGGTGTACCGCCAAGCTGCGCTTGGCCTCGCCCCAGGGCCCCCAGAGCAATATATGCAAGGCCCCTGCGGTGCCAGCACAGCTTGGTGGTACGGCCCGGGGCCCCATCCTTCACTTTTTCTTCCCTTTAATAAAATGACCACTCGCGGTAAAATCGTTATCGGTGCCTTGCTCGCCGTGCTGCTCTACTTTGGCATTAACAAGCTGGTTGCCAGCGGCAACCTTTTCAAAAAAGCGGAAACCCAGTCGGTGCTGCTCAGCTCGATTGAGCTGCCGGCGGCCACCGGCGGGGCCCGCACCAACCTGGCCGTGCCGCTGGCCCCGCTGCCGGGCACGGCCCCGGCCGAAAAAGGCACCGCCCTCACCTGGGAGGTGATGGCCTGGAACAGCCAGATGGCCGCCATGCTGGCCAACGGGGGCCCCCGCACCACGCAGGGTTCGGCGCTGGCCGCCAACGGCCTGGACGTGCAACTCACCCGCCAAGACGACGTGGCCAAAATGCAGGCCGACCTGGTGAAAAATGCCCTTGACCTGCAAAGCAACCCGCAGGCCCCGGGCCTGGTGGTGAGCATCATGGGCGACGGGCTGCCGGCGTTTTCGGCGGTGCAGGCGCAGCTGCGCAAGGCGGGCACCGGCCTGGCCGTCATCCCCTACAGCGTGGGCAAGTCGTTTGGCGAAGACAAACTGATGGGCCCCAAGGCCTGGCTCGACAACCCCAAGGCGGCGCTGGGCAAAACCATTGCCTGTTACCTGCGCGACGGCGACCAGAACATCGCCCTGAAGTGGTGCGCCGACAACGGCCTGAAAGTCAACCCCGATGAGACGACCTATGACCCGCAGGCCGTGAATTTCCTGGCGGCTTCTGATTTCCTGGCCGCCGCCGAGAAATACATCGTGGGCAAGCCCGAAAGCCGCGCCCAGGTGATAAACGGCCGCAACACCGGCACGCGGGTGGACGTGGTGGCCGACGCCGTGGCCACCTGGACGCCCGGCGACGTGAACATCGCCCAGCAGAAAGGCGGCCTCGTCAACATCGTGTCCACCAAGGACTACTCCAACCAAATGCCCAACATCATGGTGACCACCAAGCGCTGGTACGACGCCCACCCGCAGCAGGTGCTGGGCCTGCTAACGGCCCTGGCCGTGGCCGGCGACCAGGTGAAAAGCCACCCCGAGGCCCTGGCCCGTGCGGCCGACATTTCGGCCCAGGTGTACGGCGACCAGGACAAGCCCGGCGCCTACTGGCTGAAGTACTACAAGGGCACGAGCGAGGCCGACCGCACCGGCGAGGTGGTGGAGTTGGGCGGCAGCAAGGCCTTCAATTTCAGCGACAACCTGGCCTTGTTTGGCCTGGATAACGGCGGCACCAACATCTACGCCGCGGTGTACAAAACCTTCGGCGACGTGCAGCAGAAGCTGTACCCCAAGGAGCTGCCCAGCTACGTGCCGCTCGCCGAAATGCTCGACTTGGGGCCCCTGCGCCAGCTGCAAGCCCAGTACCAGGGCAAAGCCGTGGCCCCGGCCGAAACGCCCAAGTTTGCGGCCGACGACGAAATCAGCCGCCGCGTGAGCCAGCGCGTGTGGGACATCGCGTTCAACACCGGCCAGAGCACCTTCACGCCCGCCGCCCAGCGCCAGCTCGGCCAGCTGTTTGACGACCTCGTGGTGGCCGGCCGCCTGAAAGTGGCTGTGCACGGCTACACCGACAACGTGGGGGCCCCCGCCCAAAACCTGCGCCTCTCCGAAGCCCGCGCCCAGGCCGTGGCCCAGTGGCTGGCCCAGCAGAGCCGCAGCGCCTTCCCCGCCGGCCGCGTGCAAGTGTACGCCCACGGCGCCGCCGAACCCGTGGCCCCCAACGCCACCGAAGCCGGCCGCGCCCAAAACCGCCGCGTTGAAATTGTATTAGGCAATTAATTAAAAGAGCGGCTATCAGGAAAGTCGCTGAATTAATTAGAACGTCATGCCGAGCGCAGCGAAGCATCTCTACTGCGGCAGTAAACCATGATTAGTGAAGTAGTAGCGATGCTTCGCTGCGCTCGGCATGACGTTCAATTATATAGCTTGAATGGCTTGAGTTTTTAATTCATAATTTTTTAATTCATAATCCCAATGCACGCTCTTTTCACGCCCAATGCCCAGCCGCGCCGTGCGGTGCTGGCCGCACTCGTCGGCACGCAAGCGGCGGTGCTGCTGGCGCTGTGGGCCTTCTACCCGCTGCAAATCTTTCCCCGGCTCGGCGACGTGCTGGGGGCCCTGGCCGACCTGGTGACCACCCAGGGCCTGCTGCCGGCGCTGTGGGCCAGCATGGTCACGGCCGGGCAGGCGCTGGCGGGGGCCACGGCGCTGGCCTTGCTGATTTCGTATTGCACGGCGCTGCCGTTTTTCCGGCCGCTGGCGTTCGTGGCCTCCAAGCTGCGCTACCTCACGCTCACGGGGCTCACGTTTTTCATGGCCCTGCTGCTCAGCTCGGGCCACCAGGTGAAGCTCTCGGTGCTCACCTTCGGGGCCACGGTGTACCTCGTCACGGGCATGACGCGCGTCATCCTCGACACCACGCAGGAGGAAATGGACCACGCCCGCACCTTGGGTCTGGGCGAGTGGCGCAGCTTCTGGGAAGTGGTGGTGCGCGGCAAGCTGCCGGCCATGCTCGAAGTGGTGCGCCAAAACTTTGCCATCGTCTGGACGCTGATTACGCTGGTCGAAACGCTCTACCAGTCCGAGGGCGGCATTGGCCTGCTGCTCTACAAGCAAAACCGCTACCTGCACCTCGACGGCGTGCTGGCCATTCAGCTGGTTATCCTCGCCACCGGGGCCCTGCAAGACTACGGGTTTGAAGCCCTGCGGCGGTGGATTTTCCCCTACGCCGCGCTGGGCACCGCGCAGTAGGCCCCAGTTGTAGCGCGGCCTTTGTAGTCCGCGGCGCTTGCTTCGTCCTGCCGATTATCATTCAATGCCGCGGACTACAAAGTCCGCGCTACAAATCGTTCGGCGACCGTTCAATGCCGTGGGCTGCAATATCCGCGCTACGGTTTCGCCAATTACTTCCTAGAATACGGCCACGCCGCTACCCTTCAACCCGCGGCTCACCAAGTCCGCGCTACCTGCCATGACCGCTTTCCCATATACCTACAAAGCCCCGCTGCTGACGCTGGAAAACGTTTCGCTGCAAATCGGTTCCGACCTCATCCTGCGCGACCTCAACGCCCAGGTGCTCGACGTCATCCGCCCCGGCCTGAGCCAGGGGCAGGTGGTGGGCATTTACGGGCGCTCGGGCATCGGCAAGTCGGTGCTGTGCCGGCTCATGGCGGGGCTGGGGGCCCCCAGCACGGGCACCGTGCGGGTGGGCGAGGCCCAGGAGCCCGTGCGCGCCGGCGCCGTGGGCTACGTGCAGCAGCGCTACCCGCTGTTCAACCATTACTCCCTGCTGGACAACCTCTTGCTGGCCGCCCGCCGCAAGTTTGCGCCCGCCGACGCCCGGGCCCACGCCGACGCCTACCTCGACCGCTTCGGCCTGGGGCCCCACCGCCGCAAGTACCCGGCCCAGCTCTCGGGCGGGCAGCGCCAGCGGGCGGCCATCGCCCAGCAACTGCTCTGCTCCGACCACCTCATCCTGCTCGACGAGCCCTTCTCGGGCCTCGACGTGGCGATGATCGACGAGGTGAAGAAAATCATCGTGGAGGTCACGGCGATGGACGAGCTGAACACGGTACTCATCGTCTCGCACGACATCGCCACCACCACCGCCCTCGCCGACCGCCTCTGGCTGCTGAGCCACGAACGTGACGCCACCACCGGCCAGCTCCTGCCCGGGGCCACCCTCAGCCCCCGCCACCAGTACAACCTCGCCCAGCTCGGCCTAGCCTGGCACCCCGACGTGGAAAGCGAACCGGAGTTTGTGCAGTTCGTGGCCGAGATTAAGGAGGAGATTCGGGGTAGTTAATAAAATTACAAAGTCGCAAATAAATTAACGACGTTTTCTAGAAATAAATTGTCTATAAAAACTGGTTCTTTGCAGCCACTGTGAAGCATCTGTAGCACTTATTTGAACATCTATAGACCAATCTTGTGCATCAGTTATTAAATTCCAATAATCATTATCAATTGTAACTACCACATCGTTAAACACTATTCTTCTACCGTGCGCTCGTCTACTTTCAACAGTAAACATCTTAAAATTTGAGATAAATTTATTTTTTAAAAGATCAAAATTATCTTCATCACCCATAGGATTTCTATTTGAATGAGCCTTTCTAGTATAATAATTTATCTGAGTTTTTCTAATAATGCTATCAAATTTATCATGATCAAGATTACACTGGGTATCAAAAACATTTACTGAATTAAATAGTTTTGACAAAGAATATATATAGTTAAAAAAATGTTTAATCTGAGTATTATTTGTAAAATCCCAGCAGTTAACAGTTACTTTATTCGGATGCAGTATAGCGAGATTACAGACGAGCCAGTGGTAATTTGGTTTAGAATGCTCAGAAACAATCGCCACCTTGGGCAAGGTGGCAACAATTGGATTTTTGTATGCTATGTTTAAAATAGTAGCACTACGGCTCAATGAATTCAGATGTGATGCTTCTTCCTCCATGTTCACGGAAGTAGAAGAACTCGGCAAATTATTACCTACGTCGCCAAGTTTAGTTACAATAGCTTGAAAATTAGGCATATCCTGCTCATCTAATGATTCTTTGAGCAATTCAAGCATTTTTTTTGAATAAATAAATACTGAATTTTCATTGCTTAATATCTTGTTAACAATAACCTTATGTTCAGCATTATCAAAACTTTGTTTCACCAGTGCAATAAGAACATCATTAAAAAGAAGAATTTCCATACGATCAGCTCATTAATTCAAATGCTAGATTATAAGAAACATCATAGAATCCTTTCGGAAACAATGGTTTGAGCTTTCCCGATTCACTATCAATAGCATGAAAACTCTTAACCATCTTTCTACCCTCTTTTCTTAAGTAAGTAATACTAACGTCTGAACTCTTAATACCATAACGCTTCTCTTTAACGATAATCTGAAGCATCCTGATAATATGTTCACTGTGAGTTTCTATAATATATCTATTTCTAGAACTAATTTGCAATAATGCATCAATAAATTTGGCTTGTAGCTGTGGATGCAAATGCACCTCAGGTTGCTCAATTAGGAGTGTCTCACCTCTCACACCTGCGTTACTATTGCGCGTCTTTATTGCACCGTCAGAAATAATGGCCTGTGTGAAAATTGGGAGTTGTAATGAGACACCAAACCCGACATCTTTAATATTACTATCAACGCCGTTAACGATGACCCTAAGTTGCCTAGCAAAACCAGTTGATTTAACATAAACCTTATTAGCTAGCCCAAATTCATTTAATGCATTAGATAATTTATCAGTGAATTGAGCATTATTTGCACTTAGGAATTCAACAACGTCTTCAATACCACCAACACGGCGAGTATTTTTTTTATCCCCTTCTAAGTAAATTCTAGCAGCAGGTTTTGAAAGAAGCGGATTAATGTACTCAAGACCTGACAACTGAGTTTGAATGTAATTTTGCGTGACAAGGAGATATGCCATGCGCCAATAGATGTTTTCTATCACACTCTTTTCATCTTTTCCAAGTTTCTCATGCTTGATTCTTGATTCGATTGAATTGCGTAAAGATCCACTACGTATTATACTTAGAAAACCTTGTTTTTCATAAGCTACTTCCTCAAAAAGATATTCTTCCCCCATAGTTGTAAAAAATATATTACAAGTAGGATCATCATTTATTAAATAAATTTCTTGTTCAGGTAAGTCACCGCTTTCATTATGAATAACCTGAATAGAACCTATTTTTTTATTAGTAATAGACATTTTAATATTTTCATGCTTATTGAGGTCTTTCGTTAATTCAAATGAAATTTTTGTAGGTTGAGCAATTTCACCATCTAAAATCTTAATAATTTTTTTACGCCGTTCAGCAATAGAATCCCTTAAAATCACTTCTTCCCTATCGAAAGTAATTGCAAAAAACTGACTAAAGAAGAAGGGAAAATAATCATCAGCAAACTCAAAATAAAATGCTAAATTTCTTTTAGCTTCATGGTTATATACAGCTTCTCGATAATTACCTAGATCCGTATCAACTCCAGAAAAAGTGAGATTTGAATCTCTATTATTCGGAATCCTTAAACTTTGCTTAAGTGCCAATAAAAATTTAAATATACTGCTTTTACCGGCACTATTTTCGCCGATTAATATATTTATTCTCGAAAAAATAAATTCTTCATTAAGAAATCCACGATAATTTTTTAAGCCTAGCTTGAACATAAAAATCAAAATTTAGTCTTGAAAGTCTTAGGCTGCGAACAAATTTTACTATGTAGACTAGATGTCCCAAGCCATATTTCTCGGCGAATATACATTAGTGTTATGCTTGAACCATCCACGTATAGATTACTTCGTCTATGCCCACCGGCACGCTCCTAATCATTGACGACGAAGCCCGCTTGCGGCAACTGCTGGCGCGGGTGCTGGAGCTGGAAGGCTACGCCGTGCTCCAGGCCCCCGACGCGGCCCGCGGCTTCGAGCTGCTGCGCGACCACGCCGCCGAGGTGCTCGTCGTCCTCTCCGACGTGAAGCTGCCCGATGCCCACGGCGTGGACCTGCTGCCCCGCTTCCGGGCCGCCGCGCCCGACGCCGAGGTGGTGCTGCTCACCGCCTTCGGCACCATCGCCGACGGCGTGCGGGCCATGAAGCAGGGCGCGTTCGACTACCTCACGAAGGGCGATTTTGAGCAGCAGCTCGTGGTGGTGGTGGAGCGCGCCGCCGACAAGGCGCGCCTGCGCCAGCGCCTGGCCGCCTTGGAGCGCCGCGTGGGCCAGCGCGCCGATTTTGACGCCATGATCGGCACGTCGCCCGCCCTGCGCCGGGCCCAGGACCTGGCCCGCCAGGTGGCGCCCACCGACAGCACCGTGCTGCTGGAGGGCCCCACCGGCGCGGGCAAAGAGCTGTTTGCCCAGGCCCTGCACGAGGCCAGTGGGCGCCGCCAAAAGGCGTTCGTAGCCGTCAATTGCAGCGCCTTCCCGCGCGACTTGCTCGAATCGGAGCTGTTTGGCTACAAGAAAGGGGCCTTCACGGGGGCCCTGGGCGACAAGAAAGGTCTGCTGGAAGAAGCCAACGGCGGTACGCTGTTCCTGGACGAGATTGGCGAGTTGGAGCTGAACGTGCAAGCCAAGTTCCTGCGGGTGCTGGAGTTGCAACAGTTCACCAAGCTCGGCGACACCAAGCCCACCCAGGTGAACGTGCGCCTGGTGGCCGCCACCAACCGCAACCTCAAGCAAGAGGCGGCCGACGGCAACTTTCGGCTCGACTTGTACTACCGGCTCTCGGTGTTCACCATCGTGGTGCCGCCGCTCAGCGCCCGCACCGCCGACGTGCCGCTGCTGGCCGAATACTTTTTGCAGCATTTCGCCGCCCGCCTCGCCAAGCGCCTGCCCGGCTTCGAGCCCGACGCCCTGCGCCTGCTGCAAGCCTACGCCTGGCCCGGCAACGTGCGCGAGCTGAAGAACGTGTTGGAGCGCGCCGCCATCCTGGCCCCCGCCGGCCAGCCCCTGGCCGCCGATTACCTGCCCGACGAGTTCCACGCCCGCGCCGGGGCCCCGCCGGCTGGCGGCGACAGCCTGCGCGCCCTCGAAGCCCAGCACATCGGCCGCCTCATGCGCGAGCGCGCCGGCGACAAGCCCGACGTGGCCCGCCGCCTGGGCATCGGCCTGACGACTTTATACCGCAAATTGCAGGAGTACGGCCTGGATGGGTAAGGGCAGTTTTAGTAAGTCCAGGAGGCTGTTCTATGGCACATTATGGGCTGTTTTACTGCAACCCCAGGCCGTCATGCAGAGCGCAGCGAAGCATCTCTCCCGCGCAACTAATCTCAATTACTGCTGCGAGAGAGATGCTTCGCTGCGCTCTGCATGACGTTCTAGTTATTTTTTGAACTGATTCTTAGCACCCTACAATCTCCCATGACCCTCAAACTGAAAATCCGCCTCGGCGTGGGGTTGCTGCTGCTGCTGCTGCTGGGGCTGGGCGGCTACACGCTGGCCACCATCGCCTTTTTGGAAAAAGGGGCCCACGGCATCGAGCAGGCTGATTTTGACGCGGCGCGGCGCGCGGTGGTGGCTTTCGTGATGGCGGGTACGGCGCTGGGCGTGCTGCTGGTGGTACGCCTGCCGCGGGCCGTGGTGGGGCCCCTGCACCGCCTGCGCGCCGACATGGAGCAAGTGGCGGGCCCCGGGCCGGCCACGCGGGTGGCGGTGCGCAAAAACGACGAAATCGGCAACGTGGCGGCGGCCGTGAACCTGGTGCTGGGCCAGGCCCAGGACGAGCGCCGCGCCACGCTGGCCGAGCTGCTGGTGCAGCGCAACCGCATGGACAGCCTCGTGATGAGCCTCGACGAGGGCTTGCTGCTGCTCGACCAGCGCGGCGACGTGGTGCTGGCCAACCCCGCGGCGTGCAACCTGCTGGGCGAAACTGCCGCCACGTTGCTCGGCCGCCCCGCTGCCGAAGTGGCCCGCACCAACCCGCTGCTGGCCGACTTGCTGGCCGCCGTGGCCACGCCCCACCCGTCCGACGCCGTGGTGCAGGGCCCCGTGTTCACCATTCCGCACAAAACGCCCGAGCCGCACTACCGCCTCACCATCGGCCACGTGGCGGCCCCCGGCGCGGAAGGGGAACCGCCCGAGCCGGCCGGCCACGTGCTGTGCCTGCGCAACGTGTCGGACTTCAAAAAGCTCGACCAGCTCAAATCTAATTTCCTGGCCACCATTTCGCACGAGCTGAAAACGCCGCTGGCCAGCATCAACCTCAGCCTGTTTTTACTGCAAGACGAGCGCACCGAACCAGAAGAGCGCCAGCGCATTGCGGCCGGCATCCGCGACGAAACGCAGCGCCTGCTGGGCCTGGTGGGCCAGCTCATTGCCGTGTCGCGCCTCGACGCCGGGGCCGGCGTCCAGCTTAACGTGCAGGCCCTGGCCCTGGCCGACGTGGTGGCCTACGCCACGGGCATCGTGCGCCCTCAGCTGGAAGACAAGCAGTTGCGGCTGGACCTGCGCTTGCCCGCCGACCTGCCTGCCGTGCGCGGCGACGCCGAAAAGACGTCCTGGGTCCTCATCAACCTGCTGGCCAATGCCATCCGCTACTCGCCGGCCGGGGCTCTCCTCGTCATCAAAGCCGTGCCGTGGGGCGAGATGGTGCAACTGAGCGTGCGCGACCAGGGCCCCGGCATTGCGCGCGAGCACCACAAGCGCATCTTCCAGCGGTTTGCGGGCGTGCCGGGGGCCCCGGGTCAGGGCCCTAGCCCCGGCAGCTCGGGCCTGGGCCTGAGCATTTCGCGCGAATTTATTGCCGCGCAGGGCGGGCAACTCTGGGTCGAAAGCCAGCCGCCGGCTGGCAGCTGCTTCATCTTCACGCTGCCGGTGGCGAACTGAGCCAACTTTCTTGCCAGCCACTTTCGCCACCGGTAGAGACGCCATCACTCATCCACCAAAGAAGAAGCCGCCGGCCCGCAGCACTTGCTGTGAACCGGCGGCTTTTCGGGGCCCCGCGGGTGGGTTATTCCACGATGCGGGTGTAATAAATCCTGAATTGCAGCGGCGCGGCAGTGTTGGCCTGGTTGCCCAATGCGGCCCCTTCGAAGATGAGCGGGTTCACATCGGGGCTCAGCAGCAAGCCATCGTTGTTGATGGTGCCAGCCAGCACAGCTTGGATGTAATTGAACAAGCTGATGGTGTACGTGGCCTGTGGCAGGTTGGTCCGGGCCGATGTAGTCACCATCGGAGCAACCGTAACGGCGGAGGCGGCAAGGCCGGTGTTATACGATACCCGGAGCTGGTTGGCGCTGTTGGTCAGCGCCGTTCCCAAGGTGGGCAGGTGCGCCGCGGCGTTGTTCTGCGCGGTGCCGGGCACGGCCAACTGTAGCGTGGCCGAGTTCAGCACCAAGCTATTACCGAATTGGGCCAACGACCGCAGGTACGGAAATTCCAGCTTCGTGTAAACGCCCAGGGTGCCTTGCACAAAGCTGCGGTTGCCCGTAGCGGTGCTGCTCAGGGCCTGGCGGAACGTAGTCAGGCCGGCCAGCGCGGTACCTGCCCGGTTGGTTTCCAGGTGGTAGAAGTGCGGCGTAGCGCTGCCCCCACCCGTGAAAGTGTACGTGAGCACCGTGGCCGGGTCGCTAGCGGCGTGGTGGTACAGGCGCAGCACGGCGGCCGCCCCGAAGCGCAGCAGGGCCCCGTTGTCACTGGCTCCGGGCGTCAGGGCCAGCCCGTTTAGGTAGCGCCCCAACTGGTCTTGCTCGGTGAGCAAGTTGCCTTGGCCGGCGTTCCAAAGCGCTTGGCCCAGCACGTTGCTCAAGCGAATGTGCAGCGTTTTTGCCCGGCTACCCGACCGGAATGGACGCTGGCCCAATACGGTTGGGCTGTAGGGTACGTCGTCTTTCGTATAGTAAAATTTACCGTCGGTGCGCAGCGCGTTGGGGAGCTGGTGCACTTCTACCCGCTGCACACTTGTACTGTCGCCGTAGCGGTAGGTATCGGATTTTATTTCCAGCGCCAGCGAGTCGTACACCTGGGTTTGGTCGGGCACCAGCGGCGCGTCGAGGGCAAAGCTCACGTAGCCCCGGCCCAGCACGGTGCCAAACAATGGGTCGACGTAGCGCCCCACGGCCAACCAGGAGTTGTTCGAAGAGACGATGGAGTCGATGAGCACCGTGCTGGTGCGCACCGTCACGGTATCGGTGTAGAAGGCCACCCGGTTCACCGCCGCGGGCGCGGGCAGCGCATCGTTGATGCCGTCGCCCTTTTTGCAGCCCGCCAGCAGCACCACGGCCAGCAGCAGGCTCCCCAAGCTGGCCCCAATGCGGGGCCGGCTCGTCAAACGGCGTACTTTATTGAGGAACTGCATCCGGCGCAAACTGGTACAAATCGTCGAGGCGCGTGCTGCCCGTCACGCCCAGGCCCACGTAGCCCGTGCTGCCGATGGCGAAGCCAATGCCGTTGGAACGGCCCACGCCGCCGCCGCCGCCAGTAGTGGCGTTGAAAGCCGTTTTCACCGTCCAGGTATCATCGGTCGGGCTGTACACCCAGCAGTCGGCCTGCACGGAGCCTTTGGTGCCCGTGGCAATGTAGCCCAGCGAGCCCACCGTGAAACTGGCGGCGTACGAGCGGGGCACGAGGCTGTAATCGTAGTCCAGGGCATCGGCCGACGTGGCCGAGTGCAAGATGAGCTGGCGGTGAGCCGTCCAGGTACTCGCGCTGGGGTCGTAGGAGTACACGTCGGCGGGGTACGTAGCGTTGTCCGTGCCCAGCATTACGTACCCTTTGTCGTTGATCGTGAAGGCCGAAGCGCCCTGGCGCTTGGCCCCGGGGAAGCTGTTGATGGCCGACCAAGCGTTGGTAGCGGCGTTGTACTGGTAGAAGTCGTTCTGGGTGTTGCCGTTGAAGCCAGTGCCCACGTACCCCATGCTTTTAGCGGTGAAAGCCACGGCGCCGTAGCGGGCCGACGGGAACGAAGCAATTTGCGACCAACTGTTCTTGGTCGGGTCGTACTTCCAGAAGTCGCTCAGGTAGTTCAGGCCGTCGTAGCCGGTGCCCACGTAGCCAAAGTTGGCGTCGGAAAAAGCCACGGCTAAGTAGCGGCCTTTGCCCGGAAACCGGGCCACTTGGGTCCAGCTGTTGGTAGAAGCGGAGTAAGCGTAAAAGTCCTTGAAAGCGCCGAGCGTATCCGAGCCGTTCATGCCCAGGCCGGCGTAGGCCGTGTTGCCAATGGTGAAACTTACTGCTCCACTGCGCTTCAAACCACCGAAATACGCACTACGGGTCCAAACGCCGGTAGTGGCGGCGGTACTGTCACTTTTTTTGCAGGAACCGAGGCTTAAAGTCGCCAGCGCGAGCAAAACAACTGAAAAAAAATTCTTCATGAAAACAAAAATGGAGTAAGCAAAATTGATGTCTTATGCCGCAAAGATACCGGAAACCTGTTCGATGGTTGCTTGCCCGCACAACTAGTTTCGAGCTTTCTGGCCCCGGCCCGGCCCTTCCAACGGCAACAGGCTACGGATTAGTGCCCCGGGCGGCCCCGTTTTGGCGCTGCACCAGCCAGCGGTTCAGGGGCCCTTCTTCGGCGAAGAAAGCTATCCGGGCCCCGGCGACGGGCACACCTGCGGCCCCAAGCGCGGCCAGGTGCCGCGGCGAAACCAGGTAGGCCAGGTACGCAGTGCCGGCCAGGCGCGCGGGCAGCAGCGGCAAAAAAGTGGCCGTGAGCCAGCGCGTAGCCGCGGCGTCGAGGGCATCGCGGCCGCGCACGTCCACCACCCAGTAGGGGCAGGCGGCGGCTTCGGCGGCGGCCAGCAGGGCCCAGTAGCCGCGCCGCAGCTCGGCGCCCGACACCGGCCGGCGCCAGCGCGCCACCAGCTGGTGCACGTCGGGGCGGTAGGCCAGGCGCAGAAAATCGGTTTCCAGCGGCGCAGCAGCGGGGGCGGTACGGGGAGTCATGGCCAACGGCAAAAGCAAGCGGGCGGCCCCATTGCCGTTCCGCCCCGCAAAGGTGCCGGCCGGGGCCCCGGCCACCGCCGGGCTTCGGCCGGCAGTCACGCTTCCTAGACCAACCCGGCGGTTCCGTCGCCAGGGCCTCCGGCAGGCCTCACACCCAGCGGCTGAGGAACTGCCCGAACGCCTCCTTGTACTGGTCGCCCACGGGCAGCGTGGCCTCGCCAATTTGCACCGTGAGGCGGCGCACGGCCTCAATTTTGTCGAGCGCCACGATGAACGAGCGGTGGATGCGCAGGAAGCGCCGGGCGGGCAGTTTCTCCTCCATCGCCCGCAGGCTCATCAGCGAAAGCAGGGCCCGGGGCGAGCTTTTGAGGTGCACCTTCACGTAGTCCTTCAGTCCCTCCACGTACAGAATATCGGCCAGCAGCACCCGCACGAGCTGGTACTCCACTTTTAGGAAAATGCTGTCCTCCTCGGGCGGGGCGGCAGCCGGGGCGGCGGCCTGGTCGCGCTCGGCATAGGTGCGGGCCTTGCCGGCGGCGCGCAAAAATTCCTCGTAGTTGAAGGGCTTCACCAGGTAATCGAGGGCGTCGACGCGGTAGCCTTCCACGGCGTACTGGCTGAAGGCGGTGGTGAACACCACCCGGGGGCCCCCGGACTGGGCCAGCACGCGGGCCAGCTCCAGGCCGTTGAGCTCCTGCATCTGGATGTCAAGAAACGCCACGTCAACGCCGCCCGGGGGCAGCGCGTGCAGGCCTTTCAGGGCTTCCACGCCGTTGTCGTAGCGGCCCACCAGCTCCAAAAACGGGGTTTTTTCAATGAACGAGCACACCAGGCCCAGGGCCAGCGGCTCGTCGTCGACGGCAATGCATTTGAGGACGGTAGACATGGTTTTGGCTGTTGGCGAATGGCTGTTGGCTGGTAGCCGTTGGCGGGCAGTAGTTGGCGTTACGTTTACGATTGATTTGGCAGCGGCCGCCAGAATTCGCCATTCCAAACGGGCCGCCGGGGGCCCCACCCGTTCAAAAAGCCAACGGCCAGCAGCTACGCTCCGGCCGTTAATCTATCGTCAGCGCCAGCTCCACCAGGTACTCGTTGGCGGGCGTGTGCTCGGTCACGCGCAGGTCGTAGCGGCCGGGGTAGAGGAGTTCGAGGCGGCGGCGGGTGTTGGCCAGGCCGATGCCGTTGCTGCCGGCCAGGTCGGCGGTGGGCGTGGGCAGCCGGGTGTTGCGCACTTCCAGCGCCAGCGTGTGGGGCGTGGGCTGGCGCAGGGCCACCACGATGCGGCTGGTGTGCGAGGCCGCCGCGCCGTGCTTAAAGGCATTTTCGACGAAGGGCAGCAGCAGCATGGGGGCCAGGGGCACGTCGTGCAGCGGCGCGGGCGGCGCAAATTCCACCGTCACCCGGTCGGTGAGGCGCAGCTGCATCAGGGTGATGTAGTCCTGGATGAAGGCCACCTCCTGGCTGAGCAGCGTGGGGCCCGCGGCGGTGTCGTAGAGCACGTAGCGCATCATGCGCGAGAGCCGGTGGATGGCCGCGCGCGCCTGCTCGCCGTCGAGCAGCGTGAGGGCGTAAATGTTGTTGAGCGTGTTGAAGAAGAAATGCGGGTTGATTTGGGCCTTCAGCGAGGCCAGCTCCGAGAGCACGCGCTGCTGTTCGAGCCGCTCGCGGCCCTGGGCCTCGTTTTGCCAGCGCTGCACCACCGTGATGCTGGTGGCGATGCCCAGCACCAGCAGCGTGATGAGCGTGCCGGTGGCGTCGAAGCGGAAGGGGCTGCGGGGGCCCCGCAGGCCGGCGCCGGGCGGGGGCCCGCCGGGGCCCAGCAGCCCCTGGGCCCCCGTGCCCGCCGGCTGGGTGGCCGCGTGGAAGGCGCGGTCCATCAGCTCGCGCAGGTGCAGCTGTTTCTCCAGGCCGTAGTTGACCAGCAGCAGCGCCGCGGCCGTGGCCACCAGGGCCCCCACAAACCAGCCCGTGTGCCCCCGAAACAGCAGCTGCGGCACGCTGACGCCCGTCGTGAGGTAAAAGGCGCCCACCCACACGGCCAGCATCACGCCCTGCTTCACCCAGAACTGCGGCGGCATAACGATGCGCCCCGTGAGCGGGTGAAACAGCAGAAACGTGAGCCCGAACAGCCCCCACACCAGCACGTGGATGAGCGGCTGCAAGGCGCGCCGGAGCGTAAAATCGGCCATGGAAATAGGCAAAAAGGTAGGCAAGCGGTCAGGCAAATTTAGGACCGGGCCCCCGCCGGCAACTGCCGGCCCGACCGACCGGGCAATTGTGCCGACCAGTGCCCGGCTTTGGCCGGGTGGCCCCGCCCGCGCCCGATTTGCTTGGCGCAATCCTTGCACCGGGCCGGGCCGGGGTAACCGCCCGGGCCGGCGGCGCGTTACCTTCATCAAAAAACCTTGCGGCGTTTCTAGTTTTAGGGCCCCGCCCCGCTTCTTTCGCTTCTATTTCACACCCGCCGCGCCGGGGGCCCTGCACGGGCCCAGCGCGGGCCCCCGCCCCATGCTTGACGTCAACGAACCGCTGGTTTTGCCGCCGCCCGCGGCCGACCCGGCCCCGCCGGCCCCCGAATTTGAAGTCCTGTTTCAGAGGAAGGAAAAGCTGATTGCCGGCTACCTGGCCGCCTTTGCGGTGGTGTACTACCGCCACCAGCCCGAGCGCGCCCCGGCCCAGCTGCAAGCCACGCTGCACATCGCCAACGCGGCGCTCGACTTCCCCGCCGCCGCCGTGACGCTGGGCCTGCACGACGGCCTCACGCTGGCCGAGGTGGAGGCCGAGGCCGCCGCCCAGCTCGCCCTGGCCCTGGCCGGCGTGGCCGAAGAGCTGGGCGCGGGCATCGTGCGCGCCCGCATTTCCTTCCCCGCCCCCGAGGCCCAGCGCCCCGACCAAACCTGGTGCGTGACGCTGGGCTTCGAGCAGCCCGGGGCCGTGGCCGTGGGCTTCAGCTGCGCCGAGGCCGCGGGCGGGCTGCGCGGCGAGCCGTTCCTGCCCGCCCACGTGCAAAGCGTGTTCGCGCAGCTGGCCCCGGCCCCGGGGACCACCGTGGGCCACGTGTTTTTCCTGGCCCCCGACGAGGTGGCGCAGCTGCGGCAGTTTGCCACCACGCCCCAGCGCGTGCCCGACGGGGGCCCCCAGCAGCTGCACCGGCTGTTCGAGGAAACCGCCCGCACCTACCCCAACCAAACGGCCGTGCAGTGGGCCGGCCGCGCCGTGCCCTACCACGAGCTGAACGCCTTGGCCGACGCGCTGGCCGCCCGCCTGCAAGCGGCCGGCGTGCAGCCCGGCGACTTCGTGGGCCTGCTCATGCACAAGTCCGTGGAGCTGTACGCCGGCCTGCTGGCCGTGCTGAAGGCCGGGGCTGCCTACGTGCCGCTCGACCTTTCTTACCCCGCCGACCGCGTCACGTTCATCCTCCATGACTGCGGGGCCCGGGCCCTGCTCGTGAACGACGCCCCGCCCGACTACCTCGCCGCCTGGCCCGGCCAGGTGCTGAACCTGGCCGAAGCGCCGGCCGGGGCCCCCGCGCCGGCCGCCCCGCTGGGCCCCGTGGCCGGGGGGCCCGAGTCGATTGCCTACGTCATCTACACCTCCGGCACCACGGGCTTGCCCAAGGGCGTGCTCATCCCGCACCGCAGCATTTGCCACTTGGTGCGGGCCGAGCAGCTGCTGTTCCAGGCCACGCCGCAGGACCGCGTGGCGCAGGGCTTTTCGGTGGCCTTCGATGCCTCGCTCGAAGAGCTGTGGCTGGCCTGGGCCGCCGGCGCCGCCCTGGTGCCCGTGCCCGAGGAAACCATGAAGGCCCCCGACGCCTTGCCCGACTTTCTGGTTACCAGCCAGGTAACGGTGTTTTCGACCGTGCCCACGCTGCTCTCGCTGCTGGCCAGCGCCGTGCCCAGCCTGCGCCTGCTCATCCTCGGCGGCGAGGTGTGCCCGCCCGAGCTGCTGGCCAAGTGGGCCAGCCGCCAGTGCCGCGTGGTGAACACCTACGGCCCCACCGAAGCCACCGTGGTGGCCACCGCCGCCGACTTCGTGCCCGGCCAGAAGCTCACCATCGGCCGGCCCCTGGCGGGCTACGAGGCGCTGCTGCTCGACCACCTCGGGCAGCTCGTGCCGCTGGGCGCCACCGGCGAGCTGTGCATTGGGGGCCCCGCGCTGGCCGCCGGCTACCTCCACCGCCCCGAGCTGACGGCCGCCAAGTTCAACACCGTGGCCGGGCTGGCCACCGGCTTCAGCGGCCGCCTGTACCGCACCGGCGACCTGGCCCGCTTCGAGGCCGACGGCAACGTCGACTTTCTGGGCCGCATCGACACGCAGGTGAAAATCCGGGGGTTCCGGGTCGAGCTGGCCGAAATTGAGTCGCTGCTGTTGCAGTGGCCCGGCATCCGCAACGCCGCCGTGGCCCTAAAAACCGGCGCCGACGGCGTGCAGAAGCTCATCGCCTACCTCCTCCTCGACCCCGCCCACCCGCTGCTCGACGCCAAGGCCGTGCGCACGTACTTGCGCGAGCGGCTGGCGCCCTACATGCTGCCCGCTGCGCTGGTGCCGCTGGCGGCGTTCCCGCTGCTCACCAGCGGCAAGGTCGACCGCAAGGCCCTCCCCTACCCGGTGAGCGGCGACGCGGCCCCCACCCGCGAGCTGGCCCTGCCCCGCACCCCCACCGAAGCCGCCGTGTACGCCGCCTGGCAAAAGCGCTTCGACACGGCCGATCTTTCCACCACCGACGACTTTTTCGAGATTGGCGGCAACTCGCTGCTGGCCTCGCTCATCATTTCCGAGCTGCGCCAGCAGCCCCAGTTCGCCGGCCTCTCGGTGAAGGAAATGTACACCCGCCGCACCATCGAGGCCCTCGCCCAGGCCGTGGACGCGGCCGCGGCGGCGGCCCCCACGGCGGCGGCCGGGGGCCCCGCCCGGCCACCGGTGCCGCGCGCTTCGCACACCCTGCGGGTGTTCACGGCGGTGCTGCAAGCGGCGGCGGTGTTCCTGTTCTACCTCGTGCCGGTGCTGATTTTGAACACCTCCATCGCGCTGCGGTCGTGGGCGGCGGCGCAACCCGACTGGGCCCTAGCGGGGCTGCTGGTGGCGGCGGTGCTGGCCTACGTGCCGGCGGCCTGCGGGCTGGTCATCGTGTTCAAGTGGCTGATTATTGGCCGCTTCCGGGCCGGCGAGTACCCGCTCTGGGGCCTGTACTACGTCCGGTTTTGGGTGGTGAAAAAGCTGGTGGAAGCCGCGCCCACCCAGCTGCTCTCGGCCACGCCCTACCTCAACGCGTTCTACCGCTTGCTGGGCGCCCGCATCGGCCACGGCGTGTACCTGGGCTCGACGCGCCTGATGTGCTTCGACCTGCTGACGCTGGACGACGGCGCCAGCATTGCCCGCGAGGCCGGCCTGCTGGGCTACCGCATCGAGCGCGACCGCCTCATCCTGGGGCCCATCCGGGTGGGGCGCGACGCCTACGTGGGCCTGCGCGCCATCCTCGAAACCGACACCGAATTGGGCGACGAGGCCGAGCTGGACGACCTCTCGGTGGTGGCCGCCGGCCAGCGCGTGCCGGCCCGCGAAGGCTGGCAGGGCTCGCCTTCGCAGCGCGTGCGCACGCTGGCCGGCGCGGCCCCGTCGCGCGTGCGGCCGGGGGCCCCCTATATGGTGGCCCAAACCCTGGCCATTGCCCTGATGCTGCTGCTGCCCACGGGCGCGTCGGTGCCGGTGTTCCGATTTTTTTACGACGCCGTGGAGCGCTGGGGGCTGCTGCCGGCGCTGGCCACGCTGGTGCCGCTGGCGGCCGCCTACGTGCTGGTGCTGGGGGCCCTGCTGGCCCTCACCAAGCGCTTCGTGGCGGGGCGGCAGCGGGCGGGTACGCTGCCCTTGTACAGCCTGGCCTACGTGCGCCACTGGCTGGCCGACGCCGTGCTGGCCCAGAGCCTGAGCGTGCTCAAGCCGGTGTACGCCACCATCTACGCGCCGTTCTGGCTGCGCTTGCTGGGCGCCAAGGTGGGCCGCCGGGCCGAAATCTCCACGCTCAACCACATCTCGGCCGACCACCTCACGGTGGAGGCCGGCGCCTTCCTCGCCGATTCGGTGAGCGTGGGGGCCCCGCGCGTGCAGCGCGGCCAGGTGGCCGTGGAGGCCACCGTGGTGGGGGCCCGCACCTTCATCGGCAACAGCGCGGTGCTGGCCGGGGGCACGGTGCTGGGCACGGGCCAGCTCGTCGGGGCCCTGTCCACGGCCCCGCCGGTGGGGGCCCCGCCGAACACGTCGTGGGTGGGCTCGCCGGCGTTTTTGCTGCCCAACCGGCCAGTGTCGGCCACGTTCACCGACGCCCTCACCTTCGACCCGCCCACGCACCTGGTGTGGGCGCGGGGCGCGATGGAATTTCTAAAAATCACGCTGCCGTTTGCCTTCGTGTCGGCCACGTTCGCGGCGGTGTACCACTACTGCGCCTGGCACCTGCGCAACGGCTACCCGTTCTGGATCAGCGCGTTGCTGGGCACGGGCGTGCTGCTGGGCACCGTGCTGGCCCTGTCGCTGCTCACGGCGGCCACCAAGTGGGTGCTGATTGGGCGCTACCGGCCGTCGGAAAAGCCGCTGTGGTCGAGCTACGTGTGGCGCAACGAGCTGGTTAACTCGCTGTGCGAGAGCTACGTGTTCCTGTACTGGGTGACGCCGCTGCTCGGCACGCCGTTCGCCACCTCGTTCTTCCTACTGATGGGCACCCGCTTCGGCCACTCGGTGTACCTGGACACGACCGAAATCACGGAGTTTGACTTGGCCTGGGTGGCCGACCACGCGGTGCTCAACAACGGCAGCACCATCCAAACCCACTTGTTTGAGGACCGCATCATGAAGATGTCGACGCTGCGCATCGGGCGCTACGCCACGGTGGGCACCTCGTCGGTGGTGCTCTACGATTCGGTCATCGGCCCCGGGGCCACCCTCAAAAGCCTGTCGCTGCTGATGAAAGGCGAAACCCTGCCCGCCAACACCCGCTGGCAGGGCATTCCGTGCGCCTTTGTGCCGGGGGGCAATGGGTGAGGCGGCGCCCTTTGTGCACCTCTGGCACACCGACCTGGCCGCCGAGCACCCCGCCTGGGGCCCCGCCGAAGCCGCCTTGTCGGCAGCCGAGCGGGACCGGCAGGCGCGCTTTCGCACCGATGCCCTGCGCCAGACGTACGGCCGGGCCCACGGCTTTCTGCGGGCCGTGCTGGGGCCCTACGCGGGGCAAGCGGCCAGCGCATTGGCGCTGGCGGCGCCGGTGCCGCGCGGCAAGCCGGCGCTGCCAGCCCCGGCCGCGGTGCAGTTCAACCTGTCGTACCGGGCCGGGCGGGCCCTGCTGGCCGTGTCGGACCGCTGGGCCGTGGGGGCCGACGTGGAAACCGTGCAGCCGATGACCGACGCGCTGGCCCTGGTGCAGGCGCTGTTTTCGGGCCCCGAGCAAGCGGCGCTGCGCGCCACCGCGCCGGGGGCCCCTTGGGAAGCCTTGTTCTACACCATCTGGACGCGCAAAGAGGCCTACGCCAAGGCGTTGGGCATGGGGTTGTCGCTGCCGTTCGCAGATTTTTCGGTGCTGGGGCCCGGGGCGGACGGGACGCCGTGGCCGGCGGCGCCGGCGGGGGCCCAATTGCTGGGCTTTGCGGCGGGGCCGGGCCACCGGGGGGCCCTGGCCGTGCTGGGGGCCCCGGCCGGCGTGGTGCCGCGCCACTTTCATTTCCCCAACGACTTACTAGTGAGTTAATTATTAAATTATTTATCATTATTATTCTCCCACCCAACTGCGTGAAGCACCTATTTATTTTTGCCTTGGTCCTGGCTTTGCCGTGCGGCGGGCTGCGGGCCCAAGTCCTTGCCGCGCCGCCGCGCCCGACTACTTCCGACACTGCGGAATGGACCGTGGCCCTCGACGCCGACCAGCGCACGTACTACCTGGGCCGCGAGTACGGCGACCACGCCCTGGCCCTGAGCCCGAGCGTGGTGTACAGCCACCCGAGCGGGTTTTATGGGCAGCTCCAGGGCTATTATTTCCGGCAGAGTGCGCCGCCGCGCTATTCGTTCACGGACCTGGAAGTGGGCTACGCCAACGAGTTTTTGCCCCACTGGACGTACTCGGTGTCGCTCGACCGGGTGTTTTTCACGCATGCGCTTAGCCTTGACGAGCCCCGCATCAACAACGGCTTCGAAGCCAACACGGCCTACGCCTGGGGGCCCCTGGCCTTGGCCCTCGACTACACCTTCTTCTTCCAGCAGCAGCGGGCCCAAACGGCTTCGCTGCTGCTCACCGGCGTCCTTAAGAAAGCTAACTGCCTGGGGGCCGACGCGTTGAGCCTGACGCCGGGGGCCGAGGTTTACTACGGCTCGCCGCTGGCCTTGCTGCGCTACGGCGGGGCGTACGCGCCCCCGGGCACGGCGGCCGCGCCGGCGGTGGCCACCCGGCGGCGGCGCAACGGCACCGTGGTTTCCACCGTGCCCGACGCCACGGCCGCCCCCAGCCGGATGGGCTACGAACTTACCTTGCCGCTGACCTACGCCCGCCGCCCGTTTTCGTACGTCCTTACGGGCCACTACGTGCGGCCCCGGCGCACCAGCACCGACCCCACCGCCGAGGTGCTGCGGCCGGCCGCCTACGCAAGTTTTCGGGTTGACTTTACGTTTCGGTAGCGTGGCAGTGGCGGTAGGCTCATCGGTGGGCGGCGGTTTTGCGTATGGGCCCCCACCGGCCCCGCGCTTGTTTTTATGAGAAAAATCTCCCTCCGTGTGTTGCTGGCCGGCTTGCTGCTCGTGCTGTTGGCGATTGGGGGCGGGGCGTGGCTGCTGGGCAGCCGCTACGGCCGGGCGCTGGTTGCCCAGCGCGTGCGCCAGCAGCTGGCCAAGAACTCGGACCTGGTGCTGGGGCCTTTCGAGGTGGAATTTTCGCCCTGGCGCGATTTTCCGCACCTCACCGCTTCGCTGCGCCACCTGGCCCTCACCGACACCGCTCGGGGCCGCGCCGAGTCGGTGCTGCGCCTCGACCGGGCCGACGCCCGCCTGGAGCTGGGGGCCCTGCTGCACGGCCGCGTGCAGGTAACGCGCCTCACGCTCAGCGACGGGGCCCTGCGCGAGGTGGTGGACTCGGCGGGCCACAGCTGGGGGCTGCGCGGCAAGCGCCGGCCCGGCCCGGGCAAGGCACCGGCGCTGGACATAGGGCTGGATTCACTGATCATCAACAACTTCAGCATTGCCACGCGCAACGACTTCATCCACAGCGCCATTGGGGCCCGGGTGCGGGTGGGGCGCCTGGCGGGCCGGCTGGCGGGGGGCGTGCTGCGGGTGCAGGGCCTGCTGGACGGGCAGCTCGAATTCCTGCAAAACCCGAGCGGTACGCTGCTGGCCCACGAGCCGGTGCAGGCCCGGGTGCGCTACCACTACACGTTCCGGGCCCGCCAGGGCAGCTTCGACGACACGCGTTTCACGCTGAACGGCGACACCGTGCGCCTCAGCGGCACCCACACGGTGGACCCGCGCACCCCCACCGGCACCCAGCTCGACCTGCGCTTTGCCGGCGACCAGCCCTTGCTGGCGGTGCTGAACACGGCCTTGCCCCCGCGCCTGCGCCCCTACCTGGCGGGGGCCGTCAGCCCAAGCAAGGCCCAGGTGACTTACCACATCGAAGGGCAGAGCGGGCCCACGGTGCGGCCCCGCACGCTGCTCACCTTCGGCCTGCGCGACGCCAGCCTGGCCTGGCCCGACTCGGCCCGCCGCATCAACCACTGGGACCTGGCCGCCACCTACGACAACGGCCCCGGCCACCGCCCCGAAACCACCACCCTCACCCTCCAGCGCTGCCGCCTCTACTCGCCCGCCGGGCAGCTCGACGTGGGCCTGGTGCTGCGCAACTTTCGGCGGCCCTACGTGGAGGGCCGCCTGAGCGGGCGCACCGAGCTGCCCGAGCTGGCCGCCCTGCTCACGCCGCGCGGCCTCTGGCGGGCCCGCCGCGGCACGGCCGCCCTCAACGTCACCTTCCGGGGCCTGCTGCGCCCGCCGCCCAACCGCACCCGGCTGGCGGCGTTGCAGCGCAACCTCGACGTGCGCGGCACGGTGGTGCTGCGCAACGCCGAGTTGCTGCTGCCGGCCCGCCACGCCCGCCTCGCGGACCTCAACGTGCGCATCGGCATCGCGGACAGCTTGTGGCAGCTCAGCAACGCCTCGGGCGTGCTCGACGGGATGCGCTTCCGGGCCTCGGCCACCACGGTGCACCTGCTGGGCTACCTCACCGGGCAGTCGGCCACCACCACCATCCGCGGCGATTTTGCCGTGGACGACTTGAACGTGGGGCGCTTGCGCGGGCTGCTGCGCCCCCCGGCGGGGGCCCTGGCGCTGCCCAACGCCCGCCGCCGGGCCCAGGCCCGCGCCGCCCTCACCGCCACGCTGGGCACCAGCCTCATTCCGAAGGGCATGCGCTTGAGCGTGGCCCTGCACTGCCGCCGCCTGCTGCTGCCCGCCGATACGCTCTCCAACCTGTTTGTGCGGGTGTACCACGACGGCCACCACGTGCGGCTCCAAGGGCTAACGGGCCGCATTTACGGCGGCGAAGTGCAGGGCAACCTGGCCTGGCCCACCGACACCGCCGCAACCGACGTGGCCCCCATCAGCTTTCAGTTGGCCATCCATTTCGGCACCCTGCCCTACCAGCAGCTGCTGGCCCGGCTGGCCCCCGTGCCCCGCCCCGCCCTGGGCCACCCCGGGTACCGCAAGCGCGCCGCGCTGCCCGCGCTGCGGGAATTGCTGCTGGCCGCCGATGGCCAGCTCGACTGCTCCATCGACGCCGTGCGCCTGCCCGATGGCCAGTTCTTGCGCAACCTGCGCCTGCGGCTGATTAAAGAAGATTCGCTGCTCGACATGCCCTACCTCACCGTGACGGTGCCGCAGGGCGGGCAGGGCCGCGCCTCGGCCTCGGCCATCGTGGACGGCCTGCACCTGACCGCCGCCGCCGCCGACGTGAGCCTGCGCTACGCCACCCTCGACGTGCAGCAGCTGCTGAAGATGCTCGCCGCCCTCAACCCGCCCGACAGCCTCGTGACGCCCGCCCGGCGCGTGGCCCGCCAGGCGGCCCGCACCCGCCGCGCCACCGCCCGCACCGCCCGGGGCCGGCCCCGCAGCTCGATGCTGGCCAACGGCGTGCTCGCGGCCACGCTGCACGTGCAGGCCGGCCAGGTGCGCTACGCAGCGGTGCGCGGCGGGCAGTTCCGGCTAGCGGCGCACCTGACCGGCGGCGCGGCCCGCCTCGACACGGTGGCGCTCAACGCGTTCGGGGGCCGCATGCGCCTGAGCGGCGTGCTGCAAACCAACCGCGGCCGCGACCACCACCCGCTGCACGTGCAAACCACCCTCGACGACATCCAGCTATCGGAATTTTTCAGCGTGGCGCAGGCCATGCACCTGCGCGTGCTGGGCGGCGACAACATCCGCGGCACGGTACGCCTGGCCGGCGACCTGCGCACCGACCTGGACGCCACCTTCTTGCCTGGCCTCGACCAGACCCAGGCCTACCTCCAGGCCGATATTCGCAACCTGGAGCTCATCGACGTGGAAGCCCTCACCGAGGGCCTCAGGTTCATTCGCAAGGAGCGCAGCGGCCACCTGTACTTCGAGCCCGTGCGCACCCAGCTGGTGCTCGACCGCGGCGAGGTGCTCATCCCGGGCCTGGAACTTAACAGCAACCTGGCCAACATGGCCGTGAACGGCACCTACGCCTTCGACGGCCGCGCCAACCTCTACGTGGGAGCCAACGCCATCCAGGCCTTGTTCGGGGATAACAGGAAGCGCATCGAGCGCATCAAAAACCACCAGCCCCTGGCCGCGCGTGCCCACCCCGGCCTCACCTACGTGAACTTGCGCCGCGCCACCGGCGAGGCCAAATACCACGTGCGGCTGTTCAAAAAAGACGAGCAGCGCCAGCAGCAAGACCAACTACGCCTCCAGGCCCGCCAGTTCCTCGTCACCCAGCGCCTCGACACCACCCTGCACCTGCTGCCTTGAGGCGGGCCCAGGGCCCCAGCAGCGCTTTGCCCAAGGTCCTTTTCCGGCGGGCCAGCAGCGATTGGCTTTGGTATTTAGGTAAGGTTCCCAAAGGAACGTTGCCGCCGCTGGGGCCCGCGGCGCGCCGGCCGCGGGGTACGAAAATTGAAAGTTCTTAGCGAAATAAGCCAACGGCGCGGCGTAGCTACGGCGGGGCCCCATAGTTTTTCAACGCGGTTTTCGGGCCAGCGGCGGGCCGGGCCAGGGGGAAAAAGGCCGCGAATTTTCGGTCGTTGCCAGGCCATTGCCGTAAACAAAGCCAGCTAATTGGCTCCTAATTTCTTTTCCCGATGCAAAATTTCACCGTCGAACGCCTTTCCTTCCAGCACCTGGCCGAGCTGCCCACCGCCTGGGACAACGCCGATTACAAGGCCCTGCTGGCCAAAATGGACTACGACAACCCCGAAGAAATCGACCCCGCCGAGCTCAAGGCCATGTGCCAGATGTCCATTACCGACCTGGAGCCCGCCGACGCCGCCAAGCTCGTTTTGGAGTACCTGTTTGCCGACGAGCTGAAGGAGGGCCAGATCGACCAGCTGGCCCACCAGCTCCAAACCGAAAAGCTGTGGGAAGAAAACCCGCGCCTGGAGCTGCACGAAGGCTTTTTCAACGCCACGCAGCTGCTCTACGAAGCTTACAACGGCAAGTTCCCGCACCCGCAGGCCGTCGAATTCAAAGTGAAAGTGACCGCCGCCGACGGTGCCGACCTGGCCGTATTCGACGAAAACCCGGCCGCCCCGCTGCTGCGCCTGCTGGCCCCCGGCCTGTCCGACAGCGCCCTGCTGCACCGCCTCTTCGGCGACCAGCTGGCCGGCACCGCCTTCGCCGAGGCCCCGTCCATCCTCTGGCAAATCACGCCCAGCGAAAAAACCGCCACCAGCGTCGTGTTCGACGTCATCGCCTCGGATTACTGGCTCGAAGATTTTAAGTACGCCGACACCTACGAGGCCCCTACGCACGCCGACGCAGCGGCCGAGGTGGCGGAGTAACTCGGATGCAGCGGGCTGCCGATTTGGACAGCATAGGCCGTCATGCTGAGCGCAGCCGAAGCATCTCTACCACGTAAGTAATACGAATCGTTAAACGATTGATTCACTTAGCGGTAGAGATGCTTCGGCTGCGTTCAGCATGACGGCCTGGTTCATTTAGGCAATCTATACCAATCCCCAACCGCTACGCGCCGGCCGCCGCTTGCCCGTAGCCGAGCAGCAGCACGACCACGCCGATGGCGAGGTACACGAGGAAGCGTTTGAGGTTGGCGGCGGGCTTTTGGTGGTCACACATACCCGCCCAACACGCGCGGCGGCGTAGGCGTTTCATGGCCCCACCAGTTGCCAGGGCCGTACTTGGGGGTCCATTCGTTTTTCTTTTCTTCGCATGACTCGTTTTGCTTTCGCGGCGGCCCTGTTGCTGGCCGCCGCGGCTGGTTCGGCCGGGGCCCAAACGCCGGTGCCCGCCCCTGGCCCGGCCCCCACGCCGCCCACCCGCGCCCAGGATTCGGCCTTTGTGCGCCAGCACTACCGCAAGCTCGACCGCCAAGTTGTGATGCGCGACGGCACCAAGCTCTACACCGTGCTTTACGTGCCGCTGGACGCGGGCCCCGGCCGCCGCTACCCGTTTTTGATGACGCGCACGCCCTACTCGGCGGGGCCCTACGGCGAGGAAAACTACCGCCTCCGGGGCCCCGGGCCCAGCCGCGAGCTGTCGGAAGAGCAGTACATTTTCGTGTACCAGGACGTGCGGGGCCGCTACCAGAGCGAGGGGCAGTTTGAGGAAATGACGCCCGCCCTGCCCACCGCCGCTTCGGATAAAGCCCGCCGCCGGGGCCCCCGGGGCCAGCCCGCGCCCCACGACGAGAGCACCGACACCTACGACACCATCGAGTGGCTGCTCAAAAACGTGCCGAACAACAACGGCCGCGTGGGCATCGTGGGCATTTCGTACCCCGGTTTTTACGCCACGGCCAGCTTGCCCACGGCCCACCCGGCCCTCAAGGCCGTGTCGCCCCAGGCGCCGGTGACGGACGAGTTCCTGGGCGACGACGCCCGGCACCAGGGCGCGTTTTTCCTGCTCGACAACTTCGAGTTCACCAACTTTTTCGACGTGCCGCGGCCCCAGCCGCTGGCTAAATACGACGCCTTGTTCAAGGCCCAACCGGCCGACGTGTACCAGTTTTTCCTGAACCTGGGGCCCCTGCAAAACGCCAACGGCCCGCAGTACTTCAACGGCCGCGCCCGCATCTGGGACGAGTACTTGCAGCACGATACCTACGACGCCTACTGGCAGGCGCGCAACATCCGCCCGCGCCTCACCGGCGTGCGGCCCGCCGTGCTGGTGGTGGGCGGCTGGTTCGACGCCGAAGACCTGTTCGGGGCCCTGCACACCTACCGGGCCATCGAGCAGCAAAACCCCGGCGCCACCAACCGCCTCGTGATGGGCCCCTGGACCCACGGCGCCTGGAGCCGGCCCGACTGGAGCGCCTTCGGGCCCCTAAACTTTGGCGCCAACACCGCCCAATACTACCGCCAAACGCTGGAAACGCCGTTTTTTAACCACTACCTGAAAGACAAAGGCGCATTCAATCCTGCCGAAGCCACCGTGTTCAACACCGGCACCAACGCCTGGCAAACCTACCCCGCCTGGCCGCCCAAGGCCGCCGCGGGCCGCCCGGCCTACGTGGGCACCGGCGGCCGGCTGGCCTTCGCCGCGCCCGCGGCCGACGAAAAACCGGAGGAATACGTGAGCGACCCGGCCCACCCCGTGCCCTACACCGCCGGCGTGGCCGACGGCCGCAACAACGAGTACATGATTGAGGACCAGCGCTTCGCCGCCCAGCGGCCCGACGTGCTAGTGTTCCAAACCGAGCCGCTGGCCGACGACCTGACCGTGGCGGGGCCCCTGGGCGCGGACCTGTGGGTGAGCACCTCGGGCACCGACGCCGACTTTGTGGTGAAGCTCATCGACGTGCTGCCCGCCGACGCGCCTGCCCCCGTACCCAACCCCAACGGGCTGCTGATGGGCGGCTACCAGCGCCTGGTGCGCGCCGAGGTGATGCGCGGCCGCTTCCGCCAGAGCTTCGAGCACCCCGCCGCCTTCGTGCCCAACCAGCCCACCGAGGTGAAGTACGAGCTGCCCGACGTGCTCCACACCTTCAAAAAAGGCCACCGCCTGATGGTGCAGGTGCAAAGCACCTGGTTTCCGCTCGTGGACCGCAACCCGCAGCAGTTCCTCAACATTTCCACCGCCAAAGCGGCTGATTTTCAAAAAGCCACCATCCGCCTCTACCACGACGCGGCGCACCCCTCGGCACTGACGCTGCCGGTGGTGGGGCCCTAACATCTGTCATCTTTCACACTGTTATCCTTCACTGCGTTCAGGATGCCAAGGGTAGAGGCCCTACTGTATCCCTCGCTATTGCACCCGCTGCACGCGCAGGTAGTCGAGCATGGCCTGATTCACGGCGATGTTCATGTTGGTATTGGCGGGTTCCAGGGCCAGGTGCAGGGTGTTTTTGCCTTTTTCGAGGCGCACCAGCACGGGGTTGGTAAAGCCCCAGTTCGACCACTCGCCGGTGCCGCGCTGGGGCATGACCACGGTGCCGAGCAGGGCCCCCGCGCCGCTGCGCAGCGTGCGGATGGCGCACTTGTTTTCGGTGTTGATGGGGCCGTTGCCGTTGGCGTAGCGAAAGTCGAGGGCGTAGAGGCCGGCCGCGGGCACGGTAACCGGGATGGCCAGCGCCGGGTTCTGGGTGGTGCTGGTTTCCACGAAGCCCGCGCCCGTGAAGCCCTGGTAGGGCAGCTTGGACTTGGGCGCCACGGTTTCGAGCGGCACTTGCTGGGGCCCCACGCTCGCGCTGGCCACGGCCACCGGCTCGCTGGCGAACGACTCCAGGCCTTGGGCGTCCACGGCCACCACCTGGTACTCGGCGAAGGCGGCCGTGGGCACCGGCCAGCCGGTAGCCGGGTTGGCGTTGGCGGCGAGCAACTGGGCGTTTTTCAGCACTTTGTACGTTTTCGCGCCGGCCACGGGGCCCCAGCTGAGGCGGTTGTTGGCGTAGGTGACCTGCGGCGTTTCGGGCGAAAACTGGTTGGCCACGCGGTTGACGGGCGCCACGGCCGGGGCCTGGCTGCGCAACACGACGCGCAGGGCGTGGCGGCCGGTGAGGGTGGCCGGCACGGCCGCGCCGGGCAGCGGCTGGCCGTCGAGAGTAATCGTCTGAATTTCATTGCCGAAGCCGGTCATTTCGATGTCCAGCACCGCGCCGCGGTAATGGAAGTTCGTCAGCTTGCGGGAACCCTGGAAGGCATGTGGCACGAAGGGCCGGAATACCAGCCGGTCGGTTTCGTAGTGCATCCCAAACAGCACCTTGTACACCAGCCCGAGGCTGCCCGATAGGCTCCAGAGCATGTTGGAGGAGTTGATTTGGGTGCCGGCGAAGTCGCCGTTGCCGGCCACGAAGTTTTCTTTATTCGTCAGAAACAGCGCCGCCGGGCGGTAGATGGCGGCCATGCTCTCGGTGAGGGAAGCTTCGTTGCCGGTTTGGGCGGCGGCCAGGGCCCAGAAGCTCTGCACGAAGGGCCACACGGCGTCGTTGTGGTAGGGCGGAATGCCGGGAATCTGGGGGTAGAGGCAGGGGATGCCGAACGGCACGGTGGGCGTGCGCTCCACCACGGTTTTGGCCCGCGCCGCGTCGGCCAGGCCGAAGTACACGCTCAGGGCCTCGCCCAGGGCCTCGGCGCGCGGCGACACGCTGCCGAACACGCGCCCGTAGCGGAACTGGCCGTAGTAGCCGGCCTTTTCGAGCCACAGGTACTGGTTCACGCCGTGGCGGATTTGGTTGGCCAGCCGCTCGTGGGCGGCGGCCACGTCGGCGTGGCCCAGCTGGCGGGCCATGGCGGCCAGCACCACGTTGGCTTGGCAGTGCACGGCGTTGGTGCCCAGGTTCTCCGACTGGTAAATGTCCACCGGCTGCATCCAGCGCGGGTAGGTTTGCTCGCGCCAGTCCAGAAACGACGACTCGCCGCGCACCAGGCCAGTTTCGGGGTTGTAGGCGTTCTGTACGTCGTCGGTAATCGACTGCTGCACGATGGGGTACACTTGGCGTAGCCAAGCCTCGTCGCCGGTCACCTTGTAGATTTCCCAGGCCGCCACGGCCCAAATCAAGCGGTCCGTTGAGCACGGGTAGGCCCCGCCCGTGCCCGTGTCCTGGATGATGCGGCCCTGGGGCGACACCTTGCGCAGCAGGCTTTTCATGGCCGAGCGCGGCTGCAACGTGGCCTGCGCCAGGAGGATGGAGTAGCTGACGTCGCGCGTCCACACGCCCGCCCACTCCTTGCCGGTGCGGAAGGTACTGTCGGGCTCCACGGCGCGGCGGGCTTCCTCCAGGGCCAGGTTGTAGAGGGCATCGGCCAGCGGGTACGCGGAAGAGTACTGGGGAAAATCGTCGGTTTTGAGGGTTTGGTGCCACTCCTGGGCGGTGGTTTTGGCCGTTTCGGGCGCGTTCAGCACCAGCGTGGTTTCGTAAATGCCGTCGCCGTCGGGGTCGTGCATTGCCAGCTCGGGCTTGTTCACCAGGTTGTCGAAGTCCCAGCTCAACGGGGCCACGTCGCCGGCCACCAGCACGTGCTTCAGGTCCTGCTTGTAAATCTTTTCGCCCTTGAAATTGGTGTAAAACCCGTCCTTTTGAAACGCCGCCAGCACGGGCCGCAGGTCGAGGCGAATCTTCACCGGCGTGCCCGGGGCCAGCGTGGCCCCGGCGGGCGCCGCGGCCACTTCGGGGCCCAGCTGGCCGAAGGTAACGACCGGCGTTTCCAGGGGCCCCGCGCCCGCCGCGCCGGGGCCCGGCAAGGCCACGAAGCTGTGGTTTTGGCCGGGCGGCAGTTCGTTGTCCTTGCCGTTGAGGCTGAATTTGAAGGCGATGCGCGGGCTCAGGGCACGGGCCGGGCTGTGGTAGTTGGAGGCCAGGGCCGTGGCTGAGGTGGCCATGGCCCGGTAGGGGCCCTGCACTACGCCGTCGCGCAGCACGGTGTAGGCATCAGATTGCCACACCGCGGCGGGCGTGGGGGCCGGCGCGGAGCCGGCAGCAGTCACGGGTTTTTGCGTTTGGCAGGCCATCACCAACAAGTTGCCGGCCACGGCGGCCGAAAGCACCAGGTATTTCATGCTCGCAAATAAAACCCAAACCCGGGGGCTTTGGTCCGGGGCCCCCAGGTTTGGCACGGTATTTTAGTAGATAAGCTTCAATAGGCAATATTTTTTCCCGTTGCGCAGTTTAGGCAGTGGCCCTAGTGCCGGCCTTATTCGCTGTTTCGTTCTCACCCCAATCGTCCGCCCCATGCCTCGTTTTCTGCTGCTGCTCTTTTGCGCGTCGTGCGCCTGGTTGGCCACCCCCGACGCGTCGGCCGCTCCTTTGCGCCACCGCTACCCCACGCCCGGCAACCACCGCCCGGTGTACACCTACTACCGCGGCGGGGGCAGCCCCCACCACAGCTTTAGCTTGTTTGGCCACCGTTCGGGCTCCCACAAGATGAAACCCCATCGCCGCGGCACGCGGTAGGGCCCTGGCTAAACCAGCAGTTTTTCAACAAAAAAGCCCCGGTAATTGCCGGGGCTTTTTTGTTGAAAAACTGCTGGTTTAGCGCAGCGTAATCATCTTCGTTCAGGCCCTTGCCGTCACGCTGGCAGAATTGTCGCAGGCCCGCGTGCCGCTGAGGCCGTCGTCGAGCACAAGGGCGCTGCCCTTGTCGTTGGCCAGCGCCAGGGTGCCGCCCACGGCCGCTCAGGGCAGTTTCGCATGCGGTGGTGCTGTTGTCCTTGGCGGTGGTCACGCCTTGCTCAGGCGCCACGGCATCAGCCTGGCGCTGGCCGGCACCAAAGAACGAGCAGAAACTTGGTGAATAAGTAAAAGGATAGAGAGTGAAGCAGGAAATAATTTGGCGGTGGGCAGGCCTTTGCAAGTGCAAGTTCAACCCGTAACCAAAAGATTTTACTTCCCCTAAATTTTTCTACCTCAGTCGGTTTAGCAGCAAGAGCACCACGTCGTTTTTACGCAGGTCCAGCGTGTACGCCAGGTTTCCGCCGGGCCCCACCCGCAGGGTGCGCGGGGCCCCGGGCGCCGCCTGGGCCGCGGCCCGCAGCTGCGTTTCCTGGGCCCGGCTGAGCTGGGCGGGGCGGCCCATTTTGAGGTACGCCGTGTAGGCGTCGCGGCGCTCGTAGCCGGTGCGGTCTTCCGTCAGCGCGTAGGTGCCGGGGGGCAGGTGCCGCCACGCCAGGCGCACCGGGGCCCCCGCGGCGGCCGGCTGCGGGCGCACGAAGTACTGCTGGTCGGCCTCGGGGCCCAGCGCGGGCGCGCTAAAATTCCAGCACAGCACCTGCACGTTGCCGGCCGCGTCGGTGGTGGCCCACGAGGCCGGGTCGGCGTTTCGCAACTCGGTGGGGCCCAGCTGGTGCAGGTAGCGGTAGGCAAAGTAGGCCGGCTTCCGGACGCCCTGCAAGTTCAGCAGCCCAAAGCCGCCGTGGAAGGGCGCGGGCGGCACGCCGGCTTCCTCAAAAATGTCGCTGAACGTCCAGTACGACATCGAGGTGGCCGCTTTCTCCGTTTGCTTGAGGGTGTTGAGGATGTAGGCTGCGCTCTGGTAGGCGTCGTGCACGGGGTCGCGGGGCGAGTACGAAGTGCTCCACTCCGTGATGTGCAGCTCGGCGTTGGGGAAGGCCGACGCCCGGATTTTGGCTTGCACTTCGGCCACGTGGCGGGCAATCCCGTTGGGGTTGCCGAGCTTCTGCTGGCCCTGGCCGAACTCGTCGAGGCCGCCCTCGCCCACGCCGTAGTCGTGGGTGCTGACGAAGTCGAGCGGCACCTTGTTCTGGGCGCAGTAGGCCAGCGTTTCGCCGATCCAGCCGGTGCCCGAGCTGGCCGGCCCGCCCACCCGGTAGCTGGCCGACACCGCCTTCACGGCCCGCGCCGTGGCCGCGTACAGCTTGAAGTATTCGGCCTGGGTGCCGGCAAAAAACGCCGGGTAGTTGGGTTCGTTCCACACCTCGAAGTACCAGCTGGCCACCTCGGCGCGGCCGTAGCGCTCCTCCCAGTGCCGCACCAGGGCCGTAACCAGGGCTTCCCACTTGGCGTAGTCTTTGGGCGGCGACACGTTGGCTTTCCACCAGAAAATGGTTTGGTCGGTGCTGCGCAACGCGTTGGGCATGAACGACAACTCCACAAACGGCTTCACCTGGATGCTCAGCAGAAAATCGTAGAGCTTGTCGATGTACTGCCAGTTGTACACCGGGTGGCCGGCGCGGTCCTCGCCGTACACGCCCATGTCGTCGTGCAGCAGGCCGTGCAGGCGCAGGTAGCGGAAGCCGCACTCCCGCTGGGCCAGCACTAGCTGCTGCTGCCAGTCGGCGCGCAAGCCCTCGTTGGCCCGGCCAGCCCCCACGCAAAAGTTGAAGCCGCGGCCCAGGGGCCCCTGCACTTGGTTGACGTCCAAGCGAATGGCGCGCGCCGGTAGCGACTGGGCCGGCGCGCGCACGCTCAAAAGCAGCGCCAGCAATAAAAGCGGAAAGCGCATAATCAGCTGATGTAGAACAAAATACTACTCTGTTCGGCAATAATTAGCGGCCACCCAGGTTGCCCTTCGGGGCCGGAGCCGCCACGTTCCTGGGGGGCCCGAGGTAGCTGGCGGGCACCGCGCCCTGGCTAATCACCAGCTTTTCGAGCACCGCGCCGGCATCGACGCGCCAAAACTTGAGCACGTGCGGGCCTGCCGCCGCCACGGCGTGCTGCGAGGACTTGACAACGATGTTTTCCGCCACCCCCTGCTCCCAGGGCCGGTTGCCGTTGTCGGGATTGAAGCCAGTGTGCAAGTGGATGATTTGCGGGGCCTCGTCGTCCAGCGACACGGCGTAGCGCAGGCCGGTGGTGCTGGTAAAGCCCAGCGTTGGGGGCCCATCTTCATGCCGTTCTCCGGCGTGAGGCGGTAGAACTGCTGCAAGACGAGCGCCGCCTCGGCCGGGTTTTTCAACGTTGCCGGCGACACGGCCACGCCCACCGGGAAGTAAGTTTTGTAGTAGTCCTTCAGGCATTTTTCGGCGGACAGGCGCTGGGCAGCGGCCAACCCCAGCCCAGCCAGCAGCGCCGCGGCGGCTGCTAAAATACGGGTTTCCATGGCGTTATGGGGGCCCTAGCTGGACGGTTTTTACTTCAGTTCGAGCACGACTACCGACTTGGCCGGCAGGGTTACGGCGAGCTTGTCGCCGCGCTTTTTGGCCCCGGTGAAGGCCGCCAGCTTGATGGTGTTGGGCTTGTCAAACGTGTTGTAGTCGCTCACGCTGGCCGAGGTCAGCACGCGGCCGGTCACGGTTTTCCAGCTCACGCCGGGCAGGGCAGTTTCCAGCGTCAGGGCCTGGTGCGGGTCGAGGTTGACCAGCGACAGGTGCACCGCGCCGTTCTTATCCTTCGAGGCCGAGGCGTTCAGGGCCGGGATTTTTTCGCCGCCAAACGCGTACTCGGGGCTGGTGAATTGCAGGGGCAGGTACTCGGCGTCCTGGTGCACCTGGTAGAGGTCGAACACGTGGTAGGTGGGCGTGAGCAGCATTTTCTCCTTGTCCGTGAGCACCAGGGCTTGCAGCACGTTCACGGCCTGGGCCAGGTTGGCGCCCTTCACCCGGTCGCAGTGGTTGTTGAAGATGTTGAGCGTGGTGCCGGCCACCAGCGCGTCGCGCAGCGTATTTTGCTGGTACAGAAAGCCGGGGTTGGTGCCGGGCTCCACGTCGGTCCACACGCCCCACTCATCCACGAGCAGGGCCACTTTTTTATCCTTGTCGTACTTGTCCATAATGGCCGCGTGCCGGGCCACGATGGCGTCCATTTTCAGGCAGTTGCGCACCGTGCTGAAGTACTGGTCTTCGCCGAAGCCAGTGGCTTTGCCCTTGCTGCCGCTCCAGCTGCCGGTGGGCAGCGTGTACTGGTGCAAGGTGAGGCCCCACATCTGGTTGAGCGGGATGTTTTTCATGCACGTCTCGGTCCAGTTGGCGTCGTCGCCGTTGGCGCCGCTCACGATGCGCTTGAGCGTGGTGCCGGGGTAGTCGTGGGCGAAGGTGGCGTAGCGCTTGTACACGTTGGTGTAGTACTCGGCCGTCATGTTGCCGCCGCAGCCCCAGCTCTCGTTGCCAATGCCCCACCAGCTCACTTTATAGGGCGCGGGGTGGCCATTCTTGCGGCGCTCCTGCACCATGGGCGTGTCCTCGTTCGAGTTGAGGTACTCCATCCAGTTGCTCATTTCCTGCACCGTGCCGCTGCCCACGTTGGCAGCCAGGTAGGGCGTGGTGCCCAGCAGCTGGCACAATTCCAGGAATTCGTGCGTGCCGAAGCTATTGTCTTCCAACGTATTGCCCCACCACAGATTCAGCATCTTGGGGCGCTGGCCTGCGGGCCCTACCCCATCGTGCCAGTGGTAGGTGTCGGCAAAGCAGCCACCGGGCCAGCGCAGGTTGGGCACGTGAATCTTCTTGAGCGCCTCCACAATGTCCAGCCGGATGCGGCCCTGCTGGGGCACGTTCAGCCCCGGATCGGCCCAAACCCCCCCGTAAATGCAGCGCCCCAGGTGCTCAGCAAATTGCCCCTGGATGTCCTTGCTAATGACCAGGTTGGGACTACCAGCTTGTACGGTGACCGATACGACATTCTGGGCCCCGGCGGGCCCAACAAGGGCTCCTGCCAGCACCAAAGCCAGCGCATGGCGGTAAAAGTTGGCTCCGACACGCATGGGTGAGAATTGAGAATAAATACTCAAAATGAGTGGTGGTTAGTGAGTAGAATGGCAACAAAAAGCGACACGTTAAGCACAACGAATCAACTCATTAGTTCAGTTAAACGATTGCGTTGGATGGGTGCACTATCTAATTCGAAGTGCGTTGCACAACGTTACTTTCTCAGGAAACACTGCTGCTTGAAAAGCAAAAGGTGGAGGGCCAAAACCAGTAGCTGTTTTTAACCCTCCACCCTTACTTCATTTCACCGGGGCCCTAATCGCCCTTGGACACGATCTGCTTCTTCTCCTCTTCCTGGCCTTCGTCTTCGGGGTGGCCGGCGAGCACGCCTTTGGCGCGCTTCACCACGTTCGCCACCGTGAAGCCGAACTTCTCGAACAGTTCCTCGGCCGGGGCCGAGGCGCCGAAGCGGTTCATGGCGACGATGCCGCCCTCGTCGGTCGTGTACTTGTGCCAGCCGATGGGCGAGCCGGCCTCAATGGCCAAGCGCTTGCGCACATTAATTGGGAATACCTTTTCGCGGTAGGCTTTATCCTGGTGCTCAAACAGTTCCCAACTGGGCATGCTCACCACGCGGGTGGGCGTACCGTCCTGCTCCAGTACTTTTTGGGCTTCCATAGCCAGGGCTACTTCCGAGCCGGTGGCGATGAGGATAAACTGCGGCTGGCCCCCCTGCGCTTCGCTCAGGATGTAGGCGCCCTTGGCCACGCCTTCGCGGGCCGAACCCAGCTTGGTCTGGTCGAGAATCGGCAATTTCTGGCGCGAGAAGATGAGCACCACCGGCGACTTGGGCGTGGTCATGGCGATGCGCCAGGCCTCGGTGCTTTCGTTGGCGTCGGCGGGGCGCAGCACCACGATGTTCGGGATGGTGCGCAGGGCCAGCACTTGCTCCACCGGCTGGTGGGTGGGGCCGTCTTCGCCCAGGCCGATGCTGTCGTGGGTGAACACGAACGTGGCCGTGCTCTCGGCCAGGGCCGTGAGGCGGATGGCCGCCCGCATGTAGTCGCTGAACGTGAGGAAGGTACCGCCGTAGGTCCGCAAGCCGCCGTGGTGGGCGATGCCGTTCATGGCCGCACCCATGGCGTGCTCGCGCACGCCCCACCACACGTTGCGGTTGGCGGGGTGCGCGGGCTGGAAGCTGTCGCTGCCCATCTTATCCATCTCGTTCGACGAGGCCAAGTCGGCCGAGCCGCCGAACATAAACGGCACCGATTTCTTGATGGCGTCCAGGGCTTTGCCCGAGGCCTGGCGGGTGGCCAGCTCGCCGTCGGCGGGCGTGTACACGGGCAGGTCGTTATCCCAGCCCTCGGGCAGCTTGCCGTCGAAGGAGAGCTGGAACATATTGGCCTCGTCCTTAAAGGACTCGGCGTATTTGGCGAAGTCAGCGTCCCACTGCTTTTGCAGCTCGGCGCCTTTCTGGCCGGGCTGCTTGAGGTGCTCGTACACTTCGGCGGGTACCTGGAACGACTGCTCAGGGTCGAAGCCGTAGAACTTCTTGGTAATCTTCACGTTGTCGGGGCCCAGGGGCGAGCCGTGCGACTTGTTGGTGCCGGCCAGCGGCGAGCCAAAGCCGATGATGGTTTTCACGGCAATAATCGAGGGCCGGTCGGTCACCGATTGCGCTACCTTAATGGCGTTTTCGATGGCGTCGAGGTCGTTGCCGTCCGTCACGTGCTGCGTGTGCCAGTAGTAGGCATCGAAGCGCTTCATCGGGTTCTCGGTGTAGGTCAGGTTGGTGGGGCCGTCGAGCGAGATGTTGTTGTCGTCGTAGAGATAAATCATCTTGTTCAACTGCAAGTGGCCGGCCAGCGAGGCCGCCTCCGAGGCGATGCCTTCCATGAGGTCGCCGTCGCTCACCAGCACGTAGGTGTAGTGGTCCTGCACCGGCGCGTGGCCTTCCTTGTTGTAGATGGCCGCGAGGTGCGCCTCGCTCATGGCCATGCCCAGGCCGTTGGCGAAACCCTGGCCCAGGGGCCCCGTGGTCACCTCAATGCCGGGCGTGATGTGCGACTCGGGGTGGCCCGGCGTCTTGGAGTCCATCTGGCGAAACTGCTTCAAATCGTCCAGCGACAAGTCGTAGCCGTAGAGGTGCAACAGGCTGTACAACAGCGCTGAACCGTGGCCTGCCGACAGGATGAACCGGTCGCGGTTGGGCCACTTGGGATCCTGGGGGTTGAAGCGCAAAAAGCGCGACCACAGCACGTAGGCCATGGGGGCGGCGCCCAGCGGCAGGCCGGGGTGGCCCGAGTTGGCTTTTTGCACCATGTCGACCGACAGCAGTCGGATGGTGTTGACGCTCAGCTCGTCAATCGAAATTTGGGAGTTGCTCATATTTTTTTCAGGCGAAAGAATGACGCCGTAAAGGAACGCAACGCGGAACGCCCGCGCTGCTTGTCCCTACGGATTTTTCGCGGCAACAGTAATGGGGCCCCACAGGGCCCCGCGGTTAAACAGTTCCGGCGCGGGCGCGCAACGCCCGCGCCGCCCGGCTAGATGTACTGGTTAATGATGCTTTCCAGCCACTCCTGCTTGCCGCTGCGGGGCGTGGGCTCGCCCGATTCGTGCGCGATTTTGCGCAGGTCTTCCAGCGTGAGGCCGCCCTTGGCAAACTCGGCGCCGGGGCCCCCGTCAAACGAGGCGTAGCGCTCGGTACGGAATTTCTTGTACGCTGACTTTTCCAGGATGGCGTCGGCCGTCACCAGCGCGCGGGCGAAGGTGTCCATGCCGGCGATGTGGGCCACGAAAATATCCTCCAGGTCGGTCGAGTTGCGGCGCGTTTTGGCGTCGAAGTTGATGCCGCCCGGCGCGATGCCGCCGTGCGCCAGGATGATGAGCATCGACTCGGTGAGCTCGTTGAGGTTGTTGGGGAACTGGTCGGTGTCCCAGCCGTTCTGGTTGTCGCCGCGGTTGGCGTCGATGCTGCCGAGCAGGTTGGCGTCGGCGGCCACCTGCAGCTCGTGCTGGAAGGTGTGGCCGGCCAGCGTGGCGTGGTTCACTTCCAGGTTCAGCATGAAGTCCTTCTCCAGGCCGTGCTCCCGGAGGAAGCCGATGACGGTGGCGGCGTCGAAGTCGTACTGGTGCTTGGTGGGCTCGGCCGGCTTGGGCTCGATGAAGAACTTGCCCGTGAAGCCCTGCTTGCGGGCGTAGTCGCGGGCGATGCTCAGGAACTGGCCCAGGTGCGCCTGCTCGCGCTTCATGTCGGTGTTGAGCAGGGTCATGTAGCCCTCGCGGCCGCCCCAGAAGGTGTAGCCCGCGCCGCCCAGCGCGATGGTGGCGTCGATGGCGTTTTTCACCTGCGTGCCGGCGTAGGCCACCACCGCGAAGTCGGGGTTGGTGCTGGCGCCGTTCATGTAGCGCGGGTGCGAAAACACGTTGGCCGTGCCCCACAGCAGCTTCACGCCGCTTTCCTGCTGGTGCTGCTTGAGGTAGTCCACCACGGTGGCCAGGTTGCGCTCGTACTCGCTCAGCGAGGCGCCCTCGTCCACGAGGTCAATGTCGTGGAAGCAGTAGTAAGGCGTGCCAAGCTTGGTGAAGAACTCAAATGCGGCATCGGCCTTGTCCTTGGCGCGGCCCACGATGTCGCCCTTGCTGTCCCAGGCAAAGTTTTTGGTGCCGGGGCCAAACGGGTCGCCGCCGGTGCCCACAAACGTGTGCCAGTAGGCGGTAGCGAAGCGCAGGTGCTCCTTCATGGTTTTGCCGGCCACCACGCGGTTCTCGTCGTACCACTTGAACGCCAAGTGGTTGTCCGATTCGCGGCCTTCGTACTTAATCTTGTCGATGCCTTTGAAAAATTCCTGGTTAGCCATGAGCTGGGGAAATAGGTAAGGGGGGTAAGGGGAATGGGATGAAGGAGGCGCCGAGGCGCCGGTGTTGCGTTGGGGCCCCCGGCGTTACGCTGGTTGCAGTTCGGCGGCCTTGGTTTGCTCGCGGGCCAGCAGGACTTGCCAGTTGCGATACGCATCCTGGTACTGCGCCTGCAAAGCGGGCGTGGGTTCCACGGTACTGAGGCGCGCCAGGCCGTGGAAGGCCTCCTGGGGGCTGGCGTAGATGCCGGCGCCGATGCCCGCGCCGCGCGCCGCGCCCTGGGCCGCGTCGGTGTCGTAAAGCTCCAGGGTCACGTCGCCGCAGTTCACGAAGGCCTCGCGGAACACCGGGCTCAGGAACATGTTGGCGTGGCCGGCGCGCACGTTGCGCACCTGCACGCCCGAAGCGCGCATGATGTCCATGCCGTAGTTCAGGGCGTACACGATGCCCTCCTGCGCGGCGCGGATGAGGTGGGCCTGGCCGTGCACATTGAACTGCACGCCGTGCAGCCCGGCCGCGGCGGGCCGGTTTTCGAGGATGCGCTCGGCACCGTTGCCAAAGGGCAGGAACAGCAGCCCTTGGGCCCCCACGGGGGCCTGGGCGGCCAGCGTGTTCATTTGGTCGTAGGGCAGGTTGCCCACCACTTTGCGCAGCCAGCTGTTCAGAATGCCGGTGCCGTTGAGGCACATGAGCACGCCGTTTTTGGGCTGTTCGGGCGTGCTGTTCACGTGCACAAACGAGTTGACGCGCGAGCGGGCGTCGGCGGTGGTGGTTTCGTTGATGCCGTACACCACGCCGCTGGTGCCGCCCGTGGCGGCCACTTCGCCGGCGTTCAACACGTTCAGCGAGAAGGCGTTGTTAGGCTGGTCGCCGGCGCGGTAGGCGATGGGCGTGCCGGGCGCCAGGCCCAGCGTTTGGGCCGCTTCGGCGGTGAGGTGGCCCTGCACCGAAAAGGTATCGACCACCTCGGGCAGCAAGTCGGCACTGATGCCGTAGTAGTCGAGCAGCTCCTGGGCGACGGCCTGGGTTTTGAAATTCCAGAACACGCCCTCCGACAAGCCCGGCACGGTGGTTTGCATCGCGCCCGTGAGCTGGTAGGCGAGGTAGTCGCCGGGTAGCTGAATCTTGTGGATTTGGGCATAAATGGCCGGCTCGTTCTCCTGCACCCACTTCAGCTTGGAGGCCGTGAAATTACCCGGCGAGTTCAGGAAGTTTTGCAGGCAAAACGCCTCCCCCAACTCGGCAAAAGCTTGGTTGCCAATCTCCACGGCGCGGCTGTCGCACCAGATGATGGCCGGGCGCAGCACGTGGCCGGCCCGGTCGAGCAGCACCAGGCCGTGCATCTGGTAGGTGATGCCGATGCCGGCCAGCAGCGAAGCGTCAAAGCCGTACTGGGCCCGGAGCTGCTGGGTGGCGTTGACGACTTCCTGCCACCAGCGCTCGGGGCGCTGCTCGGCCCAACCGGGCCGGGGCACGTCCATGCCCATTTCGGTGGTGGGCGACGTGACGGCGGCCACGCAGCGGCCGGTGGCGATGTCGAGCAGCGAGGCTTTGATGGAAGAGCTACCGATGTCGTAGCCGAGCAGGTATTTCATGGGCGAAAATTACTTGACGGTGAGCACCGCCGACGCGGGCCGGGGGCCCCAGCGCCAAGCTTTGGGGGAAGGTGATGGGCAGCTTGCCCGAGGGCGACACCTTGCCGAACACTGCGTCGGCCACGGCGTGGCCGCCTTCCTCGCCAGGGTACCAGGCCAGCAACACAGCGTCGGCCAGCGCGTGCACCCCGGCCAGGTTCAGCGGACTGCCGCCGGTGACGATGGCGACGATGGGCTTCGTGTTTCTCTCGCGCAGCTTGCGCAGGAAGTCGATTTGGTTTTGGGGCAGGTTGTAGTCGAGGCGGTCGCCGAAGCCGAGCGACACCATCGACTCGCCCTCCTCTCCTTTCAGCAATCCGTTGATAATCAGCACCACAAACGTGAGCCGTAGGTGCCGCCCGGGCTGGCGCGGCTCACTGGGGCCAGCATGTACTTTTTCATTCCCTCGAGGAGCTTGCCGGTACGCACGAGGGCAAACCAGCGCGTTTGCTCGCCGCCCAGCTCGCGGCTGCGCTCGTCCAGGATAAAGTCGACGTCGTGGCCCCCACGGTGGTGCCTTTCACGACCACCGTCACGCCGGATAGGGCCTCGCCGTTGTCCGACGTGACCTTGCCCGCGACGGTGCGGGCCCCCGCCATTTGGGCAAAGGCCACCTGCGGGGCCGGCGGAGCCAGCGGGGCCAGGCCGCCGCCGAGCAGCAGCAACGGCACCAAGCGCGACCATTTCCAGCCCCCGCGGGGCATGGGTTTGGGTAAAGTTGTGTACATGGGTTGGGCGGGAATAAGGATGTGGATGCTGTTAATCTTTTAGCTATCAGTGGGTAGCTGTCGCCGTTCTCCTTAGCGAGCCGCCCAAAACCGGTGCTCAGGCAATGCAGAAAATTAAGGGCGGGCGCGGAACGCCCTCAAAAGCCGATGGAGTTGCCGCCGTCCACGGGCAGCGAGGCGCCGGTGATGTAGCGGGCCCCCTCGGAGGCCAGGAACACGGCGGCGTGGCCGATGTCGGCGGGCTGGCCGAACTTGCCCATGGGCGTGCGGCGCATGGCGCGGTCGCGGCGGTCGGGGTCGTTATTCATGGCCGTGCGGCTCATCTCGGTTTCGATGAAGCCGGGGGCAATGGCGTTCACGCGCACGCCGTGGGCCGAAAACTCGGAGGCCAGCACCCTCACCATGCCCTCGACGGCCGACTTGGAGGCCGCGTAGGCCACCACCCGGTCGATGCCGTAGTAGGCGGCCATCGACGAAATCATGAGGATGCAGCCGCTGCCGCGGGCCACCATGCGCCGGGCCGCGGCCCGTGTCAGCGAGAACACCGCGCTCAGGTTGGTGTGGATGATGCGGCTGAATTCCTCGTCCGTCATCTCCAGGGCCGGCTTTTTCATGTTGATGCCGGCGTTGTTCACCAAGATGTCGAGCGGGCCGTGTTTGGCCTCAATCCGGGCCACCAGGTCGTCGAGGGCCCCCAGGTCGCAGATGTCGTTGACGAGGTACTGGGCGCGGTTGCCCAGGTCGGCGGCAGCGGCTTGCAGCACGGCTTCGCGCCGGCCCGTGATGACCACCGTGGCCCCGGCGGCCACCATGCAGCGGGCAATTTCGAGCCCAATGCCCGTGCCCCCGCCCGTGACCAAGGCCAGCCGGCCGGCCAGCGAAAACACGTGGTCAACGGCGCGCGCAGAATGCGGCGCGGGGGCCCCGTGGCCGTTGGGGGCCGGAGCCAGCGAAGTGGCAGGAGAAGGAATGCTCATAGAAAAATGGAGTTAATCCGTTAACAGACAATTATTTGGATTGGCAGATTTGCACCTGGCGTTTGATGTCGGCCAGCGTGCGGGTGGGCGGCGCGAAGGCCCCCGGCACCGGCTGCCGGGCCAGGGTTTGGAAGTAGAGCACGCAGGCATCGCGCCACCAGTAGCCTTCCTGCTGCTGGATTTGCAGGCGGCCGGCCACGTTGGCGCACACGGCCGCGTCGAGGGCGGGGCGGGCGGCGGCCCACCGCTGTTGCAGCCACACCTGCACCAGCACCCGGCGGTCGAACGTGCCGTCGAGGGGCTGAAAGTCCTGGCATGCTTCTTTGAACCGGTCGCCGCTGCCGTCGGCCTTGTACACGAAGGCGCGCCACATCACCACGCCGTCGTGGGCCCCCAGGGCTTTGGCCAGCACGTTGGCGCCGGCGGCGTGGGTGCGCTGGTAGTCCTGGGGCCCCGGCTCGCCCTCCGAGTTGGCCTTCACCAGGAAGCCGCCGAAGTCGGGGATGGCGCGGGAGAGTTCGTCGGTTTTGGCCGCCCACCACCGCTGCACGGCCACGCCGCGGCGCGCGGCGGCCACGAAGACCAGAAGGAAAAGCAGGTGGCGGAAGGTGAACACGAAAGAGAACTTGCTTGTAACGGGGGCGCTGCGCGTCCGCGCGTTTGAACAGTCGGTGGCAACGCCGGCCGGGCAGCGGCCCACGCGCGGACGCGCAGCGCCCCCGCCAGTGCTATTCGGCCAGGGCCCGGCGGATGCCGTACTCCAGGCCGCGCAGCTCGGCCAGGCCGCGCAGGCGGCCGATGGCGGAGTAGCCGGGGGAGGTTTTTTTGCGCAAGTCGTCGAGCATTTGGTGGCCGTGGTCGGGGCGCATGGGCAGCGGCGGGGCGGTACTGCCGGCCGCGGCGCGGCGCGCTTCCTCCCGCACCAGGGCCCGCACCACGCCGTACATGTCCACGTCGCCGGCCAGGTGGTCGGCTTCGTGGAAGTTGCGCGGGTTGTCCTCGCGCTTGGTGGTGCGCAGGTGCACGAAGTGGATGCGGGGCCCGAAGCGCTCGGCCATGCCCACCACGTCGTTGTCGGCCCGCACGCCCAGCGAGCCGGTGCAGAACGTGAGGCCGTTGGCCGGCACGTCGCAGGCAGCCAGCAGGCCGGCCAGGTCGGCCTCGGTGCTCACCACGCGGGGCAGGCCCAGCAGCGGGAAGGGCGGGTCGTCGGGGTGGATGCACAGGCCGATGCCCACCTCCTGGGCCACCGGGGCCACGGCCCGGATGAAGTAGTGCAAGTTTTCGCGCAGCGCGGCCGCGTCGATGGCGGCGTACTCGTTCAAATACGCCTGGAACGTGGCCAGCTCAAACGCCTCTTCCGAGCCGGGCAGGCCCAGCAGCGTGGTATTGGTGAGTTGGGCCACGGCCTCGGGGCCCATGCCGGCAAACTGCTGGCGGGCGGCTTCGGCCACAACGGGCCCGTAATCGGCCTCCGCGCCGGGGCGCTTGAGGATGCACAGGTCGAACACGGCAAATTCTTGCCACACGAAGCGCAGGGCCCGGGAGCCGTCGGGCAGCTCGTAGGCCAGGTCGGTGCGCGACCAGTCGAGCACGGGCATGAAGTTGTAGCACACCGTGCGCACCCCGCACGCGGCCAGGTTGCGCAGCGACTGCTGGTAATGGGCAATGTACTGGTCGCGGGTGGGCCGGCCCTTTTTGATGTCTTCGTGCACCGGCAGGCTTTCGACCACGGCCCAGTGCAGGGGCGCGTGGGTGGCGTTGTCGGCGGCGATGAGCTGCTGGTGCGCCTGAATCTCGGCCACCGGCCACACCGTGCCCACCGGCCGCTGGTGCAGGGCCGTTACCACGCCGGCGCAGCCCGCTTGGCGAAGATCAAAAAGCGAAACCGGGTCGTTAGGCCCAAACCAGCGCATCGTATGCAGCACGGCAATGACATTAAAATAATACAAATTATGATGCGCCAACACGAGACAGCGCTGTCTGTGCAACCGATAAGCGCTTTGGGTTGCAAGGGGCAACTTATTCCCAAATGTAACCGAGCAGTCGCTGCTAATACTCCAATAAATCATTCAAATTAAAGAAATTTCGCACTAAAACTATCGGTATCGTTTTCGCAACCGTTTACGATAGGTCGCGAACCATAATCTTTCCATTACTAAATTCTCTTGTTACTTTACGGTATCGAATGCACAGGTCAAATGTTTCCGATTTCGATTTCTCTATTTTTTACAAATTTTGTTGTATGCCAGCCTGCACCAAGTGTAACCAACCCGATGGCGTGATGAAGGCCGGCTTCGTACGGGGGCGGCAGCGGTTCTTTTGCAAGGGCTGTGCGTACCACTTCACCGAAGCCAAGCCCGCGGTGCCCGCGCACAAGCGCTACCAAGCCACGCTGGCCGACGTGGCCCGCGCCGTGGGCGTGGCCTCGTCCACGGTGTCCAGGGCCCTGAACGGGCACGCCGACATCAGCCCCGTCACGCGGCAAGCCATCCAGGAAGCCGCCCGGCAGCTCGACTACCACCCCAACTTCTTGGCCCAAAGCCTGAAGCGGCGCGAAACGATGACCATTGGGGTGGTGATTCCCGACATCGAGCGGCCGTTTTTTGCCACGGCCGTCAGCGGCATCCAGGACGTGGCGACGGTGGCCGGCTACCGCGTCATGATTTGCCAGTCGAAGGAGTCGTACGAAGCGGAAGTGAGCAACGTGCAGGCCCTAATTGCCAACCGGGTGGACGGCCTGCTGATTTGCCACTCGCGCGAAACCGTGAACTTCGACCACGTGAAAGAGCCGGCGCGGCGCGGCATTCCGGTGGTGCACTTCGACCGGGTGTGCAACGAGGTGAACAGCGCCAAGGTCATCCTCGACGACCGCCAGGGCGCGTTTGCCATCACCGAGCACCTGATCGAGCAGGGTTGCCGGCGCATCGCCATCCTGGCCGGGCCCCCGTCGCTGCTCATCAGCCGGCAGCGGCAGGCGGGCTACCTGGGGGCCCTGCGCAAGCACGGCCTGCCCACCAGCCAGGACCTGTGCACGCACATCAACTTCCGCACGGATTCGGCAGTGTCGGCCCTCAATGCGTGGCTGGCGCTGCCCGAGCCGCCCGACGCCATTTTTGCCATCAACTACACGAATGCCTTCGACCTGCTGCTGGCCCTCAAGCAGCGCGGCCTGCGGGTGCCGCGCGACATGGCCATCGTGGGCTTCGGCGACGAGTTTTTGGCCACGCTCATCGAGCCCGGCCTCACCACGGTGGACCTCCACCCCTTCCGCATCGGCCAGCAAGCCGCCCGCTTGTTTTTGGAGCAAATGGCGCAGAAAGAGCAGTTTGAGCCCCGCACCTGCGTCATTCCCGGCGAGTTGATCATTCGCCAATCCTCGCTAAAAAGCCGCGGCTGAAACGCGCGTGGGGCCCCGGGCCCAGGCCCGGGCCTTCCCGTTGCCAACCAATGGGTTGGTAAAAGCCGGGCACCTACCTTGCGGCCTACAAACTTTCTTCCGCATTTCCCTTTTCCCCTTGAGCAGCTGGCATTCGTTGAGGCGTTGGTTTTTGCTGGGGCTGCCGCTCCTGGCGCTGGCCGGCTGCGCCCCGAGCGCTCAGGAGCCCACCTACCGCATCGGGTTTTCGCAGTGCACGGCCGGCGACGCCTGGCGCCAGGCCATGCGGGCGGGCATGGAAAAAGAGCTGAGCTTCCACCCCAACGTGCAGTTCGAGGTGCTGGATGCGCACGACAACACCGCCCTGCAGCGGCAGCAAGTGCAGGCCCTGATCCGGCAGCGGGTGGATTTGCTCATCATTTCGCCCAACCAATCGGGGCCCCTGACGGAGCTGACGGAAGCCGCTTACAACCAGGGCATTCCGGTGGTGGTGCTGGACCGGCGCACCACCTCGCGCCTCTACACGGCCTACGTGGGCGGCAACAACCTGGAGGTGGGCCGCACGGCCGGCCACTACGCCGCGCAGCTGCTGCACCAGCGCGGCCGCGTGGTGGAGGTGCTGGGGGCCCCCGGCTCGTCGCCGGCCACCGACCGCCAGCAGGGCTTCGGGCAGGCGCTGGCGGCCTACCCGGGGCTGCACTTGGTGGCGCAGGTGCAGGGCGACTGGCTGCCGGGCTCGGTGCGCCAGCGGCTGCCGGCGGTGCTGCGCGCCCACCCCGACGTGGACTTGATTTTTGCCCACAACGACCCCATGGGCCGCGCCGCCCGCCAAGTGGTGCAGCAGTTGGGCCTGGGGCCCCGGGTGCGCATCATCGGCGTGGACGGCCTGCCGGGGCCCGGCAACGGCTTGCAGCTGGTGGAAGACGGGGCCCTGAACGCCACGCTGCTCTACCCCACGGGCGGCGAGGAGGCCATCCGCACGGCGTTGCGCATCCTGGCCCGCCAGCCCTACGAGAAGGAAAACGTGCTGGGCACCATGGTGGTGGACTCGACCAACGTGGGCACCATGCGCACCCAAACCGAGCAGCTGGCCGTGCAGCGCCACGACCTGGGCCAGCAGCAGCGCCGCCTGCAAGCCCAGCAGCGCCGCTACGCCAGCCAGGAAACCACGGTGTACCTGCTGGGCGCCAGCCTGTTGGGCGCCGTGCTGCTGGGGGCCCTGGCCTGGCGCTCGTCGCGCGTCAACCGCCGCATCCGGCGGACGCTGGAGGGCCAGAACGCGGAAATCAGCGCCCAGCGCAACCAAATCGCCGCGCTGGCCGAGGAAGCCCGCCGCGCCACCGAGGCCAAGCTGCGCTTCTTCACCAACTTCTCGCACGAGCTGCGCACGCCGCTCACCCTCATTCAGGGCCCCGTGGAGGACCTGCTCACCAGCCCCGCCGACCTCACCGCCGCCCAGCGCCACGACCTGAAGCTGGTGCGCCGCAACACCCAGCGGCTGATGCGCCTGGTGAACCAACTGCTGGATTTCCGCAAGATTGACGTGGGCAAAATGGCCGTGCGCGCCACCGAGGGCAACCTGGTGGCCTTCGTGCGCGACCTGGTGGACGGGTTCGAGAAAACGGCCCGCCGCCGCGGCATCATGTTCCGGTTTTTGCCCGCCGAGCCGGTCGTCACGCTCTGGTTCGACGGCGACATCCTGGACAAGGTGTTCTTCAACCTGCTGTCCAACGCCTTCAAATTCACGCCCGACGGCGGCCAGATCACCGTCAGCCTCCAGCCCGCGGCGGCCGACAACGCGGTGCGCGTCAGCGTGGAAGACAACGGCCGCGGCATTGCCGAAGCCGACCAGCCGCACGTGCTGGAGTGGTTTTACCAGGGCCGCCAGCCGTCGGCCAACGGCTCGGGCCTGGGCCTGGCGCTGGCCGAGGGCCTCACCCGGCTGCACGAGGGCACGCTCTCGTTCCGCAGCCAGCCGGGCGTGGGCAGCACGTTCGTGGTGGCGCTGCCGCTGGCTCGGCCGGCCACGTTCCTCGACGCCGCGCCCAGCCCCGGCCCGGGAACCCCGGGGCCCCTGCTCTTCGATGACGAGCCCACCGAGCCGCTGCCCGGCGCCGCCGTGGCCCGCACCGACGCCACGGCCCTGGTCATCGAGGACCACGAGGAAGTGCGCAACTTCCTGGTGCAGAAGCTTCAGCCGCATTTCCGGGTGAGCACGGCCGCCGACGGGGCCACCGGCCTGCGCCTGGCCGGCGAAACCATTCCCGACGTGATTGTGTGCGACGTGACACTGCCCGGCCTGGGGGGCCTGGAAGTGGCTGCCGCCCTCAAGGGCGACTGGCGCACGAGCCACATCCCGCTGGTGCTGCTCACGGCCCGCGACGCGCCCGAGCAGCAGGTGGCCGGCGTGCAGGCCGGCGCCGACCTCTACCTCACCAAGCCGTTCAACCCCACCTTTCTGATCGAAAGCCTGCGCACGCTGCTGCGCAACCGCGGCCAGCAGCGCGAGCACTTCCGGCGCGAGCTGAGCATGACCACCGCCACGGTGGCCCCGCAGCGCGTGGACCAGAAATTCCTGGCCGACCTCACCGCCGCCATCGAGGCCCGCCTCGACCAGCCCGCCCTGAGCGTGGACGACTTAGCCCGCCACCTGGGCGTGTCGCAAATGCAGCTCTACCGCAAGGTGAAGGCCGTGCTCGGCACCGGCGTCACCGACTACATCCAGAGCTTGCGCCTCACCAAAGCCCGGCATTTGCTGCTGGCCGAGGGCAGTACCATCGCCGGCGTGGCTTACCAAACGGGGTTCTCCTCGCCCTCCTACTTCTCCACGGCCTTCAAGGGCAAGTACCAGGTGTCGCCTTCGGAGTACAAGGCCCTGCACGCATCCACTCGGCCCTGACGAAATTTTGCAACCTGTGTCGGATTATCGAAGATGCACGCATTAGGAAACAAAACCTTTTGTTAATAAGTACTTATTAACCAATTATTTGTCTGCAAAATAATGATTTGTAATAATCTTAAAAGTATTTGAAGGAAAGCAGCACGCGAGAAATTGAAAGATTAGCGGATATTTGGGCAATCGTTCCCATCCCGCTTTTCCATGCAACGCAAAGTTCTGTTCTGGTCCTTGGTCACGGCGCTCGGCGGCTTCCTGTTCGGTTTCGACACGGCCGTGATTTCGGGGGCCGAGAAAGCCATCCAGCAGCTCTGGCACCTGAACGCCGTCGAGCACGGGTTCACGATTTCCATAGCCCTCATCGGCACGGTCATCGGGGCAATTTTCGGCGGCATCCCGTCCGACCGGCTGGGCCGGCGCCAGACGCTGCGCTGGATTGCGGTGCTCTATTTGGTGTCGGCGGTGGGCGCGGCGCTATCGCCGGCCTGGATGCCGTTCCTGGTGTTTCGCTTCCTGGGCGGGCTGGGCGTGGGGGCCTCGTCGGTAACGGCGCCGCTTTACATCTCCGAGATTTCGCCGGCCCGCTCGCGGGGCAAGCTCGTGGGCCTGTTTCAGTTCAACATCGTGTTCGGCATCCTGGCGGCGTACCTGTCCAACTACTTGCTGGCCAACGTCGGCGAGCACTCGTGGCGGCTGATGCTGGGCGTGCAGGCCGTGCCGGCGGTGGCGTTTCTGCTGTTCCTGTTCCGGGTGCCCGAAAGCCCGCGCTGGCTGCTGCTGCACGGCCGCCTCGCAGAAGGGCGCGACGTGCTCCGCCTCATCGAGCCCGAAACCGTGGACGCCGACGTGGACGCCATCCTCGCCTCGCAGGCGCAGGCCGCTCAGCAGAGTGGCTCGCTCTTCGACCCGCAGTACCGCACGCCGGTACTGCTGGCCGTGGCCTTTGCCTTCTTCAACCAAGTGTCGGGCATCAACGCCATCATCTACTACGCGCCGCGCATTTTCGAAATGACGGGCCTGGGGCAGGGCGCGGCGCTGCTCTCGTCGGCCGGCATTGGGCTCATCAATTTCATTTTCACGCTGTTAGGCGTCAACCTAATTGACCGGTTTGGGCGGCGCACGCTGATGCTGGTGGGTTCGGTGGGCCTCATCGCCACGCTGGGGCTGGTGGCGCGGGCCTTCTACGCCCAGCAGTTTGGCGGGGTGCTGGTGCCGGTGCTGCTGTTCGTGTACATCGCTTTTTTCGCGTTTTCACAGGGGGCCGTCATCTGGGTATTCATCTCCGAAATTTTCCCGAACGCCGTGCGGGCCCGGGGCCAGGCGCTGGGCTCCAGCACGCACTGGGTAATGGCCACGGTCATCGCCTTCACCTTTCCCTACTTTGCCGAGCGGCTGGGCGGGGGCCACACGTTCGCGTTTTTCTGCGCCATGATGGTGCTGCAGTTGGTGTTCGTGCTGCGCTTCATGCCCGAAACCAAGGGCACCAGCCTGGAGCAGGCCGACCGCACGCTGGTGATTCACTAGCCCGCCCGGCCCGCTATTTATTATTCTAATTCTCTGATTTCTATGGCCATTGCCTGTTTCGGTGAAATGCTTTGGGACGTGCTGCCCACCGGCAAGCAGCCCGGTGGGGCCCCGCTCAACGTGGCGGTGCACCTGCACAATTTTGGCACGGGCGCGCACATCATCAGCCGCGTGGGGCGCGACGACCTGGGGACCGAGCTGCTAGATTTTGTGGCCGCCAAAGGCATCAGCACGGCGTACGTGCAGCGCGGCGAAACCCACCTCACCGGCGTGGTGAAGGCCAACGTGAGCGACAACAACGAGGTGGTTTACAAGATTGTGCAGCCCGTAGCCTGGGATTATATTCAGTACGAAGATGCCCTGGGCCAACTCGCGGCTTCGGCCGACGCTTTCGTGTTCGGCAGCTTGGTGGCCCGCAGCCCTGCCTCGCGCGAGACGCTGTACCAACTGCTGGAACATGCCCGGCTCAAGGTATTCGACGTGAACTTCAGGGCCCCGCACTACTCGCGCGAGGTGGTGACCTACCTGCTCCAGCAGGCCGACATAGTAAAACTCAACCACCACGAGCTGGCCGAAATCACGGACTGGTTTGGGGCCCCGGCGGCCGAAGAAACGGCCTTGCCTTGGCTAGCCGAGCGCTTCGGCCTGCAAGCCGTGTGCGTAACCAAAGGCGCCGACGGGGCGGCGCTCTGGACCGATGGCCAGCTTTACCAGCGCGCCGGTGTGCCCGTCGACGTGCAAGACACCATTGGCAGCGGCGATGCTTTTCTGGCGGCCCTGCTCACGGGCCGGCTGGCCGGGCAGGCCCCTGCTGATTACCTGGCCTTTGCCTGCGCCGCGGGGGCCCTGGTGGCCACGTACCAAGGCGCCACGCCGGCCATTTCGGCCGCGCAGGTGCGGGCGCTGGCCACCGCGCCCGCTGCTTAGTTTTCGTCCGCTGCTTCCCTACATGAAATTTCTTCTTCCCTGCGCATTGGTTTTGCTGGGCGCGTGCAGTAGCCCAGCGCCGCCGGCCGCTACCGTCCCAGCAGCGGGTGCCACCGACCCGTACCGGCCGGTGTACCACTACTCGGCGCCCAAAAACTGGATCAACGACGCCAATGGGCTGGTGTACACCAACGGCCAGTACCAGCTCTTCTACCAGTACAACCCCCAGGGCCCCACGCCGGGCCACTTGGCCTGGGGCCACGCCACCAGCCCCGACCTGTTGCACTGGGCCCCCCAGCCCGTGGCCCTGACCGAGTATAAGAACCCCGACGGCAGCAACACGATGATTTTTTCGGGGAGCGCCGTAGTGGATTCGGCCAATACCTCGGGCCTGTTTCCGGCCGGCACCACCGACGGGCTGGTGGCCTTTTACACTGGACACGTGGAGCGCCCGGGCGTGGTGCTGCGCCAGCGGCAGGAACTGGCCACCAGCCGCGACCACGGCCGCACCTGGCAGCGCTACGCCAAAAACCCGGTGCTCGACATCGGCAGCAAGGAGTTTCGCGACCCCAAAGTGTTCTGGTACGCCCCGCAGCACAAGTGGGTGATGGCCACTGTGAAAGCTGACCGCCAGCAGGTGTACCTGTACGAATCGAAAAACCTCACGCAGTGGACGTTCCTGAGCCGCTGGGGCCGCGCCGGCAACACCGTGAAGGAGTGGGAATGCCCCGACCTGTTCGAGCTGCCCGTACCGGGCGGCGGCACCAAGTGGGTGCTGCTGATATCGGCCGGGGGCCCCGTTGAGCAGTTCCGCGGGCAGCAGTACTTCCTGGGACGGTTCGATGGCAAAACCTTCGTACCCGACCAGCCCTACGACGAGCCCACGTACCTCGACTTTGGCAAGGATTTCTTCGCCGGCGTCACCTTCGGCAACGCCCCCAAGGGCCGCCGCATCCTGGTGGGCTGGGCTAACGATTGGGCCTACGCCCCCACCGTGCCCACCGGCAACCAGTGGCGCGGCTGTTTCGCCGTGCCCCGCGAACTGCGCCTGCACCGCACGGCCCAGGGCCTGGCGCTGGCGCAGCAGCCCGTGGCCGAGCTGCGCACGCTGGGCAAAGAAGTACTAAACGTGCCGAGCCAAGTCATTCCCGCCGGTGCGGCGGGCTACGAGGTACCTTTCAAGGGCGAATCCTACGACCTAGCGCTGACCCTGACACCTGGCACCGCTAAAACCGTTACCCTGAACGTGCTACAAAGTGCGGCTGAGCGCACCACCCTGCGCTACGACGTGGCCCGGCAAACGTTGACGCTCGACCGCACCCAGTCGGGCAACGTGGACTTCCACCCCATGTTTGCCAGCAGCCTCGAAACAGCCCGCGTGCCCTTGCGTAACGGACAGCTGCAACTGCGGCTACTGGTCGATAAGTCGGTAGTGGAAGTGTTTGCGCAAGACGGCGAAACGACCCTTACCGACCTGATTTTTTCCAAACAGCACACCGGCCGCATCACCCTTACTGCGGAGGGCGGCACTGCCCAAATGGCTACTTTACGCCTGGCTGATCTCAGCCGAGCAACGACACACTAGCTTCCAGCTTGCCCGTTGCTCGCCTTCTAACACATATTTTTTAGCTCTCCCAATCGCGTCTTTATCACGGCTGCTTTTAAAAGACTGAAATGCTCACCAGTAAAAAGCAATTTATATCCTATTCTTTGAATACTATATTAATGCAAAATTGATGATATTTTAACGTTTTTTGATATTAATAAACTATATAAATTAACTTTAGGCAAGTACTTTTACCATACTTATTGTCACCTTGCCAGGCAGTGAGTGCCGTTGCCACCTTTCGTAATCGTTTGCGGCGACGTTTGCATTAAACATAAGATGTCAATTTGGCATCCCAAGCAAAATTTTTCCACTTTCATTTTTCACTCATGAGTAACAACTGGTACAAACGTGACAACCTACACGCGCAACCCGCTGCCCAGCGGGTCGGCCGGGTCAAGCCAGCGCTACTACAGCTCTTGGCTTTTACGCTCCTAGCCATCCTATTTCCTTTATTGGGCCAAGCCCAGGCCACCCGGGCCATTACCGGCAAGGTGGTTGATTCGCAAGCTTCTGGCCTGCCGGGCGTGACGGTAATTGTACCCGGCACCACGGTAGGCGCCAGCACGGGCCCCGACGGCACCTTCCAGCTTCAAGTGCCCACCGCCGCCACGGCGCTGTCGTTCTCGTTCATTGGCTACGCCACGCAGCGGGTCGACATCACGGGCAAATCTTCGGTGAGCGTGACCCTGAAGGACGATGCCCAGGCCCTGGGCGACGTAGTGGTGGTAGGCTACGGCACGGTGCAAAAAAGCGACTTAACTGGAGCCGTAAGCGCTTTGAGCACCAAAGACTTTAACAAAGGCACGTTCACCTCGCCCGACCAACTCATTCAGGGTCGCACCTCGGGGGTGCAGGTAACCCAAAACAGCGGCCAGCCCGGTGGTGCGTCCACCATCAAAATCCGCGGTAACTCGGCCGTGACGGGCACCGGCCAGCCACTGTACGTGGTGGATGGCGTGCCGCTCGACGGCCGCTCAGCCCGGCCCGGCCTGAGTACCTCCATCGGCGACAGCCCCGATAGCAACCCGCTCAACTTTCTAAACCCCGCTGATATCGAGTCGATTGACATCCTAAAGGATGCTTCGGCCACGGCTATTTACGGCTCACGGGCTGCCTACGGCGTAGTTATCATCACCACCAAGCGTGGCAAGGTAGGCGAAGCTAAGCTAGACATTGGCGCCTCGGGTGGCTTCTCGAACATCATGCGCCGGATCAAGGTGCTCAATGCCGACGAGTACCGCCAGGCCCTGACGTATTACGGCGCGCCCGCTACCAACGATAAAGGCCTCAGCAACGACCCGCTGGGGGCCATTCTACGAACCGGCCCGCTCCAGAACTACAACGCGGCCATCAGCGGCGGCAACGAGAATGCGCGCTACCGCCTCTCGCTCGGCTACCTCAACCAGAAGGGCATCATCCAGAAAACTGGTTTCCAGAAGTACAGTGCCAACTTCGTGACCAACGTGAAGTTCTTGGATAGCAAGCGCCTTGGTTTTGACGTGAATATCACAGCCAGCCAGTCGCGCGAGCAGCTGGCGCCCATTAGCAACAACGGCGACTTCCGGGGCAGCCTCATCGGCCAGGCGTTGCAGTGGAACCCAACCGACTCGCTGTACAACTCCCGGGGAATGCCAATAGCCCGGGCCGGCACTTCCACCATCAACCCCGTAGCGCAGTCGCAGTACTACAACGACAACTCGCGGGTGACCACCGCCCTGGCGTCGATTTCGCCTTACTACAAGTTTACCGACTGGCTGGAGTACCGTGCATTGGTGGCCGTTAACTACAGCACTGGCATCCGGCGCACATCCATCGACCAGCGTCTCAACGTCAACGATTATTACGGCCGGGGCTTCGCGGCCATCGGCAACAACGAGCTGGTGACCCAGCAAATGACCCACACCTTGAACTTCAATAAGAAGCTGGGTTCGGACTTCAACCTGAACGCACTGGTGGGCTATGAGTACACCAAGTTTAGCAATTCGGGCACGGCCATGAACGCGTTGGGGCCCCCGAACGGCTTCGGCACCTACGGGCTGGACTACACCAACTATATCCAGTTCTCCAACGCCTCGGGCCGCAACGTGTCGTCGTTTGTTGACCCCGTGTCCGAGCTGCAGTCGTTCTTCGGCCGCGCCATTCTTAACTACAAAGGCCGTTACCTGTTAACGGGTACCCTGCGGGCGGATGGTAGCACCAAGTTTGGTGACAACAACAAGTACGGTTACTTTCCGTCGCTGTCAGCCGCTTGGGACGTTAGCCAGGAGAGCTTCTTTAAAGTGGAAGCCATCAACCAGCTGAAAGCGCGGGTGGGCTATGGTCGCACCGGCAACCAGGAGTTTCCGGCCGGCTCGGCCCGGGGCCAGTACACCTTCGGCAGCAACGGCTTCCTGCAAGCAGCCAACAACCCGAACCCGAACTTGAAGTGGCAGTCGGACGAGCAGTACGACGCCGGCCTTGACTTCTCCTTGTTCAACAACCGGGTGACGTTCACCGCCGATTACTTCTACAAGAAAACCACCGACCTGCTGTACCCCACCGCGCCGGTGCAGCCCGCAGCCCCCGGTGGGGTCGTGACCTGGCGTAACCTTGACGGGACCATTGTGAACAAAGGGGTGGAGTTGATTGCCGGCATCACGGCCGTTGACAACCCGCGCTTCGGCCTGAGCTTCAACGCCAACGCCACATTCATCAAAAACATGGTGTCGGGGCTGCCGGGTGTTATCCAAACGGGTGCGCTTAGCGGCCAGGGCCTGTCAGGCGTGACGGTGGAAACGATCCAGAGCGGCTACCCCATCAACGCGTTCTTCACCCAGCAGTTCTTGGGCATCGACCCCACCACTGGCCAGTCGCAGTACGCCGACAACGGCACGCCGCACTACGTGGGCAATCCTAACCCCACCACGTTGGCGGGCTTGAGCTCCACCATCCGCTTCCAGAAGCTTTCGCTGACGGCTAACTTCAACGGCGTGTTCGGCAACAAGATCTACAACAACACGCTCAACAGCGTGCTCAACGTGAGCCAGATCCAGGCCGGCAAAAACATCGCCCTGTCCAACTTCCAAGCCGGTACCAAAGAGTCGCTCAGCAACCCGCTAGCCCCCTCGTCGCGCTTCTTGGAAAGCGGCAACTACGTGAAGCTTTCGAACGTGACGCTCTCGTACGCCTTGGGTAACCTGGGCACGGTGTTCAAGGGCGCCAGCATCTACGCCATTGGCCAGAACCTGTTCGTCATCACGAACTACACAGGCTTCGACCCCGAAGTGAACACCAACAAAACGGTGAACGGCGTGCCGTCGGCGGGCATTGACTACACTGGCTACCCGACCGCCCGCACGTTCACGTTCGGCGTCAACTTCTCTCTGTAATCCCACCATTCAGTCAATATTATCTGCTCTATGAAAAAGATACTCAGTGCAGGCGCTATGCTGGCCGTGCTGCAGCTAGCCAACAGCTGCCAGATCAACGAAGAATTCCAGGGCACACTGCCGGCCAGCCAGGTGAGCACCAGCGGCGGCAACGCCGCAGCCTTGCTCGACGGGGTGTACATTGCCATGCGCAGCCCATTTCAGGGCGCTACCCAGGTATTTGCCCTCTCGGAGGTGACCACCGACGAGCGCATTATGCCCACCCGCGGGGGCGACTGGGACGACAACGGCGTGTGGCGCCAGTTGCACCTGCATACTTGGGACGCAAACCACGTGCAGGTACGTGACGCTTTCAATAACTTGAACGCTGTGGTGTTTGCCGCCACCGACTTGCTCCAGTACAACCCCAGCACGCAGCAGCAGGCCGAAGCCCGCTTCTTGCGCGCGTGGGCCATGTACTGGGTGCTCGACCTCTACGACCAAGTGCCTTACCGCGACCCGGGCGAGAGCGTAGTGGAGCTGGCCCGCGTGCGCCAAGGCACCGCAGCCCTGGACTTCATCATCAGCGAGGTGAACGCCGTGATGCCCAACCTGCCCGACGCCCCGGCCTACCACGCCACCAAGGACGCGGCCCGCGGCTTGCTCATGAAGTGCTACCTCAACCGGGGCGTGTACGCCAACCGCGCGACGCCCACGTTCGCCGCGGCCGACATGAACCAGGTCATTACCCTGGCCGACCAGATCATCAACAGCGGGCGCTACAAGTTTGCCGCCGACTACTACGACAACTTCGCCCCCGACAATACCAACATCGGCACGGAGAACATCTTCACCGAACTCAACCAGGGCGGCATTAGCAGCGGGGCCCAGTACGACCTGTGGCGCTTCATTTCGCACTACAACATGGTGCCGGGCGGTTACAACGGGCCGGCGGCACTGGCAGAGTTCTACAACAAGTACGAGGCCACGGACCTGCGCCGGGGCCAAGTGTATTCGTACACGAACGGCCCGGCTAACCCCGGCAAGCGGGTGAACGTAGGCTTCCTCATCGGCCAGCAGTATAACCTGATTACCGATGCTGCGCTCACGGACCGCACCGGGGCCCCCTTGGCTTTCACCGCGGCCGTTAAAATCATCGAGACCGACCCCACCAGCCTGGAGCGCACGGGCATCCGCCCGATGAAATATCCTCCTGACTTCACCAACAACGGGGCCGGCACGATTGACAACGACATGGTGCACCTGCGCTTGCCCGACGTACTGCTGATGAAGGCCGAAGCTATTTTGCGCGGCGGCACCGCCACCTCGGCCGGCACCTACGGCAACACAGCCACGGCTCTGGTGAACTCGATCCGTACCAATCCTACGCGCGCCGCCAGCGCGTTGGCTTCGGTGGACTTGAACGCGTTGTACGACGAGCGCGGCCGCGAGCTGTACCTGGAGCTGTGGCGCCGGCAAGACATGGTTCGCTTTGGCAAATTCCTGGGCCCCATTCCGGAAGGCGCTCAGTCCAGCGCGGCCACCTACCTCATCTTCCCCATCCCCAACCAGCAGCTGGCCGTGAACTCGAACCTGGTCCAGAACCCGGGGTACTAATCACAAATTCGGCCGCAGCCAGCGGTCCCGATCACCAGAAAATAGGGTAAGCGCAGGCTTACCCTATTTTGTTTTGCGCCGCTTTCTCCCCGGTTTTTTACCCATGCCCAACCCCCGATTTTTCCAACTGCTGGCCTGCGCGTACGCGCTGGCGCTGCTCGCCGCCCGGGGCCCCGCGGTGGCCCAGACGCCCGACCCCTGGCGCATTGCCGCCGACAAGGTGGACCCCAACCATTACTACGGCGCCACGGTGGCCAACGGCCTGCTCGGCATTGTGTCGTCGCCGGTGCCGTTTCAAGTGAAGAGCGTGGTGCTGGCCGGGGCCTACGACCAGTACGGCCGCGGCCGGGTCAGCAACTTCCTCAACAGCTTCAACCTGCTGAACATGTACCTGGAAGTGGACGGCCACCGCCTGGGGCCCCCAGATGCCACCAATGTCCGCCAGGAGCTGGACATGCAGCGGGCGTCCCTCACCACCACGTTCGACTACGCCGACAAGGCCACCGTGCGCTACACCTACTACGCGCTGCGGCACCTGCCCTTCACGGTACTGCTGGACGTGTCCATCACGGCCAAAAAAGACGTGGCCCTGACGGCGGCCAGCGTGATGGAGGCCCCCGACGCGCTGCGCGACGTGCAGAACTACTACAACGAAATCGACCGGCCCCATGCCACGCTTAGCCTGCTCACGTCGTCGGCCAAGAGCCCCACGAACAAAATCCAACTCTGCGCGTCCACCAGCTTTCTGTTTGAGGAGCCGCACGGGCAGGAGCCCCGCATCATCCACGAGATGTGGGACAACAACATGCACCTGATGAAATTTAGCAAGGCCCTGAAGGCCGGCCAAACCTACGGCTACGCCATCGCCGGCTCGTCCGTCACCTCGGCCCACCACCCCGACCCGCTGAACGAGGCCGAGCGCCTGACCATCTTTGCCCGGCTCGAAGGCCGCCAGCGCCTGCTCGATTTCCACGCCAAGGCCTGGCAGGACTTGTGGAAAAGCGACATCCAGATTGCCGGCGACGCGCAGGCTCAGCAAGACGTGCACAGCATGCTGTACCACCTGTACTCGTTTTCGCGGGCGGGCACCGACTACTCGCCCTCGCCGATGGGCCTTTCGGGCCTGGGCTACAACGGCCACGTGTTCTGGGACGCCGACCTGTGGATGTTCCCGGCGCTGCTGGTGCTGCACCCCGAAATCGCCAAGTCGCTGGTGGAGTACCGGTTTCGGCGCCTGGAAGCGGCCCGGCGCAACGCCTTCGCTCACGGCTACCAGGGCGCCATGTACCCCTGGGAAAGCGCCGACACGGGCGTGGAGGAAACGCCGGTGTGGGCCCTGAGCGGCCCGTTTGAGCACCACATTTCGGCCTGCGTGGCGCTGGCCGCCTGGCAGTACTACTGCGTGACGCAGGACCGCGACTGGCTGCGCGAGAAGGGCTGGCCCATCCTGTCGGCCACGGCCGACTTCTGGGCCAGCCGGGTGGAGCGCAACGGCCCCGGCCGCTACGACATCAAGAACGTGGTGGCCGCCGACGAGTGGGCCGAAAACGTGGACAACGACGCCTTCACCAACGCCGCCGCCCAGGCCAACCTGCGCGCCGCCACCGACGCCGCCCGGCTGCTGGGCCTGCGCGCCAACCCCGACTGGCTGCACGTGGCCCAGAACATTCCCGTCCTGAAAATGGCCGACGGCGTGACCCAGGAGCACGCCGCGTACCGCGGCGAGGGCATCAAGCAGGGCGACGCGAACCTGCTGGCCTACCCGCTGAAGACGATTACCGACCCCGCCCAAATCCGCAAGGACCTGGCCTACTACGAAACCCGCGTGCCCAACGAAGGCACGCCGGCCATGACGCAGGCCATCTTTGCGCTGCTCTATTCGCGGCTCGGCGACGGGGCCAAGGCCCAGCATTTTTTCCAGGACGCCTACCTGCCCAACTTGCTGCCGCCCTTCCGCGTCATCGCCGAAACCAAGGGCGGCACCAACCCCTACTTTGCCACCGGCGCGGGCGGCGTGCTGCAAGCCGTGCTCATGGGCTTTGGCGGGCTCGACATCACGCCCGCCGGCATTGTGCAGCGCAAAAGCACGCTGCCCACCGGCTGGCAGTCGGTGCGCATTACGGGCGTGGGGCCCCAGCACAAGACCTACGCCAACGGCCGCTAACGGCGCCGAGGGCCCCCGGCTGTACCGCCCAAGCGGTGCTTGGCCTTGTCTATGCTGCCCTAGGGGCCCCTGGGGAAAGGCCAAGCACCGCTTGGCGGTACAGCCGGGGCCCCTGCCCCAACTTTTCCCTCCTCCGCTTTTCTCATGAACCCTTCCCGTATTGTGCTGGCCTTGCCACTCCTGGCCGGCCTGGCCGCCTGCAACCAAACCGTCAAAACAGAAACCTCCACCGCCGGGGCCCCGGCCACCGCTGGGGCCCCCGCAGCCGACACTACGCTGGCCAAAAAGCCCGGCTGGTGGAAGGAAACCGTGGTGTACCAGATTTACCCGCGCAGCTTCCAGGACAGCAACGGCGACGGGGTGGGCGACTTGAAAGGCGTTATTTCCCGGCTCGATTACTTGAAAAGCCTGGGCGTGGGCACGGTCTGGCTCAACCCCATCTACGCCTCGCCCAACGACGACAACGGCTACGACATCAGCGACTACCGCCAAATCCAGCCGGAGTTTGGCACGATGGCCGACTTCAATGCCCTGCTGCAAGGGCTGCACCAGCGGGGCATCAAGCTGGTGATGGACGTGGTGGTGAACCACAGCAGCGACGAGCACGCGTGGTTCAAATCGGCGCGCAGCTCGCGCACCAGCCCCTACCGCGACTATTACTACTGGTGGCCCGCCGAGAAAGGCACGCCCCCGGCGCGCTTCAGCACCTTCGACGTGAAGAACGATGCCTGGCAGTACGACGCGCCCACCAAGAGCTACTACCTGCACTACTTTTCCAAAAAGCAGCCCGACCTGAACTGGAACAACCCCAAGGTGCGCCAGGAAGTGTACCGCATGATGCGCTTCTGGGCCGACAAGGGCATCGACGGCTTCCGCATGGACGCGTTTCAGTTCGTGGCCAAGGACCCCACTTTTCCGCCCATGCCGGGCCTCACGGCGCAGAACTACACCAACGCCTACAACCACGGCCCGCACCTGCACGACTACCTCCAGGAGATGAACCGCGAGGTGTTCAGCAAGTACAACCTGATGACCGTGGCCGAGGGCGCCGGCCGCAACCCCCAGGAAGCCATGCTGTTCGTGGACCCCGCCCGCAAGGAACTGGACATGACCTACCACTTCGACGCGGTGAGCATCGGCGACAAGACCGGCAAAGTCAGCTTGGCCAAGCTGAAGGACGTGTTCACGAAGTGGGAACAGGAATTTGCCACGAAGGGCTGGCAGTCCATTTACTTGGGCAGCCACGACCAGGCGCGCATCGTGAGCCGGTTCGGCGACGACCGGCCCGCTTTCCGGGTGCCGTCGGCCAAGCTGCTCACCACCTTCTTGCTGAGCATGCACGGCACGCCCTACTGCTACTACGGCGACGAACTGGGCATGACCAACATCCGCTTCAACAGCATGGCCGACTACCGCGACGTGGCCGCCCGCAACGGCTACGAGCTGGTGAAGAGCCAGGGCGGCAGCCTGCCCGATTACCTGGAAACGCTCAAAATCTACTCGCGCGACAACGGCCGCACCCCCTTCCAGTGGAGCGCGGCGGCCCACGCGGGCTTCACCACCGGCTCGCCCTGGCTGCAAGTGAACCCGAACTACCCGGCCGTTAACGAGGCTGCCCAGGATAAGGACCCGAACTCCATCCTCAACCATTTCCGCAAGGCCATTGCGTTGCGCCAGCAGCACAAAGTGCTCATCTACGGGCAGTACCGGCTGCTCGACGCGGCCAACCCGCACATCTACGCCTACACGCGCACGCTGGGGCCCGAAAAGGCGCTGGTGGTGCTCAACTTCTCGGCCGACGCCCAAAGCTGGCCCGTGCCCACCGGCTTAACGCCTAGCGGCGCGCCCTGGCTCAACAACTACCCAGCCTTTGCGGGGGGCCCCACGCTGGCACTCCAGCCCTGGCAGGCCGTGGTGCTGCCGCTGCGCTAGGAACGAAAAAACCATTTGAACGTCATGCTGAGCGCAGCCGAAGCATCTCTACTGCGTAAGTAATTATTTACTGCTGCGGGAGAGATGCTTCGGCTGCGCTCAGCATGACCGTTCTACTTGGCTCGGGGCCCCGGTCCGGGGCCCTGAACTGGGGCCCCCACGCGGCCTCAATCGTCGTCGTCGTCGCGCTTGGGGGTGGGGCGCAGGAAGGCCCCGCGGCGGGGAGCCGGCACGGCCGCGTCCTCGCCGCGCACGGCTTTCCACACCACTTCGGTGAGGTCGCGGTCGGGGGCAGCGTCTTCGCTGGCGAGGTTGAACTTGGCTGAGCGCTCGGCGCTGCGGTTCCAGGCGGTGTTGCGGGCGTCGAGGGGCACACGGGCGGCTTTGGCCTGGTACGGGGCCCCGGCGGGCGCGGCCTGGAAGACGCCGAACAGCGGCCGCGCGGCGGCGTCGTACTGGCTCATGGGCGGCAGGCCGAGGATGAGCTCCATCGTGCGCAGCACCCCGGCCGTGGTGTAGAGCGTGTGGTCCACGCTGCCGCGGCGGGTGTAGGGGCTGATGACGAAGGCCGGCGAGCGGTGGGCGTCCACGTGGTCGGGGCCGTTCTGGGCGTCGTCTTCGAGCACGAACACCACCGACTCGTTCCAGATGCGGCTGCGCGAGAGGTGCTCCACGAACTGGCCCAAGGCGAGGTCGTTGTCGGCCACGGCCGAAACGGGCGAAATTTTGCCCAGCTTCTGGCCGCTGGTGTGGTCGTTGCTGAGGCGCACGGTGCTGAACTGCGGCACGGCCCCGCGGGCCAGCAGCGAGTCAAAATCCTGGGCCCAGATGCGCACCCGGTCCACGTCCTTCACGTCCAGGTCGAAGCCCGGGGCCTTGGGGCAGATGTGCCCTTCCAGCGCCTTAAGCGGGGTTTTGCCGTTCTCGGCAAACTCGCCGTAGCTGCGGTAGCTACGGCCGGCGCGCTGGCAGTAGTCCCAGATGAAGCCGTCGCGCGGGTAGGCAATTTTGCGGGTCCCCTCGAAGTCGTAACTGCCGCCGCGCCCGCCGTAGCTGATGGGCCACGACTTCTCCACGTAGTCGGTGGCGTAGGCGGCGGTGCTCCAGTTGTGGCCGTCGGCGCTCACCTCGGCGTTCACGTAAAAGTTATCGAGCAGCGCAAATTCGCGGGCCAGCGCGTGGTGGTTGGGCGTCACGCGCTCGGGGAAAATGCACAGCGTCGAGTCGCCGTTGCCCTCGCGCATATCGCCGAGCACCTGGTCGTAGGTGCGGTTTTCCTTGATGATGTAGAACACGTACTTGATGGGCGAGGCCTGGCCCACCCGGCGCGGAATGGGGCCCCCAGCCACGCCCAGGGCCTCTTTTTCGAGGGCCGGCGTGAAGGGCGTGTTGGCGTACACCTGCGCCGAATACGCCTTGAGCTGCGCCGCGCTGGGCGCCGGCACAAACGAGAGCGTGCCCTTGAACAGCCCGCCGATGTACTGCACCGGCCCGGCCGCGGCCGTGCTGCCCAGCTGGTAGGCGCTGTTGTCGGTGCGCTTCAGCGGCTGGGGGCCCCGGGGGTTGGGCAGCGAGGAAAAGCCCTTGCCGTTGGCCACCAGCACCTGGTTGCCCAGTGTGCGCACGCAGGTAGGGTACCACCCCGTGGGAATGAAGCCCTTGGGCGTGCTCTTGCCGGGCTGGGCCACGTCGAACACGGCCAGGCAGTTGTTGTCGGCGTTGGCGATGTAGAGCGTTTTCTCGTCGGGGCTCAGCGCCAGGCCGTTGGGCGTCGAGCCGGTGAGCTTGGTGGGGTACAGGGCCGAGGAAATGGTTTCGAGCACCCGCCAGCTCTTCGTGTCCACCACCGACACGGAGTTGTCGTTGGCGTTGGCCACGAACAGGTAGCGGCCGCTGCGGGTCTGGATCAGTTCGTTGGGGTGGCTTTCGGTGGCCAGGTGCTGCCGGATTTGACCGGTGCGGGTGTCGTAGGCCAGCAGCTCGTCGCCGCCCCACAGGCTGATGTAGAGCGTGTTGCCGTCGGGGGCCAGCAGGCAGCCGTAGGCCTCGTGCCCCAGCGCCACCCGGCTCAGCGTGTGCTTGGTTTTGAGGTCGAGCACGTACAGCGCGTTGTCCTCCTTGGTCACGGTGTAGAGGCGCTGCCGGGGCCCGTCCACGGCCAGGCCGGCGGGGCTAATCTTCTCCTTCGGCCAAGCGCGGCCCAGGCGCAGCGTGTCGGGGGCCCCCAGCTTGCGGGCGGCCACGGGGTAGGCCAGGATGAGGTTGTCGTTGGCGCCCGACACGTACAGCCGGTCGGCCTTGGCGTTGAAGGCCAGCCCGTACCACGACTTGCCGACGACTTTCTCGTCGAGCAGCTGGTGCGTCACCGGGTCGATGAGCTGTACCGTTTGGGTGCTCTGCCCGTTGTTGGTGACGGCCAGCAATTTGCCCGATGGCGCGAGCTGCATGTTCAGGGGCAAGTCGCCCAGGGCCAGCGCGGGGCCCCCGGCCGGCGTAAGCGACCAGCCGTTGGGCAGCAGAACTTTGGCCGCTTTGGGGTCGTCGGCGGGCACTTGGGCGGCGGCCGGGTGGGCGGCCAGCAGGCCCAGGGCGGCGGCCAGGGCAAAGGCAGGTTTCATGCGGAGCGGAATAAAGCGGCGGAAAACCGCCTTACCCGGGCGGCCGCTGGGCGCAGGGCCCGGCTGGGCGCAAAGGTCGGCAGCGGGGCGCTACGCCAATGTTACGTTTGCCGTCCCCGGGGCCCCGGCGCGGCTAGTACATCGTGGCGGCCCAGCTGGCGGGGCTGATGATGTTGACGCTGCGCCGCCGCCGCCGCCGCAATTCGCGCAAGCGGTGCACCGCCACCACGGCCCCAACTACCCAGCCGATGATTGTTGGCTGCAGCAACAGAAACAGAATTCCTAGCTTCGGACGCCGGTTTTGCCACAAGAAAATGCCCGGAAAAAGACAAGCCATCCACATAAGCCAACGGGTTAGTTCAGCATTACAGTACTAATATTCCTGCAATAAGTTCACATACCTGACCGATTGCCGCCGCTGGCCAAACGCAATTGCTGGCAAGAACCAACGAAACCTGGGCGCTTGTCCAGGGCCCAAGCAACTGCTGGTTTCCGGTAGGGCGGGCGGAAATCACAATTTTCTGTACCTTCCGCCTCAATATTATCCCTTCTTTCCCACCCTTCACCCCTGCTAGCCTATGAGCCAGCTCCCCGATGCGCCGTCCCGGCGCGAGTTTGTTAAAAAAAGCACGTTGGCCGCGGCCTCGTTTTTCATCGTGCCGCGCTTCGTGCTGGGCGGCAAGGGCTACACCGCTCCTAGCGACCAGCTGCTAGTGGCTGGCATCGGCGCGGGCGGCAAGGGCGAAAGCGACATTGCCATGTTTGCCAAAACTGGCAAGGCCCGCATCGCCTTCCTCTGCGACGTAGACGACCGCCGCGCGGCCAATTCGCGCAAGGCGTTTCCGCAAGCCAAGTACTACAAGGACTGGCGGAAGATGCTGGAGAAAGAGCGCAAGCACATCGACGCGGTGTCGGTGTCGACGCCTGACCACAACCACGCCATGCCGGCCTTGGCGGCCATGCAGCTGGGCAAGCACGTGTACGTGCAGAAGCCGCTGACCCACGACATTTACGAGGCCCGCGCGCTCACCGATGCGGCCCGCAAGTACAACAAGGTGGTGACGCAGATGGGCAACCAGGGCGCCTCCAACGACGGCGTGCGCCAACTGATGGAGTGGTACGACGCGGGCACCATTGGCGAGGTGCACACCGTTTACTGCTGGACCGACCGGCCGGTGTGGCCCCAGGGCATTGCCTGGCCCACCACCAAGGCCACGCCGCCCGCCGAGCTGGACTGGGACTTGTGGCTGGGCACGGCGCCCAAGCGCGACTACGTCGACCACCTCATCCCCTTCAACTGGCGCGGCTGGTGGGACTACGGCACCGGGGCCCTCGGCGACATGGGCTGCCACCTGCTGGAGGCGCCCTTCCGGGTGCTCGATTTGCAGTACGCCAACGCGGTGCAGGCCAGCGTGGGCAGCGTGTACGTGGACGAGTTCAAGCGCGGCTACTTCCCCGACAGCTGCCCGCCGTCGAGCCACGTCACGCTCACGTTCCCCAAAACCGCCAAAACCAAGCAGGACATTACTGTGCATTGGATGGACGGCGGCATTCAGCCCGAGCGCCCCGACGAGCTGGGGCCCAACGAGCTGTTTGGCGACGGCGGCAACGGCATTTTGTTCATCGGCGACAAGGGCAAGATGATGGCCAGCACCTACGCCGAAAACCCGCGCCTGCTGCCCCTCGCGCGCAACCAGGAGGTGACGGTGCCCCAGACCCTGGCCCGCGTGCCGGGCCAAGCCAACGGCCACTACGGCCAGTGGGTAGACGCCTGCCTGGCCGGCGCCGGCAAGCTGAAAGTCAGCTCGCCCTTCGAGTTGGCGGGGCCCCTCACCGAGGCCCTGCTGATGGCCAATCTCGCCATCCGCGGCTACGACTTGCAAAAGCCCAAGGCCGCGGGCCAGGGCTTCGACTATCCCGGCCGCGGCCGCAAGCTGCTCTGGGACAACCAGCAGATGCGCATCACCAACCTCGACGAAGTCAACCAGTTCGTGAAGCGCGACTACCGCACCGGCTGGTAGCCCCGCGGCGGCCGCCGCGGGGCCCCGGCGCGGGGCGTTTGCGGCGGCCGCCGTATGTTTGCCTGCACTTGGGGGATTAGCTCAGCTGGCTAGAGCGGTTGCTCCGCAAGCAACAGGTCATCGGTTCGACTCCGATATTCTCCACCAAAAAGCACCGGCCGGTTGGCTCGTTCTTGCCCAAATCTTGCCGAGAAAGCGCTGGCCGTTAGGTTGGCGCTTTTTTGGTGCCTTATCCTAAGGACAACCACATAAGGCCAACCTACTTTTCCCTGCGCTGGCTTGTCAGACTGCCTTTGCAAGTAATGCGGTATTTTAGCAAAGAACCAGCTTGGGGTGTATGCCCAAAACCACGCCCCAGAGGCAGGAGAAGTGAACGTATGGGTTGCGTATGACAACGCCTCCGACGGCCGCTGTTAGTCAGCGCTTCATTTGCCATTTTATTGTCAACCCCTGCCTTCTATCGCCCAGGACCAGTGCATAATGATAGCCTCTCCGCGAAGCCGCATTACCCCGTATTGGATGGATTACGCGGTGTCGCCGCCATCATCGTTGTAACCTTCCACCTGACCGAGCCCTTGGGAACTGGGCACCTGGACATCCTGGTCAACCACGGCTACCTGGCCGTTGACTTTTTCTTTCTGCTGTCCGGCTTTGTGACCGGCTATGCTTACGACGACCGCTGGCCTAAAATGACCATCGGTACTTTCTTCAAGCGCCGGATCGAACGGCTTCAACCAATGGTGGTGCTTGGGATGGTCCTCGGGGCAATCGGGTTCTATTTTACCGATTCAACGATCTGGCCGCTCATCCACACCATTCCCCTGTGGAAAATGCTGCTGGTGCTGCTCATCGGTTGCACTGTTCTGCCGGTTCCCTTGGCACTGGATATACGGGGTTGGGCAGAAATGCACCCGCTCAATAGCGTGGGCTGGTCCTTGTTCTTCGAATACATGGCCAATATCCTGTATGCCGTCGGCATCCGGAAATTCTCCACCATAGCGCTGAGTGTCTTGGTGTTCACTGCGGCCATCGCGCTCGCTCATTTGGCCATCACCAGCCCTGCCGGAGATGTCAGCGGTGGCTGGACCCTAAACGCGGAACAGCTGCGCGTGGGCGTTACGCGGACGATGTACCCCTTCTTTGCCGGGCTGCTGCTTTCCCGGATAGCCCACCCCACCCGCGTTAAGTACGCCTTTTTATGGTGCAGCCTCTTGGTTGCCCTCGTTTTGTACATGCCGCGCATAGGCGGTGCGGAACACGTTTGGATGAACGGAGTCTACGAATCAGTCTGCATAATCCTTGTTTTTCCGCTCATTGTTTACCTGGGCGCTAGCGGTGTGCTGCATACCCAGGCAGAACGTAGGGCATGCCAATTCTTAGGGGAGGTATCGTATCCACTTTACTTGGTGCATTACCCGCTGGTCTATTTTTATGTCGCCTGGATCAGCAACCACAAAGGCGTGACCCTCGTGCAGGCCTGGCCGTATGCGTTGTTGGTCTTGCTAGGTGGTATTGCGTTGGCGTATGCTAGTTTGAAATGGTACGACGAGCCGGTTCGCAGGTGGCTGAGAAAAAAGCTTGGGTAAGGGGGAGCGGGTAGAATCTGGCGCTTAGCTCTACGGTATTGACGCGGGAGCGTAACTGAAACGGCCAGCTGCTGCAGGTCCCTGCAGCTACCCCAGCCCCGCCGCAACGGCTTGTCCTTGCCCAGATTTTTGGCTGGCCTGGTGTCAGCAACCAGCCCGCACAGACTTTAAAAAGCCCTCCTGGCCAACCTGGCTGGGAGGGCTTTGGCATTTGGGTGAGGACCGGCACCGGCCGAGGCTTTTTGGGGAGAGCTGGTGGGGCCCCTACTGCGCCACGTAGTACCGCAGGTTTTCCTTGGTGATGATGTCGAGCGGCAGGTACTTCAGCGGGGGCACTTCCTTCTTAAAAACCAACTGGTCGGCCAGCGCAAACAGGCCCTGGTAGCCCTGTTCGTGCGGGTTTTGGTTGATGAGAAAATCAATCACGTTCTCGTTGAGGAAGTGAATGTTTTTTTCCAGCAAGTCGTAGCCCACCAGGCGAATGTCGTCGCGGCGGTAGGCTTGCAAGTAGGGCGCGATTTCGTAGGCCTTGGACGTGCTCACGAAAATGCCGCGCAGGTGCACGTCCGCGTCGTCGAGCAGGCGGTTGAGCTGCCGGGCGAACGACGGGTCGGCCGGGTCGGGCAGGTCGATGCTGACCACGTTGTCGGGCGTGGGGCGAGGGGGCCCCGGGGCCCCCTCGCCCAGGGCGGCCCGCTGGGCAAAGTAGTCGCGGAAGCCCCGCTCCTTCTGCGTCACGTGCACCGAGTTGGCAATGTCTTCGGCGATGTGGGCGATGAGGTACGTGCCCGGCTGGGCCTGCCCGAACTGCACCAGCTTGCCCGCCAAAAACCCGCTCTGGTACGAGTCCTGCCCCACGTAGCTCAGCGATTGCAGTTCGGCGATGTAAGTATTGAAAAGCACGTACGGAATGCTTTGCACTTGCCACCGCGCAAAAAACGCCAGCGATTCGCGGTAAAACAGCGGCGCAACCAGGATGCCGTCGGGCGCCGAGCGCGTGGCGGCTTCGGCTTGCGCCACAAACGAGGCCACCTCCGTTAGCTCGTAGGGGTACATGGTGACGTTGACGCCGTACTGTTTCAACTCCTTGGCCGCCTTGCCGATGCCGTCCCACGGGGCCTGCCAGTAAGGGTCGATGAGGTGGTCGGGCTGCACCACGGCCAGCTGGTAGGTGCGGTTCGAGCCCAGCGTGCGGGCAATCAGGTTGGGCTCGTAGTCCAGCTCTTCCATCATCAGCAGCACCTTCTGCCGCACTTTTTCCGACACCCGGCCCCGGTTGTGGAGCACCCGGTCCACGGTTCCTACCGACACGTTGGCCTTGGCGGCAATGTCCTTGATGCGTACCGCAATTTTTTCCATACAACTATACTCTCTCTGCACGGTGCGCGGGCATGCCGCCCAGTGCCCGTGCGCGGTGGGCCGCACTTGCTTAAAAACTTACCAAAGTTATCACGCAACCCAGCGCTGGGGCCCCAGGCCCGGGGCAACTGCGCCGGCCTGCACCAACCCAATGGATTGCCGGCGCTAAGCAACGGCGCAGACCAGCGTTATGGTTGCCGCGCGTCTGCTTTTTCTTATACCGAAGATTCAGGCGCCGGGAACCGCTTCCCGAACCGGCCAAAGTGCCGTGTGCGCGCACACTTCAAACAATAAATTTTGCGTGTGCGCACACATTTTTTTCACCACTTGCTTGCATAGCTTGCGTGGCAGTCTTAAGTTTGGACCGAACAATCTATTATTTACTCAAATTATTCTATTAAGCAACGTCCTCACTTCCGTTGCCGGTCTTATCAAACGTCCCAGTTATTGTTGCCCTGATTGCTACTTTCTGCGGCAAAAACTTCCCTTGGGGCCCCGGTTTTTCGCCCGCCGTTCCTTCCTGCTTCGTCTTAAAAACCCGCCATTTTTACACTCGGAACTCAGTTATGGAAGTATTGAACTACTCGGAAACCACGTTTGAAAAGCTGCCGGTCACCGTTTTTGAAACGTCGCAGGAAGGCGCCATTTACGTGGCCCACGAAATTGCCGGGCTGATCCGCGCCAAGCAGGCCAACGGCGAGCGGGCCGTGCTGGGCCTGGCCACCGGCTCGTCGCCCATCGGCGTGTACAAGGAGCTGGTGCGGCTGCACCGCCACGAAGGCCTCAGCTTTCAAAACGTGGTCACCTTCAACCTCGACGAGTACTACCCCATGCCGCCCGACGAGCTCCAGAGCTACGTCTACTTCATGCACGAGCAGCTGTTCGACCACGTGGACATCCGGCCCGAAAACGTGCACATCCCGAACGGTACGCTGCCCATCGAGCAGGTAAAAGCCTACTGCCAGGCCTACGACAAGCTGATCGAGGACTACGGCGGGCTCGACTTGCAACTGCTCGGCATCGGCCGCACCGGGCACATCGGCTTCAACGAGCCGGGCTCGGCCAGCACCTCGGCCACGCGGCTGGTGAAGCTGGACCCGCTGACGATTACCGACGCGGCCAAGGACTTCATCAAGGAAGAGTACGTGCCGCTCCGGGCCCTCACGATGGGCGTGGGCACCATCACCAAGGCCCGCCAAATCATCTTGCTGGCCTGGGGCGAGGGCAAGGCCAAAATCCTTCAGGAAACGGTAGAAGGCAGGATTTCGGACGCCGTGCCGGCCTCCTTTCTGCAGCAGCACCCCCACACGCGGGTGGTGGTGGACCAGTGGGCCGCCCTGGAGCTGACGCGCATCAAAACGCCCTGGCTGGTGGGCATGTGCGCCTGGGACGACGCCCTGATCCGGCGGGCCGTGATCTGGCTGAGCCTCAAGATGCAGAAGCCCATCCTCAAGCTCACCGACGAAGACTACAAGGACGGCAGCCTGAGCGACTTGCTGGTGGAGTCGGGCAACGCCTACAGCCTCAACATCAAGGTGTTCAACGCCATCCAGCACACCATCACGGGCTGGCCGGGCGGCAAGCCCAACTCGAACGACGCCCAGCGGCCCGAACGGGCCCTGCCGGCCCACAAGCGGGTGCTCATCTTCAGCCCCCACCCCGACGACGACGTGATTTCGATGGGCGGGACGCTGCTGCGCCTCGTCGACCAAGGGCACGACGTGCACGTGGCCTACCAGACCTCGGGCAACATCGCCGTGTTCGACGACGACGCGCGCCGCTTCGCCGACTTTGCCCTCGATTTTTCCCAGAAGCTGCACGTGGGCGCCACCAAAATGCGGCGCGAGCACGCCGAAGTGGTGGAGTTCCTCCAGCACAAGAAGTTGGGCGAGGAAGACAGCCCGTTGGTGCAGGACATCAAGGCCCTGATTCGGAAGGGCGAAGCCGCCGCGGCCTGCCGCTTCTGCGGCGTGAAGGACGCCAACGTGCACTTCATGAACATGCCCTTCTACGAAACCGGGCAGGTGAAGAAGAAGCCCTTGGGCGAGGAAGACATCCAGGAAGTGGTGGACATTTTGCAGGAAATCCAGCCCCACCAAATCTTCGCCGCCGGCGACCTGCGCGACCCGCACGGCACCCACAAGGTGTGCCTCGACGCCATTTTTGCGGCCCTGGCGCGCCTCAAGGGCCAGGAGGCGTGGCTCGACGACTGCTACCTGTGGCTCTACCGCGGGGCCTGGCAAGAGTGGGACGTGGAGGAAATCGAGATGGCCGTGCCCATCAGCCCCGAGGAGTTGATGCGCAAGCGCCAGGCCATTTTCAAGCACCAGTCGCAGAAAGACAGCGCCGTGTTTCCCGGCAACGACAAGCGCGAGTTCTGGCAGCGCTCCGAGGACCGCAACCGCGCCACCGCCAAGCGCTACGACCAGCTTGGCCTGGCCGAATACGAGGCCATGGAGGCCTTCGTGCGCTACCGGTTTTAGGGCCCCCGTGGCCAATTCCGGGGCCCCGGTGGCCGCCCCGCGCCGCCGTTTGGGCGACTCCGCTGCTCCTCCCCTCTTTTTTTGATTGTTGCATGAAAAACAGCAAAGCCACCGCCGTTCCGCCCCTGGTCATCATCGGGGCCCTGTTTTTCATCTTTGGGTTCATCACCTGGCTCAACGGCACGCTGATTCCGTTCCTGAAAATTGCCTGCGACCTGACCTACTCGCAGGCGCTGCTGGTGACGTTCGCCTTCTACATCGCCTACGTGTTCCTGGCCATCCCGTCGTCGCTGATTTTGCGCAAAACCGGGTTTAAAAACGGCATGGCGCTGGGCCTGGTCGTGATGGCGGCGGGGGCCCTGGTGTTCGTGCCGGCGGCGCAGGCGCGCTCGTTTGGCTTGTTTCTGGGCGGGCTGTTTGTGCAGGGCGCCGGCCTGGCGCTGCTCCAAACCGCCTCCAACCCCTACGCCACCGTGCTGGGGCCCCTGGAAAGCGCCGCCCGGCGCATCAGCATCATGGGCATTTGCAACAAGGTGGCCGGGTTCCTGAGCCCGCTCATCATCGGGGCGGTGGTGCTGAAGGGCGCTTCGGAGCTCGAAAGCCAGCTGGCCCGCACCGCCTCGCCCGAAGCCAAAGCCGTGCTGCTCCAGCAGCTGGCCGACCGCGTAATTTTTCCCTACCTCGTGATGGCGGGGGCCCTGGTGGTGCTGGCCGTGCTGGTCCGGCTGTCGGGCCTGCCGGAAATTGCCACCGAAGAAACGGCCCCCACGCCGGCAGCTGGGGCCCCCGCTACCGCGGGAAAAGGCCTTTTTCAGTACCCGCACCTGGCGTTGGGCGTGCTGGCGCTGTTTTGCTGCGTGGGCGTGGAAGTGATTGCCGGCGACACCATCGTCCAGTACGGCCGGGCGCAGGGCATCAGCCTCGACGTGGCCCGGAATTTCACCTCCCTCACGCTGGCGGCCATGCTGGTAGGCTACTTTGTGGGCGTGTGGGCCATTCCGCGCTACGTAAGCCAGCAGCGGGCCCTGGCCATTTGCGCCGGGGTGGGGGCCCTGTTCACGGTCGGCATTGTGGTCACCCACGGCTTCACGTCGGTGGCGCTGGTGGCGCTGCTGGGCCTGGCCAACTCGCTGATGTGGCCGGCCATTTTCCCGCTCAGCATCCGGGGCCTGGGCAGCTACACCGAGCACGGCTCGGCGCTGCTCATCATGGGCATCGGCGGCGGGGCGGTGCTGCCCTACGTGTACGGCAAGCTCGGCGAGGGCCTAGGGTTGCAGCAAGCCTACTTACTGCTGATTCCCTGCTACTTGTACATCCTCTTCTTCGCCCTCAAGGGCCACGCCTACCAGCCCAAAGCCGCGGTGCCCTACGCCGTACCGGCCGTTTAGTTGGTGCGAACGCCGTTCGGTGGGGCCCCACCGAACGGCAGTTGCCGCAATTATTTTGCCGCCGAAAATGCCCACTTACTCGCCAAAGAATCGGCTTCCAGTTGATTAATGAAAACCTACCCTTGGCGCATTAACAAATTGGTTAATAGAAATTAACTAATTTGTTATTTAAATAATTAAATTCCCCCTATCGAATTGATTACATAATCTTTACAAGGCAGAAAACAGCCAACGTTCCCTCCCGCGCTATTTCCCAACCTTTTGCAATTCGATTGACCCTCACTAAACCCCTGAACCATGATGCAAAAAACCTTACACCTAATAGTTTTACTCTTGCTGCTTTGCCAAGGGTACAGCTACGCCCAGGCAACCAAGATTGCGGGCAGAGTCGTCGGTTCGGACAGCGCGCCCCTTGTCGGGGTGAGCATCCAGGTGGGCGGCACGTCGCAGGGCACGACCACCGACGTGGACGGCAACTACGCCATCATGGCCCCGGACAACGCCTCGCTGGTGTTCTCCTACGTGGGCTACCTCTCGCAGACGGTGGCCGTGAGCGGCCGCTCGGCCATCAACGTGGTGCTGGCCAACGACAACAAGGAGCTGGGCGAGGTAGTGGTAACGGCACTCGGTATCAAAAAGGACGAGCGCAAAATCGGCTATGCCGTGACGAAAGTAGACGGCAGCCTGCTCAACGTAGCCCGCGAAACCAACGTGGCCAACTCGCTGCAAGGCCGCGTGGCCGGCCTGAACGTGGCCGGTGCTAGCGGGGGCCCTGGCTCGGCGGTGCGCCTGAACATTCGGGGCGTCACGTCCTTCTCGGGCACTTCGTCGCCCCTGATTGTTATCAACGGGGTGCCGATGGACAACACCGTGCGCGGCAGCGCCGGCGAGTGGGGCGGCGCCGACCTGGGCGACGGGATCAGCAACATTAACCCCGACGACATTGAGAGCATGACGGTGCTGAAAGGCTCAACCGCTTCGGCCCTGTACGGCGCCCGCGCGGCCAACGGCGTTATTCAAATCACGACCAAGAGCGGCTCGCGGACCAAGACCACGATCGAGTACAACACCAACTTCCAGATTGACCGCGCCGTTGACAACACTGATTTTCAGAACGTGTACGGCCAAGGCAGCCAGGGCTTGCGCCCCACCGACAAAGCTTCGGCTATCGTGTCGGGCAACACGGCCTGGGGCGAAAAGATGGACGGCCAGCTTATTACCGGCATCGATGGTCTGCAGCACGCTTACTCGCCCGTGAAGGGCAACATCAACAACTTCTATCGCATAGCGCCTTCCTGGACCAATACCGTCGCCATTTCGGGCGGGGGCGAGAAAGGCACCTACCGCTTGTCGCTGTCGAACCTCGACAACAAGTCCATTCTGCGCAACAGCGGCCTGACGCGCCGCACGGTCAACTTCAACACAGCCTACGACCTAACCAAGAAGCTGAGCTTTAACCTGACGGCCAGCTACATCGACCAGAACGACCAGAACCGCCCCCAGCTGAGCGACTCGCCGCTGAATGCCAACAACATCCTGTTCTTGTCCCCCAACATCGACCAGGCCACGCTAGCGCCTGGCTACGATGTAAACAACAACGGCCTGGAAACGGCCTGGAACCCGGACAGCTACGCCACCAACCCCTGGTTTGTAGTTAACCAGTTTGTGAACAACGTGTCGCGTAAGCGCCTCATCAGCTCGCTCTCGGCCCGGTACGCCTTCACCGACTACCTATTTTTGCAGGGCCGCATCGGCTACGACTACTCAAGCGACCGCCGCTTTGGCGTGACGCCCTACGGCACGCTGTACTCGAACGCCGGCGAGGGGGCCCTCGACAACCTGACCCTGGGTAACCGCCTAGAAATGAACTCCGACGCTTTGCTGTCATTCAACAAAGCCCTGAACCAGGACTTCTCCATCAGCGCCAGCGTGGGGGCCAACTACCGCCGCAGCAAGTTCGAGAGCAGCCGTTTGTACGGCGGAAATTTCATCGTACCCTACCTGTACACGCCCACCAACCTGCGCACCCGCAACTTCGAATACCAGTACACAGAACTGGTAACGCCTTCGTTGTACTACACTGCCGACTTCACGTACAGGTTCTTGACCCTGAGCACCACCGGCCGCTACGACCGGTTCTCGTCACTGCCCAACGGCAACCGCAGCATTTTCACGCCGTCGGTGGCGGGTAGCTTTATCTTCTCGGACCTGCTCGACGCCTCGGCCCTGAGCTACGGCAAGTTGCGCGCCTCCTACGCTAAAACCAGCGGCGAGCCGGCCCAGCCTTACCAAACGGCTTTATACTACAACATCGGCAACCCTATCAACGGCGTACCGCGCGCTTCCTACAACTCGACGCTGCCCAATGCCAACCTGCGGCCTTACAACCTGCGAGAGTTTGAAGTGGGCACAGAGCTGAAGTTCTTCAACAACCGCGTTGGGGTAGACTTGGCGTATTTCAACCGCAAAACCAGCGGCGAGATTGTCGGCGCTGCCCTGTCGGTTGCAACAGGCTACGAGGGCGCCACGGTCAACCTCGGTTCGACCCTGAACCGGGGCGTAGAGCTGGCCCTGAACGTGGTGCCCATCAAGCGCGGCGCGTTTACCTGGACCTCGACCTTTAACTTCACTAAGCTGCACAATGAAGTGCTGGACATTGACGGGGGCGCCAACAACCCGCTGCAAACCGGCACCTACCGCCCCATGAACGGCAACATCGGCATTGTGAAGGGCCTTGCCATCTCCCAGATTCGGGCTTACGACTACAAGCGCGATGCTAGCGGCAACGTCATTGTGGGCAGCGATGGCGTACCGATGCGCGGTGACCTCAAGCCAATGGGCTCGGGCATTGCTAACCTGTACGGTGGCTGGAACAACGATTTCAGTCTCGGGAATTTCCGCTTGTCGGCGTTGATTGACTACAGGTACAACAATAAGATTTTGTCAGCCACTGAGTACTACTCGTATAATCGCGGCCTCAACCAAGCCACGCTGGAAGGCCGCGAGACTGGCGTAGTAGCCACCGGCGTTACGGAAGGCGGCGCCGTCAATACCAAGGTGGTACCAGCCTATGAGTACTACCCGAAGTTGGCCACCAACATTTCGGCCCTCTCCGTGCTCGACGGCAGCTTCATCAAGTTCCGCCAGCTCACCTTCGGCTATACGTTCAACCAGAGCGTGTTGTCGCACACGCCATTCCAGGATATTACGTTGTCGCTGGTGGGCCGCAACCTGTTCACCATCATGAAGCACACCAAGAACATCGACCCAGAAAACACCATCTCGCCCTTGGTTTCTTACGCCGGGGTAGAGGGCGGCTCGCTGCCCTTCGCTCGCACGTATGGTGTTACCCTCAACGTTAAATTCAAATAAGCTAGCGCGATGAGAAAGATAGTTATCTACGCGGCTTTATCAGCCGTTCTGTTCAGTACTTCCTGTTCGGAAAAGTACCTGGACGAGGTGAATACCAACCCCACCGCTGCCTCGGCCGCCAACCTCAACCCCAACTACCTGCTTACCGATGGCCAGCTGACGTTTGCCAACACGGGGTATGGCGAATTGCTGTACCCGGCGCCGGCCATTCAGGCGCTGGCCAGCACCTTCAACTACTACGGCAACGGCGATAAGTACACCAACTCCGGTGGCTTCACGGGGTACCAGGCCCTGCTCTTCAACCAGGGCTACACGGCCCTGAGCCGCCTACAGCAGGCCATTGACGTGGCCAACACGCAGGGCGCGACGCGCTACACCAATGTGATTGCCATCAGCAACATCATGAAGGTCATGATATTTCAGCGCATCACCGACACCTACGGCGATATTCCGTTTTCGCAGGCGGTGCAGGCCACGCAGGGCATCACCACGCCCCAGTACGATAAGCAGCAGGACATTTACCCCGCCCTGCTGACGCAGCTGGATGCGGCTATCGCCAGCCTCGACGCGGCGGGCCCCAAAGCCTCAGGCGACCTACTGTACGCCGGCGACGTGGCCCAGTGGAAAAAGCTTGGCTACTCGCTCATGGTGCGCGTGGCGATGCGCATGACCAAGGTGAACCCAACCCTGGCCAAAACCTACACGGAAAAGGCTGCGGCCGCCAGCACCATGGCCAGCTACACCGATAATGCCCTCGTAAAAGGTGATATCGCCTTCGGTGACACGCAGAATGCCACGGCCAACGCCCTGCTCACCACCGACGACTTCCGGGAAGTGAAGTGGAGCAAGACGCTGATTGACTACCTGCTCACTACCAACGACCCGCGCCTGAGCGCCGTTGCCGAAATTCCGGCGGCTGGCGCTACCAACAACGCCAACCAAGCGCTGCCCGGCGACAACACGCCGGCGCTGCAGCGCGGCTTACCCAATGGCTACGACCTGACGGGCGGCGCATTCGATATCCGCAAGCGCGCCGACTACCCCGGTGGTACCGGCACTGCCGCTGATTTGGCCCCCCTGGGCAACTATTCGCGGCCCCGCCTAGCTGTGTACATCCAGCGCAGTGCCCCTAACTTCTTGCTGACCTACGCCGAAACCGAGTTCTTGCTGGCCGAGGCTGCCAACCGCGGTTGGAGCGTGGGTGCTAACGCAGCCACGCACTACGCCAACGGCGTGCGTGGCGCGATGCAGTCGCTGTCGCAGATGAATACGGCTGCCACCATCAACCAGGCGACCATTGATGCTTACGTACTGGCCAATCCCCTGGGGGCTAATCCGCTAAAGCAAATCAACGAGCAGTACTGGCTGGAAGCGTCCACGACGTTCAACTTCATCGAAGGCTGGTTCAACTGGCGCCGGTCGGGCTACCCCGAGCTGGTACCTGTGAACTACCCCGGCAACGTGACCAACGCGACCATTCCGCGCCGCCTCATCTATCCGGTTACGGAAGTGTCTAACAACCCGGCTGGCTACGCGGCCGGCGTGGCGAGCCTAACTGGCGGTGACCTGCTGACCTCGCGCGTGTGGTGGGATAAATAATCCTGACGCCCTTGAGTAGTACGAGAGGCTTTACGCTGGGCAAACCTAGGGTAAAGCCTCTTTTTTTAGCACCTGGGCAACCAGGCAAAATAGGGTACATGAAAACACCGCTTGCTTATTTTCGACGGCCGCCAACCGTTCTTGCCACACTGGCACTCGCCTTGGTGCTGGCCGCGCCCGTGCGAGCGCAAGCGCCTTTTCGGGGGCTAGAGGCACTTTTCACGCCGCCCAAGGGCTACGTAGTGCAGCACACTACCCAGCCGCTGACAATGGACGGCAACCCCCAGGAAAGCGACTGGCAAAAAGCTGCTTGGACCACCGACTTTGTAGATATTGAGGGCGCCAAGAAGCCGCTGCCCACGTTTCAAACGCGGGTAAAAATGCTGTGGAATGACTCCACGCTGTTTATCGCCGCCACCTTGCAGGAGCCCCAAATCTGGGCCACGCAAACGCACCACGACGACATTATTTACAAGGACAACGACTTCGAGGTCTTCATCGACCCCGACAATAATGCCCACCAGTATTTCGAGGTCGAGGTCAACGCCATCAACCAGATTTTTGACCTCTACCTGCCCAAGCCCTACCGCGACAAGGGCGATGCCCTCATTAGCTGGGACGTGCCGGGCCTGCGGTCGGGGGTAGCGCTGGCGGGCACGCTCAACCAGCCGCAAGACCAGGACCAGAGCTGGACGGTCGAAATGGCCATTCCGCTCAAGGCTGTGCGCATGGGCTTCCCTTTCCAGCCGCCCGCTGAGGGCACGCTGTGGCGCATCAATTTCTCCAGGGTGGAATGGGACACGCGGGTAGCGGGCAGCAAGAACCTCAAGACTCAGGATGCCGCCGGCAAGGACCTGCCCGAGCACAACTGGGTGTGGTCACCGCAGGGCATCATCGACATGCACTACCCCGAGCGCTGGGGCTATTTGCAGTTCACGCGCCAAGCTAAAACCACTTGGCAGATGCCACAAGCTGAGCTGCGCAAGCAATACTTGTGGCTCGTGTACTACCGCCAGCAAGAATTTCGAAAAAAGACCGGGCGCTACGCCGCTACCCTAGCCGAACTGAAAATAGCGCCTCAAGTAACCGTGAATAAGCAAGCCAACCAGCTTCAGCTGGCGGCTACCCCATATCAGTTCACCGCTACCACCGCGGCGGCCGGCAGCGCCATCATCCGCATCAACGACGAAGGCCTAATCGAAACCCTAAAGCCATGACGAGCCGCCGCAAATTCATTCAAACCAGCGCCGTACTGGGCCTAGGGGCCCCGCTCCTACCGGGCGCCGCCCAAGCCACCCTCCCCGCCGCCCCCAAAGCCGGCTGGAAGCATTGGGTCTGGACCAACCCCAACGCCAAAGACACCGCTGACCAACTCGCCGAGCGCTACCGCAAGTACTACGAAGCTGGCGTGCGCGGCATCTTTTTCGAGGCCGATAGCGAAAAACACTTCCGCGCGGCCAAGGCGCAGAAGCTGGAAGCCCACCGCTGGATTTGGACCATGAACCGCGGCGAAAAGACCTTGCTAGCCGCCCACCCCGAATGGTACGCCGTGAGCCGCAAGGGCGAGTCGTGCGCTACGCACCCGCCCTACGTCGACTACTACCGCTGGCTGTGCCCCTCGCGCGAGGAAGTGAAGCAGTACTTAGAGCAGGACTACGCCGCCGCACTCAAGAAGGACTACATCGATGGCATTCACCTGGATTACGTGCGTTTTTGCGACGTGATTTTGCCCGTCAACCTGTGGGATAACTACAAGATTGTGCAAACCAGCGAGCTGCCGGAGTATGACTTCTGCTACTGCCCAGTGTGCAAGGCGGCCTATAAAGCCGCGTACGGCGTGGACATCGACCAGGTGCAGTACCCCGAAGCCAGCCCGTCGTGGCGGGCCTTCCGGTACCAGCGGGTGAATGAGGTGGTGCGGCGGCTCACCGCCGTGGCCAAGCAGTACCACAAGCCCATCACGGCCGCCGTGTTCCCTACCCCCGACGTAGCCCACCGCAACGTGAAGCAAGACTGGGTAAACTGGAACATCAGCGGCGTGTGCCCCATGATTTACCATGGCTTTTACAAGGAGCCCGTGGCCTGGATTGGCCAGGCCGTGAAAGAAGGCGTGCAAGCGCTAAACGGCAAATTTCCGCTGTACGCCGGCTTGTATTTGCCTGACTTTAAGAATACTACCGAGCTGCAACAGGGCATCGAAAACGCGCTGGATAATGGCGCAGCGGGCGTTTCGCTGTTCGGCGACGTGACCGATGCGGCCCTAGCAGCGCTGAAAACAGCGGCGGCTAAGGTGCGCAGTTAGCATCAGCCATCTGCTGCGCTTAGATTCGTTGTTTCGAGTTGTTTTACCAGTTTCTTATTCATACGAACTTGCTGTCCAGTGGCCATTTATCACTTTTTAGGCACGCTTGCTTTCCTAGGTATGGCGCTGGGCAGCCGGGCGCAGCAGCCGCTGTTTAGCTTGCTGAGCGCGCAGGAAACGGGCATCAGCTTTAATAACGCTGTCAGCGAAAGCGAGGCGCTCAATATCCTGTCCTACGAATACTTTTATAATGGCGGGGGGGTAGCAGTCGGCGACATTAATAACGACGGGCTGGCGGACCTGTTCTTCACGGGCAACATGAAGCCTAATCGGTTGTACCTCAACCTAGGCGGCTGCAAGTTCAAGGATATTACCGAACAGGCTGCGCCAGCGTTGGCCGGGCGCAAAGACGGCTGGAAAACCGGCGTGACGATGGCCGACGTGAACGGCGACGGCCGGCTGGATATCTACGTCTGCTACTCGGGCAAGAAGGCGGAGGATGTGCGCCGCAACCAGCTATTTATCAACCTAGGCAACAGCAAGTTTGAGGAGCAAGCCCGCAGCTACGGCCTTGACGACCCCGGCTACAGCACGCAGGCCGCCTTCTTTGACTATGACAATGATGGCGACCTAGACATGTTTTTGCTCAATCACAATATCAAGAAGATTGACAATATGGAGTTTGCCAGCCACAAAAACGAGGTTGACGCACTGGCCGGCAACAAGCTATTTAGAAATGATAACGGGCACTTTACCGACGTTTCGAAAGCGGCCGGCATTGTGCAAAGTCCGCTGACGTTTGGCCTAGGTATCGCCGTGGCCGACATCAATAAGGATGGCTGGCAGGACATCTACGTGACCAACGACTACAACGAGCCCGACTACTTATACCTGAATAATAAGAACGGCACGTTCACCGACCATTCCAAGCAGATGCTGCGGCATCATTCGCACTTTTCGATGGGTGTGGATATTGCTGATTTTAACAACGATACGCTACCCGATATTTTCACCCTGGACATGCTGCCGGCGGATAACCACCGCCAAAAATCGCTGCAATTGCAGGAAAACTACGAGGCCTTTGAGCTGCTGCGCCAGCAGGAACTGTACCCGCAGTACATGCGCAACATGCTGCACCTCAACAACGGTGACGGTACGTTCAGCGAAATTGGGCAGTTGGCTGGCGTATCAAAAACTGACTGGAGCTGGTGCCCCTTGATTGCCGATTTTGACAACGACGGCTATAAGGACATCTACATCAGCAACGGCTACTTGCGCGACTACACCAACAAGGACTTTCTGCGCTACTGGGGCGATTACAAAATCAAAAAGGCGATGGCCAAGGAGCCGTTTTTGCTGATGGACTTGGTGACCGCCATGCCTTCTACCTCGGTGCCCGATTACATCTTCCGAAACGAGCACAACCTGACGTTTTCAAACAAGCAGGAAGAGTGGGGCCTGAACCAGACTAATATGTCGAACGGCGCCATTTATGCCGACCTCGATAATGACGGCGATTTGGATTTGGTCGTGAATACCATCAACCAGCCGGCCGGCATCTACCTCAACCACAGCACCGACGCGCACCACACCGCGTACCTAGGGCTGAAGCTGCAAGGCACCGGCCAAAACACCCAGGCCGTGGGCGCCAAGGCGTATGTGTACACGCCCGGCCAGGTACAATACCAGGAAGTGAACCCCAATCGGGGCTACTTGTCGTGCGTTTCTACGGTACTAAATTTTGGCCTAGGTACCAACCAGCGGGCCGATTCGGTGCGGGTTATTTGGCCCAATCAAACCTCGCAGCTCCTGACAGCAGTGAAGGCCAACCAGCTGCTCCAGCTCTCGGGCAAGCCAACTGGCAAGCCCGTGGCCCAGGCGGCCGCGGCCTCCAAGACGGTGTTCAAGCCGAGCGCGCCGCTGTTCGATTTCAAACCAGAGGAGGTGACGCTGAATGACTTTAAGCGCCAGCTGCTCATGCTGTTCATGTACTCCAAAACCGCGCCGGTGATAGCAAAAGCCGATGTGAACAAGGATGGCTTGGACGACCTGTTTGTGAGCGGCGCGAAAGACGAAGTAGGCAAGCTCTACCTGCAGCAGCCGGGCGGCAAATTTATAGAAGCCCCCCTGGGCCGCTCCACCCCTCGCCCGGCCGGCACCGTGGCGGCGGCCGCTTTTTTCGACGCCAACGGCGATGGCTCCCCCGACCTGTACCTGGCCAAGGGCGGCTACGCGCTATACGAAGCCGGGCAGGATGACTTGCAGGACGAGCTATACCTCAACGATGGCAAAGGCCACTTGAGCCTGGCCGCTACCGGCCTCCCCCCCCTCACTGCCGGCAGCAAAAGCTGCGTGCGGGCCGCCGATGCCGACAACGACGGCGATTTAGACATTTTCGTGGGTGGCCGCGTGATACCGGGCCGCTACCCGCTGGCCCCGCCCAGCTACCTGCTGCTCAACAATGGCCGGGGCACGTTCACAGCCGCCGAGGTGCCGTTTGCCCATGCCGGCATGGTGACCGATGCACAGTGGGTAGACCTGAACCACGACGGCCGCAAAGACCTGGTACTGTGCGGCGAAATGATGCCCCTGACCGTGTGGGTCAATACCCCGCAAGGGTTTAAAGACCAGACCACTGATTACTTCGGCACGCCCCAGTCGGGTCTGTGGTTCAGCCTGCACGTAGTCGATGTGAACGCCGACGGCCAGCCCGACCTGGTGGCCGGTAACCTCGGCCTGAATAGCCCGCTGCGGGCCACCGCCCAGGAGCCGGCCGCGCTGTACTACGCTGACTTTGACGGCAATGGCTCCATCGACCCGTTCTTCAACTTCTACGTGGATGGCAAAAGCTACCCCTTCGTGAGCCGCGACGAGCTCAACGACCTCATTTACCCCATGCGCCGCCGCTTCACCTCCTACAAAGCCTACGCCGACGCCACGATGACGGATATTTTCCCCGGCGACGAGCTGGGCAAGGCCAGCAAGCTGGAAGCCACCGAGCTGCGCACCATGCTGTATATCAACAATAAAGGCAAGTTCACGCCCGCCGAATTGCCGGTGGAGGCGCAGTTCTCCGTCGTGACCCAGATTACGAGCGGCGACTATAATCATGACGGCCACCCCGACCTGCTGCTCCTCGGCAACCACACCGATAACCGCTTGAAAATAGGCAGTATAGATGCCGGTTACGGCTGCCTGCTGCAAGGCGACGGCCGTGGCCACTTCAGCTACATGCAGCAGCCGGCGGCGGGTATCTGCGTGGTCGGCGATGTGAAATCGGTGGGCGAAATCATGGTAAATAAGCAGCCTTACTTGGTGGTGGGGGTCAGCAACGGTCCCATGCAATTTTACAAAGAACAGCGATGAAGCACAAAACCATTCTGGCAACAATGGCGCTCACTGCACTGACGTACAATAAGGTATCAGCTCATGACCCGCAAATGGCCGAGCGGCTCAACCCCAGCAAGGCGCTCGACCTCATTAACATGACGATGGTGCACGACGTGATTAGCCCGCCGGCCGCGTCGCGCTTTTATGCCTACAGTATGCTCGGGGCCTACGGCATTGTAGCGGCCCGCAACAAGGGCCTGCCCACGGCGCAGCACTTGGTAAAAGGCTTCACCACCGACCTGCGGCTTGACACGGTGCGGGCGGCCTACGACTACCAGGTAGCCGCTTACTACAGCATGCTCGAAACCGCCCGCCTGCTGCTGCCCTCGGGCGAAAACCTGGCCGAAGAAGAAGCCAGCTTTTTGCAGAGCCTGGCCAAGCAGGGTGTGCAGGCCAGCGTGCTGAGCCAGTCGGCCCGGGTGGGTAAAATGGCGGCCGCTGCCGTAATAAAATTTTCTAAAACAGACCATTACGCGCAGCTGAGCACCCTCAAGCGCTACACGCCTTTGCGAGCCGAGGGCAATTGGTACCCCACGCCGCCGGCCTACCTCGAAGCGGTGGAGCCCAACTGGAAAACCATTCGACCGGTGGTTATCGACTCGGCCAGCGAGTTTCGGCCAGCGCTGCCCGCCGCTTTTAGCAAAGACACGACCTCGGCCTTTTACCGCCAGGCGCAGGCGGTGTACAAGGCCGGGAGGAAACTAACCGACGAGCAGGTGCAAATTGCTCAGTTCTGGGACTGCAACCCGTTTGCCGTCAGCACGTCGGGCCACATGGCCATTGGCTTCAAAAAAATCAGCCCCGGCGGGCATTGGATGAACATTGCCGCCCTGGTGGCGAAGCAGCAGAAAGTGGGGTTCGACAAAACCGTCTACGTGCTTTGCGTGGAAGGCATCACGCTGATGGATGCCTTCATCAGCACCTGGGACGCCAAATACTTGACCAACCGCATTCGCCCCGAAACATACATCAACAAATACATGGATGTGAAGTGGCAGCCCTTTTTGCAAACGCCGCCTTTTCCGGAATATACCAGCGGTCACGCCGTGGTTTCCAACGCGTCGGCCGAGGTGCTCACCTACCTGCTGGGCGATAAAATACCTTACGTCGACGACACGGAAATTCCGTTTGGCAGCGGCGAGCGGCCTTTCACCTCGTTCCGGCAAGCGGCGGCTGAAGCGTCCATCTCGCGCTTTTACGGCGGCATTCATTACCTGGATAGTGCTACCAACGGCAATGTGCAGGGGCAAAAACTTGGGCGCTGCATTATTGCCAAAATACTGGTCCCCACTACCAAAACTGCATCTAAGAAATAGCCTGTATTCATGAAAAAAGCGACCCTCGCCCTCGCCTTGCTCGCTGCAGCCAGCGCCCTGCCGGCCCGCGCCCAGCAGCAGGGCATTCACCAGCAGTCGACGCAGTACGAAGCGCCCACGGACCCGCTGGTGAAGAAGAAGCTGGACCAGTGGCAGGACCAAAAATTCGGGCTAATTATTCACTGGGGGTTGTACGCCATTCCGGGCGTCATCGAGTCGTGGGAAATCTGCTCGGAAGACTGGATTGAGCGCGACAGCACCATCGCTTATGAAGCCTACAAAAAGCGGTACTGGGACTACAGCAAGCAGTTCAACCCCACCAAGTTCAACCCCGAGCAGTGGGCCAGCGTGGCCAAAAAAGCGGGCATGCGCTACCTGGTGTTCACCACCAAGCACCACGACGGGTTCAACATGTTCGATACGAAGCAGTCGGACTTTAAGATCAGCAGCGGGCCGTTCAAAGACAACCCGCGGGCCGACGTGGCCAAGTACGTGTTCGACGCCTTTCGCAAGGAAGGATTTATGATCGGGGCCTATTTCTCGAAGCCCGATTGGCACTCGCAGGATTTCTGGTGGTCGAAATATGCCACGCCCAACCGCAACGTCAACTACGACATCAAGAAGTACCCGTGGCGCTGGAAAAACTACCAGGAGTTCACCTACAACCAGATCGGGGAGCTGATGCACAACTACGGGCGCATGGACATTCTGTGGCTCGACGGCGGCTGGGTGCGGCCCAAAGAAACCGTGAACGCGGAAGTGCGCGCGTGGGGGGCCCCGATCCCCGAGTTCAGCCAGGACGTGAACATGCCACGCATTGCGGCCATGGCGCGCCAGGCCCAGCCCGGCCTGCTGATGGTGGACCGCACCGTGCACGGGCCCTACGAAAACTACCAAACGCCCGAGCAGCGCGTGCCCGACCACCAAATCGACAACCCCTGGGAAAGCTGCCTCACGCTGGCCAACAACTGGGGCTACGTGCCCAACGACCAGTTCAAGAGCCCCACCAAAATCATTCACTCGCTGGCCGAGGTGGTGGCCAAGGGCGGCAGCCTGCTGCTGGGCGTGGGCCCCAAGCCCGACGGCACCCTGCCCAACGAAGCCGTGAGCCGGCTCGCGGAAATTGGCAAGTGGCTGGATGCGAACGGCGCGGCCATTTACAACACCCGGGCCACGGCGCGCTTCCAGGATGGCACCACCTACTTCACACAAGGCAAAACGGGCACGCGCTACGCCATTGCCTGCCTGCCCGAGGGCCAAGCTGCCCCCGCCACCGTGACGTGGACCGGCAACGTGCCCAAAAAAGGCAGCGCGGTGAAGCTGCTGCAAACCGGCAAATCCGTGAAGTGGACCAGCGACGGCGACCGGGTGACGGTCGTTTTGCCCGCGTCCCTGTCCAAAACGGCCGGGGCTTACCCGGCGCTGGCGTTTGCGTTTGCCGCGCGCTAGCCGGGGCCCTGGCCTGCGGGGGCCCTATTTTCTGCGCACCCGGTTGGGCACGCGCATAACCACGTAATTACATGCTAAAGCAGCTTTTTTTTGGGCTAAGCGTGGCCTGCTCGGGGGCCGCCCTGGCGCAGCCCGCCTGCCCGCCGCTCTACAAAAACCCCGCCGCCCCCACCGCAGCCCGGGTGCAGGACCTGCTGGGCCGGATGACGCGGGAAGAAAAAGTGGGCCAGCTCTCGACCCTGCTGGGCTGGGAAATGTACCAGAAGCAGGGAGCCAAAGTAGCCGTCAGCCCGGCGTACCGCAAGGCCGTGGACGAGCGCCACATCGGCATGCTGTGGGCCACGCTGCGCGCCGACCCCTGGACCCAAAAAACACTGCTAACCGGCCTGAACCCGACCCTAGCGGCCGAGGCCACCAATGCCCTGCAGCGCTACGCCCGCGAGCACACGCGCCTGGGCATTCCGCTGCTGCTAGCCGAGGAGTGCCCACACGGCCACATGGCCATCGGCACCACGGTGTTCCCCACGTCCATCGGCCAAAGCAGCACCTGGGACCCCGCCCTGATCGAGCAGATGGCCACCGCCATTGCCGCCGAGGCCCGCGCCCAGGGGGCCCACGTGGGCTACGGCCCGGTGCTGGACCTGGCCCGCGAGCCGCGCTGGTCGCGGGTGGAGGAAACCTACGGCGAAGACCCCGTGCTGAACAGCGCCATGGGCGTGGCCATGGTGCGCGGCTTCCAGGGCCCCGGCCTGAAAAACGGTGGCGGCATCATTTCCACGCTCAAGCACTTCACGGCCTACGGCGTGCCCGAGGGCGGGCACAACGGGGGCAGCATCAGCACGGGGCCCCGCGAATTGTACCAAAGCTTTTTGCCGCCGTTCCGGGCCGCCGTGCGGGCGGGGGCCCTGTCGGTGATGACGGCCTACAACTCGGTGGACGGCGTGCCATGTTCGGCCAATGCGTTTTTGTTGAAGGACTTGCTGCGCGAACAGTGGGGCTTCCAGGGCTTCACCGTGTCGGACCTGGGCAGCATTTCGGGGCTGGTGAGCGGGCACCGCGTGGCGGCTACGCCGGCGGCGGCGGCGGCCCTGGCCATCAACGCCGGCCTCGACACCGACCTCAGCGGCTACGGCTACGACAAGGAGTTGCTGGCGGCCGTGGCCGACGGGTCGGTAGCAGCCGAGGTGCTGGACCGGGCGGTGGGCCGGCTGCTGCGACAGAAATTCGACCTGGGGCTGTTTGAAAACCCCTACGTAGTGGTGAAAAACGCGGCCCAGCAGGTCCGCACCCCGGCCCACGTGCAGTTGGCGCGCCGCGTGGCGCAGGAATCGGTGGTGCTGCTGAAGAACGAGCGCGACCTGCTGCCGCTCAGCAAAACGCTGCAACGCATCGCCGTCATCGGCCCGAACGCCGACAACATGTACAACCAGCTGGGCGACTACACCGCGCCCCAACCGGAGGACAACGTCGTAACGGTGCTAGAGGGCATCAAAGCCAAGGTGTCGGCGGCGACGAAAGTGACTTACGTGAAGGGTTGCGCCATCCGCGACACCACCAGCGCCGACATTGCCGGCGCGGTGGCGGCGGCCCGGGGGGCCCAGGTGGCGGTGGTGGTGCTGGGCGGCTCCAGCGCCCGCGACTTCAAAACCGAGTACCAGAGCACCGGCGCGGCCACCGTCGCGGCCGCCGCGGGCGGCCAGCCCGTCAGCGACATGGAGAGCGGCGAGGGCTACGACCGGGCCACGCTGGACCTACTGGGCCAGCAGCTGCCGCTGGTGCAGGCCGTGGCGGCCACCGGCACGCCGGTGGTGGTGGTGCTCATCAAGGGCCGGCCCCTGAACCTGAACTGGTTGGCGGCCCACGTGCCCGCCATCCTCGACGCCTGGTACCCGGGCCAGGAGGGCGGCCACGCCGTGGCCGACGTGCTGTTCGGCGACGTGAACCCCGCCGGGCGCCTACCAATTTCGGTGCCCAAATCGGTGGGCCAGCTGCCGGTGTACTACAACTACAAAACCCCGGCCCGGCACGACTACGTGGAACTGGACGCCAAGCCGCTCTACAGCTTCGGCTACGGGCTGAGCTACGCCAAGTTCGCGTATTCCGCCCTGCGCACCGACGTGGTGGAAACCGCGGGCAACGTGCAGGTTACGGTCAGCTTCCAGGTAAAAAACACCAGCGCGCGGGCCGGCGACGAGGTGGCCCAGCTCTACCTCAAAGACAACGTGAGCTCCGTCGTGACGCCCGCCAAGCAACTCAAAAAATTCCAGCGCTTCGCACTAAAAGCCGGCGAAGAGAGGACGGTCCAGTTCACCCTGGGCCCCGACGACCTGATGCTGCTGGACCCGCAGCTGCGCTGGGTGGTGGAGCCGGGCGCTTTCACCGCCCTGGTGGGCGCTGCGTCGGACGACATCCGGCTGGAGCAGGAATTCACGCTCCGCAACGCCCTCGCCTTGCCCGCCGGGCATTAGCCCCGCCAGCTCCTTTTAATCCAGAACCTTTGCCCCCGTGGGGCCCCTACCGATGACCTACCGGCTTCCGCTCTGCCTACTCTTGCTGCTGCTGTTCCGCTTCCCGCTGTGCGCCCAAACGCAGCGCGAATTAAATTCTGGCTGGCAATGCCTGCCCGCGGCGAAGGCCGGCGCCGACGGGGCGGCGCTGTCGCAGCCGTCGTACGCGCTGGCCGGGTGGGCCCCGGCCGTGGTGCCCGGCACCGTGCTGACCACCCAACTCGTTAACAAGCAGGTGCCCGACCCGTTCTACGGGATGAACAACCAGCGCATTCCGGACATTTATAATACCGGCCGCGACTACTACACCTACTGGTTTGCGAAGGACTTCGCGGAGGCGCCGGTGGCCGCCAACGAGCAGGTTTGGCTGCACTTGCGGGGCGTGAACTACAGCTGCGAGGTGTTCCTGAACGGGCAGAAGCTCAATAAGCAAACGCACCACGGCATGTTTCTGCGCCAGACCTACAACGTGACGCCCTACCTGGCCCGCGATGGGCGCAACCGCCTGGCCGTCATCGTGTACCCGGCCGACCCGGTGGGCAACCCCAACGGCGGCCAGGGCGGCGACGGCCGCATTGCCAAGAGCGTGGCCACCCAGTACACGGCCGGCTGGGACTGGATCCAGCCCATCCGGGACCGCAACACCGGCATCTGGGACAAGGTGGTGCTGGAGCGCACCGGCGGCATCAACCTGAAAAACCCGCACGTGGTGACCCGCGTGCCCGGCGTGCGCCTCCCCGAGGGGCCCCAGGCGCCGGCCACCGTAGCGGTGTCGGCCGAGCTGGAAAACCCCACGGCCAAGGCCATTGCGGGGGCCCTCACCTACACCATGGACGGCCGCACCGTGTCGCAGCGGGTAAGCATCCCGGCGCAGTCCACGCAGGTGGTCAGCCTCCAGGAGTTGCGCCTGCCCAACCCCAAGCTGTGGTGGCCTAACGGCTACGGCGCCCAGCCGCTGTACCAATTGAAAATGCAATTTCTCGTCGGCAACACCGTGTCCGATGCGGAGACCGTGGAGGTGGGCATCCGCGAAATCCAAACCCAGTGGAACGCCAAAACCCAGAGCCGGCAAGTGCTGGTGAACGGGCAGAAGGTGTTCATCAAGGGCGGCAACTGGATCATTTCGGACGCCATGCTCCGCTTCACGGACGCCCGCTACGACGCCGAAATCCGGTTTCACCGCGACATGAACCTGAACCTGCTCCGGGTGTGGGGCGGGGCCCTGGTGGAGCGGCCCGAGTTTTACCAGGCCTGCGACAAGTACGGCTTGCTCGTGATCCAGGACTTCTGGATGTCGGGCGATGCCAACGGCCGGTGGCTGGACCCCCAAAAGGCGGAGGACCAGTGGACGCGCCGCCGGTACCCCGACGACCACCGGCTGTTCATCAACTCGGCCGCTGACCAGGTGAAAATGGTGCGCAACCACGCCTCGCTGGCCATGTGGTGCGGCGGCAACGAAATTACCCCGCCGAAGGACATTTACGCGGCGCTGGCCGATTCCATCCTCCCCCGGCTGGACGGCACGCGCTGGCTCATTCCGTATTCCAACTCCGACAGCCTGTCGTACAACCGGTTGGGCGGCAACGGCGACGGGCCCTACGGCATCCAGGACCCGCGCAGCTTCTGGGCCGTGCGCACGTTCCCGTTCAACTCGGAAGTGGGCTCCGTGGGCGTGGGCGACTACGAATCGCTGGCGCGGTTCCTGCCCCCGGAAAACCTGGTGGCGCCCCAGTACCTGGGCCCCACTGGCAAAAACGCCGAAAAGGCCGATTCCGTCTGGACCTACCACACCTACACCGGCGTGGGCTACAACCAGTACCTGCTGCCCTACGGGGCCCCTAAAAACGTCCGGGATTTTGGCCTTAAGGCCCAGCTCGTGAACTACAACCAGTACCGGGCCCTGATGGAAGGCTTCAGCGCCCACATGTGGGAGTGGTACACGGGCACCATCATCTGGAAAACGCAAAACCCCTGGACGTCGATGCGCGGCCAGCTGTACGACTACTACCTCGACCCCAACGCCGGCCTCTACGGGCTGCGCAGCGGCAGCGCGCCGCTGCACCCCATGTACAACCCCGTGGACAGCACGGTGATGATTGCCAACAACTCGTTTGCCGTGCAGCGCGACCTGATGCTGGTGGTGGACGCCTACGACCTGGCCGGCAAGAAGACCAACATCACGCAGGTAGTTGTTGAAATCAACCCGTCGCTGGCCAAAAGCTACCTGCCCATCGGCCCCGTGGTGCGGCAGCTGGGCAAGCAGAAAGGCTTGTTCCTTTCGCTTCAGTTGCAGGACCTCAGCAAGCAGGTGGTCAGCCGCAATTTCTACTGGCTACCGGACGCGAAAGGCGAGTACTCCGGGCTGAAAACCATGGCCAAAACCACCGTCAAAGTAGCCGCTAAGCAGCTGGCTAAAGGCAAAATATCGGTGACGCTGACCAACCCGCCCGGCGCCCCGGTGGCCTTCTTCAACCGCCTGGCGCTGGTGAACCCCGCCACGCAGCAGCGCCTGCTGCCCGTGTTCTACAGCGACAACTACGTGTCGGTGCTGCCCGGCGAAAGCACCACCGTGGTGCTGGACTACACCCCCGACGGCCCCGCCCCCCTGGTTTCGGTGGAAGGCTGGAACGTGGAGAAACAGCTGCTGCCCGTGGCGGCCAATTAATTATCAAAGCCAAGTGGTTCGTCGTGCTCGTCGGGCGTCGGCGCAGCCGAAGCACCGTTACTGCTCCCCCAACCGTGCTTACGGCTGCGGGAGAGATGCTTCGGCAAGCGGACGCCCGACGAGCAGGACGGGCCCAAGCAACTTCTATTGAATCAAACAGCTTCCACGGCAGAAATACCGTTTGCTTGCTTTCCCTTTGCTCACCCGCTTTTCCCACTCCTCACCCCTTCGCTTATGCCGTTCTTTCCCACCCGTTTTGGGGCCCTGCTCGCCACCGGCCTCCTGCTGGGGGCCCCCGCGCTCGCGCAGCAGCCCGCGGCCCCGCTGGGCCTGGTGCCGCTGCCCCGCGCGGTGCAAACCAGCGCCGGCGCCTACGCCTTGCCCCAAAAAATCAGCGTGTACGCCGCCGGGCCGGCGGCACAAAACGTGGCCGAGCTGCTGAAAGGCTTCCTGGCGCCGCTGGGCAAAACCGTGGCCCTGACCCCCAACCGCCAGGCCGCGGACATCCGGCTGCTGGCGGACGCGGCCGCGCCCGGGGGCCCCGAGGGCTACCAGCTGGTGGTGGACAAGGGCGGCGTGCGCATCACGGCGGCGGGCGGCGCGGGCCTGTTCTACGGCGTCCAGACGCTGCTGCAGCTGCTGCCGCCCACGGCCACGGCCGCCGCGCGCGTGCCCTACGTGCGCATCGCCGACGAGCCGGCGTTCAAGTGGCGCGGGGGCATGCTGGACGTGTGCCGCCACTTCTTCCCGGTGGCGTTCGTGAAGAAGTACATCGACTTCCTGGCCGCCTACAAGCTCAACACCTTCCACTGGCACCTGACCGACGACCAGGGCTGGCGCATCGAAATCAAGAAGTACCCCAAGCTCACGCAAATCAGCGCCTTCCGCAAGCAAACGCTGATCGGGGCCCAGCAGACGTTCAAAACGCCCGCCGATTTTAAGTACGACGGCACGCCCTACGGCGGCTTCTACACCCAGGACCAGATCCGCGAGGTGGTGGCCTACGCCCAAAAGCGCTACGTCACCGTCGTGCCCGAAATTGAGATGCCGGGCCACTCGGTGGCCGTGCTGGCCGCCTACCCCGAGCTGGCCTGCAAGCCGGGACCCTACGAAACCTGGACGATGTGGGGCGTCATCGACGACATCGTGTGCCCCACCGAGCCCACGTTCCGCTTTTTTGAGGACGTGCTGACGGAGGTGTGCGCGCTGTTTCCGGGGCCCTACGTGCACATCGGCGGCGACGAAGCCCCGAAAACCCGCTGGAAGGAAAGCGCGGCGGTGCAGGACATCATGAAGAAAGAGGGCTACACCGACGTGGAGAAGGTACAGGGCTGGTTCAACCGCCGCATCGAAGCGTTTCTGACGGGCAAGGGCAAAAAGCTCATCGGCTGGGACGAGATTCTGGAAGGCGGCATCTCGCCGGGCGCCACCGTGATGAGCTGGCGCGGCGAGAAGGGCGGCATCGAAGCCGCCCAGCACGGCAACGACGTGGTGATGACGCCCGCCGGCTACCTCTACCTCGACGCCGGCCAGAACCCGCAGATCCACAGCCCCAACGAGCCGCTGATGATCGGCGGCTACCTGCCCCTGGAGAAGGTGTACGGCTACAACCCGCTCCCGAAGGAGCTGACCCCGGCGCAGCAACAGCACGTGCTGGGGCCCCAGGCCAACCTGTGGACGGAGTACATCACGACGCCGGCCAAGGCCGAGTACATGTTGTTTCCGCGGCTGCTGGCCGTGTCGGAGGTGGCCTGGACGCCCGCCGCCCAGAAAAATTACGCCCAGTTCTTGCCCCGCCTGGGCCAGCAGTTTGCCCGCCTCGACGCGAAAAGCATCAACTACCGCGTGCCCGAGCCCGCGGGCCTCGACAGCCTCAGCGCGGTGCAGCAGAACGGCCAGGCCGTGTTCACGCTGCGCTCGCTGGTGCCGGGGGCCCAAATCCGCTACACCCTGGACGGCCACCTGCCCGACGAAACCACCGAGCGCTACACCAAGCCGCTGGCCGTGCCGCAGGGCAAACGCCTGCTGGTGCGGGCCGTCGTCATCGCCCCCAACGGCCGCAAAAGCCCCCCCGCCGAGCTACTCGTGCGCTAGGCTGGGGGCCCCACGGGGCCCTGGCCAACTTTTCGCAACGCCCCGGCCAGTTGGCGGGGGCGTTGCGCTGTTATTTTGGGCCGCGTCCGCGCCGCCGCACGCGGCCCCAGCCGGGGCCCCGGCCCAACGCCGCCGGCCTTTTCTTTCCTAAGTAATTGCCCATGCCCGCCCGCCCTCCAGCGCCCCGCTTCGGCGCGCACGCCCTGCCTGCTCCTCACGCCGACGGCGTGGGGAACATTCCCGCCCACCTTTCCGGCTTCATGAACGCCCTGCGCGCCGACGTGAACGCGCTGCTGGGTGCGCCCGCGCCCGGGGCCCCCACGGCCCGCTGGCTGGGCACGGTGGGCAGCACCAGCGACCACGCCAATACGAACCTGTGGCGGGGCTTTGGGTCCATCCGCAGCCTGGCCCTGGCGGCCACCAAGGCCCGGGCCGCCGCTGGCTACGGCGAAGGCTACGCCAGCGACTTCACCTTCAGCCCCGCCACGCCCCAACAGCCGGTGGCCGGCGACGTCAAGATTACCAACGTGTTGCTGCACACCTGCACCGACGGCACGTTGTTTTACACGGCCGGCAACGGCTCGGGCTGGGACTACAACCACTCCACGTTCATCGTGGCCAACCGGGTGAGCAACGACGCCCACTACGCTTTTCCCGACGGCAAGGCGCTGGTATTTTCCCGGGCCGACGTGCCGGGCTACGCCGGCGCGCTGGGCCTCACGCAGGCCACCCACCGGAACGCCGCGGGCCAGCCGGATTTTTACCCGCCGGCCTACCAAGCCGACTGGTTTACGGGCCTGGCCGTGCAACCCAACGGGGTGCTGCTGGCAGCGGCCCGCGCCGGGCGCGACCGGGTGGAGTTCTTCCACAAAACCAGCGGGGCGGCCGCGGGCACGTTGGCCGTGGGGGCCCCGGGGGCCTGTTGCTTCGCCCCCAACGGCCAGCTGTGGGTGTGCACCGGCGGCACGGTCAAAACCTACGCCAACCGCGGGAGCGACGCGGCCGTGGACTTCCAACCCGTGAGCACGTTGGCCGGCCTGGCCAACGCCCTGGCGGTGGCCGCCAGCCCCGTGGCCGACGTGCTGCTGGTGGTGGACGGGGGCCCCAGCCAGCAGGTGAAAGCCTTCACCGCGGCCGGGGCGCTGCTGCGCACCTTCGGCCGGGCCGGGGGCAACGCCGCCAACCCGGACTTCGCCGTGGACCGCTTCCACTTCCGCAACCGCGACGTGCTCGACCAAATTACCGGGCAGCCGCGCGACCGGCCCGCCTACAACGCCGAGGCGGCGTTCGTGGCCTTCGCCCCCGACGGCAGCTTTTGGCTCGGCGACCGCGGCAACCACCGCGTGCTGCACTTCTCGGCCACTTACGCCTACCGCGAGCAAATCTCTTACTTCGCCGACGTGCAGCACGCCTGCGTGGACCGCGCCAACCCCACGCGCCTCTTCATCGAGGGCATCGAGTACGCGCTGGACCTGGGCCGCCCCCTGCAGCGCGGCGACCAGAGCCGGCTGGCCCACCCCACGTGCCGCGCCGTGAAGAACTGGGCCGCGGCCCTGCCCGACACCTACGACGCGCTGCTGAACGTGGTGACCCTCAAGGCCCGCAACGGCATGCGCCGCACCTACGCGCAGTGGCAGGTGGCGGGCACCAACGAGCACCCGCACACCGAGCTGGTGGAGCTGCCCGCCGCCGGCGCGGCGCGGCGCGGCGGGGGCTTGCTCGATGCCCGCGAAAACAACAACGAGTGGCTGTACGAGGCCACGGGCCCTTACCCCGGCGGCGTGCGCCAGTGGAACGTGGACTACAACGACGCCCGCGGCATTCGCCAGGTGGGCGTGCGGCGCGATTTCACCCAGGCTTTCGACGGCGACGGGTGGCCCACTTTCGCCGCGCCCAAGGCAGTGGTGGATTTCATCGCCAATCCGCCTTACGCAGCGGCCGGCCACACCAACCCGGTGGCCACTTCCGGCTGGGGCCAGAAAAGCCGCGCCCCCCTGCTGCCCAACGGCCAGTGGGTGTCGTACCTAACCGCCGTGAGCAGCACCAAGCGGGACGCCAGCCAGGGCCGCATCGGCCAAGCCAAGCGCGCTTTTCACCTGGGAGCCGTGGCCCCGGGCGCCCGCGACTGGGCCTGGAAAGCCCTCCCCGGCACCGTGGCCCCGGGCCTCGCCAAGCCCGGCACTTTTCCCGAAAACGTGGAAGCCAACCAGCTCGGCAACCAGCCCACCACCGGCTACGGCGGCCACTGCGGCGTGGCCGTGGACGCCCTCGACGGCTACGTGTTCTCCTGCTTCGACGGGCAGTTTGGCCGGCCCAGCAACCAGTTTTACGTCCACGACCAAACCGGCCGGTTGGTGCTGCAAGGCGGGCGCACCCACGACCAAAGCCCCGATTTCACGAACCCCAACGCCGCGCCGCTGGGCTACGCCAGCAACACGGCCATGATGCAAGCCTTCAAAACCGGTGGCAAGTACTACCTGCTTACCACCGACGAAGCCAACTACGGCGGGGTGCACCTGCACGAGATTTTACTACCCCCGCTCCCCATTCGTTAAAAGAGCAAGGATCAAACCAAAGACCGGCTTCGAACCGGATCTGAAACAGGTTGCGGCAGCTAATTTCTTGGACCCGTCCATCGGGCGGGCGCAATCCGTGCTTGCGTTGCTTCCAATGCTTCGCAGCCGTGATACCACCCGAGCCGGCGCAACTCCGCGGTTTACAGGGAGGGCGGCCGTAGCATCCTGCAGCTTGAGTCAGGCAGGCACGGCCGAGAAGGCCTAGCAGAAGCACTCGCGGAAAAAACTCGCCGTGCTCAACGGTAATGCTAGCGACCGGGCCCCGGGTAGCCACGTGGGCCGCGTAGCCTTGGAAATCGGCGCAAGTAAGCGCGTCCAGAGGGGCCAGACGGGGCGGCAAGCTTTCAGGTGGGCCACCACTCGCTGGCAGCAGCGGCCAATGCCAGGGTTCTTGGTGGAAACGGGCCGGGCACAGCCGGCCCTGAAATGGGCGGGCAGGTTACGTTGCAGAAACAAACAGCAGCGGCCACCCTTGGTGGGTTTATCTAGGTGCCGGCGCAAGGCCCGGTTTATAAGGCAAGGTCGCACCAATGACAATACTGCTATTACCGGAGTGAGAAGGCTCGCGCGGTTGCTATTGCAGAAAATACGAACCCGCCGCTAAAAGCACGTGTTTTTAAAGTATTTTCCCGCACCATTGCCCGCTTACCGGGATTAACCAGTAGTTTCACTGTTGCGCTTTACCCTTCTTTCCCCCGGCCCCTCCATGCTGCTTAACCTAAATTTGGATCCGAGCGACGGCAGCGCGTGCCGGCTCACGTACGAGGCGGCCGAGGGCTGGCTGCGGGGCACGT